>DASTYC010000026.1:0-333430 GCA_035765195.1 Streptosporangiaceae bacterium
TCACCCGCCCGAACCCGACGAGAGCCACCTGGGGCGGGAAGACGACGCCGAACACGCTCTCCACCCCGAGATCGCCGAGGTTGGTGACGGTGATGGTGGAGTCGGTCATCTCCGCGCGCTGCAGGCGGCCACCCCGCGCCCGGGCGACGAGGTCGCGCAGGCCGGCCATCAGCTGGTCGAGGGGCAGGGTGTCGGCGTCGTGCAGCGCCGGCGCCACCAGCCCGCCCTTGCGGAGCGCGACCGCCACGCCCAGGTGGACCGCGTCGCTCGGGGCGAACTCCCCGTTCTCGAAGAAGCCGTTCATGGCCGGCACGTCGCGGGCCGCGAGCGCCGTCGCCTTGAGCAGCAGGGCACTGGGCACCAGCCGCTCGGCGACCGGCCGGCTGCTGTTGGTCGCCTGCATCCAGTCGAGCGCCGTGTGCAGGTCGATGGTCGTGCTCAGGTAGTAGTGCGGGATCTCCCGCTTGGACCGGGCCATGAGCCGGCCGATGGCGCGGCGCATCGCCGCCTGGCGATCGTCGGCGGGCACGGCCCGGGTCGCCGCCGGACGCCGTACCTCCTCCGCCGGGCGCGGTACCTCCTCGGCGGGCCGCTCTTCCGCCTTCGCCGCGTGTTGTACGTCCTCGGCGCGGATCGCCCCATGCGCGCCGGTCCCGGCGACGTCGCGAAGGTCCACGCCGAGCTCCTGGGCGAGCCGCCGGGCCAGCGGGGACGCGCGGAGCCGCGAGGGGCGGCGTACGGCCGCCTCGACGTCCGCTCTGGTGATCGCTTCGGCCCGCCCCGTGCCCCGAACCGACGCCAGGTCGACGCCCTTCTCTTCAGCGAGATGGCGAACCAGTGGCGAGGTCACCCGGGGTCGCGGGGCGGGGTGCTCGGAAGGAGGGACCGCCCGGGACGGGGCGGCCGCGCTCGGCACCTCGTGCGGCACCTCACGCGGAGCCTCACGCGGAGCCTCGCGCGGCGGCTCGGCCGGCTTCTTGGCCTTCGCGCCCGCCTTCCTGGCCGGCTTTCCGGCCGGCCTTCCGGCCGCGGCGGCGGCCGCGATGACCGCCAAGGGGGCGCCGACAGGTACGCGCTGACCGGGCTCGACGAGCAGCCTGTCGATGACGCCGTCGGCGAAGCATTCGACCTCGATGGCGGCCTTGTCGGTCTCGACGACCGCCACGACGTCGCCGTGGCTGACCACGTCGCCCGGTTTGACCAGCCACTCCTGAAGCGTGCCCTCGTCCATGTCGGCGCCGAGGGACGGCATCGTGAACTCAGGCATCGCCATCGACCGCCCTGCGCACCGCGGCGACGATGTCGGCCGGCTGCGGTATGGCCGCCTCCTCGAGGTGCTTGGCGTACGGCGTGGGCACCTCCGCCCCGCAGACCCGCCCGACCGGCGCGTCCAGGTCGAAGAACGCCTGCTCGGTGATGCGGGCGCTCACCTCGGCCGAGATTCCCCCGGAGCGCCATGCCTCGTCCACGACCACGGCCCGGTGGGTGCGGCGCACCGATTCCATGATCGCTTTATCGTCCAGCGGACGCAGCGTGCGGAGATCGACCACCTCGGCGTCGACGCCGGTCTCCGCCAGTTGCCCGGCCGCCGCCAGCGTCTTGTGCAGCATGCCGCCGTAGGTCACGAGCGTCACGTCGCTGCCGGGCCGGCGAATCGCCGCGTGGTCGATGTCGACCGGTCCCGGGCCGGAAAGCTCGCCCGGCATGTTGTACAGCGTGCCGTGCTCGAAGATCAGTACGGGGTCGGGGTCCTCGATGGCGGTCCACAACATCCCGCGGGCGTCGTCGAGGGTGGCCGGAGCGACGATGCGCAAGCCGGGAATGTGGGCGTACCAGCCTTCGAGGCTGTGGGAATGCTGGGCGGCGAGCTGGCGCCCGGCGCCGGTGGTCATGCGGATGACGAGCGGGACGTTGAACTGCCCGCCCGACATGTGCAGGATCGTCGCCGCGTTGTTGAGGATCTGGTCGAGCGCGAGCAGGCTGAAGTTGACCGTCATGATCTCGACGATCGGCCGCATCCCCGCCAGCGCGGCGCCGATGCCCGCGCCGACGAACGCCGACTCCGAAAGCGGCGTGTCGCGGATCCGCTCCGGCCCGAACTCTTCGAGCAGCCCGAGGCTCACGGCGAAGCAGCCGCCGTAGCGGCCGACGTCCTCGCCCATGAGGAACACGCGGTCGTCGCGATGCAGCGCCTCGCGGATCGCTTCCCGCATGGCCTCGCGGTAGGTGATCTGCTCGCTTTTTACCGCCGTCTTCATGATCGCCTCGCTGCCGGCTTCGCTGACGGCCGCGGCGAGTAGACGAATCTCGTGAGATCCGCCACCGGTTCCAGATCGCCGGCGTCCGCGGCCTCGACGGCCCGGTCGATCTCTTCGGCGATCTCCTTTTCGATCGCGGCCAGATCGTCGTCGGTCAGGTGGCCCTCCCCGCGCAACCGGCCGCTGAGCGCGTCGATGGGGTCATGTTCCTTCCACCGCTCGATCTCGGCCTTGTCGCGATAGCGGTCCGGGTCGTACATGGAGTGCGCCCGATAGCGATAGGTCCGCAGCTCGAGGAAGTGCGGCCCGCCGCCCCACCGGACGGCCTCGGCGGCGCGCGCGGCGGCCTTCTCGACGGCGAGCACGTCCATGCCGTCCACGGCCCAGGAGACGAGCCCATAGGACGACGCGCGCAGCGCGAGGTCCGTCTCGGCGTGCGCCCGTTCCAGCGCGGTGCCCATCGCGTAGCGGTTGTTCTCGCAGGCGAACAGGATCGGCAGCCCCCACAGCGCGGCGAGGTTCACGCACTCGTGGAACTCGCCTTCGGCCACGGCGCCGTCGCCGAAGAAGCAGGCGGTGACCCGCTCCTCCCCGCGCATCCGGTCCGCCAGCGCCAACCCCACCGCCAGCGGGAGGCCCCCGCCCACGATGGCGTTCCCGCCGTAGAACCGCAGGCCGGCGTCGAAGAGATGCATCGAGCCGCCGCGGCCCTTGCTGCACCCGGTGACCCTGCCGTACATCTCAGCCATGATCGACTCGGCGGGCATGCCGCGGGCCAGCGCGTGTCCGTGCTCACGGTAGGTGGTGACCACATTGTCGTCCTGGGTGAGCGCCCGCATGACGCCGACCGCGACCGCCTCCTCCCCGATGTACAGGTGCATGAATCCGCGGATCTTGGCGGCGCTGTAGAGCTCGACGCACCGCTCCTCGAACCGGCGGATCCGCAGCATCTCGCGGAGCAGGCCGACCCGGCGCTCGGCCAGCGCCTTCGCCGCGAGCGCCTTCGGCTCCGCCGTCGGCGCGGCGCCCCGCCGGCCGCCGGCGCCCCGGGAGCCGCGTGTCCCGCGTTTTTCGGTCATGACGAGCCCTCCAGGGTGGACACGTCGCCTTCCGGCAGGCCAAGCTCGCGCGCCTTGAGCAGGCGGCGCATGACCTTGCCGCTTCGGGTGTGCGGGAGGTGCTGGTCGAAGGCGATCTCTTTGGGGGCCAGCACGGCCAGCCGGCGGCGGCCGAAGGCGATCAGGTCGAGGCGCAGTTCCTCGTCGGGCTCGAAGCCCGGTTTGAGCGTCACGAACGCCTTGACGATCTCGCCCGCGACCGGGTCGGGCTTGCCGATCACCCCCGCCTCGGCCACCGCCTCGTGCTCCATCAACGCGCTCTCGACCTCGAACGGGCCGATGAGGTGTCCGGCCGACTTGATCACATCGTCGGCGCGGGCCACGAACCAGTAGTAGCCGTCGGCGTCGCGCCGGGCGACGTCGCCGGTGAGGTACCACCCGCCGGCGAAGGCCTTCGCGTATCGATCCTCGTCATGCAGGTAGCCGCGGAACATCGAAGGCCAGCCAGGCCGCAGCACGAGCTCGCCCTCGGCTTCCGGCGTGGTGAGGACCTGCACGTTGCCGTCGGTCACCAGCGCCCTGCCGTCCGGTCCCCGCCGCACCAGCGCGGCCTCGACCCCAGGCATCGGACGGCCCATCGACCCGGGCCGCACGTCCATGGCCGCGTAGTTGCTGATCATGATGGCGCCGGTCTCGGTCTGCCACCAGTTGTCGTGGACGGGTTTGCCGAAGGCGTCCGTCCCCCACGCGACCACCTCGGGGTTGAGCGGTTCGCCCACGCTGGCGATGAAGCGGAGGGCGCCGAGGTCATAGGGCTTGGCCTGCTCAGCGCCGTACCGCATGAGCATGCGCAGCGCGGTCGGCGCGGTGTACCAGACGGTGACGCGCTGTTCCTCGAGCACCCGGTACCAGCGCCGCGCCTCGAAGTCGGCGGCGTCGACGAGCAGGGTGGCGCCGTGGGTGAGCGGCGCGATGATGCCGTACGAGGTGCCGGTGACCCAGCCGGGATCGGCGGTGCACCAGAAGATGTCGCCGGCCCGCAGGTCGAGGGCGTACGCGGAGGTGACGTGGTGGGCGAGGACCGCCTCGTGCACGTGCACGGCGCCCTTGGGCTTGCCTGTCGTGCCGCTGGTGAAGTGCACCAGCGCCATGTCCTCCGGGTCGGTGGGCGGGATGTCGAACACCGGGTCGGCGACGGCCATCGCCTCGTCGAATGAGATCGTGCCCGGCGGGGCCTTGCCGCCCACGACGAGCACATGCTTCAGCTCGGGCAGCGTGTCCCGGATCGGCGCCACCTTCCGGGCGTACAGCTCGGGGCTGGTCACGAGGACCTTGCCGTCGCCGAGCCGCAGCCGCTCGCGCACCGGCTCCGGGCCGAAGGCGGGGAACAGCGGCGAGAAGACGCTGGTGTTCTTGAGCGTGCCGAGCGCCGTCACATACAGCTCGGGCACCCTGCCGAGCAGCGAGAACACCCTGTCCTGCCGGCCGACGCCCAGGAATCGCAGCAGGTTGGCGAATCTGCTCGTCGCCGCGCGCAGCTCGGCATAGGTCATGTCGGTGACCTCACCGCGGCGCGACAGGCAGCGCACCGCGACGACGTCGCGCGCCGGGCCCGCGGCGTGCCGATCGACGGCCTCGTGCGCGATGTTGAGCCCTCGCCCGCCGGGCAGCCCGTCCAGCCTCGCCCGCGCCTTCTCCCAGGAGAACCTTCGAAGGGTGTCGGAATAGTCGATCAAGATTGGCGGTACGCCGGTGTATCCGGACTTGCGGATCGGTTCCCAGCGCATCGGCTCACCTCCCGCGGGCGGATCTATCCCCTGTGTAACCCCAGGTCCAGGCCACCAGGGAGGGCCGAAGGTCCCTGCCGCCGTCGCCACCCGGCCCGCTCGCGCCCCATCCGCGCCGCGGACCCCGCTAGTGGCTGGCGGCGCGCAACTCGTCGACGACCTCGGCCGTCCAGGCGTGGACGCGGTCGGGGTTGCGGAAGTCGCCGGCCCTGGTCTTGGCCATCGCCGACGCCGGGAAACCGCGAGCGTCCTGGGCGAGCCGGCCGCCGAACGTCACGTGTCCGCGCGCGTCCAGCGCCTCCGCCGCCCGGGCCGCGCCCTTGACCGGCGGAATGTCCTGCTCATCGGCCGACACGTCGAGCGGGCCGCTGCTGAACAACCACACCGGGCGGCCACGGAGCATCCTGGCGTGCCGCCGGGCGAACCGCCTGGCGCCGCGGTGCCACCTGCCGGCGTACAGCGCGCCGCCGAGGATCACGACATGGTACGGAGTGACATCGCGGACCGAGGGCGCCGACCGGACGTCGACGTCGAATCCCGCTTCGCGCAGGTCCGCGCCGATCCATTCCGCGATTCCCTTGGTGGAGCCGCGCTTCGAGCTGTAGGCGACGAGTGCGAGAGTCATGGCCGCGCCTCCTTGCATGTGCCTGGCCGCTCTTCCCAGCCCACCGGCCGGCGCTCGGCCGCAGAAGGAGACCAAGGCCCCGCGTGGGCCGGCTTTCGTCCTTGCGCGCGGCACTCGCTGGGCGGGCTCGCCGCGCCCGTCGGTTCGGATGCCCCCGTCTTGGCGACGGTGGGTCTTGCGACTCCGGAGAGTCGCCCGCCCTGCCTGCTCCGACTTCTGGGCGCGGTGACCGGCGGATTTCCGCCCGCCGGTCTCGCTCCGCTCCAGCGAGTGCGTCTTCAGCCTTGCCCGCCGCATGGGCGGACACAGCGGGATTTCGGCCCGAGTCCATGGGACCTTCGGCCCGTTCCTCCCGAGCCGCGACTCCGTAGTGTCACAACTGCTTTCCCTGGGTACGCCGCCCACGTCACTGGAGGTACGCGATGAACGCGGTGATGGCGCTCACCGCTCCCCGCTGGGACCACATGGGCGACAGCGGCTGGAGCGACGGCATGTGGATCTGGGGGTCGGTGGTCATGATCCTCTGGCTGGCCCTGGCCGTCGTCGTGACCTGGCTCGCCGTGCGTTCGGTCAACGCCCGCGCCGCGGCGCCCCGCGAGCCGTCGGGTGCCGAGCACGCCCGCGACATCCTCGCCGAGCGCTACGCCAAGGGCGAGATCGACACTGAGGAATACGGCGAACGCCTTGCCAGGCTCGGCTGAGTCGCCGATCCGGCGCATCGGGCCGTCCGGCCGATGGCGGCCGAGCCGGGACCTTAGCCCCTGACGGCCCATGACCGTGCCGAGAGAGCCTCAAGACGTGCACATGACGATCATGGCCGCGGCCGGCGCCGGCGGCACCGCCGACCCGCCGCCGTACGAGCGCCCGGCCACGGACGTCGTGCGCGACCTCGGCGGCGACGCCGAACGAGGGCTGCGCCCGCGGGAGGTCGCGGACCGCCAGGCACGGTACGGGCCGAACGCGCTGCCCGCGCCGCGCCGGCGCGGTCCGGTGGTGCGATTCTTGCTCCAGTTCCACAACCCGCTGATCTACGTGCTGCTCGTCTCCGCGGCCGTCACCGGCCTGCTGGGCGAGCACGTGGACGCGTTCGTGATCCTCGGGGTCGTCATCGTCAACGCCGTCGTCGGTTTCGTCCAGGAGGCGCGGGCGGAGCGGGCGCTGGCGGCGCTCGCCGCGATGACGCAGACGCTCGCCACGGTCGTCCGGGACGGGAAGCGGGTACGCGTGCCGTCCGCCGAGCTGGTCCCCGGCGATCTGGTCGTCCTGGCCGCCGGCGACAAGGTGCCCGCCGACCTGCGGCTGACCGAGACGGGGGACCTGGCGGTCGATGAGTCGGCGCTGACCGGAGAGTCCGCCCCCGTGGTGAAGGATCCGCGGGAGCTCCCCGGGGCCGCGCTCGCCGACCGGCACGACATGGCGTACTCGGGAACGCTGGTGACGTCCGGCGTCGGCGCCGGAGTCGTCGTCGCCATTGGGGCGGCGACCGAGCTCGGGCTCATCCAGCGCCTGGTGGACGAGGCCACCGCGGTGCGGACGCCGCTCACCCGGAAGATCGCCTACTTCAGCCGCGTCGTCACCGTGGCGATCCTGGCGCTGGCCGGCCTGACGTTTCTGATCGGGCTCGTGCGCGGCCAGGGCGCCGCAGAGATGCTGACCGCGGCGGTGGCGCTGGCGGTGGGCGCGATCCCGGAGGGACTGCCCGCGGTGGTGACGATCACCCTCGCCTTCGGCGTCGCCCGGATGGTCCGGCGGAACGCCATCGTGCGACGCCTGCCCGCCGTCGAGACGCTCGGCAGCACGACCGTCATCTGCACCGACAAGACCGGCACGCTGACCGAGAACCAGATGACGGTGACCGTCGTGGTGGCGGGCGGCCGCACGTACGAGGTCACCGGCACGGGCTACGCGCCCGACGGCGAGATCCGGCCGCGCGACGAGGACAACCGCGCGTTGACCGAATGCCTGATTGCGGGGCGTGCCTGCAACGACGCGCGCGTCGTCCAGGCCGAGGGCGAGCGCTGGACCGTCGTCGGCGACCCGACCGAGGGCGCCTTGGTGACGAGCGCGGTCAAGGCCGGCGCGCCGAAGGCGCCGCCCCGCGTCGACACCGTGCCGTTCGCCGCCGAGCGCCAGTACATGGCCACCTTGCACGAGGACGGCACGGTCTATGTCAAGGGCTCGGTCGAGCGCGTGCTGCGCCAGTGCGACGGCGGCCTCGCGGCCACGGGCGAGATCGCGCCGCTGGACGCCGACGGCGTGCACGCGGCGGCGCGCGAGCTGGGCGACCGGGCGCTGCGCGTCCTCGCGTTCGCGCGCGCCGAGCTCGCGCCTGGGGAGACCAGGCTCGGCGAGCTCCCCCGGCTGACCTTCCTGGGGTTGCAGGCGATGCACGACCCGCCCCGCCAGTCGGCCGCCGACGCCGTGCGGGCCTGCCAAACGGCCGGCATCCAGGTCAAGATGATCACCGGCGACCACGCGGCGACCGCCCGCGCGATCGGTGCCCGGCTCGGCCTGGACGGGCCGGTGATGACCGGCGTCGAGCTGGCCGCGTGCCCCGACGCCGAGCTGCCGGACGCGGCCGACCGTACGGCCGTCTTCGCCCGCGTCACCCCCGAGCAAAAGCTCCGGCTCGTGCGTGCGCTGCAACGCAAGTCGCACATCATCGCCATGACGGGCGACGGCGTCAACGACGCTCCGGCGCTCAAGCAGGCCGACATCGGGGTGGCGATGGGCCGGGACGGCACCGAGGTGGCCAAGGAGTCGGCCGACATGGTGCTCACCGACGACAACTTCGCCTCCATCGAGGCCGCCGTCGAGGAGGGCCGCGGCGTCTTCGACAACCTGGTCAAGTTCATCGTGTGGGCGCTGCCCGCCAACATCGGGCTGGGGCTCGTCCTCGTCGCGGCCATCGTGGCCGGCACCGAGCTGCCGATCCTGCCCGTCCAGGTGCTGTGGCTCAACATGACGGCCGTACTGGTGCTGGGCCTGCCGTTCACGGTGGAGCCGAGCGCGCCCGACATCATGCGCCGGCCGCCCCGCGACCCGGCGACCCCGCTGCTCACCCGTACCCTGACCGCCCGCATCCTGCTGGTGTCGGGCGTCTTGCTCGGTGGGGCGTTCGGGCTCTTTTACTGGGAGCAGGAGCACGGTTCGTCGCTCGACGTGGCCCGCACCATGGTCGTCAACGTCTTCGCACTGACGCTGGCCGCCTATGTGTTCAACTGCCTGTCACTCGACCGTCCCGTGCTGTGGTCCGGCCTGCGCCGCAACCCGTGGGTCGGGGCCGGCGTGCTCGGCCTGATCGCGATCCAGTCGCTCTACACGTACGTGCCGGTGATGAACGACCTGTTCGGCTCCGCTCCCCTCGGCCTGGCCGCCTGGCTGAAGGCGCTGGCGGTCGCCCTCATCGGCTACGCCGTCGTGGAACTCGCCAAGCGCCTGTCTCTCAACGACGCGGGCCGGTCTCGTCGCCCACCGATGGCAGCAGGTAGAGCCGCCCCAGCGCGGCGTCGATGACGCCTGCCGCGATGCGCTCCCAGCCGAACTGCCCGCGGGCGAACTCGGCCAGGGACTTGGTGACCTGACCGCGCTCGTCGAACGTCAGCCAGCGCGTCAGCTTGTCGGCGATCTCGCGTACCGCGCCCGGGCCGCGCTCGAACGACAGCAGGCCGCGGAGGTCTTCGTCGAGCACCGGCGCGAGCTCGGCGGTGACTTCGGCGAGCCCCGAGTGGCGGGCCGACAGCGGCAGGGCGCCGCAGCACGCGGCCTCCGCGACGACCATGCCGAAGGCCTCGGGAAAGGTGCTCGGCACGACCAGCGCCTCGGTGGCCGACAGCAGGTCGGGGACGTCGTCGTGCTCGATCCGGCCGGTGAAGTGCACCCGGCCCATGGCGGTCGCCGCCGCAGCCACGTAGCGCTCCCGCTCGGCGCCATGGAGGCCGTCGAAGAACGCGGCGAGATAGCGGAGCTCTCCGGGCGATCCGCCCTCGAGCTCGCGCCCGCGGGCGGCGATGGCGCGCGCGGCGGCCAGGTCGCCGGCGCCCAGGGCGCGGACGAGTTCGGTGAGCGCCTCGCGGTAGGTGCCAAAGCCGATCAGCAGCAGCCGGCCGTCGGGCACGCGCGCGGCGACCAGCGGCCACGCGGCGACCAGCAGGTCGACGCCCTTGGAGACGATGAGCTTGCCGAGGTAGCCGACGATACGTTCGCGCGTGGGGTCGATCGCCCTGAGCGCCCGCGCGGCTCCGGAGTCGCCGCCCCAGGTGGCCGTGACGAGATCCATCTGGTCGGCGAGCACCCGCAACCGCTCGGCCGCCTCCGCCGGCGGGCGGGGCCGGAATCGCTCGACGTCGACGCCGGGCGGCAGCAGCCGGGTGCGGGCGGGCAGGCCGGGCAGGTCCACTACTTCCCAGAGGCTCTTCGCGGTGTGGCGGGACCCGGCGAGCACGCCGCCGGCCGCCGTCAGCCCTTCGCGGGCGTAGCTCCCGAAGCGGGCGAGGTTGGGCCGGACCGTGTATTCGAGCGCGGAGCCGTGGATCTTGACCGCGTACGGCACCAGGCCGCCCAGCGCCCGAGCCAAGATCACCGGGCCCATCACCAGATGGTTCGCGAGCGCGACCTGCGGCGCGTGCGCGGCCACGACATCGCGCACCGCGGCGACGTTGGCCGCGATGTAGCCCTCGATCTCGGCGTCGGTCAGCTGGGGGTACGGGCGGGCGTCGAACCCCTCGTAGCGATCGGCCACGTACACCGGGAGCAGACCGCCGATGTCGGGCAGATAGGCGGTGCAGCGCACCGGCGTGCGCAGCACCTCGACCCGCAGTCTGCCGTCGGTCCACCGGCCGACGGCGTCGACGAAGTCGGCCTCGGCGGCGTGCCGGTCCTGGCAGAACAAATGGACCTCGTGGCCGAGCCGGACCATCGAGCGGGCCAGGCTCGCGTTGTAGATATTGCTGCCGGTGCCCCGGAGAAGATAACCGTGGAAGATGAGTACGCGCACGTCGGCACATGTTACGCGGGTGAGTCGTCGACCTCGTCGACGGCGGCGACGTCCCGGCCGGCTGCACGGCGGCCGCGGGAAGCGCGGTCACCGCCTCGAACGCGGCCAGCGCGGCGAGCACCAGACGGCGAGGGGCACCCGGCCGAGCGTGCCCCCTCGACCGCCGACACGCCGAGCGGCAGGACGCCCCGCACCGTGGCTCCGGCCCGCAGACCCTCCATGGCGAGCGGGGCGCCGAACACATCGCCGACAAATCTGGAGTAGTCAGACCAGTTCATGCCGAACTGGAACTCCTGCACGATGCCGGTGACGACGCCCATCGCGAAGTTGATCAAAAACAGCTTCCCGAAGGACTTGGTCATCCGCAGATGGACCGGGTTCTTCGTTCGATGCCACGCCGTCTGCATGCCTGCCACGAGGATGGAAAGACCAATGGTGAGCGGAACGAAGATGAAGTGATAGACGGTGGTGATCCCGAACTGCCATCTGGCCACGTCCAGCGCGTCCACGATGTCCCCTCTCACGGCAGGCAGGTGAACCAACGATCACTCGATCGCCGGCCCCCGCCGTAGGGGCTTTGTCCCCCTGACCTGGGTCGTGCGGCCACGCCCGTGCACCACTCGCACGGGTCGCCGCACAGGTGTAGGGACTTTCGCCCCGCCACCCGGGTGACTTTGGCCATAGAAGCCATTGATCTCCACGGCTAACCTTCGTGGTGAGTTTGAGGAGCTCTATATGACAGAACCGATTCGCGTCTTCCTGTTGGATGATCACGAGGTCGTACGGCGGGGAGTCGCGTCGATGCTCGCCGTCGAAGAGGGCATCGAGGTCGTCGGCGAGGCGGGCACCGCCGACCAGGCACTCGCCCGCATTCCCGCCGCCCGCCCCCACGTGGCGGTGCTCGACGTGCGACTGCCCGACGGAGACGGGGTGAGCGTCTGCCGCGAGATCCGCTCTCGCATGCCCGACGTGGCCTGCCTGATGCTCACGTCGTTCGCCGACGAGGAGGCGCTGTTCGACGCGGTTATGGCGGGCGCCGCGGGCTATGTGCTCAAGGAGATCCACGGCAGCGACCTGGTGGGCGCGATCAAGACCGTGGCCTCGGGCCAGTCGCTGCTCGACCCCCGCAGCACGGCACAGATGCTCGAGCGGTTGCGTCGCAACGTGGCGCGCAAGGATCCGCTGGCCGATCTGTCGGAACAAGAGCGGAAAATACTCGAACTCATCGGCGAGGGGTTGACCAACCGGCAGATCGGCGAGCGCTTGTTCATCGCCGAGAAGACCGTGAAAAACTACGTGTCCAGCCTGTTCGCCAAGCTGGGGATGCAACGGCGCACCCAGGCGGCGGCGCTGGCCGCGCGCCTCCGCGAGGAGGAGAACCCAAAGTCCTGACGGGCGGGGGACCTTAGCGCCTGACCCGCCTCGCCCGCGTCCATAAGGCTGAATATCGTGAACCTCGACTCTGAGCTCGAAGTGCTCTCTCCCGAGGAGTGCATTTCGCTGGCCGCCACCGTGCCGATCGGGCGGATAGTCTTCACCGATCGAGCGCTTCCGGCTGTCCAACCGGTCAACTTCCTCATCGACGACGGCAGCGTGGTCATCCGCACCACGCAGGGCAGCAAGCTCGCCGCCGCGACGCGCAACGCGGTCGTCGCCTTCGAGGTCGACGAGATCGACCGGTGCTCTCAAGCGGGCTGGTCGGTGACCTTGGTCGGCCGGGCCCAGTCGGTCCGCGACCCCGCCGAGTCCGCCCGGCTCGCTCGGCTGCCCCTGCAGACCTGGGCCCCTGGCGCGCGGGATCGCTTCATCCGGATCAGGCCCGAGCACATCTCCGGGCGCCGGCTCCCGGCCTCTGTGCCGGGCAACGGCATCACCCGGCACCCTAACGGCACCGCTGCGGACGGCGACGGCATCGTCGCGCACGGCAACGGCACGACACCTTCCGGCGCGGGCTCGGATGCCCCCGGTGAGGACACCGAGGATTACCGCAAAGACGAATAAGACCCCAAAGACGGGTTAGTCGGACTCGCCCGGAAGCGGCACCCGCCATTCGACGACGGTGCCGCCCTTGTCACCCGGTCCCACCTTGCACGTGCCGCCCAATGACTTGGCCCGCTCGGCCATGTAACGCAGCCCCCCGCGGCGTCCGCCCGGCTTGATGCCCACCCCGTCGTCCACGACGCGCATGGAAAGGTCGTGCTGCGCCTCCACGGTGACGATCACCCTCGAGGCGTTCGCGTGCCTCGCGATGTTCGACAGCGCCTCCCCCAGCACCGCGAGCAGGTGCTCGCCGACGTCATCGGGCACGGCGGTGTCGAGCAGCCCCTCCATCGACACGGTCGGCGGGAACCCGAGGGGCTCCTCCGCGGCCCGGACCACGGACAGGATCTGCGAGCGGAGCCCGGTGAGGTGCGCTTCGCCGGGCGGCGTCTGCAGCGCGAAGATCGTCGAACGGATCTGGCGGATCGTGTCGTCGAGATCGTCGATGGTGTGCTGGATGCGGCTCGCGACCTCGGGCCGGGTGGTGAGCCTCGCCGCGCCGGACAACGTGATGCCGGTGGCGAACAGCCGCTGGATCACCAGATCGTGCAGGTCCTTGGCGATCCGGTCGCGATCTTCAAGCATCGACAGACGCTCCGCGTCGGCGCGGCGTTCGGCCAACTCGAGGACGATCCCGGCCTGCACGCCGAAGGCCTGCAGCATCCGGCCCGTGGCGTCGGCGAACGGCGCCTGGCCCTCGGACATGGCGACGCCGAGCAGCCCGTGGACGGATCCGCCGGCCCCCAGCGGGACGATGAGCGTGGGGCCGATCGGGGTGGCGCCGAGCGCCTCGGAGATCGCGGGATCCTCGTGGGCGTTGTCGAGCGTGACCGGTTTGCCGTCGCGCAGCACCTGACCGGGCAGCGATCCGCGCAGCGGCAGCCGGATCCCGCGCATCACCTCAGTCCAGGCGCCGTCGGCCGCCTCGACGACCAGCGCCTCGCCGTCGTCGGCCGCCAGCGCCACCGCCGCGGTCTCCGCCTCCGTCATCTCCCTGGCCCGCCGGGCCACCAGGGCGAACACCTCGCCTCGGTCGACGCCCGACAGCAGCGCCCTCGTCACCTCGGACGAAGCGTCCACCCACTGCTCCCGGCGCCGGACCTCGTCGTAGAGCCGGGCGTTCTCGATCGCCACGCCGGCCGCGGCGGCCAGCGCGGTGACGACGCTCTCGTCCTCCTCGTCGAACTCGGCGCCGCCGCGCTTCTCGGTGAGGTAAAGGTTGCCGAAAGCCTCGCCCCGCACGCGGATCGGGACGCCGAGGAACGTCCTCATGGGCGGGTGGCCGGGCGGGAAGCCATACGACTCCGGGTGCCGGCCGATGTCGTTGAGGCGCAGCGGCTCCGGCTCCTTGATCAGCAGACCCAGGATGCCCAGCCCATGGGGCCAGTGCTCGATCCTGCGGATCTGCTCCTCGCTGAGGCCCACCGGGATGAACTCGATCAGGCTGTTGCCGCCCTCGCCGATGACGCCGAGGGCGCCGTAGGTGGCGTCGACCAGCGTCGTCGCCGCCTCGACCATGCGCCGCAGCATCGTCGACAGGTCCAGGTCCGAGCCGATGGCGACCACGGCCTCGAGGAGGGCGTGGGTGCGGTCGCGCGTGGCCAGCACGGCCTCGAGGCGGGACTGCAGCTCGGCCAGCAGCTCGTCCAACCGCATGTGCGGGAGCAGGGGCCCATGCCCGCGCAGGTTTTCGGCCGACAATTCGTTGGGCACGGTCCCATTCTCCCCGGAACGCTCAGGCTGCCCGCCCATAATCACCCGCAAGAAGGACGTTTTGAAGTGATCGAGGACCTCGAATGCTGTTGACGCCCTCGATTTCTACTCAGCGTAGCCTGCGCAGGTAGGGATCGAGCCGCCGGGCGGGTAGCACCCGTACCCTGGCGTCGACGGCGACCACGCCGTCCTTGCGGGCGATCACGGGGTTGAGGTCCAGTTCCGCCACCTCCGGCAGCTCGTCGGCGAGCTGCGACAGCCGCAGCATCGTCTCCCGCAGCGCCGCCACGTCGACGCCGGGCGTGCCGCGCTCCCCCAGCAGCACCGGGGCGCTGCGGATCGACCGGACGAGGTCCTCCGCGTCACCGTCGGTGAGCGGGGCCAGCCGGGCGGCGCGGTCGTCCAGGGCCTCGGTGGCGGTGCCGCCCAGGCCGAACACCACGAGCGGGCCGAACACCGGCTCCTGGACCGCGCCGAGCAGCAGCTCGACCCCGTCGGCCGCCATGGGCTGGACCAGCACGCCGCGGAGCCGCCCGCCGAAGCGATCGACCAGGCGCAGGTAGCCCTTGCGGATCTCGTCCTCGCCCCGCAGATCGAGCTCGACCGCGCCCGCTCGAGCCTTGTGGATCACATCGGGCACGTGCGCCTTGAGCGCGACCCGGCCGCCGAGCGCGGCCGCGGCCGCCACGACGGCGTCCGCGCCGGCCGCCACGCCGGCCTCCGTGTCGGCCTCCGTGTCGGCCTCCGTATCGATGTCGACCCAGCGCCGGTCGATCAGCGGCAGCCGATAGCACTCCAGCAGCCGCAGCGCCTGTTCGGGCGGCAGCCAGCCGCCCTCGGGGTGGTCGGTGAGGAACGTGCCCAGCATCGTCTTGGCGGCGTCCGTCCCGACGTCGGTGAACTCCGGGATGACCCCGGCCGGCCTGGCCCGCCAGCGGCCGTAGGTCCACGCCCGGCCGAGCGCGCGGGCCGCCGCCTCGGGGGCGTCGTAGGAGGGGATGCCGCCGCGCGGTCCCGGACGCACGGTGACCGACTCGGTCTGGTGCAGGGCCACGAGGGACAGCGGCTTCCCGGCCGGATGCGACCCGACGACCGCCGATGTGAGGTCGCCGACGGCCGTCGGGACCACGACCGCGAGCACGGCGTCCACCTCGTCCCCGGCGGCCAGCGCCTCGATGGTGCGGCGCAGCCGGATGGGCGGGGCCGTCGCGGTGACGTCCACCGGGTTCCCCGTGGCCGCCCCCGGCGGCAGCAGCGCGGCCAGCCGCGAGCGCACCGCGTCGCTCAGGACGGGCACGGTCAGCCCGGCGTCGACGCACGCGTCGGCGGCCAGCACGCCCGCGCCGCCGGCGTTGGAGACGACGGCCACGCGCGGTCCCGCGGGCACGGGCTGGTTCGCGAGGAGCGCGGCGACATCGAGCAGTTCGCCGAGGCCGCCCGCGGTGATGATGCCGGCCTGGCCGAACAACGCCTCCTGCACCAGCGCCGCCGTCGCCGCCGCGGCGGTGTGCGACCCGGCCGCGCGCTGGCCCGGCGCCGACAGCCCGGCCGGCACGGTGAGGATCGGCATCGTCGCGCCGACCCGGCGGGCGGTCCTGGCGAACTTGCGCGGGTTGCCGAAGGACTCCACGTACAAGACGGCGAGCTGCGTGGTCTGGTCGGCGGCCCACCACATGAGCATGTCGTTGCTGCTGACGTCGTACTTGTCGCCGACCGAGGCGAACGACGACACGCCGATCCCCAGCCGGGACAGGTGTTCGGCGACCGCGATGCCGACGCCGCCGGACTGGACGACGACGCCGGCCCGGCCGGGCGCAGGGTGCCGGGCGAAGAACGTGGCGTCGAGGTGGACGTCCGGCTCGGTGTTGGCCACGCCGAAGCAGTTCGGCCCGACCAGCCGCATCCCGTGCTCGCGGCAGATCGTCAGCAGCCGCGCCCCCGTCTCCTTGTCCAGTCCCGAGGTGATCACGACGAGGGCGCCGGTGCCGCGCCGCCCGCAGTCCTCGGCGACCTGGAGCACGGAGGACGCCGGAACGGCGACCACCGCGAGCTCGGGTGGTTCGGGCAGCCCCGCCACCGATGGGTAGCACGCCACGCCCTCGATCTCCGCCGCGTGCGGGTTCACCGCGTACAGCGTCCCGGTGAAGCCGTAGCCGACCGCGTTGTGCAAGATGGCGTGGCCGACGGAGCCGGGGTCGCGGCCGGCGCCGACGATCGCCACCACCGAGGGGCGCAGCAGGCGGCGCAGGCTCTCGATGTCGGCCTTGCTCTCCCGGGCGGCGACCGTCTCCAGGTAGTGCTCGTCGGCGGTGAGCGGCACGTGCGATTCGATGACGCCGTGCACGAGCCGGCGGCGCACCGGGAGCCCGGCATCGGCGAGCAGCCGCAGCATGGCGTGGTTGTCCGCCAGCGTGTCGGCGCGGAACTCCTGAATGCCGCGGTGGTGGGCGAGCGCCCCGAGATGCTCGAGCAGCAGCGTACCGACGCCGCGGTGGTGCATGTGGTCGGCGACCGCCATGGCGATCTCGGCCGTCTCCGGCTGCTCGTCGGCCCGTTCGTACCCCGCCACCCCGATCACGACGCCGTGCAGCAGTGCCAGCAGCGCCGCGTGGCCGGGATCGGACGGCCGGCAGATGCGATCGGCGATCTGGTCGGCGACCCGCGGGTTGATGGAGAAGAACCGCAGGTACAGGCTCTCTGGGGACAAGGACGCGTGCAGCTCGCGCACGCCCTCGCGATCGGCCGGCCGGGCCTCGCGGATCTCGATCGTGGTGCCGTCGGTCAGCAGCGCGAACGATGAGGGCGCGGCGTCGACCGGATCACCGGCCGAACCTGCTTCGTGACGGTTCCGGCCGACGTCCATGCGGTCCTCCTTGTGGGCTCGGTACCTCCAGCACACCAGGCGGCCTTGACCCCAAGGAGAGGCGAACGGCACGGCCGCGATGGGACGTTCGGCCCCCGGCCGCACCGAACCCCGGTCAACCTGGGGAGACGCCCGCCAGCCGGGCGACGCGGGCGGCGAGCGCGGGCAGCGCGGCGGCGACGGGCGGGCTCAGCCCGGCGCCGAGACGGAAGTCGGCGGCCTCCACGGCGACGATCGCCAGCCGCCCGGGCAGCCGCTCCAGCGCGGCGGCCAGCTCGACCGCGGCCTCGAGGCCGAGCGCGTGGCTGCTCGGGTTGCCGTGGTGCCCGCCCACGCTGTCCAGGTCGAGCTCGTGGATGCGGCCCGGCCGGTCGCCGCGCACGGCGTCGACGACGACGGCCAGCCCGGCGTCCTCCCACAGGCCGATGAGCCTGGCGGGTTCGCCGTCGCACACGGCCAGCCGCACGCCGGGGGGATCGCCCAGCAGTTCGAGCACCCGCGGGCCCACGCCGTCGTCCCGGCGGTATTCGTTGCCCACCCCGATGATCACCACGGGCCCGCGCGCCCGCGGCGTGGTCATCGCCGGTCCACGGTCAGCTCGAGGAAGTGCGTGGAGCAGGAGATGCAGGGGTCGTAGTTGCGGATCGCCTGCTCGCACCGCGCGGTCAGCGACTCGTCGTCCAGGTCGATCCTGGCCTGGACGAAGGCCCGCAGATCGGCCTCGATCGCCGCCTGGTTCTGCGATGTCGGCGGCACGATGACCGCCGCCTCGATCGTGCCGTCGGCGGCCAGGTCGTAGCGGTGGAAGAGGGTGCCGCGCGGCGCCTCCGTCACCCCGTAGCCGGTCCCGGCGCGCGGCGGCACCTCGACGTACGGCCGCGACGGCGGCTCGTAGGCGGAGATGAGCCGCAGCGCCTCGTCGACCGTGTACAGCACCTCGACCGCGCGAACGACGACGCTCCGGAACGGGTTGCGGCAGCGCTCGCCGAGACCCGCCGCGGCGGCCGCCTCGCGGGCCGGCGGCGAGAGCCACTGCCCGTTCAGCTCGTAGCGGGCGAGCGGCCCGGTCAGGTAGAGCGCGCCGTCGAGCCGGGCGTGCAGCGCGGTGGAGTGCGGCACCTGCTCCTCGACGACGTGGTCCTCGAAGGCGGCGACAGGGAACCCGAGCCCGCCGCCGGTGCGCAGGTCGCCGCGCTCGATCGCGTAGGTGCCCGGCACGCTCGTCGCGAGCATCTCGTGCTCGAGGGTCAGCTCGGGAAAGTCGAACCCGGCCACCCACTCGACCGTCGCGAGCGCCTGGTCGCGGGCGGCGCGCAGCGTCGCGGCCAGCGGGGCCAGCTCGGCCCGCGCCGGCACCCGGTAGAAGCCGCCGACCCGCACGTTGATCGGATGGATGGCGCGGCCGCCGAGCAGCTCGACGATCGCGTTGCCCGCCTTCTTGAGCGCCAGCCCGCGCTCCATGATCGCGCGATGGTCGCGGGCCATCGCGACGGCGCTCGGGTAGCCGAGGAAGTCGGGCGCGTGCAGCAAATAGATGTGCAGGGCGTGGCTTTCGATCCACTCGCCGCAATACAGCAGCCGGCGCAGCGCCGCCAACTGTCCCTCCACCCGCACCCCGCAGGCGTCCTCGATCGCGGCGCACGCGCTCATCTGATAGGCGACCGGGCAGATTCCGCAGATGCGCGCGGTGATGTCGGGCGGCTCGGTGTACGCGCGGCCGCGCAGCATCGCCTCGAAGAAGCGGGGCGGCTCGTAGATGTCGAGGCGCACCTCCTCGACGTCGCGGCCCGTGACCTTCACGTACATCGCGCCTTCGCCCTCGACCCGGGCGAGGGCGCCCACCGATAGCGTGCGGTCGTTACGATGCGTCATCGTTCTCCTTCGCGGACCCGGTGAAGGCCACCACGTTGAAGGTCTTGAACACACGGTCCAGCTCGCCGTCCGGCACGCCGCGGTCGCGCAGCCATCCCGTCAGCGACCGGGCGTTGGGCGACTCCATCGGCCCGAAGCAGCCGTAGCAGCCGCGCCCGTAGGCCGGGCAGATCGCGCCGCAGCCCGCGTGGGTCACCGGGCCCAGGCACGGGGTGCCGTGCGCGACCATCACGCACACCGTCCCGCGTGCCTTGCACTCGTGGCAGACGCTGCGCGCCGGGGTGTTCGGCCTGCGGCCGTGCAGGAACGCGGTCAGCACCTCCAGGAGCTGGCGCTTGTCGATCGGGCAGCCGCGCAGTTCGAAGTCGACGGGCACGTGCGCCGCGATCGCCGTCGAGGTGGCGAGCGTGCTGATGTACTCGGGCCGGGCGTAGACCACCGAGGCGAACTCCGCGACATCGCCGAAGTTGCGCAGCGCCTGGATGCCGCCCGCGGTCGCGCACGCCCCGATGGTGACCAGCGTGCGCGACATCTCCCGCACGTGCCGGATGCGCTCGGCGTCCTCGGCCGTGGTGATCGACCCCTCGACCAGCGACAGGTCGTACGGGCCGTCGGCGACCGCGCTCGATGCCTCGAGGAAGTGCGCGATCTCGACCTCGCCGGCGAGCGCCAGCAGCTCGTCCTCGCAGTCGAGGAGGGTCAGCTGGCACCCGTCGCACGAGGCGAACTTCCATACGGCGAGCGTCGGGCGGGTCATCACAGCTCCTTGACGACGATCAGGTCGGCGATGTCCGCGTAGCTCCGGACGGGGCCGTCGCGGCACAGCAGCAGCGGGCCGAGCTGACAGTGTCCGCACAGCCCCACGCCGCACTTCATGTTCCGCTCCAGCGAGACCCTGATCCGGTCGGCCGCCACGCCGCGGCGCCGCAGCGAGCGCGCCGTGAAACGCATCATCACCTCGGGGCCGCAGACGAAGGCCGCGGCGCCGCCGGGATCGAACTCGGCGTGATCGACGAGCGCGGTCACCAGGCCCACGTCGCCCAGCCACTCCGTATCGGCCTGGTCCACGGTGACCGCGACCTCGGCGCCGCGGGCCCGCCAGCCGGCGAACTGGTCGGTGAACAGCAGATCGCGCGGGGTGCGCGCGCCGATGAGCACGCCGACGCGGCGGAAGCGCGACCGGTCGGCCAGCGCGGCCAGCACCACGGGCCGCAGCGGCGCGAGCCCGATCCCGCCGGCGACGATGATCACGTCCCGGCCGGCCGCGCTCGGCACGTCCCACTCGGTGCCGAACGGACCCCGCACGCCGATCGTCGCGCCCGGCTCCGCGGCGCACAGCGCCCGCGTCACGGCGCCGACCGCGCGCAGCGTCTGCACCAGCGTGCCGCCGTCGCCGCCGCTGATCGAGATCGGCACCTCGCCGACCCCGAAGGCGTACAGCATCGTGAACTGCCCTGGCCGGTACGCGGGGATCGGCGCGGCGACCGGCTCCAGCGTCAGCGTGACGGTGTCGTAGGTCTCCTCCCGGCGATCGACGACGCGGTAGGGCGTGGGCACCATGGTCGGCGGCATCTCGGCGGGCGTCATGGTGGGGCGCGGCGCGGGCGCCGCGAGCGACGGTCCGGTCACGACGGAATCCCGCCGATCTGGTCCGCCGCGTACAGGTCGAGCAGGCGGATCCGGGTGGATTGCAGCCGGTCCAGCATGACCCCGAGGAAACGCCGCGTCAGCGCGTACCCGAGCGTGGGATCGGCGTCGCAGACCGCGCGCACCGCTTGGCCGTCGAACTCGACCGCGTGCGTGTCGGCGACCGCCCTGGCCCCGAAGTGCCACCGGTACGGCGGGAACAGCCACGACCACCCCAGGACCTCGCCGTCCCCCAGCGTCTCGATCACCACGTCCTCGCGTCCAGGGACGTGCAGGTCGAGAGCCACCTTTCCGGTCTGGATCAGCCAGAAGCGGTCGGCCTCGTCGCCCTCCTCGAACAGCCTGGCCCCCGGCGGGAACTCGGTACGCCTGGCCCGGCCGGCCAGCTCGGCCGCATGCGGCAGCCCGGCGACGAAGGGATGTTCGAGCAGCGGCTCGCTCATATTTCCTCCCGTAGGGCGGCGACCTCTTCGGTGAGGTCGATGCCGACCGGACACCAAACGATGCAGCGGCCGCAGCCGACGCATCCCGAGGATCCGAACTGGTCGTGCCAGGTGCCGAGCTTGTGCGTCAGCCATTGGCGGTAGCGGCTCTTGCCCGAGGTGCGGATGCTCCCGCCGTGCAGGTAGGAGAAGTCGATGTCGTAGCAGGACGACTCGACGCGCCAGCGCTCGGCGTGCTCGCCCGTCAGATCGGTGACGTCCTCGACGGTGGTGCAAAAACAGGTGGGGCAGACCATGGTGCAGTTGCCGCAGGTCAGGCAGCGCTGGGCGACCTCGTCCCAGTGCGGCGAGTCCCTGGTCGTCGCCATCAGCTCGTGCAGGCCGTCGGCGGCGGGCATGGTGCGGCCCATCCGGCCGGCCGCCGCGGCCACGTTGTCGCGGGCGGCGCGTACCGCGGACTCGTCCGCCGGCTGGTGGGTGACCTGGGCGAGGATGTCGGCGCCGGCGGGCGAGCCGGCCTCGGCCACGAACCGATGGCCCGCCCCCTCGCCGTCGGTACGGGACTCGTCGCCGGACTCGTCGCCGAGCAGCTCGGTGAGCGCGATGTCGTAGCCCTTGTCGGCTCCGGGGCCGGTGCCCATGGACACGCAAAAGCAGGTCTCGCCCGGCTCGACGCAGTTGACCACGACCACGAAGGTGCGGGAGCGGCGGCTCGCGTAGATCGTGTCCGCTTGCCGCCCGCCCATCAGCACGCGGTCCTGGATCTCGATCGCCCGCAGGTCGCACGGCCGCACCCCCAGGAAGGCGTACCGCGGCGGTTCCTCGGCGTTCGGCGCCACCTCCCCGGCACGGCCGGTCGACCACAGCCGGACCCTGGCGGGATGCAGGAACGGCTTCCACGACTGCGGCCCCGCGGAATGCGCGAACGCGGCGCGGTCGGCGCGCCGGCGCAGCCGGTAGCTCCCCGCGTCGAGGGTCACGCCCCAGCCCCACGGCAGCTCGGCCGCGGACGTGATCTCCGCGAGGACGATCGCCTGGTCGCGCACGGTGGGGCCGGCCACCTGGTAGCCCGCTCGCCGCAGCGCCTGGATCAGCTCGTCGATGGCCTCGGCCGCGAACACCACGCGTCCGGCTGCGCGACCGTCCGCGCGACCGTCCGGGCCGCCCGCGGCGCGCGGCGGCTTGCCCATTGCCACGTCTCCCTTCGCCACACCTTGATCCTCTGTCGCCGGTCATCCCGCGTACCACCGGCGAAGGTCCCATCCGGGCGGGACCATGCGCGCGGATCTCCTCGACTCGCCGCGAGCGGCGTCAGCAGATCCGCGGCAGCTGTTCGCCGACCAGCATGTCGACGACCCTGGTCGCGCCGACCGTCGTGTACATGCGCACCCGGCCGGGGTGGGCCGCGACCGCTCTGCCGATCGGCCGGGCCTGGTGGCCGGCGGGGTGGGCGCGCATCGCGACCAGCACGTCGAGCGCGGCCTCCGGCGACACGAACGCCACCAGGCAGCCCTCGTTGGCCACGTGCAGCGGGTCGAGCCCGAGTAGATCGCAGGCCGCCGCCACGGTGCCGGGCACCGGGATCGCGGACTCGTCCAGCTCCACGCCGACCGCGGAGGTCTCGGCCAGCTCGTTCAACGCGCTGGCGAGCCCGCCCCGCGTGGGGTCGCGCAACGCGTGCACGCTGACGCCGCCGGCGTCGACCATCGCGGCCACGAGGTCGTGCAGCGGGCGGGTGTCGGACGCGATCTCGGCCTCGAAGCCGAGGTTCTCCCGGACGCTGAGGATGGCCGTGCCGTGCAGCCCGATCGGCCCGGAGATCAACACCACATCCTCCGGCTGGGCGTTCGCGGCGGAGATGCGGGCCCCCGGCAGCCCAAGGCCGAAGCCGGTCGTCGTGACGTACAGCCCGTCGGCGGCGCCCCGGCCGACCACCTTGGTGTCTCCGGACACGACCCGGACCCCGGCCGATCGCGCCGCGCGCGCCACCGAGGCGGTGACCGTACGGAGCTCCTCGATCCCGAGGCCTTCCTCGACGATGTAGGACAGGCAGATCCCGACCGGGCGGGCGCCCCGCATCGCCAGGTCGTTCACGGTCCCGTTGACGGCCAGCTCCCCGATGTCGCCGCCGGGGAAGACGCGCGGGGTGACCACGAACGCGTCGGTGCTCACGATCACCTCGTCGTGCCCGCCCGCGACGCCCAAGTCCACGACCGCCGCGTCCTCCGCCGGGCCGGTGAGCCCCAGCTCGGGCTCGATGACGCCGGCGAGCAGTTCGGCCATGAGCCGCCCGCCCGAGCCGTGCCCCAGCAGCACGCGCTCGGTCTCGGTCTGTGGCATGGGGCAGGTCGCGGTGAGGGGATCCATCTTCAGCTCCGTCCGGCGTTGTGGAAGGCCGCGCAGGTGCCCTCGGCCGACACCATGGGAGCGCCGAGCGGGTGACGCGGGGTGCACAGCGTGCCGTACGCCGTGCAGTCGGTGGGGATCTTCGTACCTTGCAGGATCTGCCCGGCGATGCAGGCCGGGTTCTCGTCCGCGGTGACGGCGGCCACCCCGTACCGCCGTTCCGCGTCGAAGCGGGCGAAGTCCGGCGTCAGCGTGAGGCCGCTGGCCGGGATCGGGCCGATGCCGCGCCACAGCCGCGTGGAGACCTGGAACACGGCGCGCATCGCGTCGCGCGCGGCGGTGTTGCCGTCGCGGCGGACCGCGCGGGCGTATTGGTTCTCCACCTCGTGGCGCCCGTCCTCGAGCTGGCGTACGGCCATCAAGATGCCTTCCAGCAGGTCGAGCGGCTCGAACCCGGTGACCACGATCGGCACCCGATAGCGCGCGGCGATGGGCTCGTACTCGGTCCAGCCCATGACGGCGCACACGTGGCCGGCCGCGAGAAACGCCTGAACCTCGTTGTCGGCGGAGTCGAGGATCGCCGTCATCGCCGGCGGCACCAGCACGTGGCTGACCAGCATGCTGAAGTTGGACAGGCCGAGCGCGGCGGCGCGCAGCACGGCCATCGCGTTCGCCGGGGCCGTGGTCTCGAAGCCGACCGCGAAGAACACCACCTGCCGGTCGGGGTGGGCGGCCGCGATCCGCACGGCGTCGAGCGGCGTGTAGACGACCCGTACGTCGGCGCCCCTGGCCTTGAGCGAGACCAGATCGGTCGCGCTGCCAGGCACCCGCAGCATGTCGCCGAAGCTGGTGAAGATCACATCGGGCCGGGCGGCGATGGCGAGCGCCTTGTCGATCATCTCCAGCGGAGTGACGCAGACCGGGCAGCCGGGGCCGTGGATCATGCGGACGCCGGCCGGCAGCAGCTCGTCGATGCCCTGCCGCACGATGGTGTGCGTCTGGCCGCCGCACACCTCCATGATCGTCCACTTGTGGCCGGCGGTGGCGTGGATGTCGGCGAGCAACCGCCGGGCCAGTACCGGATCTCGATACTCGTCCAGATACTTCATCGGCCGGCCGCCTCGCGCGGTTCTGTCTCGCGCGGTTCGTCCTCGATCGGCCCGGTCGCGCCCAGCTCGGTCTCCAGGGCGTCGGGGATGGCGCGGATCACTTCGAGGGTACGGGCGGCCTCCTCCTCGTCGACACGGCTGATCGCGAAGCCGACGTGGACGATGACGTAGTCGCCCACCACCGCGTCGGGCTCGTAGGCGAGGCAGACCTCCCGGCGGATTCCGCCGAAGTCGACGACGCCCATCCGCAGGCCCTCGTCGGTCAGCTCGACGACCCGTCCTGGAATGCCGAGGCACACGCCGATCACCGCCCCGCCAGCCGGGCGGCGGCCACCGCCGCCTGGCCATAGCTGATGCCGCCGTCGTTCATCGGGACCCGCTCCCCCACGTAGACGTCGAAGCCGGCCCTCGTGAGCGCGGCGGGCACCGCCGTCGCCAGCCGGCGATTCTGGAAAACCCCGCCGGACAGGCACACGGTCGCCACCCCG
Organism: Streptosporangiaceae bacterium; assembly: GCA_035765195.1. Classification (GTDB taxonomy): domain Bacteria; phylum Actinomycetota; class Actinomycetes; order Streptosporangiales; family Streptosporangiaceae; genus CALAED01. Next base: position 25,246 of record DASTYC010000026.1, read on the forward strand.
GCGTCGGCGGCGGCCCGCTCGCACAGCGCGACGGTGACGCGGGCGACCGTCTCGTGGAAGGCCGCCGCGATCCGGCCGGACGGCACGCCGCCGGCCAGCGCCTCGAGCGCCTCCCGGAGCGTCGCCGCCGAGTCGTACACCCACAGGCCGTCGCGGCGGACCAGCCGCCACGCCAACGGCTCGGCGGCCGCGAAGCCCGCCGCCGCCGCCTCCAGGGCGATCGCCGCGTCTCCCTCATAGCGGTTCGTGTCGCGCAGGCCGAGCAGCGCGGCCATGGCGTCGAACAACCGCCCCGCGCTCGACGCCAAGGGGGCGTTGAGGCCTCTTTCGACCATGCGCCGGATGACCTCGACCTCGCGAGACGGCAGCCGCTCCAGCAGGCCGGCGGCCAGCCGCTCGTCGGGGCCGTGCGGCCCGAGCGGCTCGGCGCCGAACAGGTAGCCAAGAGCCATCCGGGCCGGGCGGCGGACGGCCGCGGCGCCTCCCGGCAGCGGCGCCCGGGCGAACCGGCCAAGCCGCCTATATCCGGTATAGGTGGCCAGCAGCACCTCGCCGCCCCAGAAGGTGCCGTCGTCGCCCAGGCCGAGCCCGTCGAAGGCCACGCCGAGGAACGGCGCGGCGACACCGTGCTCCGCCGCCGTCGCCGCCACGTGCGCGTGATGGTGCTGGACGGCCAGCCGGGCCGCAGCCGGCCACGTCGTGGCGTACTTCGTCGACAGGTACTCCGGGTGGAGATCGTGCGCGACGTACTCCGGATCGACGTCCTGGATCCGCCGCAGCAGCGCCAGCGACCGCTCGAAGGCGTCGAGCGTGCCGGCGTCCTCCAGATCGCCGGTATGCGGGCCGAGCACCGCCCGCTCGCCGACGGCGAGGGCGAAGGTGTGCTTGAGCTGGGCGCCGACGGCCAGCACCGGAGCGGGTGCGGACGCCGGCAGCGGCAGCGGCTCCGGGGCGTAGCCGCGGGCGCGCCGGATGGTCAGCGGACGCGGCCCGGCCGTCCGCACCACCGAGTCGTCGTAGCGCGCGAGGATCCGCCGGTCGTGGCCGAGGAGCCCGTCGGCCAGCGGCCCGAGCACCCGGACGGCCGCCTCGTCGTCGATGACGATGGGGCCGTCGGCGCGGTTGCCGCTCGTCACGACGAGCGGACGGTCGAGCTCGGCCAGCAGCAGGTGGTGCAGCGGCGAGTAGGGCAGGAAGACGCCCACGTCGGGAACCCCGGCGCACACCTCGGGCGCCAGCGCCGCGTCGCCGGCCGCCCGTCGCGGCAGCAGGGTTATCGGGCGCGCGGGCGAGGTCAGCAGCGCGGCGTCCGTCACCGTGACGTGGGCGAGCGCGCCCGCGGCCGCCAGGTCGCGCACCATGACGGCGAGCGGTTTGCCCTCGCGGCCCTTGGCGACGCGCAGCCGCGCCACCGCGTCGGCGTCGCCGGCGGCGCAGATCAGCTGGTAGCCGCCGATGCCCTTGACCGCGACGATGCCGCCCGCGCGGATCGCCGTGACGGCGGCCGGCAGCGCCGCGTCGCGCTCGGCCGCCGCCCCAGCGGCGGAGGTCCAGCGCAGCCGCGGGCCGCAGGCCGGGCACGCGGTCGGCTCGGCGTGGAAGCGCCGGTCGGCGGGATCGTTGTACTCGGCGGCGCACTCCGCGCACATCGCGAACGACCGCATGGTCGTCCGCTCCCGGTCGTACGGCAGCGCCTCGATGATGGTCGTGCGCGGGCCGCAATTGACGCAGTTGACGAACGGATAGCGGTATCGGCGGTCACCCGGATCGAACAACTCCCGGAGGCATTCGTCGCACGTGGCCAGGTCGGGCGGCAGGTCGCGGCTGACGGTGGCGCGGTCGCCGCTCGGCAGCACCGTGAAACCCGCGTCGGCGGGCGCGGCGGCCACCTCGGTCACCGTCACGCCGGTGACGGCGGCACGCGGAGGGGCCTCGCTGACCAGCCGGGCGGCAAACTCGTCGAGCACCTCGCCCGGGCCGGCCGCGGTGATCGCCACCAGACCGCCGACGTTCCGCACGGATCCGCGCACACCGAGGACGGTGGCCAGGCGATAGACGAACGGCCGGAACCCCACCCCCTGAACCGTCCCGCGGACCTCGATTCCGCGCACCTCGGGCATGCCGTCAAGCATCGGCATTCACCGCGCGCCGTCGACAGAGCCGCATGCCCCCGCCGCCGAGGACCAAAGTCCCTTGCGCCCGCGGCGGTCAGGCGACATGGACGACACGGACGACCCCGGGAACGGTCCTGGTGAGGATGTCGGCGATGTGTTCGGTGGCGACGTCGGCCCGGCCGCTCAGCTCGACGACGCCGTCTCGTACGGCCACGTCCCAGTTCGGGCCGCCCGCTTCGTACTCGTCCAGTGCCGCCACCACGTCGTCGCGGATTCGCTCGTCGCTTCGCGCCAGCACGCCCATGAGGTCGCGCCTGCTGACGATGCCGACCAGCCGGCTCTCACGCATGACGGGGACGCTCTTGACGCCTGTGGTCATCATCAGCTCGGCGAGTTCGGCGACATCGGTCGTCTCCCGCACGGTCATGACCTGGCGGGTCATGAGCTCGTCGACCCGCCGCGGGGGCATGGTGTCCGGAGGCGACACCGGCCGGGCGAACGCCCGCGGGTCGGCCTCGAACTCGTTCCGCAGCAGATCCATCTCGCTGACGATGCCGACCACGCGGCCACCCCCGTTCACGACGGGGACGGCCGTGATGTCGCGCTCGTAGAGCAGCCTGATGGCCTGCTTGACCGTGGCCGTGGACGCCACGGTCACCACCGGCGTGGTCATCACCTCTCGGACCAGCATCCCGATCATCTCCCCTGGGTGTGTGCGCGCCGATCGGGAAGCACCAGCCAATGCAACCACTCTCGGTCACCTTGTACGTCGAGGCGGGCGATCTGGGCGTGTTCCATCTCCATCTGGCTGCGGTGCGCCCGCATCGCCCGCCGCTGTACCTTCCGCGCGACCCGGATCGCGAAGTCCGCTTCGTCCACCGGCCGGTCTGGCACGCCGCGCCCGCCCGCGGCCAGCACCTTTTCCGCCATGTCGGCGGGCAGGGTCCAGGCCAGTACGGGCACGCCGGCCGTTCGGCCTGCCGCACAGACCGCGTCGACCACCGGCGAGTCGACGGCGCCGACGTCCGCGGTGAGGAGCAGATCGGCGGAGCACTGCCCGATCATGTCGAGCACCGCCCGCACCCGCGCGTCGGCCGGAGCCTCACCGAGCCCGCCATCCGGCGTGTCGATCATCAGTCGATGGGTGACCCGCAGCACGAACGAGGCCATCTCGAACTCGAAGGCCTGGGGCGAGGACGCCGGTTTCGCCCCGCCGCCGGGGGGCGGATCGGCATCGCCGCGCGTCAAGACCAGCGCGCTCACCTTCGTGCCGCCGGAGCGGAACGCGTCCAAGATGGCGCCGAGGTAGTAGGCCTCTTCGCCCGGGCGCCCGACCGCGGCCAGCACACTGTGCGCCCGCGGCAGCACCGTGTCCGGACAGTCGCCGGGGACGCCGGATCGCGCCACGGCCCTCTGCAGGGGCATTGTCACGTGCATGGCCGATGCCTCCCCTCGTCCACTCGGCGGTTCGCTCACACTCGAAGCGTGCGCCGCCGCGGGCAAGCGCCGTCAGCGGCAAAGGTCCTCGTGCCTGGGGACCTCCGCCCGCAGGGGCGACCGACCACCGGCACGCTTGCGCGGTTACGCAGGGTATGAGGGACCAAGGTCCCAAGGCGGGGAGCAGGATGGCTCTGCATCTCGGGGCGCCCACGGCGTGCACTGAGGGTGACAGGAGAAATCCATCAGGGAGATCACCATGAGCGCACCCCAACGCCGCGAGAGAGGACTGCTGCCCGACCTGCTCGACTGGCTGGAGTCGCCGTTCGCGGCGCTGCGTCCCGCCGCCGACCAGACCATCCGGGTCGAGGATTACGTCACCGACAACGCATATATCGTCCGCGCCGAGCTACCCGGCATCGACCCGGAGAAGGACGTCGAGATCACGGTCACGGGGAATCTCCTCAGGATCCACGCGGAGCGCCACGTGGAGCAGCAGGAGGCGCACCGCTCGGAGTTCCGCTACGGCTCGTTCACCCGGTCCCTGACGCTGCCCGAAGGGGTCGAGGCGGCCGACGTCAAGGCCGACTACAACCACGGGATCCTCGAGATCACCGTGCCGCTGCCCGAGACCAAGCGCGAGGTCCACCGGATTCAGGTGACCGCGGGAGAGTGACCTGCCGGCCCGCGAACCCGGGGGCGAGGACCGTCCCCGGGGCCGCGCCCCGGCCGACGGGGGAGGACCCATGACACAGCAGGCTTGGACCCACACTCCGCGCGTCGTCGTCGGAGTGGACGACTCCCCGGCCGCGCGCTGGGCGCTGGCCTGGGCCGTCGGCGAGGCGCGGCTGCGCGACCTGCCGCTGCTGGTCGTGCACGCGATCGCGCCGGCGGGCGCCGGCATCCGGGCGCCGGGCATCCCGCTGCCGGCGGACGTGGCCACGCTGCAGCGCGAATGCGCCGTCGAGCTGTGCCGGCTGCTCGCCGACATGACCATCCCGCCGGGCCTCCAGGTCGCCACCAAGTGCCCGTACGGGTATCCGGGCGAGACCCTGACCCGGCTCACGCACGACGGTGATCTGCTGGTCATCGGCCGCAGCGGGCGCGGCCTGCTCTCGCGGCTGCTGACCGGCTCGGTGCACGGCTACTGCGCGCGCTACACGCGGGCGACGCTGGTCGTCGTCCCGCCCCCCTCGTTCACCTCGCTCGACGAGGCGCTGACGGATCTGCCCCAGCGTCGGCGCCGGCTCTGGCACCCGCCCCGCCGCTCCTCCCCCTCGTGACCCCCGCCCGGCTCCCTTCGATGTCGTCCTCTTCGAGAGCGGCGTCGATGCCGACGTTTGTCACCGCGACCTCGGCGGCGGCGCCGCGGCCCAGCAGCGGAAGCGGCACGCGCATCACTCGGGGCGGCTGCGGCTCCGCTTCAGCCATGTTCCCTCCAGACACTTGAGCATCAAGATACTTCGCGTGTAGCACTTCGTAGCACATTGCGATAAGGTGGCGTCATGCCAGAGCGATCCTTCCACGAGATCACTCAGCGAGAGCTTCGCAACGACTCCGGCGCGATCATGCGCGCCGTCGAACGCGGCGAGTCGTTCACCATCACTCGCAACGGCACTCCCATTGGGCGGTTGATTCCCCTGCGGCGGCGCACGTTCGTCCCTCGGACGGAGGTCATGGCGGCCTTCGCCACGGCTCCGGTTCTCGACGCGGACAGATTCCGTGCCGACATCGACGACATCGCCGATCAGGATCCGTTCGATCGTGACTGGTGAGGTTTCGCGGGGCCTCATCGACACCAACGTCGTGGTTCACTTGGCCGCGCTGCACGCCGGACAACTGCCGGCGGAAATGGTGATCAGTTCGATCACGCTCGCCGAGCTGTCGGCGGGACCCCACCATGCCGACGATCCCGCGGAGCGGGCGCGGCGGATGAGCGTTCTGCAGCATGCCGAGGCGACGTTCGACCCGCTGCCGTTCGACGCCGAGGCCGCGCGGGTGTTCGGTCTGGTGTCGGCGGCCGTCATAGCGGCCGGACGCAAGCCTCGCCGCCGCGTCGCCGACCTGATGATCGCTTCCATCGCGATCACGAACGGGCTCCCGCTCTTCACCACGAATCCTGGCGATTTCGCGGGGCTCGACGATTTGCTCGAAGTCGTGCCGGTGCGACGGCCGTAAGGCGCCGGCGGCCGGGGGTCAGGTCTCCTCGGGGACCATCTCGATGGCGCCGCAGGGGCATTCGGCGACGCACAGGCCGCAGCCCTTGCAGTAGTCGTAGTCGATCTCGAAGCGCTGCCCGGGCCCGAGCTTGATCACCGCGTTGTCGGGGCAGACGCCGAAGCAGTTGTCGCACTCGAAGCAGTTGCCGCACGACAGGCAGCGCCGGGCCTCGAACAATGCCGTCGACTCGTCCAGGCCGCCCTCCACCTCGTCGAAGGTCGAGGTGCGGCGGGCCAGATCGAGGCGGGGCCGGACGGTGGCCGGCGCGTCGGTGTAGTACCAGTCGTTCAGCAGGTCGAACGACGCGAGCGAGTGCGGCGGCGCCGGCCGGTAGGTGGTGCCGCGCAGCCAGGCGTCGATGTGGCGGGCGGCCTTCTTGCCGTGCCCGACGGCGACCGTCACGGTGCGCTCCGACGGCACCATGTCGCCGCCGGCGAAGATGCCGGGGTGGCCGGTCATCAGATTGTCGGCCACCTTGACGACGCCGCCTTCGGTCTCGATGCCGGAGACGCCGCCCAGCAGGCGCAGGTCGGCCTCCTGGCCGAGGGCCAGCACCACCGAGTCGGCGCTCAGCTCCTCGAACTCGCCGGTCGGTCGCGGGAAGCCGGTCTCGTCGAGACGCATCTTCTCGATGGTGATCTTCCCGCCGTCTGCGTGCGCGATCGTGGACAGCCACTTCATCCGCACGCCCTCCTCGATCGCCTCGTCCACCTCGAAGTCGTGTGCCGGCATGCGGTCGCGGTTGCGCCGGTAGACCACGACGGCGTCGGTGGCGCCGAGGCGGCGGGCGGTGCGGGCGGCGTCCATCGCGGTGTTGCCGCCCCCGTAGACGACGACCCGGCGGCCGAGCATGGGCGGCTCGGCGTCCTCCATGCCGCGCAGCATGGAGACGGCGTCGAGGATGCGCGCCGAGTCGCCGGCCGGGATGTAGGCCCGCTTGCCGATGTGCGCGCCGACGGCGAGGAAGGCCGCGTCGTACGAGCCGTCCTTCATCGCGCCGGGCAGATCGGTGATCGTGCGGCCGAGCTCGAGCTTCACGCCCATGTCGACGATCCGCTGGATCTCGGCGTCGAGCACCTCGCGCGGCAACCGGTAGCGGGGGATGCCGAAACGCATCATCCCGCCTGGCGCGTTGCCGGCGTCCGCGATCGTCACCGCGTGGCCCAGCCGGGTGAGGTGGTAGGCGGCGGACAGGCCGGCCGGGCCGGCGCCGACGATGAGCACCCGCTTGCCGGACGGCTCGGCCTCGACCGGCATCGTCCAGCCCCGTTTGATGGCCTCGTCGCCGAGGAACCGTTCGACCGAGTTGATGCCGACGGCCTCGTCGAGCTGCCCGCGGTTGCAGGCGGTCTCGCACGGGTGGTAGCAGACCCGGCCCATCACGGCCGGCAGCGGGTTGTCGGCCATCAGCTGACGCCACGCGGCCTCATACGACCCGTCCTCGGCACGGTAGAGCCACTGCTGGATGTTCTCGCCGGCCGGGCAGGCGTTGTTGCACGGCGGGAGCCGGTCGACGTAGACGGGCCGCTCGGTGCGCCACGAGCCGGTCTTGTTGGCCAGGCTCGATCCGACGTCGAGCGTGATCGCGAACGGCTTCTCCATCAGTATCAATCCATCTCGTCGAGCAGTCCGAACCTGCGGATGTTGCGGTCGGCCATGGCCTGGATCCGTGCGATGACGTCCGTGCGGGGCGCGGCGCCGAACAGGTGGGCGTAGCGCTTTTGCGGCCGCAGGTAGTCCTCGACCGGCACCTGGCGGCGGATCTTCGAAACTCCCGTGATCTCGCCGCGTTCGGCCTCGAAGACGGGGAACACACCCGACTCCTTGGCCAGCCTGGCCACCTTGATCGTGTCGCGCGCGGCGCTGCCCCAGCCCAGCGGGCATGGCACGAGAATGTGGATGTAGCGGGCGCCGCGGAACTCCATCGCCCGCCGCACCTTGTACTCCAGGTCGCGCAGCTCGGCGACCGTGGCGGTCGCGACGTACGGGATCTCGTGCGCCATCGCGATCAGCGGCACGTTCTTGCCCTGCCCGAACACGTTCCCCGGATCCGGGCCGACGGCCTGGGTCGTCATGGTGCGGGCGGCCGGCGGCGTCGCGCCGGAGCGCTGCACGCCGGTGTTCATGTACGCCTCGTTGTCGTAGCAGATGAAAAGGACGTCGTCGTCGCGTTCGAACATGCCGGACAGGCACGCGAAGCCGATGTCGACCGTGCCGCCGTCGCCGCCCTGGCCGACCACGCGCACGTCGCCGCGGCCCTTGGCCTTCAACGCCGCGGCCACGCCCGTCGCGACCGCCGGCGCGTTGCCGAAGAGCGAGTGGATCCACGGCACCTGCCAGGACGTCTCCGGGTACGGCGTGGAGAACACCTCGAGGCAGCCCGTCGCGTTCACCGCGATCATCTGCCGGCCGGTCGCGCGCATCGCGGCGTCCAGGGCGTACCGGGCGCCGAGCGCCTCCCCGCAGCCCTGACACGCACGGTGCCCGCTGTTCAGGGAGTTGGTCCGCGTCATGCTCGCCTGGACGGACCGCTGCTCGGGGTCGAGCAGCCGGTTGCCGACCGCGAAGCTGCCGGTCTGGTAGAACTTGATCGGCTGTACTGGCACGGATCTCACCCGGCTCCCCCGGCGGCCACCCCGCGGGTGACGCCGATATCGCGCAACATGTTCTCGGCGCTCGGGCCCGTCCTGCGGGTCTCGCGGCCGCGCCGCAGCTCCCGGTCGATCAGGTCGCGGTCGAGGTCGAGGAAGGTCAGTTGGTCGAGGTCGTCGCGGGCGGCGTCGGCGAACAGCCGGTGCAGCGAGGTCTTGGTGATGGCCCGGCCGCCGAGCCCGGCGATGACCGTGTAGCCGTGCAGGTGGATGCCCGACAGCGCCATCCGCACGTTCGCCGAGACGATCCCGCCGATGCCGACCGCCAGCGCCTTCTCCAGCACCACGACGCGCGTGGCCGAGCCGAGCGCCTTGCGCACCTGGTCGAGCGGGAACGGCCGGAACGACGTGATCCCCAGGCAGCCGATGCGCACGCCGTCGGCGCGCTGCTCGTCGACGACGTCCTTGATGGTGCCGAGCACGGACCCGAGCGCCACGACGATCGTCTCGGCGTCGTCGGTGCGGTAGGCGTCGACCAGCCCGCCGGAGCGCCGCCCGAAGGCCACCGCGAAGTCGTCCGCGACCGCCGGGATCAGCTCCAGCGCCTGCATCTGCTTGGCGTGCGCGAGGTAGCGCACCTCCGTGAACGCCTCCGGCCCGACCATCGCGCCGATCGAGACGGGGTCGTCCGGGTCGAGCACCTGCCGGGGCTCGTACGGGGGCAAGAAGGCGTCGACCTGCTCCTGCGTCGGCAGGTCCAACCGTTCGTAGGCGTGCGTGAGGATGAAGCCGTCCATGCACACCATCACCGGCAGCGACAGCTCCTCGGCGATCTTGAATGCCTGGATGTGCAGGTCGGCGGCCTCTTGGTTGGTCTCGGCGTACAGCTGGATCCAGCCCGAGTCGCGCTGCGACATCGAGTCGCTGTGGTCGTTCCAGATGTTGATGGGGGCGCCGATCGCCCGGTTCGCCACGGTCATCACGATCGGCAGCCCGAGCCCGGAGGCGTTGTAGAGCGCCTCGACCATGTACAGCAGGCCCTGGCTCGCCGTCGCGGTGTAGGTGCGCGCGCCGGCCGCCGACGATCCGATGCCCACGGACATCGCCGCGAACTCCGACTCCACGTTCACGAACTCGCACGGCGCGAGCTCACCGGTCTTCACGAGCCGGCTGAGACCCTCGACGATGTGGGTCTGCGGCGAGATCGGGTACGCGCAGATCACCTCCGGCCGGCACAGCGCCACGGTCTCGGCGACCGCCTGCGAGCCCTCAATCTGCCTGAGCATCCGCCATCTCCCTCATCGTCAGCCGTACTTCGTCGAAGACCCTGGTGGCGGCGGCGATGTTGCCCGCGGCGATCGCGCTGGAGAACTTCTGGCGGATCGCGGCCTGGACGGACTCGAGCGAGACCTTTCCGGTCAGCGCGCAGAACCCGCCGAGCAGGGCCGCGTTCGGGACCGGCCGGCCGAGGTGGCGCAGCGCCAGTTCGGTCGCCGGGACGGTCACCAGCCGGGCGTGACCCAGCTCGGCGGCGAATTCCGCCAGGCCCAGCCGGTCGGCGTCCCGCGTGGAGTTGATCAGCACGTACCCGTTCGGCCGCAGCCCGCTGAACACGGCGACCTGATGCAGCAAGGTGGCGTCCTGAACGATCAGCGCGTCCGGCTCGGTGATCGGCTCGCGCACCCTGATCGGCCGATCGTTGATCCGGCAGAACGCCACGACCGGCGCGCCGGTGCGCTCCGAGCCGAAGGTGGGGAACGCCTGAGCGTGGTGGCCCTCGAGGAACGCGGCCACCGAGAGCATCTCGGCCGCGGTGACAACCCCTTGGCCGCCTCGGCCGTGAATGCGAACTTGAAACATCGTGCGGTCTCCCTCGCCTGCCGCTTCCAACTCTCTGTCTAATGGGCTCGTGAGGGGCCGCGGCAGGGACGAATGTCACGTGCGGAGGGGGCAGCATGGCCCGCGGCAGGGACCTTTCGCACCTGCGCCGGGTGGCGCGGCGGGCACCAGCCTGGGACCGTGCGAACCGCCCGCGAGCGGCGTAGTCGACGCCGCGGGGTAGGGTGCGGCCGAGCGGAGACGTCGGAAAAGCGACGAGGAGAGTCATATGGCCACGCTCAAAGTTGGGGTCGTCAAGGAGACGGCGCCGGGCGAGCGGCGGGTGGCGTTGACCCCTGACGCCGCGCGCCGGCTGCCGGACGCGGACGCGGCCTTTTCGGTGTTGATCGAGACCGCCGCCGGGGCCGCCGCGCGGTTCCCGGACCGCGTGTACTCCGACGAGGGCGCGGAGGTCGTGGCGGCCGGCGAGCTGACCGCGCGGTCCGACGTCGTGCTCGCCGTGGGGACGCCCCCGGTGTCGAGCCTGCGAAGCGGCCAGACGGTCATCGGCATGCTGTACGCGGCGGGCAACCCCGATCTCACCGCGGAACTGGCCGCCAAGGGCGTGACGGCGGTCGATCTCGCCGGGCTGCCACGGACGTTGAGCGCGGCGCAGTCGATGGACGCGCTGACCTCACAGGACAACGTCGCGGGATACGCGGCGGCGGTGCTGGCCGCGCACACCTACGAGGGGTTCTTCCCGCTGCTCGTGACGGCGGCCGGGACCGTTCCACCGGCCCGGGTGCTGGTGCTCGGGACCGGCGTGGCCGGATTGCAGGCGATCGGCACCGCGCGCCGGCTGGGCGCGGTCGTCTCCGGTTACGACATCCGGCCGGAGGCCCGTGCCGAGGTCGCCTCGCTCGGCGCCACCTTCCTCGAACTGGGCGCGGTCGCGTCGGGCTCGGGCGAGGGCGGCTACGCCAGAGCGCTGACCGAGTCCGAGCAGCACGAACAGCAAAACGAGCTTGCCGACCACATCACGAGGCAGGACGTCGTCATCACCACCGCCAGGGTGCCGGGGCGCCGGCCCCCGCTGCTGGTCACCGACGCGGCGATCAAGGGGATGCGGCCGGGCTCGGTCGTCATCGACATCGCCGCGAGCGATCTGGGCGGCAACGTCGAGGGCTCGGTGCCGGCCGAGACGATCGTCACCGAGAACGGCGTGACCGTGATCGGTGCGAGCAACCTGCCCGCGACGATGCCTGGCGCCGCCTCGGCCGCCTACTCCCGCAACATCACCGCCATGCTCCGGCATCTGGTGCGTGACGGCCGCATCGTCATCGACCTCGACGATCCGATCCAGGCCGGCGTCGTCGTCACGCACGCGGGCGAGGCCGTCCGCGCCACCGGAGACAAGGCAAAGGGATGAGCCGCGAGCGAGCGAGAAGGACGAACGAGTGAGCACCGAGTTCCTGACCGATCTGAGCATCTTCGTGCTGAGCCTGCTGGTGGGTTTCGAGGTCATCAGCAAGGTGCCCACGACGCTGCACACGCCGCTGATGTCGGCGGCCAACTCCATCCACGGCATCGTGCTGTCGGGCGCGTTGATCATCGCTCTCACGGCCGACGACGCGATCGGCTATCTCATCGTCTTCGTGGCGGCCGCGTTCGCCGCGATGAACGTCGTCGGCGGCTACGTCGTGACCGACCGGATGCTCGACATGTTCCGCCCGCCCGCCCAGCGAAAGGAAGGCCCATGACCGCGCCGAACGCCGAGCGGGCGACCCCACCAATGAGCGAGCGCCCAAAGCGCGCCGAGGCTGCGCGGGAGACACCCTAATGAGCGAGCGTGAGGCGCGCCGCGCGGCCTGGACTGAGGAGCGCGCGGAGCGAGGAACGAGCGAGCACGCGACGAGGGAAGGGCGCGCGAAGAGCGCGCCGAACGCTGAGCGGGAGACACAGTGAGCGCGCCGCAGGCGCGCGGCGCGCGCTGGACTGAGCGAGGAACGAGCGAAGGAAGCGCGCGCCCAAAGCGCGCCGAGGCTGCGCGGGAGACACAGTGAGCGCGTTCGACACCACGATCAGGTTGGTCTATCTGGCCGCCGCGACCTGCTTCGTGCTCGGCCTGCACCTGATGAACTCACCGGTCACCGCGCGCCGGGGGAACCTGCTGTCGGCGGCCGGCATGGTCACGGCCGTGGCGGCCACGTTCGCGGTGCTCGTGCACGCGGGCAGCGTGCGGGGCATCGCCTGGCTCGTGCTCGCGGCGGGAGCCGTGGTCGGCGCCGGCGCCGGGCTGGTGACCGCGCGGCGGGTCCCGATGACGGCGATGCCGCAGCTGGTGAGCCTGTTCAACGCGGTGGGCGGCGGCGCGGCCGCGCTGGTCGCCGTCCACGACGTCGTCCGCGACGGCGGTACGGCCGAGATGTCGGCGCAGGTGTCGGTGCCCGTCACCCTGGACGTGGTGATCGGCGCGGTGACGTTCTCCGGCTCGCTGATCGCCTCGGGCAAGCTCCAGGGCGTGGTCACGAGCAGGCCGGTCGTGTTTCCCGCGGCCCGGTTGATCAACCTCGGCCTCGCCGTCGCGATGGCGGTGGCGTCCGGGTTCCTGATCGCCGGCAGCGGCGGAGTGGTGTTGCTCATGGTGCTCGCCCTGGCCGCGCTCGCGTTCGGGGTCACGATGGTGATGCCGATCGGCGGCGCCGACATGCCCGTCGTGATCTCGCTGCTCAACGCGTTCACCGGGACAGCGGTCGCGATGGCGGGCTTCGTCGTCGGCAACACCGTGCTCATCACGGCCGGGGCGCTGGTCGGCGCTTCGGGTGGCATCTTGACCAAGCTGATGGCCGACGCCATGAACCGTTCGCTCGCCAACATCATCGTGGGCGGCTTCGGCACCGGCGACAACGTCGCTCCGGCGATCGGCGGGGCGGGCGGGCAGGTGCGCGCGCTGTCGGCCGACGACGCGGCGATCCAGCTCGCGTACGCCGCCAAGGTCATCGTGGTGCCCGGGTACGGGCTGGCGGCCGCCCAGGCGCAGCACGAGCTGCGGGCGCTCGCCGAGGTCCTCGAAGCGCGCGGCGTGAACGTCTCCTACGCCATCCACCCGGTCGCGGGCCGGATGCCCGGGCACATGAACGTGTTGCTCGCGGAGACGAACGTGCCGTACGCGCAGCTCAAGGAGATGGACGACATCAACCCGGAGTTCCCGCAGGCCGACGTGGCACTCGTGGTCGGCGCGAACGACGTCACCAACCCGGCGGCCCGGCGGCCCGGCACGGCCATCTCGGGCATGCCGATCCTCGATGTCGACCAGGCCAAGAGCGTCATCGTCATCAAGCGGTCGATGGGTCATGGCTACGCCGGGATCGACAACGAGCTCTACACCGATCCGAAGACCGGCATGTACTTCGCCGACGCCAAGAAGGCGCTCACGGACATGACGGCGGCGGTCAAGGTCCTCGTCGGCTGAGCCGACCGCGGGAGCGGGGGACGTCATGAGGTGGCTGGCCAGGGGCGAACCGCATCTGCCCCGCGGTGACGACTCCTGGCTGTCGCCCGCCGAGGCGGCACGGGCGGCTGCGATGCGGTTCACCAAGCGGCGTACCGAGTTTCTCGTCGCTCGCTGGAGCGCCAAGGAGGCCATCGCCCGGCGGCTGCTGGCGGTCGGCGGGGAACGCGTCGATCCACGCCGCGTCGAGGTGCGCCACCACGTGACGGGCGCTCCTGAGGCGTATCTGGACGGTCGGCCGCTCGACGTCGGGATTTCCCTGACCGACCGGGCCGGCTGGGCGGTGTGCGTGCTCGGCGGCGCGCCGGGCGAGGTCGGTTGTGATCTCGAACTCGTCGAGCCGCGCAGCCCGGCGTTCGTTCGCGACTACTTCACGGCGGCGGAGCGCGACTTCGTCGGCGCCGACCCGCTGGCGGCCAACCTGCTGTGGTCGGCGAAGGAGAGCGCGCTGAAGGTGCTGCGCACGGGGCTGCGCCGCGACACCCGGACGGTCGAGGTGGCGACGGTACGGGAGGGCGGCGCCGGCGCCGTCGACGGCTGGACGCCGCTGACGGTGCGAGCCGCCGAGGGGGCGGTCTTCCACGGCTGGTGGCGCCGGTACGGAGACTTCGTGCTCACGACGGCCGCCGCGCGGCCCGTGCCCCCGCCGGTGCCGCTCGAGGATCACCCCGCTCTCGCGGCGGCCGTACCCGTGCATTCATGGCTGGACCGGCCGGCGGTCGCGGACCACGTCCGCCATTAGCGTTCGTTTCACGTGCAGCCGCGCCTGCGTTTGTCGGTGCATTTGCAGCGAGCATTGACTCTTGCATATGCTCACTGCGGATGCATCACCTATTCCGGGTGCGGCCGGCCGAGCGTACGTTTTCGAGCGACTCGTGAAGCGCGTGCGCCGATGCCGCCATCTCGATCCGATAACGCCCTTGTACGGCCACCCAAACGCAGGCCCAGGGGTCGAAGAGAAAAGCCCAGTCGGGAAAATCCCTCCGAAGTCGGGCGAGCCACACCATCGGCTCGGCCTCCCGGCGCGATCCGCGCAATGGCGACATCTGGTAGATATGCGATCCGCGTCCGGCCCCGCCGTCATTGACCGTCGCCCACAACATGCCCCAACTCCTTCGCCGCTCGATGGACATCACGTGCCGGACACATGGGCTCGCCCCAACTCCAGAAGAACCAGAGCGCGCCGCCGTCTCCCGCGTGGCGGGCACATCGGATCACCTCGCTCAGCTGAACGAGGTTCGGATTGATGACACGCAGAAATAGGATGACATTTCCCGATTGCTCAATTTGCTCGATCTTCGTGACAAATCCGGCTGTATCGAGAACGGTCCGCAGGTCATCGAGGTGCCGGAGCACCAATTCGGTCGCTGGCTCATCGCCCATCAAGTGCTCCTCATCACCCATGAGTGCCGTGCGAGGTACGCGTTCGGCCGTACGCTCAAGGGTCGCCTATACGCCGCGGATCGCTTATGCGTCACGACGATGATCACTATGCGTTGAACGCATAATGCTTATTGCATTCCCCCGTAGTATCGTTAGACTTGGCTTTTATCCGGCTACACCTGCCACCAGGCATAAGGCAGCGAGATGAAACGCCATTGCAGCCAATGCGATACCCTGTTGGCCCGCGACAATCCCGGCGAAATATGCGCCGCTTGCTGCAAAAAGACCAGAGATGCCCTTATTCACCCCCCTGCGGTGCCCGCCGCCTTCTGGGAGTCCGCCCAGATGCGCGAGGCCTTCGCCACCCGCCACATGGGAAAGATCGTGCGCGCGTTCCGCGTCCACGCCTACGCCAAGCCGATCTCGCAGCGCGTGGCGGCGGCGTGGTTCTACTTGACGCAGGCGCAACTCAGCCGGATCGAAAGCGGACCACCCGTCCAAAACATGGACAGGCTAGTGCAGTGGGCGCATATTCTCCGCATACCGGCCGACCTCCTCTGGTTTCCGCTACCCGACGAGACCGCCGCCGCAGCCGACCGCTATGCCGCCGTCCGCGTCACCGTCCCTCCGTGTCCGCCGCCCCCCGCGTGCCCGGCCCTGCCCGCGTGCGCGGCCGGCCGCCCGGCCAACGCGGTGAGCCCGCTACGGCCGATGAGCGTGCCGGGCAGCCCTCCGAGCGGCCCGCCCGACGCCGCCGAGGTGGCGGGCGGCATGGCCGCGGCATGCGCGACCGGCACGGTGCGCCGCGCGCCGCACGAAGACGACGACTGGCGGCGGATGACCGAGCTGTCGCGGACCGCCTTCGCCAAGCGCGGGCTCGGCGCGGTCACCTTGCCGGCGGTCGGCCTCGACGAGCTCCAGCACATCGCGATCGCGCTGACCGACGCGCGCCGCTACGCCGATGACTCCGTCGTGGGCTATTTCCGGCGCCGACTCGACGAGTGCGCGGCAGGCGACAGGCGCAGCGGCCCCAAACGCAGCATCCCCATGGTGGTCGGGGTGATCGCGGCCATCGAGCAGCTGGCCAGAGAGGCCAAGCCGGAGGTCCGCCACCGGTTGCTGCGGATCGGCTCCCGGGCGGCCGAGCTCGCCGGCTTTTTCTATCGCGACATCCTCATGCCCGAGCTGGCCGGCTACTGGCGCGACCGTGCGGTGGAGTGGGCGCAGGCCGCCGGCGACGTGTCCATGCAGGGCTACGTCCTGCTGAAGAAGAGCCAGGCGGCCTGGGACGACCGAGACGGGCTGGGCATGCTGACGCTGGCCCAGGCCGTCCACGAGGGACCGTGGCGGCTGCCGCCGCACATCCTGGCCGAGGCGGCTCAACAAGAGGCACGCGCGTACGCGCTGCTGGGCCGCCCTTCCGCCGTCATCGAGCGGCGGCTCGACCACGCCCGCACCCTGCTCGACCGCCGCGACCAGCGGCCGCTCGACCCCGACACAGGGCCCGACACGCGCTATGACGAGGCGCTGTTCAACCTGCAGGTGGCCCTGTGCCATGCCGAGGCCGGACAGTGCGATCGGGCACTCGCGGGCTTCGACGACTGGCTCACCCCGCAGACGTTCTCCCGGCGCGACTACGGATACTTCCTGGCGCTCAAGGGGCTGGCCTACGCGGTGGCCGAAGAGCCCGACGAGGCGGCCGCCGCCGGCCTGCGCGCGTTGACGCTCGCTCGCGAGACCAGCTCGGCGCGCACCCACCAAGAGGTGTTGCGTCTCGCCGGCCGGCTGCGGCTGTGGCGTGACCGCACCGCGGTCGCCGATCTACGCGACGCCCTGCTCGCCTGACGGATACCTCCCGATGAGGTCTGCGGGCCGCCACCCGAGGTCGCCGCCCTTCCGTCCGGCGCCGCGCTACGATGGCGCGGCCAGCCAGTCGGTCACGGTCTGGATGACCGAGGCCTGCCATCGCCGGGTCCGCGGATCGCGATAGCCCGGATCGTCGGGCACCGCGAAGCCGTGCTGGGCACCGCCGATTTCGACCAGTTCGGCCGCACACCGAAACTCCCCGAGCGCGTCGCGTGACGACTGCACCGGCACGAAGGTGTCGGCCGTGCCGTGGACGACGAGGGTCGGGGCCTCGACCTCGCCCAGACTCCGGTGCGGCTGGACATAGAACGTCTCATTGAGCAGCGGGCGGCCCAGCTTGAAGCTCGGTGAATGCGCGACAAAGCCGCGCGCGGCCAGTTCGCCCCCGGCCTCCTCATTGATGCGGTCGTTGTCCCAATACGATTTGTCATCGATGAATCGCTTCTTGTAGTTAAGAAGCGGATTGAGCAGCACCAGGCGATGGAGCAGGCTCGGATGGCGTGCGGCGAAATAGGCGGCGATGCCGCCGCCGAAACTCGCCCCGACGAGGCTGACCTCGCCCCCGCCGGCCGCGGCGGTCGCCTGTTCCACGGCCGCGTAGATGTCATTGAGCACGCCAGAGATCGTGAGGTCCTCCTGCCGGCCCTCGCTCGCACCGTGCGCACGGTAGTCGAAACGGAAGTTCGGCAGGCCCGCGGACGCCAATCCGTTCGCCAGCCGGGTGAAGAATCCCCCCTCGTCGCGCGTTACGCCGCCGCCGTGCACCAGGACGACCGCCGGCCCCGCGACGACGTCGGGCCGCACGAACGTTCCGTACAGCCGCAACCCGTCGAGACTGCGGAAGCTGATTTCGCTTACCGTCGTTTCGGATGAAATGGCCCCTTCATGCACCACGCGGCGCCTCTTTCCTGCCGTGGCGGTCCGCCCGTTATCTCGCCGCCCCGCCATCGGTGTGACACCGGTGTTATAGGACTTTTGTTCCGGCGTCATTTCCGTGGCCGACAGTTTTTACCACGAAGATCCGTCCCAGTCGACATGGCTCCGTGCCGACTTCAAGGCCCTCACCGACAGTCCATGGGCCGTCAGGGACGGGATGCGATCCGAGCACTGCTCCGTGCACAGGGGATGCCGCGCCTCGGCGGAAATCTGGCCCGCCGGGCGGGTCTCACTCGGTGGCCGTCATGCCGCGTTCGAGCGCTTCGATGACGTAGGGGCGCAGCCGGCTTGCGGGGATGATGTGGTCGACGGAGCCGACGGCGAGCGCGCGCTGGATGCTGTGGACGCCGTCGAACTCGGCCGCCACCTCCCTGAGCTTTTCTGCCCGCACCTGCTCGTAGACCTCGACCAGTTCGGTGCGGCGTTCGCCGGCGGCGCCGGCGCTCCGCGCCGACACCCGGGGGTCGCGCTCGGTGCGCGCCTTGACCTCGCGGACGAACACCACCGCGGCGGCCGGAGCGCCACCGATCACCGAGGCGTACGAGCCCTCCACCGCGGCGATCTCGAGCCGTGGATTGAGCCGCTTGGAGAAGACCACGAAGGCCCCGCCGTGGTAGCGCGAGATGACGACGAAGACGATAGGGCCGTCGAAGTTGGTCACCGCCCGCCCGATCTCCGCGCCGTACTCGAGCTGCCAGCGGCGCATCGACTCCGGCGAGCCGTCGAACCCCGAGAGGTTGGCCAGCACCACCACCGGCCGGTTGCCGCTCGCCGCGTTGATCGCCCGGGCCACCTTGCGTGACGACTGCGGGAACAACGTGCCCGACGTCCACCCCGGGGGGCCGTCGGCGGGCACGAAGCCGCGCCGGGTTAGCGGCCGCGACTCCAGCCCGAGGAGGCACACGGGGATGCCGCCGATGTGCGTGTCCCACACCACCGCGACCTCCGCGTCCCGCCAGCGTCCCCACCGCTCCAGCGGCTCGGCGTCGCCGTCCGCCACCGCCCGCATCACCGACCGGATGTCGAACGGCTTCTTGCGTTCCGGGTTGTGCTCGACGGAGAAGATCTCCCCGACCCGCGCGAACTCCCCGCCCGGCACCGCCGCGTGCGGCGCGGTGCCGACGTCGCGGCCGGCGGGGTCGGCGGTCGGCCGGCGGCGCGGGAACCGCTCGCCCGGCACGACGTACGCGTGCTCGTAATGCCGCAGCAGGATCTCGCAGGCCTCGGCGAGCGTGCGGGCGGCGTACTGCGCCTGCCCGTTCGGGCCCATGATCCGCTCGAAGCCGCCGATGCCGGCGTTGTCCTCGGCCGACACCCCGCCCGAGAAGTCCAGCGCCCGCTTTCCGGTCAGCACCATCGCGCTGCCGGGGATCATCACGAGCACGCCGCGGGTGTGCATGAGCATCGTCGCCTCGGCGTTCCAGTACGGCTGGGCGCCCACGTTGATGCCCGTCACGACGATGTTGATCTCGCCGCCGCGCTGGGTGAACTCGATGATGCGGCGCAGCACCTCCCCGATCCAGTCCATGTTCTCCGTGCCGCTGTCCATGGCGATCCGCGCGCCCGACGACAACGCGAACCACTCGACGGGCACACGCAGGCGCTCGGCGAGGTCGAGCGCGGCGATGATCCGCCGGCACTCCGCCTCGGCGAGCGAACCGAGACTGCGCGTCGGATCGCCGAGGATCGCCACCCGCGTCATGCCCTCCGGCACCTTGGCCGTCTCATTGGTGAGCAGGCCGACGACGAGGTTGGCGGTGTTCTGCCCGTACGGACGGTCCACCGGTACGAGCACGCCGCTCTCGCCGTCCAGGTCGTGCTCGACGAACCGGCCGGGCGGGAAGGTGCCGGGCGTGCCTGCCGGCGGCGCGATCATCCGCAGGATCTCGTACGGGTAGGGCGCGCCGAAGCGCTCGGCCCGCAGCACCCTGCGGTGGTATTCGGTGAGCGACCTGATCGGGGCGTCGCCGACGGGCATCTCCCGGATGGTCACCTCATCGTCGGCGGCCGCATCGGCGAGCCCGCCGCCTCGGCCCAGGCCGCCTTCGAGGTGGAGCACCGACTCACGGGTGCCGTCGAGGGTGGGGATCGACACCCGCAACACGACCTTCTCCAGGCCCACGCCCCTGGCGAGCGCCGCGAACGGTCGCGCCAGGTCGCACCACTGCTCTTTCGGGACGTCGAAGGGCGGCCGGACATACAGCATGACGCGGTTCAGCTGCGGCCGCGGCGCCGGCTGCTCCGCCATGGCCTCACGCATGGCGGCGAGCGACTGCAGCCCCATCCGCTCCAGCCGCGGCAGCGAGATGATCTTGCCGGTGGCGTCCCGTACGGGGGTCAGGTCGCGTACCTCGGCGACCGCGAACAGGCGTACGTCGGCGGGGTTGTCGTGCGCCACGCCGCGGAAGAGGTAGACGTCCTCGACGGAGCGGAGCCGTTCCAGCGCGAAGTTCGACAGCCGCCACAGCTCGGCCCGTTCGGCGATCATCGGGTGGAGATTGCGGTAGAGCGGCTCCTCGGAGAACGCGCCGTTGCGGCGCTGGCGGTAGGCGAAGTGCTGCGTACGGTGGTGCTCCGCGCCGGAGCCGTGCCGGCTGGTCACGGTCACGCACAGCCGGCAGAGCCGCCGGCCGAAGTCGCAGCCGGCGAGCCGCGTCTCGATCTCGGCGGCCATCGTGTCGGCGTCGGGCCGCTCGCCCGGACGCCAGGTGATCAACTCGACGACGATCCGGCGGTCCGGCCCGACGTCCGCGAGGTGGCCGGCGATGGCGGCGGCCGCGTCCGCCGCCTGGGCCAGCGGCGTGTAGGCCACCACGAGGTGGCACTTGGCGCCTTTCTCCTCGTAGTCGGCCGTGCCGAGCAACCTGCCTGCCGACTCGGCGAACCCGACCTCGCGCAGCGCACGGGTCCGGTAGAAGCGGCGCACGTACACCTCGAGGACCACCTTGCGCGTCTCGGTCCCGGCCGCCGCCCAGCGGCGCAGCAGCGGTCCGCGCATGGGCTGCGGGCACCACACCAGACGGTCGATGATCGCATCGCGGTCGCACCGGCCAGGGTCCGCCGTCAGGTCGTCCAGGTGACGGTCCATCTCGGCGTAGACCTCGGCGAGCGCCTGCTCGTGCAAAGGCTCGTCGAAGTAGCGGAAGCGCACGTCTCTGGCCAGGTCCGCCACGACCTTGTGCCGGGCCTGGGCGGCGACGGCCAGCCGGTCGAGCAGCGGCCGCAGCCGCGGCTGTGCGGTGAGCCGTCCGCGCCGGCGCAGCCGGCGTTCGAGCACGGTCGTCACCGCGGGCACGAGCTCATCGGCGCGGCGGAACGAGCGGAACATCCACACGACCGCTTCCTCTAGTTGCGGGGTGCGCTCGAGTCCCGTCACGCCGTAGCGGGCGAGCACCCGCTCCAGCCGCGCCGCGAACGCGTCCGGCAGCCCCGCCCGCTCGGGATCCAGCCACTGCAGGTAGCTCAGCACGTACTCCTGCGCGCTGGCCGCTTCCGACACCTCGCTCTCCGGCTCGGGCCGCGGCCGGTACAACCCGCTCACGTCGGCGAACACGTCGAGCAGTTCCTCTTCGGCGGCGAGCAGATCCGGGTCGTCGGGCGCGAGCCGATCGGCCAGCCGCCGCTGATCGGCCATGACCTGTCGGATCCCGGCCGGGTCGAGGTCGAAGCCCAGGAGGTAGCCGCGCAGCGCGCGGTAGACGGGGCGGCACGCTCCGCATACGTCATCGTCGTCGTCATCGCGGACGGCCAGCGGCCGGAAGTCCACGCAGTCCGCCCGCGGGACGGCGACGACATCGGCGGCGTGCTCGCGCAGCCGCAGCAGCGGCTCCCCCTCGACGACCTGGGTGTTGACTGCGACGTCGACGCTCGTCACCACCCCGGAGAACGGCGCGGTGAGCGTCGATTCCATCTTCATGCTCTCGAGGATGACCAGCGGATCGCCCTCTTCGACCTGGTCGCCGGGTTCGACGCGCACCGCGACGACGAAGGCGGGGAATGCCGCGCGGACGATCCCGCCGTCCTCGCGGTAGACGCGGTGGGTGGCGGAGCCGATGTCGACGAGGAAGGACGATCCCTGCGCGACGACCGAGACCCGCCGGGCCTGCCGGCGAGCCGGATCGCCGCACACGACGCGCCGCTCGTAGCCGCCCTGCCGCTCGACGCTCAATTCGGTGACCACGTCCCCGGTGTTCACGCGGTAGGTCTCCGGCCCGGTGCGGTAGACCTCGACCTGATACGGCCGGCCGCGATAACGCAACCGGACCCGATGCCCGATCTCCTCGGGCAGCTCCGGACGGCCTCGGCCGGCCGCGGCGTGGAAGGCGGCCGCCGCCGCGTCGTGTTCGGCGTCGTAGGCCTCGACGGCCGCCTGGAGCACCGCGAGCGGGTCGGGCTCGGGCAGGTGTCCCCCCGCGGCGACCAGCCGGTCCAGCCAGTGGTTGTCG
Organism: Streptosporangiaceae bacterium; assembly: GCA_035765195.1. Taxonomy (GTDB): domain Bacteria; phylum Actinomycetota; class Actinomycetes; order Streptosporangiales; family Streptosporangiaceae; genus CALAED01. Next base: position 47,567 of record DASTYC010000026.1, read on the forward strand.
ACCCTGCCCTCCCGCACCTCGGGCCGGTCGAGCAGGGCGAGCAGGAAGGACCGGTTGCTGGTGCCGCCGTCGATGACGACCACCGTCGCCGCGAGCGCGCGCCGCAGCCGGACGAGCGCCTCTCGCCGGTCCCGGCCCCGCGCCACCACCTTGGCGATCATCGAGTCGAACTCGGGGGCCACCACGTCGCCTTCGGTCACGCCGGTGTCCACCCGGATGCCCGGGCCCGTGGGCGGCTGCCACCGCACGATCCGGCCGGGCGCGGGCGCGAAGCACCGCTCGGGGTCCTCCGCGCACAGCCGCGCCTCCACGGCGTGGCCGTGCGCCTCCGGCGGCCCGTCCCCCAGCCGGCCGCCCCTGGCGACGTGCAGCTGCAGCTTGACCAGGTCGACTCCGGACGTTTCCTCGGTGACCGTGTGCTCCACCTGGAGGCGCGTGTTGACCTCCATGAAGTAAAAGCGCCCGGAGCCCGGTTCGACGAGGAACTCCACCGTCCCCGCGTTGTGGTAGCCCGCGGCCGCCGCGATGCGCACGGCCCCCGCCTTGATCGCCTCCCGCGCCGCGTCGTCCAAGACGGTGGCGGCCGACTCCTCGATGACTTTCTGGTTGCGCCGCTGGATGCTGCAGTCGCGGATGCCGACGGCCCAGATGCCGCCGTAGTGGTCGGCGATGATCTGCGCCTCGACGTGCCGGGCGCGCGGGACCATCGTTTCCATGAAGACGGCCGGGTCGCCGAAGGCCAGGTCCGCCTCCGCGCGGGCGGCCAACAGCGCCGCGGCCAGCTCATTGGGCTTCCGGACGAGCCGGATGCCGCGCCCGCCGCCGCCCGCGGCGGCCTTGAGCATCACGGGGTAGCCGAGCCGCCGGGCGTGGACGGCGGCGTCCGCGGCGTCCACGATGGGGCCGCCGCTCCACGGGACGACGGGGACATGGACCTTCTCGGCCAGCATCTTGGCCGCCATCTTGTCGCCGAGCAGGCGGATCGTGTCGCTCGACGGGCCGACGAACACGAGGCCCGCCTCCTCGCAGCGCTGGGCGAACGACCCGTGCTCGGCGAGGAAGCCCCAGCCGACCCACACCGCGTCGGCGCGCACCTCCAGCAAGGCCTCCATGACGCGTCGCTCGTTCAGGTAGGCCGACTTGCGGTGCCCATCGGCGGGGTCGACGAACGTGGCCGGGCCGATCGACACCGCCTCGTCGGCCATCCGTACGAACCACGCGTCGGCGTCGAGCGTGGTGTGCACCACGATCGCCGTGATCGGTGGCGTCCCGCCGTCGTTGTTCAGCTCCGCGACGGCGTGGAGGGCCCGCATCGCCGGCTCGCCTCGGTTGACGATGGCCAGGCGCCGGATTCGCCGGGGTGGTGCTTCGGGTCGCGGGGTGGGCATGGGCTCGTGGCCTTTCAACCGTCGCGGTCGGACATTGGGGCCAGCTTCGCCTTGACGTCGTCCGGCAACTCGCCGGGGAGCGGTACCCCCTGGTAGCCGTCGACGCTGACGAGCACGTCGCCGCCCGCCGTCACCACGGTGCAGTCGGCCCCGTCGGCCCCCGCCGCCACGGTGGCGTAGACCGGGCCGGGCGGCGCGGAACCTGACGCTGCGGGCGGCAGCACGGTGACGCGGTCGACGTGGTGCGGCAGCGCGAGCCGTCCGTGCCTGGCCGCCTCGTCGAGACCGGCGGTCTGGAAGCACAGCTCGATCAGCCGCGGGTAGAGGACCGTCGGCGGCGCGTCCTGGGCGCGATCGGCCGGCAGGTCGTCGGCCAGCCGCGCCGCGGCCCCGCCGCCGTCGCCGCCGTCGGCGGCGCCGGTGCCGGTGCCGACGCCGGTGTGGTCGGTGGCGCTCTCGCCGTCGGAGCGCCAGGCGGACGAGATCACCTGGTAGGCCGGCCCGTGGAAGTAGAAGGCGTAGACGTCTTCGCGCGGGACGGTCCGGCCGGCCTCGCGCACCGGCTCCGTGTGCCGCGGCTCAGGGGCGGCCTTGGTGAGTCGTACCGACCCGGTGAAGTGCCGGGTCCGCTGCGGCTCGTCGGTTCCGGGGAGCCGCCGCTCGGCCTCCAGCGCGCAGTCGGCGACGAGATCCGCGCCTTCCCCCCGCACCTGCGCCCGTACGGTGAGCGTGCGCGGCTCGTCTCGGTAGAACTTCACCGGGGCGTGGAAGGTGATGTTCTCGACGCTCGCCACCCGCCATCCGGGCGCCAGCAGGCCGGCGACCTCGGCGAACGCCTCGATGCCCATGACCCCGGGCAGCACCGGCGTGCCGTCGATGCGGTGGTCGTCGAGGAACGGCTGGCGTTTCGGATCGAGCGTGACGCGCACGACCAGCCCGGTGTGGATTCCGGCGCTCGCCGCCGTGCCGGTCATCGGGCCCGCGATGGGCATCGCGGCAGGGTCGAGGCCGCCGGTCTCGTCCCGTTCCGCGCCGAGTACGCCGAGCGCGCCGGCGACCAGGACCTCGCCGCCGGACGAGCCGCTCGTCAGCTCCCGCCGCACCCACGGCACGCCCACGTCGGGGTCGAGCATCTCGATGCCCGCCATCTCCATGATCTTCGGGATGGAGCCGCGGGTGGCCATGCCGATGCCGGCCCAGGCCGTCCAGTCGAGCGCGATCGCACGGGTGTCCGGCCGGGTGCGCCGCATGGCGCTGGTCAGCTTGCACAGCAGGTCGTTGGCCGCGCTGTAGTCGGTCTGCCCGGCGTTGCCGAACCGGCCGGCGACCGAGCTGAACACGACCGTGGCGCCGATCGGCAGATCCCCCGCCGCGGTCAGCAGGTTGAACCAGCCGTCGCTCTTGACGCCGAAGACGAGGTCGAACTCGCCGGGCTCCTTGTCGGGCAGCGACCTGCTGATCTCCAGGCCGGCGGCGTGCAGCAGCACGTCGATGCGGCCGCTGTCCTCCCGCACCTCGGCGAGCACGCGACGGACCGCACCGGCGTCGGCGAGGTCGACGCTGTGGTAGCGAGCGGTCCCGCCGGCGGCCCGGACAGCGTCGATGGCGGCCTGCGCGGCGTGCAGCCGCTCGTAGCGGGCCAGCTCACGTTCGATGTGCACCGGCGTGGGCCGCTCGCCGCGCTCCTTCAGCCGGACGGCGATGTCGGCCTTGAGGCCGCCCGGATCGGCGGCGAACCGGCGCAGGTCATCGTCCTCGGGGTCGGGCGCGGGGGTCAGATCCAGCAGGTGGAAGACCCCGCCGCCGGCCGCCGCCGCGAGGTCGGCCGTGATCGCCGAGACGATTCCGCCGGCGGCGCCGGTGATGAGGAAGACCGTATCGGCGCCGAGCGCGAGCGCGCCCGGCCCTGTCGCCTCGTCGAACGGACGCTCGGCGAGCCCGACCGTCCAGCGCAGGCCATCGCTGTGTCCGACCTCCACGCAGCCGGGGTCGCGCAGCGTCTCGTCGATCAGCGCCGCGGCGAGCGTGCTCGTCTTGCGGCTCGCCGGGAAGTCGACGGCCTTGACCAGCGCGTCGGGCCGCTCACGCTGATAGGCCTTGGCGAAGCCGGTGACGGCGCCGCCGAGCGGCGCGGTCGCGCCCTGGTCGGTGTAGCCGTGACGGCCGCCCAGCCGGGTCGCGGTGACGAGGAACGGCGAGTGTTCGTAGTGCCGGCGGACCAGGGCGTACAGGTTCTTCACCCGGCGACGCAGCGCCTCGTGCCACTCGGGCGGGCTCATCTCGGTGATCGGGCCCTCGTCGTCGAGCGCGGGTAGCCAGTAGATGCCGTGGAGCGGTTCGTCGAGGCCCTGCTCCGGGGTCGCGGCGGCCGGGTCGAGCATGACGACCTCGCAGCCCAGCTTGCCGAGCCGCGCCGCCAGCGCCTTGGCCACGCCGCCTTCGTCCGGCATGATCGCGACGCGGCTGCCCGCGCCGAGGGTGACCCCGGTGGGCTTGCACTGCGCGATCGCGGGCCGGACGATGGCCACCGGCACCCGGCGCGGGTAGCGCCGCTCCCCCGGCTGCGGGCCGGCGTCGGCGCCGGCCCGCTCGGCTTCGCCGTCCGCCTCGGTCTCGGCCTCGGTCTCGGCCTCGGTCTCGGCCTCGGGCGGGGAAGCCGCCGCGGTCTTGTCGCGGATCCAGCCGATCACATGCGACAACGTCGGGAAATCACGCAACCGCAGCTCCTCATCGCGCGGCACACCAAACCGCTCCCGCACCGCCGCGAACACCTCGGCCTGCTTGACCGTGTCCACCCCCAGATCCGCCTCCAGATCCAGGTCCACCTCCAACAACTCCGACGGATAACCCGTCATCCCCGCCACGATCGACACCACCGCATCGGTGACCTCATCGACCGCCGCGGGCCCGGCAGGGGACACGGCGGCGGGCACGGCGGCGGGCACGGGCTCGGGCTCGTCCTCCCGCACCGGGGCGGCGACGCCCGTCTTGTCGCGGATCCAGCCGATCACATGCGACAACGTCGGGAAGTCACGCAACCGCAAGTCCTCATCGCGCGGCACACCAAACCGCTCCCGCACCGCCGCGAACACCTCGGCCTGCTTGACCGTGTCCACCCCCAGATCCGCCTCCAGATCCAGGTCCACCTCCAACAACTCCGACGGATAACCAGTCATCCCCGCCACGATCGACACCACCGCATCGGTGACCTCATCGACCGCGGGCCGACCCGCCGGCGCCGCGGCAGGCTCCGGCTCCGCGGCGGGCACGGGTGCCGGGGCGGCGACGCCAGTCTTCTCGCGGATCCAGCCGATCACATGCGACAACGTCGGGAAGTCACGCAACCGCAAATCCTCATCGCGCGGCACACCAAACCGCTCCCGCACCGCCGCGAACACCTCGGCCTGCTTGACCGTGTCCACCCCCAGATCCGCCTCCAGATCCAGGTCCACCTCCAACAACTCGGGCGGATAACCCGTCATCCCCGCCACGATCGACACCACCGCATCGGTGATCGGGTCGGTCGCGGCCGCCGGCTCGGGCGCGGGCTCGGGCTTCGCGGTCCGTGGTGCGGCCGCGGCAGGCCGGTGCCCTCCACCGGGATCGGTCGGCTTCGGCGGCGGTGGGGGCGGCGGCGGGTCGGGGACGATCGTTCGTGCCGAGGCCGCCGCGGGCGCCGGCGTCCGGGTCGCGGCCGGGGGAAGGTCCTCGGCGACGAATCGCAGCCGCCGCTGCACGACCTCCAGCCCGCCGTCGGCGCGCCCGCCGATGGCGGTCAGCCAGCGCCGCCAGGCGGCGGTGTCGACGATGCGGTAGGCGTAGCCGAGCTCGGCCGGCGCCCGGTGCCTGCCGTCGGGCATCGGGGTCCAGCGCAGCAGGGACATCGCGATCTGCGAACCGAACCCGGCGGCCAGCCGGAGGGCGTAGCGCACCGGATAGGCGCCCCCGCCGGAGAGGTTGAGCGTGCCGAGCTCGGGGTCCGGCTCCTTGAAGTTGGGCACCGGCGGCACGATGCCCGTCTCCAGCGCCTTGATCGCCACGACGTCCTCGATGCCGGCGCCCATCGCGTGACCGGTGAAGCCCTTCGTGTTGGCGATCACGATCGAGTCGGCGTCGGCGCCGAACGTACGCCGCAGGGCGTTGATCTCGGCGGCGGCGCTGCCGCCCCGGGCCGGGGTGTAGGTCTCGTGCGAGACGAACACGGTCTCGGGCGCGATGGCGTGCCGGTCCGCGCCGCGCGCCTCGGCCTGGCCGATGACCTGCTCCATCACCTGGCCGATGTGCTCGACGTCGAGCCGGGTGCCGTGGAAGGCGCTGTTCGCCGTGACCGCGCCCAGCACCTCGCAGATCGGCCGGATGCCGCGTTCGCCGGCGGCCGCCGCCGACTCGACGACCATGGCCGCGGCACCCATCCCGACGATCATGCCGTGCCGGCGCCGGTCGAAGGGCGTGGCCGCCTCCTCCACGATGTCGTCGGTGGCCGCCGCGCCGGAGGCGAGGAAGCCCGCGCCGAGCCACGGCAGCAGTCCGTCGGCGGTGGCGTCGTCGGCCGAGACGATGATCACCCGGCGGCACCGGCCGGTGCGGATCCAGTCCTCGGCGAGGCACACGGCCTGGGTGGTGCTGGCGCAGGCGGCGTTCACCTGGGTGTTGGGGCCGCGCGCGCCGATCAGCTCGGCGAACTGCGAGTGGCCCATCGACAGGCAGCGGAAGATGAAGCGCCGGTCGAAGACGTACGGCTCGGCCTCCAGTACCCGGCGCAGCTCGTGGATGCGCCGGTCGACCTCGGCGACGGCCGGTTCGTCACCGCGCATCCGGGCGCGGACGCCCTCCAGCGCGAGCAGTTGCTCGCGGCGGCCCCGGTCGGTGAAGTAACGCTCCAGGTCCTGGGAGAAGGCGTTGTAGCCGGGGAAGGCAGAGGCGAAGATCACCCCGGTGTCGTCGCGCAGCGCCTCCGGCAGCCCCCAGCGCTCGGGCAGCCTGCTGCCGACCGTCGTGGTCTTGTAGTGCATGACGAGCGGGATGCCGGCGTCGCGCAGCGCGTCGAATCCGGCGCCGATCGCCAGCCGCGTCGCGTTGTCGAGCGCGGCGTCGCGAGCCGCGTCCACGCCGAACTCGGCGACGACGTCGAAGGGCGCGTGCCGTCCGGCGAGTTTGATCACCTCGGCCTCGTTGTTGATCGTCTCGAACGTCGGGTCACCTGTCTCGCGCTTGACGAGCCGGGTGATCCGCCGGTCGACCATCTCTCGCCGGAACCGATGCGGGATCGTGTCGATGAACTGCTGCCCGTCGAGGATCCGGGCCAGGTTGCCGTCGTCGAAGACGCGCTCGACGCCCGGCAGGCCGAGCGCCGCTCCGGTCACCACGACCGGTTCGGTCGTCGGCACCCCGGGGGCGGGCCGTCCCGCCGAGCCTCCTGCCGGCTGGGCGGCCGCGCCACCGTAGATCCGCATGCCCCGCTCGATCGCCTCGGCGAACACCCGTCCGAGTTCGGTGTACGTATCGCTGGTCATGGTGGTCCTCACGGAGACGTCGGCGGCGGCCGGGGCGATGGTGGGGGCGGCGGCCGGGGCGGCCGCGGCCGAAGGGGCGGCGGGCGCGGCGGGCGCGGCGGGCCCGAGGCCGGCCGCGTACAGACCGCACAGCGCCTGGTTGAACGACGCCACGTCGCCGAACTTCGGGTGGTTCGTGAACAGCGCGAGCACGTCGTCGTGAACGCCGCCGAGGACGTCCTCGGCGAAGCCGTGCAGCGCCTTCTTCGGCCCGACCTCGACGAAGACGCGCGCGCCCGCGTCGTAGAGCGTGCGCAGCCCGGCGACGAACTGCACGGGCGAGGCGACCTGCCGGCCGAGGATGTCGAGCATGGTGTCGACGTCGGCGTCGGGCGGATAGAACTCGCCGGTCACGTTGGCGACGATCGGCCGCGTGGGCGGACGCAGGTCCAGGCGGCGCAGCGCGGCCTGCAGCGGCTCGCTGATCGGCGCCACGATCGAGGTGTGGAACGCGTGGCTGACCGGGATGCGGGTGGCGGTCATGCCGGCCGCGCGGAACACCTCGATCGCCCGCTCGACCGCCGAGGTGGCGCCGCCGACGACGGCCTGCCCGGTGCTGTTGATGTTGGCCACGACGACATATCCGTCGATGCCGGCGACGATGCGCTCGATGTCCGGCAGCGGCCCGAGCACCGCGGCCATCGCGCCGTTGTCCTCCAGGGCCAGGCTCGCCATCTCGTGGCCGCGGGCGCTGACCGCCTCGAGCGCGGCCTCGAACGTCAGCGCGCCGGCCTCGACGAGCGCGCCGTACTCGCCGAGGCTGTGCCCCATCACGAGATCCGCCTCTATGCCGTAGGCGGCCAGCAGCCTCGTCAGCGCCATGTCGACGGTGAGCACGGCCGGCTGGGTGATCTCGGTCTGCAGCAGCCGCTGCTCCAGCCGCGCCTTGTCTCCGCCGGCGCCGTTGGCGTCGGCGGAGAAGATGTAGGAGGTCAGCGGGCGGCCGAGCAGCGGCGTCATGATTTGGTCGGCCTCGGCGAAGGTCTCGGCGACGATCGGCTCGCGCCCACGCAGGTCGCGCAGCATGTCGATGTACTGCGAGCCCTGTCCGGTGTAGAGGAAGGCGACCTTGGGGGCGGGTCCGCGCCCGATGAAGATCCCCTGGGAGCGCAGCATCCGCCACGTCGCCGGTCGGCCGTCGCGGAACGCCTTGACCGCCTTGGCGGCCTTGGCCGCGAGATCGTCGGCGTCGGTGTAGTCGATCGCGACGCGGACGGCCGCGCGCGCGAGCGACGGGTCGGGGGCCGGCCCGCCGTTCGCCGGCGCGAGCCGCTCCAGCTGCGCGAGCACGTCGGCGTCGTCGCGACCGCCGATCATGGCGATTCCGCGCGGCGGCGCCTTCGGGGCCGCCTGGGGGGCCGGCTTGGGGGCCGCCTTGGTCGCGGGCGGCGCCTGCCCGACGGCCGGCCCCTGCTCGGTGGCCGCGGCCCGCTCGGTGCCCGGCAGCTGGGCCGACGCGTAGGTACGGGCGGAGTCCTCGGACCTGTAGCGGCCGGGGACGTACTCCTCGAGCACGATGTGGAAGTTGGTGCCGCCGAAACCGAACGCGCTGACCCCGGCGCGGCGCGCGCCGCCGGGCGGCGGCGCCGGCCACTCACACAGCTCAGTGTTGACGCGGAACGGCGTGGCGGTCCAGTCGACGTTGGGGTTGGGCCGATCGAAGTGCAGGCTGGGCGCCAGCACCTTCTCGTGCAGGCTCAGCACCGTCTTGAACAGGCCCGCCGCCCCGGCGGCCGCCTTGAGGTGCCCGACGTTCGACTTGACGGAGCCGAGCGCGATCGAGCCGGGGGGCACCTCCGCCTTCTCGAAGATCTCATCCAGCGCCGCCAGCTCGGTCGCGTCGCCGACCCGGGTGGAGGTGCCGTGCGCCTCCAGGTAGGAGGTGGTCGCCGGGTCGGCGTGCGCGTTGCGCCAGGCCCGCCGCACGGCGAGCCGCTGGCCGACCGGGTTGGGCGCGGTGATGCCCTTGCCCTTGCCGTCGCTGGACCCGCCGACGCCCAGCAGCACCGCGTAGATCCGGTCGCCCTCCTGCTCGGCGTCGGACAGGCGCTTGAGCACGAACAGCGCGGCCCCCTCGCCCATGACGAAGCCGTCGGCCCCGGCGTCGAAGGGCCTGGTCCCGGTCGCCGACAGGGCACCGATCTTGCAGAACTTCACGAACGCCGCGACGCCCATGTTGCGGTCGACCCCGCCCGTGATCACCGCGTCGAAGTCGTGCGCCTGCAGCCCGCGGACCGCCGCGGACAGCGCGGCGAGCCCGGACGCGCAGGCGGCGTCGGTGGTGAAGTTCGGCCCGCGCAGGTTGAACAGGTTGGCCACCCGGCCGGCGAGGATATTGGCCAGCTCGCCGGGCATCGTGTCCTCGGTGACCTTGGCGAAGCCCGCATGAAAGGTCCGCTCGGTGTCGGCCAGCACGGCCGCCCGCACCCGCTCGGGCAGCGCCTCGAAGGCCGGCGCGGCGCGCAGCGCCTCGGTGAATCGCGGCAGCTCGATGCGCAGGTTGGTCTCGTAGTGCTTCTCGCCGCCGATCGCGTTGCCGATGATCACGGCCACCCGCTCCGGGTCGACGTTCCAGCCCGGCCAGCCCGCGTCCAGCAGGGCGGCGCGGGACGCGGAGATCGACCACTTCTGCCCGTCGTCGAGCTGCGCCGCCACCGCGGGCGGCACGGGCAGCCGCCACCCGAGCGGGTCCCACGGGAACTCCCGCACCCAGCCGCCGATGCGGGAGTAGGTCTTGTCGGGCGCCTTCGGATCGGGGTCGTAGTACAACGCGGGGTCCCAGCGCTCCGGCGGAACGTCGCCGATCGAGTAGCGGCCGCTCTTGATGTTGGCCCAGAACGCCGCGGCGTCGGGCGCCTCAGGCATGATCGCGCTGACGCCGACGATGGCGACGGGCTCGAGCGGATATCCGGTCATGATGGCGTCCTCGAAATGGGAATTGACGTCAGGTCCGTGCGTGTCCGTGCGTTGTGCTCGCCGTCAGGCCCCGTCGCGGCCGCGCCCGTACAGCGCGTCGGCGACGAGATCCATGTCGGCGACCAGCCCCGCCTGCGCCGCGCGTACGGCGGCGAGCGGGAGGGAGTCGGCGAGTTCGGCGGCGCCGCTCGGCAGCGCGCCGCAGACCCAGCGCAGCCCCTCTTCTGCGACCTTCATGGCCGCGTCGCGGGCGTACACCCGGCTGATCGCCGCGAGCGTCGCCGCGTCGAAGCGCCTGTCGGCCTTCTCGGGAAGCGCGTCCATGGCCGCCTCGGCGGCGCGGCGGGCCAGGCCGGCGGCGCCCTCCGCGTGGGCGATGAGCTCGCCGAGCCGCAGCAGCACGTGCTGGCTCCTGGTGAGCCGCCCGGCGCGGCAGGCGTCCAGCACGCTCGCCAGGCACTCCAGGGCGAGCGCGGCGGTGTCGGCGCCGACCTCGGGGGACAGCATCCGGCCGAGGCCCCGCGCGATGTCGCGGTAGTGCTCGCCGTTCGTCTTCAGATGCCGCTGCCAGCGATCCCGCGCGATCGTCATCTCGAGGATCTCCGAGGTGCCCTCGTAGATCGTGGTGATGCGGACGTCGCGCTTGATCTTCTCGACGACGTAGGGCTTGGTGTACCCGTAGCCGCCGTGCGCCTGGATGGCGGCTTCGGCGGCGGCGTTGCCCGCCTCGCTGGCCAGGTACTTGGCGATCGCGCCTTCGGTGTTGAGCGCGCCGTTTTCGCCCTCGCCGCCGTCGATGCGCGCGGCGGTCTCTTCCATGAACGCGCGGGCGGCCTCCAGCCGCACGGCGTGCGGCACGATCAGCTTGTGGGTGTAGCCCTGCTTTTCGGCGAGGACCTTGCCGCCCTGCACCCGGCTCGCCGAGTACTCGATCGCGCGGTCGAGCGCGGCCCAGCCGGCGCCCAGCCCGAAGGCGGCGACCATGAGCCGGGTGTAGCCGAAGACCTGCTGGGCGATCACCAGCCCCCTGCCCTCCTGCCCGCCGACGAGGTTCTCGACGGGCACGACGACGTCGTCGAGGTAGAGCGCCGCGGTGTTGGACAGCCGGATGCCGTGCTTGTCCTCCGGTTTGGCCGAGGTGAAGCCGTCGGTCCCCTTCTCGACCACGAACCAGGACGGGCCGCCGGGCGTGAGCGCCAGCACGGTGCACACGTCGGCGATCGACCCGTTGCTGATCCACTGCTTGCGGCCGTTGATCTTGTAGCCGGTGACCGGGCCGTCGGCGCCGTCCCCGTCCGCCCGGATCGGGGCCGCGGTGGTGCGGAGCGCGCCGAGGTCGCTGCCGGCCTCGGGCTCGGTGGCGCCGTACGCCAGGAGGATGCCGTCGGTGACGATCCGGCCCAGCCACTTTTCCTTCTGCGCGGGCGTGCCGCCGAACATCAGCGGGTCACTGCCGAGGAAGGTCGCGAAGACCGAGGTGGCGACCCCGACATCGATCCGGGCCAGGCGCTCGCAGACGCGGTAGGAGTCGAACGCGCCGCCGCCCATCCCGCCGTACTCCTCCGGCACGAAGACGAGCTGTACGCCGAGCTCGTCGCCGCACATGGCGCGGATGATGTCTTCGGGGCAGACGTCCTCGTGGTCGAGCTCGAGCCGACGATCCAGCGGCAGCTTTCCGGTGGTGAAGTCGTCGAGCGCCTCGAGCATCAAGGTCAGGGTGTCGAAGTCAAGGCCTTGCGTCTTCATGATCTTCTCGATCCCGTTGATCCGGGCGGGCATAATGAGGTGCGGGGCTCCCACGGGGGGAGGCTCGAAAGCGTGGCCGGATCGCCGGCGCAATTCGCTCGTATGACGATCCGCATGACCGCCTGCCTCTACCGCCGAAAGTTGAGTACTCCACGAACGTAGGCAAGCGGCCGCCCGGCGCCCTACCTCACATGGTCCTGATTGCGCAGGACCTTGGCCCCTCGTTGACCGGGCCCGGTACCGCCGCCCTCCCGGCGCGGGACGTTAGGCCCTGCCCCACGCGGGCAGGGCGACGGACGATGGGAACGTCGATGGGGAGGAGCGGAAGGTCTGGCCATGGAAATCAAGGAACTCCTCGCGGACGAGGCCGCGGCCCTGCTCGGGCACGAGTGTGCGACGGTCCCCCGCTCGGATCTGTCCCTGCCCGGCCCTGACTTCGTCGATCGCGTGCTGGTCGCCAGCGACCGGCCGCCGGCGGTGCTGCGCAATCTGCAGCATGTCTTCGACTCGGGGCGGCTCGGTGGCACCGGGTACCTATCGATCCTGCCGGTTGACCAAGGCGTCGAGCACTCCGCCGCGGCGTCCTTCGCGCCCAACCCGGCCTACTTCGACCCGCTGCGGCTGTGCGAGCTGGCGATGGAGGGCGGCTGCAACGCCATCGCGTCGACGCTCGGCGTGCTCGGGCTGGCGTCACGCCGGTACGCCCACAAGATCCCGTTCATTGTGAAGCTCAACCACAACGAGCTGCTGACCTACCCCAACCGCTACGACCAGGTGCCGTTCGCCTCCGTCAGGCAGGCGTTCGACCTCGGGGCCGTGGCGGTGGGCGCCACGGTCTACTTCGGCTCGCCCGAGAGCATGCGGCAGCTGCAGGAGGTGCGGCAGGCGTTCCAGGAGGCGCACGAGCTCGGCATGTTCACGGTGCTGTGGGCCTACCTGCGCAACGACGCCTTCAAAAAGGACGGCGTCGACTACCACGTCAGCGCCGATCTGACCGGCCAGGCCAACCACCTCGCCGCCACGATCGAGGCCGACATCGTCAAGCAGAAGCAGCCCGAGAACAACGGCGGCTACCGTGCGCTGAGCTTCGGCAAGACCCACGCCCGGGTCTACGACGAGCTGACCACCGACAACCCGATCGACCTCACCCGCTGGCAGGTCGTCAACTGCTACATGGGCCGCGTCGGGCTGATCAACTCCGGCGGCGGCTCCACGGGCAAGGGCGACCTGGCCCAGGCGGTGCGGACGGCCGTCATCAACAAGCGGGCGGGCGGCATGGGCCTGATCGTCGGCCGCAAGTCGTTCCAGCGACCCATGGCCGAGGGCGCCGAACTCATCCACGCCGTCCAGGACGTCTACCTCGACGAGGACATCACCGTCGCCTGACGGCCGGGGACCCGGCGAGTTGTTGGCACCGCACTAACGGTCCTCGCACCGGGCGGGGCCGAGCCTGCCGCCGTCCACGACGGCGTTGCGAAGACGCTGAATGGCCTGGTCCAGGCCGTCGATGGCCGCCCGGATCTTGTCGGCCGCGTGGCGATCGCCGGTGCCGTGCTCGATGCGCGACAACGCGGCGTGCAGATCCAGGCTGACGGCGAACAGCTGGCGGATGAAGACGTCGTTGAGATCGCGGGCGAAGCGGTCGCGATCTTCGGTCAGCCGGTCGAGCAGCTCGCGCGAGACATCGACGTCGCCATCGCCCGTCGTCGCGGCGGGCGCGATCTCCGGCGCGGCCGACCGGTCACGGCCGTCACTGGTCGTCATCTCGAAGACGCCCAGCGGTGAATCGATCGCCGGCCTGTGACGAATCGTACGAGGGAGGCGCCTGGGCCGGCGGCCCGAAGTCACCGGCGGCCAGCGCGACCGCCTCCAAAAGCGCGCCGAACCCCGCCGCCCCGGAGGCGTGCCCCTCGGCATTCGGTATCTTCGCTGATCGGTCGTCCATACCTCGGCTCACTGTCCTACCGCACGAGCTCGGACTCGCAGGAGGAACCCGAGCGGCGCGATCCGCATGGACGCCGCCGTGGTCTGGAGCGACGCGCCTATCGACGCTACTTGCTGGATCCGGACGAGCACCCGACGACGCAAGGCGGCCGGATGCCCTCTCATCCGACATCACCCTATGCCAGTTGCCCGCGTATGAGAATTACATCTAAGTAAGGGGCCCGAGTATGGATATCAAGGGTTATCTGGATCGGTGGCCTTGTGCCCTCGCTCGCGGGGAGGCCGAGCCGTAAGGTGCAGCCGCCCGCCGACCACATCGGCGGCGACGTCGCGCAGTTTGTGGTTGCCGTCCCGAGAGTAGTCGCGCAGCAGGCCGAACGAGTGGTCGACGGAGACGTCGAGCCGTTCCGCCAGCACGCCCTTGGCCTGCTCGATGAGGACCCGGCTGTTCAGGGCCCCCTGCAACTGCGCGACGATCTCCTCCTGGCGGCGGATGGCGCGTTCCTGCAGGATCCCGATGGTGGCGATGTCCGCCAGGGCCTGGCCGAGGGCGATGGCCTCGGGATCGAGGACACCGACGGTGTCGTTGAAGAGGTTCACCGCCCCGATGGTGGACTCCCGCAGCCGCATGGGGAGGGCCTGCACCGCGATGTAACCGGTTTCGATGGCCCGCGGCGCGAAGTGCGGCCAGCGGTCGCCGACCTTGCTGAGGTCGGGACACTGCACCGGCGACTGCGTGTTGAACGAGTCCAGACACGGCCCCTCGGCGTTTTGCAGCTGGAACAGTTCGAGCAGCCGCATCTGCTCGCTCGAGGCGGCCACGAGGTTGAGGACCCCGCGATGATCCGCCACCAGCAGGCCGCAGGCGGTGACGTCCAGCAACTCCACCGTGCGCAGGGTGAGCACGTGGAGGAAGTCGATCAGGTCGTAGTCGGCCACCAATGTGTCGGCCAGCTCGATGAAGGCGTCCCGAATGCGCGGGTCACCGACGCTCATACTTCCCCCTCCGTGTCAATGTCAGTTGAGGGGCTCGCTTCGGAGCCTCCATTGTGGTGCGGGCCATCAGGAAGGGAAGTACCACCGCCGGAGTCGCCTTCGGCTTCTCCGTTCGGGGCGAACCGCAACCGACGCGCGACTACGTCGGCCGCCACGTCCATCAGCCGTCGATCATGGATGTAAGCGTAGGCGCGCAGCCGGATCAGCGCCTCGGTAACACCGACCCCGAGCTGCACGCTGACCATTCCGGTCGCCTGGTGCACCTCGGCACGCCACTCGGCCAGCCCTCCGTCGCCGACACCGTCGCCGGCACCGTTGAGATCGGGAGACACCCCGCCGCGCTTGTCCAGGGCCAGCATGAGCAGGGCGTCGGCGTAGGCCAGCGCATCGGCCAGCTTCTCGAGATCCACCGGGTCCGCGGTGAGCCAGTACAGCTCCAGCACGCCCAGGTGGGCGGCACCCACGCGGACGGGTATCGCCAGGATCCCTCGGACGTTCAGCTCCGCGGCCGCCGGAGCGAACATCGGCCAGCGGTGCCGGCTGTCGGGGGCCGATATGTCGGCCACCAGCACCGCCTCGTCATGCTGCACCGCGTCCACGCACGGGCCCTCGCCCAGCGAATATTGCAGCTCCTCCAGCTCCCGGCTGAGCCGCCCGGTCGCGAACACCGGCTCGCGAACGTCCGGACCGCGGGCCAGCGACAGGCCGGCGCCCACGGCGCCCACCGTGCGCACACACGCCATGCACGCGTGCCGGACGGACGGAGAGGTGTTCTCCACTCGCGCGATGGCATAGATCGAAGCCCAGGTCCTGCTCGCACGACCTTCGTCCAACGCTCTCGCCCGCTCTCCACGGTCTCCTGTGCCGGAGGCCGGGGGAAGAGCCACCGTCCGCTCATCGAATCATCACCGACCACTACCTACGAGCCCCGACTTCTCTGCGCCGGGACCGCGATGACGGCCGACGACGATCGACTGTCGCTTACCTGACCCCTACTCAAGCACATCTCCCGTGCCCTGGGACCGATCATCTTGGCGCGTCGGCCGGTGGTTCCTTCCTCATTGCACCGGAAGATCACCCGAAGCCCATATCGGCGTCCGGTAGGGCATGATGACGACGGTCCGCCAGCGCTCCGCATCGGGCTGGCACAGCGGGTCGGTCAGGTAGACCTCCCAGTGCGGTCCGTTGCGTTCGAAGCCATGGTCGTGGATCCACTTCTCCAGCGCCTCGTAGGCGTCGATGAGCCGCTCGTAGGGGCCGATGTGGCAGGTCACGGCCGCCTTCGTCGGCGGCAGGACCGACATGACGAGGTGGCCGCCGGCCGCGACGGGCGCGGCGACGGGCACGCCCGCCTCCACGTCGACGGTCCCGTCGTGGAACGTGTAGCGCCCGAAGGGGGGGCCGGTCACGACCACGTCCCTGGACGCGATGTAGGAGAACACCTCCTGGTAGACCCGTTGCAGCCAGCCGGCCACGTCAGTTATGTCCAGATGCGCCCGTTCAATGAGTGTCAGCCGCTGGGGCAAGGCGTCGGATGTGATGCTGTACGACATGGTCAAGGCACCTCCCGCCATGTCCACGTTTCACCTTCAGCGTTGGCATGGAGCACGCCGTACTTCAAGAGCCTTTCGACCCCTTTGTCATCGGGACGTGCGTGTGTCATTGGAAGGCGTTGTGGATCTCCTGCTCGGTGGCGGTGTGCGTGACGACGAGCACGGTGTCCCCGTCTCGGAAGCGATAGTCGCGGCCCGGCACGACCGGCTTGGCGTCGCGTACGACCGTCGCCACCACCGTCCCCTCCGGCAGCGTGATGTCCGCCAGGGTCCGTCCGGCGGCGGCCGAGCGCACCCCGATATGGGTCTCGATCAGGCTGACCCCCGCCGCGGCCAGCCGGACCACCCCCACGGTGTCGGCCAGCCCGGCGGCCTCCTCGACCAGCGACACGAGCGGCGCCGCCCCCGGCAACGCGACGTCGACCCCCCAGCGGGCGTCGAACAACCAGTCATTGTCGGGATCGTTGACCCGGGCCATGGTGCGCCCGACCCCGAACTGACGCTTGGCGAGCAGGGCGATGACCAGGTTGTCCTCGTCCTCGCCGGTGGCGGCGAGCAGCAGATCGGCGTTGAGTGCGCCGCTTTGCTCCAGGATGCTCGGCTCACAGGCGTCGCCGCGGACCAGCCGCCGTAGGTGCCTCCCGTTCAGCCGCTCCAGCCGCGCCTTGTCCTGGTCGATGACGGTGACCTCGTGCCCGGTGGCGGTGAGCAGGTGCGCCGCCTGCTCACCGAGCCGGCCGGCCCCGACGATGAGGATCTTCATGTGCCCAGCTCCTTGTCGAGGAACGACCGCAGCCGGCCCAGCGCCTTGTCGGCGACGGCGACGGCGACCAGATCGCCCGCGCGGGCGAGGGAGTGCCGGGCGGGCAGAAAGGAGTGCCCGTCACGCGTGACCGCCACGACGTGGATCTCTCCCTCGACGTCGAGGTCGCGGATCGGCCGATCGGCCAGCCACCCCGGCAGCGTCTCCCAGACCAGCATGGTCTCCCCGTTGCCGAAGGTGATGTCGGGACTCAGGTTGCGGTGCAGGAGCATCTGGTGGATGCGGCCCACCGTCCAGCGGACGCTGGCCACGGTGGCGATCCCCAGGTCGCGGTAGATGTCCGCGCGGCGCGGATCGTAGATGCGCGCCACCACCTGGGGAACGTGGTAGTCCTCCTTGGCGATGCGCGCCCCGACGATGTTGGTGTTGTCGCCGGAGGTCACCGCCACGAACGCGTCCACCTCGGCGATGCCGGCCTCTTCGAGCAGCCGCCGGTTGTAGCCGTTCCCGACGAGGAACGCGCCGGGATACCTCGCCGGCAGCAGCTCCCTGGCATCCGGGTCGCGGTCGATCACGCGCACGTCGTGCCCTTCGACGGACAGCTGCTGGGCGAGCGCGGAGCCGACCCGGCCGCAGCCCATGATGATCACTTTCATGTCATACGCCTCCTGAGTACGGCCTTGCGGACCTCGTCGCCGACGAGCACCATCGCGCCGGCCGCCAGGAGCACCAGCCAGTCGCCGGGCGAGAGCGGCGCGGTGTTGAAGACCGTCTGCAAGGGCGGGGCATAGCTGATCGCGCACATCGCGGCCAGCCCCACGGCCTGCGCGATGAGATAGTGCGTGTTGGCGAGCAGCCCGATCCGGAAAATGCTCTGCAGGTCGCTGCGCACGGCCAGCCCGACGAACACCTGGCCTACGACGATCGCGGCGTGCGCCATGGTCAGCGCGTGCCGATAGGCCGGATTGTCCTCGGTGAACTCGGCGAAGCCGATGCCCGCGCCATGGATGTACCAAAAGAAGATCGCGGTGACGCCGATCGCCTCGATGCCCCCGAGAAACAGGATCCGGCGGACCAGCGCGGCATTGAACAGCCTTTGCTTCGGGCTCCGTGGCGGGGTGTCCATGACGCCGGGCTCCGGGGGCTCGGCGCCCAGCGCGAGGGCCGGCAGCACATCCGTGCCGAGATCGATCGCCAGGATCTGCACGGCGCTGATCGGGACGAGCGGAAAACCGACGAACGTCGCGGCGAGCGTCGGGACCAACTCCCCCACGTTGCTGGAGAACACGTAGATCAGAAATTTGCGGATGTTCTGGTAGACAGAACGGCCGATCTCGACCGCCGCCGCGATCGACGCGAACGAGTCGTCGAGCAGCACCATGACCGAGGCCTCGCGTGCCACGTCCGTCCCGGACTCCCCCATCGAGACGCCGATGTCGGCTCGCTTGAGCGCCGGCGCGTCGTTGGCGCCGTCGCCCGTCACCGCCACGACCTCGCCGAGCTCCCGGAACGCGGCGACCACACGCATCTTGTGCTCGGGTTTGACCCGGGCGAACAGCACATCGGTGTTGGCGGCGAGCAGGTCGCGCAGGCGGGCGTCGTCGATTCGATCCAGCTCCGCACCGCTCACGGTGCGGGGCGGGCTCGTCCCGGCGAGGATGCCGACCCGGCGGGCGATGGCCTCGGCGGTCAAGGCGTAGTCGCCGGTCACCATGACGACCCGTATCCCGGCCCGGCGGCACGCGGCGACGGCCGCCACGACCTCCGGTCGCGGCGGATCGAGCATCCCGGCCATGCCGAGCAGGGTCAGCCCGCTCTCCGCCACATCCTGGGGGACGTGGACGGTGTCGACCTCCCGCACCGCGACCGCGAGCACCCGCAACGCCGTCGTAGCCATCGCGTCGTTGGCGGCCAGCACCGCGCCACGGGTCTTCTCGTCCAGGGGGACGACCCCGCGCTCGCCCATGATCCGCGTACAGCGGGCCAGCAGCTCCTGGGGAGCTCCCTTGACGTAGGCCCAAATCCGCCCGTCGCACCGGTGCAGCGTCGTCATGAGCTTCCTGGCCGAGTCGAAGGGGAACTCGCCGATCCGCGGCGTCGCCGTCCGCTCCTCGTCCACCGAAAGCCCGGCCTTGGCGGCGGCGACGACCAGCGCGCCCTCGGTGGTGTCGCCCAGCACGCGCCAGGGGTCGCGGCCGGCGGGGGGCAGCAGCCGCGCGTCGTTGCACAGAGCCGCGACCCGCAGCAGCTCTCGCACCGGCTCCGGGTCGGCCACCTCGCCGTCGGGCGCGTACCCGACGCCGGTGACCTGGTGCACGCGCCCGGCCGCCCAGACCTCCCGTACGGTCATCTCGGCCTTGGTGAGGGTGCCCGTCTTGTCGGTGCAGATCACCGTGGTCGAGCCGAGGGTCTCCACCGCGACCAGCTTCTTGATCAAGGCTTGGCGGCGGGCCATCCGCCGTACCCCGATCGCCAGCGCCACCGTCAAGGTCGCCGGCAGTCCCTCGGGAACACACGCCACCATGACGCCGAGCGCGAACAGGAACGTCTGGACGAGGGGATCGCCTTCCGGCAGGCGCACCGTGAACAGCAGCGCGCCCAGCGCGAACGCCGCGAAGGCGACCCTGCGCGCCATGATCGCTATCTGCCGCTGCAACGGGCTGCGCTCGGCGACGGTCTCGGCGGTGAGCCGGAAGATCCGCCCGAACTCGGTGGCCGGGCCGGTGGCCACCACGACCGCCTTGCCCGTGCCCGAGGTGACGCTGGTGCCCATCCAGCAGAGGTTGCGGGCCTCGATGGGCGGGATGTCGGCCGCCACCGCGTCACCGTCGCGCCGGACCGGGTCGCTTTCCCCGGTGAGCGCCATGTTGTTGACCGCCAGGTCGTGCGCCTCGATCACGCGGCAGTCGGCGGACACGGCGTCGCCGGCCTCCAGGACCACGAGGTCTCCGGCGACGAGCTCCACGGCCGGGACCTCCTGACGCGCGCCGTCCCTGATCACCAGCGCCCGGTGCGGCATCATTGCCTGCAGGGCCTCGGCGGTGCGTTCGGCCATGTACTCCTGGACGAACCCGATCAGCGCGTTGACGAGGACGACGGCGAGGATGGCGATCGTCAGCTGGAAGTTGCCCGCATCGCGGGGATCGCCGAGCAGATAGGCCAGGTAGGTGATGGCGGCCGCGACCAGCAGGACGATCGCGAACAAATCGGTGAACTGGCTGAGCAACCGGCGCAGCGGCGCCCGGTGATGCGCCGCCGGGAGCTCGTTGCGGCCGCCGGCGGCGAGCCTTCTTGCCGATTCGGCCGCCGACAGGCCGCGCGCCGACGAACCGAGCGCCACGAGCGCCTGCGCCGGCGGGAGAGCGTGCACCGCCTCCGGAGCCGGCGCCGCGCGGCCAGGCGCGAGCCGCATGGTCACCTGCGTCCCCCTACCCGCTGACCTGGCATTTCATCCTCAGGCGACCCGCGCCTGCGTGCCGGGACCGGCGCGGGCGAGGAGCCGCGGCGGCGATCTCAGGCGCCACCGAAGTACGGCCGGGACGCGATCATCGTGTCGTCGAACTCGTAGCTGAGGGTGCTCTCGGCGGAGACGACCCCTTCGACGCGGCGAACGGCGTGCAGCAGCAGCGGGATCAGCGAGCGACGCTCGATCTGCCCGGCGATCACCACGTTGCCGTTGGTGACCGTCACCTGGAACCGCGTTGGGTCCATGGCGGATTCCTTGGCGATGACCTGGTCCAGCACATCGCGGCGGATGACCTCGTCGGGCCGCGTGTAGACCCGGAGCACGTCGGAGCGGCTGACGATGCCGACCAGCCGGCCGGTCAGCTCGTCGATCACCGGGAGCCGCTGGACGTGGTGACGGCGCATGTCCCGGGCGGCGTCGGCGACGGTGGTGTCCTCGAACGCCACGACGGGGGGTGCGGTCATGAGCTCGGCGGCGACGGAGGCGCCCGCCTTCTTCCGCTCCACGCGGCGGCGGTGGCGCTCCAGCGGGTGCGACTCCTCGACCGCCGTGGGGTCGGCCTCCTTGACCAGCAGATCGCTCTCGGAGACGACGCCGCGGACCTGCCCGGTGGAGTCGAGCACCGGCACGGCGCCGACTCCGGTGCGCAGCAGCACGGAGACGATCTCCTTGAACGGGGTGTCCTCGCCCACCGAGACGACCTCGGTGGTCATCACTTCCTTGACCCTGGTGCTCATCGCGGTTTCTCCTCTTTACGCAGGGGGTTTCCGATCTCAGCATCCGGCTTCCCGATCACCGGTCCTACGGCCCAAAGCCCCGGGTCGCCGGCTGTTGGTCCCGAGCCAAACCGCCCGGGAAAAGGGGAGGACCCCCGTCGCCTGGTCCGTGACGAGGGTCCTCGCTTCGGAGGCGTACGGCCGGTTCGCAGAGCCGTACGCCTCACGTCTCACTTCAGAATCGGGTAGGTGCGCACCAGCTTGGTGTTGCCCCACGCCTTGCCGAAGCCGAGCGTGTCGCCGGCGCTGACCAGCGCCAGCCCGATCAGCACGATCGCGTAGACAAGGTGGTCGTCCATGAAGACGTTGTTCTCGGGGGGCAGCACGACCGACCACATCATGACCAGCAGCAGCACGCCGGACGCCGCGGCGATCCGAATTCCGATGCCGAGGAGGAGCGCGATGCCGATGCCGGCCAGGCCCACCATGAACAGCCAGTTGGTCCAGGCGTCACCGGCGATGTTGTGGTAGAAGCTCTCGAAGGGACCTTCCGGTGAGCCGGTCAAGAAACCCTTGGTGGGGTTGCCGCCGTCGAGCCAGCCCTTGGCCGCCGGGGTCGCGTGGCCAAGCCCGAACAGCTTGTCCAGGAACGCCCACAGGAAGACCCAGCCGAGGAACAGCCTGGTGATCGCCCAGACGTACGCGACCGCGCCCTGCGCCGTCACCCTGATCTCGTGTGGCCGCGTAGCCGCGGGGGTGGCGTGACTGCCGCCCGCCTCGCGCGGCCGGTCTGTCGTGGCCATGTCTACTCCTTCTCTTCGCTACGGGCCGGGACCTCCGGTCCGAAAGTCATGCCGCTCGCGCGGCCTTGTCGACATCAATGCGGATCTCGGGCGTCCGCATGATCGAGTTGTGGACGGTGCAGTGTTGGGCCACCGCGATCAGCGCCTTACGCCGGTGCTCGGGCAGCTCGGTCGGCGGGTTGATCCGCAGCGCGATGCCCGTGACCCGGGCCGGCGGCCGATCGCTCATCGTGTAGGTCGCGGTCACGTCGAGCCCGTCCGCGGGCAGGCCGTGCCGGGCGAGGTATCTGCGCGCGTAGAACGCGGCGCAGGCCGCCAGGCTCGCGACGAACAACTCGGTGGGGGTCGGTCCGGCGTCGCCGCCGCCCGCTTCGATGGGCTGGTCGACGTGAATCAGGTTGTCGCGGACGAGCACCGCGAATTCGTCGTCGTAATGGTGATGGACCGTGATGTCGTCCACGGGGCACCTCCTGTCCATCCGACGGACCGTTTTTATGTCGCCTTAAGCTCACCGCGCCGCGTCATCGACCGGCAGGGACCTTGGTCGTAATTGCGCGTCACCGAAAGCCCTCAGCATCCGGGACGATCGAGACGCGCGATCCGCGCCGCGCCGCGCCGCGCCGGCGATGAGTTTCCGCCACTCGGACGGTCTGCACCTGCGAAGACGACGGGAACCACGGGGACGAACGACGAGGCTCAGCAGGCTGAGTACACAGGAGGACGGACATGCCGACCGAACCGACCATCCGACGCCGCGACGCGCAGCCGTACGTGGCGATCAGGCGACCGGTCACGATGCGGACGATCCCGGAGATCGCCGACCGGCTCCCCGAGGTTTTCGCCTGGCTGGCCGCGCGGGGCGTCGAGCCGGCCGGGCCGCCCTTCCTGCGCTACCGCGTGATCGACAGGGAGCGGGGGATGGACATCGAGGCGGGCGTGCCGGTGGCCGAACCCGTTGAGGGCCACAATGGCGTAATATCCGGCATTTTGCCGGAAGGGCGATACGCGACAGTCATCCATCTCGGGTCCTTCGACAAGCTGATCGACGTCACGGCCGCGTTGCTGGACTGGGGCGAACGGGAAGGCCTGGCATGGGACATGAGAGAGACCGAATACGGCCAGGAATGGGGCTGCCGGCTCGAGCTCTACAAGACGAATCCCAAGGAAGAACCCGATATGGGTAAATGGGTGACCGAGCTCGCGTTCCGCCTGGCGGACCGGTAGCGGCCGCAGGCCGCGCGACCGGCTCGTTCACCGCCAAAGCGCCGGGGGTGAACACACGGCGCCGAGCACCTCGCGCATACCATGGATTTCGTCCGGAAGATCTTGTCTGGCGGTCGCCCCGGCCTTTTGGCCGCCGGTCCGAGCCAATCTCGAGAACGGGCCGGCGCGGCGACGCGATGATCGGCCGAACCCGGTCACGCCCCGACGCGTCGAATTGGCCAGAAGGACGCCGCGGGTTAGCGTCGCCCTACCGCCGATCTCGCCGCAAGGAACCGATGCCATGGCCAGTTCGAGTGACTCACCCGAGCGGACGATTCGGGTGTTCCTCCTCGACGACCACGAGGTGGTCCGCCGGGGCGTCGCCGCGTTGCTCGAAGCCGAGGACGACATCGAGGTCGTCGGGGAGGCGGGGACGGTCGCCCAGGCCCTCGCCCGCGTCTCCGCCGCCCGCCCGGACGTGGCCGTGCTCGACGTGCGCCTGCCCGACGGCGACGGCGTGAGCGTCTGCCGCGAGATCCGTTCCCAGCTGCCGCACATCGCCTGCCTGATGCTGACCTCGTTCTCCGACGAGGAGGCCCTGTTCGACGCGCTGATGGCCGGCGCCGCCGGCTACGTCCTCAAGCAGATCCACGGCTCCGATCTGATCGGCGCCGTACGCTCCGTGGCCGCCGGCGAGTCGCTGCTCGACCCGCGCAGCACCGCGCAGATGCTGCATCGGCTGCGTACGCGCGAGGAGCGCAAGGACCCGCTGTCGGCACTGTCGGACCAGGAACGGCAGATCCTCGAACTGATCGGCGAGGGGCTGACCAACCGCCAGATCGGCGAACGCATGTTCCTCGCGGAAAAGACCGTCAAGAACTACGTCTCCAACCTGTTCGCCAAGCTCGACATGCGCCGCCGCACCCAGGCCGCCGCGTTCGTCACCCAGCTCAAGGCCGGCCAGCCGCGCCCCGCCGACGCCGGTGGGGCGAAGGAGCAGCCGGCCGACGACGACTCCCCCGGCGGCCGCTGAGCCCGGGCTCGCGCGTCCGGCCGCCGGGATCGTGGGTGCGCCCCTTGGGCGCGCGGCGCACCTCCACCGCCCGGGGCGCGCGATACTGCGGGTATGGCTCTGCCGATTCTGCTGACCGTGGACGACGATCCGTCGGTGTCCCGCGCGGTGGCGCGCGACCTGCGGCGCCGCTATGGGAGGGACTACCGGGTGATCCGCGCCGACTCCGGCGCCGACGCCCTGGGCGCGCTGCGTGAGATCAAGCTGCGCGGCGACCCGGTCGCCGCGATCCTCGCCGACTACCGCATGCCGCGGATGAACGGCATCGAGTTCCTCGAACAGGCCATGGACCTGTTCCCGCACGCCCGCCGGGCGCTGCTCACCGCGTACGCCGACACCGACGCCGCGATCCAGGCGATCAACGTCGTCGACGTCGACCACTACCTCCTCAAGCCGTGGGATCCGCCCGAGGAGAAGCTCTACCCGGTGGTCGACGCGCTGGTCGAGACGTGGCGGGCGGTGGGCGACCAGCCGGTCGACGAGATCAAGTTGGTCGGGCACCGCTGGTCGCAGCCCTCCTATCAGGTGCGCGACTTCCTGGCCCGCAACTCCGTGCCGTACCGCTGGTACTCCGTGGACGAGGCCGAGGGGCAGCGGCTGCTCACGGCGGCGGGCGCCGATTCCGAAGAGATCCCCGTGGTCATCACGCCGGACGGGCGGACGCTGACCAAGCCCTCCGGCGCCGACATCGCCGCGGCCGCGGGCCTGTCGACCGAGCCGGCGGCGGAGTTCTACGACCTGATCGTGGTCGGCGGCGGGCCGGCCGGGCTCGGCGCCGCGGTGTACGGGGCGTCCGAGGGGCTGCGCACCGTGCTGGTGGAGAAGAAGGCGACCGGCGGCCAGGCAGGGCAGAGCTCGCGCATCGAGAACTACCTCGGTTTCCCCGACGGCGTCTCCGGCGCGCAGCTCACCGACCGGGCCCGCCGGCAGGCGCTCAAGTTCGGCGCCGAGGTGCTCACGGCGCGCGGCGTGGTCGGCCTGGAGGCGCGCGGGTCCGCGCGGGTCGTCCGGTTCGCCGACGGCGGCGAGCTCGCGGCGCACGCGGTCGTGCTCGCCACCGGTGTGATGTACCGGGCGCTGGAGGCGCAAGGCTGCGCCGAGCTCACCGGGCGCGGCGTCTACTACGGCTCGGCCGCCACCGAGGCCCAGTCCTGCGAGGGCGAGGACGTCTACGTCGTCGGCGGCGCCAACTCGGCGGGGCAGGCGGCGGTGTTCTTCTCCCGCCACGCCCGCTCCGTCCACCTCGTCGTCCGCGGCAAGGAACTCGAACAGTCCATGTCGCACTACCTGATCGAGCAGATCCGGGCCATCGACAACATCCACGTCCGGCTGCGCACCACGGTGACGGCGGCGCACGGCGAGCAGCACCTGGAACGGCTGTCGCTGTGCGACCAGGCCGGCGGCACCACCGAGACGGTGCCGGCCGGCCACATGTTCGTGTTCATCGGCGCGGCGCCGCACACCGACTGGCTCGACGGCTCGGTCGAACGCGACGCGCACGGCTTCATTCGCACCGGACCCGACCTGCTCGCCGAGGGCCGCCGCCCCGCGGGCTGGTCCCTCGACCGCGACCCGCTGTACCTCGAGTCCTCGATTCCCGGCGTCTTCGTCGCCGGCGACGTACGCGCCCAGTCCGTCAAGCGGGTCGCCTCGGCGGTCGGCGAGGGCGCGATGGCCGTCACCATGGTGCATAGGTATCTGGAGGAACGTTGACCAGCATGCCTCCCGACGAGTTGCGCACGCTGTTCCTGTTCGAACGGCTCACCGACGATCAGATCGGCTGGGTCGCCGAGCACGGCACGGTCGAAGACCATCCCGCGGGCACCGCCGTCGTCCGCGAGGGCGACCCCGCGACCTGTTTTTACGTGCTGTTGTCCGGCACCTTGCGGCTGACGCGCGTGCTGCACGGCGACGAGATGGAACTCGTCCGCACCGACCAGCGCGGGGTGTACTGCGGGGCCACCATGTTCTT
Organism: Streptosporangiaceae bacterium; assembly: GCA_035765195.1. Classification (GTDB taxonomy): domain Bacteria; phylum Actinomycetota; class Actinomycetes; order Streptosporangiales; family Streptosporangiaceae; genus CALAED01. The sequence goes on from DASTYC010000026.1 coordinate 73,657, forward strand.
GATGGGCCAGCGCGGCGAGCAGCGCTACTCCGCGTCCGCCTACGCCCTCACCGACGCCTCGTTCCTGTCCCTGCCGGCCGCCGAGTTGGGCGAACGGTTCCGCGACTGGTTCCCGATGGCGGCGCACCTGCTGGAGGGGCTGTTCCTCGGCCGCCGCAACACCGACGCCGTGCTCGGCTCGCGGGAGCGGCTGCTCGCGCTCGGCGCCCTGTCGGCGGGGCTGACCCACGAGCTGAACAACCCGGCGGCGGCGGCCGTGCGGGCCACCGCGGCGCTGCGCGAGCGGGTCGCGGGGATGCGTCACAAGCTGGCGCTGCTCGCCAGGCACGACATCGAGCCCGACCTGCTCGAAAGACTCATCGACGTGCAGGAAACCTTGGTGAAGCAGGTGGCCGACGCGCCGAAACTCACGGCCATCGAACAGGCCGACAGAGAGGACGAGCTCACCGACTGGCTCGACGAGCACGACGTCGCCGACGGCTGGGACCTCGCCGCGACCTTCGGACCGGCGGGGATCACCCCCGCCCGCCTCGACGACGTGCACGCGGCGGTGGGCGGCGACCGGCTGAACCCGGCGCTGCGCTGGCTGGGATACGCCGTGGAGACCGAGACGCTGATGAGCGAGATCGAGGACGCCACCACGAGGATCTCCACGCTGCTCAGTGCCGCCAAGCAGTACTCCCACATGGACCGGGCGCCGCACCAGTGGATCGACGTGCACGACGGCCTGGACTCGACGCTCGTCATGCTGGCCGGCAAGATCGGCAACAAGATCGACATCGTCAAGGACTACGACCGGTCGTTGCCGGCCATCCCGGCCTACGTGGGCGAGCTCAACCAGGTCTGGACCAACATCATCCATAACGCGCTGTTTGCGATGGGCGACCGCGGCACGCTCACCATCCGCACCGCCCGAGCCGGGCCGGCCGACGACCGGCTGATGGTGGAGATCGGCGACACCGGCCCCGGCATCCCCGACGACATCCGGCAGCGGATCTTCGAGCCGTTCTTCACCACCAAGCCGGTCGGCGAGGGCACCGGGCTCGGGCTGGACATCAGCTGGCGGATCGTGGTCACCCGGCACCACGGCGACCTGCGCGTGGAGTCGGCGCCCGGCGATACCCGTTTTCAGGTCCTGCTGCCGCTCACCGAGCACGAATCGCCGTCCTGAAAGGATGCGGTGTGGAATACGCGCGATTGGGCACGTCCGGCATCAAGGTCTCGCGCATTTGCCTGGGCATGATGAGTTACGGTGACCGTGCGGTACGCGAGTGGTATCTCGGCGAGGACGACGGCGAGCTGGTCATGCGCCGGGCGGTCGAGTCCGGCGTGACGTTCTTCGACACCGCGGACGCCTACTCGGGTGGCGTGAGCGAAGTGCGTACGGGCAGGCTCCTCGGCAAGTTCTTTTCTCGCCGCGAGGATTACGTACTCGCCACCAAGATCTACTTCCCGACCGGAGACGGCCCCAACGACAGGGGCCTTTCTCGCAAGCACATCATGGCGGGCATCGACGCCTCGCTGACCCGGCTCGGCACTTCATACGTCGACCTCTACCAGATCCATCGCTGGGACCCCGAAACGCCCATCGCCGAGACCATGGAGGCGTTGCACGACGTCGTACGGGCCGGGAAAGCGCGTTACATCGGGGCTTCCAGCATGGCCGCATGGCAGTTCTCGAAGGCCCAGTACTGCGCGCGCGAACATGGGTGGACCAGGTTCGTGTCCATGCAAAACCATTACAACCTGATCTACCGCGAGGAGGAGCGCGAGATGATTCCGCTCTGCCTCGATCAGGGCGTGGGCGTCGTTCCTTATAGCCCGCTGGCACGCGGGCTGCTCACCGGCTCGCGCGACCGCGGCGGTCGCCGCAACACCGTCCGCTCGGCGGGCGACCCGATCATCGACAACAGGTACCACGAGGACGACTTCGACGTCGTGGACGCGGTGAAGGCGGTCGCCGCCGACCGCGGATCGCCGCCGGCGCGGATCGCGCTGGCCTGGGTGCTCGGGCGGCCGGCCGTGGCGGCGCCGATCGTGGGTGTGACCCGTCCCGACCACATCCTCGACGCGGTCGCCGCGGTCGACGTTACGCTCGATGAGACGGAAAAAGCCCGGTTGGAGGCGCCCTACCGGCCGCATCCGCCGGACGAACAATGAACGACGACGCGTCGCCGACGCGGCTTTACGAGCTGGGGCGTAACACGCTTTTCGCCCGAGAGGCCGTTATTCGCTCGACGTCCATCAAATGATGCCGGCCCTCGTGCACGGCGCGTTTGGCGATCTCTTCGATTGTTCGTGACTCGTCGCCGCGAAAGCCGCGCAATGACCACTGCCATGGCCTGACCTTCCGCAGGGTCGCCGCCAGCCCATCGGCGCGGAGCATCAGATCGTCGGCGAGCGCCGTCGCCGCGAGGCGGTTATACCCACCCTCGGCGACGGCCATATCGTGATCGATAATCTCCAATTCGGAGCCCGGACTTTTGAGGACGGTTTGGATACGCCGGTCGAACAACGCATATACGTCTCGAACGTGGCCGGTGTACTCGAGCGGCGACCACGCTCCCTTTCGCGGGCGCACACGGATAGCGGCGTCGCCGGATTGGGTGGCGGCCATACCGGTCAGCCAGTCGCCGTGTCGCCGGGCGAGCCTCCGGATGAGCCGAGGAGACTCGGCGGCCGACACGGCCGCCGGCCGGAATCCGCATTCCTCGCAAGGTTCCATTACCTAATTGTTTCACGAATCAGCATTTATGTAACCGGTGATATACGGCGCACGGTGGACATCGTGCTTAATATCGCCGCAATGTCGTGCTGCGGCGTCGAGTGACGGCGAGGTCCCTGACGGCCGCGTGGCGACGGTTTCAAGTTCGAGATCTCCGGTGCCGGAACCGCGGCCGGGTCGGAAGGCGGTGAGGGCAGATCCGCGCCGGTGTCCTGGAGCCAGCCGCGTTCGCGAGACAGCTCCTGCGCGCAGGCCACGACCTCGCGGACGTAGCTGGATTCGTTGTCCTGCCGCCACAGCACCGACCAGGGGTACAAGGCGCCGGGAGAAGACAGCGGCCGCCAGCAGACCTGGGGCAGGGTCGGCGCTCCCGAGGCCGGTATGCACAGGACGCACCGACCCATGGCCACCAGGAAACCGGCTCCCTGGATGCTGTCGCAGCTGCCGTGATAGAGCGTGGGCACGACGTCGGCGGATCGGCACATCTCCATGACGAGATGATGGAGCTCGGGCGCCTGTTCCTGGTCGGCCGGCATCACGGGCTGGCCGGCGAGGTTGCTCACCGGCACGCTCTCCAGCTCGGCGAACGGATGGTGTGTGGCGGCGAGGACGCCCATCCGGTCCAGCCGGAACAGCTTGGACGCGATCTCCGGCGGGGCCAGGAAGGCACGGCCGAACCCCACGTCGAGCCGCCCGTCGAGCAGCCACTGGTACTGCTGAGTGAGGCCCGTGCGGACTTGGCGGATCTTGAGCTCCGGATGCCGCTCCAGGACCTCGTGCAAGATCAACGGGGCGGAGTCGTACGACGCGTCGAGAATGCCCACGCGCAAGCTGGGCCGCTCCGTGCCGCTCTTGACCAGCTCGGCCGCGCGATCGACCTGGGAGAGTATCTTCCTCGCCTCTACCAGTAATATCTTTCCGCCACGAGTGAGCTGTACGTGATGGGTGTTGCGGTCGAGGAGCCGTACGCCAAGTTCGCGCTCGAGGAGCCTCAGTTGCTGGCTGAGAGCCGACTGGCCTATGTGGTGGCGCCGCGCCGCGCGACCGAAGTGTAGCTCCTCCGCGAGCATTACAAAGTAACGCAGTTGGCGCAGCTCCATGGACCCACCCATTCCCCAGCACAGTCGCCTACGGGTCAGACGATACGATGGGAACCATGCACCAGGTCAACCATGCACGCTACGAAACACATCCGTGACCTGGAGTCATAAATGCCTGACAGGGTGTGTGAAGACCGTCATGGCAACTCGACCGGAAACTCTCCCGTCCCAGGAGATCTTCCTCCGGCCACCCGAATAATGGGTCTATCATCTGTCATTATTCCTCTTACAGATGACCTCATCTCCGATCTGTATTTCCGTTACACGGCGTGCAGAAGTTAACTATCTGATGGGCCGGTGGACTTCCGACGTTACCAATGCGGAAGCACCATGTGGCCGATAGGCGAATGTTCGACCCAGCGTGACCATGGAGCGACAGCCGGGAGTGGCCAAGGTGGGAGTTGAAGATCAAAAAACCGCGTACAGCGTCTGCGACGTATCGGACTCCTGTGATCAGCTCGGATTGCCGTGCGTGCGGACCGGCGCGATCCAACCCGTTTATGCGGAGTGCCCTCCCTTCACCGGGACCATCTCCACCGTGCGGCTGGAGCCGGGCCCCGGTATGCCGCTCGACTCGCTCGTTGACGTGTTCAGGAAGACCGACAACGACGCGGTGTTCATCGATCTCGGCGGTCGCACGGACATGCAGTGCTGGGGAACCGTGCTGGCCACCGCCGCCAGTGTGTGCGGAGTGCGCGCCGCGCTGGTCAACGGCGCGGTCCGCGACGCCGCCGGGCTCGCGACGATGAAGTTCCCGACCTTCGCCAGAGGCGTGCACCCCGCGACCATGCGGGGGCGCCTGCGGCTCGTCGAAACGGAGACCGACGTCCTCATCGACGGGCAGGCTGTCTCGCCGGGTTGGGCGGTCGCCGCGGACGCCAACGGGGCGATCTTCTTCCCCAAGGAGCACGCGGCCAAGGTGTTCGGCCGCGCGAAGGAAATCGCGGCCGCGGAGCAGCGGCTGCTGGACCAGATCCGGCACGCGCGCCAGCCGATGGCCGTACTGGACGCGATGCTCACCTGATTCATCCGATGAGAAACGGCGGTCACAGCATGGCGGACACCATCCATTTCGCCACGACGTACACCCAGGCACGTCAGATGTTCCTCGCCGCGGCGGCGGAAGCCGGCGCGAAGAATGTTTCCTTGCACAACGACCGCGGGCGGGCACCTGACGGCGCGGAGTTGTACACCGATGTGGCGTGGATCGGACCTCGCCGACCCGAGTCTGTGATCGTTCTCGTGTCCGGCACCCATGGCATCGAGGGCTTCTGCGGATCCGCCTGCCAGGTGGGCTTCATGCGCGAGGACATGATGAAGGCCGTGCCCGCCGGCACGTCGTTTCTCCTCGTGCACGCGCTCAACCCCCATGGGTTCGCCCACGAACGCCGGGTCAACGAGGACAACATCGACCTCAACCGGAACTTCGTCGACCACTCGGCGCCCCCGCACAATCCCGCCTATGACGAACTGCACGACGCCTTGGTCCCGGCCGACTGGACCGGTGAGGCCAAGAAGGACGCCAACCGTTTCCTCGCCACGGTCGCGGCAGAACGCGGGATGCGCTACCTGCAGGAGGCGATAACGCGCGGCCAGTACCGGCACCCGGACGGGCTTTTCTACGGCGGCACCGAGCCGGCCTGGTCGCACCGCACCCTGCGCTCGATCGTGCGCGACTTCCTGCTCGGCATTCCACGTGTGGCCTATATCGACCTGCACACCGGTCTCGGGCCGCGCGGATACGGCGAGCCCATCTTCCGGGGCGGCCTGGACAGCGGCGCCCTGGACCGCGCCCGCGCGTGGTACGGAGACGAGCTCACCAAGTCGGAGGACGGAACCTCCAGTTCCACGCCCATCATCGGCAACACGGCCAGCCTGGTGGCGCGCGAACTCGAGCCCGGCCAGGAGCTCACCGCGATCACGCTGGAATTCGGCACGCTGCCGGGCAACGAGGTGCTCGACGCCCTGCGGGCCGACAACTGGCTGCACCTGCAAACCGACCCGGACGAAGAGCTCAGGAAGAGCATCAAGCGGCAGATCCGCCAGGCCTTCTATCCCTCCGCGTGCGACTGGCGCAACGCCGTGTGGGCGCGGGCGAAGAACATCTTCCTCAAGTCCTTCGCGGTCGCCCGCCCGACCGTGGGCTGAGCCCGTCCCCCGCGTGGCGGCCGCGTCGCCGCGGCCGCCCGCGCGGCAACCGATCCCGCGATGGTCGGCGTGGTGGCCGTGGTCGGCGTGCGGCACGCACGCCGACCCCCGCGGCGGCCCCGGCCTCGACGGCCGGAGCGTCCCCCGCCGTTTCCTCGGCCGCGCGTTCATGAGCACGCCGAGCGACCACGCGATCGCGTGCAGATATTTCCCGGCCCGGATGCTCACGGGTTCTACCTTTTCATAAAATTCTCCCCTATGTAATGCCTTATACCGGTTACTCTGTCCTGGCTGGGCGGAGACCGGCAGGCGGCCGGCTCGGGCCCATCTCGCTTCGCAGGCACAGAGAGTGCCGCGACATCCATCCCCTAGCGAAAGGGAATCGTGCGCGATGTTTCGTACAGCCGTTGTGGGGGCCACCGGCGCTGTGGGTCGAGAGCTCTTGATCCTGCTCAGTCGAACCGAGGTACCCATCACGCACATCCTGCCGGTCGCTTCGCCAAGCTCGGCAGGCATGGACTTGCGAGCTCAGCTCGACCTTGATGCACCTATCGAGCGAGTCCGCGCACTCGACGACGTCGATTTCTCCGAGATCGACCTCGCCTTCTTCGCGGCGGGCGCGGAGGTGAGCAGGCAGACGGCGGAGAAGGCCGCAAGCGCGGGGTGCCTGGTCATCGACAACAGTTCCGCGTTCCGGATGCGCGAGGACGTTCCGCTCACCGTGCCGCAGGTCAATCCCGAGACCGTCCGGGAGCGGCCCGCCGCCAACTTGATCGCCAACCCCAACTGCTCCACCATCCAGCTCGTCCGGGCGCTTCACCCGCTGCATCAGGCCGCGGGACTGCGCCGCGTGTTCCTCTCGACCTACCAGGCCGGCTCGGGGGGCGGCCTGCGCGGGCTGGCGGAACTGACCGAGGACAGCCGCGCGCTCCTCGACAAGTCGGGCGAGCCGAGTCCGGGACGGTTCGGACCGCCGCTCGCCTTCGACCTCGTACCCCAGATCGGTGCGGTCGACGAGCACGGCGCGGCGCACGAGGAGCAGAAACTGCGCCGCGAGCCGCGAAAGATCATGGCGCTGCCCGGCCTGAGGATCAGCGCGACCGCGGTACGGGTGCCGGTGTTCCACTGTCACTCCGAAGCCGTGCACGTCGAACTGGACCGGCCGCTGCCGGCGGCGGAGGCGGCGGACATCTTGGCGGCGACGCCCGGCATCCGGGTCTATCGCGCCGAGGACGATCGGCCGTACCCGACTCCCCGGCACGTCGAAGCGTCGGGCGAGGACCGGGCTCTCGTCCACGTCGGGCGCATCCGGCAAGACCACGAAGAGCCCGAGTCCCTGTCGATGTGGGTCGTCGCGGACAACCTGTGGGTGGGGGCGGCGACCAACGCCGTGGACATCATGCGCCTCGCGCACGACTACGAATGGCTGACTCAGTGAACAATGGGGTGAACAACGGGTTGTCCACACACGGACTGTCCCCGGAACGGCCGCTGGTCTTCAAGTTCGGCGGCGCGTGCTTCCTCGATCTCGCCGACTACCGCACGGTGGCCGCGTTCATCGCCGGCCGGCTGGACGGCTCGCGGCGGATCATCGCCGTGGTGAGCGCCATGTCCGGGACGACGGGAACATTGCAGAAGGCACAGCGCGAGCTCAACGTGGACCCGCCCGCCGAGCTCGCGGCCTCGCTGATGCTGACCGCCGACAGCGTCAGCGCCGTACTGCTGGCGACGGCGCTGCACGACCTGGGGGTGAACGCGCGGTCAATCGACGCGCACGACTTCGGGCTGACCGCCACGGGGGCGCCGGACCGGGCGAGCGTGGTGAAGATCGACCCGGCGCCGCTGTGGTCGGTGCTCACCACCAGCGAAGTGGTCGTCGTGCCCGGCGGACAGGCCCTGGACGAGAACGGCCGCGCCGTGATGCTCGGCCGCAACAGTTCCGACCTGTCCGCCGTTGCCGCGGCCGTGGCGCTCAACGCGGAGCGGTGCGAGATCTTCTCCGATGTGCCCGGAGTGTTCACGGCCGACCCGTACCTGCTGCCGACGGCTCGGGTGATCCCGGAACTGGGGTACGGGGCGGCCCGGCTGATGACCCGTGCCGGGGCGAAGGTGTTGCATCCCAACGCCGTCGAGCTCGCGGATCGGCACGGACTGCCGATCCTGTGCCGATCCCGCCCGCCCGCGGCGACACAGGGCACGCTCATCTCCGGCACGAGCGCGCCCGTCGCGATCGTCGCCGACCAGCGAACCGACGTGTGGGCCTTCACGCATGCCGCGGATCTCGAGCACGTGCTCGCCCGCCTGACCAAGGAACACGATGGCGACCAGGTGAACGAGCCGGTGATCGTGGACTATGAGGGGACGCGGCATCTGGCGATTCCGGGCGGAGACCCGCACGGGACCGCGCACCGGGTCTGCGCGAACGTGCCGCACCGGCCGCACCTGCGACTGATCACGACGGTGCACGGGGCGCACGATCCGGAATACCACCTCGTACCCGCCTCCGAACTGGCGGCCGAGGCGGGACGCCGGCACGCGCTGCACTATCCGGAGACCAACGACCATCGCGGCGAGAAGCCCCGCTCACCCCTCAGCGGGATGCTCACCGAACCCGCGAAGGTCAGGACCGCCGGCGGCGGGCTGCTGATCGCCGCGCAGCCCGCCGAGGAAGCGGCCGGCGTCGAGGACATCGAGGAGGACGCCGTCGCGAGCTGACCGCCTCGGGCCGGGACGCGGTCGAGTGGAGCCGTACAGCTCGCCGCGTCAGTCGGGCGGGGCAGTGGAAGGGGCGCAGTGCCGGCGCGGGCACTGCGCCCCTTCTCGGCATAAAACCGCCTCACCTGGTTATCGCCGCCTGTCATCGCGTTTATTAATGGCGTAGTGAGTTGGGTTGACCGGTTGGTTGACGGAACAGAGGATGAGGATCACGAAGAGAACGAGAGGATCGTTGCCGCACGCGACGGGACCAAGATGGAGGAACTCTCATGTCCACCACTATCGTCGTTGATCCAGCGAAGCTCCGTCAGTTCGGCGATCCCATGGAGAGCGTATTTTGTCTGGTCACCAACCCGGAGTACATGGACAGAATATCTCTCGTTAAGAGCGGCAACTACAAAGACTACCTCAGGATTCCCTTCAAGACCGGCGAGAAGTTCGAGCAGGTGCTCCCGGAGCGCGTTCCTGAACCGGCGCACGTGCTGGCGATCTCTCCTGCCGCCTTCTTTGAGTCCCCGATGCCCGAGCAGCTCGGCCCGCGCCGCAAGCTGATGGGCATGGCGTGTAACTCGACGCCGACATCGCTAGAGACGATCAAGCATTTCCTCGACGTTATGGAGCGGACCTCTCCGGACGAGCAGGGCACGTTCTCCGACAATTTCTTCGACAAACTCGAAAGAGCCGAGCACCTCGTCTATGTCGATGAGCGCCACGGCACGCGGGCCACCCTCCAGCACCTGGAGCCGGATCTGGTGTGGAACCAGCAGGCCGGCCCGCTGGAGTGGGGCGAGCAGCAGATCGTCCCGTCCGGGGAGATCAGCGTGCTGCCGACCCAGATCGTGGAGTTCGACGAGGACCTGCACCTGCCCCTGGAGGGGGAGATCACCTTCCGCGGCTACCCGATTCTGCACAGCGGCACGCCGTCGTTCTCGCGCAAGGACCAGGCCCGCATTCACGCTCGGCTGGCGTCGATGAACAAGCATGGCGTCGTCGCCGAGGTGAGAGAAGGCCGGATCACGACGATCCGCGCGCACGACAGCGCCGCGCAGCCCGCCGTGGACATGCTGAACACCATGTTCGAGGTCGACTCGCGTTACCGGATCGTGTGGGAGATGGGGCACGCGTTGAACACGAGCCTCGACATCCTTCCAGGGAACCACGCCATGAACGAGGTGTACGGCGGCACCCAGGGCTGCCTGCACTGGGGCCTCGGCCTCACTCCGTTCACCCAGTACCACCTGGACATCATCTCGCCCGACACCACGGTCTACACCGACGGCGGCGAGGTCGTGCTCGGCATCCCGGGCGGCGGCGAGGACCGGCTCGTGGAGTCGGCCGGTTCGTAACGGTCACGCCGGTTCGCCCCGGCCCCGCGGCTCGAGAGCATCCCCGAACCTAGCCACGCGCGCGGCTAGCCCCTGCCCCGACGACCACGGGAGGAGGTGTACCCATGAAGAAGATTAAGGTTCGCAAGAACAGCAACTACCTGGGCACGCTGCTTGGCTGAGCTTGTCGTTCCCAGCCTTCGGGCTGAACAGCGGGCGGGTGGGCCGGTCTGTACGGTCCACCCTCCCCACTATACCGGCAACACAGCGGTCCGAACCGCGAGAGCCGACGAAGCCGACGAAGCCGACGAAGCCGAACCAACAAAGCCGTCAGGGACGAAGTGGGATGAGCACCGAAACCGGAAACCAGGTCATCGTCAAACCGAGCGCGTTCCGCCAGTTCGGAACGTCGGCTGATACGTTCTGCCTGATTACCGACGAGGAGTTCGTCGACGAATTCGCCATCGCTCCGTCGCATCTCGACAGCATGGTCGTCCCGATCGGGCCGGACGGCGACCTCGGCAAGGTGCTCGCCGCCGACATCCCGGAAACGGCCGACGTGGTCGCCATCTGCCGCCGGACCTTCTTGTCGTCGCCCGACGCCGCGACCATCGGCAATGGCCGGCGGATCGTCGTGCTGCCCTGCGCTTCGACGCCGGTCGCGCTGCCGCACATCCGGTACGCCCTTCAGGTGATCGAGCGGACCGACCCGGCGGCGCAAGAACTCCACGCCGACCGCTTCTTCGCGGCCGTCGAGCAGGCGGCGGAGACGGCGACGCGACTGCGGATCGTCGACGGAGAGCACGGGACCTCGTGCACCTTCGATCCGGCCGCCGGCGATTACGCCTGGAACCAGCAGGCGGGCTTCCTGGCTCCCGGGGAACAGCAGATCGCCCCGTCCGGCGAGTTGAGCGTGCTCCCGGTCGACATCATGGAATTCGACGGAGACCGCCGGCTGGCTTTGGACGGAACACTCGCCTTCAAGGGCTGGCCGATCGTCCATGCCGGATATGACAGGAACCTCGATGCCGAGCAGGCCGACCTTTATGAACGGTTGACCCCGCTGCACAGAAACCCGCTCATCGTCACGGTACGAGACGGAGTTATCGTCGACGTCCAGGATCCCGCTGGGACGGACGAAGGCGGCGCGCTGGTCGCCGTATTCAACGAACTTTTCGCGGCAGAGCCGCACTATCGGACCGTCTGGGAACTCGGCTTCGGCATCAACACCGACATGGAGCTCACCCCGGCGAACTCCGGGCTCAATGAAACGTACGGCGCCCGCGACGGAGTCGTGCATATCGGGCTGGGTCTGACGCCGTTCACCAAATTCGCCCTGACCTTCATCTGCCCGGGTTCCGCGATGGTCGACGGCGCGGGCGGCCCGATTGTGGGCAAGAAACCTGCTTCGGCGTCTGGAAAGCCTCGCATCAACCGAATCCGAAGCATCAGTTGTGGCTGTCACTGATCCGCCCGGCGACAGCCGTCATACCGCATTCCAAGGAGGAAACCCACAATGATGCTGAAGACCACCCGGCAGGAGCTGCGCAATCGTGTCGACAAATTCCTCGACATCTGCATCTCCGACTTCTATGAGACCATTCCGTACGCCCGGCACCAGCTCGAGGGCAAGGACATCAACCTCGACTACTACAAGCGGCACAACATCGAGACCATCTTGCGGCTGCGCCGCAAGCGCACCGTCGACGCGCTGGCCATCCGCTACTTCACCAAGGTCGACCCGGTGACCGCCAAGGCGTGGGCGCACTACACGGACGACGAGATGCTGCACGACCGCCTGTTCGCGGCGGATCTGGAGAAGGTCGGCGTCAACAAGGACCAGATCTACTCGACCGAGCCGATGCTGTCCACGAAGCTGCTCACCGGGTACCTGCAGTACGGCATCGAATACGAGGGCACGCCGCTCGCCCTGATCGCCAGCGTGTACTTCGTCGAGTACGTGACCACGCGCACGCAGCCGGACTGGCTGGACAACCTCGAGCAGCGGCTCGGCCGCGAGAAGATCAAGGGCCAGCGCGCGCACGTCGGCACCGACCTCGACGACCACCACGACGACTTCGTCTGGGGCGTGCTGGAGACCCTGGTCAAGGACGACAAGGACGAGGAGAAGGTGTTCCGGCACCTGCAGGACATCTACCGGCTGTGGCAGATGTACTTCTTCGAGCTCTACCAGCTCACGGTCGACGAGAAGGCCGAGATGAAGCTGCCCGACCCGGTGATGATCCCCGCCTGACGCGGCCTGACGGATCCGTCCGTCGGGGAGGTGCACTCATGGTCGCATCCGATACCGGCACCGGCACCGGCACGCTGGAGTTCAGCACCCTGGCGCCCAACGGGGCGCTGACGGCGGACGTCGAGGACTCGATCACCGCCGGACTGATCGCCTCGCTGCCGACCCTCAAGATGGGGGCCCTGTTCGCACACCGGCGCGACATGTTCAGGGAAGCCGACCTGATCACCGTCGCGACGGACACGACGGACCGTACGGTGATAGGTGCACTGTCGTCGCGATGGTGCACCACGCCGTCGGGCGGCAGGTTCCTGCACATCCTCACGCAGTTCGTCGGCGAGCGTTACCAAGGCGGCATCGCCTTCCCCCGGAGCTGGGGAAGCCACTTCGCCCAGCTTTATGGCGACTGGTCGCAGTTCCCCGATCTCCTCGTGCTCAAGACCTACAACCCGATCGTCTACTGCGTGATGCGCGCGTTCACCCGCGTTCCCGGCGTGACCTTCTATCCCGAGATCCGGGAGGGGCGGCACGATCCGGACGCGGCGGCGCGGGCCGTCGAGGTCGCCGAGATCGTCGCGCCCGACCATCCCTTCGATCCGGCGACGGGGGTCATCAGCGGTATCGGAGAGCCGCCCGATCTGTATCCGGCCTTGCCGCAGTCGCGGAACGCGCAGGTCAATGAGTACTTCTCGGCATACGCCCGGCCGGGCGACCGAATCCTCTGCATGCTGAGCGTTCCAACGCCGGACGCCGCGGGGACGATACTCGACGTGTTCGGAGTAACCCCCAAGACCTCCCCGGTCCACATGGCGCGGTCCGGGATGGTCGGACTCCCCGCCGGCACGGACGGCAGAAACGGACAGTGATGAGCACAGCGGTCGCCAAGGGAGCCAACGCGGCAGGCGCGGCAGACACGGCAGACGCGGCCGCGGGAGCCGACACCGCCGCGGGAGCCGACGACGCGGCCGGCTCGACGGCGGCACCGGTCGTCTACCCGCACGAGACGATCGTCACCTGGCAGGCCCCGCCGCTGCGACTGGGGGTGGGCGCGACCAAGGAGATCGGCTACGAGCTCACCGCCCTTGGGATCGGCTCGGCGCTCCTGGTGACCGATCCCAACCTCGCCGCGATCGGGTTGGCCGGCCGGGTCGGCGCGCTGATGGAGCAGGCCGGCATCGAGACGACGGTGTTCGCCGAGGCCTACGTCGAGCCCACGGATCGCAGCTGCGAGGAGGCGGCGCGCGCGCTGGCGGGCAGCGAGGTGGACGGCTACGTCGCGGTGGGCGGCGGCAGCTCGATCGACACGGCCAAGGTCCTCAACCTGCTGCACAGCCACCCCGGCGTCCCGCTGCGCGACTACTTGAACAAGCCGGTCGGCGCCGGCCGCAAGATTCCCGGCGCGCTCAAGCCGCTGGTGGCGGTGCCGACGACGGCCGGCAGCGGCAGCGAGTGCACGGCGATGGTCGCGCTGGGCATCACCGACCTGCGGATCAAGACCGGCATCAGTGATCTGCGGCTCCGCCCGTCGGCCGCCATCGTCGACCCGCTCAACACGCTCACGCTGCCGCCCGCCGTCACCGCGGCCTCCGGCTATGACGTGCTGACCCACGCCTGCGAGTCCTACACCGCGCGCCCGTACGACCGTCGCCCGCCCTACCCGTCGCCGGCCGGCCGGCCGATCTATGTGGGCGCCAACCCGATCAGCGACGTCTGGGCCGAGAAGGCCCTCGAGCTCCTCGGGCGGTACTTCCGGCGGGCCGTGCTCAACCCGGCGGACCTGGAGGCACGCGTCGGCATGAGCCAGGCCGCCGCCTATGCCGGCATGGGCTTCGGCAACGCCGGAACCCATATCCCCCATGCCTGCGCCTACCCCATCGCGGGCATGGTCACCGACTATCGTCCGCACGATTACGCGGTCGACCATCCGCTGGTGCCGCACGGCGAGTCGGTGATCGCGACCGCTCCGGCGGCGTTCGAGTTCACCTACCCGACGTCGCCGGAGCGGCATCTGCGGGCCGCCGAACTGCTCGGCGCGAACCTGGCCGGGGTCACCGCGCGCGGCGGCGCCGACGTGCTGCCGCAGACGATCGTCGATCTGCTGTCCGACACCGGCGGCCCGCGCGGGGTGGGCGCCTTCGGCTACGCCGCCTCGGACATCCCGCATCTTGTGGACGGAGCGGTCCAGCAGCAGCGACTGCTCGCCTGCTGTCCACGTGACGTCGGCACCGAAGAGTTGGCGCGTATCTTCCACGCCTCGCTCGCGTACTGAAGACTAGGTCTGATGAGAGGTAGGAAGACCGCCGACATCGGAGGGCCAATGACCGCGTTGACACAGGGTAACGGGCTGCCGGTACGACCCGCGCTCATCGGGGGAAAGCCAGTCGAGGCGCGCGATGTGATCGACGTGCTCGATCCGTCCACGGGTGCCGTGTGCGCGCGGATCGCCCGGGGCGGCGGCGACGAGATCGACCTCGCCGTCACCGCGGCGCGCGAGGCGTTCGAGAACGAGTGGCGCCACGCGTCGCCCGCCGACCGCGCCGCGGCCTGCCGCCGGATCGCGGACGCGATACGGGCCCACCGCGACGAACTCGCGGAGCTGGAGTCGCTCGACACCGGCAAGCCGTTGTCGCAGGCGTTCGGGGACGCGGACGCGGCGGCCAGGTACTTCGACTTCTACGCCGGTTGCGCCGAGGCGCTGTTCGGCAGCACCCTGTTCTCCCAGCCCGACGCGGTGGCGTACACGTTAACCGAACCGTACGGCGTGTGCGGCCACATCATTCCGTGGAACTATCCGATGCAGGTCGTGGCGCGCACCATCGCGCCCGCGCTGGCGGCCGGAAACGCCTGTGTGCTCAAACCGGCCGAGGACGCCCCGCTGACGCCCATGCGCATCGCCGAGCTGGCCCTGTCCGCGGGGCTGCCGCCGGGGGTCTTCAACGTCGTCCCCGGCTACGGCGAGGAGGCGGGGGCGGCGCTGGCCGCCCACCCCGGCATCGACCACATGGCCTTCACCGGGTCTCGCGAGGTCGGCACTTTGGTGATGACCAGCGCCGCGGCCAACATCGTGCCGGTGACCCTCGAGCTGGGCGGCAAGTCGCCGCACCTGGTGTTCCCCGACTTCGACGCCGAGGAGGCGATCCCGTTGATCGTCTCCTCGATCACCGAGCACGCCGGCCAGAACTGTTCGGCCGGCTCCCGGCTGCTCGTCCACGAGTCGGTGCACGAAAGCACGGTCGCCGCGCTCGTCGAGGCCTTTGAACGCATGCGGATCGGCCCGGGCAAGACCGATCCCGACCTCGGGCCGCTGATCTCCGAAAAGCAGCGCACCCGCGTCCTCGGCTATATCGAGGAGGGCAAGAAGGTCGCCCGCGTGGCGACCGGCGGCGGCGTCCCCGACGATCCCGAGTTGGCGGGCGGGTTCTTCGTCCAGCCGACCATCTTCGACGACGTGCCGCACGAGTCGCGTCCGGCCCAGGAGGAGATCTTTGGGCCGGTGCTGTGCGTCACGCCGTTCCGCGACGTGGCCGAGGCCGTCGAGCTGGCCAACGGCACGTCCTACGGACTGGCCGCGGGCGTGTGGACCCGCGACGTCGGCCTGGCCCATCACCTGACCCGCGAACTGCGGATGGGCCAGATCTTCGTGAACAACTACAGCGCCGCCGGCGCCGTCGAGCTCCCCTTCGGCGGCTACAAGCGCTCCGGCTTCGGCCGCGAGAAGGGGTTCGAAGCCTTGCGCGAATACTCCCAATGCAAGGCCGTCGCCATCCGCGCCACCCCGCCGGCGCCGCCGCCCCCATCGTCGAGCGCCTAGCCGGCGCGGCGCGGCCCCGGAGGGTCAGGCCTGTTGTGCCACTTCATGGCGCGTCTTGCTGCGGTGCTGGCGGACCTTGAAGCGATTGCCGCAGGCCTTCATGTCGCACCACTGACGCTGGCCGGGCCGAGAGGTGTCGACGAACATCAACGAACAATCCGGGAACGCGCACTCGCGGACGCGGCCGAGCAACGGCCCGGACAGCAGGTCGACCGCGTCCCGCGCCACGGTGGCCAGGCCCGCCTCGGCCGTGCTGTCGGAACGCACCCTGACCGAGCGCGCGTCGGTGCTGAGTTCGGAGACGAGGCCGGGCCTGGCGGCCCAGGCGTTCACCACGTCGACATCGGCGATGGACGGCCGCTCACGCGTCTTCGGATGAACCAACCGGTAGATCGCCTCACGCAACTCGTAGGCGTCCGCCATACTCTGCGCGGTCGCCGACACATCGCGTTCGAGCGACAACGCCAAGCGGAACCAGCGGCCTAGATCGTCCGCCGAGCGTATGCGCTCAACACCACCGCGGTAGCGCCCACCGAGGGTGGCGGTGAAATCGAGGCAGAGCCGACCACCCCGAAATCTAAATTCAAACTTGTCTTGCACCAACGGTCCACCTCGCTCCACCCCCCTGAACTGGTACGACTTGGTACGAAATCGGTCTCAGCCCCCGTGGACACGAGCGTAACTATTCTAACAGGTGGAAAACTCCTGTCCAAGGTATGTTTCTCTAGCCGGTTTTCATGATCCATTGATTCAACGGACGCCGCGACCCGCGGAGTCGCCGCTCACCATCCCCGGCACCGGGCGGCGCGCCGGCGGGCGACGACCCTCGATTCGGCACGGCCGAGTGTGGCCATGGCGGCATCCGGCCACCAACTCTCGACGAGGCCGACCGGCGTGCTCGCGGGTCGCGCACGGCCCAAGTCCGGCGGAAAACACAATTTCTTATTTCTTCATCAGGTAAATGTCATGGTAAAGTCGATCTGTTGCTCTTGAACGGCCTCGACAAAGACGTCTCGCGTGCCCTCCTCGCGATCAAAAATATTTTACCTAAGCCCTGAGTAATTGAGCGTGTACGCACCCACGGAGGACCAGGCGGTCATGGGCCATCCCATTCGTGTGTCCGGAATCGACCTTTCAGCGCAGGTCGAGCAACTACGCCGGCACTTCCCGGATATCCACAGACGCGTCGACCTGGCCCGGGTCGAGAGTTGGCAGAGCGAGCTGGCGAAAAACGGCCTCGGCAAAGACGACTTCGGCGCGGAAGAGGCAGGCGGCAGGGGCGGGGACTACGTGCGGGCCCAGTTGCAGAACGTCGGCGCCCGCGCCCACGGCATCCGCCAATTGGTGGACCTGATCCGCCGCGGCCGGCTCGGCCGGCAGACGATCGTCGACCTGCTGGGCGGCGATGGTCTCGTACAGCGGGTCTGCGCGATGCTCGGATTCACCGACGTCGAGGTGATGACCTGCGACGCCTCCCCCCATATGGTGGAGACCGCTTGGCGGGCGGGGATCCCGGCCCTGCTCCAGCGGGCCGAACGCCAACTCTTCCGGTCCGGGTCCGTCGACGGAGTGCTGCTCGCGTACGGCACGCATCACATCCCCGTCGACATGCGGCGACTCGCCGCCGAAGAGGCCTATCGCGTTCTTCGCCCCGGCGGGACATTCGTTCTCCACGACTTCCTGACCGGCTCGCCCACGGACATCTGGTTCTCCATGATCGTCGACCCCTATTCGACGACCGGGCACCAATACGAGCACTTCACCGATGACGAGATCCAAGAGCACCTCATCAAGGCGGGGTTCGAGTCGTATCAGGTCCGTGAAGTCAATGACCCTTATATGGCCACCGGGAGGACGCGAGAAGAGGCGGAGATCGAACTGGGTAAATACCTTGTCAATATGTATGGCCTGAACCGCGCCAGGGAGGCGTTCGGCGATCTGCGGGCGTTCCGCTGGGCCGCCGACAAGGCACAGTCGATCTTTAATTATCCGGATGCCAATGGAACGTTCAAAAAGAGCACCATGGAGTATCTCGACGATCAAGGGTTGTGGCGTTTCACCATCCCCCGAATAGCGCTCGTGGGGGTCGGCAGGAAAATGTAGGAACCGACCTGTCCGCGCCTGGGCGCCGCGGCCCGGGCGCCGGCCTTCGGCGCGCGTCCGGCCGATCCCGGCCACCGTGCGGCCGGGATCGGCACGCCCGCCGCGGCGCCGGCACGGGCGGGCGACCGCCCGGATGGGGGTCTCGACACGTGCCCAGATCCGGGCGTCGGCACGCCTTCCACCTGGGAGAACAGCGATGCGGAGGCGACGGCGTCCGGTGGGACCAGCCAGCCACATTGCCGCAGATGGCGGGAGATTCCGGAAATCAACTACCTTGCCGACCGCCGCTCTGGCATACTCATCGCCGTAACTCCTTAAAGCGGTTACAAGCGTGTCGCCGGGCCACGGGGGCTTCGCGATCCTGCCGGCCCGAACCTCTTTCGGGCCGGGCATCGCCACACGCGGTCACGCAATCCGACCGTATGCGCATGCCTCGAGCCGTGTGACCACGCTTGCCCGGTCGACGCCACAAACCCGAAGGACAGTGGTTCAGTTGGAGCGTTACGCGATCATCGTCGATGCCTATCACATCCCTTACGAGGACTCCCGCGGCTTTGCCAGCGCGTTCAAGAAGCGCGGCATTACGCCGATCGCGGTGATGAGCTCCCCGGAGCCGATGGAGGCGTTCCTCCCTCGTTGGTTCCCCGAGGATTTCGCCGCCGTTCACTTCTACGGCGGCGACTTCGAAGAGCTCGTCGCGATCGTGAAGGGCTACGACCCGATCTGCATCGTTCCCGGGCTGGAGCCCGGTGTGGAGCTGGCGGGGGAACTGGTCGACGCGGTCCTGCCCGGCACCGGCAACCTGCCGGGGTCGTCCCCCATCCACCGGGACAAGGCGCTGATGGCCCAGGCCCTCGAGCGGAACGGGGTGCCGCATCTGCGGACGATCTGCTCCGACGACAGCGCGGCGGTCGCCGAATGGCTGCGCGACAACGACCTCGAGGGCCGGCCGCTGGTCATCAAGCCGCCCAAGAGCAGCGGCGCTGAGGACGTGTGCCTGATCGAGGCGGGCCATGACTGGAAGGCGTACTTCGATCAGTTGCTCGGCACGGTCAACCACTACGGGATGGTCAACGACGGCGTGATCGTCCAGGAGTACGCGGAGGGCACCGAATACATCGTCGACCTGTACTCCGTGGACGGGCAGCACGGCCTGGTCGACGTCTGCGTCTACCAAAAGCGCGAGAAGGACGGCCAGATCGGGATCTACGATGTCGCCGACTTCCTTGCCCCCGACGACCCCGCGGTCGCGCCGCTGGCGGAGTACACCAAGCAGGCGGCCACCGCGTGCGGCATCCGCAACGGATCCACCCATGCCGAGGTCATGCTGACCCCCGACGGCCCGCGCCTGATCGAGCTCGCGGCGCGCTACTCGGGCAGCTGCATGATGATCTCCGGCACGCTCGCCACCGGCGAGAACCAGATCGACCGCACGGTGGCTCATTATGTGGATGGGAAGTTCTCACCCGGCTTCGAGTTGCTACGGGAAGTGAGGACGGTATGGCTGGCCGCGGACAAAGACGGGATCCTGCGCAACATCGAGATCTTCGATCAGGTGCGGGAGCTGCCGACGTTTTACGCGATGAGCCTCCCCGAGAACGGAAAGCACGTTCCGCTCACCACCGGCATGAGCACGAGCCTCGGCTGGATCATCCAGGGCGCGTCCGACTGGGACGCCATCGAGGCGGACTTCCGCGTCATCAAGGACCTGGAGCGTCAGCTCGTCGTCGAGCCGGTGGCCGTCCGCTGACCAGGCCGCTGACCAGGTACGGATCCGCGTACGGATCGGGGAGTTGACATGACGGGAGGAGCCCCGTGGCAACGCTCGTAGTGGGGTGCGGCTTCAAGCTGATCGGCAACATCGAGGAACAGTTGCCGGACGAAAAAGTGGTGGTCATCGAGCACCCCCAGGTGATCGAGGCGCGCGGACAACGCGACAAGATCAAGGGTCACCCCAACGTCCTGGCGCTGCTCGCGGGCGACTTCGTCCACGACCTCGATCCGCGTGCGCTGGTCGGGCTGATCCCGCCGGACATCACGATCGACCGGGTGCTGCCGGCCACGGATGAGATGTCCACGGTCGGCTCGGCATACCTGGCCGAAGAGCTCGGGTTGCCGGGCGCGACCGTCCGGGCCGCGGAGATCTTCCGGGACAAGCTCAAGTTGCGCGAGGCCGCCCACGCGGCCGGGCTGCGCAACCCGCGCTGGCGCGAGATCCACGACCTCGACGGGCTGCGGTCGGCGGCGTCCGAGCTGGCCGGCGGCGGCCTGGTCGTCAAGCCGACCGGCCGGTCCGGGAGCCAGGGCGTCGTGCTGCTCGGGCCGGACGACGACCTGGCCGAGGCATGGCGGCACACGACGACGGCCGAGGGTCGCATCAAGATCGACCCTCCGCCGTTCACCCGCTATCTCGTGGAGGAGCGGCTGTACGGCGCCGAGATCAGCGTCGAGTGCCTGGTGGCCGACGGTGAGGTGGTCTTCGGGAACATCACCGGCAAGCATGTGCTCCCCGGCCCCTTCCCGGTCGAGGTCGGCCACGTCGTGCCCGCCGCGCTGAGCCCGGCCACCGAGAAGGAACTGCTGGACGCGATGCGGGCGCTGGTCGATGCCACCGGGTTCGCCTATGGCGTCCTGCACTGCGAATGGATCCTCACCGCGGACGGCCCCGCACTGGTCGAGTGCGCCGGACGGATCCCCGGTGACCGGATCACCGATCTGATGACGATCGCCTACGACGCGCCCTTCATGGCCGCGTACGCGACGCTGATGACAGGACGGCCGGGCGAAACGACGATGCCGGATGCCGCGGCCCAGGTGAGCGCGATCAAGTTCCTCACGGCGCCGGCCGCCGGTGTCGTCGGCGAGATCGCCGGGCTCGACGAGGCGGCCGCCGCGCCCGGCGTGCACGCGGCCCAGGTGACGGTCAAGGTGGGCGCCGAGGTCACCGAAGCGCGCGCCTCCCGTGACCGGATCGGCCACGTCCTCGCGGTCGGCGCGGATCACGAGCAGGCCTGGGAGCGCGTCGAGCGGGCGGCCGAGCTGATCGAGGTCACGGTCCGGTGAAGCTGCCGAACCTCCGGGACAGCATGTGGACGTCCCCGAACGCCAGGCGCCTGCTGGTCGTGTCGATCATCGACTCCACCGGCAACGGGGCCTTCACCTCCGCGTCCGTCGTACTCTTCAGCACGGTGCTGCACCTGCGCCCCAACCAGATCAGCCAGGGCATGGCGGTCGGCGCGTTGATCGGGCTGACCTGCTCGGTGCTGTGGGGCATGCTGGCCGACCGCATCGGCGTTCGCTCGGTGCTGTTGAGCCTGCAGCTGTGGCGGGCCGCCGGGTTCATCGGCTATGCCTTCGTCGACAACTTCGCGGGGTATGTCGCGATCGTCATATTCCTCGGCCTTGCCGAACGAGCGAGCCCCCCGATCCTGCTGTCGTTCGTCACCTCCGCCGTCGGCGAGGGCGAACGCCTCAAGGTGGCCGGTGCGCTGCGCAGCATCCGGAACGCCGGGTTCACCCTCGGCGCGCTGCTCGCCTCACTGGCGCTGCTGTCGCCCGGCCGCGGGTCGATGCTCGTCATCGTGCTCGGCAACTCCGTCACCTTCATCGTCGCCGCGATCCTGCTGCGCCGCATCACGCTGGGCCCCGACGCGAAACCGGTGCGGAAGGCCAAGGGCGAAGCCCCCGACCGGGTGAGCCGCCGCCCCGCCTTCTTGGCGGCCACCGTGCTGACGGGGGTGATCAGCATCCACCGCCAGGTGCTGGCCGTGGGTCTGCCGTTGTGGATCGTTACCCGCGACCTGGCCCCCAAGTCGCTGGTCAGCGTGCTGATCGCGATCAACACCGTGGTGGTCGTGCTGCTCCAGGTGCGGATGACCGAGAAATCCGATGAAGCCGAAGGGGCGGCCCGGGTGCTGCGTCGCGCCGGCTGGCTCATGTTGATCTGCGCGGGTCTGCTGGCCGCGGCGGCCGGAGACCTGCCGCTCACGCCATGGACGGCCGGTGCCCTGCTGGTGCTCGCCACCCTCGCCCTCACCTTCGCCGAAATGTGGCACGCCGCCGGTCAATGGGGGCTGTCCCTGCTGCTGTCCCCGGCGGCTTCGCGTGCCAAGTTCCTCTCGGTCTTTCAGCTCGGTTCGTCCGGGCTCGACGTGACCGGAGCCCTCATCCTCACCGCTTTGGTGCTGCCCGCGGGCGCTGCCGGCTGGCTGGTGTTCGGCGTCGTGCTCGCGGTGGCCGGGCAGCTCGCGCCGGTCGTGGCGCAGTGGGCCGACCGCGAACGGCTACGGCACGAGGCCGCGGCGCCGGGCGTCGCGGAATCGGCGGTCACGCCGTGACCGCGGGCCGCGGACCGGACGTTCGCGGCCCGCGCCCAACCGAGCCCCGCCTCACCGACACGATTGGATAGATCAAGGATGTTCCCGCACTTGGTGCTCGTCGGCGCCCGCGCCGAGATCATCGGCAAGATGCTCGGGGTTCCCGTCACGCTGACCCTGATCCAGCGCACCGGAACCGACGACAGGTTCGAGCGGAAGATCGGGCTGCGTACGTTCAGCACCGACATCACCGACACCGACGCCCTGCTCGAGTGCGCCCGGCAGATCCACACCTGGCGCCCCATCGACGCGATGCTCGCGGCCACAGAGCACACCCTGCTGCCCACCGCCATCGTGGGCGACAAGCTGGGCGCGCGCGTGAACCCGCCCGCCGCGGTGGCGCTCGCCCAGGACAAGGCCGCCATGCGCCAACGCCTGGCCGAACGCGGCCTGGAGACAGTGGCCCACCGCGTCTGCACGAGCCCCGACGAGGTACGCGAGTTTCTGGCGGCGTGCCCCGGAGGAGTGATCCTCAAGCCGGCCGACGGCAACGGGGGCCGGGGGGTCGCCCGCATCCGCACCGAGGCCGACGTCGCGACGGCGTGGGAACACACGGCACCGGAGTCGCGTGCGGCAGGCGTGCTCGCCGAGGAGTTCCTCACCGGGCTGGAGACCAGCGTCGAGACGATGAGCGCGGGCGGCGAGCACCGCGTCCTCACCGTGCCCGCCAAGGTGACGTCGGGCTCGCCGTACTACGTCGAGATCGCGCACCAGATCCCGGGCGGGCTGCCCGACGACATCGCCAAGACGGCGACGTCGGCCGTGCTCGCCGCTCTCGACGCCGTCGGCCACGCCTACGGCCCCACCGACACCGAGGTCATCGTGAACGGCGACCGCGCGACGATCATCGAGATCAACCCCCGTTGGGGCGGCGCCCGGTACTGGGAGATGATCGAACTGGCGACCGGCGTCGACATGGCCAGGTCCACCGCGATGGCCCTCGCCTACAACGAGCTGCCCACCCCGCGGACGGTCCCGGCCGCGCACTGCGCGGTCCGGTTGCTGACGCCGTCCGCCGGGCGGATCGTCTCCGTCACCGGTCTCGACGAGGCCACCGCCGTGGACGGCGTCGTCCGCATCGGCGAGCTGAACCGGATCGGCGACGTGATGCCCCCGCTGACCGACTACCGCGCCCGGGCCGGCTACGTCCTGGCCACCGGCTCCGACCCGCGGACCGCGGCCGAGACCGCGGAGCGGGCGGCCGCCCTCATCAACATCCAGACCGTACCGGCCATGTCGACCTCGAAGGACGGTGCCGCCGTGAGCGCCGACGTACGCAAGGCCATGCGCGAAGTCCTCCCCGGCGTGCGCGCCGACCTCGAAGAGCTCATCCGGGTGCCCTCCGTCAGCGCCGATCCGGCCCGCGCGTCGGACGTGCGCCGGTCCGCCGAGCAGACCGCCCTGCTCTACCGCGAGGCCGGGGCGGCCGAGGTGGAGATCCTCGACGACATCGAGGGCGGGCAGCCGGCCGTCGTGGCCCGCTTTCCGGCGCCGGTGGACATGCCCACCGTCTTGTTGTACGCCCATCACGACGTTCAGCCGACCGGCGATCCCGCGGCGTGGAACAGCCCGCCGTTCGAGCCCGCCGAGCGGGACGGGCGGCTGTACGGCCGCGGTTCGGCCGACGACAAGGCCGGCATCGCGGCGCACCTGGCTGTCCTCCGGTTCTTCGGCGGACGTCCGCCGGTCGGGGTCACCGTGTTCGTCGAGGGTGAGGAGGAGATCGGATCGCCGACGCTGGGCGCCTTCCTGGAGCGCCACCGCGAACGGCTCCAGGCCGACGTCGTCGTGCTCGCCGACTCCATCAACTTCGACACCGGCACGCCGTCGCTCACGACCACGCTGCGCGGCATGACCGACTGCGTCGTCGAGGTCCAGACGCTGGAGCACACCGTGCATTCCGGAAATTACGGCGGCGCTGCCCCCGACGCGCTGACGGCGCTGTGCCGGCTGCTGGCGACCCTCCACGACGACAAGGGCGACGTCGCCGTCCCCGGCCTGGGCACGGCGGAGCCGCCGTCGGTCGACTATCCCGAAGAGCGCTTCCGGGCCGAAGCCGGGATGCTGGAGGGGGTGGAGCTGATCGGCACCGGTGGCATCGGCGAGCGGATCTGGACCAAGCCGGCCGTGACCGTCCTGGCCATCGACGCGACGCCGGTCGCCGACGCGTCCAACACGCTCGCCGCGACCGCGCGGGCGAAGATCAGCATGCGGCCGGCGCCCGGCGACGACTCGGCCGAGGCGCAACGCAAGCTCATCAGGCACCTCGAAGAGCACGCGCCCTGGGGCGTGCGGGTGCGGGTCACGCCCGGCCGTGTCGGCCAGCCGTACGCGATCGACCCGCGCGGGGACGCCTTCGACGCCGCGCGCAGCGCCTTCTCAGCGGCCTACGGCAGGGATCTGGTCAACACGGGGGTCGGCGGCACGATCCCGTTCATCAAGGCGTTCGCCGACGCCTTCCCCGACGCCGCCATCCTCGTCACCAGCGCGGGCGCCGACCCGGACTGTCGCGCACATGGCGCCAACGAGAGCCTCCACCTCGGGGATTTCGAGAACGCGTGCGTGGCCGAGGCGATGTTGTTGAGCGAGCTCGCCGGCAAGTACGACAAGAACCAGCCACAGCGGGCCATCTGACCCACCGCGCCGTCTACGGCCGGCCGCGCCGGGCATGCCGGCCGGCCACAAGGCGGTCGAGTCATGACATAGTCTGACAGCTTGTGTCCGACTCCTCCCCGAACGTGTTCACTGGTCGGTCGGCCGAGGGCAGGCCGCCGCCCCACACCCCGCCGGTGTGGGCGCCGGAACGCGTCGTCTCGGCCGACGAGGCCGCCGAGCTGATCGGCGAGCAGTTCGCCGGGCTGCGCGGCGCGCCGATCGAGCCGCTGTCGACCGGCTGGGACAACACCGTCCATCTGGTGGACGGCACATGGGTCTTCAGGTTCCCGCGCCGGGCCTTCGCGCTGCCCGGCGTGGCACGCGAGATCGCGGCGCTGCCGGTGCTGGCGCCGCGGCTCCCGCTGCCCGTTCCCGTGCCGGAGCTGGTGGGACGCCCGACGCGGCGCTTCCCGTGGCCGTTTTGGGGCGGCCTGCTGGTGCCCGGCGCCGAGCTCGCCGAAGCCGGGCTGAGCAACGCCGCCCGGGTCGGCGTCGCGCGCGGCGTCGGCGCGTTCCTGCGCGCGCTGCACGACCCCGGCCTGGTCGCCAAGGTGGAAGGGGCGGAGCTGCCGCGCGACCCGATGCGACGCGGCGACCCGGGCGTGCGGGCCCCCGGGGCCCGCGAGGCGCTGGCACGGCTCGACGAGCAGGGCGTCCGCGCCGTCGACCCCGCGCTCGATCGGTTCCTGGCCGCGGCGGCCGACGCGCCGGCGCCGTCCGGCGCCGACGTGATCTGCCACGGCGACCTGCACGTGCGGCACGTTCTCGTCGCCGGCGACGGGACCGCGATCGGCGTCATCGACTGGGGCGACCTTTGCCTGGGCGACCCGGTCGTCGACCTGTCCCTGGCCTACAGCGCCTTCGCCGGACCGGCCAGGGCGGCGTTCCTGTCCGCCTACGGCCGCCCCGTCGACGCCGATCGCGAGGTCGCCGCCCGCGTGCTCGCCGTCAACCTGTCGACCGCGCTCGCCGTGTACGCCGCCGACATCGGCGACGCCCGGCTGCTCGCGGAGTCGCTGGCCGGCATCGACCGGGTCCTGGCCGACTGAACGTCCCTCGCGTCGAACCGCTACCGGGGCGGAGGCATGTCCTGCGGGCCGTCCTGCGGCGGCCCCGGGCGGGACCCCGGCTCGGACCCCGGCTGGGAATCCGGCGGTCCGGGCGGCGGAGCCGGCGGCGTGACCTCGCCGCCGGGCGGGGGCGCGGTCTGTCCCGGCGCCGGGCCGGGGCCGGTGGGCGGATACCCCGAGGCCGCGCCGGGCGGCTGGTATTCGTAGCCGTACGTCGGCCGCTTGAAGTAGGGACCCGACCGGCGGTGCCACAGCAAGATGATGGCGGCCAGCCCGACCAGCCACATGAGCACGTTGAGGACCATGCCGAACGCCGTGCCGGACGAGCCCACGGCCACCGTGCTGTCGGTGGACTGCACGGCCAGGTTGCTCAGCAGCGACATCGTCGAGATGCCGAAGAAGACGGTCGCCGTGATGCGGGCCCAGTTCTTGCCGGCCCGGTTGGCGTAGGCCATCCACAGCCACAGGGCCACGCCCAACAGGCCCACGACGATGATCGACACGATCGAGATGTTCACCAGGCGGTCCACATCGAGAGTCGACCCGTCGGACTGCTCCTCGACCCGCTCGCGGATCGTGTCGCGGATGGCGCCGATCTGCGCGAGCGCCGAGATGATGCCGAGCGCCTGGAGCCCGGCGCCGGCCAACATCAGATAGAACGCGTTCTGCACCGTGTCCGGGGGCGGCGGCTTGGGTTGTTCGGCGGGCATCCCGCCCCCGCCCGGATATTGCGGGTACGGTCCCGGCTGCGGTCCGGTCATCATGCTCATCCTCCATCTGCCCGGGGCTGCCGTGATCGGTATCACAGGCTTACCCTGCGGCGCCACACACACTCATCCCCGAAACGTCCGGGTTGGGCCGATCGGGCGGGCCCCGCGGGCTTTGCCGCCGCCCGGGCGCGCGGCGCGGCCCGGCGCCGAGCGCGGGCGCGGCGCCGGTGATGGCGTGAAGTGATTAATCCGGATTGCCCCGTACGTTGCGGGCACCCCGCCTCAACGGCTAGAGAGGGACCATGGGAGATCACACCGGCCCCGTGTTTCCCGACGCAGCGTCCGAGCTCGTCGGCACGCTCGCCGACGAGGGCGTCGAGCATCTGTTCATCAACCCCGGCACCGACACCGCGCCCGTCCAGGAGGCGCTCGCCGCCGCCCGGGCCAACGGCACTCCGCATCCACGTTCGGTGCTGTGCACCCACGAGTTCGTGGCGCTGTCGGCGGCTCAAGGGCATCACCTCGCCGGCGGCGGTCCGCAGGCGGTGATGGTGCACGTCGACGCGGGCACGCTCAACCTGGGCGGCGCTATCCACAACGCGCAGCGCAACCGCGTACCGGTCGTGATCTTCGCGGGGCGCACGCCGTACAGCACCGCGCCCGAGGTGCCCGGACACCGCGACACCTACATCCACTGGCAGCAGGAGCAGCCCGACCAGCAGGCGATCCTGCGCGCCTTCGGGAAGTGGACGATGGAGGTGCCCAGGGGCCGCGAGCTGGGCGGCATCGTGCGGCGCGCGTACCAGGTCGCGCGCAGCGATCCGGCCGGGCCCGCGTACGTGATGCTGCCGCGGGAGGCGCTGATGGAGCCGGGCGGCCCCGGGCTCAGCAGGCGGCTCAACCCGCCGCGCCCGGCCGCGCCCGACCCCGGCGGGCTCGCCGAGGTGGCCCGCGCGCTCGCCGACGCCCGCCGCCCTGTCATCGTCACCGGCCGCACCGGTGCCCGGCCCGACGCCGTGGCCGCGCTGGTCGAGCTGGCCGAGCTGATCGGCTCGCCCGTCATCGACCACCAGGACAGGCTCAACTTCCCGCCGCGGCATCCGCTGTTCGCCGGCAGCGAGGTCGACGGCGCCGACGAGCTGCGGGCGGCCGACGTGGTGCTGCTGCTCGACGCCGAGGTGCCGTGGATCCCCGTCCAGGCCGCGCCGCCGCCCGACGCGGTCGTCCTGCAGATCGACATCGACTGCGTCAAGCACACGATGCCGACGTGGAGCTATCCCATCGACCTCGCGCTGACCGCCGGCACCGCCCTCGCGCTGCCGCTGCTGACGGCCGAGCTGCAAGCGCTGGCGACCACGGACCGCACGGCGCGCTGGCGCGAGCGGCGCGCCGCGGCGAGCGAGCGGCTCGACAAGAAGCGCACCGAGTGGGCCGGCCTGGCGGTGGCCGAGCCGCCGGACGCGATGCTGCAGGCGCTCGACAAGGCGCTGCCGCCGGAGGCGGTCGTCCTGGAGGAGGCGGTGACCAACCGCCCGGCCATCGTCCGCCAGATCTCCCGCGAGCCCGGGCACCGTTTCGGGACCGGCTCGCCCGCGCTCGGCTGGGGCGTGGCCGGCGCGCTGGGCGTCAAGCTGGCCCGCCCGGACGCCCCGGTGGTCACCATCGTCGGCGACGGCGCGTTCAACTTCGGCGTGCCCACCGCCGCCATCTGGTCCGCGCAGAAGGCCGGCGCCCCGTTCATCGCGGTGATCTTGAACAACCAGGCCTATCGCGCGTCGAAGCTCCCCGTACAGCGGCTCTACCCGAAGGGCAGCGCCGACGCGGCCTCCGACTTCCCCGAGACCGACCTCACACCCGCCGCCGACTACGTGCAGCTGGCCCGCGCCTACGGCGGCGACGGCCGGGTCGTCGAACGCCCGGAAGACCTGGCGTCCGCCCTCGAAGGCTGCCTCGAGACCCAGGCCGGCGGCCGCTGCGCGATCCTCGACATCCGCCTTCCCCCCGCCTGACCCGACGCCCGCCTCGTCCCTGCTTCAACAGGCCGGCCGCGGAAGGCCGGTTGCTAGGATCGCTCTCGTGAGCCGCACATTGCATCTGACCGCCCGAGTCTGGCGCGAAGGCGATGACTACGTGTCGTGGTGCCCAGAGCTGGACGTCGCTTCGTTCGGCGACAGCTACGATCACGCGGTGTCGATGCTGCGGGAAGCCGTCATCGGCTACGTCGAAGAGATCGGGTACGAGACCGCCGCAGCGGAGGCCCATCCGGACGCAGCGACGTTCTCTTTGGAGGTCCCCGTCCACGGGGACGCCGCGTGAACCAGAGACGTTATCCGGCCGTCTCCGGGAAGATCGTCGTCAAGGCGCTGGAAAATCTCGGCTTCAGGCACGTGCGGACCCGGGGCAGTCACTTCATCATGCGCAAGGACGAACGCGTAGTCGCGATACCGGTCCATGGGAATAGACCGCTACCGACCGGAACGCTCTCCTCGATCTGCCGCAAGGCGGGCATCGAGCCAGAAGATCTTCGCTGAGTGCAGAGTGCGGCCGTCGATTTGGTCAGATGCGGTCAGACGGCCGGGGTGAGGTGACGCTGGCGGGCCTCCATGGAGCCGGCCCAGGGGCGGGTGGCCAGGAAGGACTTCAGCAGCGGGTCGGCGTCGGGCCGCCAGATGGCCGCCAGCCGGAAGCGCGGCGTCGGGTCGCGCAGCGGGCGGTAGGTGACGCCGACACGGGAGAAGACGCGGGTCGACGACGGCACGAAGGCGACCCCCACTCCGCTGGCGACCAGGCCGACGCCGACGAGCGTGGCGCTGACCTCGTGGACGAGCTGCGGGCTGAAGCCGGCCTCCTGGCACAGCGCGATGTAGTAGTCGTGCAGCTCGGGCTCCTGGCTGCGCGGGATCATCACGAACGCCTCGTCGCACAGCGCGGCCAGCGGCACCGCCTCCAGCGCGGCCAGCGGGTGGTCGCTGGGCAGCGCCACGACGACGGGCTCCTCGTACACCGGCTCGCAGCACAGGTTGTGGTCGTCGAACGGGACCCGGACGAACGAGATATGAATGCGGTCGGCCAGCACTCCGTCGATCGCCGCCCGGTTGGGCAGCTCGCGCAGCACGAGCCGTACGTCGGGATGCTCGGCGCGATAGCGGCCCAGCGCCGGCGGCAGCACGCTGTTGAGCGCGGGCGGGATGAAGCCCACCACCAGCACGCCGCGCTCGCCGCGCCCGGCGGAGCGGGCCCGGTCGGCGGCAAGGTCGGCCTGGGCGAGCACGTTGCGCGCGTCGTCGAGGAACGCCCGGCCCGCCTCGGTCAGCTCGACCCTGCGCTTGGTGCGCTCGAGCAGCCGAACGCCGAGCTCCTTTTCCAGGGCCGCGATCTGCTTGCTGAGCGCGGGCTGCACGATGTGCAGGTGCTCGGCGGCGCGGCCGAAGTGGAGCTCTTCGGCGACCGCCATGAAGTACCGCAGATGGCGCAACTCCACGGTGGGTCTCCTTTGCCGGGGCGAAGCATCGGATCCTCCGCCTCACTCTAGATCCGAGACGACCGAACTTCCACAGTGTGCAACGAGTTCGCCTATAAGTTCCGCTATGGCGAACAATCGGGATTTGGCGGGCGCGATCACCGCCGGTCATGAGTGCGGAACGAGTGTGTATTGGCCGCCCCGAACGGCTCCTGGTTACGGTCGGCTCCGTGAGGACGGAGCGAGCGCGCCGAGCGGGCGGCCGGTGAGTACGGTCCCGGCCGCGCACAGGGGCGATCACGAAGAAAGCGACGTGACGGTGCGCGGCACGCGCGTCCGGATGCTGGCCGCCGGCTCCGGAACCCCCCTTCTCTACCTGCACGGATCAGGCGACCTCGGGCTGTGGCCGCCGGCCCTCACCGAGCTGGCGAAGACCCACCGCGTCTACCGGCCCGATCATCCCGGCTTCAGCGGGAGCGACGACAAGGACGGCATCGACAGCGTCCACGACCTGGCCTTCCACTACCTCGACCTGCTCGACGAGCTCGAGGTGCGTGAGGTCGTCCTGGTCGGGTCGTCGCTCGGCGGCTGGATCGCCGCCGATCTGGCGACCATCGAGCCGCGCCGGGTGAGCCGGCTGGTGCTGGTCGCCGCCGCCGGGGTGCGCGCCGAGGACGTTCCCACACCGGACATCTTCGTCCACAGCCCCGTCGAGCTCGCCGAACTGCTCTATCACGACGACGACCTCAAGGCCGCGGCCGTGGACCGGGCGCGCGGCATGGACGGCGACCCCGAGCTGTTCGAGCGCTATCTGCGCAACCAGATCGCCACCGCGCACCTCGGCTGGAACCCCTACATGCACGACCCGAAGCTGCCGCACCGGCTGCATCGGATCACGGCGCCGACGCTGATCTTGTGGGGCGCGCGGGATCGCCTGCTGCCCGTCGGCTACGCGCATCGGTGGGCGGAACTGCTGCCCAAGGCCGAGACGGCGATCGTCGACGACGCCGGCCACCTCCCGCTCATCGAACGGCCCGCCGCCGCGCTCGACGTGCTGCGGACCTTCCTGGGGAGGGGGACGAGGCCGTGAGGTTCTTCGGCTTCCACCTGATGCCGTATCCGTACCTGCCGGAGTCCCACCTGTCGGGCGGCGAGTCCAGCTGGGTCACGTTGAGCAACGCCAACTTCGACCCGCGGCGCGGCCACGAGCTCTACCAGCGCTATCTGCGCGAGCTCGTCTACTACGACGAGATGGGCTTCGACGGCATCTGCGTCAACGAGCATCATCAGACGGCGTACGGCCTGATGCCGTCGCCGAACGTGACCGCCGCGCTGCTGGTGCCGCAGACCAAGGGCAAGATCGCCGTGCTGGGCAACGCGATCCCGCTGCGCGACCACCCGATGCGGGTCGCCGAGGAGATCGCGATGCTCGACGTCATCTCGGGCGGCCGCATCATCTCGGGCTTCGTCCGGGGCATCGGCGCCGAGTACCACACGTTCTCGATGGACCCGACCGGCTCACGGGAACGCTTCTACGAGGCGCACGACCTCATCATCAAGTCGTGGACCGAGCCCGGGCCGTTCGAGTGGTACGGCAAGCACTACAAGCTCCGCAACGTCAACCCGTGGCCGCGGCCGCTGCAACAGCCGCACCCGCCGATCTGGAGCCCGTCGCAGGGCAGCGTCGAGACCGTCGACTGGTCGGCCCGGCGCCGCTACACCTACGTCCAGACCTACAGCGAGATCGACACGGTCAAGCGGGCGTTCGACGGCTACCGCGAGGCCGCCGAGCGCCACGGCTACACCGCCCGGCCGGACCAGCTCGGCTGGTCGATCCCCATTTACGTCGCCGACACCGACGAACAGGCCCGGCGGGAGGCGGCGGTCCACCTCGGCTTCTTGTTCAACGCGCTGATGCGCATGCCCAAGGACCTCTTCTTCCCCGCGGGCTACCTGACCCTCAAGTCGGCCACACGGGTGCTGTCGGCCAAGCGCGGCCTCGGCAGCGGCGCGAACGA
The DNA here is from genome assembly GCA_035765195.1 of Streptosporangiaceae bacterium. Taxonomy (GTDB): domain Bacteria; phylum Actinomycetota; class Actinomycetes; order Streptosporangiales; family Streptosporangiaceae; genus CALAED01. The sequence continues at coordinate 106,124 of DASTYC010000026.1, forward strand.
CCCCGAAGAGCTGATGGACCGCGGGTACGCCCTGGCCGGTTCGCCCGAGACCGTACGGCAGCGGCTGACCGAGTATCAGCGCGAGCTCGGCTTCGGCACCTTCAGCGGCATCTTCCAGTTCGGCAGCCTCGGCCACGAGGAGTTCCTGCGCAGCGTCACGCTCTTCGCCGAGCAGGTGATGCCGGCCCTGCGCCCCCTCGCCGAGGACGACGCCTCCGCCTCCGCGGCCCCCTCCCCCTCCACGCACTGAACGGCTGTCTCCCAGGGAATTTCCAATAGTGGTACGCTATCTGGTACCAGAGGGAAGGGTTCCCAGCATGTCCATCACCGCCAGCGAGGCCCGCAAAAGCCTCTTCCCCCTCATCAAGAAGGTCAACGAGGACCACGACGCCATCGAGATCGTCTCCAAGCACGGCAACGCCGTCCTCGTTTCAGCCGAAGACTTCGCCGCATTGCGGGAAGGCGCCTATCTACTGCGCTCACCCGCGAACGCCCGCCGTCTGCTCACGGCCTATGAGAACGCGCTGAACGGCATCAACCTCGCTGACCACGAGCTCATCGACCCCGACGAGACGAACCACCGGGGCGAAGACGGGTGAGGGTGGTATTCGAAGACCACGGCTGGGAGGACTACACGTCCTGGCTCAGGATCGACCGCAAGATGCTCACCCGGATCAACAAGCTCATTGAGGACATCCGCCGCGACCCGTTCACCGGCATCGGCAAGCCCGAACCACTCAAATACCACCTGCCCGGCGCCTGGTCACGACGGATCGACGGGGAACACCACCTCGTATACGTCGTCACGGATACCGAGATCATCATCCTCGCGGCCCGCTACCACTACTGAGCTGCCAGGCGACGCGGCGACAGAATGCCAGGGCCGGTGACCGTCGCCTCACCGCCAAGCTCCTCCGCCGAGGAACCCGGCATAACTGGGCTACCATGAGTTTCCGACTAGATATTTGACTATTTGTCATGGCTATTTGATCTGGGGTGGCCGGTAGAGACCGGGGCCACGGAGCGCGGGCTGCGCGGAGCGCGCATGGCCGGTCGCGCATAGTGCGCAAGGTGCGGACGATTTTCTTGCTGTCCAGTACCGGCCGCATTGACGCATGCCCTTAACCGACAAATTAGGATGAACGTTATCGTCGTTCTTGAGCTTTCATTCGCAGTCGCATTTGCAGGGCCCGTTGCCGGCCTTTCCGCAGAATCTAACTTCAAAGGAGCGTTTGATGAAGCGAACCGCCATTCTCCTGGGTGCCGTGGTAGCGGTCGTGGCGCTCATCCCCGCCGCGCGCGGCGGACGAGGCGACCGCCGATATCAAGGTGAGCCTGACCGGCCCGGCCTCTGTCACGGCCGGCAGCAGCGCCACCTATCAGATGACGATCCGGAACGACGGCCCCGACAGCGTCCCCAGCGCGTCGATGACGGCCACCTGGTCCACCAACCTCTCCGTTCGGACGGACGGCCTGACCGGAGTTTCGGGCTTTTGCGGATGGTCCTCGAAACCTGACGTCATCTGCGGTGTGGCGGGCATGCCGATGGCACCGGGCGACACGAGGACCGTAGTCATCACCGGCGTCGCGAGCCAGACGATAACGGGAGGCATCCGAATGACCGCGGGCGTGCGGATCGGCAGCATCACTGACCCAGTGCCGGGTGACAATACCGCCCTGGCGGTAACCGAAGTCGTCGCCGCCTGTCCACCCGCGGCGAAGGCCGCTTAGGCGCGGCGGGGCAAACGCCGCGGCGGGCTCGACGATCTGGTAGAGAGAGCCTGTGGTGCCCATTCGAGTTCCGGCGATCCTCACGGTCTTGGCGGTGGCCGCACAGCTCACCGCGGCCTGTCAGGAGGCGGCGCCGCGTACGGGTCCGGTTCCTCCGCGGGCGGCCGGCGCGACACCGACCGCGGCGCCGGGGACCGCGCGCCCGTCCGCCAAGGCTCGGCCGGTCCGCCGGCCCAAGGCGCCCGCGGGCATGACGGTCGGGTACGCGATGTACGACCGCGCCGCCCGCCGGATGACCATCCAGCACCACGCGCACCGCCGGTTCAGATCCGCGTCAGTGGTAAAGATCCTGATCGCGCTCGACTACCTGGCCGCACACCGCGCCGGCACCGAGATCCCGGCGAGCGATCGGGCGCTGCTCCGGTCGATGCTGCGCTCGAGCGACGACGACGCGGCCACCACGCTGTGGACGCGCGGCGGCAGGGTCCGTGTCATCGAGCGGATGGTCGCCGCGCTGCGGCTCACCGACACCGCGCCGCCGCCGGCGGGCAAGCCGGGGTTCTGGGGCTATACCGCGATCAGCGCCGCGGACGTGGTGCGGATCTATCGTTATCTTCTCGACCCGGCGCACCGGCGGTCCGGCGACTTCATCATGGGCCACCTGCGCCGGGCCACCCGGTGCGCGGCCGATGGCTTCGACCAATACGTCGGCATCCCCGCCGCGCTGCCCCGGCCCTGGGCGATCAAGCAGGGCTGGTCCGGCTACGGATCGGTGCCGCCGCGACGGTGCGTCAGGGTGAGCACCAGCCTCCATGCGCCAGGACGGCGCGCCGCACCCGTCGTCGACCTGGTGCGTCCGGTGCTCCACACGACGGGGACCGTCGGGCCGGGCGATCACATGATCGTGGTGGTGCTCAGCCTGCAACCGGCGGGCAGCCGGTGGGGCGCCTCCGCCGCCCGGCTGACCGCGTTCACCAAGGCGGTCTACCGCGCCGGCGGCGGGCGAACACGATAGCCGATCGCGGGCCGACGGCTTCCGCCGCCGGGTGAGCTACCACAGGCCGGGCATGAGGCTCCGGGTCGTCCTCTGGTAGCTCCGGTACGGCTCCCCCAGCACCCGGCTCAACTCAGACTCTTCCACCGCGATGCGGGGCAACAGTCCGAGCACGGGGACGATGGCGCAGACCAACAGGGACAGCCAGTTGCGCGCGCCGAGGCCGAACCCGAGGGCGATCAGCAGCAAGCCGGTGTAGGAAGGGTGCCGCACCCACCGGTACGGCCCGCCGGTGACGACGGCCTGGCCGGCCTCGGCATGGACGAACGTGCTGAACGACCCGCCCAGCGTGAGCACCGCCCAGACGCGCACGGCCAGGCCCGCCCAGATCACGACGAGTCCCGCGATCGCGAAGGCATTCGGCACCGGCATATCCAGCGACGGCACCCATTGCCGCAGCATGTTGCCGACGAAAATCGACCCGCCCAGGGACAGCGCGACGATCCCGCGCGTGCCGCGGTCCGAGCCGCGGCGGGCCTTGCGGCGGGCGACATCGCGCGCGGCCAGGCCCACTTCCAGCGCGACCCAGCAGCAGATCGACACCAGGTAGGGAGTGGTCAACCCCGCGCGCATGCCGAGCAACGTACACCCACTAGCTCCACTCGGCCCGATGCGCATCGCTTGTCGCGATGAGTTCCGGCGGGGCCGGGTGTCTGTATCTGGTGAACGGACGTCGCACGACGCCGCGCGCAACGAGCCACCACGGAGGGACTCCATGACGACCACGCCGAACGATCCGGCCACCGCACTGCCCGGCCGCCCTCCCGTCGTCGACCTCGCCACCTGGCAGGCGGCCCGGGACGAGCTCTTGGTCCGCGAGAAAGCCCACACCCGCGAGGGCGACGCCATCGCCGCGGCCCGCCGCCGGCTGCCGATGGTGGAGTTCGACGCGACGGTCGAGGTCGTCGGACCCGACGGCCCGGTCCCGTTCCTGGACCTGTTCCAGGGCCGTGACGAGCTCGTGGTCTACAAGCACATGTGGTACGACGGCACGCCGCACCAGGGGCAGTGCGAGGGATGCACCACCACGGCCTGGCACCTGAAGGACGCGGTCTACCTCAACGCCCGCGGCGTCTCCTTCGCCATCGTGACCACGGGCCCCTGGGACGAGGTGGCCGCCTTCGTGGAGTTCATGGGCTACACCCAGCCCTGGTACTCGGTGCGCGACGTGGACGAGCCGGTCGGCGGAGACATGGGCTACCTCACCAGCTACCTGCGCGACGGCGACCGCGCCTTCCTCACCTACTCCACGACGGGCCGCGGCAACGAGCCGACCAACCCCTCCTTGAGCCTGCTCGACATGACGCCCTACGGCCGCGGCGAGGCGTGGCAGGACAACCCCGACGGGTGGCCCGAGGGCCGCAACGCGTGCTGGTACTGGCGCTCGGACGCGGACGGCACCGCCACCTGGGGTCCGACCAGCCGCCCAGCGGCGCAGTGGACCCGCCCCGGCGCCACCCCCGTGGAGACCCTCGGCCGACACGCCCACCACCACTGACCCACCTTTGCCGAGGGCGACCGCCGCGACCTCATCGAGCAGGCGTGGTCGCCCGGGACCTGCCGGGGGTCGGGGTCCGGGGCGGTCAGGTGTCGAGGTGGCCGGTCTTCACGCGGGCGGCGAAGTCGGCCATTTCCCGGCGCGAGAAGGCGAGCTTGGAACCGCCGGGGTTCTTGCTGTCGCGGACGCCGATGGCGTCGCCGAGGTCGGCGACCTCGACGCACGCGCCACCCTGGCCGCCGCTCCGGCTGCTCTTGCGCCAGCGCGCGCCGGAGTAGTCGACGTTCATAGCTGCTCCATGGTCTTGGCGATGAGGGCGAGCGAATCCTCGACGGGGAGGGCGTTGTCGCGGATCAGGTCGTACCGTACAGCAGCCTCGCTCACCCTGTCGCGGGCCTCGATCGGCTGGCCGCCCGTGGTGCCCTCGACCCAGAGGACTTCCTTGCCGTCGTCCATCTTGAGGAGAATGAACGACCCGTCGAGGCCGGCGTGCGCGCCGCAGGCGATGGGCAGCACGCGGATCGAGACCTTGGGATGGTCGGTCGCCTCCAGCAGCCGTTCGAACTGTGCCTTCATGATCGATCTGTTGCCGACCACCCGGTGGATCACCGGCTCGTCGAGCACGACCCACAGCCATGGGTGATCGTCACCGGTGAGGACCTCCTGGCGGGCCATGCGCGCGGCCACCCGTTCGTCGACCGGGCCGGACGGCTGGGTGGCCCGCAGCAGCTCACGGGCGTAGTCCTCGGTCTGGAGCAGGCCGGTGATGACCTGCGACTCGAAGATCCTCATATCGGCCGATTGGCGTTCGAGGCCCGGAAAGTCGCGGAACCAGAACGGGACGACGTCGCCCTCGATCAGGAGCCAGATCTCATAGAAGATGCCGTCCGTCTCGTACAGCCGGTCAAGGGCCTTGGCCAGCTTGGGACCGGGGCTAACCTGACCGGCCTCGTAGTTGCCTATCTGCTGGCGGGAATAGCCGAGTTGGTCGCCCACCTGATCCATCGATAGACCGGCCTTTTCCCGCTTTCGCCGCATTTCGGCGGCGAAAAACGTCCGTGGAGATTCGTACGAATTGATCCGGCGGGGCGGACGGCTCATCGCGGTCACCTCGATTGCAACGTGGGGGCGGCCATTGCCACAGGTCCCCGACCCAACGCCATTCGCCGCACGGCGTACTGGTCGAGATTCGTCCGTGACGTAACGCTAGGGAACCATCACGTTCAGCTACTCGCAAGCAACACGACGTGGCCGGCGTGGTATTCAGCCGCACTTGTCACGCGAGGAGAACCGCAGCGATGTGCACGACCGCACTTGGGCACGACCGGCCGGCGACGGACATCGAGATCAGGCTGGAGGCGGACGATCTCGCCCCGCGCAAGGCCCGCGCCTTCGTCCGCCATCACGTCGAGCGGCTCGGCTATCCCCGGTGCGTGGACGACGCGGCTGTCGTGGTGAGCGAACTGGTCACCAACGCGGTCGCCGCCGCGCCGGGAACCCCGATCTTCGTGGCGCTCCCGCCGTCCAGCGGCCGGCTGGTGATCGAGGTCTGGGACCTGTCCCCCGAACGCCCGGTGCCGCGAGAGCCCGGCGCCCTGGACACCCACGGCCGCGGGCTGGGGGTGGTGCAGGGACTGTCCCTCACGTACGGCTGCGATCACCGGGGCCGATGGAAGGTCGTCTGGGCGCTCCTCGACGGCCGTTAAACGACAAGAGAAGGGAATGCGACGAATGACCGTTCAAGCCCAGAGCGGCGATCGGGAACAACTGCTCGCCACGGCCGCCGAGCTGCAGACCATGGCAGAGCTCATCGCCAAGTATCCGGCCGAGGCCCAGCTCATCATGGCGGCTCTCGAAGACGGGCTGACACTCGGCCCGATGCAAGTCTCCGACGGCAGGCCGGCCGGCACCGCCGCCACAACGTCGGCTACAGGTGCACTCTGACGGTTCGGTGCATTTCACATCCTGCGACGGCTGGCTACCGTGGAGTGGCGGTATGGCACCCGGCCGCATCATTCGTCCGGACAAATGAGGTCCCATGACCAAGAGCTGCGCCACCATCGACATGGCCGCGTACGAGACCACCAAGGCCGCCGTGGCCGCGGACCCGAGCACCGGCATCGGCACGTTCAAGACGGTCACCAGCTGGCATGACGGTACGCGGGCCCGCACCACCGCCCGCTCGTTCGTGCTCCAGACCGACGAACCGGCCCCCTTGGGCGGCACCGACGCCGCCATCGACCCGATGGAACTGGTCCTCGCCGCGATCGGCACCTGCCTGACCATCGGCTGGGTGACCCAGGCGGCGCAGCGCGGGATCGACTACCGAGACCTGCGCATCGAGGTCGAGGGCGACTACGACCTTCGTGGCTACCTCGCCATCGACAGCCAGGTCCGGCCGGGGTTCGCCGGAGTCTCCTACACCGTGCACGTGGACACCGACGCCCCGCCGCAGGTCTTGGAGGAGATCCGTGCGGCGGCCGAGGCGACGTCCCCGATGTTCGACAACGTCCGCAACGCGACCCCCGTCACCGGCACCGTCGTACCTGCCTGATGCCGCGGCGAGGAGTCGATCGGCGTGCGCCCGCACTCATCGCGCGGGCAGGGACGCGTGGCCCCACAACGCGGATAGTGGGGCGGCGAGGATGCGGTCACCGTGCGGGAGGGTGTGCTCGCCGAGATAGAGCACGATGCCGAGGGTGAAGCGATCACCCAGCCTGTCACGCAGCCACGTGAGGTGGCGGGCGGCGTCGCCGCCGGGCGAAGCGCTCGCCTTGACCTCGATGGCGACGATCCTGCCGTCGCGCGCCTCAAGGACGAAGTCGATCTCCCGGCCGTCGCGGTCTCGGAAGTAGTAAATGGAGGCCGCCGTCTCCGCCAAAGCCGCGGCCTTGATGAGCTCGCCGAAGACGAACGTCTCGACGAGACCGCCGAGCGCGGGGTGGCCGGGCTTGCGAAGAGCCTCCGAGGTCGCCTGGACGAGGTTGGCGGCCAGACCCGAATCAGTGAGGTATGCCTTGGGTGTCTTGGCGATCCTCGAGGTGAGGTTGCCCGACCACGGTCGCGCGTACCCGATCAGGAACACCATCTCAAGGAAGGAGAGGTAGTTACGTATGGTGTCGGGGGTGATCCCGTCGAGCGACCGGGCCAGGCCGGCGTGGACGAGCGGGCCGCCCGCGCGGGCCGCCAACAGCTCGAGGAGCCTGGGCAGGGCGCCGGCTTCCTGAATGCGGGCGAACTCCCGGATGTCGCGCTGGATGATGGTGTCGACATAGCTGTCGTACCAGTTCCGTCTGGCGGCCGCGCCACGGAGCCGGATCGCCTCGGGGTAGCCACCATCGACGATCACACCGAGGTGGTCCCTGCGGGTCCACGGGGAGACGCGCCCGCGGAGGCGGTCGGGCTCGTTGAAGATCTGGTCGACGAAGTTGACGCCTGACCCGGCGCGCTCGGCCATGCTCAGCGGCCAGAGCTCGATGATGCCGGCCCGGCCCGCGAGGGACTCCGACAGCGTGGGCACCGTGAGGAATCGACTGGAGCCGGACAGCAGGAACTGCCCAGGAGCCCAGTCCTCGTCTACCACGATCTTGATGGCGCGAACGAGGGCATCGCCACCGCGCTGGACCTCGTCGATGCACAGCGGCCGCTCGGCCTCGCGTGCGAAGGTGACCGGGTCGTCGATCGCGGAGCGCAGGACCTCGTCGTCGTCGAGCGTACGGAACTCGCCGCCGCCGCTGCGCTGGTGCAGCCGCAGGAGCGTCGTCTTGCCGGCCTGTCTGGGGCCGTTGACGACGACGACCCGGAAGGCCGACGCGAAATCCCGTAGTCGCCGCTCTGCCGCGCGCGGCACGATCTCGGTCATGCGCCGCCCCCGCCCTCACCTGGCTCTTCGCGATTTGCCGGAAGTTATCTTAGCGATTTGCCGGGGAGAAACTTCGGGATTTGACGATCAAGGAACTCAGCGGGTCATAACGAGTTCGAGGATGTGGCGGCGCAGCTCGGCGAAGCGTTCGTCCTTCTTGGTGGTGAACTGGTCGCGCGGGCGGGGCAGCGTGACCGGGACGATCTCGCGTACCACCCCCGGAGACGAGGAGAGCACGACGACGCGGTCGGCGAGGTAGACGGCCTCGTCGATGTCGTGGGTGATGAACACGACCGTCACGTTGAACTCGTCGCGCACCCGCAGGATGAGGTCTTCCAGCTCGACGCGCGTCTGGGCGTCGACCGACGCGAACGGCTCGTCCATGAGGAGCAGATCGGGCCGGTAGACCAGGGAGCGGGCGATCGCGACCCGCTGCTGCATGCCGCCCGACAGCTGCCACGGGTAGTGCCGCGCCTCCCCCGCCAGGCCGACCGCCCGCAGCACCTCCTCGATCCGGTCCGTGCGGGTGGCCTTGTCGACGCCCCGTACCTTCAGCGGCAGCGCGAGGTTGCGGCCCACGGTCAGCCAGGGGTAGAGGGAGCGGCCGTAGTCCTGGAAGACGACGCCGACCTGCTCGGGGACGCGGCGCAGCGCCTCGCCCTCGAAGAACGCCTCGCCGCCGGTGGGGGGCACGAGCCCGGCGAGGCAGCGCAACAAGGTCGTCTTGCCGGCGCCGCTGGGGCCAACGACGCAGACGAACTCGCCGAGCCGCACGTCGAAGGAGACGTCGGCGACGGCGACCCGCTCCACGCCGTTCACGTGGTACGCCTTGCGCAGCGACCGAACCGAGAGCACCGGCACGCCGTCGTCGGTCCGGCGGGCCGACTCCAGGGCCTCGGACTGGTTGGACAACTGACTCACCCTTTCCCCTCGGTCGCGCGGGCGCCGTAGTGCCAGAACAGGACCTGGCTTTCGATCAGCACGAAGAGCAGGTTGAGCACGCTGCCGATCAACGCGAGCACGATGATGCCCGTCCACATGTCCACGAACGCGAACGACTGCTGCGCGTTCAGGATGAAAAAGCCGATCCCCGAGGTCGAGGCGACGAGCTCGCTGACGACCATGAGGATGATCGCGACCTGGAGGCTGTTGCGCAGCCCGGCCACGATCTGCGGCAGCGCGGCGGGCAGCACCACCGAGCGGACGACCCGGAACCCGGACATGCCGAGGACGTGGGCCGTGTCGATCTTGAGCGGATCCACGCCGCGCATGCCGTCGAGCGTGTTGAGCAGCGTGGGCCAGACGGCCGCGAAGGCGATGATGACGACCTTCATGGCCGAGCCGATGCCGAAGATGGTCATGGCCGCCGGGATCAGCACCGGGGCGGGCAGCACGTACAGGAAGTACAGGAACGGCGAGACCGCGTCGCGCGCCGAGCGGATCGACCACAGCAGCGTCCCGCCCGCCACGCCGGCGAGGCCGGCGATCAGGTAGCCGAAGGCGAAGTTCTGCAGGCTGGAGGCCAGGTTCTTCTTGGCGTCGCCGGTTATCCACAGCTCGTACAGCCGATCGACGATGTCCTTGAGCGGCGGAAAGAATGTCGACGTGCTGTCCGCCGACCACACCCACCACACCGCGACGAGCACGGCGAAGAGCCACAGCGCGGCGAGGCGCCGCAGCCCGCCGACGAGCCTGCGCGGGCGCGGGCGGCGCGGCGGCGCCGGGCCGGCCGGCGCGACGGGGCCGCCGCCGGTCGCCGGCGGCGTCGAGAGGGCTTCGGTGGCATCACGTCGCATGGCTCGGGCCCTTGACGTTCCGGTGGCTCTCGTGCCAGTGCAGCACCCAACGCTCACCCAGCGCGAATATCCCCGCGAGCAGCACGCCGAGCGTGCCGGCCACGAAGATGTACGCGTACATGATCGGGTAGGCGGTGGGGCCGGAGTTCTCCGAGTTCAAGATGTTCAGGCCGACCCCGCTGGCGCCGCCGATGAGCTCGGCGACGACCGACAAGATCAGCGCCACCGCCGCCGAGACCCGCAGGCCGGTGGCGATGTAGGGGGCCGCGCTGGGCATGGTCACGACGAAGAACCGCCGGAGTCCCCTGACCTGCAGCACGGTGGCGGTGTCGCGCACGGTCGGGTCGATCGACCTGACCCCGTAGATCACCTGGATGGTCAGCGGCCAGAACACGCCGAACGCGACCAAGACGTACTTCATCTGCAGCGTCGGACCGAACTTGAGGATGACCAGCGGCAAGATCGCCACTGCCGGGATCGTCTTGAAGAACTCGATCACCGGGATCGCGCTCCGGTAGGCGAACCGGTTGAGGCCCAGCACGGCGCCCACGATGATCGCGCTGCCGCCGCCGATCACCAGGCCGATCGCCCAGCTGGCGATGGTGTCGCGCACCGCCGTCCACAGCTGCGCCGTGGTGAGCTGATCGCCCAGGGCCCGCATGGTGCCGGTCATCGAGGGGAACTCATCGGCTCGAAGCACGCCGGTGGCGCTCAGGGTCTGCCATAGCCCGAGCGCCGCTCCCAGCACGACGAGCCTCGACGCCAGCACGCGGGCGCGTTGCGGCGTGACGAACGTGGCGGCGCGGCCACCGCTGCGTGATGGGTTGATGCTGCGCTCCGTTCTGCTGATCGCGGCCTACAGCGCGCCCTCCCAGACCATCTGCGATCCGGGCATCGTCTTTTCCAGCAGACCGAACTGCTTCATGTGCGTCTGAATCTTGTCGATCGTCTCAGGGGTGAGCGTCGGATTCCAGTCGGTCTGCAGCACCTGCTTTTGCGCGGCCTCGGGCGAAAGGTTCATCCGCTTGACGAGGGTGGCCTTGGCCTCGGACTCGTGGTCCTTGGTGTACAGGATCGCCTCCCGCATCGCCGCGTTGAAGTTCTTCACCACGTCGGGGTTGTCGTCGATGTACTTGCCGAGCGCGCTGAAGCACACGGTCGTGCCGCCCGCCCACAGCACGGCGTTCGGGTGGTTCAAGACGGTGGCGCCCTGCTCGATGGCCGTCTGCGCGAACGGCTGCACGATGACCGCCGCCTGCACCCGGCCCTGGCTGAGCGCCGCGGGCATCTGCGGGAACGGCATCTGAATGAGCTGGATGGACTTGTGGTCGATGCCCTCTTGGCTGGCCAGCGTCTGCACGTCCAGCGAGTTCAGCGAATTGAGCTGGACCATGGCCACCTTCTTGCCGGCCAGGTCCTTGACGCTCTTGATTCCGGTGCCCTTGCCGGCGATGAGCGTGGTGCCGTCGCGCTTGGTGTCGGCGGGCTGCCGGCCGATGACGGGGGCCACGCACTTGATCGGCGTGCCCTTGACATTGACGTTGATGAGCACCGGATCGGTGATGAACCCGAATTGATATTGCCCGCTGAGCATGGCCGCCACAATTGCCGTCGGATTGGCGGCGGGCACGAACTCGGCGTTCAGGCCGTGCTTGCGGAAGATGCCCTTCTCCTGGGCGAGGAAGGCGGCCGCGTCGTCGGCGTACGGGACGTAGCCCACCTTGATGTTCGTGACCCCGCCGCCCCCGCCGGCGCCGGACCCCGACCCCGAATCCGATGAATCGCCACCGCAGCCCGCCAGCGTCGTCGCGGCGATCACGGCCGCGGCGACTACGGCAGACCGGCCGAACCGGAACCGCAGACGCACCCTTACTCCTTAGAGTCGGCCTTTTCGCTGCCGGCACATACCTAGCCGGATATCCAGCATGGGCCGTCAGCGTATATGAGCATGACCAGACCTGGTCCAATAACCTTTCGAGTCGCAGTGATCTCATTGCGCCATCAGTCCCGACCATGATCACGGACGGGCGATGCCGCCTTGATTATGCGCCTCCAAACCGAGATCAACGAGAGCCTCATCGGCCCGGCGATGCCCGCCGGGCCGATGCCGCCTTCTCCGCCGCGGGCTAGAGCCAGCCGGGCGCGACCAGGACGAGCCATGCGGCGAGCGGGGCGATGACGGTGATGCAGGCGCCGTAGATGAGCAGTTTGCGGTAGAAGACCTCCTGCTCCATCCCGCGCACGTTGGCGACCAGCAACGCTCCGGTGGTCGAGAACGGGCTGACGTCGACGATCGACGACGAGATGGCCAGCGCGACCACCATGCCCACGATGCCGATGTTCCCGGTCTGCAGGAACGGGACGGCGAGCGGGATCAGCGCGCCGAGGATGCCCACGGTGGACGCGAACGCCGACACGATCCCGCCGACGTAGCAGATCAGCAGCGCGGCCAGCAGCGGAGCGCCGATGCCGGCGACGGTGTCGCCCACGTAGTCGATGGTGCCCATGGCGTCGAGCACGCCCACGTACGTGACCACGCCCGCGATGAGGAGGACGGTCGGCCAGGCGATCTTCTGCACGGCCCCCTTGTGCGCCTCGGGGTTGGTGATCGCCAAGATGACGGCGACCGTGATGGCGGTGAAGCCCACGTCGAGGTCAAAGCCGAGCGTCGCGACGCACAGGGCGAGGATCCCGGTGAGGGTGAGCACCTGATGCGGGGTGAGCCGCAGGTCCTCCACGGGGGCGGTCCCGCCGGGTCGCGTGGCCGTCGCGGTGGTTTCCCTGGCGGTCGCCGTGCCCGGCCCCGAGCTCACACGCCCGCCCCCGCCCGCGGCGCCAGCCGTGCTCGCCGCGGACCCGCCACCGCCACCGCCATCGCCATCAGCGGCCGGCGTCCCGCCCGTACCGCCGTCGCCGGGACCCGCGGCGCCTTCGGCGGTTACGGCCCGGCGGCGCAGCAGGGACATGCCGCCGAAGATCCAGAACGCGATCGCGGCCGCGGCGACGTTGAAGAAGAAGCTGCCGAAGAACAGCACGCCGTCGTTCCCCGCCAGGTTCGCCTTGTCGAGCACCCCGTTGACGATCCCGCCGAGGACGCTGATCGGCGAGTACGCCCCGGCGTTCGTGCCGTGCGCCACCAGCACCCCGATGAGCATCGCGTTGATGCCGTGCTGGTGGGCGAACCCGAAGGCGATCGGAGCGAGGATCGCGGCCACCGCGGGCGCGGGCGCCCCGATGCCGGTGAACAGCGCGGCCAGGCAGAACATCACGATCGGGATCGCGACCAGCCGGCCGCGCACGGCCCGTACGGACGCTCGCACCACCCAGTCGATGGTCCCGTTGTTCGTCGCGATCGCGAACAAGTAGGTGATGCCGACGAGGATCACGAACAGATCGCCGGGGAAGGCCCCCACGATGTCGTCCTCGGACATGCTCGCGACCACGGTGCCGACGACGAACGCGCCGACGAGCGCGAGCGCGCCCAGGTTGATCGGCCGGATGGTGGCGATGACGAACATCGCCACGAGCACGAGGATGGAGATTAGCTCGGGTGACATCGGCTGGCTTGCCTCCTCTTTCCCCCGAGTCGATTTCCCTGGAGTTCCTACGTGGCCGGGGTCGCCGCGGATGTCACCGCCGCCCGGACCAGTTCGACGGGGTGGACGGCCGTACGGTCCGTGCCGTGCGCGATCTGCTGACGGCACGAGACGCCGGTCGCGGCGATCAGCGTCTCGGCCGGCTCGGCCGCCACCGCGGGGAACAACCGCATTCCGCCGATCTTCATGGACAGCTCATAGTGCTCGGACTCGAAGCCGAACGACCCGGCCATGCCGCAGCATCCGGCGTCGAGTTCCCGTACCTCGGCGCCCGGGATGCGTTCGAGCAGCGCCCTGCTGCCCCCGGTGCCGACGACCGCCTTCTCGTGGCAGTGCCCGTGCAGCACGATCCGGCGGCCGCCGACGGCGGCGCCCGGATCGAGCGTGAGCGCGCCGTCGTCGATCGCCTCGACCAGCAGGTCGGCCACCAGCCGCGCCCGTCCCGCCACCTGGGCGACCCGGGGGTCGCCGGGAAGCAGCGCCGCGTACTCGTCCCGCAGGGTCAGCAGGCACGAGGGCTCCAGGCCGACGATCGGGACGCCTCGTTCTGCGTAGGGGGCCAACGCGTCGAGCATCGCGGTCGCCACGGACTTGGCCTGGTCGAGCAGGCCCTTCGACAGGTGCGGCCGGCCGCAGCAGCCGTCGGCGGCGAGCGTCACCCGCCACCCCGCGAGCTCCAGCAGTTCCACGGCCGCCCGCCCGATGGCGGGCTCGGTGTAGGAGGTGAACGAGTCGGCCAGCAAGACGACGTCGCCGCGCGGGAACCGGCCGGCCGGCGCGGGCCTGGAGGCGAACCAGCGCATCAGGGTGTCTCGGCGGAAGCGCGGCAGCGGCCGATGCCGGCTGATGCCGAGCCAGCGGTCGAGTACGGCGCGCGCCCCGGGCAGCCGCGCGGGCAGGTTGGACAGCGGAGCGGCGGCGGAGCCGAGGCGGTTCAGCCGCCGGATCGCGCCGAAGGCGCGCGACCGCAGGGGGGTGCCGTGCACATCGTGGTAGTGCGCGAGGGTCTCGCTCTTGAGCGCGGCCATGTCGACGCCGAGCGGGCACTCGGACTTGCACGCCTTGCACTCCAGGCACAGATCGAGGATCTCGTGCAGCCGGTCGTCGCCGAGCGCGGCCCGCGGGTCCGGCGTGGACAGCGCCTTGACCAGGGCGTTCGCCCGGCCCCTGGTGGAGTGCTCCTCCTCGCGGGTCGCCATGTACGACGGGCACATCACCCCGGCGCCGTCTTTGCGGCACGCCCCGATGTTCATGCAGCGTTCGGCCGCGCCGCGCATGCCTCCGCCGAAGGCCAGCCGGGTGGGCAGCGGGACCGGCGCGGGCCGGCTCGGCTCGCGCAGGTGCTCGGTCATCGGCGGCGCGTCGACGATCTTGCCCGGGTTGAGCAGACCGGTCGGGTCGAACAGCCGCTTGACCGAGCGCATCGCCTCATACAGCGTGTCGCCGAAGAGCCGGCGGTTGAACTCCGAACGGACCAGGCCGTCGCCGTGCTCGCTGGAGTTGACCCCGCCGTAGCTGGCGGCCAGCTCGGCGATCTCCTCGGCGACGGCGCGCATGGTGGCGATCTCGCCGGGCCGGCGCAGGTCGACGAACGGCCGCACGTGCAGGCAGCCCACCGAGCAGTGCCCGTAGAAGCCGGCGCTCAGGCC
Organism: Streptosporangiaceae bacterium; assembly: GCA_035765195.1. GTDB lineage: Bacteria > Actinomycetota > Actinomycetes > Streptosporangiales > Streptosporangiaceae > CALAED01. The sequence continues at coordinate 121,310 of DASTYC010000026.1, forward strand.
GTGCCGCTCGAGGACGGCGGCGAAGTCCTTGACGTACGGGACCAGGACGTCGGGCGGCACCGCGGTGTCCTCGACGAACGCCAGCGGCCGGCGGGTGCCGACGCTCGCGGCCATGAGCAGCCCGAGGCCCGCCTTGCGCACCTTGAGGACGGCGTCTTGCTGTTCGGCCGTCACCGCGCGCAGCGTGTGGTAGCCGTGGCCGCCGGCGGCCCAGGCGGCGGCGAGCTCGTCGACCCTGGCGGCCACCTCGGCGGCGGTGTCGCCGAAGAACTCGACGAACAGCAGGGCGTCCGGGTCGCCGGACAGGATGCCGCCGAGCGCGGCGTACTCGACCCGGCCGCGCGACAGCTCCAGGATCTTGCGGTCGATCAGCTCGACGGAGGCGGCGTCGTGGGCGAGCGCGTCGGCGGTGGCGGCGATGGCGGCGGCCGTCGAGGTGAAGTGCCCCAGCGCGATGGCGCGCGCGGCGGGCCTGGGCACGAGGCGGACCACGGCCTCGGTCACCACGGACAACGTGCCTTCGGAGCCGACGATCAGCTTGGTGAGGTCGAGCCGCCCGTCGTCGGTCAGCACGCGGTCGAGCCGGTAGCCGCCGGCGTGCCGCCAAAACGGCGGGTAGCCGGCGAGCGCGCCGGCGCCGCCCTCGACGATCTCGGGGACGCCACGGTAGAGGCGCCCTTCGAGCGTGTCCGCGCCGGCGCGGGCGCTCACCTGGTCGAGCGGGACCGGGCCGAAGCGCGCGGTCGTCGCGTCGGCGAGCACGACGCCGAGGGCCTCGACGTGGTCGATCGTCGAGCCGTACCGGACCGAATGGCTGCCCGCGGAGTTGTTCCCGATCATCCCGCCGATGGTGGCCCGGTTGCTCGTCGAGGTGTCGGGACCGAACATCAGGCCGTGCGCCGCGACCGCCCGGTTGAGCTGGTCCTGGACCACGCCCGGCTGGACCTTCGCCAGACCGCCGGCGCCGTCGCCGTCGATCTCGATGATCTGATCCATGTGCCGGGAGAAGTCGACGACGATGGCCCGGCCCACGGTCTGCCCGGCCAGGCTGGTGCCGGCGCCGCGCGGCAGCACCGGCACGCCGAGGCGCGCGGCCCCCGCGACGATGGCGACGACGTCGTCGGCGTGCCGGGGGAACGCCACGGCCAGCGGCTCGATCGCGTACATGCTGGCGTCCGCGGCGTACAGGTGCCGGGTGTAGTCGTCGATCCGCACCTCGCCGTCGATCTCCACCGCGGCCCGGATCTCGGCGGAGATCTCGCCGCGCGTGCGCTCGGCCGCGGGCGCGCGGTGCGTCTGCGGCGCGCTCATCGTGCCTCCCGCGCAGCCTCGGCGCGCTTAGGGCACGCGCTTCCCTCGTCGCTCGTCCCTCGCTCCTCAGTCCAGCGCGCGCCGCGCGCCCGCGGCGCGCTCATTGGGGTCTGCTCCAGGTAGGCGAGAGCCGCGTCCACTCCCCCGGGCTCGGCGGGGACGCCGGCGGCGGCCAGCCCCATCTCGACCCCGGCCAAGGTGCCGGCCAGCTCGAGGTCGCTCAGGTGACCGAGATGACCGATGCGGAAGACCTTGCCGGCCAGCCGGCCGAGGCCGGTGCCCAGCGACATGTCGAAGCGTTCGAGGATGACGCCGCGGACCTTGTCGGCGTCGTACGGCTCCGGCAGCAGCACCGCGGTGAGCGAGCTGGAGTACTCGCGTTCGTCGGCGCACAGCACCTCGAGCCCCCAGCCGCGGACCGCCCGGCGGGTCGCCTCGGCATGCCGATCGTGCCGGGCGAACACGGCGGGCAGCCCTTCGCCGGCGAGCATCGCGAGCGCCTCGCGCAGCCCGTAGAGGAGGTTCGTGGGCGGGGTGTACGGGAAGAACCCGCGCCGGTTGGCGGCCAGGATCGGCTGCCAGTCCCAGTACGACCGGGGCATCGTGGCCCGCTCCGCGGCGGCCAGCGCCTTCTCGCCGACCGCGTTGAATCCCATCCCCGGCGGGAGCATGAGCCCCTTTTGCGAGCAGCCGACGGTGACATCGACGCCCCACTCGTCGTGCCGGTAGTCCATCGAGCCGAGCGAGGAGATCGTGTCGACCAGCAGCAGCGCCGGATGCCCGGCCCGGTCGATGGCGGCGCGGATCTCCGGCACCCGGCTGCGCACGCCGGTGGACGTCTCGTTGTGCACGACCATGACGGCCGCGATGTCGTGCGCGGTGTCGTCGGCCAGCCGGGCCGCCAACGTCTCGGGGTCGGCGCCGTGCCGCCAGTCGCCGGGTACGAAATCGACGCGCAGCCCGAGCCGTTCGGCCATGTCGCGCCAGAGCGCGGCGAAGTGCCCGGTCTCGAAGGCGAGCACGCGGTCGCCCGGGGAGAGCGTGTTGACCAGCGCCGCCTCCCACGCGCCGGTGCCGGACGACGGATAGATGACGACGGGCCCGCTGGTCTGGAAGACCTGCTTCAACCGGTCGAGCAGGTCGAGCGTGAGCTCGGCGAAGGCGGGACCGCGGTGGTCGATGGTGGGCCGGGCGATCGCGCGGAGCACCTGGTCGGGGACGTTGGTCGGACCCGGGATCTGCAGGAAATGCCGCCCACCGCCGCTCACGTCGACGCGCTCCTCGTCACCTGATGCATGGCCCTTACCGCATTGGTGCTGTGGTTGTGCCTTTCCGGGCGTACCGTCTCATGGAACGTGTACCGTGATACGGCACAAGGGATGCTATATTTCGGGGTTTGAGAGAGTCAACGGGATGCAGACCGTTCTGAACGCTCTGCGGGTGCTCGAGGAAGTGGCGCTCCGGCAGCCCGCCGGGGTCGGCGAGCTGGCACGCGGCCTCGGCATGCCCAAGAGCTCGGTGCAGCGGGCCCTGCGGACGCTGCACTCGGCGGGGTGGATCCGGCCCGCCGACGGGGGCGTCACGCGCTGGACGCTCACCTCCAAGGCGCTGCACGTCGGCCGGCATGCCACCGGTGAGCTCAGCCTGCGCGACGCCGCCGTGCCGATCATGGAGGAGCTCCGCCACCGCACCGGCGAGACGATCCATCTCATGGTTCCCGAGAGCGGCGGCGTGGTGCTGATCGAGCGCCTGGAGACGCCCAAACCGCTGCGCATCGTGCTGCCGCTGGGCAAGACCCTGCCGCTGCACGCATCGGCCAACGGCAAGGCCGTCCTGGCGGCCGGCGCGCCCGACACGGTCGATCGGCTGCTCGGCGCGGGGCTGCCGGGCTACACCGACACGACGATCACCGATCCGGCCCGGCTCCGCGCCGAACTGGCGCTGATCAGGGAGCGCGGGTACGCCACCAACACCGGCGAGTGGCGTTCCGACATCGCGGCGGTGGCGGCGGCGGTGCTCGGGCGTGCCGGCGTCCCGATCGCCAGCCTGAGCATCTCGACGCCGATGACGCGCATGAGCGACGAGCTGCGGCCTGAGTACGGCAAGCTGGTCGGCGAGGCGGCCAAGAGCCTCGGCCGCGCGCTCGCCGACCTCTGAGCCACCCGCCCCCGGCGGCCTTAGAAAAACTTGTCGCGGATCTGGTCGATGACGGTGAGCACGGAGAAGACGGCGAAGAAGAGGAAGACCGTCCCCATCGCGCCGAGCCGCCACCCGCGGATCTGGATCTGCCGGGGCAGGCTGCGCCGGTTCAGCTTCATCAGCAGCCCCGAGTAGATGAACATCATGACCCCGGCCACGCTGGCCGAGATGACGAGCAGCACCAGCGGCTGGTCGAACCCGCTGAGCAAGATCCCCGACCCCACGACGATGTGCGCCCAGACCACCGCGACGTACAGCTTCGCCTCCGTCCACCAGGCGCTGCCCGGCAGGTAGGAGACCTTGATCGAGTCGGAGACCAGGCGGCCCATGTAGTCGAGGATCCCGAGGGCGGCGGCGAAGAGGGAGTACGCGCCGATCACCCAGAAGAACGTGCCGAACCAGCCGAGCCGGTCATTGAGCGCGTCGCCCTCGAGCTTGAGGAAGCTGACGTCGTTGGGCGGGTCCTCGCCGAACAGCGTGGAGTAGGCCAGCAGCGAGGTCAGCGTGATCGTGACGAGCGTGATGAGGACGAACGACACGAGCTGTTCGGTGTTGGCCACCTTCCACCAGGCCCGCCAGCGCGACAGGTTGTCGGGGGTCGGCGGGAACATGAAGCCGGTCGACGGCTTGGCGACCGGCTCGCGGGTGATCGGTGAGACCAGCTTGGGCATGCGGGCGCCCATGCCGAAGCCCTTGTCGCGGATCCAGTTGCTCTGCACGAGGTTCTGTCCGCCGCCGGCGCCCGCGTAGGCGAGCGCGCCGAGGATGAGCGCGAAGCCGAGGTCGGTCGGCAGGCCGGGGTTGGTGACCGAGTCGCCGAGCCCGCGATAACCGTCGGCGGTCACCGCGATCGCCAGCGCGACGCCGATCAGCACCAGGACCGCGGCCACCTTGACGAACTCGATCCGCTCCACCCACCGGTAGATGAACGGCGCGACGGTCAAGATCACCCCAATGAGGACGAGCTCGCCGATCGCGATCCATGTCGGGTCGCCGCCGCCCACGGCGTAGGTGAACACCGTGGCCGAGCTGGTCGCCCACCCCGGCCACATGTTGGACATCACGGCGAGGAGGACGAAGACGAGCGTCCAGTGCCGCCACAGCCGGCTGAACCCGGTGAGCGCCGTCTCTCCCGTGGCGAGCGTGTAGCGCTCGATCTCCATGTTGATCAAGAACTGGAAGATCACGCCGATGAACGCGCCCCACAGGAAGATCATGCCGACGTGCGCGGAGATGTACGGCCACAGGATGAACTCGCCGGAGGCCAGCCCGATGGCGGCGCCCACCACGCCGGGGCCGAGGAGGCGGCGCAGCGGCAGCGGCTCGGGCAGATCCTGCAGCGTGACACCGGGAAGCCGGCCACGGGCGTCAGGGAAGCCACGGCCCCCGAGCGCGGCTTCCACCGTCGCCGTGTCCGTTGTGGTCGAGCTGTCGTGCGTCATGCCGAGGACCTCCCGGGGGCGTCATGGTCGTCACGGACACTAACGATCGTTCTCGTACATGCCTCGTTTTCGGTCACAATCACTTCCCACGGCGGTGACGAACCTGTCACCGAATGGACACCACGCGCCTCACCTGGCACGTCATGCGCACCGGCACCCTGGATTTCTTCCGCATCGTCGGCGCCCTGCCGATGACCCGGCGGCCGCGGCCGCGGCCGCCGTGCGGCACAATCGGCCCATGGGAACCACGCAAGTGGCTACTTACTGCCGGATCTGCGAGCCGCTGTGCGGCCTTGTGGCCACGGTGCGGGACGGCGAGCTGGTCGAGCTGAGGCCCGATCGCGACCATCCGCTGTCCCAGGGGTTCGCCTGCCCCAAGGGCATCGCGATGACCGAGATCCAAAACGATCCCGACCGCGTGCTGCATCCGCTGCGGCGCGGGCCCGACGGGAGCTTCGAGCGGGTCGGCTGGGACGAGGCGCTCGCCGACATCGCGGCCCGGCTGACCCGGCTGCGACGGACGCACGGCGGCGCGGCCATCGGATGGTATTTCGGCAACCCGGCCACGTTCTCCTACAGCCATCCGTTCTGGCTGCTGGGCTTCATGGCCGCGCTCGGCTCACCGCACCTGTATTCCGCCGGTTCCCAGGACGTCAACAACCGGTTCGCGGCGAGCGCCCTGCTGTACGGGGCGCCGGTGCTGGTGCCGATTCCGGATCTGCGCCGCACCGACCTGCTGGTGATGATCGGCGCGAACCCGCTGGTCTCGCACGGCAGCATCATCTCGGTGCCCCGGATCAAGGACGAGCTGACCGCCATCGTGCGCCGCGGCGGGCGCGTGGTCGTCGTCGATCCGCGCCGCTCGGAGACGGCCGGGGCGCATGAGCACGTCGCGGTGCGGCCCGACGGCGACGCCTGGCTGCTGCTGTCGCTGCTCCACGTCATCTTCGCGGAGGAGCGCGCCGACGCGGCCGCCTGCGCGGAGGCGGCCACCGGCGTCGCGACGCTGCGCGAACTCGCCGCCGGCTTCCCGCCCGAGCGCACCGAGGCCCGTACCGGGGTGCCGCCCGAGGTCGTCCGGCGGCTGGCCCGCGACCTGGCCGCCGCCGACCACGCCGTCGTGTACGGCCGTACCGGCTCCTGCCTCGGCCGGCACGGCACGCTGGTGGCCTTTCTCATGGACGCGCTCACCCTGGTCACGGGCAATCTCGACCGTGCGGGCGGCGGCCTCTTCGGCACCTCCCCGATCAAGGTCGACGAGCTGCTGCGGATCTCCGGGCTCGCCACGTACGGCAAGACCCGGTCGCGCGTCGGCGGCTTTCCCGATGTGCTCGGCACGTTCCCGGCCGGCGTCATGGCCGAGGAGATCACCACGCCGGGGCCGGGGCGGCTGCGCGCGCTGTTCGTCTCGGCCGGCAATCCGCTGCTCACCGTGCCGGGCGGCGCCGCGCTCGGCGCCGCGCTGGACGAGCTCGAGCTGCTGGTCTGCATCGACCTGTACGTCACCGAGACCGGGCGCAAGGCCGACTACATCCTGCCGGCGACGACGTTCCTGGAGCGCGAGGACTTTCCGCTGCCGTTCCTGCAGAACTACCTCACCCCGTACGTCACGTGGACCGAGCCGGTCTGCCCGCCGCGCGGCGCCGCCCGCCAGGAATGGGAGATCATCGACGAGCTCGCGCGACGCATGCGGGTCGGTATCGGGATAACCCGGCCGCACCGGCTCGCCCACCGGCTCGGCCTGCGCCCCTCCCCGCGCCTGCTTATCGACGTGTTGCTCCGCACCGGCCGCGCCGGCGACTGGTTCGGCCTGCGCCGCCGCGGGCTGAGCCTGCGCCGGCTGCGCGCCCGCCCTCGCGGCGTCGTCCTGGGCGACCACCACGCGACGGGCACGCTGCGCCGCCGCATCCGGCACAAGGACAAGCGGGTCCACCTCGCCCCGCCGGAGATCGTCGCGGAGATCGAGCGGCTCGCCGCGGCCCCCGAACCCCCGAACGGCTTCCCGCTCCGGCTGATCGGCCTGCGAGAGTCGCGCTCGCACAACTCCTGGATGCACAACGCCCCGCGGCTGATGCGCGGCGACCGCGACCACCGGGCCCGCGTTCATCCCGCCGACGCCGCCGCGTACGGCCTCGCCGAGGGAGACCTCTGCCGGATCACCTCCGAGCACGGCGCGATCGACCTGCCCGTACGGGTGACCGACGAGATGACCCCCGGCACGGTCGCCGTCCCGCACGGCTGGGGACACGGCGACGGCGGCTGGCGCCTCGCCAACGCCGCGGGCGGCGCCAACGTCAACCTCCTCGCCTCTCCGCGGCCCGGCGACCTCGAACCCCTCGCGGGCATGGCCCACCTCAACGGCATCCCGGTGCGCATCGCGCCGGCGGCGCGGTCGTGACGCCGGACGAGCGGCGACCATCCGGTGACAATCTGTCACCAAAGTCGCTTCGTGGTGCCGGGATGCTGTGACACGGCCCCGGCCCGTGGCCTAGTGTCGGCATGTGGGCAAGCACAGCAACCCCGTAAAGCGCGACTGCCCCGGATGCGGCGGCTCTGGCGAGAACGCCTACGGCGCCACCTGCGGCGTCTGCCGAGGTGACGGGAAGATCGAGGCGTCCTCATGAACTATCCGCCGGCCGACTGCGACTACCTGGTCACCTACCTCAGCGACGGCCACGAGGAAGACGGCGAACGCTTCCACGACGAGTTCGCGCTCGGCGAGTGGGTGAAGGAAAAGGAGCGCACCGGCGAGCTCGACCGCGAATGCGACGGGCTGCTGTTCCGGATCTACTGCGTCACCAAAGACGTGCGTGTCCCCATCGCGCTGCAACATCCGAGGCTGGTCCGGGGCCGGCTCGAAAAGCCGTCCGCACCCCGGGCGAGATGAGCCCTTCGCGGCGCCGGAAAGCCCAGACTTCAGTTGCCCACGCCGAGGTCGGCCATGAACGCGGGCGGGTATCGGTCGCCGCGGGCAGCGCCTGGCGGCACCGCCTTGTCGATGTCGGCGAGGTCGTCGGCGGTCAGGTGCAGCTCTAGTGCGGGCAGTGCCGTAAGCGGCCGAGCACAGGCACCGACCCCGGCGCCACCAGACTCCGGAGCCGGAGGAGTCCGGAACGGGCGTCCATGTGGTGCAGCGCGGCGACGGCGCTCACCAGGTCGAAGCGCGCCGGCTCCAGTTCGCTGATCAGCACGTCGCCGACGACATAGGTGATGTCACCGGCGTCGGGATGGGCCCCGCAGCGCTCGATACACGACTGGTCCCGGTCGATTCCGACGACCTGCGAGATGCCGCTCCGGCGGAGCCTGCGCGTGAGGTCGCCGTTGCCACACCCTACATCCACCGCTCGCTCGCAGCCGGGCGGGATGACGTCGAGCACCAACGACTCGTACCGGGCATATGCGGGCACCGCCGCCCTGCGCGACATGCCTCCATTGTTCTCGCGGGGAAGCGCGCTTCGATCGGGGGTGCCCGGCCGGTCGAGTCGGGTGTCACGAACGACGGCCCCGGCGCGGGGGCCGGGTGGCCACGGCGAGCAGTGTGCCCGCGACGATGAGGACGAGCCAGTCGACGGCAATGCTCGCGACCTCGAAGTGGTCGTTCAGATCGGCCCGGTAGGCGGCGGCGTACCCGATCAAGGCGAGCGGCGTCGCGGTTCCGCCCGCGATGAACGCGATCCGGGCCACGCGTTCAGGCCGGCTGTGGGCCGCCATGGCCACCCCGATGGCGAGGAAGGCCAGTGCCAGCAGCAGGTAGCCCACGTTCTCCAGGGCGATAAACACCCCGTGCGGGTTGAACTGTGACCACAGCCCCAGGCCCTCGGTCTCGCCCTTGAGCAGGCTCGGCTGTACGACGGTCAGCTGGATGGCGTAGTCGGTCACCAGGACACCCGCGGCGATCGTCGCGAGCGTGGTCGCGACCCGGGCCGCGAGCGCGGCGTGCTCTGACGGGCGCCTGGCGAGCCCCATCATGAGCACCACGGCCAGCAGCGGGACCAAAATGGCCGGGTACTGCCACCAGAAGTCGCGGGGCACGAACTCGGCGCCCCCGGTGTAGGGGTATTCGACGCAGTCGCCGCGGCAGTTCGGTCCCGAATGAGGGAGAGTGGTCACGCCGATGGCCAGGGCCGCCAGGGCGGTGACGGCCGTGAGCACCGACGTCACGAAAACCCATGGTCCGTGGACGGCACCTCTCGCATCGGCCGGTGCCGGGGCAGGGCCGGCCGACTCCCCGCCTGTCCTGACGCTCATGCCCACAACGATCGATCGCGCCGAACGCCCCATGGCAGGGCCGTCGGTCCCGACGCCGTCGATCGAAAGTCCCCGGGATGCCGATGTACCGTGCCCATCTGAGCAAGCGACTCCGCGAACGAATCTCGATCTAACGACGAGACGCGTGCACCAAGGAGCTTCTGTGAGCCGGCAGTCCCTCGTTCCCGGGCCTACTCCGCGGCTGGCGTTCCATCAGATGACCGCGGACGACCTCGACGACATGGCCGCATTGCTGGGCGACCCGGACGTGATGCGCTACTACCCGCGTCCCAAGACGCGCGATGAGGCCCTGGCCTGGATCGAGTGGAACCAGCGGCTGTATCGGCAGGTGGGCTTCGGCCTCTGGCTGCTCAGGCTGCGGGCGACCGGCGAGTTCGCCGGCGACTGCGGCCTGACCCCGCAGGAGGTCGACGGGGTCGTTGACATCGAGGTCGGCTACCACATCCGCGCCGACCTCCAGGGCCGCGGGTACGCCACCGAGGCGGCGGCGGCCTGCCGAGACCACGCCCGGGACGTCCTCGGCGCCGAGCGGCTCATCGCGATCATCCATCCCGGCAACCTGCCCTCCCAGCGGGTCGCCGTGAAGATCGGGCTGTTCCACGAGCGTGACACGACCGCCAAGACCGGCGAACCCGTGCGCATCCACGCCAACCGCCGGAGGGCGCCCGGACCTGGACGCCCTCCGCGCGGAACCTAGGCCCGGTTGCCCACCAACGGGGCGTCGGCCGGCTGATGAGGCTGAGGCCGCGGGGCGGGTTTCCGGGCGGTGAAGAACCCGACCAGGGCGGCCAGCGTGGCCACGCCCTCGCCCACCAGGCTGATCGTCTTCTCGCCGTACCAGGACGGGTCGTACATGCGCGGGATCGGACCCAGCTGACCCACATCGACCGAGTAGTAGAGGACCAGGGCGCCGACGGCGCTCGCCGCGACCAGGAACGCCAGCGCGTACGTCCATCTGCGCGCCCAGGCCAGGATGAGCAGACCCGCCAGCACGGCCACGACCGCCTCGGCGCGGAACAGGACATCCCCGCCGATGGTCCCTTCGGGCGCGTTGGGCCCGGGAGCCATCCCAGGCGCGAACCGCCAGTGTACGAAGGCGTCGGCCGCAAGCCCGGCGGCCACAAGAACACGAAGAAGAACACCCATACCTCTGTAAACGGCCGTACAAGCGCTACGGATCAATCGCGGCCGTAGTTCGTCCCGCGCGCCGGCGGCACCAGGGGCGACTTTGGGACCCATGGTCGGCGCGCACCGTCGGTGTTCACTACGATCACCAAGGGGAATCTTGCGGCGGCATCGATCATGCCGGTCGCGGTGGAACGGTCCAGCGCCTCGGCGGACGACCGTACGAACCCCTGGCACCCCGCGCGCCCAGATCGGGCGGCCGCCGGACGTGCCGGAGCTCGAACCGGCAGTGCGACCGAATGCGAGGATTCACATGCACATCGTCCGCTTCGTCGCGCCGCCCACCGGCGGCTTTCCCCTGCCGGGCGTCCCCGCCGGGTCTGACGGCCTGCGCACTCGCCCCGACGTCGCGGTCGGGATCTCCGACGGAGTCACGATCACCGAGCTGACCGACGTACACGGTGTCAGCGAGCTGCTCGGGCTGCCGGCGGCCGCCTTGCGCGAACGCTGTGCCGCGGCCGGCGGCCCGCGTCACGATGCCGCCGCGGTCCGGCTGCTGCCTCCGGTGGACGGGCACATGGAGGTGTGGGCGGCCGGCGTCACCTACCGCCGCTCGCGCGAGGCCCGGGTCGTCGAAAGCGAACGTGCTCCCGACGTCTACCAGCAGGTCTACGACGCCGAGCGGCCGGAGCTGTTCTTCAAGTCGACGGCCTGGCGGGTGACCGGCGACGGCGAGACGGTGGCGATCCGCGCCGACTCGGGCATCGACGTGCCGGAGCCCGAGCTCGGCCTCGTGGTGAACCGGCACGCCGAGATCGTCGGCTACACCGTCGTCAACGACATGAGCTCGCGGACCATCGAGGGCGAGAACCCGCTGTACCTGCCGCAGGCGAAGATCTACCTCGGCGGCTGCGCCGTCGGCCCGGCGATCCGGCCCGGCTGGGAGGTCCCCGACCCCTACAACCTCGACATCACCATGACCATCCGCCGCGACGGCGCGCAGGCGTGGACCGGCAGCGCCGGCACCGGCCTGCTGCGGCGCCGGCTCGACGAGCTCGTGGCCTATCTGTTCCGCGCGGACGACTTCCCGCACGGCGTCGTGCTGGCCACCGGCACCTCGATCGTCCCCGATCTGCCCTTCACGCTGCTCCCGGGCGACGAGATCGTCATCACGATCACCGACGTCGGCACGATGACCAGCACGGTGGTGGCCGGCAAGACCGCGATGAGCTGGCTCACCAACACCGTGACCGAGCCGCCCCCGCCGGCACCGACCGAAGACCCCGGAGTCGACAACCTGCGGCAGTGATAGGTCCGGGCGTCGGCGGATATGGTTGAAGCATCAACTCCCCCGACGTGTGGTGGTCTGGTCACATGAGCGAGCACATCGGCATCGCGGCACGCACCGTCGCCCGGGTCGACGACAGGCGGCGCCTCGGCCCCGATGAGCAGGTCGACGACAAGGCGATGGTCTTCGCGGCGACCGACCCGACGCTGACCGATCCGTTCCTCTTCCTGTCCGAAGACTGGTTCTCCAAGCCCGGGTTCGACTGGCACCCGCACCGGGGCATCGAGACGGTGACCACCGTCCTCGACGGGGTGCTCGAGCACGGCGACAACCTCGGCAACGCCGGTGCCCTCGAGCCCGGCGACGTGCAGTGGATGACCGCGGGCCGCGGGATCATCCACCGCGAACTCGCCTACCGCGACGAGCACGCCCATACCTTGCAGCTATGGCTCAACCTGCCGGCCACCCACAAGCTCACCGACACCCGCTACCAGGACCTGGTCCGGGCCAGGCAGCCGCGGATCACCCGGCCCGGCGCGGCGCTGGACGTGATCTCCGGCACCGTCGACGGCGTCACCGGGCCGGCCCGGCGTCACGTCGACGTGCAGGGCGCGGTGCTGACCTTGGAGCCGGGGACGGCGCTGGACTACCCGCTGCCGGCCGCGCACCGCGCCTTCGCCTACGTGCTGTCGGGCCGCGTCGCCATCGCCGGGCGCCGGCTCGCGGCGGGTCAGACCGCATGGTCGGATCCGGTCGACGCCGGCACCGGCGACAGTACGCTCCGGTTCAGCGCCCCCGACGGCGACGGCGTGACCCGCGTCATGATCTACAGCGGAACGCCGCTGCGCGAGCCGGTCGCGGTCGGCGGGCCGTTCGTGATGAACCACCCGACGGAGATCACCCAGGCGTTCCTCGACCTGCGCGCGGGCAAGTTCGGCGAGGTCCCCAGACAGGCGCGCCTCGCCTCCGACCGATAAGCCGAAAGTCCCGGTAGGACCGACGTAGCGGAAAGGTCTCGCCGGCCGCCGCGACGCCGCAGGGAGTTGTCGCCGCGGCGGCATATTCGGCCGCGACTTCGCGGGCGGGCGAAAATCGCGCGGACGCACTTCGTGACGTGCGGGTATGGCGGCAATGGCCACTTGTCGCAAAATACGCATAACGGCCGTTCGCGGTCCACCTTGCCATGCGCGTGAAGTCGAAGCGATCGGAATTCTTATGCTTGAGTCGCACCGCCCGGTATTGCTCGCCGTAGACGACGACCCGCACGTACTGCGAGCCATCCGCCGCGACCTGTCTCGGGCGTACCAAGATCGATATCGGGTGATCGCGTCCACCTCGGCGAACGAGGGCCTGCGCATCCTGGATACGCTGCGCGAACGCCGCGAAGAGCCCGCGCTGTTGCTCGTCGACCAGCGGATGCCGGAGATGCCGGGCGTCGACTTCCTCGCCGAGTCGCTCGGCCGCTTTCCGGCCACCCGCCGCGTCCTGCTGACCGCCTACGCCGACACCGGCGTGGCCATCGCGGCGATCAACCGCGTACGTCTCGACCACTACCTGGTCAAGCCGTGGGAGCCGCCGGAGGAGCGGCTCTATCCCGTGCTCGACGACCTGCTGGACGAGTGGCAGGCGTCCTACCAGCCGCCGTACTCGGGCATCAGGCTCGTCGGCTACCGCTATGTGCCGGCCACCCATCTGCTGCGCGACTTCCTCACCCGCCATCACCAGCCGTTCCGCTTCATCGACGTCGAACGCGACACGGTGCCGGACGTCGCCGAGACCGAGCTTCCCGCCGTCCTGCTGCCCGACGGCACGAAGCTCGTGAAGCCGACGACGACCGACCTGGTCAAGGTGCTCGGCCTGAACAGCGAGGCCAGCCGCCCGCACTACAACGTGGTCATCGTGGGCGGCGGACCGGCCGGCCTCGCCGCGGCCGTGTACGCCTCCTCGGAAGGGCTGTCCACGCTGCTGCTCGACGCGTACGTACCGGGCGGGCAGGCCGGGATGTCCAGCCGGATCGAGAACTACCTCGGGTTTCCCGCCGGGATCTCCGGCGCCGAGCTGACCCGCCGGGCGGTGGCCCAGGCCCGCCGCTTCGGCGCCGATCTCCTGTCCCCGGTGGCGGCGGTCGGGTTGCGCTCCGCGGGACGGGCGAAGATCCTCACGCTCTCCGACGGCCGCGAGATCAGCGCGGGGTTGATCATCCTGGCGCCCGGCCTGTCGTACCGCCGGATCGACGCCGAGGGCGCGGAACGCTTCGAAGGCGCCGGCATCTACTACGGCGCGACCACCGCCGAGACCACCTCGTGCCAGGACCAGCGGGTGTGGATCATCGGCGGCGCCAACTCCGCCGGCCAGGCGGCGCTGCACTTCGCCCAGCACGCGAAACAGGTCATCATGCTGATCAGAGGGCACGGTCTGGAGGCCACGATGTCCCGTTACCTTCTCGAGGACATCGAGGCCGCGCCCAACATCGAGGTCCGGTTGCGCACCAAGCTGATCGCGGCCGACGGGTCGGACCGACTGGCGCGCATCACCCTGCAAAACCTCGACGACGACACCGTCACCACGGAAGACGCCGAGAACGTCTTCACCTTCATCGGCGCCCGGCCCCGCACCGACTGGCTCGACGGCGCGGTGTGCCGCGACCACAACGGCTTCCTGGTGACCGGCCCCGATCTCGGCCGGCGCGATGATCTCCCCGACTGGGACCTGCCCCGCGATCCGTTGCTGCTGGAGACGAGCATGCCGGGAGTGTTCGCGGTCGGCGACGCGCGGGCCGGCTCGGTCAAACGGATCGCCTCGAGCGTGGGCGAGGGCGCGATGGCGGTGACCCTGTTGCACCAGTATCAATCCACGATCTGAATGGCGCGCGGGGCCGGCGGTGAGCGAGGAGATGGCGGAGTACGGAGTTGACTTCCACAAGTCTCGCCGCCTCCGCGCCGCCGCCATTGACCCGCCGGTTGACCGGCCTTAAGTTTCGATCATGAGGTTCGCGGCGGGGGTGAGGAGATATGCGCCTCGTGCCGCGATTCGAGATATTCGAAGCCTAATCGGCTGATCCACGACGGCCGGTACCCGCTCTTTTCCCGGGGGCAATACAGCATTGTGCTCGTGCACCTTGTGAGAAAGACGCTTTGGGCGCCGCACTGGCATGATCATTAACGCCAGGTGAATCCAGGAGTGATCATGGCGACGCGAGTCTTGGTCTGTGACGAGCTGCCGATAATACGCGAAGGCATGCGCACCGCCCTCACGGCGGAATCCGGCATCGAGGTGGTGGGCACCACCGACAGCGGCATCGAGGCGCTGATCATGGCGCGCCGCCTGCACCCCGACGTCATCATCACCGACGCGCCGCTGTCGGGCCTGTCGGGCATCGAGCTGACGCGCCGGCTTTCGCACGAACCGCTCCGGCCGACGCCGAAGGTGCTGGTCTTCACGTCGCGCGACGACGACGTAAAGATCATGAACTTCTTGGAGGCGGGCGCCACCGGCCTCGTCGTCAAGGAGACCGGCACCGAGGAGGTGGCCGCGGCCATCCGTGTGGTCGCGGCCGGCGGGGCCATGCTGGCGCCGTGCGTCGCCCGCAAGCTGCTCGACTGGTTCTTCCGGCGCGAGGCCCGCCCGGGCGGGGAGGTGAACGTCGCCGCCTCCAGCCTCAGCGCGCGCGAGCGCGAGGTGCTCGCGCTGGTCGCGCGCGGCATGTCCGGCATGGAGATCGCCAAGGAGCTCCAGATCACCGAGGCGACCGCGCGCACGCACATCTACCGAATCCGGCGCAAGCTCGACCTGCGCAACCGAGCCCAGCTCGTCGCCTTCGCCTACCGGTTCGGCCTCGCGCCCGCCGCCTGAACCCACGCGGCCCGGCCGGGTCGAGGCCAGGGCGGCGGCCCAGGCTCTCCCCCACGGACGTCGCCGCGGGGAAAGCCGTGGACCGCCGCGGACGACACCGCCGCGGGAGGCCAGGAGAGCACGAAGGCCACCACGGACTACGGCGTACCTCCTTGGGTGTCGTCACGATCGAACGTTGCCGCCCGTGCCGACGGCCGTGCGGAAGAGAACTGTGGGCCGCCGCGCGAACCGTTCGCTGCGGCCCACAGACGGCCACGGCACGGGCGCGGCTCCGGTCCGCCATCCACGGTCCCGGCCCCGGACCGTGCGGCGTCGCCCACGACCGGCCGACTGCCCGGGGGGACCCTGGGACCCAGGCAGTACGGCCGGCCGGTCGGGAACACCGAGGCGGTGACGCCGCGCGGGCACGGCGACGGTTTCTCCATCGCCGGCACGTTCATCCGCCGTCCTCCCACGCCGATTTACCGTTCCTCCCCGACTGTGGGCGCTTCTTCGCGCTTACCCATCAGACTAGGAGCGCCCCCGTTTTTCCGGTATCGGCCGACTCGATGCAATTGTTCGTCATCGAGCCGTTGACCCTCGCGGGCCGCGGTGACACGAAACGGCGTCTCGCCCACGCCGTTGTCATCGTCTCGATGACGGCTCCGCGGACTCGGCGCGTACGAAGCCGCCCGGCATCGCGGCCGCCCCATGGCAGGGCGCGAAAGAAATTGCGATGTGATTTTCCGGAGCGACCTCACGCAGTCTCTTGGCGAATCCGTGAGAGTGCGACGCCGCCACGGGACAGACCTTGTGCCCGATCGCGCACAGGAATGAATCTGGAGCCACTTATGCGCAGGCGCCTTCGGCTGTCAAAGCGGCAGCCGAGAAGGGTTGATGATCGTGAGCAACGAGAATGTTACGCGCGACGTCGCCGAAGGCTGGTTCCATGCCCTGACCACCGGCGACATCGCGACGGCCCTCGAATTCCTCGACCCGGACGTGGAGTTCATCAACTACATACCGGTCCAGGGTTACAACACCGATATGCCGTGGATCGGCACGTACCACGGCCGAGACGAGGTGCTGGCGAGCTTCAAGGTCTTTGTCGGAGTCTGTGAAGTAAATAGCGAAGAACTCGCCGGCCTCGCCGTCGACGGCGACGAGGCGTTCGGCGTCATCCGGGAGAAGTCGACCGTACGCGACACCGACATCCCGTTCGAGATCGAGTTCATCCAGCGGCTCACCGTCCGCGACGGCAAGATCGTCCGCTGGAAGTCCTACACCGACCCGTCCCCGATCATCCGCGCGATCCGCGGCACGTCGGACAGGGGCGTCCGGCTCGTCCGCGCGGCCCGCGACCGCGACCAGGTGGCGGCTCGTACGCTGCTCGCCGCCGGCGCGCACCCGGACGCGCGGGAGGACGGCACCGGTCTCACGCCGCTGATGATCGCCGCCGGCAACGCGGACGCGGAGATGGTCCGTCTCCTGCTCGACGCCGGCGCCGACGTGTTCACCGGGGACGCCATGGCGGGCGCCACCCCGCTGCACAAGGCGTGCCAGGGCGGCAGCACGGACGTGGCCAGGCTGCTGGTGGAGGCCGGGGCGTTCGTGGACGCGGTGGCGCCGACCACCGGGCACACGCCGCTCATGGACGCGCTGTGGTACAAGTTCCCCGAGCTCGCCAAGTACCTGCTCGACCAGGGCGCCGGGCTGAACCTCAACACGCACTACGGCTTCTCGCTCAAGGAGCACTTCGAGTACGAGCTCAACGTCAACACGATCGGCAAGGACCGGCTGCTGCGGGCCGAGCAGTACCTCAAGGACCGGCAGGCATCCGACGAGCGGCAGGCCGAGTCGCAGCGCCTGATGGCGGCGGTCAACCGCGACGACGTCGACGAGGTACGCCGGCTGATCGCGCAGGGCGTGGAGGTCGACGAGCGGTTCCCCGTCGTCAACGGCTTCAACGACGCCCACACCCCGCTGCTGGTGGCCGCCCGCGACGGACACACCGAGATCGCCAGGCTGCTGCTCGAGGCGGGCGCCGACGTCAACGCGACCGAGCCGACGTTCGGTGCGGTGCCGCTGCACAAGGCGGTCTACAACGGGCACGTCGAGCTGACCCGGATGATCGCCGGATGGCCCGGCGTGGACCTGAACTTCCAGGGCGCCACCAACGGCTATACGCCGCTGCACGACGCGTTGTGGCACGGCTACGAGGAATGCGCTCGCGCCGTCATCGACGCGGGCGCCTCGCTGGAGCGCGTCGGGCACGACGGCAAGACCCCGCTCGACATCGCCGTCGAGGTTTTCGGGCCGGAGCATTCACTGACCCAGCTGATCCGCGCGCGGCGCGGCTGATCGAGGAGCTGAATCCAGATGCTGTTCTACGTCCAGATGAAGTGGAATCACGAAGGCCGCATCACGCTCGACGAATTGTGGGACATCGAGTCCGAGGAGGCCGAGCACGCCAAGGAGACCCTCGACTCCGGTTTCGCGGTCGGCCTGTGGAAGGTCGCCGCGCAAAAGCGGGTGATCGGCATCATCGACGCTCCGAACGCCGAGGAACTCGACCGCACCGCGCTCGGCCGGCTTCCCATGCGGGAGTACCTGGAATTCGAAGAGGTCTGGCCGCTGCGCGACTACCTCGGTTTCGCCGACGACGTCCTCAAGCGCTACAAGGTCTGAACCTGGTAAGGGGAAGAAGACATGATCCACCAACTCATTTTCGCCGCGCCGAAGCCCGGCATGAGCGAGGAAGAGTTCCACCGCTACTGGCTCGACGTCCATGCCGTTCAGTACGCCAGTAAGATCCCGCAGATCCGCAAATACATGGTCGACACCCGCGTTCCGCTCGGCCCGGACGACAACGAACCGCTCTGGAGCGGGGTCGCGGAGATCTGGCTGGCGAACGAAGAGGAGCAGCTCGCCTCGCTGCAGACCCCGGAGTTCCTGCAGGGCGCACGGCTCGACGAGCCGAACTGGGCGGCGTTCTGGCAGACGGTGGTGCTCGACACGGACGCCCATGAGGTGCTCCCCGGCCCGCCGCCGACCAGGCAGCCGGACTGGGTCAAGGCCATCGTGCTGGTCAAGCGGAAGGAGGGCCTGCCGCTCGCCGACTTCCGCGCGCGCAGCCTGGGCGAGCACGCCGAACTGGTGCGGAACGTCCCCGGCCTGCGCCGCTACCTGCAGTGTCACACGCGCGACGCGCTCTACGGGGTCGGCGAGGCCGTGCTGGACGCCGCCTACCAGCTGTGGTTCGACGACATGGAGGCCCTGTCGGCCGCGTTGGAAAGCCCCGAGGGCAAGCAGGTCTACGAGGACCTGCTGACGTTCGTCGAGCCGCGCTACATCCACGAGATGGCGATGCGCGAACACTGGATCATCGGCCCCGAACCCCGCTGACCCCCCCAAATTCGCCGATCTTGATGTGAGCGTTCGGTCAGACACGACGATAGAACTCTCACATCAAGATCGGCGATTGCTGTGGGCCGCGGACACGGAAACAGGCCGGGGCGCCGCTCTCGTCGCGGCGGCGCCCCGGCCTGAGTACGTTGTCGGTGCGTCGTCAGAGCCGGAACAGACCCGGGTCCTCGACGACGACGTCGAGCAGCATCGGGCCGTCGGAGTTCAGCGAGGACTTGAGGGCCTCCCGCAGGTGGTCGGGCGATTCGATCCGTTCGGCCGGGCAGCCGAAGCCGCGGGCGAGGGCCGCCATGTCAACGCCGCTGAGATCCCAGCCGACCTGCCAGGCCCGCTGGCTGTCCTCCCCGAGGTAGTACTTCAAGGACAGGTAGCCGGAGTTGTTGGGGATCACGAACGTGACCGGCACCCGCTGCTGCGCCGCGGTCCACAGGGCGTGCAGGGTGTACTGTGCCGAGCCCTCCCCCATCACGGCCACCGCACGCCGGTCGGGCCGCGCGATGGCGTACCCCACCGCGCCGGCGAACGGGAAGCCGAGCGCGCCGCTCGCGGTGGCGAAGTAGCCGTTGTCCGGGCCCAGCGGGATCTGCTCGTGGAAGTCGGCGCGTGCGATCGGCAGTTCCTCGAAGAGCGCCGCGTCCTCGGGCAGTTCCTGGGAGAGCAGATGGAACAGGTACGCCTGGGTGAGCGGCTCCGACGGCGAGGGGACGGGGATCGGCTCGCGCACGGGCGGCAGTTCGGCCGGCTCACGCTCACGCACCAGCGGGACCAGTTGCTGTACGGCCGGACCCGGCGGGCAGACGAAGCTGGTGCCGGCCATCGACCACGCCGCCGCCTCCGGGTTATCGGTCACGTGGTAGAAGTCGATGCCCTCCGGCATCCGCGGCTGCTCGCTCGTGTCCACGCCGGCGGGCGCCATGGAGAACAGGTCCGCGGTGGTGAAGAGGGTGAACATCGGGCTGCCGAAGACGACGACCACGTCGTGCTCGGCGAGGCGCTGGGCGACCATCTCCGGGATCGGCGGCAGCACGCCGCCGAACAGCCGGTGGTTTTCGGGGAAGCTGCCGCGCGGCCATACGGGGCTGCCCCAGACCCGGGCGCCCAGCCGCTCGGCGAGCCGGATCAGATCCTGGCGCGCGCCCTGGGCGTCCACGGTGGGCCCGGCGACGATCCCGGGACGCTCGGCCGCGTTGAGCGCGTCGGCCAGGCGGGAGAGTACGGCCGGATCGGGGACCACGGCGGTCTCGACGGTCCGGGTGGGCAGCGGCGCGCTGCTCGCGGGGCGCACCCAATCGTCCTCGGGGACGGCCACGAACACCGGGCCCTGCGGGGGCTGGGCGGCGATGTGGTACGCCTTGGCGATCACCTCGGGCACGTCCTGCGGGCGCGCCGGCTCCCCGCTCCACTTGATGTAGGGATGGGGCAGGCTGGTGGCCTCGCGGGCGTTGAGGAACGGCTCGCCGAGCAGCATCTTCCTGGCCTGCTGACCACCCAAGATCACCATGGGGGTATGGGCGCACGAGGCCGTATAGACCGAGCCCATCGCATTGCCCAGGCCGGGGCCGCCGTTGATGATCACGAGTGCGGGCTTGCCCGTGCCCTGCGCGTAGCCGTCGGCCATGCTCACGACCGACGCCTCCTGCAGGCCCATCACGAACCGCATGTCATCGGGCCATGACTCGAACAGCTTCATCTCCGTGTGACTCGGATTGCTGAAGATTGTCGTCATGCCCAGGTTTCGCAATAGTTCCAGGGTCGCTTCCCTTACGGTCCTGGAAATGGTTCCATCCGCCGTCACGGTCACACACTCCTGAGTCGTTTCGGATGTCACCCTTTTACCGAGACCCTGACGGTGCGACAAGGGAAGTCCAATTTATTGGACAGCACTCTGTTAGCTGGTCGTGTGCAGGACGTCGCTTCGGCCGTTCCCGACCGCTCGATGGGCGCGCGCTGCTAGAATGACTGGCGGCTCCACATCGCACTTCCCCAAAATCGGGACAATTATGACTGCCCTGCCCGAAGAGGCCCGACCGCTGATCGAATCGACCGCTCTCGGCCACGTCGTCACGTTGAATGCCGACGGAAGCCCGCACCTTACCTGCGTCTGGATCGGCTGGGACGAGGGGGATATCGTCTTCGCGTCCTCGACCTTGACCAAGAAGATCCGCAACCTGATCCGCGACCCGCGAGTGGCGGTCTCCATCGAGTCCGACCGGATCAGCGAGATGGGACTGAAGGAGTATCTGTGGGTGCGCGGCTCCGCCGTTGTCACCGATGGCGGCGGACTGGGGCTGTTGCGCGGATTCGCCGCGCGGTATCTCGGTCCGGGCATCCCCTTCCAGCCCGGGGGCGACCCTCGTGACGGCTATCGGGTGCGCGTCAAGGGCGAGCGAATCGGCGGTCTCGGCCCCTGGATCCAAGCCGCGAGATAGCCGACCTGTCGACGTATACGCGGACCGATTTCGGTTTCACGCCGGAGTCTCCGGTCCACCATGGAAACGTAAGCGGCAAAGGCATCGCTCCCGCGATTTTATCGGCCGCCGGCCGCGGGGTGCCGCCGTTTAAGGACATCACGCAGTCACCGCGTTCTGCCGCGCAAATCTTGTGAGCCGTCGGCAAGCTGTCTTGAATTAATAGTCGCCACGCGCCGCGCTCTGCGATCAGGCGCCTGGCCCGGCCCCTGCCCCCGATCCGGCCGGATCACGCATCGACAGTGACAACCCGCAATTCGAAAATCGCGAAAACAGACAGTCAAGGGTGGTGTATAAATGAGCGTCGTCACGCAACTCGAGGGGTATCGCTATCGCAGTCAGCTGGCTCTCGCCACGCTGATGCTGGGAGCCTTCGTCGTCGGCACGGCGGAGCTCGTCATCGTCGGCGTCCTCCCTCTCGTCGCCGAGGACATGTCCGTGTCGATCAGCACGACCGGGCAGCTCGTGACCGCCTACGCGCTGGGAATCTCCTTCGGCGGCCCCATCCTCAACGCGATGACCACGAGATACGGTCGGCGCTTCCTCGCGTGGATGTGCCTGTCCTGCTACATCGCCGGAAACGCGCTGGCCGTCGTTGCCGGCACCTTCGGCATGCTCATCGCCGCGCGGTTCCTCACCGGCTCGATCCACGGGCTGTTCATCGGGGTCGCCTCCGTCGTGGCCGCCGGGGTCGTCCCCGAGGAGCGCAAGGGCAGGGCGATGTCGATGGTCTTCGGCGGCATCGCCGTGGCCACCGTCTTGGGCATCCCGCTGGGCACCTTGATCGGGCAGACGCTCGGCTGGCGGGCGACCTTCACCGGGATCATCATCCTCGGCTGCCTCGCCCTGATGGCCACGCTGATCTTCGTCCCGCCGGTCGAGGGCAGCGGCGTCGGGGGGCTCGCCGAACAGGCCCGCTGCGCGTTCGCACCACGGGTGCTGGCGATGCTGGGCGTGGGGTTCACGTTGATGTGCGGCCAGTTCACCGTGTTCACCTATCTCGCCCCCTGGCTGGAGGACGTCACCGACATCTCCGGCGGCTTGGTCAGCGCCTTCCTGCTGGCGTTCGGGATCGCCAGTGCCGCCGGTACGTTCGTCGGCGGGCTGGCCGCCGACCGCAGCACCACGACCACCTTGTGGGCCGGCAACGCGCTGGTGATCCTCTCCCTCGGCCTGCTCTACCTGATCGGCTCGATTCCCATCCTGGTCGCCCTGGTGCTCGGCGTCTGGGGCCTGCTGATGTTCGCGATCTTCCCCTCGCTCCAGCTGCGGGTGATCAGCCTGGCCGGCGTCGGCGGCAACCTCGCCGCCACGCTCAGCGCCTCGGCGGCCAACGCCGGCATCGCGACCGGCGCGGCCATCGGCGGCTGGGTCGTGGCGAACCACGGCGTCGAGCCGCTCGTGCTGGTGGGACTCGGCATCTGCGCGGTCGCGCTGCCCGCCGCCTGGGGTGCCCAGTGGCTCCGCATTCCGGAGGAGGGCAAAGACTGCCGGTTCGTCGCTCCCGGCGTGGTGGAGTCGGCGGAAGGGCCCGTCCGGGCCTGATCAACGTCCGCACACCCACGGCGGCCCCTTGCCTCCGCTCCTTTTGGTCCGGCCGAGGCAAGGGGTCGCCCTGATCCTTCTCCCGTCCCTTCTCCAGGCCCGAACGCGACGGCCTGCCGGGACGGGTTTCCGTCGCGGCAGGCCGGCGTGCGGGCAGGGTCAGGCGCCCTTGACGAGGCCTCCGGTCGCGCGGATGTTCTGGCCGGTCAGCCAGCGCGCGTCGGGGCTCACCAGGAAGGCGACGACATCGGCGATGTCTTCGGGCTCGCCGACGCGGCCGAGGGGGGTCATCGCGGCCACCTGCCGGCGTTGCTCGGCGGTGGTGGAGCTGCGCAGCATGCCGCCGGGCCCGCTGTCGGTCGGGCCGGAGGAGACGGCGTTGACCCGGATTCCGCGCTCGGCGAGCTCGTCGGCGGCGACCCGCGTGAACTGCTCGACCGCGGCCTTGCTGGCCGTGTAGACCGACTCACCTGGCCGGGTCATCACGGTGGTCATGGAGGTCACGCTGACGATATTGCCGCCGTGCGACATCCGCTGGACGGCCTGTTGCATCGCGACGAAGGTGCCCTTCGCGTTGACCGCCATCACCCGGTCGTACTCCGGCTCGGTCACCTCGGTCATCGGTTTGATCAGCGCGATGGCGGCATTGTTGACCAGGATGTCCAAGCCCGGCATGCCGAGCTTGGCGAAGAACGCGTCCGCCTCGGCGAACAGATGGGCCACCTGGGCGGGGTCGGCCATGTCGGCCGCCACCGCCAGCGCCTGGCCGCCGGCCGCCTCGACGTCGGTCACCACCTGCTTCGCGGCGGCCTCGTCCGTGTGGTAGGCGAAGACGACGGCGGCGCCGTCCGCGGCCAGCCGTGAAACGATCGCCCGCCCGATGCCGCGCGAGCCGCCGGTCACCACGGCCGACTTTCCGGCCAATACATTCGTCGAAACCACTTTTCCTCCCGGCATGGTCGTTGGCTCTTTCTCATAGAAGTGGGCGGGTCCGGCCGCGGACGACTCGTCAGGTCCCGCGGCCGGCCCGCCCGGCATATCTCATCGGCTAGTAATCCACTAGCTCGTAATAGCCGTGGGAAACGGTCGTCGTGTCGATGACGGACAGGAAGTCCTGCGTCTCCGGGGCACCGAAGAAGGCGGCGCCGGTGGCGTCGGCGTCAGCGGCGGTGGCCCACTGCACCGACACCAGCCACTCCCCGTCCTTGCCGCGCGCCGTCTGCCGGGACCGAAAGCCCGGGCGGCGGGCCATGAACTCGTCTTCCACCTGGCGGTTCAGCCGCAGGAACTGGGAGTCACCGATGCCCTCGCGCAGCTGGAACCGGATGGTCTCGAGCGTGCTCATCTCATCCGCTCCTTCGGGTGCTCAGCCGACGATCAGGCCGTAGTTGGGGGCGATCTCTTCGATTTGCCGGTGCTGCTCGGGCGTGAACGGCGGCGGTATCTCGCCCGCGTGCGGCTCCCTGCCGATCTTGATGAGGAAGTCGTCAAGACCTCCCGGATTGAGCAGGAAGAGCAGCCGGGCCGGGTGAACGCCGGGGTTGTAGAAGCGATGCCGGACCCCCCGCGGCACCCACACGAACCCGCGTTCGCCGCACATGAACGTCTCATCGCCGGAGAGGAACTCCAGCTCTCCTTGGACGACGTAGAACGCCTCGTCCATATATTCGTGGTAGTGCGGCGGCGGACCGTCGCCGGGAAGGATGGACCCCTCAGCGAACGTGAGGGCCCCATTAGTGGTATCGCCCGTCGCCTTGAACGTGTACATTCCCTTGTTGAACCAGATGGTCGGACCTTCGTCGGCTTCGAAATGAATGACCTTCGAAGTGGTGGTGTCCGGCAGGCTGGTCATTGATGACCTCCTCGGTCGTGCGATGCTCGGCAAACGCCACGAGATCGGTCGCGATCCACGGAAACGCGACGCCTCGGGCGGCCCATAATTACTCTACAGACCGTTTTGAAAAGGCAGTAGCCGACTAGTCAAATACGGGGAGCTGCGTCAAGTCGGCACCGATATATCGTTTCACCCGGCGGCTGCCGCCGGCTCTGGCGCCTCGATCGACGAGCGTTTCCTCGGCAGGCCCACGATGGAGACGATCACCCCTCCGGCGGCCATCAACGCCCCGCCGAAGAATGCCGCCTGGTATCCGTTCAGCAGCGCCTGCGCACCGCTGGCCGAGGTGGCCGCGGCGATGATCGCGGCCATGGCGGCCGTGCCCAGCCCGCTGCCGATGGCGTACGCCGCGACGATCAGACCGGCGGCCACGCCCTGCCGTTCGTCGGCGATCCCGCTGACCCCGCCGACGTTGATCGTCGGAAACACCAGGCCGAGGGCCAGCCCGTGGATCACCATGCCGGGCAGCATGATTCCGGGATAGTTGCCGGCCGAGCCGGCGTAGGAGAACAGCACGAGGGCCACCACCTGCAGCAGCATGCCGGCCACGCAGACGGCGCGGATGCCCGCCTTGCCGACCAGCCTGCCGGTGACGAACCGGGCGGTGAGGAACACCATCACGCCCAGCGGCAGCAGGGCCAGCGCGGTGTCCAGCGCGCTGTAGTTCAAGATGCGCTGCAGGTACAGCGTCACCACGAACTGCCAGCCGATCGCCGCGGCACCGAGCGCGACCGCGATGAGGTACGACGACGCACGGGTCCGCGACCGGAAGATGCTCAGCGGCACCGTGGGGTCGCGGTGCCGGCGTTCGATCGTGAGGAACGCGATGAGCAGCACCGCCACGAGCGCCAGCGAGATGATCGTGCCCGCGGCGGTCCATCCGATGACCGGGCCTTGGACCAGCGCGTACACGAGCAGCAGGGTCGCGGACGTCGCCGTGATCGCGCCGGCGGGATCGTAGGATCGGGTGCCGCGCGACGCCGGCGCGTCGCGTTCCACGGCGGCTGGCGTCACGAGCAGCGCGAGGAAGGCGACGACACCCGGAAGCAGGAAGACCAGCCGCCAATTGACCTCGGTCAAGATGCCGGAGACGACGAGGCCGATGCTGTATCCGGTGGCCGCCGACGCCGTATAGATCGCCAGCGCCCTGTTCCTTCGCGGCCCTTCTTCAAAGGTCGTGGTGATGATGGAAAACGCCGCCGGCGCGGTGAAGGCGGCGGACAGTCCTTTGACCACGCGCGTGGCGATGATGAGCGGACCAGACGACACGACCCCGCCGACGATGCTGGCGATAATGAAGACCGCTATCGCTAACATAAAAATCTTTCGGCGGCCGAACATGTCCGCCACCCGCCCGCCGAGCAGCAAAAAGCCGCCGTATGCGACCGTATAGCCGGAGATAAGCCACTGCAGCGATGACTCGTCAATGGCAAGATCGCGCCGAATGCTGGGCAGCGCCACGCCAACGGTGGACGTGTCCAGCGAGTCCAGGAATATCGCCGTACATGTGATCAGCAGCGTGAGCGTATTCCTCCGGCTCGTCCCGGCGGTCGACCGGATCCCCGATTCGACCAGCAGCCCACGTCCAGAGGACATGTTCCTTCCTCCCCACCAGAAGCCTTCTGGTCCGGGCCATTTACCGGACCAGCTCTCCGTCAGGCTCTCCTCGAATTCAGCGGTCCAGCAAGGGGAATCGAACGAAGTAGCCGACCCGGCCGGTGAACGGCGCGGGCACCGTCATCCCGGTATGCCGAGAACGGCGAGGTTTCCGGTCGACCAGGTGGGCGTCATCACCAATGAATTGATCTGCCATCCGTCGCCGGCGCGAACGAGCCCGAATCGGTAATGGCCAGAAAGAATCATCGTTTGGTCGCCATGGGCGACGGCGGCGACATGGTGGGCGTGGAATTGCGCGGTGCACACCGCCGAATCACCGTCGACGTCCACAAGGTGGTTGGTGATCAGATGCTGCGTCGTCGTCAGGCGGCCGAATAGCTCTTTCCACGAGGCGATCAGGTCGGCGCTCTTCACGTCACCGGGCTCCCCGCCGGCAAGGGCCGTGTAGTCGAGGTACAGCACGTCGGTCAACACCTCCGCGAACCGATCCCACTCTCGCTGATCGGCGTGCCAGCCGAAGCGGGTGCAGGTCTCGATGACATCAAGGCGATCTTCTGGACTGGGGCGGGCCATCGTCTCTCCTGTTTGGTACGCCTGGCGCTTTCGGTACCAGGTTGTCAACGCCCTGACCATCGAGCCACGGCGGGTCGGGATATACCTCTCGGTCAGCCTGAGCCGACGCCGTAGGCCATATCCAGTACGCCTACGTCGTGGCATTAGCAGTACCAGTTACGAGCGCCTCAGGCCGAAAACGTACAACCTGACAGAGTGTGCCCCGCATACCTGGCCGACCGGCGACAGTACGACCCTTTCCGATTTGTCCTGATACGGGGATGTTCTGACTTGCACTTGACTCTCATTTCGGAGCGGACTCCCGTCCCCGGGCCGGGACGGCGTCCTCGCCTTGTGTCACGAAGTGCGAGCACACGTGAGTCCAGGAGGACAAATGACATCGTCGACGTTTGCCAACCAGGAGGCGGCGGCCGCCATCGTCGCGCTGCGCTCCGCACTGCGCGGCGCCGTGCTGACGGCGTCGGACCCCGCCTACGACGGGGCGCGGCGCATCTGGAACGGCGCGGTCGACCGCCGCCCTGCCGCGATCGTCCGCTGCGCGGACGAGGAGGACGTCGCGGCCGCGGTGCGACTGGCCCGCGAGCACGACCTGCCGCTGTCCGTACTCGGCGGCGGGCACGACTGGGGCGGGCGGGCGCTGCGCGACGGCGGCGTGGTCATCGACCTGTCCGCGATGCGCCGGGTGCGCGTCGACCCCGGCACCGCCACGGCGGTCGCGTGGGGCGGCGCCCGGGCGGGCGACGTCGTGGCCGCGACCCACCCCCATGGGCTCGCGCCGGTGACCGGCCTGGTCAAGGCGGTCGGCATGGCCGGATTGACGCTCGCGGGCGGGTACGGCCTGCTCATCGGCGCCCACGGGCTGGCCTTGGACAATCTCCTGAGCGCCCGCGTCGTGCTCGCCGACGGCCGTGCGGTCACCGCGAGCGCCGAGGACAATCCGGATCTGTACTGGGCCCTGCGCGGCGGCGGCGGCAACTTCGGCGTGGTGACCTCCATGCGCTACCGCGTGCACCCGGTCGACTCGGTGCTGTCGGGTCTGGTGCTGTTCCCGCTCACTCAGGGCCGCACGGTGCTGCGCGGCTATCGGGAGCTGATCGCCGAGGCGCCCGACGACCTCACCGTGATGGCCGGCTTCTTCGGCGGGCCCGACGGCCGGCCGCTGCTGTTCCTGCTGCCCGCCTGGGTCGGCGACCACGCGCGGGGCGAGGCCATCGTCAACCGGTTGCGCCGCCTCGGGACGCCGGTGACCGGACAGATCGGGCGCATCGCTTATCAGGACATCCTCGGGCAGTTCGACCCGAGCGTCGTCAACGGCCGCCACACCGAGATCCGGACCCGCTGGCTGCCCGAGCTCACAGAGGAGACCGCGTCGCTGCTGGTCACCGCGATGACTCGGGTGACATCCCCGCACTCGGCCGTCTTCATTCACCACTTCCACGGGGCCGCGAGCCGCGTCCCCGCCGGCGGCACCGCCTTCGCGCTGCGCCGCGACCACGTCCTCGTCGAGATCGTGGCCTCCTGGGACACGCCCTCCGGCGGCAACGCCGCGCACGGGCGGTGGGCCCGCGCCCTGTCCGACGGACTCGCCAAGACCGCGCTGCCGGGCGGCTACCCGAATCTGCTCGGCGTCGACGAGCACGAACGCGCCCTGCGCTCCTATGGCGGGAACCTGCCGCGGCTGCTCGAACTCAAGCGCAATTTTGACCCTGATGATGTATTCACCGCCGTACCCGCACTCCATCCGGCGATGGCCGAAAACCTGACGAAGTAGGCATTTCCAAT
Source organism: Streptosporangiaceae bacterium (assembly GCA_035765195.1). Taxonomy (GTDB): domain Bacteria; phylum Actinomycetota; class Actinomycetes; order Streptosporangiales; family Streptosporangiaceae; genus CALAED01. The sequence goes on from DASTYC010000026.1 coordinate 150,080, forward strand.
TCCACCCATGAAATTCGACTTGATGAAGTACGTACCCCGGCGCGACCAATGTCTTGTGGGCAGGTTTACCTTTTGCTTGACTCGAACACATTAGGCCGATGACAGTCGAGCCCTAAGAATTCCAAAACGCGCGATATCACATCGCCACCCCCGGCAGCAGGAGTCAATCATGCCGCGAAAAATGCTCGTCGTCCTCTCCGAGTACGGCTATTGGGGCGAGGAACTGCTAGGCCCCCTCGTCGCATTCGATCGGCAGGGATACGAGACGGTCTTCCTCACCCCGACCGGAAAACGCGCCCCCGCGTTGCCGCCGAGCCTCGACCCCGGCTACATCGATCCCCCGCTCGGCCGTTCCGTGACCACTCCCGAAGTGGCCGTGGCGGCAAAGGAACTCGACCAGTCGAGCCGTTTGGACAACCCCCTGAGCCTCAGCGAGTGGGTACCCGACCGGCCGTACTTCAGCGCACCCGACCATCTACGCCAAATTGAGGGCTACTATCGCGAAATCGCCGCGCTCGACGACGACATCGCGCAATACGACGCGCTGACCATCGTGGGCGGAAGCGGGCCGATCGTGGATCTGGCGAACAACGGCCGGCTGCACGAACTGATCCTGGCCTTCGTCCGCGCCGACAAGCCGATTCTCGCCGAATGCTACGGCGTCGCCTGTCTCGCCTTCGCCCGCGACTGGGAGGACCGCGCCAGCATCATCTGGGGCAAGCACGTCACCGGGCACTGCAAGGAATACGACTACAAGGACGGCACCGGGTTCGTGGGCGTCGACTTCAACATGGGCCCGCCGCCGTACCCGCTCGAGTACATCCTGCGCGACGCCACCGGTCCCGACGGCGGCTACCACGGCAACGTCGGCAAGGAGACGTCGGTGATCGTCGACTACCCCTTCGTCACCGCCCGCTCCACCCCCGACTCCTTCCTGTCCGGGGAAAAGCTGGTCGAGGTCCTCGAATCCGGGCTGCGCCGGTACGGCTGGTAGCCGCCGTCCGCACACGCAGCCAACGACAGACCCCGGGTTCCGATCAGGAGAACGCAGTGAGCGCCAGACCAGGCAAGGTCGCCATCTACGAACAGTTCGCCGCCGACGGCATCGGCTGGATGTTCGGCAATCCCGGCACCGTCGAGCAGGGATTCCTCGACGTGCTGGAGCAGACAGCCGACGTCTCCTACATGCTGGCCCTGCAGGAGACCGTCGCCATCGGCATCGCCGACGGGTACGCCCGCGCCGGCGCGGGCCCCGCCCTGGTGCAACTGCACACCGGCGTCGGGCTCGGCAACGGCATCGGCATGCTGTACCAGGCGAAGCGCGGCCACTCGCCGCTGGTGGTGATCGCCGGTGAGGCCGGGGTCCGCTATGACGCGATGGACGCCCAGATGGCCTCGGACCTGGTGGCCATGGCGACGCCGGTCACCAAGTACGCCACGAGGGTGACGCACCCCGGCTCGCTGCTGCGGGTGCTGCGGCGCGCGGTGAAGACGGCGATGACTCCGCCGCGCGGGCCGGTGTTCGTCGCCTTGCCGATGGACGTGCTCGACGCCGAGACGTCCGAGCCCGCGGTGCCGAGCACGATCCCCAGCCGGGCGGTCGTGCCGGTGCCGGCGGAGCTGGACCGGGCGGCCGCGGCGCTGGGCGGCGCCGCCCGCCCGATCGTGTTGATGGGCGACGGCGTCGCGGTCTCCGGCGCGCAGCCCGAACTGACCCGTGTGGCCGAGTTGCTCGGCGCGCCCGTGTGGGGCGTGGACTCCTCCGAGCTGAACATCGACACCACGCACCCGCTGTACGAAGGGCAGCTCGGCCACATGTTCGGCACGGCCAGCGCCGCCCGGGTGCGCGACGCGGACGCGGTCCTCATCGTGGGGACCTACGTCTTCCCCGAGGTGTTCCCGCTGCTGAACAGCCCGTTCAGGCAGGACGCCGCGATCGTGCACATCGACCTGGACGACTACGAGATCGCCAAGAACTTCCCGGTCGACGTCGCCCTGGTCGCCGATCCGAAACCGACGCTCGCCGCGCTCGCCGACCGGCTGGCCGGCGGCACCGGCGCACCACACGCCACGTCGGACGGACCGGCCGGGACGCGCGCGTCGTACGCACGAGACCCCGGCGCCGCCCGCGCGGTGCCGGAGCCCGGCCCCGACGCCACGCTGATGGAGCTGTTCGCCGCCGAGCTAGCCCGGCGCGCGCCGGAGGACATGGTGGTGGTCGACGAGGCGCTCACCTGCGCTCCCCCGCTGGCCCGCTACCTGCCGCCGCGGCGGCCCGGCGACTTCTTCCAGACCAGGGGCGGCTCGCTGGGCATCGGCATCCCCGGCGCGATCGGGGCGAAGCTGGCCCGGCCCGGCGCCGAGGTGATCGGCTTCACCGGCGACGGCGGCAGCATGTACACCATCCAGGCGCTGTGGTCCGCGGCCCGCTACGACGTCGCGGCCAAGTTCGTCATTTGCAACAACGGCCGCTACCGGCTGCTCGACCACAACATCGAGCAGTACTGGAAGGAGCGGGACATTCCCGCGCACGAGTATCCGAGCGGCTTCGACCTGTCGCATCCCGAGATCGATTTCACCGGGCTGGCGGAGAGCCTCGGCGTGCGCGCGCTCCGGGTGGACAAGCCGAGCCAGGTGGAGGGCGCGGTCGACAGCCTGCTCGCGCACACAGAACCGTTCCTCGTCGACCTCGTGACGACGTGATCCGCGTCCATCAGCTGAGGAGGTAGGCAGCAATGGGAGATATCCGGCCGTGGGACGGTGGACGGCTGGCCGGCCGGACCATCGCGATCTTGATGGAGGGCGACTTCGTCGAGCCGGAGATGCATTACTACCAGCGCCGCTTCGCCGAAGAAGGCGCCCGGACGGAGTTCCTCACGCGGCTGTGGGGCCAGCGGGAGCTCACCTTCAATGGCCATGAGTACCAAGAGCCGTTCACCGTCACCGGGGACCTCGAGGCGGTGGACGAGGAGCGGCTGCGCGGCATCGACGCGCTGATCGTGCCCTCGGGCATGGTCTCCGACCGGTTGCGCTACAGCGAGAGCACCGACGAGCTCGCGCCCGCGACCGACCTGCTCCGGCGGGCCTTCGCCGTACCGGACGTGCTCAAGGGCATCATCTGCCACGGCATGTGGCTCGCCGCCCCGATCCCCGAAGTGATCCGGGGCCGCCGGGTGACCTGTCACAACAACCTCATCGGCGACGTGCGCAACATGGGCGCGGTCTACACCGACCAGGACATCGTCGTCGACGGCGACCTCGTGACCGCGCGCACCGCCGATCACTGCCACCTGTTCGCCCGGACGATCATCGACCTCGTCGCCGCCCGCCGGGCGCGCCGGCCGAGCTGGACCAAGCCGCCGGTGCGACACCCACAGACGGAGACGATCCGGGCGACCACGACCGACACCACCGCCACCACCGACGCGAAGACGCCGGAACCGGCCGAGACCGGCACCGCGCCCGACAACACGAACGAGAACACGACCGAGCCGGCGGCCGCCGGGTCCGCCGCGTTCACGCGCCCCGGCGTCGTGCTGTCCGATCTGGTGGCCGGCTACGTGACCGGCTACGACGCCGATCGAAGGCAGGTGGAGCTGCGCACCAGCGACGGATGGCCAATGCGGACCCAGCTCACTTCGACGGTCTCGGCCGAGTTCCTGCGCAACCTCGGCGATCCCCGCATCGACGCGTCCGCCCACCTGCCAGAGCTGCTCACCCCGGGCCGCCAGCTGTTCGTGCACGGCCTCTACTACCCGGACGACGACGCCTTCGACGCCAAGCGACTGGTGTTCCTCGGCCGCCGCGCCGATGAGTACAACTTCGAGAAGCCGGACTGGTGGGTGCGGCAGATCCGGGAGCTCGGCCGCTTCTACCGGCGCGCGCAGTTCGGCAACGGCGGCCCGATCGACTTCGCCGACTACCGTACGGTGCTGCGACTCGGCGGCGAAAAGGCCGACCACGGCGTGCAGGAGACCGACACCATCTCCCGCCTGGTGTACGGCATGTCGTCGGCCTACATGCTGACCGGCGACGAGGACTTCCTCGACGTGGCCGAGCAGGGCGCCGCATACCTGCGCGACCACATGCGGTTCGTCGACCGCGACGAGGACGTCGTGTACTGGTACCACGGCGTCGATCTCGGCGACGGCGGCGAGCGCAAGCTGTTCACCTCCGAGTTCAGCGACGACTACGACGCCATCCCGATGTACGAGCAGATCTACGCGCTCGCCGGGCCGACCCAGCTCTACCGGGTCACCGGCGACCCGCGGATCGCCGACGACATCGAGGGCACGCTGCGGCTGTTCCGCCGCTTCTTCCGCGACGAGGAACGCGGCGGCTACTTCTCGCACATCGACCCGATCACGCTGAGCCCGCACCACGAGACGCTCGCCACGAACCGCTCCCGCAAGAACTGGAACTCGGTCGGCGACCACGCCCCGGCCTATCTGTTCAACCTGTTCCTGGCCACCGGCGACGAACGGCACGCCGCGATGCTGGAGGAGACGTTCGACCTGATCGTCGAGCATCTGCCGGGCACCGACAGCCCGTTCGTGCAGGAGCGCTTCCACGCCGACTGGTCACCCGACTACAGCTGGGACTGGCAGCAGAACCGCGCCGTGATCGGCCACAACCTCAAGATCGCCTGGAATCTGATGCGGATGATGGCGGTCCGGCCGAAGGACAAGTACCGCAAGCTGGCCGAGCACATCGGACGCACGATGCCCGAGTTCGGCAGCGACCGCCAGCGCGGCGGCTGGTACGACGTGATCGAGCGAACGCTGCGCGAGGGCGAGACGCGTCACCGGCTCACCTGGCACAACCGCAAGGCGTGGTGGCAGCAGGAGCAGGCGATTCTGGCCTACCAGATCCTCGCCGGCCACACCGGCGACCGGGAGTTCCTGCGGCAGGCGCGGGAGGCCGCGGCGTTCTACAACGCGTTCTTCCTCGACCACGACGAAGGCGGCGTGTACTTCAACGTGCTCGCCGACGGCACGCCGTACCTGCTCGGCACCGAGCGGCTCAAGGGCAGCCACTCGATGAGCATGTGCCACGCCGCCGAGCTGTGCTATCTGGCCGCCGTCTACGAGCGGCTGCTGCTGAACGCCGAGCCGCTCACGCTGTGGTTCCGCCCCCGGCCCGCCGGTTTCGCCGACCGGGTGCTGCGCGTCGCCCCGGACGCCCTGCCGCCCGGCAGGGTCCGGCTGGAGTGGGTGGAGGTGGACGGGCGTCCGTACTCGGCGTTCGACCCCACGGCCATGACCGTGAAGCTGCCGGACTCGGAGTCCCCGCTGACGGTGCGCGCTCACCTGGCCCCGGCCGGCGATGCTTCGGCCAACGAATAGGACGAGGACGAGACGAGGACTGGCCATGCAACTCGCGAAATATATGCAGGGCGATGTGACCGTCATCGCCCTGGACGGGCGGCTGGACAGTGGCACCGCCGCCCGCGTGCAGCAAGACCTCGACGCGCTCATTCCCGAGGGCGCGCCGGTGCTGCTCGATCTGAGCCGGCTGTCGTACATGTCCAGCGCCGGGTTGCGTGTGCTCCTGCTGGTCTATCGGCAGGCCCACGACAGCGGCGCGCGCATCGCGCTCGCCGCCGTCCCGCACGACGCCTACGAGATCATGGCGGCGACCGGCTTCCTCGACTTCTTCACCGTCGCCGACTCGGTGACCGGCGGGGTCGCCGCGCTGACCGCTTGAGGTGATGCAACGGTGAGCGGCATGCATGTACGGCCGATGCTGGAACGCATCGACGCCTATCCGAACCAGTGGATCTCCGGATTCGGCGTGCGCGCCGGACGGCCCCTGCCGTTCGGCGCGACGATCGTGCCGGGCGGGATCAACTTCTCCGTCTACTCCAACAACGCCACGGCGATGACGCTGGTGCTGTTCCGGCGCGGCGAGTCGCGGCCGATGGCCGAGATCCCGTTCCCGCCGGCCTTCCGGATCGGCGGGGTGTTCGCCATGACGGTGTTCGGCCTGGACGCCGAGACCATCGAGTACGGCTATCGCGCCTACGGTCCCTACGACCCGGCGGAGGGGCACCACTTCGACCCCGGCCGGATCCTCGCCGACCCCTACGCGAAGCTGATCGGCGGGCGGGAGGAATGGGGAGCGGCCCGGACCGCGCCCGACGCCGAGGTCTACCGGTCGGGGGTGGCGGGCGACGACTTCGACTGGGAGTCGGACCGGCCGCTGAACCTGCCCGCGGAGGACCTGGTCATCTACGAGCTGCACGTGCGCGGATTCACCAAGGACCCTTCGTCCGGAGTCACCGCGCCCGGCACGTTCGCCGGGCTCGTAGAGAAGATCCCCTACCTGCGCGAACTCGGCGTCAACTGCGTCGAGCTGATGCCGGTGTTCGAGTTCGACGAGTGCGACAACGCGCGCTCCGATCCGACCACCGGGCGCCCGCTGTACAACTACTGGGGCTACAACCCCCTCGGGTTCTTCGCGCCCAAGGCGTCCTACGCCTCCACCGGACGGCACGGCATGCAGGTCGACGAGTTCAAGAGCCTCGTCAAGCACCTGCACCTGGCCGGCATCGAGGTCGTGCTCGACGTGGTGTTCAACCACACCGGCGAGGGCAACGAGCGCGGCCGGACCGTCTCGTTCCGGGGGCTCGACAACAGCACCTACTACATGCTCACGCCGGAGGGTTACCACTACAACTTCAGCGGCACCGGGAACACGTTGAACTGCAACCATCCGGTGGTCCGCGGGTTCATCCTCGACTGCCTGCGCTACTGGGCGACGGAGTTCCACATCGACGGGTTCCGGTTCGACCTGGCCGCGGTCCTGGGCCGGGCGCCCGACGGCTCGCTGCTGTCGAACCCGCCGCTGCTGGAGTCCTTGGCCCACGATCCGGTGCTGCGCGACTGCAAGCTCATCGCGGAGGCGTGGGACGCGGCCGGGCTCTATCAGGTGGGCGCGTTTCCCGACTACTGCCGCTGGGCGGAGTGGAACGGGCGGTACCGCGACTCGATACGCCGGTTCCTCAAGGGCGATCTCGGCATGGTCGGCGAGCTGGCGACCCGCATGGCGGGCTCGGCCGACCTGTATCTGCGGCGCGGCCCCGCCGCCTCGATCAACTTCGTGACGGCGCACGACGGGTTCACGTTGCGCGACCTCGTCTCCTACAACGACAAGCACAACGAGAACAACGGCGAGGACAACAAGGACGGCGACAACGCCAACAACTCGTGGAACTGCGGGCACGAAGGGCCCAGCGACGACCCCGAGGTGAGCGCGCTGCGCGACCGTCAGGTGCGCAACGCGCTGCTGATCCTGCTCACCAGCCACGGGGTCCCCATGCTGGTCGCCGGCGACGAGATGGGACGCACCCAGCGGGGAAACAACAACGCCTACTGCCACGACGGGCCGCTGTCGTGGATCGACTGGAGCCTGGTCGACAAGAACGCCGACCTGCTCCGCTTCGCCCGGTGCGCCATCGCCCTGCGCCGTTCCCATCGCGCGCTGCGGCGCGACCGGCACGTCGCCGAGACACCGCCCGAGGGCCTGTTCCCCGCACTGAGCTGGCACGGCGTGCACGCGTGGATGCCGGACTGGGCGTCCTACAGCCGGTTGCTCGCCGCGATGTTCTACGCCGATGACGACGGGCGGCACGACTGCGTGTACGTCGCCGCCAACGCCTACTGGGAGGGCCAGACCCTCGAGCTGCCCGCGTTGCCGGACGGCCTGGCCTGGCACCTGTTCGCCGACACGGCGGCGGCGGCACCTCATGACGTGCACGAGCCGGGCCGTGAGCCGCCGCTCGCCGACCAGGCGCGGGCGCACGTAGGACCGCGCGGCGTGCTGGTGCTGGTCGCCCACCCCGTGCCCACTAAATCCTGATTGGAAGTAGCAGCTGTGAGTTTTGACGCGAAGATGCATGTTGCCGACGGCGCCGCCACCCTTCGGCTGGTCGGCGAGCTCGATCGGCGATCGGCGCCCCGGCTCAACGAGCTCATCGTCCAGGCCGCCGCCCGGCAGGTGAACCGGCTGGTCCTGCTCATGGACGAGCTCAGATACATGTCTTCGGCCGGGCTGCGGTGCTTGGTGTTCGCGCATCAAAAGATGCCGCGCGGCGTGGAGATCGTGCTCATCGGCACCCGCCCGGAGGTCGCCGAGACCATCCGGCTCACCGGCTTCGACCGCAGCATCACCATGGAAGACTCCGTGGAGACCGGATGATCGCTTGCAGGCTCAGACTCCACGCGAACGGGGAGGTCAGCCGGCCGATCGCCGACTTCGTCGGCGCGCTGTCCCGGAAAGCGGAGCTGACGCCGAGGCAGTCGTACCGACTGCGTCTGGCAGTGGACGAGATCGCCACGAACGTGGCCCTCCACGGTTACACGGGCGCCTACGGCGTGGTGGATCTCGAGGGCGGGATCGACGACGAACGGGTCTGGGTCCGCATCGAGGACGACGCGCCCGCCTTCGACCCGCGGACCCACGACCCGGGACCGCGGCTCGCGGCCCCGCCGGCGCGGCGAGAGGCCGGCGGACTGGGCCTGTATCTCGCCTTGCGCAACGTGGACGCCTTCACCTACGACCGCGTCGGGGGGCGCAACCGCAACACCCTCGTCATCTTGCGCACGCTCCCCGACGGCGACACCGGTGACTGATATCGAGGGAGGCATGTGATGCCAGGGACGCTGGCATTGGTGGTAGCGGAGCCGAGCGATACCGTGCGGGACCTGGACGACGCGCTACACGCGGACGGCTTCGAGGTCGTGCACACCACGCCCGACGACCTGGCCGTGCGGCCGGAGATGAACGTTCATCCCGACCTGCTGCTCGTATCGGCGTCGCTCGGGCTGCAGCGCGTGGCGCTGCTCAGCCAGCGCTTCGAGAGCCGGGCGGGACGCGCGCCCACGACCGTCGTCTTCCCCGAAGGCGACTTCGCCGAGCTGGAATCATGCGTGCGGGGCGGCTTCGACTACATCGCCCCGCCCTTCCTGCCCAGCCTCCTGCGCATTCGGGTGAGCTCGTGCTGGGAACGCTGGCAGCTCACCATGACCGTCGAGGAGATGGCGGCGGCGGCCAGCCTGCGCGAGTACGAACGCGAGCTGAGCATCGCCCACGAGATCCAGTCGGGCTTCCTGCCCGAACAACTGCCCACGCCGCCGGGCTGGGAGGTGGCCGCCCGCTTCGAGCCGGCCAAGCAGGTCGGCGGCGACTTCTACGACGTCTTCGAACTGATCAAGGGTCAGCGGATCGGGTTCGTCGTCGCCGACGTCTGCGACAAGGGGGTCGGCGCCGCGCTGTTCATGGCGCTGATCCGTACGCTGGTGCGGCACACCGCCGAGCACACCGGCAGCTGGAACCTGATGGACGGCGGCCTGGTCGGGACGCCGACCACCGAGGCGGACGGCGCCGATCGCCACGCCGATGACGGCGCCGGCGATGGCGCCGGGGCCGACGATGTGGCCGACGATGTGGCCGACGATCTGACCATCGCGCCCATGCTGTCCATCGCCGCCGGGCCGCTGGTGCAGGCGGTGGTCGGCACCAACCGCTACCTGGCGCGCAACCACCTGCGTCAGGGCTATTTCGCCACCATCTTCTTCGGCGTCTTCGACCCCGTCTCCGGCGCGCTGCTCTACATCAACGGCGGGCACAACCCGCCCGTGCTGGTCCGCGCCGACGGCGGGCACACCATGTTGGCGCCGACCGGACCGGCCGTGGGCATGCTGTCGGACAGCACCTACACGCTCGGCCACACCAGCCTGGAGCCCGGCGACACGTTGTTCACATATACCGATGGCGTGTTGGAGGCGCGGGATATCGGGGGACACCTCTTCGGCATGGAACGCATGATGGATGTGGTGGGCAAGCCCGGGCCCACCGCCGACCAACTGCTGGACGACGTGGACGCGAGCCTTCGCCGCTTCGTCGGCTCCGCCGAGCAGGCGGACGACATCACGATGCTCGCGATCCGCCGGACGGAGCGCTAGCTGGATGCCCGTCGAAGGCGGCCGGGTGGCGATCGTCGGCGGCAGCATCGCCGGCTGCGCCGCGGCCATAGCCCTGCGGCGAGCGCGCTGCGACGTCACGATCTACGAGCGGAGCTCGGGGGCGCTGCGCGACCGCGGGTTCGGCATCGGACTTCCGGTGTCGCTGCGCGAAACGCTGGTGTCGGCCGGCTACATCGACGCCGAGATGCCCGTCCACCGGGCCGTGGAGCGCCTTTGGGTGGTGCCCGACGTGTACCCGGCCGATGGCACGCCCGTCGAGGGGGGCCGCGTCGCCTTCAGGCAGCCGCTGTCCACCCTGGTCACCAACTGGGGGATCGTCTGGCGCACGCTGCGCGCGAAGCTGCCCGATGAGATCTACCGCCCGGACGTCGCGGTCCAGGGCATCGAACCCGACGCCGACGGGGCCACCGTCGTCACCGCCCACGGCGAACGCGAACACGTCGACCTGGTCGTGGGCGCCGATGGCTATCGGTCCTTCGTCCGCACGCTCGTCGCCGCCGAACCGTGGCCCGCCTACGCGGGGTACGTGCTGTGGCGGGGCACGTATCCGCAATCGCGGCTGACCGCCCCGATGCCGGTGGTGTTCGACGGCGCCGGGGTCACCGTGTGTTTCCCCGGCGGCCACGCGGTCTTCTACGCGGTCCCCGACTTCGCGACCGGGGACCGCCGCCTCAACTGGGCGGTGTACGCGGCGGCTCCCCACGGGGCGCGCTTCACCAGCCCCACGTCGCTGCCGCCCGGCTCGGTGCGCGGCGAACTGGCCGACCGGCTCGACCAGATCCTCGCGGGGGACTTCCCGCCGTACTGGGCCAAGGCCGTCCGGCTCACCAGGCGGCGAGAACTGTCCTTGCAGCCCATCTACGACCTCGCGGTCCCGGCCTACACCTCCGGCCGCCTGCTGGTCGCGGGCGACGCCGGGGCGCTCGCCCGGCCGCACACGGCGGCCGGGGTGGGCAAGGCACTCGAGGACGCGCACTACCTGGAGCGCGCCTGCCGGGAGCACGACACCTGGGAGGAGGTGCTGGCGGCCTACGACGGCGAACGCCGCCCGGCCGGCAACGCGGTGGTCGAGCTGGGGCGGCGCCTCGGCCGCGCGCAGGTCGAGGAGACGCCGCCCTGGTCGTCGATGACGGCCGAGGACTTCCGGACGTGGATGGACACGACGCTCGCCGGCCGCCGCTGGCGCCGCGCGCCGTGACGCGACGGCGGCGGCCCGCTCACGCCGAGCACATCAGGCAGGCCCCCCTCCCTACTCGGTGGCGACCGCGGTGGTCCGCACCTGGTCGTACAGCTCGGCCGCGAGGTCCGCGAGCGTGCGCCCGGACAGCAGGTCGCCCGCCGGAGCGCGCAGGTTGGTGTCCTCCATGATCCTGGCGCGCAGCTTCGCCGCCAGGACGGAGTCCAGGCCGACCATGGCCAGCGGCGTCTCGGGGCCGATTCGGTCGAACGTGGTCGCCAGGGTCTCCGCGGCGCGCTCCCGCAGGTACCTGGTCAGTGCCGTCACCGACTGGATCGCCGGGGACAGCGGCGCGTCGCCCGAGTGCCGGCGGGTGGCCCCGTTCGAACCGTTGGACGCGGTGGAGCCGTTCGAACCGTTCGAACCATTAGAACCGTTGGAGCCGTTGGAGCCGTTGGCGGCGCTGGAACGGTCCAGCCTCGCACCGTTCGGCCGCGCCGCCGCGGCGAGCGGGGCCGTCGCGGCGGCCTGGTCCTCGGCCGGCAGGTCGACCCAGAACCGCTGTCCCTGCCAGGGGTAGCGGGGCAGCGGCACGAACCGGCCGTCCGCGTACAACCGCCGCCAGTTCGGCTCGCACCCTCGTTCGTAGGCGGCCCCGAGGCCCGCGAGCATGGACGCGAACTCGGGCTGACCGCGAAGCAGCGAGGGCACGACCGTCCCCGGCGCGGCGCCGGCCCGGATGCCGTCCTCGAGCGCCGAGGTCAGCAGCGGATGCGGACTGATCTCGACGAACAACGTGTCGCGGCCGTCGGCCAGGACGGACCGAACGGCCGCCGCGAACCGCACCGGCCGCCGCAGGTTGTCCATCCAATACGCGGCGTCCAGGCCGGACCCGTCGACCGGCTCGCCGTGCACGGTCGACATCATCGGGACGTCGCCGGAACGGGGACGCAGGTGGGCCAGGGCGCCGGTGAGCTCGTCGCGCAGCGGCTCGACCCGAGGCGAGTGCGAGGCGAAGTCCACTCGTACCTGCCGGCACAGGACGCCTTGTCGTTCCAGCGACTCGACCAGCTGGGCGAGCGCGGCCGGGTCGCCGGACAGCACCGTGGAGTCGTCGCTGTTGATCACGCCGACGGACACCCGGTCGGCGAACTCGCCGATGGCCTCCGCGGCGGCGCGCTCGCCGAGTCCGACCACCCACATGGCGCCGGGTACGGCCAGCCGCTTCACGAGCCTGCTCCGCCGGCACACCACGGAAGCGGCCTGGCGCACCGTGAGAGCGCCGGACGTGGTGGCCGCCGCGATCTCGCCCATGCTGTGGCCGAGCACTAGCTCGGGCTCGATCCCCCAGTCACGCCAGACCGCGGCGAGCGCGACCTGTATCGCCCACAGCGTCGGCTGAATCTCCTCCACCGTGGACAGCTCCTGCTCCTCGCGCAGGCGATCCAGCGGCGACCAGCCGAGCTCGGCCTCGACCGCGCGGGCGCAGGCGCTCAGCTGCCTGGCGAAGACGGGACTGACCTCGAGCAGCTCCCGGCCCATGCCGATCCACTGCGCGCCCTGGCCGGGGTAGACGAACACGACGCGTGGGGGACCGCCACTTGTGACCGACCCCGTCCGGGCACCGCGCCACGCGGATCGCAGCTGCAGGGCCAGCGCATCCCGGTCCGCGCCCACCACGGCCAGCCTGCGCCGGTGATGCGTCCGGCGTGCCCCGGCGGAGTAGCAGAGGTCGACCGGCGCCGGATCGTCCGCCGGACCGGCGAGCACATCGGCGTACCGGCCGGCGAGCTCCTGCAGCGCCCCCTCGTCGCGCGCGGAGACGGGCAGCAGGTAGGCGGGACGGTCGCGATGGCCCTGCCGCGTCCGGGGAGTCCGGCGCGTGACGCGCGGCCGCGGCGGCTCGGACAGCACCACATGGACGTTCGTCCCGGACAGCCCCACGCTGGTGACCCCGGCGAGCGCGGGGCGGCCGCGCGCGGGCCAGCGCTGAGTGCGCAGCGCGAGCTCGATCGGGATATCGGACTCCTCCAGCATGGGGGCCGGCTTGGTCACGTGCAGCGTCGCGGGGATCGTGCGGTTCCGCAGCGCCAGGGTGGTCTTGAGCAGGCCGGTCAGCCCGGCGGTGATCTCGGTGTGGCCGACGTTCGACTTCACCGATCCGATGAGGCAGCGGCGGCCGTCGGCGGCGCGCTCCTCGCCGAGGACCCGCGCGAGGGCGGTGAGCTCCGTGGCGTCCCCGGTCGTCGTGCCCGTGCCGTGCGCCTCGACGTAGTCGAGCTCACGTGGGGAGACGCCGGCGTCCTCATAGGCGGCTCGCAGCGTCGCCTCCTGGCCCTGCAGACCGGGCCGCGTCATCGTGCCCCCGCTTTGGCCGTCGTTGCCGGCGGCGGTGCCGAGGATGACGGCGGACACACGGTCCCCGTCCGCGAGCGCCTGCGACAGCGGTTTGAGGACGGTCGCGACGATCCCCTCGCTGCGTACGTAGCCGTCCGCGCTCGCGTCCCCGAACTTGCACAGCCCGCTCGGCGACAGGACCTCGGCCTCGGACAGGGCGAAGTACATGTCGGGGCCGAGCAGCAGGCTCGACCCGGCGACGATGGCCATGTCGATCTCCCCCGCCCACAGCCCGCGGCACGCGGAGTGGACGGCGAGCAGCGACGTTCCGCACGTCGCCTCGATCGCCATGCTGGGGCCGCGCAGGTCGAACTGGTAGGAGATCCGCCCGGCCGGGATTCCCCAGGCGCCGCCTCCCATGATGGCGTGCAGGTCGTACATTCCCGCCCGGCGCAGCCGCTCCAAGTAGTCCGGCGTGAAGGAACTGGAACTCGCGTATACGCCCGTACGGCACTCGGCCGCCCGCTCCTGGGGTATTCCGGCGTCCTCGAGCGCCTCCCAAACCGCCTGGAGCAGCAACCGCTGCTGAGGATCGAGCCGGACGGCCTCGTAGGGCGAGATGCCGAAAAAGTCGGCGTCGAACTGATCGATGTCATCGAGGAACCCGCCGAACCGGCTGGCGATGCGGTGCGGGCGCCCCGGAACCGGGTCGTACCACTCTTCGATGTCGAACCGCTCGGGCGGGATCTCGCCGATGGAATCGCTCTCTTCGACGAGGAGCTTCCAGAACGCGTCCACATCCGGCGCTCCCGGCAACCGGCAGGCCATGCCGACGACGGCTACCGGGTCACGTCCCCTCCTGGCGGACCCAAATGTTTCGTCGTTGCCTTTTTTCACGTTTGAGCACTCCCCATTTGCTGTCCCAGCGCAATGAGCTTGAGCGCGGAAGTCGTTCCCATCCCCAAGGACACTTGCGCGACGCCTCCCTCCACAGGCAACTGCTCTATCGCCGGCGAATTGGCCATCTGCGATACAACATTGAGGTGCTGTCGAACGAACACGCGTCGCGGCCTCGCGTGATCATCAAATTCGCGTTCGACGCATAGCCGGTGGATCAAATTTAGCTTGACACAGAGTACGACGGGCACCGCGGCTCAAGTCAAGCGAAGATGACGAAATGCCAAGGAAGACTGGTAACCCGGCGTACCAGTCCAATCTTCTTCATATCTTAGGTTTAATGCCTGGACTTCACATAGTAATTTCGCGGAACGTGTTGGCGCGTGTGCGGGGCGGCAGTCCCGCCATGTCCCGCCATGTCCCGCCGCGAGCCACCACGTCGGGCTCGCCGCGACCACCGCCTGCCCGTCGACGGGTCGCCGACCGCCGGACCGTCGCGCCGAGCCCTAACGCGCCGGGAGGTGAAAGACAATAATGGACGGCGCCGACTCCGGAGTGTACACCGGCACGATGCGCATCACTTGTTCGCCCAGTTGGGGGTGCCGAAATCGCCGCACCTTGGCCCGATGTTCCTGTACGTCTCTGTCGTTCCACCACCGGACGAAGTCAGGACTCAGCTCGGTGAATTCGGCGATGCGCCGCCGCAGGAGGTCGTCGTCCGGCCACTTAGCGACCTCCGCCCGCCACCTGGCGACGATGTCTCGCGTGTCGGACTCCCAGCCGATGAGTCTTTTGCGGGCCTTCTCGGCGGTGAGCATCCAATGCAGAATGTTGCATTCGCCGGCCGGGAGATTGTCCCAGTCGTCATACCATTCTGTGGCCGCCTCGTTCCAGGCGATGAGATCGCAGTACACATCGGTGGCGTACACCGGATACGGGCTGTTGTTCGTGGTCGCGACGATTTGCCGGAGCACGTCGTCCGGCGGGACCTTGGAGTCCAGCGGCTGCGGCTGGATCACCTGTCCGTACGCCAGCGTGTGCATGTACCGGCGTTCGTCCTCGGTGAGCTGGAGCACGCGGGCGAGGCTGTCCAGCACCTCGGTGGAGGGCCGGATATCACGTCCTTGCTCGAGGTAGGTGTACCAGGTGGGGCTGAGCCCGGCGAGCACGGCGACCTCCTCGCGGCGCAGCCCCTGCGTGCGTCGCCGGGCGCCGACGGGAAAGCCCACGTCCTGCGGCCTTACCCGCGCGCGGCGGCTCCGCAGAAACTCACCTAGCTCGCGTCTTGTCGCCTCGTCACCCGGCACGGTGCCTCCCGTTAAGGCGCAGCCCTATCAGCATCGCCGAACATACGGGATATCGGAAGGCACTCGCCAAACCTGACCCTAATGCTAAATGTCGGCCAAGGGCGGCAGGGACCAATGATGCGACGTATATCAGGCTTTCCTCGTCGCCCCAAGCCGTACAGTAACGAATGAGATGCCCTAGCGACTGGGAGCCGACATGACCGTGCTCGAAATGAGCCGCGCTCGCGTGTCGTCCGAACCCGCCGTCGAAAGCTTCGCGCCTGTCCCCTCATGCTCAGTCGTCACCCGCCGCGCCGCGGCCTTGTTTCGTTGCCCGCGACCCGCCGCCAACGCGGAAAGCGTGACGGCGATCTCCCAGCCCGAGCCAGGTTCCCCGGCATGGAATCCATTGGCGATGGCGGTCGCCTCGCCGATTCGCCCGGCCAGCAGCATCGCGTCAATCAGACACGCGGTCAGGTAAGGCGGCATCCAGGGCGGAATGCCATGGCAGGTCTCCGCCGCGACCACGGCGCGGCGGAGGTGGAACACGGCTTCGTTCCCCGAGTTCCGCACGAGCGCCACCGCCGCGCGGGTGGCGTGCACGAATACGGCCGTTTCCCGGTCGCTCTTCTCGACGCCGGCGAGCACCTCGGCCGCCTTGGCCGGGCGGCCGGTGACGGCGATGATCCACGCGCGATAGGCCAGCAGCCGATCCCGCAGCGCGGGCATGCGATTACACGAGCGCAGCAGGAACTCACTCGCCGCCGCGGGCCGTCCGAGGCCGAAGGCAAGCGTCATCGCCCTGCCCAGCACGAGCTCCACCGACGTATCGGCGCGACCGTCCGGCAGGGCGTCGAGGAAGCGCAGTCCCTCGGCGGCGCGGCCGCGCAGCAACAGCACGTTGACCCATGCGTCGGCGACCTGGTCGCCCACGCCATGCCACAACGCGAGCCGGCACAGCTCGTCGGCGCGGTCCACGGCCAGCTCCCGCCACGCGTTCCCTACCGCCTCCACCAGCTTGGCGATGTCCACCCGGCCCGCCGCCAGGACCGAGCCGGGCCCCGCGCCGAGCCGCCACATGCCGCCGTCCACCACCATGGACTCGGCGAGCCGGTTCCCCACCACGAGGTCGTGCAGGCGCCGTGGGTTGCCTCCGGTCGCCGCGTGCATGGCCTCGGTCGTCGCCGGGTGGACGTGCCCGCCCACGACGGCCGCGAGCACGGCGGCCACCTCGTCCCTGCTCAGCGGCGACAGGTTGACGGTCCGCATCTCCCGCTCGTAGCGCAGGCAGTCGGTCGGGTCCAGCCGGCCGTCCGGCCACGGCGAGGTGGAGCGGGTGGCCACCAGCACGGCGGTGCCCTGGCGGCTGAGCGTGCGCAAGGCGAGCAGGCTGGCGTGGTCGGCGAGGTGCGCGTCGTCGAACGCCACGACGAGGCGCCGCCCGCCCGCCCGTTCGGCGAGGGCGCTCGCGGCCGCGGACACCGCGTCACCGAACGCGGCGTCGCGCAAGATGCGGTCGCGGAGGTCGTCCGGCAGATGCGCGCGCAAGGCGGACAACGGCGCGTCGCCCGCGGGTTCGACGCGGATGACCGCGTCCCGCTCGCCGTCGACGAGATCGAGCGCGCGGGCGAGTACCGCGGTACGTCCCATGCCGGACTCGCCGTTGATCACTATCGGTCCCGGAGCGACTTCGTTCAGCGCGGCTCGGATGCGATCGATCTCCTCGGCTCTCCCCACGAAGCGCCACGGCATGTTCTCATCCCTTCGCGTCAGGGTGACGAGCGAGTGAGCCCGGGCGCACCCAGCGTGACGACACGCGGCGACGTCAGGCCCATCTTTGACCCCGACGCTCTTAGCTTCGTCAGTGATCGGTCAACGCCGAAGTAACGGAGCCTGCGCGTCTTCGCCGCTCGGCGCACGTGTGTCCGTGGGCGGGCCGAGCCGGGCGGCCCGGGCCCCCAACATGGCACTCGCAGTGCCACCACTGGCGCGGACTGCCCAAAGTCCGGCCGCGCCCCACATGCTCGGTGCGGAGACAAGAATCTGCTAAGGAGCGCAGGACGTGCAGGCGATTCTCGCCGTGATCGTGGGCGGACTGTTGGTGCTGACAGCCTGGCTGAGCGTGCTCCGCACCGTGTTCACACCGCGCGACCAGCCCACCCGGGCGGCTCGATGGTCGGTGCAGGTGGTGGCGGCCATCGGGCTGCCGATCGCGCGCCGGCTCCCGCCCCGTTCACGCGAGCGATTCCTCGACCCGTGCGCGCCGCTGGCCTTGTTCGTCATGGCCGCCGGCTGGCTGACGGGAATAACTTTCGGGTTTGTCCTCCTCGCGTCGGGAATCTATGCCGTGCCCTTCAGTTCGGATGCTGTCAGTAGCTTTTTCCTGCTCCCCTCGCCGGGGGAACCGCTGGTGGTGATGGCCATCTTGTCGATCGGATTGCTGCTGACCGCGTTCACCACCCACCTCGTGCGCTTCACCGGCTCCTACAGCCGACGGGAGCGCCTCGTCGCCCGGCTCGCCGGGCAGGCGGCGCGGCCGCCGGACGCCGAGGCGCTGCTCGCCGAGTACCTGCGAGCCGGTTCGCGGGACCGGCTCGACAACCTCTTCGCCGAGTGGGCCGGCTGGCTGGCGGACGTCTGGTGCACCCATGTCGGATATCCGGCTCTGACCTTCGCGCGGCCGGCGAACTCGCTGTGCTGGATCAGGGCCGCCGTGATCGTGCTCGACGCCGCCGGGCTGACGCTCGCGGTGGCACCCCGGTGGGCGCCGCCCTACACCCGCTCGCTCATCCACACCGGCAGCCGTTGCCTGCAACATCTCGCCAAACAGGTCGGCGTCACCCCCGCCTCCGCCCCGGTCAGTCTGCACGGCCGCGAGGAGCAGGGCTTTTCCGACTCCATGCGACTCGTCGTGGACTCCGGCCTGCCGAAACAGCGAGACGAACAGAAGGCCTGGGATGCGTTTCAGGACCTACGTATTCACTACGCGCCGTATGCGGCCGGCATCGCGGCCCGCCTGCTCTACCGCGATGTCGACGAGACACCTGACCTAGCCGGCGACAAGGCGGTGGGCCACGTGCCCCCGCATACAGATATCTAGTCCTGCCGTCGTCCCGTGCAACGGGCCCTATTGGGGGTGCTTAACCGATGACTTCCCTTACCAAGCCGGACAACATCCTTTCGGCGCGGCGGAAGTCAGTCGTCGGTGATGCGATCTCGCAGTTCTGCGACGACTTGTTCTCCTCTTTTCTGCGCTCTGACCAACGTCGCTGGGGGGAGGTGTATCTGCGAGGTCTGATCAGCGTCTCCGGTCGGAGATCGATCCGGCGCATCTCGGAACAAGTGGTGGGATGGCGCGCCGATCAATGCCTCCAGCAGTTTGTGAACCAAAGCCCGTGGAAGTGGGAGCCGGTCCGGGCCCGGCTGGCGCAGCAGGTCGACGCCGCGCTGCGCCCGAAGGCCTGGGTGGTGGAGGAGGTCGTCTTCCCCAAGTGCGGGACCAACTCGGTCGGCGTGGAGAAGCAGTACGCGCACTCCGCCGGTCGCGTGCTCAACTGTCAGCTCGGGTTGAGCGTGTTCCTCGCGGGCGAGGACGGCAGCTGCCCGGTCAACTGGCGGCTGCTCCTCCCACGGTCGTGGGACGACGACGCGCCGCGGCGCTCCAGCGCCCATGTGCCCGACCAGGAACGCCATCGTTCGCGCTGGGACCATCTGCTGGACGCCATCGACGAGATGTCCGCCGACTGGGACCTCATCCCGGCCCCCGTCGTGGTGGACGCGCAGCATGTCCCGCAGGTCGAGCCGCTGCTCGACGGCCTCGAGAAGCGCGGCCTGGGCTATGTGGTGCGGGTGGCGGAGAACACGCCGGCCGCGCCGCCGTCGGGCGGCGTGTCGCGGGCGCCGACGATCGGCGACGTCATCGCGCAATCGGTCGGGCGCACCGAGGTGACGCTGAGCTGGCCGGGCGGCACCGGCGGCCGGCTCATCCGCTCGCGGTTCGTGGTCGCGTTGCTGCCCGGACCGGTCGCATCGCACGAGCTCGGCCAGGCGCGCGCCCGCCGCAGGCAACGCCGGGTGATCGCCGACTGGTCGCCCAACCGCCGCCGTTCCAAGGCCGTCTGGCTGACCAACCTCAACGTCGCCAGGCTGCCCGACCTGATCAGCCTGATCCGGCTGCGGCGGCGTACGGGCGAAGAGCTCGCGCGGATGAACGAGCACTCCGGGCTCAGGCACTTCGAGGGCAGGTCCTTCCGCGGGTGGCACCACCACGTCACGCTCGTGTCGGCCGCGCACGGCTATCTGATGCTCGGCCGGCTGGCCGACAGCGTCGCCGACGACTGGGTGGCGCAATACGTGTGATCTGCTCACCACAGCCAAAGCCGCTCCCACCTGACCGTCCACCGCCCTACACCGACGGGGAGGACTCACCGTGACGCTGGTGGAGCGGCTGCGCGAGATCGCGCTGTTCGCCGAGCTCGACGACGAGCAGCTCGCCTGGCTGGCCGAGGTCGGCAGCCGGGTGGAGCTCGCCGACGGGGAAGTGCTCTTCCACGACGGCGAGCCGGCCAGGTTCTTCTACGTGCTGCTCGGCGGCGAGTTGCTCATCACACGGATCGTGGACGGGAAGGAGGAACTGTTCAGCCGCCACTCGGCGCGGATCGGCGCCGACCAGCAGCTCGACGACAAGCCGCGCGCCGCGAACCAGTTCACCGGCGAGATGCCGCTGCTGTGCGACGGCGTCTACGTCGCCAAGGCCACCGCGCACGGACCGACCGAGCTGATGGCCTACGAGAAGGAAACCTTCCTGGAGATGGTGGCGCGCTTTCCGCAGATCTGCCGGGTGCTGCTGCCCGTGCTGGCCTGGCGGATCCGGTCGTATGAGGCGAAGGCCGGCCGCAACGCCATGCTGGAAGGGCTGGGCACCCTGGCCGCGGGGCTGGCGCACGAGCTGAACAATCCGGCGGCGGCGGTGGTGCGCGCGGCGGGCGAACTGCGCGGGGCGGTTCAGGAGCTGGCCGAGCGGGCCGCCGGGTGGTGCTCGCTGCCCTCGCCGCGGGAACGTTGCCTGCTGCAGCGCGCCCGCGACCTGCTGCCGGACCTGTCCGGCACGCTGCCGGCGCGCGGTCCGCGAGACGAGCTCGCGGCAGCCGATGCCGCCGACCTGGTCATCGACTGGCTGGCCGGCCGCGGCGTCTCCCGAGCGGCGGAGTTCGGCGTCACCCTGGTCGACCACGGGTTCGACCTGGACACGCTGACCGAGCTGAGCGAGGGGATGGGCGATGAGATGCTGGACCGCTCGATCGGCTGCCTAAGCTACTGCCTGCTGACCAACACCCTGGTCGAGGAGGTGTCGCAGGCCGGCCGGCGGATCGAGGCGCTGATCAGGGACGCCAAGGCGTACACCAACCTGGACCGCGCCCCCGAACGCGATGTCGATCTGCGCGAAGGGCTCGACGCAACGCTGACCATGCAGGGCCCGAAGCTGGCCGGCATCCGCGTCCATCGCGACTACGCGGACCTGCCGACGATCGTCGCCTACCCCAGCGAGCTCAACCAGGTCTGGACGAACCTGATCGAGAACGCCGTGGACGCCATGGGCGATCGCGGCGAGCTGCGGATCGCGGCGTGGCCGGAAGCCGACCACGTCGTGGTCGAGATCCGCGACAGCGGCCCGGGCATTCCGCCGGAGCGATTGTCGCTGCTCTTCCAGCCCTTCTACACGACCAAGGACGTCGGCAGGGGCACCGGGCTCGGCCTGCACCTCAGCCACGACATCGTCACCCACCGGCACCACGGCTCGATCGAGGTCGCGTCGATTCCGGGCGACACGCGCTTCAGGGTGCGGTTGCCGGTGAACGATTGCCAGGCGTGAGCCCGAACAGCCGCGCGGCGTTGTCCTTCAAGATCAATGGACGTACCGACGGCTTGATGTCGATCTTTTCGAAATCCGCGAGCCACCGGTCCGGAGTGATCATCGGGAAGTCGGAGCCGAACAACATCTTGTCCTTGAGCAGCGTGTTGGCGTACTGCACGAGCTGCGGCGGGAAGTACTTCGGCGACCATCCGGACAGGTCGATGTAGACCTGCGGCTTGTGCAGCGCCACCGACAGCGCCTCGTCCTGCCAGGGGAACGACGGGTGGGCGAGGATGATCGGCATGTCGGGGAAGTCGACAGCCACGTCGTCGATGTACATGGGGTTGGCGTACTTCAGCCGGATGCCGCCGCCGCCACGCGTGCCCGCGCCCACCCCCGTGTGCCCCGTGTGGAACAGGGCGATCAGCCGGTGCTCGGCGATGACCTCGTACAACGGATAGGCCGCCCGGTCGTTCGGATAAAAGCCCTGCGCGCTGGGGTGCAGCTTGAACCCCCGGACGCCGTGGCCGGTGATGAGCTCGCGCGCCATCTTGACGCCCTCGGCGCCCCGCGCGGGATCGATGCTGGCGAACGGGATGAGCACGTCGGCGTTCTCGGCGGCGAGCTCGGCCACCTCTTCGTTGGTCGGTGCGGGGCTGCGCCTCGAGTCCCGGTTCTTGTCGCCCATGATGTCGACACCGAACACGACTGCCGCCATTTTCCGCTGACGGTAGTAGTCGGCAATGTCACGAGTTGTGTGGGCCGTGACATCGGTCGCCCGGAAGTACTCGGCCATGTCCTGGAGAACCTGGCCCGCCACGGCGGTCCCCTTGACTGAGGCGTGCACATGAACATGCACGTCGATCGCGGTGATCGCATCAAGATCCACTGACGTCCCCTGCACCCGTCCTCCATACCCGGCCCAACATCCGGACCTGAAGCCGCCGCCCTGCGAAGGGACGCTCCGACAACCTAAACGCTAGACATTTTCGTGACGCTCGTCATGAAAATGCAAATCTCCCAGCTGACAGGGTCTGCCTACCCCGCCGGCGCGGGGGCCGGACGGCGGCCACCGACGTGCGGAGGGACCGGGATTCCGGCGCGGAGCCTGGGGTCGGAGACCGG
Organism: Streptosporangiaceae bacterium; assembly: GCA_035765195.1. GTDB lineage: Bacteria > Actinomycetota > Actinomycetes > Streptosporangiales > Streptosporangiaceae > CALAED01. Next base: position 172,742 of record DASTYC010000026.1, read on the forward strand.
GTCGCCGAAGACCTGCCGCACCGGCAGCACGCCGGCCCAGACGTCGAGCGCGTAGTCCTCTTCCTCGTCGCTCGGCGGGCCCTGGCGCGTCTTCACCGACGCCTCCGTCAGCGGGATCGCCACGACGGTCGTGGCGGCGAGTTCCTTGCGAGCGGGCGGGCGCGCGACCTCCCAGTGCCCGGGTGCGATCCGTTCGGAGATCGCGCGCAGCGCGTCGAGCTTCTCCCGCGGTTCGTCGACCGGCCTGGACGTGCCGTAGATGACGGCGCTGCGATAGTTGATCGAGTTGTGGAAGACCGACCGGGCCAGCACGATCCCGTCCAGATGGGTGACGGTGACGCAGACCTCGGCCCCCACTGCGGCCCGCAGGGCGCGGTTGGCCGTCGAGCCGTGGACGAACAGCGTGTCGCCGATCCGGCCGTACCCGGTCGGGATGACGGCGGGGGCGCCGTCGACGATCACGCCGAGATGGCAGATCAGCCCGGCGTCGAGAACCTCGTAGAGAGCCGATCGATCGAGCCGGGCGCGGTCGCGCAGCCGGCCCAGCCGCGTGCGCGCGGTCGAAGAAAGCGGTGTCGTCTGCATGACGCGTACGCTAAAGGCCACGTGGACCCGCCGGTAAGTGCCGAGCCGCGCCGTGATCGGTGAGGGCGTCGTTCCTCACGCCGAGCGCGGACCCCGCGGCGTGACGCCGGCGGCGGCGAGCGCGACCGCCAGCCGCCGCAGCCCGCTGTAGATCCCCGATCGCGCCGCGCCCTCCGGGATGGCCAGTTCGGTCGCCACCTCACGGAAGCTGAGCCCGTGCAGGTACGCGAGCATGATCGCGTTGCGCTGGTCGGCGGGCAGACCGAGCAGCACGTCGCGCACCGTCTTCGCGGCCGGCGGACCGGTCGGCGGCGTCCCCTCGACCGGCTCCCAGTCGAGCGCGGACCGCACCGCCTGATGCCGCCCCACCTGGCGCAACCGATCGATCGCGCGGGTCCTGGCCAGCTCGCAGAGCAACACGCGCAGCGGTCCGCGATCCGGATCGAACTCCCCCGGCCGTTCCCACAGCCGCAGGAAGACGTGTTCTGTGATCTCTTCGGCCGCCCGCTCGTCGCCGGTGGCCCGCACCGCGATGCCATAGACGTACGGGGCGAACTCGTCGTAGGCCGCCGCGAGAGCCTCGTCGTCACCGGCCCGGAGCCGGCGGTGCAACAGCCGCTCCCACGCGTGATCGTGCGGGACCCTCATGTCAATCACCACACCCAAGGCTCGCGATCGCACGCAGCACGGTCAGCGTGCTGTCCGGATCACCGTCGGCGATCGCCACGAACTCCTCCGGTGCCCGCCGCCCGGCCAGCAGGCGGCAGAACTCCACCACGTCACAGGTGATGGTCACCTCCGGCGGGACCGCCGGGTCGCGCCCCGGCGGCAGCTCCCACGTGCCGCCGCCCGCGCCGTGCAAGATCAGCCGTACCGGCCGGTCCGCGCCGCCGGCGGCGGCCGCGGCGAGGGCCGTGGGCAACAGCCGCACGCCCAGCTCCGCGATGAGGCGGACGTGCTCGGCTGGCGGCGGCCGCGACGGCAGGTCCAGCACGGCGCGCACGTCGTCGGCGTGGATCCAGGTCTCGAACGCGCGCTGGACCAGGCCGTCGCGCAGCGGCCGCACGGCCTGGTGGCGACCGGCCAGCCGGACCGGGCGGTCGAGCCGGTCGGCCGGGTCGGCCGGAACCCTCTCGAGCACCATGGCGGCGCGCTCCCGCCACACCCGCCGGACGTGCTGGTCGTGCCGGTCATGCCGGTCGGGCCGGTCGGGTCGGTCGGGTCGGTTGTCGTCCGCCGGCCGGACCAGCCCGAGGTCCGCGGCGACCATCTGGTCGTTGGCGCTCAGATGCGCGATCAGCGCGCGGACGTTTCCGTGCCGGGGGACGGCCGCCCGCCAATCCCGCGGGCTCAGCCCGCCGAGCAGCGCGTCGAGGGCCGCCACCTGGGTGGCGTACGCGAGCGCCTGCGGCGAGCCGGCCGAGCCCTTCCGCCCGCCGACACGGGCGGCCCGGGCGGCGGCCAGAACGGCGTCGCGCAGCCGGGCCGGCGGGCGCACCGGCTGGGCGGTGCCCAGCCAGTCCACGGCGCCCCGCAGCATGGCCGCCTCGGCCGCGCAGGCGGCGCAGCCGTTGAGCGTGGTGAGGGCGCGGCCGGCCGCGGCGGAGGTCGCGGCGAGCGCCCAGGCCGCCTGCGCCTCGGGATCGTGCTCGTGCTCTCGATCCATGGCTCCTCCGGGAGTCGATGAGGAGATGGAGCCGAGATGGTTCGCCGTCCGGCGGCCGTCGGATCGCCGCCGGACGGCGATGTTATGAACCCGTTACCACGCTCACGTACGTGCCGTCCCGCCGGTGCGGATCAGCCGGCGGCGGCCCGCAGGACGTCGGCGCGGTCGGTCTGCTCCCAGGTGAAGCCAGGTTCGTCGCGGCCGAAGTGCCCGTACGCCGCGGTCTGCCGGTAGACCGGGCGGCGCAGCCGCAGGTTGTCGAGGATCGCGGCGGGCCGCAGGTCGAAGTGCTCCCTGACAAGGTCCAGGATCTGGGCGCGCGGGAGCTTTTCCGTGCCGAAGGTCTCGACGAGGAGCGACAGCGGTCGGGCCACGCCGATCGCGTACGCCACCTGCACCTCCGCCCGGTCCGCGAGCCCGGCGGCCACGATGTTCTTGGCCACGTACCGGGCGGCGTAGGCGCCCGACCGATCCACCTTGGAGGGGTCCTTGCCGGAGAACGCGCCGCCGCCGTGCCGGGCGAAGCCGCCGTAGGTGTCGACGATGATCTTCCGTCCGGTGAGGCCGGCGTCGCCGACCGGGCCGCCGACCACGAAGCGGCCGGTCGGGTTGACGTAGAACTCCTCGCGCAGCTTCGCGGGATCGTAAAGGTCTTCGGGCAGGATCTGCGTGACGACCTCGTCCCACAGCGCGTCGGGCAGCTTGCCCTCGGCGCCGTCCTCGTGCTGGGTCGAGATCAGCACCTTGACCACGCCGGTGGGCCGGCCCTCGTCGTCGTAGTGGACGGTGACCTGGGTCTTGCCGTCGGGGCGCAGGAACGGCAGCATGCCCGTGCGGCGCACCTCGGTCAACCGGCGGGACAGCCGGTGCGCCAGCACGATCGGGGTGGGCATCAGCTCGGGCGTCTCGTTGCTGGCGTAGCCGAACATCATGCCCTGGTCGCCGGCGCCGGCCTGGTCGTATTCGTGTGAGCCGGACCCGCTACGGACGTCGTGGGATTGGTCCACGCCTTGCGCGATGTCCGGCGACTGCTTGTCCAACGCGGTGACGACCCCCACGGCGTTGCCGTCGAACCCGAACTCGCCGCGGTCGTAGCCGATCTCGCAGATCGTACGGCGGGCGATGTCGGCGAAGTCGAGGGTCGCCTGCGTGGTCAGCTCGCCGGCGAGCACGACCAGGCCCGTGGTCACCAGGGTCTCGACCGCCACCCGCGAATGCGGGTCTTGCTCCAGCGCCGCGTCGAGGACGGCGTCGGAGATCTGGTCGGCCATCTTGTCCGGATGCCCCTCGGTGACGGACTCCGAGGTGAACAGGTAACCGTCGTCCTGGCTCATGGTCGCTTTCCTCCCGGGGTGTCAGGCGCGCTGTTTGGCTCGGGTGCCGGTTCGCTTGGCGGCGGCGCGGCCGGTGGCACCGGCGGCGCCGGCGCCGTTGCCGTCGGCGGACGACGGCGGTTGTCGTGGCGGCGCGGGGGCCTGCTCGGACGCGAGCTCCTTCCGTACCTGCTCGGTACCGGCCACCATGGCCCGCAGCTTCGCCCGCGCGACATCGGCGGGCAGATGCCGCAGCCCGCAGTCGGGGTTGATCACCAGCCGTTCGGCCGGCACGTACTCCAGCGCCCGCCGGATGCGCCGGGCGACCAGCTCCGGAGTTTCCACCTCGGCGCTCTTGACGTCGATCACACCGAGGCCGAGCGACCGGTCCCACTCGAAGGCACGGAACAGCCGCAGGTCGTCCAGGCCCCGCCGGGCGAACTCGAGGACCAGCTGGTCCACCTTGGCGGACTGGACGGCGGGGAACAGGAAGTCGTAGTGCCCCTCCCACAGCGGGCGGGCGTAGCGGTTGCCGTAGCAGACGTGCAGCGCCCACGTGGCGTCGACGCCCTCGGTGACGATGTTGACCGCCTCGACCGCGAGCTCCACGTCCTCGCGGTAGCCGGCGAGGAACGGCTCGTCGATCTGCAGCAGCTCGGCCCCGGCGGCGACGAGCGCGCGGGCCTCGGCGTTCAGCCGCAGCGCGATCGCCCGGACCAGGCCTGCCCGATCCTTGTACGCGCCGGTGTCGCTGATCCGCCGCGACAGGGAGAACGGCCCGGTGAAGGAGAACTTGATCGGGCGGTCGGTCTGGCCGCGGGTGAAGGCGAAGTCGGCGGCCAGCCCGAGGCTCGTCTCCGGGTCCTCGGGCAGCGGGCGGCTGACCTCGGCCTCGTAGTAGTCGAAGTAGTCGGTCTTGGCGTGGTGCGGCAGGTGCACGCCCGGGATGCGGGCGAGGAAGTAGTCGACGTCGTTGTCGCGGCGCAGCTCGCCGTCGGAGACGATGTCGATCCCGGCCCGCTCCTGGTCCTTGATCGCCGCCTTGATGGCGATCTCGTGGATCTCCGTGAGGTGCTGGCCGCTGATGCGCCGCTGGTAGTAGTCGGTCTTGAGCCGTTCCAGCCATTCGGGCACGGAGTACGAGCCGACGACGGTGGTCGGCAGCAGCACGTGCTTCTTTCGAGCCATGGTGTCCTCGATCTCAGTCCCGTGCCTGTGCGGTGAGCGTCTTGACGTTCGCGCTGGGCCGCTGCTTGAAGGGGCTGAACCGCACGTCGAACCCGCGCCGGTTGCCGATGAGCTGCAGCAGCGGGCCGTTCACCCAGTTCACGACCGAGCCGTCGTACTTGCCCGGCCCGTAGAACCCGTTGCGGTACTGCCGCCGGTCGGTCAGGAACAGGTCATGGCACTGCAGCCTGCCGTACGGGTGGAGCAGCGGCAGCGTGTCGGCGAAGCTGCTCAGCGTGCCGTTGTTGACGTGCATGCGAAGGTCGCCCGCGGCCTCCAGGACCGGACGGAGGATCTCCCCGCTCAGCGACGGCGAGATCTGGTAGAGGTCGAGCCCGGCCATCGGCACGTAGCGCTCCTGCAGCCGCAGCGCCTCCCACACGTCCCGCCAGAACCCGACGGCCCGTTCGGGATCGGGGAAACGGTCGGGCAGCGACACGCTCAGCAGCTCCGGCCCCAGCCGCAGCAGCCGGTCGATCACCGTGCCGAGCTGGTCCAGCGCGACGCCATAGGTCTCCGCGATCTGGCGGGCGGCGGCGGCGCGCAGGTACGCGCGGACCTCCACCTGATACATCCGGCCGTCGATGCAGGCCACCTCGTCGGACGGGAGGTTGTCGTAGAGGTTGGAGATGTAGACGAGGAACGCCTTGCCGGCGAGGAAGCCGAGCGTGTGGGCCGGGTGCACCGCGTCCAGCACCAGCGCGTTGACCCGGTCGCCGTGGTGGGCGACCGCCTTCCTGGCCCGTTCCAGCACGTGCGGCGAGTAGTCGCCCATCAGGTAGTGCAGCCGGTGGTAGTAGTCGCGGCCGCGGGCGACGTCCAGTTCGGCGAACGCGTCGAGCCAGGTGCGGGCCTGGTTGCCGTTGCCGACGCCGAGCTCGACGATGTACAGCTCCTCGGGCAGCGCCTGCCGCGCGTCCAGGTCGTCCCAGACCTTGAACAGCTCCAGGATCAGCTCCCGTACGGCCTCCTGGTTGCGGGCGTCGCTTTCACCGCCGGGCAGCGCCTGCTCGTACTCGCGTCCGGTGGCCTTCTCCCACTGCGACAGCGCCTGCCAGTAGAGCGCGTTGAACCGCCAGATGCAGCTGTCGCGGCCGGGGACCCAGTCCTCCAGCGTGATCCGGTCGCCGTCGGCCGACTGCTCGACCCCGGGCTCGGCGGCGGTGTCGGCGACGGCGTCCGCGCCCGCGTGCCGGCCGGCCTCCTCCAGCACCTCCTTGGTGCGGGCCGCCAGATCGACGTCGGGGCAGCGGCGCAGGTCGACGGCGATCTCCAGGCCGCTGTCCTCCTGCCGGCCCGGCCACGCGCCGAGCACCGGGCGATAGTCGACGACCTCGCGGAAGTTCTTGCGGTACTGGATCCAGTCGCACACCACGCGCAGCCGCGACAGGTCGGCCGACGACGCGCCAAGGGTCTCGACGATCGGTCCGAAGACGGCGGGCGCGTCGACCGACTCGCGTAGCCGCTTCACCGCGCGTACGTCAATTCGCATGGTCCCTCCCCGGTCCACCGGCGTCCGCGGCGTCCGCGGCGTCCGCGGCATCCGCATCCGCGGCGCCGACGTCGCCGCGCGCGCCGACACCGGCCTCCTCCAAGATCTCCGGGATGCCGCGCTCGTACCCGATGGCCATGACGTGGACGCCCGATACCCCGGGGACCTCCCGGAGCATCTGGACGATCTCGGCGGCCAGCCGCATCCCCTCGGCCGCGACCCGGTCGGCGGGGACACCGCGCAGCCGCCGGTCGACCTCGTCGGGGATGTGCAGGCCCGGCACGTTGTTGCGCATGTGGTCGAGCGCCCGCAGCGTCCGGATCGGCCCCACGCCGGCGATGACAAAGCAGCGCTCCGTGAGGCCGAGGTCGATCACCTGCTCCATCCAGCGCGCGAAGCCCGGAACGTCGAACACGAACTGGGTCTGGACGAACTCCGCGCCCGCCGCGACCTTCTTGGCGAGTCGCTGCGCGCGGAAGCCCTCGGGCGGCGCGAAGGGGTTCTCCACCGCGCCGATGAACCAGTCGGGCGCCGGGTCCAGTTCGCGGCCGGACAGCAGTTTGCGCTCGTCCCGCATGGTCCTGGCGGTCCAGGTGAGCTGGATGCTGTCCAGATCGAAGACCGGCTTGGCCTCGGCGTGATCGCCCAGCTTGGGATGGTCGCCGGTCATCAGCAGCACATTCGGGATCCCCATGGCGGATGCGGACAGCAGGTCGGACTGCAGCGCGATGCGGTTGCGGTCGCGGCACGTCATCTGCATGACCGGCTCGACGCCCGCGGCCATGGCGGCCAGGCTGCCCGCCCAGCTGGACAGCCGTACGTGCGAACCCTGGTTGTCGGTGATGTTCACCGCGTCCACCCAGCCGCGCAGGATCTCGACCTTGTTCCGCACGGCGGCCAGATCCGCGCCGCGCGGCGGCCCGATCTCGGCGGTCACCGCGAAACCACCGGACTCCAGGCGTTTACGCAGCCTCGAACTCATCGACGCACCTGCCCGTCGCCGTCACCGTCACCGTCGCCGGCACCATCGCCGGCACCATCGTCATGGCCTTCGTCATGGCCTTGCTCATCGCCTCGTCCCTCGCCCGACACGGGATGCAGGCCGGGCCGTACGGCGACGGCCTCGGGGGCGGTCCACAGGTCCTCATCGCGGCCCTGCCAGTAGTTGATCCACGAGCTCTGCCCCCAGACGCGCTGGTCGATGGGGCGCTGCAAGCGGTTCAGGTCGGCCGCCCGCCGCTGGCTGTCCGCGCGCTCGTAGGCCTCCAGCCACACACAGCGCAGCTCCGGGTAGACCTCGCAGGCACCGTCCGCCCCGACGCCGCCGCACGGACCGTTGCGCATCTGCTTGGGGCAGCTCATCGGACACGTGTACCCGGTGACGGGAAGCGCACACTGGCCGCACATGGAGCACCCGAACAGATCGGTCTTGACTCGCTCCTCGGCCCGCGTGAACAGCGCGCGCAGCCGCGGAAACGACTCGAGTCCGGCGGCGAGCACGCGATAGAAGGCGTTCGGCCGGAGCAGACGCTGCATGCGATACATCGAGCGGGCGGACGGCCGCGGGTGGTGCGGACGCGGCTGCTCGCGCGGTGGCGCCGCTTCGTCCCGGCCGCTTTCCCGGGTCTGGATCGCCTGCGTCACGTCAACCACCCCTTTCCGCTTCCGGCGTTCTTTCGAGTCTTCGAGTCTTCGGCGTCTTCAGGCGAAGACGATCGTCTTGTTCTGGTGCACGATCACTCGGTCGTCGAGGTGCCAGGCCACCGCCCTGGCGAGGACCGCACGCTCCACATGCCGGCCCATCCGGCGCAGATCCTCGACCGACTGGCGATGATCGACTCGCACGATGTCCTGCTCGATGATCGGCCCGGCGTCCAGTTCGGCGGTCACATAGTGGGCCGTCGCCCCGATCAGTTTCACGCCGCGTTCATGGGCGGCACGGTAGGGGTTCGCGCCCTTGAAGGCCGGCAGGAAACTGTGATGAATATTGATGATCGGATCGGTGAACTCGGTCAGGAACCCGGGTGAAAGGATCTGCATGTAGCGTGCCAGCACAACGAGGTCGACCTCGCCGGCGATCAGCTTCAGCTGCGCCTCCTCGGCCGCGGATTTGTTGTCTTTTGTCACCGGGACGTGGTGGAAGGGAATCCCCCAGGACGTGACCGAGTCTTCGAGATCGCGATGGTTGGAGATCACCATCTTGATATCGGTGTTGAGTTCATCGGAATGGACCCGCCACAGCAGCTCCTGAAGCACATGATCCGCCTTCGAGACGAAGATCGCCATGCGCTTCAACTCCCCTGCGCGGGTCATCTTCCAGCGCATGGAAAACGCGTCCGACAGCTCCCCGAAAGCCGTCCTCATCTCGTCGAAGTGCTCGGTCAGGCCGTCCCGATGGAACTCGATGCGCACAAAGAACGTCCCCCCGAAGGGGTCGGTCGAGTACTGCTGGGATTCGAGGATGTTGGCGCCGCTCTCGTACAGGAAGCGCGAGACCGCGGCCACGATTCCCGGGCGGTCGGGGCAGGTGATCAACAGCCGCCCTATATCGCGGTAACGGTCGTCGAACGAGCGTTCCGCCCGTTGACTTCGCAAGCGTCCTGGAGACGCGACATGAGTACGCACGATTACCACTGTGGCCGACGCCAAGTCCCCGAATCATCGCCTGCAGACACAAGCCTGTCGGCCGATCTCTTGTGGTCCGGCACAAACGAACGCGGATTTTCGCAGGTGAGCGGGCGGTTCCCGGGTGTCAACCAAGGATCAGCCGTACCAGATGAGTAACAAGCCGGTTTCAGGGAACTACCAACTAGCCCTCCTGGACTTGTTGTCCAACCCGCCGCGGACGACAATCGGGGGCAAGGCGTTGGTCGCGGAGGCTCGTTGAGGAGATCGCGTGCGGCGTGAGCCGGACCGGGTGGGGGCACGTCAAGTGCCGATGCGCGGCCTGGGCCTATGGGGCCTGGCGGACCCGCGTCCACCTCGTGCTCCGCGACCCGCGCGTTCGTCGCGAACCATCGCCAGATGCCTTCGGCGCTTCCTCGTTTTGGGCGGGCTGCTCTTCTGCGGGTGGCTGATCAGCGGCGTGCAGTCGGCGCACGCGGCCGACGCGTCGCGGCCGTCGACCTCATCGATCCCGTCCGCTCCCTCGTCTCCCTCGTCCCGCGCTGCCGCCGACTCCGTGCGCACCGCCGCCGCGACGCAGGCGGCCGCGACGTCGCGCCGATCGTCGACTCGCCCGGCGCGCACCACATCGGTATCCCTCGGCGACGTCGCGCGGAGCATCTCTGGGGGCGCCCGGCCGGCCGTCCGCCGCGCGCCGGCCGCCGCCGACACGGTCTCGGCCGCGGTCCGTCCGCGCGCGGGCACCCGCACGACGGCGCCGCGCAAAGCCCAGGCCGGCGGGCTCGCCGGCCTGACGCCGCCCGTTCTCACCGCTCCCTCGGCGCGCCACGCCGCGTCGTCGCACGTCGCCGCCCCCGCGTCGCACGCGTCGCCGGGCCGCGGCCTGTCTCCCGGGCTCGACCTGCCGTCGGCGGTCGGCCCCGCTTCTGTGCCCTCCCCCGTGGCATCGGCGCTCGGCCCGCCCAGTGTGCCCGGTGCCGCGCGCGTCCCCGGTTTCGATCCCGCCGCGGCGGGGCAGCCGCCGCCCGCACTCGGTCCGCTTCCGGGGCTCGGCGTTCTCGCTCGGCTTGGCGCTCTTCCCGGACTCGGCACAGGCGTGCCGCCCGCGCTCGGGCTCCTTCCCACGGCTCCCTTAGTACTCTGGCCGGGCTCGACGGCCGGTCCACCAGGGTATGGGGAGCCGTCGGCATGGGGCCCCGCCTCGGGGAGCGGTCCCGAGCGGACGCTCGGCCCAGACGCGCCCCTCGATCCGCTTGCGGTCTTCGAGGATCTTCCGGGCTTGCCCGGCCCGCTGACCGGCGTCGTCGAGTCCGTGACCGGCACCGCCCGGCAGCCGATCGGCGCCGTCGGCGCCGTGGCCGCGATGGTCACCGGCCCGGCCGGGGTCCTCACCGGTCCGCTCGGCACCCTGCTCACGGCGCCCTTGAGCACAGAGGTGCTGCGCGCCCTGACCGCGCCGTTCACGGCGGTGCTCGGTCAGCTCACCCGCTTCACCAGGCAGCTGATTCCACGAGTGATCGACCTGCTCAGGCCGGTGGCGGGTCTCCTCGAGCCGATCGGCCGGCTCACCTTGCCGGGCGCCGTGGCCGGGGCGGCACCCATCATCACAGCGCTGCTCCCGGCGGTGACCGCCCCGGTCACCTGTCAGCCGATCAGGGCGCCGACCACCGCCGGCTCCTGGCCGGCGATCGCCCCGCCGACCGGCTCTGGCCATGTCGCCACGGGGGGGTCCATCGAACAGCAGCTCGCCAACCCGCCGGCAGCACCTGTCGACGACCGCCCGCTCGGGGCCGGGCCACGCGCCTCCTCGACCCGCGTCCTGTGCGGACAGTGGCCGCAGCCGCCACGATCCCCGGACGTACCGCACGCGCACATGAGTGGGCAGAGCAACGGCCCGTTCTCGCCGGGCGCACCGCACTTCCCCGCGTCCGGCGGCTCGACCGGAACACTGCCCACCTCGTCGCACCACGACGGCGCCAGCGACACCCCCCGCTCCTGGCAGGCACACGTCCCCGACACGTTCGTGCCGGCCAGGGTCGTCGTCACCCCCGTCGTCCGCACCGCGGCGGACGAGCCCGCTTACTCGCCCGATTGATCGCGGTCTGCCCGCGGCCGATTGCTGGACGCTACTCCGCGTGAAATGAATTTCATTCGGAGTTCGTGGCCGCTGGGCCTCTTAACACACCAGCCGCACTGAAACCCCTACGCGCCTCGAAACAGGCGTATTTCACACGCGGTGAGTGAACAGAGAGGCAAGAGACCTTGATCCGTACGCTAATTTGCGAAGATGTACGCCTGCTTCGCGCAGGATTGGTCGCGTTGCTTGCCAGGCCGACCGATATAGAAGTCATCGCACAACTGCAGAGCAGTGACCTCATCGAGCCTGTGGCACGCGTGCTCCAACCCGATGTCGCCGTGATCGACATCGACATGGCAGGCAGCCACGCGACCCTCCCCCGCCTGCGCGACGCCCTCCCCGACTGCCACATCGTGGTGCTGTTCGACCGGCTGGGGCACGGCTCGGAGCTACGCGCCGCCGCCCGGTTCGCGCAGGGCGTCATCCGCAAGACCGCACCGCCCGAACTCATCCTCACGGCGCTGCGGCGCGTGGCCCGGGGCCAACGCGTCGTGGACCCGACTCTCGATCACGAAACATCGCGGCTGGCGGGAAACCCGCTCACCCGGCGGGAGGCCGACGTGCTCCGGATCGCCGCCGAGGGATTCTCCACCGCGGAGATCGCCGACCGCCTCGGGCTCTCGCCGGGAACCGTCCGCAATCACATCTCGAGCGCCATCTCAAAGACGGGCACGCGTAACCGGCTCGACGCCATTCGGATCGCACATGAGGAGGGGTGGCTGCTACCCTCGGCTCCGCCGAGCTAAACACACACATTACGCAGGCGCCTGCCTACATCATGTCATCGCACTTCGAATCAGTTTCGAGTTTGCGAGTCATTTGACGATCGGTGTACACACTGTGTTAAATAGAACCATAGAGACGTTAGTTGAGCGTAATCGAAGTCCTGCATGGAAGCCGTCCATCTGGGAATGGCTGGCTCGTGGCTCTGGCATACGGAGACGGGATGAGTAGCGCTGCTTCGATACGCATCATGATCGCCGAACACATGCCCCTGCTCCGGGGCGGGCTGGTCGCGCTGCTCTCCCACGAGGCGGACATCGAGGTCATCGCGGAGGCGGAACGTGGCGATCAAGTCGTGCCGGTGGCCGTGACCCGGCTCCCCGACATCGCCCTGATCGACAGCAGTCTGCCGGGAACCGACGGCTACACGGCGGCCCGCCAACTGCACGAGCGGCTCCCCAGCTGCCGAACGCTGATCATGGCGTCCCACCCGCGCGCGGGCGACCTGCGGCGGGTCGTGGCGGCGCGGGCGTACGGCCTCGTGCTGCACGCGGCGCCGCCCAAGCACATGGCCAACGCGATCCGGCAGGTCGCCAAGGGGCAGCGCGTGGTCGATCCCGACCTCGCCTTCGCCGCCCTCGACGTGCCCGACACCCCGCTCACCCCGCGCGAGCTCGAGGTGCTGCGGATGGCCGCCCAGGGTGCGCCGCCGAACGACATCGCCGACGATCTCTGCCTGACCGTGGGCACGGTTCGCAACCATCTGACGCGGATCATCAACAAGACCGGCGCGCGCAACCGGGTCGACGCGATCCGGATCGCCGGCGAGGCGGGGTGGTTGTGATCTGCCCCGCCTGATATCTCCGCCTATCTCGGCCGCGCGGAGTCCCGTTCCAGTAGCGGCAGCGCGACGGGGTCGTCGTGCAGCGCCGCGCCCAGCGCGAGGAGGACGCCCGCCGCGCCCGTCGCCAGGTCCATCGACAGCCGATACAGATGATCGCCGGGGAAGGCGAGATGTCCCCGGTACGACAGCGCGTGCCAGGCCAGGTTCCGTACCTGCAGCGACACATCGCGGTCGGCCCAGGCGCGGCCCGGCTGGTAGCGACCGGCCAGATAGGCGATGATCCCGGCCCGCCCGTTGAACAGCCCGGGCTGCGTCACGAACGGGAGCCGCACCCCGCGCCTGATCGCCGCACTGGCCGCGCTGAACCGCTCGTCCACCCGGTGGGCGAGGTACTCGTCGAGGACGACGGCGATGCCGGCGGAGCCGCGGTTGAGGTAGGGCACCGTCCGCGTGCCCTCGTTGACATACAGCGTCGTCCCGTCCGGTCCGGCCACGCAGCGCCGCAGATCCTGGCCGAGCGCTTCGGCGGCGCGGTCGAGCCATCCCGGGTCGCCGCTGTCTTCGAACATCCGGATGAACAGCAAGGCGGGGCCCGATGACCCGTCGAAGAGCCCGGCGTACGGATGGCCCGCCCCGTCGGCGTCGGCCATGTCGTCCTCGGCACCGAGTCGGTCGGCGACCATGTCCGCCGCCCGCACGGCGGCGTCGTACAGGACCGGCTCGCCGACCTGACGGGCGAGGTGGCGAAGGTTCAGCGCGATCCCGGACAGCCCGCTCCCCAGGTCGAGGCCGAGTTGCTCCCACTCCCTGCCCATGCAGGCCTCGATGATCTTCATTGCCTCGTCGCGCCGGCACAGGTGTTCCAGCACGTACGCGACGCCATGCAGGCCGTCGTAGAAGCCGAGCCGGGCGTCTTCCGGCGGGCTGAGCGCCTGCCGCGCCAGCCAGCTTTCGAACGCCGGGTAGCGGCCGGCGCCGGTCGCGTCGAGCGCGTAGAGCACGCCCGCCGCCCCGTAGGCGATGTTGAGGCCCCCAGTACGGAAATGCTCGATATCTCCGGGAAAGAGCCGGTCGGCGCGGTCCGGCGTGGCGCTGGCCAGGATCGCCGCGGTCAGTGACGCGCGGGCGCGCTCCCAGCCGGCCGCGTCGGGCACCAGCGTCGGATGTCCGCCGCCGGCCGGCCCGGGCGCGGCGGCGTCCGCCGGGTGGATCTGCGCGACCGCCTCATCGAGGAAACCGGCCGGGACGGGGAAGTGGGCGGCGATGATCTCGGCGAAGTGCGCCGCCTTGCTCCGCTGCAGCACCAGCATGCTGGTGAGGGGAAGAAACACGGCGAGCCGCAAGCAGGCCAGGGCGTACCGGTCCCGCTCGAATCCCGTCCGGTCCTGTGGCGCGGCGAAGCCCGGGTGCGCCAGATCGGGTGCGCCGGGCTCGCCCACGTGGGCCGCGGCCTCGAAGTCGACCAGCGCGACGCTGTCGTCGGGCCGCACGATGACGTTGAACGGATGGAGGTCGCCGAACACCACACCCCGCCGGTGCACCTCCGTCACCGCCTCCTCGACCCTCCCGTACATGCGCAGCGCCCACTTGGTGTACTCGGTGGCCTGCTCCGCGCCGGCCGTCGGGTCGCTCAGCGGGTAGCGCTCGCGGAGCCGCTCATCGAGCGTCACGCCCTCGACGAAGTCCCGCACCAGGTAGGTGCGCTGCCCGACCGTGAAGTACCCCCGTACGGCCGGCACCGCGGCGAGACCCGTGAGCGACTCCATGATCGACCGTTCGTGCGCCAGCCGCGCCACCGCGTCCGCCGCGTCCAGCGTGAGCCCCGCGTGCGGTCGCGCCTCCTTGACGACGACGGCTTCGCCGCTCCGCGTATCCCTGGCCGCGTAGACGCCGCCGCCGTTGGACAGGTGCAGCACGCGCTCCACCAGGAAGGGCGGCATCGGCGTCGTCGTGGGGAAGCGGCCGGTCTCGAGGTGGGGCTCGAGCACTGCCGGCAACCGCACCCAGGGAGGCGGTGAGAACGACTCCGTCTGCCGATCGGGCACCAGGCGTCCGTCGGGGTCCTCGATCGCGGGTTCCCAGACCCCGCGGTCGAACAGGCCATAGCGCGGCACGAAACCGCCGTACCGGACATACAGCGGTCCGTCCGCCCAGCGCAGGCCCCCGAGCAGGTACGGCCCGGGACGGCCGCCGAGCACCCTGTCCAATTCGGTCAAGATGGTCGCCAGCCGCGCCTCGTCCTCCGGATAGATCGTGACCAGCTTGCCGCTCGACTCCCTGCAGGCGTACTTCGCGTTGCGCGTATGCAGCACATGCGGCGCACGCAGGAACTTGAAAGAAACGAGGCGTGGGACGCAGTAGTCCCACACCTCCTGAAGGGTCTCCTCGGCGGTGTCGAGGGTGGCCGAAACGTGGATCTTCCATCCCTGCCGCGGCGGCGGCCCGTGCGGGGAACCGAGGTCGTCGCAGGGTGCCAGCGCCACCCAGTCGCCTCGCGTGATGCGGCGCCAGCCCGGCGGCGCGGGGCGGCCGGTTACCTCGTAGCCGACGCTCTCGGTCCGCGGGCCCACCGGGGAGTCGTAAAAGAGCGGGTCGGCAAGGCAATAGAGCTCATACCGCATGTGCACGACGAGTCCTTTTGTGTTGCTGCTCGCCGGAAGGGTTCACTCTGGGCGCGGGCGGGTCACCGCGAAGGCGGGAGGCTACCTCCGGCACGGGGGCTGGGTGCAACCCGAGACTTACAAGATGCGCCAGGCGGAGCTAGTGACTGTCCTCACTAGCTGCTCATGAGTTCCTCATGATGGTTGCATGAATCGCTCACGGATATGTGTGAATTTCACCCATGACACGTGGCCGCTGACCAGGGTCGCCGCTTTTTGGGTAGATGTCATACATCGGCGGTTGAGAGCACATTAGCCGGGATCGACCCGGTTCAGCCGGTCGAATCGGTCGAACCGATCTGACCGATCTGACCGGCTGGATCGGACGGCTTGTTCGTGCCGCCCCCGCCGGATGAACCGGTCGCGGTCCGCGCGCCCAGATAGCTCGCGATGAGCAGTTCCCGGTCGCGGCGCAGCTCGGCGGCGGGCCGGTCGATGACGATCTTCCCGTGCGCGAGCACGTAGCCGCGGTCGGCGAACTCCAGGGCGAGCTGCACCTGCTGCTCGACCAGCAGCACCCCGCAGCCCGAGTCGAGGGCGTATCGCCGTACGACCGGGAGCAGGCCTTCGACGATCACCGGCGCCAGGCCCAGCGTGAGCTCGTCGAGCAGCAGCAGCCGGGGCCGCCTCGCCAGCGCCCGGCCCACCGCGAGCATCTGCTGCTCGCCGCCGGACAGCAGGCCGGCTCGCCGTCCCCGCAGCTTGCGCAGCAGCGGAAAATACTCGTAGGCCAGGTCCTGGTCGAGCCGCTCGCGGGGATGCCCGAGCCGGAAATGCTCGGCGACCGTCAGCCCGAAGAAGATGCCGCGTCCCTCCGGCACGTGCGCGATCCCCCTGCGGGCCCGCGCGCTCGGCGAGACCGCAGCGAGGTCGGCGCCGTCAAACGTGATCCGTCCGGCCATCGGGCGCACGATGCCGGAGATCGTCCGCAGCGTCGTCGTCTTTCCCGCGCCGTTGGCCCCGAGCAGCGCGACCACCTCGCCCGCCCCAACGGTCAGGTCGAGCTCGCGCACGACCGGCGCATGCTCATAGCCGGCGGTCAGCCCCGCCACATCGAGCACCGTGGCGGTGGCCCGGGCGGGCGCGGCACGCTCGCTCGCGTTCATCGCGCCTCCTCGACGACCTCGGCGGCGGCGCTGCCCAGGTACGCCGCCACGACGCCGGGGTCGCCGCGCACCACGTCGGGCGGGCCCTGCGCGATGACCTCGCCGAAGTTGAGCACCACCACGTGGTCGCACACCGACAGCACCAGCCCCATGTCGTGATCGACGAGCAGCGTGGCGGTGCCGGCGTCGACCACGGCCCGCAGGTGCCGGCCCAGGTCGGCGCTCTCCGCGACGTCGAGCCCGGCCGCCGGCTCGTCCAGGCACAGCAGCCGCGGCCGCGCGGCCAGCGCCCTGGCCACCCCGACCAGCTTGCGCTTGCCCTGGGGCAGGTCGGTGGCCAACCTGTCGGCGTCCCCTTCGAGGCCGAGCAGCGCCAGCGCGTCGTCGAGCGCCGGCGTCGCGGACGCCGACCGCGACACCGTCTCCTTGATCCCGGCCCAC
This sequence comes from Streptosporangiaceae bacterium, assembly GCA_035765195.1. Lineage (GTDB taxonomy): Bacteria > Actinomycetota > Actinomycetes > Streptosporangiales > Streptosporangiaceae > CALAED01. The sequence goes on from DASTYC010000026.1 coordinate 189,561, forward strand.
AGCGGCTGCCGGTGCGCGGTGGCGACGGCGAGGTTCTCGCGGACGGTCAGGTCGTCGAACAGCTCGACGCTCTGCCACGTCCGGGCGAGGCCGCGGCGGGCGCGCGCGTGCGGCGGCGCGGTGGACAGGTCCCGCCCGGCGAGCTCCACGCGTCCGCGGCAGCGCACGAACCCGCTGATCGCGTCGATGAACGTCGTCTTGCCGGCGCCGTTCGGCCCGATCAGCCCGACGAGCCTGCCGGGTCCGACCTCGAGATCGACGTCGGACAGCGCCCGGACGCCCCCGAAGGCGACCGAGATCCCGCTGGCGCGCAGCACCGCGTCCGTGGTGGTCATCGCTTGACCTCCGAACCGGCCGAGCTCTCCGGAGCGTCCGCGGCGCCGCCGGTACCACCCGTTGACGCCGCGGCGTCGGTCGTGGGGCGATCCGGTCCGTCGGCGGCGCGTTTCTCGCGTTTCTCGCGCTTCTTACGCTGTCTGCGCGCGTAGCCGGCGCCGGCGACGCCTTCGGGATGGATCCGCAGGGTGAGGATCAACGCCAGGCCGCCGACGAGCAGCGCCCAGTTGCCGGAGATCCCGAACCACTTCTCCAGCGCGTGCGGGAACAGCGCCTCGGTCGAGATCATCCCGGCGAACACCGCGCCGGAGACCATGGTGATGCCGCCGATGTAGGCGAACGCGATCAGGCCGAGGGCCATCAGCGCGCTGAAGCGGGTGGCGCTGACCGAGCCGAAGTTGTAGCCGTACAGCACTCCGGCGATTCCCGCGATGGCCGAGCTGAGCGCGAACGCGGTGAGCTTGACGTTGCGCACGTGCACGCCGGCCGCCGCGGCCGCGCGCTCGTTGGCGCGCACCGCGATCATGCGCCGGCCGAGGTTGGTGCGGCGCAGGTTCGCCACGAACAGGCCGACGGCGACCGTCACCACGAGAACGACGAGGCCGAAGACCGGGCTCGGCGGATTGCCGTCGACCCCCTTGAACGAGGCGGTCGGCCCCAGGTCGAGGCCGAACAGGTGCGGCGCGGGCACCGGCGAGCCGCCCGAGCCGCCGCCCCACGTGGAGTTGACGAAGATGAACTGCTCCATCGCGACCGCGGCGGCCAGCGTCACCACGGCGAGGCTGACCCCTCTGACCCGCAGCGCCGAGACCCCGGTGACGATGCCGAGCAAGGTCGCGACCGCCACCGCCACGATCGGGCCGAGCGGGAACCCGATGCCCGCGTCGGTGATCATGTGGGAGAGCACGAAGCCGGACACGCCGGACAGCGCGAGCTGCACCAGCGACAGCTGCCCCACGTACCCCGTGATCACGATGTACGACATCAGGATGATCGCGCCGATGAGCGCGTTGGTCAGCGCCTGGCGGAAGTCGTACGGGAAGACGATGAGCGCGGCCGCGCAGGCGACCGCCGCGAGCAGCGCGGTGCGCGTCAGCCGCTCGGGCACCGGCACGACCGGCAGCCGCTTTTCGATGAGCTCGCCGCGCCCGGGCAGGCGGGCGCCGCGCCAGAACATCGCGATGACGATGATCACAAACACCAGCAGCTGCTGCATGCCCGGCAGCGCGACCCCGTGGTCGGTCGGGAACCAGCTCTGCGTGGACGCGTAGTACATCAGCGACTGCGCGATCCCGATGAGCAACCCGGCCGCGCACGCGATGCCGAACGAGGTGAAGCGGGCGAACAGCGCCGCCGCCAGCGCCGGCACGATCTGCAGCGGCAGCGTCGTGGAGTCGAGCTGGATCAGCGGCGCGGCGAGCACGCCGAGCAGCCCGGCGACGAGGCTGGCCAGCACCGTGTTGCTCATCGACAGCAGGTTGGGCGACAGCCCGGCCAGCATCGCCGCGCTCTCGTTCTCCGCCGCCGCCCTGGTGGCCAGCCCGAAGCGACTCCACCGGTACGCGGCGGCCAGCACCAGCGCGATGACGACGACGAGGCCGGCCAGGATGAACCTGTTCACCGGCACGGTGGCGCCGAGCACGGCGACCGTGCTGTCCGGCAGGACCGACGGCTCGGGTTTGGCGTTCGTGCCGAACCCGAGCACCATCGCCGCCTGCGCGGTCAGCAGCACGCCGAGCGAGGCGGCCAGCTTCGCCAGCGGCGAGGCGGTGCGCAGCGGCCGGAACGCCAGCACCTCGGTCAGCACCCCGACCAGCACGGCGACGAGCAGCGCGATCGCCATCGCCGGGGCCGACCCGAGCCGGAAGTGGAAAAAGCCGGTCTTGAGCGCCCAGAAGGCGTAGCCCGCCACCATCGCCACCGCGCCGGTGGCGAGGTTGATGATCCCCGACCCGCGATAGGTCAACACCACGCCGAGCGCGATGCCGGCGATCAGCGCCCCGGTGCCGAGACCGAGCAGCGCGAAGAGCAGAACCACGTCCATCGGGGTCTCCGTTCACTCGCCGGTCGAGTCACCCACCGGGCCGCGTCCTCTCCCCTTTCACCTGGGCGGCGTCAGCCAGTTCGAGACCTGCTGGAACTTGCCTTTGCCGAGGTACTTATAGAAGGTCGTCTGGTCGTTGCAGACCGCGGGGGCGTCGGGGTACTTGCCGCACGACACCGACGGCGCGCCCATGATCAGCGGGCCTTTGAAGGCCTTGAGCTGGGCGCTCATCGCCTCGGGCGTGATCTTGTCCGCGCCGACCTTGTTCATCAGCTTAACGGTGGTGAGCACGGAGTCCCAGCCGAGCGCCGCGTAGGGGTTGGCGGTGTCGGCGGGCTTGAGCCCGTACTTGGTGGACGTGCCGACGTAGGCCTTGGCGTCGGGCTGCGTGGCGTCGCCGGGCAGGATCTGCGCGATGCCGAACACCCAGCCCACCGGCAGGTCGCCCAGGCCCTGGGCCACCTGAGGAGACAGGCACAGCGGGTTGGAGACGACCGGCTTGTCGCTCGCGATCTGCTTGAGCGCCTTGGCGAGGTTGACGCAGCCTGCCGCGTCGGTCATCGGCACCACGACGTCGGCCTCCTGCCCGCCCGCCGCGGTGAGCGGCCCGAGCAGGTCGGTGGCGTTGGTGTCGTATCCGACCGACTTCACCTTGACCCCGGCGTCCTCGAGGCCCTTCTTCGCCGCGGCGGCCGCGCTGTTGGCGCCCGCCTGGCTGGGGAAGACGACCGCCGCGGTCTTGGCGCGCACGAAGTCACGTGCGTACGTGCCCCAGGGCGCGAGCACGTGCGTCTGGTCGCCGTAGAGGATGTAGGTGTTCTTGGCCGTCGAGTCGGCGGGCGCCGCGGAGACCCCCACCATGATCGGCTTCTTGCCGGCCACGGTGGCCTCTAGAGACTGGTTGCCGGTGACGACGGCGCCGTAGTCGATGATCGAGACCGACTTGTCGTTGAGGAGCTGCTGGCCGCACTTTTGGCCCTCCTCCTCGGCGGAGGCGATGAAACACGTCTTCAACGTCACCGGGTGGCCGTCGACGCCGCCGAGCTCGGCGTTGACGTACTTCACCGCGGCCTGGGCACCCAGCGTGGCCTCGGGGATCTGGTTCTGCCCGCCCTGGGAGTTCACCCAGCCGATCGCGATCGGGGACTTGCCGGAGTCGGCCGCGCCGGACGTGCCGCCGACGTAGGCGAGGTAGTCGGTGATGGGGGTGTCTTGCCGCTTGACCGGGGGCTGCGCCGCCGCCGGCGGGGCGCTGCCCTGCGTGCCGCCGGAGGGCTTGGCGGAGTCGTCGCCCCCGCCGCAGCCGGCGGCGACCAGGATCGCCGCCGCCGCGACGGCCAGGGCGACCCTCGGCCGCGCGAGTTCAGCGTTCGTTCGGTACGTCATTGTTCTTGGACCTCCGCCAACAGCGGGCAGGGTGTGCCCGGCCACGAGTCCGCACGGTCCGCGATGGCCGATCGCGCCCCGCGGCGGGTCACCCGCCGCACCGGCCGCGGGGCCGGGCGGCGGGCGGACACGCGAAAATCCGCATGCGTCGCGGCGGGACGTCCCGGCCGCGAACCACCCTTCGCCGGCACGTCCCGATACGTGACAAATGTTAAGTCGCTCGTACCTGTATTCATGATGGATATGTGCATCCGCGGGTGTCCGCACGAGGCGGCGACACCGGCTTGATCGCTATTGCTGGCGGAATGCTATCCCCAGACTTCCTGCGCGGTCTCGACGATGAGCTGAAGCTTCGCCATCTGGTCGTCGTAGGTCAGCTTGTTGCCCTCCACGGTGGAGGAGAAGCCGCACTGCGGCGACAGGCACAGCTGCTCGATGTCGACGAACCGGGCGGCGTCCTCGATGCGGCGCTTGAGGTCGTCCTTGCTCTCGAGCTCGCCGCGCTTGGTGGTCACCAGGCCGAGCACGACCTGCTTGCCCTTCGGCACGAACCGCAGCGGCTCGAAGCCGCCGGAGCGCTCGTCGTCCCACTCGCAGAAGAAGCCGTCGACGGCCAGTTCGCCGAACAGCGCCTCGGCCACGAAGTCGTAGCCGCCGGCGGCCACCCACGACGACTGGAAGTTGCCGCGGCACATGTGCGTGGTGACGGCCAGGTCGGCGGGCTTGCCGGCCAGCGCCGCGTTGATCTCCTTGATGTAGCGCAGGTGGAGGTGGTCGGCGTCGTTGCCGCGCTCGGCCATCAGCCGGCGCTGGTCGGGGTCGTTGAGGTAGGCCAGGCTCGTGTCGTCGAACTGGAGGTACCGGCAGCCGAGGTCGTAGACCCGGCGGACCTGCTCGGCGTAGGCGGCGGCGAGGTCGCTCCAGAACTCCTCGACGTCGGGGTAGACGCTGGGATCGATGAACGCCGCCCCGCCGCGGTAGTGGACCATGTTCGGCGACGGGATCGTGAGCTTGGGCGTGGCGGTGGTCGTCACGTCCTTCAGGAACGCGAAGTGGTCGCCGAAGATCGTGTCGTTGAGGCGGACCTTGTCGTTCACCTTGAGGGCCGCGCTCTTGAAGTCGAGGTCGCCGTCCGCGTTGTGGAAGTGGACCTCGAGCTCCTCGTCGGCGGCCGAGCTGATGCCGCCGAGCTGGTAGATGAAGTCCATGTGCCAGGTGGCGCGGCGGAACTCGCCGTCGGTGGCCGACTGCAGGCCCGCGCTCTCCTGTGCCTTCACCACCTCGCGGATCGCGTCGTCCTCGACGGCGCGGAGGTCCTCGGCCTTGATGCGGCCGGCGGCGAAGTCGTCCCGCGCCTGGTGCAGCCGCTGGGGCCGCAGCAGGCTGCCGACGTGGTCGGCGCGGAACGGCGGAGCGGTACGGGGTGCCATGGCTATCTCTCCTATCGTGAATGTCTGACGCTATCGGTAGTCGTCGTGGTTATCGAGATTGATCCCTACGTGCACGTATCTCCACGTAAATATCCGGTTCTCACGATGCCTCGACCGGGTAGGTCAGGTCGATGGAGTCCTCGGCGACGCCGAGCGCCTGGCCGAGGATGCCGCGCATCAGCGGCTTGGGCACCAGGCAGTCCTCGCACGCCTCGGGGGTCGCCGAGATCTTGACGTCGACGCGCCCGCCGTCCTCTCGGACGTCCATCACATAGCCATCGGCCTCGAGCGACGCCTGGATCGCCTGCAGTCCTTCGGTTTTCATCGCCGGCTCCCTTTCGTCGTTGGCCGTACGCCGGGCTCACTTGTCGTTGGGCCTACCTTCCATCGTGCTCATGGACGAGGAGGCCGCGAACGTTCTTTCCGTCGAGCATGTCGCGGAAGCCGTCGTTGATCTGGTCCAGGGCGTAGCGCCGGGTGATCAGCTCACGCAGCTTGAGGTGGCCGGACCGGTAGAGGCCGATCAGCCGCGGGATCTCATAGAGCGGGTTCACCGAGCCCATCAGCGCGCCCTTGATCGTGCGCTGCGGGCCGATCAGCGGGCCGGGAGACATGTCCATGCGCATCTCCGCGAAGTTGCCCACCGAGGTGAGCATGACCACGCCGCCCTTCCCGATGATGTCCGTGGCCTGCTTGATGACCTCGCCGGTCAGCGCCCCGACCGTGACGACGGCCTGATCGGCCAGGCGTCCGTCGGTGAGCTCGGCGACCAGTTCCTGGGCCCGCGCCGCGTCGGCAGCCGTGTGCGTCGCCCCCAACTCCAGCGCCTTCTCGCGCTTGAACTCGACGGGGTCGACCGCCACCACGTACCGCGCGCCCGCGAGACGGGCGCCCTGCACGGCGTTCATGCCGACGCCGCCGGTGCCGAAGATCACCGTCGTGTCGCCGGCCTGGACGCCGGCCGCGCGCACCGCCGAGCCCCAGCCGGTGGGCACGCCGCAGCCGAGCAGCGCGGCGAGGTCCAGCGGCATCTCGGGGTCGATCTTTACGCAGGACCACTCGCTCACCACGGCGAACTGCGAGAACGTGCCGAGGACGCACATCCCGCCGAGGTCCTCGCCGCCGGCGTGGAAGCGGAACGTTTCGTCGGACATGCAGCCGACCGAGAGGTTCAGGCCGCATTCGCACATGCCCTGACGCCCGGTCGAGCAGTAGTGGCACGTGCCGCAGACCGGGACGAAGGAGCAGACGACGTGGTCGCCCGGGGCGACCCTGGTGACGCCGGCGCCGACGTCCTCGACGATGCCGGCGCCTTCGTGCCCGCCGACCAGAGGCGTCCTGATCGGCGCCTCGCCCGCGCGGATGTGTTCGTCGGAATGGCACAGGCCGGCCGCCACGAAGCGGATCAGGACCTCGCCGTCCTTCGGCGGATCGAGGTCGAGTTCCGCGATCTCCCAGGCAGAACCGGGCTTACGGAGGATCGCCGCCTGAGTTTTCACTGGCTATCAGCCTCCACGCACTCGTCGGCACCATCTCATGCGACACTACGCTTGACATGAGACCGGGGGCTAGGTGTTGATATTGAGTGACGCCTGTCGCGCATAATGTCATATATTCGTCCGGCCGTGAGAGGCGAGGCCTCTTGGGCCTCACCTCCGGTGGTGGAAGTGAACTGGGACTACGTGATCGTCGGCGCCGGCTCGGCCGGCGCCGTGCTCGCCGCCAGACTGTCCGAAGACCCAGCGGTACGCGTCCTTCTGCTCGAGGCGGGGCCGGACTTCCGCACCGCCGAGACGCCCAAGGCCTTCCAGCGCCGCAACATCGACATGACGGTGGAGACCAACCCGGACTTCTTCTGGCCCGCGCTCAAGGCGCAGCGCAACCCGGCACAGGAGCCCATGCTCTACCTGCGCGGCCGCGGGCTCGGCGGCAGCTCCACGGTCAACGGGCTGTGCGCGATCCGCGGAATACCCGACGACTTCGACGAATGGGCGCGGCGGGGCGCCGACGGGTGGTCGTTCCAGGACGTGCTGCCGTCCTTCATCAAGCTCGAAGACGAACACGACTTCCCCGACGCCCCCTATCACGGCACCGGCGGCCCGGTCCCGATCTACCGTGAGCCCGAGTCCGGCTGGGCCGGCACCGACACCGCCTTCCGCGACGCGGTGCTCGACCTCGGCCATCCGTGGGCCGACGACCACAACGCCCCGGACGCGACCGGCGCCTGCCCGTTCGCGATGAACATCAAGGACGGCTGGCGGGTCTCGACCAACGACGGCTACCTGGAGCCGGCCCGCGGCCGGCCCAACCTCACCATCCGCGGCGACACGCACGTGGACAGCATCGTCATGTCCGGCACCCGGGCCCGCGGCGTACGGCTGCTCACCGGCGAGGTCGAGGAGACCGCCGCGGACGGCGAGGTGATCGTCGCCTGCGGGGCGGCGCACTCCCCCGCGCTGTTGATGCGCTCGGGGATCGGCCCGGCCGCCGCGCTCGCCGAGCACGGCATCGACGTCGTCGCCGACCTCCCCGTGGGGCAGGGCCTGCAGGACCACGCCATGCTCCTGGTCCCGGTGCCGGTGAAGGAGGACGCCTGCCACGGCTTCGAGGATCGGGTCACCTATGTCGTCCTGCGCTACTCCTCCGGGCTCGGCGGCGCGGGCGCCAACGACATGATGCTGCTGCCCAACAACGCCGGGGGGCGGACCGTCGCCGGCAACCGCGATACCGGCGCGGTCCGCGTGCCCGCCATGATGATCGCGCAGCAGGAGCAGGTCTTCTCGCGCGGCCAGGTCACACTCGTCTCCCGCGACCCGACCGTCGACCCGCTGATCGAACAACGCCTGCTGACCGACAAGCGCGACCTGGTCCGGATGGAAGACGCCGTCGACCGCCTCGCCGAGATCATGAACCACCGCGCGATGCGGGCGATCCTCGACGGAACGCCTGAGCTGCCCGCCAAGGAAGACCTGCCCCAGATCATCACCGACACGGTGCACCTGTGCGGGTCCTGCCGCATGGGCTCGCCGGACGACGACACGGTCGTGGTCGACCCGGACTGCCGCGTCCTCGGCATCGAAGGGCTGCGGGTGATCGACGCCTCGATCATGCCGACCATCCCGCGGGCCAACCTGCACCTGTCGGTGGTCATGATCGCCGAGCACATGGCCACCCGGATGACAAGGGGAGAATCATGACGGCCACCGCCACACGTGACCTCGACGTCGGCGCCCTCGTCCCCGAGGGGAGGCACCACATCGGCGGTGAGTGGGTCGCGGGACGCGGCGGCGAGACGATCGACGTCATCAACCCGGCCACGCAGGACGTCCTGCTGCGCGTGCCGCGCGGCACTCCCGATGACGTCGACGTGGCCGTCCAGGCCGCTGCCGACGCGTTCCCGGCCTGGCGCGACACCAACCCGATGGAACGGGCCGACCTGCTGCATCGCTGGGCCGAGCTGATCGGCGAGCACCAGCGGGAACTCGACCTCATCGAGCGGATGGAGGTCGGGCGGCCGTTCTGGGGTCCGTCCCGGCTGCCCCGGATGATCGTCTACCTGGCCGGCGTGGTGGACAAGATCACGGGCAAGACGCTGCCGACGGCGCGGCCCGGGCTGCTCGGCATGACGCTGCGCGAGCCGTACGGCGTCGTGGGCAGCATCGTCCCGTGGAACTCCCCCGCCCACCTGATGGCACATGACGTGGCCCCGGCCATCGGCGCGGGCAACACGATCGTCGTCAAACCGGCCGAGGACGCCCCGCTCGCCTGCCTGTTCTTGGCGAAGCTGGCGGCCGAGGCCGGCATCCCGCCGGGCGTCGTCAACGTCGTGACCGGGTACGGCGGCGAGGCGGGCGCGGCGCTGCCGTCGCACCCGCAGGTGCGGCGGATGAGCTTCACCGGCTCGCCGGAGACCGGCACGAAGATCATGGAGGCGTGCGCGAAGCACCACGTCCCGCTGCACCTCGAGCTCGGCGGCAAGTCGCCGCAGATCGTGCTCCGCGACGCCGACCTGGCCAAGGCCGTGCCCGCGATCGTGCGCAGCATCACGCTCAACACGGGCCAGGTGTGCGCGGCAGGCTCGCGGCTGCTCGCCCCGCCCGAGCTGCGCGACCAGCTCGTCGGCGCGATCAGCGACGCGTTCGCCAAGGTGCGCATCGGCCCCTGGTACGAAGACGTGCAGATGGGGCCGTTGATCAGCGCGAAGCAGGAACAGCGGGTGCTCGGCTACCTCGACATCGGCCGCGAGGAGGGCGCCGAGATCGTCACCGGCGGGCACAAGCTGTCCGGCGACCGGTTCGACAAGGGCTTCTTCGTGGAGCCGACGATCTTCGACCGGGTCCACCCGGAGATGCGCATCGCGCAGGAGGAGATCTTCGGCCCCGTGCTGTCCGTCATCGACTACACCGACGAGGACGAGGCGCTGGCCATCGCCAACGGCACCAAGTACGGCCTGACCGCGTCGGTGTGGACCGGCGACATGGGCCGCGCCGTACGGTTCGCCAAGAACGTCCAGGCCGGGCACGTCTACGTCAACACGCCGGGCGCGTTCGGCGTGATCGGCGCGCCGTGGGGCGGCATCAAGGGCAGCGGCTTCGGGCGGACCATGGGGGCGGACATCGTCGAGCAGTACACGCAGGAGAAGACGGTCGTCATCGACGGCGACGCCTAGAGACGCCCAGAGAGGCCGGCCCATGCTGATCGACATGCACGCGCACGTCATCCCCGGCGACTTCCCCGAGGCGGCGGAGGAGGGCTGGCCGCGGGTCGGCCCCCTCACCCCGGACGGCACCCGGCTCTTCGAGACGGGGCCGGTCCGCTACCCGGCCAAGGACGTCTGGTTCGAGGCCGAACGCCGCATCGCCGCGATGGACGCGTGCGGCGTGGACGCCGAGGTCGTCTCGCCCTTCCCGCCGCTGCTCAACTACACGCTGCCCGCCAAGAGCGCCCGCGATCTGTGCCGCCACATCAACGAGTCGATCGCCGCGCTCCGCCACGCCGACCCGCGCCGCATCTTCGGATTCGGCACGGTGCCGCTGCAAGATCCCGACCTCGCGGCCGAAGAGCTCGCCGAGATCAAGGCGATGGGCCTGCAGGGCGTCGAGATCGGCTCCAACATCGACGGCGTCTCGCTCGGCGACGAACGCCTCCTCGGCTTCTTCTCCGAGGCGGAGCGGCTGCGGATCCCCATCTTCGTGCACGCGCTCAACCCGACGTTCGCCGAGCGGCTGCCGGCCGCCGCGTTCCCGACCTTCGGCTTCGCCACCGACATCGCGCTGGCCGCCGCCTCGATCACCACGGGCGGCACGGCGGAGAAGCTCCCGAACCTGCTCCTGGCCTTCAGCCACGGCGCGGGCGGCTTCCCCCTCATGCTCACCCGCGCCGAGTTCTTCTGGCGCGGCACGTGGGACGAGCAGCCACCGCCGGACGGCAAGCCCGCGGGCCCGAGCCACGCCGCGCTCCCCCGTTCGCCGTCGGAGTACGCCCGCCGCTTCTACTACGAGACGATGATCTTCGACCGGCGGGCGATGCGGTACCTCGTCGACATGATCGGCCCGCAGCGCCTGCTCATCGGCACCGACTTCCCCGCCATCTCCCGCGAACAGCCGGCCGGCAAGACCATGCGCGCCCTCGACCTGCCCGCCGCCGACCTCGAGGACATCACCTGGCACAACGCCTGGCGCTTCCTGGCCATCGATCCGCCGGCCTAGGGTGCCCCCGCCGCCCGCCGACGTCGCGCGCTGACCGGCCATTCGGTCATCGAGTTGTGTCACATGACATATAAGTTCTGGCCGGATGCGGAAATAATTGGGTGCCCCGAATCATGCATTTTTCCATTTCTTCCGGTCTCGGCCGAGCAGTGACTTCGCGATTTCCAGATGTCCGATGGAGGCGGTGTGTCACTCGTCGAACGCTTCGTCATCGGCGTCGATATTCAACGGTTCAGTTCGCGGGTGGTCCGCGCGCAGATGCTGCTGCAGCGCGAATTGAACAGGATCCTCGACGCCGCCGCAGAGGAGGCGGGAATCAGCCGCTCCCGGTGGATCTGCCGGGCGGAGGGCGACGGAGAGGTGGCCGCGCTGCCCGCCGACGTGGACCTGCTCGCCGCGGTGCGGAAATTCGTGACGGAACTCGACACGCGGCTCGCCGATCACAATGAGGACCACAGTCCGAAAACGCGGATCCGGCTGCGTGTGGCGATGCATATGGACACCCTCATCGAGGGCGACCTCGGTTACGCCGGTGCGGCCTTCGTCGTGCTGCGGCGGTTGCTTGATTCCACTCCGGTGCGCGATGCCCTCCGGCGCGACCCCGAAGTCAACCTCGCCCAGATAATCTCCGCTTCGCTCTTCGAGAAGGTCGTCGTGCCGGAGCTCGGCGGACTGCGACCGCGGCAGTTCCAGGAGGTCTTAGTAGACCTCCCGGCAAAAGACTTCCGGCAGACCGCCTACCTTTACGTCCCCGGCGCCCACGCCGGCCGGCTCAGTCATCCGCGGGTCGCGGCCGCCCCGCGGCTCACGCCCGCGGCGCAGCCGGGCTTTCCATGGCCCGTCCCGAAGGTCGCCGCGGGGACGCCCGGCAGGCGGCCGCCGCCGGGGCCGCCGAAATCATCCGTCCACCAGCCACCGGAGTCTCCTCCTCCTTCGGTCGTCGTCAACCCGGCGGCCCGCGCGCACCTCGAGGAACTCGCCAAGAGCCTCGAAGCGGGCCACGTCGAACGTGCGGACACGCTCACCACGGCGGCGCTGCTCGCCGCGGTGGAACGGGCGGACCGGGGCTGGTTGCGAGCCGCGGACGGACCGCGACTGCCGGCGGAACTGCTCACCGAGGTGGACCGCCTCTGGGCACGGTTCTCCGGCGACGCGTGGGGCTTTCGCGCACAGCGCGCCCGGCTCGCGCGGCGCGGGTTGTCCGGCGCCGCCGACTTCCTCAAGATCTCGCTCGCGTTCGGCTGGCGCCGATCCGAGGAGGAGATGATCCCGCGCTACGCGGAGTTCATCGCACGCGCGGATCGCGGCGCGGCGTTCTTTCCCACGTTGCGCAACCCGGAACGCGAGCACTTTCCCGAATGGCACGACGAATGGTCGGCGACGGTGCGTTCCGTGCACGCCGGGCTACGGAGCCAGGAGTGACGCCATGTGGATCGTGATCTTCTTCTTTCTCGTGCTCCTGGCCGCGGCCGGATATCTGGGGGTCACCGGAGCGCGCGTCGTTCCGGCGGGACATGTCGGCATCGTCACCCGCCGGTACGGGCTCCGGCAACCCGACGACCGCTATACAGTGAGCTTCCGCGGCGGGGCGGGACCCCAGGCGTCGGTCCTGCGGGCGAACACGCTGTACTGGCGGCCCCGTTACCTGTTCACGATCGAACATGTGCCGCTGACGCACGTCCCCAACGGCACGATCGGGGTGGTGGTGGCCAAGGCGGGAGCCATTCGTCCGGCCGGAAGCCCCATGGCGAAATACGTCGAGTGCGATCATTTCCGGGACGGGGCCAGGTTCTTGCGCGCGGGCGGCGAGCAGGGGCGTCAGCAGCAGGTGCTGACGAGCGGCTTCTACGAGATCAACTCGGAGCTGTTCGACGTGATCACGGTGGCGACGCCCGAGCGCGCCGCCGCGGAGGGGCTGACCGTCCACGATCTTCAGGAGATCACGATTCCCATCGGCGAGGTCGGGGTGGTCATCACCCACATGGGAGCCCGGCCCGAACAGGACCGCATGTCGGTGGGTCGTTACGTGCCGGGCCATTCGAGCTTCCAGGAGCCGTGGCTGTTCCTTGCCGGCGACGGTCAAAAGGGCGTGCAGGCCGAGACCCTCGACGAGGGCGGTCACTATGCGATCAACCCCTGGTTCGCCCACGTCGTGCGCATCCCCACCCGGGTCCTGATCCTGGAGTGGACCAAGGACAAGAAGGCGGCCAGCAACCTGGACATCTCGCTCGACCAGATCGTGCTCGACGTCCAAGGCCACACGGTGCGGCTGGACATGAAGCAGACCGTGCAGATCACCCCGGACGCCGCTCCCCGCCTGGTGCGCCGGTTCGGCGATCCCGGCGGCACCGGGCACTCCTTCGGACGCACGCCGGTCCAGCAGTTCGTCGAGAAGGAACTGGCCTCCACCGTCGCGTCGTACTTCCGCAAGATCTCCGCCAGGTACCGGATCCAGGAGTTCATCACCAAATACGACGAGGTCGGCGCCGAGCTCGCCGGCGAGGTGCGCCAGGCCCTGTCCGTCACGGGCGTGCGGGCCGTCAGCACATCGCTCGATGAGTTCGTGTGCGACGAGCCGCAGATCAACGCCATCCGCCGCGACATCGCGCTCCAGCAAGAGCGGGTGAAGCTGGAACAAGAGCGCCTCGCCGAGCTCAAGGCCCACCAGGTCAACGAGGCCGTCAACGCCGAGATCGAACTACAGCGGATCAACGTCGAGGAACAGCGCAGGAAGCTCGAACACCTCGAACTCCAGATGCTCGTCGATCTCCTCGGCGCCGACCACGTCCAGATGGAAAGAGTGCTCGCCCAGTGGGTGAAGGCGGACGTCCCCCAGATCATCACCGGCGCGGGCGGCGACCTCGCGGAAACGATGCTCCAGGTGATGCCCTTCGCGCAGGCCCGCGACATGCTCTTGGCCATGGCCCGCAAGCGCGAGACCGGCGTCGCGGCCGCCGAGTCCCGCGAGGCGATCGGGGAGGTGCCCGACGGTCACGACTCAGTCAACACATGACAATTCATCTATCGCCCGTCGCCGTAGTATGAATGTTTTGTGCTGAGCTTGCGTTTGCCGCAACCGGTCTGATCAGATTCGGGCTCATGAGCGATGCGTTCGCTACGCTCGGGGGCATGTCGGGTTCCCAACCGGATTCCCCTTTCGCGGAGCCTCTCGACGCCGGCGGCCTGGATGTGTCACCCGGCGGCATGGCGCAGCGGCCGCCGCGGCTGCTGCTCACCCTGCTCGGGGACTACTGGTGGCAGCAGACCGAGCCGCTGCCGTCGGCGGCGCTGGTGGCGCTGCTCGCCGAGTTCGGCGTGAGCGACTCCGCGGCCCGCGCCGCGTTGAGCCGGCTGACCCGCAATCGGCTGCTCGTCACCTCCAAGAGCGGGCGGCGGACGTTCGTCCGGCTCAGCGATCGGGCCGCACGGATCCTCGACGAGGGGGCCCGCCGCATCTTCTCCTTCGGCAGCACGACGCGGCCGTGGGACGGGGCGTGGAGCCTCGTCGCGTTCTCGATCCCCGAGCACAACAGGTCGGCCAGAGACGCCCTGCGCAAGCAGTTGCGGTGGCTCGGTTTCGCGCCGCTGTACGACGGCGTGTGGGTCTCGCCGCGCGACCACGCGACCGAGGTCGTGCAGCGGCTCACCGAGCTCGGCATCACGACCGCGACCGCCTTCCGCGCCACCACCGCCCCCGGCATCAGCCTCGAGGGGCTGCCCCAGCGCGCCTGGGACCTGGAGAACCTCCAGGCGAAGTACGACCACTTCATCGCCTCCGCCGCCGCGCTGCGCGACCGGATCCTCGCCGGCCAGGTCTCCCCCGTCGCCGCGCTCGTCGCCAGGACCCAGGTGATGGACGAGTGGCGCGCCTTCCCCGGCCTCGACCCCGACCTGCCGAACGAGCTGCTGCCCGCCGCCTGGCCGCGCAGCGCCGCGCGCGAGCTGTTCATCACCACCTACGACCTGCTCGGCCCGCTGGCCGCCCACCGGGTCCGGCAGATCATCGCGCGGTACGCGCCGGGGCTGGCGACCGCGGCGGCCTACCACAGTTCCGACGCGACGATCGTGCCCGACGAGCAGGCGGCCCGTCCCGGCCGCGACGCCCGGCCGCACGCCCGCGCCCGGTCGGGCGCGGCGGTGCGCAGCCCTTCGTAGGCTCGCCGCGACCGGGCACGGGCGTCCGGAGTCACCTGGGGGCGATGGTGAACGACGAGGTCAGGCCGCCCTCGGAGGAGGCACCGGCGTAGACGTTGATCTGGCCGGGCTCCACCACGAACTTCCCGTCGTTGCCGTAGAAGCCGACGCTGTCGCGGTCGATCCGGAACCGCAGGGTCTGCGACGCCCCGGGGGCGAGCGTCACCCGCTGGAAGCCGACCAGCCGCTTGACCGGCTGGGCGATCGTGGCGACCGGATCGTTGACGTACAGCTGCACGACCTCGTCGCCGGCGCGCGAGCCGGTGTTGGTGACGGTGACCGACGCGGTGACCGCGCCGTTCGGTCGCATCGTGCCCGCGCTCAGCGAGAGGTCGGACAGCCGGAACGAGGTGTAGCTGAGGCCGTGCCCGAACGGGTAGAGCGGCGAGCTGGACCCGTCCGCGTACTTCGATGTCCACTTCGAGTTCGGGTCCTCGGGGCGGCCCGTCCGGGTGTGGTTGTAATACAGCGGCACCTGACCGACGTAGCGCGGGAAGGTCACCGGCAGCTTCGCGCCCGGGTTGACCTTGCCGAACAGCACGTCCGCCACGGCGTTGCCGGTCTGGATGCCGCCGAACCACGCTTCCAGGATGGCCGGGGACGCGTCGTGCGCCGCCGGGATGGTGAGCGGCCGGCCGTTGACCAGCACCACGACGAACGGCTTGCCCGTGGCCTTGACCGCGTCGATGAGCGCCTGCTGCCGGCCGGGCAGGTCGATGTTCTGCCGCGAGGCGGCCTCGCCGCTCTGCCCGGACGCCTCGCCCACGACCACCACGGTGACGTCCGCGTCGTCGGCGGCGTCCTTGACGTCTTCGAATCCGGGCTCGGTGGGCTCGGGGCAGTTGTTGACCGGCGTGTCGAAGCCGTCGCCGGTGATGGCGCAGCCCGGCGTGACCGTCACGTCCGCGTTCGGCACGGCGCCGCGGATACCGTCGGCGACGGTGACGACGTCGCCGCGCCGGCCGATGCCCGACCACGGGCCGAGCAGGTCGTCGGAGTCGGCGAGCGGACCGACCACCGCGATCTTCGACACGGAGGTGGACAGCGGCAGCGCGCCGTTGTCGTTCTTCAGCAGCACCATCGACCGCGCCGCGGCGGCGCGGGCGGCCGCGACGTCGGCGGGCCGCATCGTCTTACCGGGGACCGCCGCCTCGTCGACGAACGGGTGCTCGAAGATCCCGGCCTTGAACTTCACCCGGAGCACGTTGCGCACCGCGTCGTTGACGCGGCTCATGGACACCTTGTGCTCGGCCAGTAGCTGTTTGCCGGTGGTGGCGATGTTGGTGCTGACCATCTCCATGTCGAGCCCCGCGTTCAGGGCCACGCGCGCGGCGTCGGCGCCGTCGGCGGCCACTCCGTGCGGGATCAGCTCCTGCACGGCGGTGTAGTCGCTGTCGATGAGGCCGCGGAAGCCCCATTCGCCGCGGAGGATCTCGGTGAGCAACTGGCGGCTGCCCGTCGCCGGCACCCCGCCGACCGTGTTGAACGAGGTCATGACGCCGTCGGCGCCCGCCTCGACCGCCGCCTTGTACGGCGGCAGGTAGAGGTTGCGCAGCGCGGACTCGGAGATGTCGACCTGGTTGTAGTCGCGGCCGCCCTCCGCCCCGCCGTACGCGGCGAAGTGCTTGACCTCGGCCATCACCTTGTCGGGCGCGCCGTAGTCCCTGCCCTGCGCGGCCCGGACCTTGGCGGCGGCCATCACCGCGCCCAGGTAGGGGTCCTCGCCGGAGCCCTCCGCGATGCGGCCCCACCGCGGTTCGTGGGAGACGTCCACCATCGGGGAGAAGATCTGCTTGATGCCCACGGCGGCCGACTCGCGCGCCGCCACGGTGTAGTCGGCGGTCGCCACGGCCGGGTCGAAGCTGGCGGCCTCGGCCAGCCCGATCGGGAAGGTGGTCCGGAAGCCGTGGATGGTGTCGTACCCGAACAGGATCGGGATGCGCAGCCGGGAGCCCTCCATCGCCAGCCGCTGGATCTGGTTCACCTGGGCCGCGTCGGTGACGCCGAAGACGGCGCCGACCTTGCCGGCCTTGGCCGCCTCCTGGACGTCGGTGCCGCCGCCGACCATCTGCTGCAGCTGCGCGAGCTTCTCGTCGGTCGTCATCTTGGCCAGCAGCGCGTTGACCTTGGACTCGATGTCGGCCGCTTTGCTCGACGCGACGGCGCCGCCGCTGCCCGGGATCATGGCGGCCAGGGCGAGCGCGCAGGCGGAGACGATCACCGTCAGCGCGCGCGATCTCGCGGACCTTATATGCATGGCTTCCCTTTCCATGACGCATGACGAGGTCTCTCCTCCACCTGGCCGCGGCGGGGGCGGCCCCGGCCCCCGAGCCGGAGAGGATCAACAACGTACGCCCTCAGAACGGGACGTCAAGGTCATGTAGGCCGACATGCGACATCGCGGATCGGCCGGCGGCGCCGTCGACGGAACCCGGCGGGCCGGCCGGGGCCGCGCCCCGGCCGGCCGAACGCGTCAGGCGCGGGACTCCTCAAGGGCACGCCGGACCAGGACGCGGGCGAGGTGCTCGCGGAAACCGGGATCGGCGTTGAGGTCGGCCGGCGGCTCGGTGCCCTCGGCCGCCTGCTGCGCCGCCTGGTCGACCGGCGCGCCGTCGGCCAGCGCTCGCTCGACCGCCCTCGCGCGCAGCGGCGTCGCGCCCATGTTGATCAGCGCGACCGCGTCGCCCTGCACGGCAACGCCGACGATCGCCCAGTCGATGGCCCGCTTGGTGAACTTCTGGAACGACCAGCCGGCCGCGGCGGGCTTGGGCACCCGGATCTCGGTCAGCAGCTCGTCGGGCTCCAGCGCGGTCTCGAACAGATCCTGGTAGAACTCCGCCGCCGGGATCTCGCGCGTGCCGCCAGGTCCGCGCGCCACCAGGGTGGCCTCCAGCGCCAGCACGACCGCGGGCAGGTCGGAGGCCGGGTCGCCGTGCGCGAGCGAGCCGCCGATCGTACCGCGGTGGCGCACCTGCGGGTCCCCCACCTGGCCTGCGGCGTGCGCGAGCAGCGGCAGCTCGCGGGTGAGCAGCGCCGAGTTCTCCAGGTCGTGGTGGCGGGTGAGCGCGCCGATCGCGACGGTGTCGCCCAGGTCGCGGATGAACGACAGCTCGCGCACGCGGCCGATGTCCACGACCACCTCGGGCACCGCCAGGCGCATCTTCATCAGCGGCAGCAGCGAATGGCCGCCGGCGAGCAGCTTGGCCTCGTCGCCGTGCTCGCCGACGAGCACGACGGCGTGGTCGGCCGACTCGGCCCGCCGGTAGGTGAACGTTGCCGGGATCATGCGCCCTCCTCGGCGGCGGCGAGCACGGCGCGCACGATGTTGTGGTAGCCGGTGCACCGGCACAGGTTGCCTTCCAGCCCGGTGCGCACCTGCTCCTCGGTCGGATGCGGGTTCTCCTTGAGCAGCGACACCGCGGCCATCACCATGCCGGGCGTGCAAAAGCCGCACTGCAGGCCGTGCTCGGCCTGGAACGCCCGCTGCATCGGATGCAGTTCGCCGTCCGGGCTCGCCAGGCCCTCCACCGTCGTCACCTCGGCGCCGTCGGCCTGGGCGGCGAGCACGGTGCAGGACTTGACCGATTCGCCGTCGAGCAACACGGTGCACGCGCCACAGGAGGTGGTGTCACAGCCGATGTTGGTGGCGGTGAGATTCGCGCCGTCGCGCAGGAAGTGCACGAGCAGCGTCCGGTCCTCGACGTCCTCCTGGATCTTCTCGCCGTTGACCGTGATGGTCACCTTCACTGTCCCGCCCTCGCTTCGTTGATCGCCGTCCACACGCGCTGGGGCGTGGTCGGCATGTCGATGTGGCGTACCCCGAGATGGGCGACGGCGTCCACGACGGCGTTCTGCACCGCCGGCGTCGCCCCGATCGTGCCGGCCTCGCCGATGCCCTTCACGCCCAGCGGGTTGAGCGGCGTGGGCGTCGCCATGTCCACCAGCTCGAAGCTCGGCAGCTCCGTCGCGGTGATGAACGGGTAGTCGACGAGCGTGCTCGTGACCGGGTTGCCGTCCGAGTCGTAGAGCACCTCCTCGAGTAGCGCCTGGGCGGCGCCCTGCGCGATGCCGCCCTGCCGCTGTCCCTCGGCGAGCACAGGGTTGAGCACCGGGCCCGCGTCGTCGACGGTCACGTGCCGCACCAGCCGGACCTTGCCGGTCTCGACGTCGGCCTCCACGACCGCGACGTGCGCGCCGAACGGGAACGTCGACTTCGGCGAGGTGAAGTGCACGTCCGCGGCGAGCCCGTCGGGACCCGCCAGCCGGGCGAGCCGCCCCCAGTCGAGCCCGATGTCGGGAGTGCCGCGCACCCGCCACACGCCGCCGGCGACGTCGAACTCCAGGTCGGCCTTGTCCGCCTCGAGCTCATCGGCGGCGAGCTCCCTCGCCCGCTCCTTCACGTTGACCGCGGCCTGATGGACGGCGGTGCCGCCGAGCTGCAGCGACCGGGACCCGAAGGTGCCGATGCCGACGGGGATCGCGTCGGTGTCGCCGTGCCGGACCGTGATCTTGTCCATCGGGATGCCCAGCTCGTCCTGCACCAGCATCGCCCACGCGGTCGCGTGCCCCTGGCCGTGCGGCGAGCTGCCGGTCAACACGGTCACCGTGCCGTCGTCGTGCACCTCCAGCCGCGCCGTCTCGCCGATCTCCGGGACGCCACCGGTGATCTCCACGTACGTGGACAGCCCGACGCCGAGCTGGACCGGGCCGCCCTGCTCGCGGCGGCGGGCCTGCTCGGCACGCAGCTCGTCGTAGCCCGCGGCCGACAGCACGCGGTCGAGCGCGGCCGCGTACTCGCCCGTGTCGTACTCCATCCCGCCCGGCGTGGTGTAGGGGAACTTGTCCGGTGCGATGAAGTTGCGGCGGCGGACCTCGGCGGGGTCCATTCCGATCTCGGCCGCGAACATGTCCACGGCCCGCTCGACCGCGGCCGTCGCCTCGGGCCGCCCGGCGCCGCGGTAGGCCGCGACCGGCGTGGTGTTGGTGACCACGACCTGGAAGCCGGCCTCGACGTGCGGGATGTCGTAGACGCCGCTCGCCATCGTCTGGGTCAGCGTGGCCAGCAGCGTGGCCATCCGCGGGTAGCCGCCCGCGTCCTGGATGACGCCGAGCCGGTACGCGGTGATCCGGCCGTCCCTCGTGCCGCCGATCTTGATGGCGTGCCGTTGGCCGCGGCCGTGGGTCATGCCGACGAGGTTCTCGCTGCGCGTCTCCACCCAGCGGACCGGGCGTCCCGTCCGCCGCGCCGCCCAGGCCACCGCGATCCCGTCGCGATCCGCGCCGATCTTGGCGCCGAACCCGCCGCCCACGTCCGGGGTGATCACTCGGACCGCGGCGGGCTCGAGGCCGAGGGCGCCGGCGATGGCGTCCCTCGCCCAGTGCGCGTTCTGGGTGCTCACCCACACCGTGAGCCGCTCGTCGGCCCACGCGGCCGCGGCGGCCCGGGTCTCCAGCGGCGCGGGCGCGACCCGCTGGTTGACGATCGTCCGCTCCACCACGACCTCGCAGTCGGCGAAGGCGTCGTCGCCGGAACCGTCGCCCCCGCCGGAGGCGACCACGTTCGACCCGGACTCAGGGAACAGGAGCGTCTCGCCGCGCAGCGCGTCGTCGATGTCGATCACGGCGGGGAGCGGCTCGTAGTCGACGCTCACCAGCTCGGCCGCGTCCTCGCCTTGGTAGCGGCCGTCCGTCACCACCAGCGCGACCGGCTCGCCGACGTAACGGACCGTGTCCGTGGCCAGCAGCGGCTCCGCGTTCGGGTTGTCGGGCGGCGCCGGCAGCTCGGCGGCGGCGTCCTGGCCGGTCAGCACGGCGACCACGCCCGGTTCGTCCTGGGCGGCGGAGACGTCGATGCCGGTGATCCGCGCGTGCGCGTGCGGGCTGCGCACGAACGTGGCGTACGCCGCGCCGGTCAGCAGGGGTTCGCGCAGGTCGTCGGTGTAGGTGCCGCCGGCGGTCAGCAGCCGCGGATCTTCGACCCGGACCACCCGGGTCCCCATGATGCTCACTCTGCCCAACCTTTCCGCTCAACCTCGGGCATTCGGGGTCTCGTAGGTTTATGTGGCGTGATCAGACCACATGGATGCTTGAAACGGCAATCAATCATCGGCAATCCACCTGTTCATAGCAGTGATCCGGGTCACGCCAGCGCCGCCAGCACGGAATCCAGGACGGCGAGATCGTCGTCGGGGACCCGTACCACGACGCCGTCGACGAGCGGCCTGGCCTCGGTCAGCAAACTGGCCATCAGATCGAGTCCGGTCTCCCGCGCGCCCTGCCCGGCGCGCTCCAACGCCGTCAAGGTGGCCGCGGGAATCGTCACGTCCGGCACCTCGTGGGCAAGGTAATCAGCCTCCTCGAAGCTGCGCAGCGGCGCCACGGACAGCAGCACCGGCACGTCTTCGTCGGCGAGGGCGTCCACCATACGCCGCAGCGCGTCCAGTCCGTACACGGGCGTCGTGACAAGAAACTGGGCTCCCGCGCGCACCTTGGCCCGGCTCCGGGCGATCTCTGCCGCCACGTCCTCGGCGCCGGGGTTGATCCGCGCGCCGATGCAGAACGACGTCTTGGTCGTCAGCGGCAGCCCGTTGGAGTCGCGGCCGGAGTTGAGGGCGGCGAGCAGCGCGATCAGGCCGAGCGCGTCGACCTCCCAGACGCCGTCGACGGCCGGGTAGTCGCCGAGCACCGGCGGATTGCCCGTCTCGCAGATGACGCTGCGCATGCCCAGCGCGTGCGCGCCGAGCAGCTCCGCCTGGAGCGTCATGATCGTCTTGTCCCATGTGGTCACGGTCGCGACGCTCTCCACGCCGGCGTGCTGCTGCAGGTGCAGCGCCATGCTGACCGAGCCGAGCTGGGCCCGGGTGCTGTCCCCCGCCGTCACCGCGACCAGGGCGACGCCGCGTTCGCGCAGCGCCGCCACCGAGGTCATCGCGGCGTCGGCGACCCCGCCGACGGGCGGCGTGATCTCGGCGGCGGTGACGAAACGGCGGCGGGCCAGCCGGTCCGCGAGCCCGCCTTCGCCGATCCGCACCGGCGCCGGTGTGAGGGTGTAGGGCGCCGGCTTGGTGACCGGACGGGCGGCGGGCCCGGCGTCGGCGCCGCCCAGCTCGGCGATGCTGTCGGCGGCCACCCGGATGTGCGTCGGCGTCGTGCCGCAGCACCCGCCCACCAGGCCGGCGCCGGCCTCGGCGAAGCGGCGCAGGTAGCGGGCGAAGTAGGTGCCGTCGATGTTGAACTCGAACCGGCGGTGACCGAGCATGCGGGGCTGGCCGGCGTTCGGCTGCGCGCTCACCGGCAGCGAGGTGAACCGGATGAGGTCCTCCACCACGCCCAGCATGCGCTGCGGGCCGATGGTGCAGTTGGTGCCGAGCATCGCGATCGGCAGCCCGCTCAGCGTCGAGGCGACCTCGTGCGCCGTCTCGCCCCCGAGCGTGCGCCCGTCCCCGGCGAAGGTCGCCTGGGCGATGATCGGGACGTCGCCGGTCGCCGCCGCGACCCGTACCGCCTCCGCCAGCTCGTCGAGGTACCCGAACGTCTCCAGGATCAAGACGTCCACGCCCGCCTCGACGAGCACCTCGATCTGCTCCCTGAGCACGTCCGTTCGTTCGGCGGCGTCGACCCGATGCCGCTGCTGCGCGGTCACCGCCGGGGAGACCGATCCGGCGACGAAGACCGTCCGCTCGCTCTGCCGCCGCACCTCGTCGGCCAGCCGTACGCCGGCGCGGTTGATCTCCGCGACGCGGTCGCCGTACCCCTGGTCGCCGAGCCACAGCCGGTTGGCGCCGAAGGTGTTGGTCTGGATGATGTCGGCTCCCGAGCTGACGTAGCTCTCGTGCAGGGTGGCGACCAGCTTGGGATCGGAGAGGTTGAGCTCGGGCAGGGCACGGTCGAGGGTGTTGCCGGCGGCGTGCAGCATCGTGCCCATCGCCCCGTCGCCGATGAGGATGCGCGTGCCGACGACTTCGGTGAACCTCATGACTCCCCCAATGCGGTGAGGATCTCCAGCGCCACCTGCGCCATGAGGCGATCGCGGTAGCTGTCCAGGCGCAGCCCGGTGATCTCCTCGATGCGCTTGATCCGGTAGGCCACTGTGTTGGGATGCACGTGGAGGTCCCGTGACGCCCGCTGCGGGCTGCTGTTGGCCCTGAAGTAGGCGGCGAGCGTGGTGAGGTACTCCGACCTGTGCTCGCGCTCGTGCAGGCTCAGGCTGCCCAGCACGTCGCGGGCGAACGAGCGCAGCTCGGACAGGTCGGGCACCTGCAGCAGCAGCCGGTGGATGCCGAGGTCGTCGAAGGAGGCGATGGTGCCGGCTCGGCCGAGGCGGCGCAGCGTCTCGATGGTGCGGTGCGCCTCGGCGTACGACCGCGCGATCTCCCTGGGCTCACGGCAGCCGCCGCCGATGCCGATGACGACCTTGGTGTCGGGGAACAGCTCGGCCAGCCGGTTGAGACAGACGCCGGCGAGCCGGCGCGGCGCGGCCTCGCCGGGATGCTCGGCGTCCGGTTCCGCGGCCACCACCACGACCTCGTCGTCGCGGGCCGAGATGATCGCCTCGCTCGCCCTCGTCGCGAAGAAGTGCTCGATGCTGTCGCGGGCGCGCTGGCGCAGGCCGTCGGCGTCGTCCGTGCTCCCGCCGTCGGCCGGCACCTCGAAGGCGATCACCAGCACGCAGTGCTCGCGCGCGGGGTGATAGCCCAGGTGCGCGGCCCAGCGCTCCGCCTCGCCCTCCTCGCGCCCGCGCCCGAGCAGCAGCCCTTCGACGAGGTCGTCCCGGACGCTGCGCGCCGCGGCCGCCACCACGCGTTCCCGCCCGAGGATCACGCCGGAGATCGTCGCCGCGTGCTCGGTCACCAGGAGGCTCATGTCGTCCTCGGCGTTCTTGTCCGCCGAGTCGAAGGTCAGCAGGTGGGCGGGCACGTCGTCGCCGACGAGGACGGGCGCGACGATGACCGCCGGCATGTCGCCGACGCGGGGCAGCCGCAGCGCCCGATGGCTTTGCCGCGAGGCCCGCAGTACCTGCCCGAGACGCGGATGGACGACCTGCTCGCGCACCGTCTCGGCGGCCTCATCAGGCGTGACGCCGGGGGCGCCGGCCGCCAGCACGTCCATCATCTCGTTGACCACCGCCACGGTGGCGTCGGTGCGGTCGGCGAGCAGTTGGGCGACGCTGTCGAGGTCGGCGTTTTGCAGCGCGAGTCCGGAGAGGTGCCGATAGACGGTCACCAGCTCCCGCAGGACCTTGTTCTCGTGGCCCAGGTCTTTGGGGCCCGCCACGTTGGGGGCACGGCCACGTGCAGGCAGCCCATCCGCCATGATCGCCCATCTTATTGCCGGATTCGGCCACAAACTTTGTGGATGACCACAAAGAAGACAGATAGCACCATCAGCGTACGTCGGGCCAGGGCCCTCGCGGGGTTTGTGGCCGGACACAGGAAGGCGGGCGGGTTGTTTGGGGCATCCGTCGTTGATGTGGGCGCGATGCCGGTGACAGCGTGCGAACAGGTTCCACCTATGGGAGAGCGAAAATGGGCGCACCTGAGCCATGCCCCCACTGCGGCGCGGTCGGGGCCGGCGTACCCGAGCGGCACGGGCCGCTGGATGCGCTGTACGACGAGGTCGCGCGGATCCGTGAGATCGCCGAGCTGCAGGCGGCCGAGCGGGAGACCATCGCGAGCCTCACCCGTGAGGTCCAGATGCTCCGCGAGACCGTGGCCCGTCTGCGCGGCACCAACCACCCGGCCGCGGCCCGTCCTCGGCGGGTCCCGTCCCCGGCGGCCTGATGCCCACGCGGTCACCGTTGCGTGATCATCGCGGATAGGTGAGGGTTGGCGCTGGAGGAGTCAGCCCGCTGACGAAGGGCTGTGCTCATGCATCGCTGGAACCGGATCCTCCTCGCCCTGGTCACCGTGGCCGCGCTCGTCTCTCCCGTCACGTTCGCGCGGCCGGCGACGGCGCAGGCGCCCGCCGGCGCCGCCACCTCGGCGGGCATGGCAGCCGGCAAGGCCCACACGGTCACCTACGACCGGTACTCGTTGATGATCGACGGACGCCGCGTGTGGCTGTGGTCGGCAGAGTTCCACTACTTCCGGCTGCCCAACCCCGACCTGTGGCGCGACCAGCTCGAAAAGCTCAAGGCCGTCGGGTTCAACGCCGTCTCGCTCTACTTCAGCTGGGCCTATCACTCCCCCGCGCCCGGGCGGTACGACTTCAGCGGCGTGCGCGACATCGACCGGCTCCTCGACATCGCCGAGGACGTCGGCCTCTACGTGCTCGCCCGCCCCGGCCCCTACATCAACGCCGAGCTGGACTCGGGCGGCTTTCCGGCCTGGCTGGGCACCGTCCAGGGCCGCGCCCGCAGCAGCGCCGACGACTACCAGGCCGCCTGGGAGGACTGGTTCGACCACGTCAACCCCATCATCGCCCGGCACCAGATCACCGACGGCCGCGGCTCGGTGGTGTTGTTCCAGATCGAAAACGAATACGACGCCGGCGATGCCGCGTACATGGAGGAACTGAAGGCGGCGGCGCGGGCCGACGGCATCACGGTGCCGCTGTTCCACAACGACAAGGGCCGCAACCTGCGCTGGGCGTCCGGCCCGGGCGCGCCCGACCTGTACGGCACCGACACCTATCCGGCGGCCTTCGACTGCAACCGCACCTCGTTCCCCGGGCTCACCGACTACCGCTTCCTGCGGCCCGGGGTCGGCGACCGGCCGTTCATCTGGGGCGAGTTCCAGGGCGGCGCGTTCGATCCGTGGGGCGGGCCCGGCTACGACGCCTGCCGCCGGCTGACCGGGCCGACGTTCGAGCGGATGTTCTACGACAACAACATCGAGAACCAGTTCACCGTCCAGAACATCTACATGACCTACGGCGGGACCAACTGGGGCTGGCAGGCCGACCCGAACGTCGTCTACACCTCCTATGACTACGGCGCCGCGTTCAACGAGCAGCGCGGGCTCACCGAGAAGATCCCGGTGCTCAAGCAGCAGGCGTACCTGGTGCACTCGGTGCGCGACCTGCTGAAGACCGACGACGTCGGCGAGCAGGCGGGCGTCAACCCGGCGCTGCGGGTGTGGGTCAAGCGCAACCCCGACACGAACGCGACGTTCTACTTCGTCCGGCACGCCGGCAACGGCACGGCGGCCACCGACGACTCGACCGCGTTCACCGTCGACGTGCCCGACGGCACCTACACGGTGCCGCAGCAGTCCGGCACCGCGCTGCGGATCAACGGCAGGGACTTCAAGATCCTCACCGCCGGCTACACCATGGACCGCCAGCGGCTGGTCTACTCGACCTCGGAGATCATGACGCACACCCCGCTCGGCGGCCACGACGTGGCGCTGCTGCACGGCAGGTCCGGCGAGGCGGGCGAGACCGTGCTGCGGTACGCGAGCGAGCCGCGCGTCGACGTGCTCGCCGGGTCGGTCGCGGCGACG
Source organism: Streptosporangiaceae bacterium (assembly GCA_035765195.1). Taxonomy (GTDB): domain Bacteria; phylum Actinomycetota; class Actinomycetes; order Streptosporangiales; family Streptosporangiaceae; genus CALAED01. Next base: position 216,100 of record DASTYC010000026.1, read on the forward strand.
TGGGACGCCGCCCGCGGCGACCTGCGGCTGAACTACACCCACGACGGCCTGGCCCGGGTGCGCGTCTCCGGCGGCGGCCGCGCGCCGCTCGACCTGCTGCTCGCCGACAGCGACACGGCCTCGACGTTCTGGCGCCCGGACGGCGGCCAGGCGCTGGTCCGCGGCGCGTACCTGGTGCGCACGGCGGAGCGGCACGGCGCCACCCTCGCGCTGCGCGGCGACACCGAGCGCGCCGGCGAGATCGAGGTGTTCGCCGACCCGCGGGTGCGGCACGTCAGCTGGAACGGCCGGCCGATCGCGACCTCCCGTACGTCCTCCGGCTCGCTGACCGGCGCGGTGCCCGGGCCCGCCCCCGTCCGCCTGCCCGCACTGACCCACTGGCGGTACGCGCAGGACGTGCCGGAGGCCGACCCGGGCTTCGACGACAGCGCGTGGACGGTCGCCGGCAACACCACGACCACCAACCCGACCAAGCCGGCCACCCTCCCGGTGCTGTACGCCGACGACTACGGAGTCCACTACGGCGACGTCTGGTACCGCGGGCACTTCACCGCGACCGGATCCGAGACGGGCGTCTCGCTCACCGCGGGCACCGGCCGCGCCGGCGTCTGGTCGGTCTGGGTGAACGGCCGGTTCCTCGGCACGGTCAAGACCGGCAGGGCGAGCGGCGACCAGAACTCCAGCGGCGACTTCGCCTTCCCCGCCGGCCTGCTCCGGCCCGGCGCGGACAACGTGATCTCGGTGCTCGTCCGCGACATGGGCCACAACGAGAACGGCGGCAGCAACGACAACCAGAAGCGGCCGCGCGGCCTGCTGGCCGCCACCGTCGGCGGTGCCGCGCCCGGCGCGGCGCCGCCGGTGTGGCGGATCCAGGGCGCGCCGCCCGACCCCGTGCGCGGCCCGCAAAACAGCGGCGGCCTGCACGGCGAGCGGGCCGGCTACCCGCTGCCCGGTTTCCCGGACCGGCGCTGGGCGACGGTGACGCTGCCGCGTCAGGAGACGACGCCCGGCGTCGCGTGGTACCGCACCACGGCCAGGCTCGACCTGCCGAAGGATCAGGACGTGCCGGTCGGGCTGCGGTTCACCGACGACCCCGCGCGCCAGTACCGCGTGCTGATCTTCGTGAACGGGTGGAACGTCGGCCAGTACGTCAACGACGTGGGGCCGCAGCGCGTGTTCACCTTGCCGCAGGGCATCCTGCGCCACCGCGGCACGAACACCATCGCGCTCGCCGTGTGGTCCTACGACGGTGCGAGCGGCGGGCTCGGGCAGGTCTCGCTCGAGCCGCTGGGCAACCTCGCCACCGCCGCGCGCATCGGTGACATCGCCAGCCCCCGCTGGCGGCCGCCGCGCTGAGCCGGGGTCTTTCACGCCGGCACCCGGAGGGTTTCACGTGTGCTTGACAGCCGGCCGGTGCCGCTCTGACTATGGGAGCGCTCCCACCGCAGACGGCGATGGTCGTACGGGCCTCGGAGGCCCGCGCGGAAGCGAGGCGCTGGTTCAGCGAGCCCAGCGGCCCGCGTCGCGCGCTCCGAGCCGCGCTCCACCGGACGGCCATGCTCCCCCGTCGTCGCGGTGCCGCCGCTGGATCGGGGCGAGGACGGTGAGGATTCGCATGCGCGATTCGATAGCCCTGCGGCTGCGGCGGCCGGCGACCTGCACGGCAGTCGTGCTGGCGGTGGGAGCTCTCACGACCGCCCCGGCTCTTCCCGCCACCGCGTCTGGGACGCTCCGCACCACAAGCTGACCCGTGTCCCTATCATCGACGTTGTCCGGACAGGGGGTGGGAGGGGACGGTATGGCGGCCACCGGCGAGTGGGTCGTTGTCGGCCTCGACAACGGCGGGACGAGCAACAACGCCACGGTGCTCGACGCCTCCGGGCGGTTCCTGGTCGACCGGCTGGTCGAGGTGCCCAGCCGCGTACGCGAAGGACCGGGCCCCGCGGTCGAGGCCCTGGTGGGGGCGCTCGACCGGGTGCTGCGCCTGACGGGCACCGACCGGACGGCCGTCCGCGCGGTGGGGCTCGACACGCCCGGTCCGGCGACGGCGGACGGCGTCATCTCGCAGAAGGGCGCCACGAACTTCTCCGAGCCGGCATGGCACGGGTTCGATGTCCGTGGCGCGCTGGAGGACCGCCTGGGTCTGCCGGTCACCTACAACAACGACGGCAACGCCGCTGCCCTCTACGCCCACCACGTACGATTCGGGGCCGCGTCCGCCGAGCGCTCGTCGGTCTCGGCGATCGTGGGCACCGGTCTGGGCGGCGGCGTGATCGAGTCGGGCCATGTCGTGCGCGGCGCCGCCGGCATGGCCGGCGAGCTGGGCCACATCCCCATCCCGATGGAGGGGCTGCTGGCAGATGGACAGCCGATGCCGATATGCAACTGCGGCCTCGCCGGCGACGTGGAGAGCGTCGCGTCCCTGACCGGAATCGAGCGGAACCTGCTGCCGTACTGGCTGACCCGATTCGGCGACCATGAGCTCGCCCGGGCGGAGTCGATCGGCGCGGCCGCCCGGCTCGTCCGCGGTTACGGGGAGAAGGACGATCCGCTGGCGCTGAAGATCTTCGAACAGCAGGCGATGGCGCTCGGCCGGCTCTTCACCATCGCCGCCAACTTCACCGACCCGCACACCTACTTCGTCGGCGGCGGCGTGGTGGAGACGGCGCCCGCCTTCCGGGAGTGGTTCTTGGACCGCGTCAAGGAGCACACGATGCTGCGCGCCGAGCAGGAGCAGGTGGCGGGCTTCGCGCTCGTGCCCGATCTCGACATGGCGGGCGCCCGCGGTTCGGCGATCGCCGCCTTCGACGCGCTCCTGGCCTGAGCCCGCGTGCCGGGCGCCCGCTCGCCGGTGACCGCGTGATCAGGAGGTGTCGGCGGCCACGCAGCGCGGGTTGGCGCGCAGGAGCGTGTTGGCGCCGGTTAACGACGCTCTGGACGCCGAGCCGCGCGGACCGTGCGAGGGCACCGAGAACTCGGGCATGAGCAGCGCGGCGATCGGCAGGGTGGGGGACATGACCGCGTAGGCGGCGGCCGTGCTCAGCGCCAGCGGCGAGCGGTCGCAGCGTTCGATGAGCTCGGTCACCGCCGCCGCCTCCGCGGCCACCCGGTGCGGGCCGAGGAGCCGGGCGAGGAACTCGCGGGCGTCGTCGGCCGAGAGGGCGTCGAGTGTGATCGGGCGCGCCCCATGACTGGCCACCAGGCTGATCAGCCAGTTACGGCTGGTCACGACCACGAGGCAGCCGGCGCTTCCGGGCAGGAGGGGGCACACCTGGGCGGCGTCGCGGGCGCCGTCGAGCACGATCAGCACCCGCTTGCCCGCCAGCAGGCTGCGGTACAGCGCGGCGCGCGCCTCGAGGCCCGCGGGGATGCGGGCCGCCGGGACGTCGAAGGCCTCGAGGAAGCCGAGGATGGCCTCGGCGGGCGACAGCGCCGCGGCGCGGTCCTGGCCGCCGCGCAGGTCCACGTAGAGCTGGCCGTCCGGGAACCGGTCGCTGACCTGGTGCGCCCAGTGGACGGCCAGGGCGGTCTTGCCGACCCCCCGCGGGCCGCAGATCACCGTCAGCGCCACCGTACGAGGGTCGTCGTCGAGCAGTGCCGACAGGGCGCGCAGCTCGCGTTCCCGGCCCGAGAAGTGGCGCGGAGCCATCGGGATCTGCCGGGGCAGCACCCGGCCGGCCGACGCCTCGGCGCAGCGGTCGGCCGGCTCGGCCCCGTCGCCCGTCACGCCCGGAACATCGCAGTTACCGCCATATCGGGTTAAATGGAGCAAATGCGCCACTTCCCCCTGATTGAGCTTGAGCGCCGCGGCGAGTAGCTGGATGGAACGGGGACGCGGCCGGCGGGTATGGCCTCGCTCGAGGTCGCTGATCGTACGGACGCTCAGCTCGGAGCGATGCGCGACCTCCTCTTGGGTCAGCCCCATCGCTCTGCGACGGCGGAGGAGGACCTCCCCCGCACCCAGGCCCCAATCGTTGGCGGAGCCGTTGCCAGAACGTGTCATGCTCACTTCTGCCGCCCCATATCAATGTCCCTCGATCGATGCAGGTCAGGTCATTGATCCACATTGTGCGCGGGGTCGCGTCGCCGGTGGGATCGCTCGCCCGGAGCGCCGACGGGGATTGGCGGGCGAGTCCGGCGCGCCGTTGCGTCATCGGAATTTATTCATTTTCCGCACCTATCAGTCGCGGGATACGAATGACGGCCATCACTCCGGTATGGGCAATGACAATAGCGCGGGCTCCTTATCAGCGGGCGAAACCCAGCCGTGATCATACAAGAAGACTACTCCGGCTGGCGACACGAATTGACTCTTGTGGTCAACGTGAGCGTTCGCCCCTGCCGCGATGCGGGGGCCCGGCCGCCCGGCCGGACGCGCGGTCCCGTGAAGGGCCGCCGCGGACCGCGGCCGAACGCCCCAAAGGCCCCGCCGGCCACGCGCGTTCTGCCGGAGTTCTTCGGGTTCCTCCGGCCCGCCTCCACCGCCGCTGATCTGCGCGACCGCGCCCCGGCGGCGCCCGCGAACCGGCATCCGCCCCGGTCATGCGAGGTCACCGGCCCTTCCGATATCGCTGGGCAACGGCGAATAACTCCGGCCGAACCACATGGACTCGCCAGGGGGTCCTCGGGAACCTGTGATCATGTCAGGGATTTTCCGGGCCGGTTTCGCGCGCACGCCCGAACGGCACGATCCCGCGGCCGCGCCGCCGTCACGGCTCGATCCGCCGCCCACGGCAACCGCCGCGGCCGGCGCGCCGCCTGGTTCGCCTTGGTCGACTCGGCCGCCATTTCCCCCTCCGCATTACCGCACGGCGACCTTTTGGGGTGCCCGGGATGCCGCCCGAATATGGCATGAGGCGGCCGCGGCCAATCGGCTGATACAAGGCACGAGGGCGGAAAAATCCCGATGACCGCGCACCCGATCGACCGTCACCCTCGGGAAACCGCCACAGCCGTCAAGAATTCCCGGCGAAAAGTGGCCGGCGGACTATTCAGGCTGGCGAAGATCAAGGTATTCCAGCACTATTTCGGCCTGACGTTGGCGTGGCTGATGCTGAGCCCCGGCGCCTTGCACCGCCCGGGGACCACCCCCGCGATGTCGCTGTTCCTGCTGGGCTCGGCGGCCATCGTGGCCTGCGCGTGTTCCGCCGACGACATCGCGGGGTTCCGCAACGGCAGCGACGCCATCAACTACAGAGCGGGCGAGCGGCTGCGGGACATCCGCGCCAAGCCGCTGCTGAGCGGCGCGGTCAGCGAGCGCCAGGCGGTGGTGTTCTCGGTGGCCGCGGGCGCGATCGCGGTTGCGGCGGGGCTCGCGGCCTTCTGGCAGCTGCGCTGGCAGGCGCCCGTCGCCGCGTACGTGCTGTACCTGGCCGGATTCATCGTCAGCGTTCAGTATTCGGCCGGACTCAAGATCAGCTATCGCCCCGGCGGCGCCGAGGTGCTGCTGTGCCTGACGACCGCCGCCGGTCTGCTCGCGCCGTTCGTCGCGGTGAACCGGGGCTGGTCGCCGCCCGCCGTCGTGGCGGCCCTGCTGCTCGGGCTGTGGCTCGTCATGGTGAGCAGCTGCTCCAACGTCAACGACGCCGCGGGCGACCGCATGGCCGGCCGCCGGACGCTCGCCGTCGCGGCGAGCCAGACCGCGCTGACCGCGGCCATGGTGGCGTTCTTCGTCGTCTCCGTCGGGCTCGTTTTCGTGCTGACGGTCAGCGACGCGCGCTGGCCGCCGTGGACGCCGCTCGCGGTGCTGCCGGCGATCGCCGCGCACGCCCGCCAGCTGGCCGCAGGGCCGGGCCGCGGCCACTGGCTCGAAGCGCGAAGACTCGGGCTGATCGCCTACAACCTGGGCTTTCTCGGCATCGCCGCACCGGCCTACCTCGCGTTCCACTGACCACGGAGCGGCATCCCATCTCATCCCGGTCCCCGACACCTTGGACGAAACCATATGAGCGTCACCACCGAGTGGGCCCTTGACCGCACTCATCCGTTCCCGGTGCCCCGAGCGGAAGCGCACGTGTGCGCGCCGCCGCTGCCGGGGCGCCGGCTGTGCCGGCCCTGCCTGGCCCGCGGCCGCACGATCCTGCGGGCGCTTCCCCCGCTGTACGACGACTGCCTCCACGCCCTGAACCCGGTACGACGCGGCCCCATCGTGGAGAAGGTCAGCGGCACCCGGCCGGCGCACTCGCCCAACGACGCCGCGGTCGAGGCGCGGACGAAGACCCAGGCGGTGCTCGCGTCGTGGGCCCACCTGGTGTCAGACGAGCGCGGGCTGACCACGCGCGGCGGCGACGTCGGCCACCTCGCCCGGTTCCTGACCGCCCATCTCGACTGGCTGGCCGCCCATCCCGGCGCCGCCGACTTCGTGGCAGAGATCGACGAGTTGCTCCGCGGCGTCATGCGGGCCGTCGACGCCGGCCCGGCCTCCGAGAGCGAACTCGGCCCGTGCGTCGAGTCCGGATGCGATGGCGTGCTCCTCGCCCGCGGGGCGGCCGGACGTGGGGGCGGCGCGCCGCAGGTCCGCTGCGACACCGGACGGCACGCGTGGCGCCCCGACCAGTGGCTGTTGCTGCGGCGCCGCCTCGACGACCCGGGGCGGGCATGACCGCCGGATCCGCGGGTTCCGGCGTCGCGGGCCGCCGCCCCAGGCGGCGGACGACCGTACCCACCAAGGTCGCCGCCATCGCCGTGGGCGTGCCCGAGGCGACGATCAGGCAGTGGGCCCGTCGCGGCCGCCTCACCAGGTACGGCACCCCGGGCCGGGCCGAATACGACATCGAGGAGCTCACCTCGATAGCCGCGGAGCGCACCCTGTGACCCTGCGCGGGCCCGTGCGGAGCGGTCCCGGCCGCCGCCGTCCTCGCCGCCGGGCCCGGCCTCAGTTCTTCCGATAGGCGACCGCGTGCGCCATCGCGACGAGCTCGGCCCGCCAGGCCGGCTCGATCGGCGCCGCCGCCAGCGCTTGGCGGCCCGCCTCGACGAGCCGGTCGATGCGCTGCTCGATCTGGTGGGGAACGCCGGCGTCGATCAGTACCTCGCGCAGCTTCGCCGGGTCGCCGCCCGCCCCCAGGACCAGGTCGCGGACGCGCGAGTCGCGCCGCACGGCCAGGCTCAGCAGCAACGTCATCTTCCGCTGGGCGAGGTCCAGGCCGCCCGGTTTGCCGGTGTCGGCTGCGGCGCCGAAGGCGTCGATCAGGTCGTCCCGCAGCTGGAACGCCTCACCGAGCGCGTCGCCGAACGCCGCGAAGGCGGGCGCCAGCTCCGCGCGCCCGGCGAGGCCGGCGCCGATGACCAGCGGACGATGGATCGTGTAGCGGCCGGATTTCGTGATGGCGATCCACCGGGACAGCTCCGGGTCGGCGGAGCGCTCGGCGGCGACGACCAGGTCCATGTACTGCCCGATGACCAGCTCCGCGCGCAGCTCCGTCCAGGCCGCCCGGACGGACGGATGCGCGTCCGGCAAGAGCACATCGGACATGAGCACGTCGGCGTAGATTAACGCCAGGTCGCCGGCGAGGATGGCGACGCCCTCGCCGAATCTGCGCGGCTCGCCCCACCAGCCGTGCCTGGCGTGCTCAGCGGACAGCCTCGTGTGCAAGGTCGGCGCCCCGCGGCGCCGCGCCGACGCGTCCATCACGTCGTCGTGGATCAGCGCGCAGGTGTGCAGCACCTCCAGCGCGGCGCCGGCCCCGACGACGCCGTCTGCGGCGGCCGGGTCGCCGCCCGCGGCGAGGTAGCCGGCGATGGCGAACGACGGCCGGACGCGTTTCCCGCCGGAGTCGATCAGCTCGGACAGCGCCTCGATCGGCACGCCGGCGCGCGCGTCCACCTCGCATCGCAGCGCGCGTTCGGCGGCGAGGAAGTCCCGGATGCGCCGCTCCACGCCGTCGAGCAGCCGCCGGCGCAGCCGCGCCGCGAAGGTCGCCGGCTCCGCCTCCGGCGGCACTGACAGCGGTCCGGCCGGCACGGCTTCACATCCCACTGGCTGTCTCCTTCGAAGCTGGGACGGAACTCAGAACCCGCTGCCGCGCCCGGCGGCCGCGGCCCCCGCCGGCCCGGCGGCGCGGCCGCCACGGGGCCGCGCCCTCCCGCCCGTACTGCCGGTAGAGCGCCACGGTGTAGCACGCGTCCAGCGCGATCACGGTCGCCCCGAGGACCGGGATGACGACGCTGTGCGGGTAGAGCGAGACCGACATCACGACGCCGAGGAGGGATCCGGCTCCCTTGCCCACCGCGATGTACATGGACTGGCCCGCCGTCGACCGGCGCCGGCGCAGCATCACCACGAAGGCCAAACTCATCCAGGCGTTGAGCCCGAGGCCGGTGTAGGCGCCGTAGAAGTCGTTGATCTCGATCTCCACGGCCGCGATGAAGACGGCGCCGAAGACGGCGAGCGCGCAAAAGTATCTCCGGAACGCCGCGGCCGGCAGGTCCGGGTAATCCCGCGGCCCGTACCGCAGCACCTGCCGCGCGATGATCAGATCGAGCAGGAACCACGCGAGGTTGAACGGCCGCTGCCACGAGGCGTGGTTCACGATCAGGGCGTCGTCGAACTCCCAGCCGATGTTGAGCGCGACCGCGACCGCGGGGATGCCGACGCGCCCGGTCAGCCTGCCCTCCCGGATCGCCAGCAGGTAGGCCGCCAGCCAGCAGCCGCCCACGCTGAGGACGAGGCCCACGTAGTACCAGCCCGGCAGGTCCCGGGCGCCCTGGGTGATCGGCGCCGCCGACGCGCCGCCGAACAGAGGGGACGGCCACCACATCAGCCCGCCTTCCTTTCCGTCGCTCGCCTTCCGCGTGCCTTTCGTCGGCCGCCGCCGCGGCCGGGCCGCCTGATCACGTCCATCTCCCTGTGCCGCGGCCGGCGTGGACGCCGAGCAGCCGCTCCCGCAACTCGGCCCGGCGCACCTTCCAGGTGGCGGTCCTGGGGATCTCGTCCCACGGCACGACCCGCGGCTCGGCCAGCGCGGGCAGTCCCTCGGTGGCGCGCGCCCACTCTTCCGGCTCCAGGCGGTCGTCCCGCATGCACACCACGGGGACCGGCGGGCCGTCGGGCGGCGCGAGCACGATCACCTCGGCGGCGAGGTCCAGGCGGTCGAGCAGCGTGCTCTCCACCTCGATGCAGCTCGTCCCGGGCACCATGTCCACCTCGCGGTCGACCAGCCGGAACCGCCCAAGGCCCGCGCGCTCCCCCAGATCTCCCGTGTTCCACCACGGGCCGCTGACCTTGCTCAGGTGGCGTTCGGTCTCGCCCAGATAGGTCAGGCAGCGGGTCTTGGTGCGCACCATGATCAGTCCCGGTTCGCCACGACCCCGCGTATGTCCGGTCGCGGGATCGACGATGCGCACCCTGACCAGCGCCGGCCAGCCGATATTCGTCACATCCGGCCGCGGCCGTACCCGGTCGCGCACACTGCGCCTGGTGAAAACGTTGAAGGTGAACCCCGCGATCTCGGACTGCCCCAGCCCCCATGCCCATACCGGAAGGCGGCGGCGGGAGACGCCGAGAAACGTGCGCACGGTATGGGGATGCACCGCGTCGAACGTGCTGATGAACCGCTTCACCTGGGCGAACAGCTCGGGTTTGAGATCGGCGAGCTCGGCCCACCGCTGGAACATGTTCGGCGGCGCCTCGAGCGAGGTCGGCCGGTGGCGCGCCAGCACCTCGGCCACGTTGTCCAGGTCGGGGCGCGAGATGACGACCATGCCGCGCGGGGCGAGGGTCAGCTGGGACCGGGTCCACGACAGCCCCCGCATGTGCGCGAAGGAGATGGCGCTGGCGACCACGTCGCCGCGTTTCGAGGTCAGCAGCGGCAGCCGCAATGACTCCAGCCGGTAGGGCAGCCCGCCCAGCGCGGTGAACGCCGAGTGCACCACCAGCTTCGGCACGCCGGTCGTCCCCGACGTGTGCGTGACGATCATCGGCTCGTCGTCGCGGCGCACCCGGACCGGCGCCGCCGCGCCGCCGCGCAGGTCGGCGAGCCGCGTCAGCCCGCTCGCCGCCGCGTCGGGCGGGCCGACGGCGATGAGCGTCACCTCGGGCGCGGCGAGCGGGACCCCGGCGGCCGCCGCGCGGGCGAGCACGCCGGTGCCGGCCACCAGCACCTTGGGGCCGGCCCGCCCGACCATCGTGCGGAGCGCCTCGATCGAGGCGAGCGGCGCCATCATGACGGGCAGCGCGCCGATCCGCGCCGCCGCCGCGGCCGTCACCACGACGTCGAAATGGTTGTCCTTGACGATGACGAGCCGATCGTCGTGCCGCAGGCCCGCCGCGTACAGGCAGTCCGACAGGTCCCGCACCAGCGCGGCGAGCGCGGCGCCGTCGAGCGTCGTACCGGCGTCCGGCGCGACGTCGAACGGCCGGTCGAGGTGGACGACGGTCTGCCTGGTCCTGGCGGCGTGCCAGTCGAAGAGCAGGCCGATGTTGATGGGCGCGCCGGTGGGTCGCTGCATCGAAAATCCTCCATGGAATCCCCGGCCCGCGAGCCGGGGAAGGCAACCGAATGCGGGCTCTTCGGCCCGGCTCACCCCTCGCCGTGCACGACCGCCCGCAGCCGGGCCGTGGCCCGCGCCGGATCCCCGCTGCCGAACACCCGGCGGCCCACGCACAGCCCCGCCAGTCCGGCGCCGATCACCTTCTTGCCGGCGGCGACGAAGTCGTCCCATGGCCCGTCGGCCTCGCCGCCGGCGATCACGACCGGCACGGGCACGGCGGCGGCCAGCTCGGCGAGGTACGTCTCGCCGGGATGGGCGGTCTTGACCATGTCGGCGCCGAGTTCGGCCGCCACGCGCGCGGCGTGCAGCACGGCCGGTCCCCGCTCCCCGGCCGCCGCCGCGCCGACGTAGCTCATGACGAGCAGCGGAACGCCGAGGCGGTCGCAGCTCGCCGCGATCCGCCCCAGATCGGCGAGCGCCGGCCGGTCCTCGGCGGGCCCCGCGCCGAGCGTGATGTGCGCCGAGACCGCGTCCGCGCCGAGCGCGAACGCCGTCTCGGGGTCGCACACCCGGGTCTTGAGCTCCGGCCTGCCGCCGAGCGCGGTGTTGCCCGACAGATGGACGACAAGGGCGGTCGTCCGCTGCACCGGCATCTCGCGCGCCGCGGCACCGCGATGCGCCACGATCGCGTCGGCCCCGCCGTCGACGGCCGCCCGCATCGCCGCGGCCATGTTGGCGAGCCCGCCGCCCGGCCCCGTGGTGACGGAGTGATCGAGCGCGACCAGCAGGCTCCGCCCGTCCGCGCCGAGCAGCCGGCGGAGCCGGCGCTGTTTTCCGCTCACCATCTCGACCTCCGTTTGATGCGTCCGGGCGTACGGCGACGAGCCCCGGCACCGAGGGCGCCGGGGCTGTGGTGTGAGGGGGCCGGGCGTCGGAGGGACGCACGCGAGGACTACGAACGACAAACGTCCACGATGCCCCGTCGGTGAACGGGCATGGTGGACGTGCCCAAAGCGTGACACCGCGCAGGCGATCTCCGCCAGCCGCCCCCGGTGTGATGAGGATCACTGACGGCGGCGGACCGCAGGCCGACACGGGCGATGACCGATGGCCATGAGTGCTCAACGGATGGTTATCGACGTCGACGCGATCTGCCCGCCCGACCCGGTTTAGGGACAGATCACCCGCGGCAGATTCCCGTCCTAGGACGTGGCTGCCCGAGGAGCGACCCATGAGCCGGGAGCGAGCCCGCCGAGTGAGCGGAGTGGCCGGCGAGCCCCTGGGCGAGCCGTCCGCGCAGCGAACGAGAAGGGTGAGCGACCCATGAGCATGCGGCAGGCGCACGGCAGGACGCCCGCTGACGCCGAGCGGGGGGCAACGTGAACCGCAGCTTAACGCGCGAGTGCTTCGCGACCACCGGAGTGGCGTCCGGTGAGGTGCTGGTGGTGACCGAATTCGCGCATCCGGAACGCGGCCCGGTCCGGTGCGCCGCCGCACCGGCCGTGGCCGGCTCGGTGCGCCGCGCCGGCGCGCGGGTGCGGTTCGGCGCCGCGGCGACCGCCGACGGCCCCGGCACCGGCGGGCCCGCCGTGCTGTTCTTCGCCTCCTACCGCGACCGCACCGGACCCGCGGTCGGTTTCGGCGCGGCGGCGGCGACCGCGGACGCCGCCGCCATGGCCGCCGCCCGTGCCGCCGTCGCGGAGTGGGCGGCGGTGCTGCGCACCCGCCGGCTGCTGCTCGCCGCCACCGACCCGGCCTGCGCCGGCGCGCGGCGGGCGCGGGAGCGCGCCGAACGCCTCCTCGGCCGAACCGGCGCCGCCGGCCCCCGTCTGTACGTCTACGGGCGGCTCACCTGGAACCCGGCGGTCGCGGCGGAACTGGAACGGCGCGGCGCGGTCTTCGTCGCCGGGCTCGACCGCGTGCCCGAGGGGGCCACGCTGCTGCTGCCCGCGCACGGGGCGCCCCCGGACGTGCGCGCAGAGGCAGCCGCGCGGCACCTGCGGGTCATCGACGCCACCTGCCCGTTGGCCGCCGCGGCGCACGACGCGACCCGGGCGTACGCGGCGCGCGGCGACACGATCGCGGTGATCGGGGATCCGGGCCACGCGTCCGCCGCCGCGACCCGCGGCCAGGCACCGGGGCGCACCCTCCAGGTCCGCGGCGTCGCCGACGTCGCCGCGCTCGACGTCCCCGATCCGCGGCGGCTGTCGTATGTCCTGCAGCCCGGCATGCCCGTCGAGGCGGTGACTCCGATCGTGGCGGCGCTGCGTGCCCGTTACCCCGCGCTGCGCGGGCAGCATCCCGATCAGTTCTGCTACGCCGCGTCCGACCGGCTGGCCGCGATCCGCGGCGCGAGTACGCTCAGCGACCGCACGCTGGTGCTCGGCGGCGCCGACTGCGCCGACTCGCAGCGGCTGCTGGAGGTCGCGGGCGGCGCACGGCTCGTCACCGCCGCCGGCGACCTCCGTCCCGAGTGGCTCGCCGGGGCGGCGACCGTGACGTTGACCTGCGGGCTGGGAGCCGCTCCCGGGCTGCCGGCCGAGGTCATCGCGACGTTGTCCGGGCTCGGCCCGCTCAGTGTCGTCGAGCGGCGCGTCACCAGCGAGGTCGTCGCCGTCCCCGTCGTTCACAGCCCCGGCGGCGGCTCCGGCGGCGAGGCCGCGCGCCGCCACAGCGTGCCGGCGGCGACGTTGCCGCGATAGGGCCGGATCCGCGCCCGCAAGGTCGCCAGGGCGGCGTCGGCCCGGCCGCACCGCAGGTACGGATAGTCGTCGAGAAACCGGTGCCAGGTCTCGACGGCGGCCTCGAGATGGCCGTGATCGAGCTGCAGGCCGGCCAGCCGCGCCAGCGTGATCGTCCTGGCCCGGCGTTCGGTGCGCGGCCGATGGCGCAGCGACGAGGTCAGCGCCGCGATGGCCCCGGTCCGGTCGCCGAGGGCCACGAGCATCTCGGCCCGCTGGTGGTCCAGCGCGGCGCGGTGGTACGCGCCGATCACGTCCGACGTCGAGTCCCTGCGGTCCAGGGCGCGTTCGGCCGCGCGCATGTCGGCGAGCGCCCCGCGGTCGCCCACGCCGGCCCGTGCCACGGCGAGCTGGCCGAGGAGGAAGGCCCGGGTCGCCGGCCGCGCGGCCCGCGAGCCGCCGGTCACCGCGGCCTCGGCCAGATGCAGAGCGTGGACGTGGTGACCCAGGTAGTGCGCCTGTACGCTCATCGCCCGCAGCACGACGCCGTAGGCCTGCCGGTCCTCGGCCGCGGCCGCCAGCCGCAGGGCGATCGCGTAGTAGCGCTGCGCCGCGCCGTGCATGGTGTCGTCGAAGCACATGAAGCCGCACAGGTATGTCAGGTTCGCTGCCGCGGCGAGCATCCGGCCGTGCGTGGCGGGAGCACCGGCGGGGCGCAGCCGAGGGGCGATGTCGGAGGCCAGATACGCCGCCAGTGCGGACCGCGCGTGTCCGCCCCCGAAGGCGGCGTCCGCGTCGGAGAAGAAGTTGGCGACCCAGGCGGCGGCCTCCACCTGGCCGGGCCAGTCCGACGGCCCGGTCGCGGCGGCCGCCGCTTCGACACGGCCCTGCCGCCGGGCGGCCCCTCGTGGCGGCGGCGGCAGGGCCAGCGTGTAGACGGCGCCGCGCAGCTCCGCGCGCCGCGCCGGGTCGGCGTCCGCGCTGCCCAGCTCGGCCAGCGCCCCCGCGATGTCCGCGGCGGTCGCCGCGACGGGAGCTGTGGTCCAGCGCGCGGCGCCGGAGGCCGGACTCTCGTCCGGCTCGGCGAGCCCGACGGCGCGGACGGTGATCGGGCGGCCGAGCCTGCGGGAGAACGCCTCGGCGATCAGCTCCGGTACGGGCGAGCGCGGCCTGACTCCGGCCAGCCAGTGCGCCACCGACGCGCGCGTGTAACGCAGCCGCCGGCCCGACTCGGCGCCGATGGCGTTGACGGCGCGGGCCAGTCCCTGCCCGGTCCAGCGGGCCTCGGCGAGCAGGGTGCGGAGTCGTTCGTTGGGTTCGCGCTGGGCGGCCATGATGCTCTCCCCGACCGAAAGCCGCGAAGTCGCATGCCGCGCTACCGCGTCCGGCCGGCATCACCGGGTGGATTTCCCGGGGCCCACCGCCTGCCACCGTCCCTGGTATGAGTTTGACATCGAGCCGGAGTGTGTAAATGGACGCGGCGTCGCCGCCTTGTGGACGCCGGCACCACCCGGGAGGCCCACCGGGCGTCTACAGCGTGTCGGTCCCTCGTTACCGCGGCCGGAGTGCTTGTGCGCCGGTTCACAAGAATGCGACACGTGTTACACGGTCAACTCCCGTGCCCCTTCCTCTCGGGCGCCTCGGCGGTGCTCACTAAGAGTGCAGGCTGACCGTGCCCGCTGAAGGGGCGGGCCCGTCCACGAGCCCCGTACGGGGGTGAGAACACTTGACCACCGCCGACCACGGAACCGTCGCCGTGCCGCGCCGTACCGCGACCGAGGTGCTGGCGCGGGCCCGGACGATGGTCGACCCGGCGCTGCGCGCGGCGATCGGACGACTGCCGGACGAACTGCGCCTGATCGCCGGTTACCACTTCGGCTGGCTCGATGAGCGCGGCCGGCCCACCACCGCGGCCGCGGGCAAGGCCGTTCGGCCGGCCTTGGTGCTGCTGTGCGCGGAGGCGGTGGGCGGCGGCGCCGGCGGCGCGCTCCCTGCGGCCGTGGCGGTCGAGCTGGTGCACAACTTCTCGCTGCTGCACGACGACGTGATGGACCGTGACAGACTGCGCCGGCACCGGCCGAGCGTGTGGTCGATCTTCGGCACCGCGAACGCCATCCTGGTCGGCGACGCGCTGCACTCGCTGGCCTTCGAGGAGCTCGCCCGCGGCGGCGACGACGGCACCGGAGCCCATCGGCTGAGCGGGGCGCTGCTCAGGCTGGCGCGCGGCCAGTGCGCCGACGTCGGCTTCGAACGGCGCATGGACGTCGGGCCCGTCGAATGCCTGAACATGGCCCGCGACAAGACGGGGGCGCTGCTGGCCGTCGCCTGCGCGCTCGGCGCCTGGTACGGCGGGGGCGGCGCCGAGCGGATCGACGGGCTGTGGCGGTTCGGCATGCATCTCGGGCTGGCCTTCCAGCTCGCCGACGATCTGCTCGGCATCTGGGGCGACCCGCGGATCATCGGCAAGCCCGCCGGCGCGGACCTGCGGCGCAGGAAGAAGACGCTGCCGGTGGTCGCTGCCCTTGCCCAGCGGCATCCCGCGGCGCGCCGGCTCGCCGCGCTCTACGGAGGGGACGGGCCGCTGGACGACGGCGCCGTCGCCGCCGCGGCGCGGCTCGTCGAGGAGGCCGGCGGCCGCGCCTGGGCGCGGCGCCGGCTCGCGCGCGAACTGGCCGCGGCCGGCCGGTCGCTGGCGGCCTGCCGGCCGGGCGCAGCGCCCGCCGCGGCGCTGCTCGCCCTCACCGACCTGGTCGCCCGCCGCGGCCACTAGGACAGAGCGTGCGGGGCGGACGGCTCCCCACGGCTCCCCACATACTTGGGGCATGGACGATGCCGCCCGCCATCTGCCCGCGCCGTGCCTCGTCGTCCTCGTCGGACCGGGCGCGTCGGGGAAGTCGACATGGGCGGCGGCGCACTTCGCGGCCGACAGCATCGTCTCCAGCGACCGGCTGCGGGCCCTGGTCGGGGCCGGCGAGGACGACATCGCCGCGAGCGACGACGCGTTCGCGCTGCTCGACCAGGTGGTCAGGCACCGGATGGGCCGCCGGCTCACCACGGTCATCGACACGCTCGGGCTCGACCCGGCGCGGCGTTCGGCGTGGCTGGCGCTGGCCAGGGAGCACGACGTGCCGTGCGTCGCGGTCGCCTTCGACACACCGGCCGAGGAGTGCCGGGCCCGCAACCGCGGCCGGGCCAAGCGCATTCCCGCCGACGCGCTGCGGACCCAGTTGCGCGCCTGGACGCGGGTCCGCGCGTCGCTGCCGGACGAGGGGTTCGCCGCCGTGATCTCGCCGGAGCCCGTACGGGTCGTGCCGGAGGCGTTCGCGGCGGCGCCACAGGCGGCCAGGCGGCAGCGCGAGCAGCCCACCCGGCTGCGCTTCGGCCTGCACCTCGCCACATATCCGTGGGGATCGTCGATGGGCGAGCGGCTCAGGGAGATCGCCGCGGCCGCCGAGGACGCGGGCTTCGACGCCATCTACGTGATGGATCATTTTCGCCAGATACCGCAGATCGGGCAGGCATGGGAGGACTTCCTCGAGTCGTACACGACGCTCGCCTACCTGGCCGCCTGCACCGAGCGGGTCCGCCTCGGCGCGCTGGTCACCGGCGTCACGTACCGCAACGTCGCGCACCTGGGCAAGATCGTGGCCACCCTCGACGTGCTGAGCGGCGGCCGGGCGACCTGCGGGCTCGGCCTCGCCTGGTTCAAGGACGAGCACGTCGCCTACGGCTGGGACTTTCCGCCCGTCACCGCGCGCTACGCGCTGCTGGAGGACGCGCTGCGGCTGCTGCCCGTGCTGTGGGGGCCGGGCAACCGGGCGTTCGAGGGGCGGGTCCTGTCGGTCCCGGACACGACGTGCTATCCGCGCCCCCTGCAAGATCACGTGCCGATCGTCGTCGGGGGCGGCGGCGAGCGGCGCACGCTGCGGCTGGCCGCCAGGTACGCCGACGCGGCCAACGTCTTCGGCGACGCGGCCACCGTGCGGCACAAGGCGGCGGTGCTGCGCGACCACTGCGCGGAGGCGGGCCGGGAGGTCGCGCTCACCCATCTGTCGACCGCGCTGGTGGGGGCCGACGACGGACAGGTCGCCGATCTCGTCGAGCGGTTGCGGCCCCGGCGGCTCGCCGCCGCCCGCTACGCCGCGGCCGTGCACGCCGGCACCGTCGCCGACCACGTGGGCCGCTTCCGCGAGCTCGCCGAGGCCGGCGCCGCCGAGGTCATGATCCGGCTCCCCGATCTCACCGATCCCGCTCCCCTGGAGCGGATGGCCAAGGTCATCGCCGCCTTCCGCTGACCACCGGCGCGGCGGTCAGGCGGGCTGGCAGCGGGGGCACCAGAGCGTGGCGCGGCCGGCCACGCGGCCGCGGGACAGGCGGGTGCCGCAGCGGGGACAGGCCGCGTCCGGGTCGTCCCGGACGCCGGTCAGCCAGGTGCGGCGGGGCGGCACCCGTTCGTCTTTGACCGACTCGCGCAGCACGCGGCGCATGGCCCGGTAGAGCCGGGCCCGCTCGGCGTCGTCCAGCTCGCGGGCCGCCCGCATCGGGTTGATCTCGGCGTGCCAGCACATCTCGTCGGCCAGCAGGTTGCCGAGCCCGGCGATGACCGTCTGATCGGTGAGCGCCGACTTGAGCCGTCCCCGCCGGCCCATGACGAGTTCGTCGAACCGCTCCCGGGAGACGTCCAGGGCGTCCGGCCCCAGCTCGCCGAGGGCCCGCTCGACCTCGGCGGCGCCGGCCGCGAGCCGCACGCCCTGGAGCTTGCGCATATCGCGGTAACGCAGCTCACCGCCGCCGAACTCGAAGATGACCCGATCATGGCGATGCTCGGGCTCTCGCCCGTCGTGCCAGGACAGCGAGCCGGTCATCCCGAAATGCAGCAGGACCGTCGGTCCGCCGTCGGTCGGCGCGATCAGCCACTTGCCGTGCCGGCGAGGCGAACCGAACCGGTGGCCGCGGACGGCACGGTCGAACCGGCGCGGGCTGGTCGCACGGACCACGCCGGCGTCGCGGACCCGCACCCGCTCGACCCGCTCGCCCTTCGCGTGCTCGGCGAGGACCCGGCGGAAGCCTTCGACATCTGGAAGTTCGGGCATGTCAAGCGGCATACCCCGCCGACACGGACCCGATCGTCTCGGCCGGGTCAGATGGCGGCGGTGCCGATCAGGCCCTCCCGGGTGACCAGGGCGGTGAGCTCGGCCTCGCTCATCCTCTCGGTGCCCGCGGGCCGGAGCGGCAGCACCATGTAGCGGCTCTCGGCGCTGGCGTCCCACACGGTGATCTCCACCTCGGCGGGCAGGTCCAGGCCGAACTCCGCGAGCACCGCCCGCGGCTCCCGGACGACGCGTGCCCGGTAGGCCTCGCTCTTGTACCACGACGGCGACGGGCCCAGCAGCCCGATCGGATAGCACGAGCAGAGCGTGCAGACGATGACGTTGTGCCGGGCGGCCGAGTTGGCGACGACCTTGAGGCGCTGCTCTTGCAGCCCGGAGCGCATCGACAGCTCCAGCTCGGGAAGCGCCGCGTTCGCGTCGGTCAGCAGCCGGTCGCGAAAGCCCGCGTCGGTCCAGGCGCGGGCGACGATGCGGGCGCCGTTGAGGGGCGACGCGCCCGCCAGGAATCGGGCGATGATCGCGTCGAGCTCGGCGTCGTCGACGAGACCGGCCGCGGCGAGCCGCTCCTCGAACCGGCGCACCCGGGCGGCGATCGGCGTGCTCGCGTGCTCGCTCACTGGCTCGTTCCTCGCTTCGGCTCTTCGTAGGGATCGAGATAGGACTGCCACAGGTCGACCGTCACCTCGTGGCCGCCCGCGGCCCACAGGTCGGCGGCGGCGAAACGGACGGTGTAGACCGGCTCCACCCACGGCGCCGGCCGGCCCCGGGCCCGGTCGTCCGGCAGCGGCCAGGCCCCCTGCACCTCGACCACCTCGCCGACGTGGCCCCGGACGTAGCGGGGCAGCCGGGTGTGATGGTCGGGGTCGAAGGCGCGGGTGACCACCCGGTCACCCGGCACGAACCGCGCCACGATGTCGGCCCTGCCGGCCGTGCCTCCCGCCGATACGCCGGAGTCCGGCCCGGAGTCGCGCGCGTCACTCATCGGGGGCGATCCCGCGGTCACGCGTCAGCCGCTCCATCGCCACGAGCCACCGCTCGTAGTAGGAGGCCGCGAGATACTCCGCCGGGGGCATCCGCTCGATCGCGTCGCGGAACTCGTCGAGGTTGTACACCCCCCGGCGCAGCAGCGCGTAGTTCAGCGCGTAGACACGCGCCTCCCAGTCGGCGTGGAAGGGCGGCTCGCCGGCCTCGACCGTGATCTCACCGAAACCCGTCTGTCCGCCGACGTCGTTCACCCTGCTCATGGGTCGCTCACCGGATCGCTCACGTGGTCGCTCACAACATCAGGAAATCACGTCTGGTCCAGGTCGAGCTCGGCGATCCGGAGGAAGCCGGTCGACGTGCCGGGCGCCGGGCTCGTCACATCCAATCTGATCTTGGTCGTCCGGACGGGGTCGAAGGTGAGGGTCGTCGGCTCGTTCGACGCGGTGGCCTTGTCGACCCGGAGGTTTCGCACCGGAACGAACGCCCGGCCGTCCCATTGGCTGACGGCGATCTGGGCGGGCATGGCGGTGCGGCCGTCGATCGTGAAGAAGGCCCGCAGCCGGCCGACCGGCGTCGCCGGTCCGTCCGGCACCTCGACCGTGACCCACTCCGCCGCGTGCGCCAGGCTGATGGCCGGCAGCAGCGCCGTGGCCGCCTTGTTGTAGAAGTTCGACCAGCCGGTGGACAGGTCGCCGTCCAGCATGGCGGCAGGCAGCGTGTTCGGCGCCCCCGAGTAGCTCGCGTCCGCGGCCGGCGCGGGCGCGGGCGCGGGCGGCGGCGCGTGGAAGGGATCGGCCGCGGCGGGGGCCGGCCCGGGGACCGGGGCGGCGGCGATCGTCGCGCCGGCCGTGCGCAATCCCGGCGAGGTGGCCGTGACGGTGATCGGCCCGGCCCGCCCGGACGACTGGACGATGGCGAGCGCCTTCCCGGCCCAGGCCTGCCGCGACGACGCCTTGTAGTTCTCGGCGCTCTCCTCCCTGCCGTTGTCGAGGCCGGCCAGCGTGCCGCCGCCGGCGACCTTGACGCCGACGGCGTTGGTGGCGCCGGGGACCGTGACGCCCCGGCGGTCCACGACGTCGATGGTCACGAACGACAGCGACCGGCCGTCGGCGGCGATGACGCGCTTGTCGGGGGTCAGCCGCAGCGCGGCCGGCGCCCCGGCGGTCCGCAGCTCGTCGGTGGCGACGACCTTGCCGTCCTTGGTCGCCTTGGCGACCAGCCGGCCCGGCGCGAACGGGACGTTCCATGTCAGGTGCAGCTTGCCGGCGCTCCCGTTCGGGCTGGTGTAGCTGCCGGGGAACGGGCCAGAGGTGACGTTCTTGTCGTCGTGGGTCGCCTCGGTGGTCTCGAGGTAGGGGCGGCCGTCGACCGTGGTCTTGCGGTCGAACGTCCGGACGCCGAGGGACTTGCCGTTGAGGAACAGTTCGACCTTGTCGACGTTGGCGTACGCCCACACCTGGACCGGCTCGCCCGGCCGGTGGTCGCTCCAGTTCATCGGCAGCAGGTGGACCATGGGCTCGGTCGTCCACTGGCTGCGGAACAGCCAGTACATGTCCTTCGGGAAGCCGGCGGTGTCCACGGCGCCGAAGAAGGACGCCTTCACGGGGAACACGTCGTAGGGCGTCGGCTCGCCGATGTAGTCGATGCCCGACCACAGGAACTGGCCGGCGAAGTACGCGCGGTCGCGGTCCTTCTTCAGCCCGTACTCGCCGCTCATCGTCCACGAGGCCAGGTTGTTGTCGTAGGAGGAGGTGCCGCGCTTGCCGGGCGTGTAGTTCTCGCCGGTGTTGAGCTGGTCGGGGTCCTGATAGACGCCGCGGGTCGAGGTCTCCGACGACGACTCGGACTCGAAGAAGAACTTCGTCGGGTAGCGGGCGTGCAGCGCGTCGACAGAACCGGCCGTGTTGTAGTTGAGGCCCATGCCGTCGAGCAGGTTCAAGATCTGGTCCTGCGCGGAGCCGGGGGCCGGCACGCTGCGGTACTTGTCGGAGCCCATGACGATCGGGCGGGTGGTGTCGATCGACTTCGCGTCGGCGATCAGCCGCCGGGCGATGGGCACCCCGACGGCCGCGTTCGTCGAGTCGGGGATCTCGTTGCCGATCGACCACAGCACGACGGCCGGCGAGTTCTTGGCGGCGTGCACCATCTCCTTGACGTCGGCGTCGCCGTTCGCGTCGAAGAACCGGCCGTAGTCGAACCTGACCTTGGGGGTCCGCCAGGTGTCGAACGCCTCGACCATCATCACGATGCCGAGCCGCTGGCAGACGTCGATCATCTCCGGCGAGGGCGGGTTGTGGGACGTGCGGAAGGCGTTGACGCCCATGCTCTTCATGATCGTCATCTGCCGGACGAGCGCGTCCCTGTTGATCGCGCTGCCCAGCGCGCCCATGTCGTGGTGCAGGTCGACGCCGTAGAGCTTCTTCGTCTCGCCGTTGAGGGAGAAGCCGCCGTCCGGGGCGAACGCGAACCACCTGACGCCGAAGCTCGTCGTGGTCGTGTCCACCGTGCGGCCGCCCGCGCGGACGTCGGTGCGCAGCGTGTAGAGGTACGGGTCGTCGGAGGACCACAGGCGGGGATGGTCCAGCCGGATGTCGTCCTCGGCCGGATCGCCGCCGGCGGTGGCGGCCGATGTGTGCGACGCGACGACCCGGCCGCGCGCGTCGCTGATCGTGGAGACGACGTCCACGGGACGGTCGTCGCCGGCCACGTTCGTCTCGACGTGGACGGTCGCGAAGCCGTCGGGGTAGGTCCGCTCGACGCCGGGCGTCGTGACGAAAACGCCGTGCCGGGCGACGCGCACCGGATCGGTGACGACGAGGTGCACGTGGCGGTAGATGCCGCTGCCCGAGTACCACCGGCTGCTCGGGAGCTGGTTTTGGACCTTGACGGCGATGACGTTGGGCGTCGTGCCGTCGGTGTGCGCCAGGTCGGTGAGGTCGATCTCGAACCCGGTGTAGCCGTAGGGGTGGCTCCCGGCGAGCCGCCCGTTCACGTAGACGTGGGAGTCCATGTAGACGCCGTCGAACTCGACCGAGATCCGCTTGCCGGTCAGCGCCGGCGGCAACGTGAACGTCTTGCGGTACCAGCCGAGCCCGCCCTGCAGGAACCCGGTGCCGCTGTTGGTCCCGCCGGTCGCCGTCGGGTTGAGCTCGATGCTCCAGTCGTGCGGCAGGTTGAGCTTCCGCCACGACGAGTCGTCGAAGTCCGGTTCGTGCGCGTTCGCGAAGGCGCCGGTCGGGTCGGTGATGCCCTCCGGATTGGCCAGCGCGAACCGCCAGCCCTGGTCGAAGTCCTGGGTCCGCGCGCCGGCCCGCGGCGCGCCCGTCTTGATGTCGCCGGCCACGGCCTGGTGGCTCGGGGGCCGGCCGACCCCGGCGGCCTGGGCGGTCTGGGCGGCCTGGACGCGCGGAGCGCCTAGTGCGAGAGCGCACGCCGTCGCCGCGGCCACGGCAAGGATGCTGTTGGGCAGTGTTCTAGGCATTGGCCCTCGCCGCCTATTACTCGACATTAACCAACACAAAACAGCAAGATCAAACAGCCTCGCTATCGTCCGCCCGGATCACCAGGCTGTCAATGGGCCGAACACATTTGCCATATTTACGCGCAGGACCCGACCCGGAACGAGGTATCGATGCGGATCAAAACCGTCGAGTCGACCGACCTTTTCACCGGCTCGGCGCACCGTCCTCGCCAGGTGGTGCGGGTCGTGTTGCATGCCGCCGGCCCCGCCACCGGCACGGTTCGCGTGCGGGTCGAGGGGCCGGCCGTGACCACGCCCGAGCCCGCGGTCGTCCCCGGTCTCGCGGACGGGCGGGAGCGCGCGGTCGAGGTCGGCGTCGAGGTGGCGGCGCCGGCGGCCGAGGGCTCGGCGCGCCGGGCGACCGCCATCGCCGAGACCGAGCACGACCGGGTGACCGCCGAGGCCGAAATCGAGGTGGCCGCGACCGGCTGGACCATGTGGATGGTCTCGCATTTCCACTACGACCCCGTGTGGTGGAACACGCAGGCCGGCTTCACCGAGGTCTGGTACGACCTGCCCGCCGCCGAAGGCCTGCGCCCGCCCGTCGTCAAGACCGCCTTCGACCTCGTCCGGGCGCATCTCGACGCCGCCCGCCGCGACCCCGACTACAAGTTCGTGCTCGCCGAGCTCGACTACCTGAAGCCGCACTGGGACGCCTTCCCCGCCGACCGGGCCGACCTGCGCCGCTTCCTGCGCGAGGGCAGGGTGGAGCTGGTCGGCGGCAACTACAACGAGGCCAACACCAACCTCACCCACCCGGAGTCGACGATCCGCAACGCCGTCTACGGGGTCGGATACCAGCGCGACGTGGTCGGCGGCGATCCGCGGTCCGCCTGGATGCTCGACGTCTTCGGCCACGACCCCGCCTATCCGGGCCTGATGGCCGACGCCGGGCTCGACTCCAGCGCCTGGGCGCGCGGGCCGTTCCACATGTGGGGGCCGAACAGGCACGTCGGCGACAACCGCCGCATGCAGTTCCCGAGCGAGTTCGAGTGGATCTCGCCGACCGGTCGCGGGGTGCTGACCGCCTACATGGCGAACCACTACGGGGCGGGCTGGGACATCGAGAACCAGGCCGGCGACCTCGACGAGGCGCTGGCCGCCGCGTATCGCCAGTTCGGCGAGCTCAAGCCGGTCGCGGCGACGCGCAATGTGCTGCTGCCCGTCGGCGCCGACCACGTGGTGCCGTCGCGCTGGTGCACCGAGATCCACCGGGCCTGGGCGCGGCGGTACGTCTGGCCGCGCTTCCGGACCGGCCTGCCCCGCGAGTTCTTCGCCGCCGTGCGGGCCGAGGCGGCCGAACGCGGCACGGCGTTCAGCCCGCAGACCCGCGACATGAACCCGGTCTACACCGGCTGCGACGTGTCGTACATCGACACCAAACAGGCGCAGCGGGCCGCCGAGGTGGCGGTCCTCGACGGGGAGCGGCTGGCCACGCTGGCCGGCCTGCTCGGCCCAGGCGCCGCGCCGTACCCGGACGCGGCGCTCGACAAGGCGTGGCGGCTGCTGGCCTTCGGAGCACACCACGACGCGATCACCGGCAGCGAGTCCGACCAGGTGTATCTCGACCTGCTCGGCGGCTGGCGCGAGGCCTACGAGCTGGGCGCGGCGGTACGCGCCACCGCGATCGAGCACATCGCCGCGCGCGCCGACACGAGCGGCCCCGGGCGGCCGATCGTCGCGGTCAACACCCTGTCGTGGGCGCGCGACGGCATCACGACGGTGGGGCTGGCCTACCCGCCTGGCGCCGCCAAGGGAGTCGAACTGCGCGACGACGCCGGCGCCGTCGTGCCGAGCGTCGCCGACAGCGTGTGGCGCCACCCCGACGGCACGGTCGGGTTCGTCACGCTGACGTTCCTGGCCCGCGACGTGCCCTCGCTGGGCTTCCGTACGTACTGGGCGGTCGACGCCGCCGACGTACCGGCCGGGTGGCGCCGCGCCGACGGCGCGAGCGTCGAGAACGCCGCCTTCCGGGTGACGGCCGACCCGGCGCGCGGCGGAGCGCTGTCGAGCGTCGTCGATCTGCGCGCCGGGCGCGAACTGCTCCGCCCCGGCGGGCTCGGCGCGGCGTTCGTGCTGCAGGAGGAGCACGCCACCCATCCGGTGTGGGGCGAGGGCCCCTGGCATCTGCTGCCGAAGGGCCCGGGCCTGGGGCCCGGAGCGGCGCGGACCCGCGTCGAGACCTGCCCGATCGGCGGCCGCATCGTCACCGAGTCGACGCTGGCGGGGCTGCGCGTCACTCAGGAGGTCCTGCTGTGGCACGGGGTCGACCGCGTCGACTTCCGCGCCCACGTCGACGGCTCGATCGGCCACGATCACCTGCTCCGGGTCCGGTTCGACGCCCGCCTGCCGGGGGCCAGGCCGGTGGCCGAGGTCGGCTTCGCCGCGATCGGCCGTTCCTTCGGCCACCCCGGCTCCGACGCGGACCCGCACCTGTGGACGCTGGAGGCGCCCGCGCACACCTGGGCCGGGCTGAGCGCGCCGGTCCGGGCCGCGCTGCCGGACGGCCGGCGCCACGCGATCGGCGTCGCCGAGGTGGTCGCGCCCGGCGGCGGCACCGGCGCCCACGCGGCGCGGATCCGTGCGCTGCTCGCCGCGCTCGCCGGCCAGGGCGTCACCGCGACGTGCACCGCGCCGGACGGGCCGCGCTACGGAGCGCTCGACCTCGACTCCAACCTCCCCGACGTGCGGATCGTGCTCGGCGCGGACAACGCCTGCGCCGCCGCGGTGCTGGCCGCGGCGGACCCGGCCTACCGGGCCGCGTTGGCCGGCGGCGCCGGGCGGGTGCTGGTGCCGCCCGCCCGGACCGGCGAGGCGACCTGGGTGCCGGGCGCGGACGTCCGCGGCCCCCGCGACCTGCCCGTCCTCATCGTGGCGGGCGCCGACCTCGCCGCGGCGATCGACGCGCTCACCGACGACCTCGCGGACGCGACCATCGAGGTGCCCTACGGCGAGACCCATGAGCCGGTCGACGACTACTCGATCGGCCTGCTCAACCAGGGCACGCCGAGCTTCGTGGCCGAGTCCGACGGCACGATGTACCTGTCGCTGATGCGGGCCTGCAGCTCCTGGCCCTGCGGAGTCTGGCTCGACGGCGAGCGGCGCACGGCGCCCGACGGGTCCAGCTTCGCCTGGCAGCACTGGACGCACACCTTCTGCTACAGCCTGGTCGCCGGCGCCGGCGACTGGCGGCGCGCCGGTTTCGTGCGGGCGGGCGCCGAGTACAACCACGCCGTGCTCGCCGCCGCGACCGCTCCGCACGCCGGGGACCTGCCGTCGCGCGTCGCCCTCGCCGCCGTCGAGCCGCCCACCGTGCCGCTCACCGCGCTCAAGCCGCGCGGCAACCCGATGGCGTCCGGCCGCTCCGGCACGCCCGCCGGAACCGGCCGCGGCGCCGACCCGGCCGCCGACCCCGCCGCCGACCCGGCCGAGGAGCTGACGCTGCGACTGTACGAGTCGGCGGGACGGCCGGCGACGGCACGCGTGCGCCTGTTCACCGGGATCGCCGGCGCCCGGGTCGCCGACCTCCTCGAAGGCGACGGCGCACCGGGGGCGGGCCGTGCCGTGCCACGGGCGACCGGCGACGGGGCCATCGCGGTCGACCTCGCCGCCGCCGACGTCGTGACCGTCGCCGTCCGGCCCCGGCGCTCGCCGGGCGCGGCCCGGCCCCGCCCGGCACCGGGTGACGCGGTGGCCCGCGCGCCGTCGGCCGAGGCCGTACAGCCGGTGTTCGCCCGATACTGGCTGCACAACAAGGGCCCGGCGCCGATCGGATATCTCCCGGTCGCCGTCCACCTGTCCCCCACGGTCCTGCGGCTGCCCGGCGCGGGCGCGGGCGACACGGCGCGACTGCGGGTCACCGTCGCCGCCTCCGCCGAGCCCGCCGCCGGGCGGGTCGAGCTGC
This sequence comes from Streptosporangiaceae bacterium, assembly GCA_035765195.1. GTDB lineage: Bacteria > Actinomycetota > Actinomycetes > Streptosporangiales > Streptosporangiaceae > CALAED01. Next base: position 242,731 of record DASTYC010000026.1, read on the forward strand.
GGGTGCCGCCCGGCCTGGCGGTGGACGCGGCGCCGCCGGCGTACGACCTCGCCGCCGGCGAGCACGCCGAGTTCGACCTGACGGTGCGGGCGGACGACGCCGTGCCCGGGACGTACTTCCTCGGCGCCGCGATCCGCGACGCGCTCGGCCAGACCGTCGAGGACGTCACCGCGGTCACGGTCGGCGCCGGCGACGGGGCCGGCGACGGGGCCGGCGACGAGCCGCTGGAGGTCACGTTCGGGCCGGACGTCCTCCGGCTGCCGCCCGGCGGCGGCGGCGAGCTGGTGCTGGGCGTGCGCGGCCGCACGCGCGGCGAGATCCGCAGTGAGATCCGCGGGGAGGCCCAGCTGCTCAGCCCGTACGGCACCTGGGGCACGGAGCTGCGTGTGCCGGCGTGGCCGCTGGGGTTCTCGCTGGCCCCGGGCGCCGAGGTGGAGCTGCGCTATCCGGTGGTGGCGGCGCCGACGGCCCGTCCCGGCGCCCACTGGTGGGCCCTCGTCAAGGTGGCCTGCTTCGGCCGCCTGCACTACACCCCGGCCGTCCCGATCGAGATCACGACCGGACGACCCGCCGCCTCCCGCGGTGTTGACTCCGCGCCCCGGTGATGCTGGCGTGGTGACCATGAGCGACGTCATCGCAGCGGATCTGGTGCGGACGGCACGAGAGGAGATCTCCGCGGCCCCGCCGCCCAACCGCTTCCTCGACCTGCTGGAGGCCGGCCGTGTGCCGCGAGAGCGGCTGGCGCGGCTCGCGGGAGAGCAGTACCGCATCGTGGGCAGCGACCGGCGCAGTTTCGCCATGCTGGCCTCCCGGTTCCCCGAGCCCCCGTCAGGCCCGGTGTTCTTGATGCTGGCGGGCGGCGAGAGCGAGGCGCTGCGGCTGCTGGCCGACTACGCCGGCGCGCTCGGCTGGGGCGAGAGGGAGCTGCGCGCCCACCGGCCGCACCCGCTCGCGCAGGCCTACCCCGCCTACCTGGCCTGGAGCGCTCTCAACGGCACCCGCAGCGGCGTCGCCCTCGCCATGCTGGTCAACTTCGGCGAATGGGGCGGCTACTGCGCCCGCGCGGCCGACGCGCTGCGCGCCCGCTACGACTTCACCGAGGAGGCGGTGGCCTTCTTCCGCTTCTTCGCCGAGCTGCCGCCCGGGTTCACCGAGCAGGCCACCGACATGATCGTGGCCGGGCTCGCCGCGGGCGACGATCCGGAGGAGTCGCTGCACGCGGCCCGCATGATGCACGCCTACGAGCTCGCCTTCTGGGACGCCATGGCCGAAGGGCTCGGCTGACGCCTCGGCCCGACCGTCAGCGGCGGGTCTTGCGGCCGTAGGGGGCCGCGACCGGGCCGTCCGGGCGGACCGACGCCCGGAGGAACTCCGCGAACGTGCGCGATCCGGTGACGCCATCGGTCAGCAGGTTGCCGCCGTCGCGGTAGCCCCTGGCGATCCCGCCGGGCAGCGGCAGGGCGAGGATCCGCCGGCGGCGCCCGGCCGCGGACAGGTAGGCGCGCATCAGGTCCTCGACGCGCTCCACCCGCGGGCCGCCCAGGTCGGGCACGCGGCCCGCCGACGGGCGCAGGGCCAGCTCGGCCATCCGGTCGGCGACCTCCTGTGCCTCGACCGGCTGGAACCGGAAGCCGCGCGGCACGATCGCGACCGGGCCCCGCGCACCCAGCATCAACAAGGTCAGCACGAGCTCGTGGAACTGCGTCGCGCGCAGCAACGTCCACGGCAGCCCCGACGCGGCGACGAGCCGCTCGCCGGCCAGCTTCGCCCGGTAGTAGCCGAGCGGGATGCGATCGGCGCCGACGATCGAGATGTAGACGAGGTGCGGGGTGCCGCCCGCGGCGCGGGCGGACTCGATCAGCCGCCGGGTCTGCTCGGTGTCGCGTCCGGGCCGCAGCGGGTCTCGGCTGTAGCCGGCGCAGTGCACGACGACCTCGACGTCGCGCAGGGCGGGCCCGAGCCCGTCCCCCGTGTTCAGGTCGCCGCGGACGACCTCCGCGTCCGGGAGCCGGGCGGCGCGGCGGCTCAGCACCCGCACGTCGGCGCGGCCGGCCAGCCGGCGCACGACCCCCCGGCCGAGCACGCCCGTCCCTCCGGTCACCAGGATTCGCGCCATCACGCGCCGCCTAGAAGAGGCCGTCGGGCAGATCGAAGTGCACTCTGGCCAGCTCGCGCACGGTGTTCATGTACTGCGCGGCGATGTGCCCCTGATACATCGACGTGTCGCGGTAGTAGCGCTGCATCCGCTGACCGCGCTTGGCCGGCGACGAGCCGGCCGCGCTGAAGAGCACCTCGACGGCCCGCACCGCCAGCTGTCCGGCCTGCTGGACGACCGCGTACAGGCGGACGTCCTCTTCCCTGGTGAACGGCTCGCCCGTGGCCGCCCAGCGGCGGCCGAGCTCCATGTAACGCTCGCCGGCCTGGAGCACCAGCGCCTCGGCGGAGTCCGCGAGGGCCAGGGCGTACCCGTACGGCCGCTGGTGGTCCTCGTGCGTGTACCGGGGCACCCGCGGCGGGATCAGGGTCTCCTTGGTGGTGATGATGTCCTCGAACTCGGCGAGCGCCGCGCGGGCCGCGCCGATCACCGGGATCACCAGGCCGGCGTGGTAGACGGCGTAGATCCGGCCGCCGTACATCGGGTTGCCGTGGATCTCCGCCCCCTGCGCCGGGAACGACCGCCGGGTCCAGTTGCCCACCGACGTGCGGTGTTCGGGCACGAACACCTCCTCCACCCGCACGCTGTTGGACCCGCTCGAGTTCATGCCGAGGATGCGGCCGTCGCCCCAGTCGTCGAGGACGGTGAACTCCCCCTCCGGGATCACCACCGCGATATTGGCGCCCGGCTCGCGCGGGTCACGGCCGGCCACCATCGCGTTGCCCATGAAGTGCGTGGCGTACGGCGCGCCCGAGCAGTAGTCCCATGTGCCGCTGACCAGGTAGCCGCCGTCCACCGGCCGCGCGGTCCCCGACGGCACCGGGCGGTGCGGGCCGCGGTAGTCGCCGGACGGCCCGAAGATCTCGCGCTGCCCGGCCTCGGAGAAGTGCGCGCCGACGACCAGCGCGTGATGCGACCCCAAAGTCAGCCCCCAGCCGGTGCCGGGATCGCCCGCGGAGATCGCCAGCATCGCCTTCCAGAAGGTCGGCACGTCGAACTCATAGCCGCCGAACCTGCGCGGCTGCAGCATGCGGTAGAACCCGGCGGCGACGAACTCGCGCTCCACCGCCTCGGTGTGCCGCCCGAGGCGTTCGGCTTCGTCCTGCTGCGCTCGCACCATCGGGATCAGGGCGTGCGCGCGGGCGACGATCTCGCTCGGAGTCAGGTCGGGTTCGGGCGGGGAGACCTCGGGGGCTTGGGGCGCGTGGACTTCCGTGCTCTCGGCCATGCGTACTCCGCGACTGCGCACCTGCGCCCGGTCACCAAGAGAGGCGGAAGCATCCTCTCTGTCGCCGCGGCGCGTTCCCGACGATATTCGCCGCGGCGGGCCCGCATCCAGAGACTCCCGTCAGGCAGAAGCTCCCCGCAGGCCGAGGATCGCGGCGAGCTCGCGCCACCCCTCGCGCGGCATTCCCGCGCGGTCGTCGGTGACGACCTGCACGCACACGTGGTCGGCGCCGGCCTCCTGGTGGGCCGCGACGCGCTCCCTGATCGCGTCGGGGCCCTGCCAGGCGACGACGGCCGAGACGAGCTCGTCGCTGCCGCCCTCGCGCAGGTCGGCGTCGGTGAAGCCGAGCCGCCGCAGGTTGTTCGCGTAGTTGGGCAGGGCGGTGTACATGGAGACGTGATTCCGGGCGGTGGCGAGGGCGCGGTCCGGGTCGGGATCGATGACGACCTTGACCTCCGGCGCCAGCAGCCGATCGGGGCCGAGGAGCTGACGGGCATGCCGGGTGTGCTCGGGCGTCACCATGTACGGGTGCGCACCGGCGGCCCGTTCCCGCGATGCCGCCAGCATTCGCGGCCCGAGCGCGGCGAGCACCCGCTCGGAAGCGGGCACGGGCGTGGCCGCCTGGTCCAGCCCGTCGAGGAAGGCGTGCATCGCCGCCAGCGGGCGCTTGTACCGCTCTTGGACGATCACCTGGTGGCTGACGCCGAGGCCGAGCAGGAACCGCTCGGGGTATTCGGCCGTGACCGCGGCGTGCTGGGCGGCGACCTCGGCGGGCTCGTAGTCCCAGATGCTGAGGATCCCGGTGGCGACCACGATCCGCGAGGTGGCCTTGAGCAGCGGAGCGGCGTGTCGCACGCCCGGGCTGAAGCCCAGCCAGATCGCCCCGTACCCGAGTTCCTCGAGTTCGGCCGCCGCCTCGGCGGCCGCGCCGCTGGCGACGTGCTGTTCCGTACGCATCCCGATGTCCCAGATTCCGACGCGTCCGAGATCCATTTACCGCCTCCACTCGACGTGCGGTCCACCGCCAACCTATGACCCCGCCCGATCGGCGCGACCGGCGGGTGTCCGTTACGCCGCGGCTATTGGAATGCCGCGTGCCCGGTCAGCGCGCGCCCGAGCACCAGGGTGTGCACCTCGTCGGTGCCCTCGTAGGTGAGCACCGATTCGAGGTTGCAGGCATGCCTGATCACCGGGTATTCGAGCGTGATGCCGTTGGCGCCGAGGATGGTGCGGCACTCGCGGGCGATGGCGATCGCCTCGCGGACGTTGTTGAGCTTGCCCGCGCTGACCTGCTCGGGGGTGAGCGTCCCGGCGTCCTTCAGCCGGCCGAGATGCAGCGCGAGCAGCATGCCCTTGCCGGCCTCCAGCGCCATGTCGGCCAGCTTGCGCTGGGTCAGCTGGAACGACGCGAGCGGCCGGTCGAAGATCTCGCGATCGCCGGCGTAGGCCAGCGCGGTCTCCAGGCAGTCGAGCGCCGCCCCCATCGAGCCGAAGACGATGCCGAACCTGGCCTCGTTGAGGCAGCCGAGCGGCCCGCCCAGGCCGCGCGCGCCGGGCAGCACGGCGTCGGCGGGCAGCCGCACGTCGTCGAGGACAAGCTCGTTGGTGAAGCTGGCCCGCAGCGACTGTTTCCGCTTGATCTCCGGGGCGCTGAAGCCCGGCGTGTCGGTGGGCACCAGAAAACCGCGAATGCCCTTCCCGTGGGCTTCGCCCCCCGCGCCCGCCCCGGCTCCTTCCTCGTCCGTGCGGGCCCATACGACGGCCACGTCGGCGACCGAGCCGTTGGTGATCCACATCTTGGTGCCGGTCAGCACCCAGTCGCCGCCGGGCTCCCTTTTGGCGGTGGTGCGCATGCCGGCCGGGTTGGAGCCGAAGTCGGGCTCGGTGAGGCCGAAGCAGCCGATCCGCTCCCCCTTCGCCATGGCGGGCAGCCACCGCTCCTTTTGCTCCGGCGAGCCGTACTTCCAGATCGCGTACATCGCCAGCGACCCCTGGACGGACATCAGGCTGCGCAACCCCGAGTCGACCGCCTCGAGCTCGAAGCACGCCAGGCCGTAGGAGACGGCGTTGGTGCCGGCGCAGCCGTACCCCTCCAGATGCATGCCGAGCAGCCCGAGCCCGCCGAGCCGCCGGGCCACGTCGCGGGCGGGCAGGGTGCCGGCCTCGAACCATTCCGCGATGTGCGGGCGCAGCTCGCGATCGCAGAACTCACGGACCGTGGCGCGGATCGCCCGCTCCTCGTCCGTCAGCAGCCCATCGATCGCGAACAGCTCCAGCGGATGGACCGGGGATCGCGGCATCATGCCTCCTTGACCGTCGCCCGAGGGCACCGCGGCCACGGGGTTGCTGACCGAGAACGAGGAACCGCTTGACGCTACCTTATGAATACCCAGGGCAGTAACGAGCTGTGTCATGGTCTAGCGTCCGCGCCCCGGGCCGGCCCGCGTTGCCCGGGCTGCCCGAGTTGCCCAGCCTGTCCGCGGCCGACACCCTGCGGTTCAACCGCGATGTCGTGCTGCCGCTGTTGGCGCAGGGCCGGTACGCCCGCCGGCCCGCCATCGCCGGGGCCGCCGCGCGGACGGGGGCCGACGGCCGGGCGATACTCCGGCTCGCCCGGCTGCGCCGCGACTACGGTCCCGGTCCGGTATGGGCGCGCGAGCTCGGCGAGCCCGTCCTGCTCGTGTTCTCTCCCATGGACGTCCGGCGCGTTCTGGAGGACTCGGCACGCGAGTTCGCCGCCGACCCGATCGACAAGAAGCGGGGCATGGCGGTCTTCCAGCCGAACGGGCTGGCGATCTCGCGCGGCAGCGAACGCACCAGCCGCCGGCACTTCACCGACGCCGTGCTGGGCGCCGGTCTCGGCGAGTGCGGGCCGCGTCTGCTCGCGGTGTGCAGGGAGGAGATCTCCTGCCTGATCGACGGGCTCACCGCCGCCGCGCTCGCCTCGGCGGGAGGCGGGTCCCGGTGGGTCGCCGGGGCGGCGCCGGGGCGCCGGTTCCGCCGGTCGGCGCGGACCATCGACTGGCCGGCGTTCCGTCGTGCCTTCGAGCGGATCGCGCGGCGCGTGGTGCTCGGCGACGGGGCCCGTGACGACGACGCCGTGAGCCGGCTGCTCGACGAGCTCATGCGGGACGCCAACCGCGCCCCCGCCCGCCGTTCGGTCGCGACACAGGCCCGGTTGGACAGGTTCATGGCCCACGTCCTCGGCCATGTGGCGGCGGCCGAGCCTGGCAGCCTCGCCGGCCTGTTCCAGCAGGCGCCGCAGGACGCCGTCACCTGCCCGGTCGGCCAGATCCCGCAATGGCTGTCCGGGATCCAGGACACCCTCGCGGTCAACGTCTACCGGGCGCTGGCGTTGATCTCGGCCCATCCGGAGCAGCGACGCCACCTCGGCAAGGAACTGGCCGGTCGCGACACCACCACCCCGGAGGGCGTCGCCGCGCTGCCGCGGCTCACCGCCTGCCTGCAAGAGGCCATGCGGCTGTGGCCCACGACGCAGGTGATCTCGCGGGTCGGCGTCGTGGAGACCCGGTGGAACGGCACCATCGTTCCCCCGCACACCAAGTTCCTCATCTATCCGGCGTTCCATCACCGGGACCGCAGGTACTACGACTTCGCCGACCGCTTCGCCCCCGACGTCTGGCTGCCCGGCGGCGCGGCGGTGAACGACTGGTCGTTCAACCACTTCGGCCATGGGCCAATGGCCTGCCCCGGCCGCGCCCTGTCGCTCGTCCTCGGCACGGCCGCGCTCGCCGAGTTCCTCGGCGGCTGCCACGTGCGGCCGCTCGGCGCCGATCTCGATCCGGCGCGCCGGATGCCTTACCAGCTCAACCCGAACGCGGTGCGGCTCGACCTGCTCCCCGCCATCGGCGGGCGGCGGCCGGGAGCGCTGTCGGCCCACGCCGTCTAATCCCCGGCCTACACCTCCACGACGACGGCGCCGGCGGTGTCGCCGGCCGCGCACCCGGTGAACAGGCCGCGCCCGCCGCCGCGCGCCTCCAGCGCGGTGATCAGCTCGGTGATGGCGCGGGCGCCGGTCGGTCCCTGCGGATGGCCGTAGACCAGACTGCAGCCGTAGGGGTTCATCCGGTCGAGCGGAAAGCCGGTCTGGCGGGAGAACCACAGGTCGTTGACGGCGAACGGGTTGTGCGTGGTGACCACATCGATGTCGGCGATGTCGAGGCCGGCGTCGGCCAGCGCGGCGAGCGCCGCGGGGACCGGCGCCTGCGGCATCATCGCGGCCGCCACCCTGGCGAACGCCACCGACAGCACCCGGGCGACGCCCCTGCCGCCGCTCAGCTCGCCGGCCCGCTCGGGGGTGGCGATGACGAGGCCCGCGGTGCCGTCGGCCGGGTGGGTCTGGGAGCCGTACGTGACGACCCCGCCGGGCTTGACGGGGGCCAGCTTCGCCAGCCCCTCGGCGGTGGTCTCGTGCACGCCGTGATCGGCGGCCACCACGTCCGTCGCGCCCTTGCGTCCGGGGACGTGCACGGGCACGAGGTAGGGCCGGTCCCGCACCGCCTCGTACTGCTCGTAGCGGAGCAGCGTGACCTCGTCGAGCTCGGCGCGGGTGAACCCGCCCTCGGCCGCGACGTTCTCCGCGGTGTCGAGCATCGACTGGCCGGTCGTCGGATCGCAGGTCATCGGGTCGTTGACCCAGTGCTCGCCGTCCGGCGCCCCGCCGGGCCGCGACGGAGCGGGGAACAGCAGCGTGGGGCCGTTGCTGGTGCGGTCGGTGGTCAGCGCCAGCGTGACGTCGTGCGCGCCGAGCTCCACCTCGGTGGCGGCGGCCCGCACGCACGCCGCCGACGTGGCGCAGGCCTGGGCGATCGTCGGGCCGGTGGCATGGGGCGCGCCGAGGCGCCGCGCGATGGTGGTGACGCCGTAGAACGAGGTGAGCTGCGGCACGGTGGTGCCGAGGACGTAGTGGGTGATCGCATCCGCCGCGAGCCCCCGTGAGCCCAGCGCGCGAGCGGTCACGTCGACGGCCAGATCGACGCTGCTCATCTCGGCCAGCGGGCCCTGCCAGCGGCAGAACGGCGACGACCAGGCCAGTCCCAGCGGGATGGCGGCCTTGCTGAATCTCATCTCGTAGACCTCGGGGCGGGGTTGGACGGGTGGGTGCGACCGAAGCCGGCGCGGGCGGATGACCGTGCCGCGGGTGATGGTGCCATGCGTGACGCGTGCGTGATCGTGCTTGCTGCGAGCCGATGCCGGCGCCCGAGAGCCGGCGCCGGTACAGGCATCATGCCCGCCGAGGCGGCGATGGCCACCTGCGGGCCACCTGCCCATCGTTGGTCAGACCCCTCGTGACCGTCAACAATCGGCGAAAGAGGCCGACGATAAAGCGCCGCCGACGCGGGGCGCTCACGGCGAAAGAAGACAGTAGTCGTGACGGACTTGGGTGATCAGTCTGATATCAGATCATGCGGCTCGTCGGTCACAGAGCGTTGACGACGCTGCGCGTCGTGTGATGCCGGACGAAGTCGGCGAGGTCGGCGGCGAACTCGCCGAGCACCTGCCGGATGCGGATCTCCGCCAGCGGCCCGAGCGTGTCGTAGACCTCGACGAACACCTCACGAGCCCGGGTGCGCGGCCAGTCGGCCGGGAGCACCTCGGCGGGCAGCTCGGGGTCGAGGCCGGGAAAGACCCGCCACGTGTCCATCACGCTGGTGCGCGCGAGCAGCGCATCGGTGGTGCCGACGCTGCCGAGCCTGATGCGGGACAGCAGCGGCTCGAACTTGGCGATGAAGTCTTCATAGGCGGTGCGCAGGTCGGCGAGGTCCCACGCCGCGATAGGCGACCGGCCGCGGATCCCGCTGGCGCTGCGGAACACGGTCGCCCCTGTCACATCGAGCTCGTCGAGCACATGCTCGGCGTCGTCGGCGCTGACCCGGGGGGACACCCACACCCCGTCGTACAGCGGCGCGAAGCCGAGCCAGCGCAGCCTGGTACGCACCACGTGACGCAGGTCGCGCTGCTCTTCGGGCAGCGAGAACGCCGCGACGGTCCACCCGCCGTCCCACGGGAGCGTGCGCAGCCCGAACATCATGATGTGCTGGGCGCCCTCGGTCAGCACCTCGGCGGCGTGCTCGGTCAGCCCGTAGTAGGTGCGCCGGCCGATCTTCGAAGACTCCAGCAGCCCCCGCCTGGCCAGCCGGCTGAGCGCGGCGCGCGCGCCGACCGCCGACACGCCGAACTCCTCGGCGATGGCGACCAGCGCCGCGGACGGCAGGTGCTCCGCCCGGCCGTACCAGTAGTCACCCAATAGGGTGAGCAACAGGTGCTGCGGGGAGGTGCCGCTCTGCAGTCGCGGCAGCCCCACTCTGGTGGCACTGCGCGCGGGCTCCATGCCAACGTGAACCACGGGCAAATTATACGCGTGACAAAATTTCTTACGGTCGTGATCGAACTGCAACCTTAGACGAGATACGGAGAGGTGGCCTGCGCGCCACACGCCGGTCCGCTCCGCTCATCTGCGTTAATCCGCGTTCATCCGCGTTCATCCGCCCCGTCACACCGCGGCCGGGCCGGGCGTAAAGGCGGAAGATCCCTTACACCGTCCGTTTCATCGGTTCACCTGCCGTGGCCGGCCCTGGTCACGGCGGACCGCCGAGGTAGGCGCCGGCGACCGAAGGATCTCCGGCCAGTTCCTCGCACGGGCCCTCGGCGGCGACCCGGCCCGCCTCCAGGACGTAGGCGCGCCGGCACAGGTCGAACGCGAGCCGCGCGTTCTGCTCGATCAGCAGCACAGCCAGCCCGCGAGCGGCGTTGAGCTCGGCCAGGTGCCTGGCGAGGTCGGCGACGACGGTGGGCGCCAGCCCCAGCGAAAGCTCGTCGACCGCTATCACGTCGGGGCGGGCCATGAGCGCCCGGCCGACCGCCACCATCTGCTGCTGCCCGCCCGACAACGTCTCGGCGCGCCGGCCGCGCAGCTCACGCAGCCCGGGCAGCACCTCGTAGACGAACGACGTGTCGCGGCCGCCCCGGCCGCGGGCGCCCGTCCGCCACGCGCCCAGCCGCAGGTTGTCCTCGACGCTCAGCCCGCGGAACAGATGGCGGCCCTCGGGGACCTGCGCCAGCCGGCCGCTGATCCGGACGCGCCCCGCCGCCGGGCGCAGCACCCCCGACAGCGTGTTGACCAGCGTCGACTTGCCCGCGCCGTTCGGGCCGATCAACGCCACCATCTCACCCGGGGCCACCCGCAGGGAGACCCGGTCGAGCGCCGTCGACTGCCCGTACCTGACGACCAGATCCTGGACCTCGATCATGGAAGCACCTCCGGGACCGGTCATGCGTCGCCCAGGTAGGCGGAGACGACACGCGGGTTGGCGCGGATCCGCTGTGGAGTGTCCTCGGCGATGATCTGGCCGAGGTCGAGGACGGTCACCCGGTCGACGAGCCGGGAGACGAAAGCCACATCGTGCTCGATGAGCATCATGGTGATGCCGTCGGAGCGCAGGTCCTCGATCAGCTCGGCGAGCCGCTCGCGTTCGCGGGCGCGCAGGCCCGACGCGGGCTCGTCGAGCAGCAGCAGATCGGGGCCGGAGCACAGCGCGCGGGCCAGCTGCAGCGCGCGCTGCTGCCCCAGCGGCAGCGACTCGGCCGGCAGCTCGCCCCACGCCTCGAGGCCGACCCGGGCCAGCGCGGCCGTCGCCCGCTCGCGGATCGTCCGCTCCTCCCGCCGATGCGCGGGCAGCCGCAACGCGGCCGCGGCGAAGCCGTGCCTGGTGCGAGCGTGCGCCCCCACCATGACGTTCTCCATCGCGGTCATGCCCTTGAAGATCCGGGCGCCCTGGAAGACGATCGCGACCCCGAGCGCCGCGCGCCGGTGCGGAGCGAGGCGGTCGAGGCGCGTGCCGCGGAACGTGATCGTGCCGTGGTCGGCGGGCAGGTGGCCGCTGATCAAGTTGAACAGGGTCGACTTGCCCGCGCCGTTCGGGCCGATGACACCGCGAATCTCACCGTCGGCGACGTCGATGCCGACATCGCGGACGGCGTAGACGCCGCCGAACGAACGTGACAGATCCTCGATATGGAGCACGGAGCGGACCTCCTGGCTGCGAACACCCCCGCTCGTGCGCCGAATGTATCACCGGAGTTGATAGAACAAAGGTGATGATCCACTCAGCCGGCCCAGCGTCCCGTCCGTATTACGCCGACTTTCTCCCTGGCGCGGGCCGGCGCGAGCCTCGCGCGGCGTTCGCTTCGGACGCGCCGTCGATCTGCCTCAACGGCCGCTGGCGGTGCCATGTGGCGCCCTCGGTGGCGGCGGCCCCGCCAGGCGTCGCCGACCCCGGCTTCGACGACTCCGCCTGGGCCGAACTGCCCGTGCCGGCGCACTGGCAGCTCCACGGGCACGGTGCGCCGGCCTACACGAACGTGCGCTATCCGTTCCCGCTCGATCCGCCCGCCCCGCCCGACGAGAACCCCACGGCCGACTACCGGCGCGCGTTCGACCTGCCGGGCGAGTGGGCCGGGCTGGGCGTCGTGCTGCGCTTCGAGGGAGTCGACTCGTGCTTCAAGGTCTGGCTCAACGGCCGCGAGCTCGGCCACTCGACCGGCAGCCGGCTGCCCGTCGAGTTCGACGTGACCGACGCGGCCGTCCCTGGCGGCCGCAACGTGCTCGCCGTGCGGGTGCATCAATGGTCGGCGGGCAGCTACCTGGAAGACCAGGACATGTGGTGGCTGTCGGGGATCTTCCGCGACGTGACGCTGCGCGCCCGGCCGCCGGGCGCGCTGGACGATTTCTTCGTCCACGCGGGCTACGACCACGAGACCGGGCGCGGCACGCTGCGGATCGACACCTCCGCCCCCGCCCGGCTGACCGTCGCCGAGCTGGGCCTGATCGACGTCCCCGCGGACGGCACGTACGAGATGGCGGTCGAGCCGTGGTCGGCCGAGGTCCCGCGTCTTTACCGCGGCGTGCTCGCCACCGCGGGCGAGCCGGGCGAACGCGTGCCGGTCGCCATCGGTTTTCGCGACGTGACCGTCGAGGACGGCCTGTTGAAGGTCAACGGCAGGCGCGTGCTGTTCCGCGGGGTCAACCGGCATGAGTGGCATCCCCACCACGGCCGCGCCGTGCCGGCGGCGACCATGCGCGAGGACGTGCTGCTGATGAAGCGGCACAACATCAACGCGGTCCGCACCAGCCATTACCCGCCGCATCCGCGCTTCCTGGAGCTGTGCGACGAGCTGGGGCTGTGGGTGATCGACGAGTGCGACCTGGAGACGCACGGGTTCGCGGTGGCCGGCTGGCGGGGCAACCCCAGCGACGACCCCCGCTGGCGCCCCGCCTATCTCGACCGGATCCGCCGCACGGTCGAGCGCGACAAGAACCATCCCAGCGTCATCATGTGGTCGCTCGGCAACGAGTCCGGCACCGGCGCCAACCTCGCCGCGATGGCCGCCTGGGTGCGCGACCGCGATCCCGGACGGCCCATTCACTACGAGCACGACCGCGACAGCGCCTACGTCGACGTCTACAGCCGCATGTACGCCGCGCACGCCGAAGTCGACCGCATCGGGCGCCGCGAGGAGGAGCCGCCGCCCGACCCCGCCGCCGACGCGCACCGCCGCGCGCTGCCGTTCGTGCTGTGCGAGTACGCCCATGCCATGGGCAACGGCCCGGGCGGGCTGACCGAGTACCAGCGGCTCTTCGAGCGGCACCCCCGCTGCCAGGGCGGGTTCGTCTGGGAGTGGATCGACCACGGCATCCGCCGGCGCACCCCCGACGGCGGGGAGTACTTCGCCTACGGCGGCGACTTCGGCGAGGAACTGCACGACGGCAACTTCATCGCCGACGGACTGCTGTTCCCCGATCGCACGCCGTCGCCGGGCGCGCTGGAGTACAAGAAGGTCATCGAGCCGGTGCGCATCGGCGCGACCGACGGCGGCGCCGTGGAGATCGCCAACCTGCACGACTTCCGCGACCTCTCCCATCTGGCCTTCCCGTGGACGCTCGAGGAGGAGGGCGTACGCGTCGCCGCGGGCGTCCTCACCGTGCCGCCGGCGGCGGCGGGGGACCACGTCGCTGTGCCACTGCCACCGCTGCCCGCGACAAGCGGCGAATCGTGGCTGACCGTACGGGCGGTCCTGGCGGCCGACGAGCCGTGGGCGACCGCGGGCCACGAGGTGGCGTGGGGGCAGTCGGCCGTGCGGCCACGGCCCGCGGCGCCGCCGCGCCCGGCGGCCACGGCCCGCGCCGGAGCGGCCCGTGATCCGGCCACGCTGCGCGGCGTCGCCTTCGACCCGGCGACCGGCCGGCTGACGCGGCTGGGCGGCCACGCCGTCGACGGCCCCCGGCTCGACCTGTGGCGGGCGCCCACCGACAACGACGACGGCATGCGGGCGCCGCTCGCCCCGGTCTGGCGGGCGAAGGGCCTGCACCGGCTGCGGCACCGCGTCGTCGACATCATCCGCGCGGACCGCGAGCTCGTCGTCCACACGCGGGTGGCCCCGGCCGGCGACGACATCGGCATGCGCGCCATCTACCGGTGGCAAGAGGCCGACACCGACGGCGAGGGGAACGGCACGGCCGCGCTGCGGCTCACGCTGGAGGTGACGCCGGAAGGCGAGTGGGACTGCCCGCTGCCGCGCCTCGGCGTGCGGCTCGCGCTGCCGGCGTCGTTCGGCCGCGCCGAGTGGTACGGGCTCGGCCCCGGCGAGTGCTACCCGGACACGAAACGCGCGGGCCGGATCGGGCGGTACGCCATGACCGTGGACCAGATGCAGACCCCGTACGTCTTCCCGCAGGAGAACGGGTGCCGCGACGAGGTGCGGTGGGCCGAGCTGACGAACCCGGCCGGGGCGGGGGTCAGGTTCGAGGGCGACCCCGTCTTCGGCTTCACCGCGCGGCGATGGACCAGCGAGGACATCGACGCCGCCCGGCACCCGATCGACCTGGTGCCGCGCGACGCCGTCTACGTCAACCTCGACCTGGCCCAGCACGGCATCGGATCGGCGTCCTGCGGGCCCGGCGTCCTGCCCGCCTATCGGCTGGCCGCCGAGGCCGCCACGCTGCGGGTGACGCTGCGCCCGATCGTGCGAACCGGCTGAACGCGGCGCGGCGGGCACCGGGCCACCGGTGCCCGCCGCGATCGGTCATGGGCGTGGTATCGAGACGACGTTGTACGGGGTGGTCGGCTCGGCCGGCGTGGTGAAGCGCGCGTTGGGCAGATAGAGCCGGTCGCGGAAGGACGCCACGGTCGTCGGGATGTCGAAGCTCGGATCGGTCACCTGCCGCACCACGGTGCCCGCCGTACCACTCGAGTTGAGCCGTACCACGGCCACCTGGTTGAGCCGGTTCTGCACGACGAACAGCGTGCGGCCCCGCAACAGCAGGCCGTCGCCGTTGGTGAGCAGTTCGCCGCCGAGGTCGACCTGCGTGGTCTCACCGGTCGCCGGGTCGACCCGGAACAACAAACCCACGTTGCTCTGCACCACGAGCAGTCCCCTGCCGTCCGGGGTGGGCGCGATGCCGTTGGCGTTGTTGCCCTCGACGTACTGGATGTCGCCGCTGAACGGGACGGACACCGCGGCGTCCGGCAGGCCGCGGCGCAGCGGCACCTTGTACAACACCGGGTTGCGCGAGTCGGTGAACCAGGCGGCGCCGAGGTGGAGCACCACGTCGTTGACGAAGGATTCGCCGGTGGCGAACTGGTAGGACTTCAGTACGGCGCCGGAGCGGGCGTCAACCACCCGGCCGTCCCCGGCGGTGCCGCCGGCGACGAAGAGCCGCCCGCGGAAGTCGATCTTGAGGCCGACCGACGGCGTGCCCGGCCCCTGGCTGATGACCTCTCCCTCGCCCGTACGCAGATCGGCGCGGTAGATGTCGCCGTCGGCACGCGATCCGAAGTACGCGAACGGCCCGCCGATGGCGATGCCCTCCGGCATCCAGCCGTCCGGCAGGGGGAACGTGGTGGGGAAACCTCCCTGTCCGTGGCCCTCACCCTGTGTCCGCCGCTCCGCCGCCGTCGCAGCGGGAGCGCTCATCACCAACCCGAGAAGAACAAGTGCCGTCGCCAGTCGCTTCATGGGGGACCTCTCCGTCCTATGTGATCGCACGGCGTCCTGCGCCATATATACGTGAACGGCACGCGTCAGGGATCACTCGCCGGAAAACCCGTTTGTTCGGTAGCGTTCCGGAGTGAACATTCGTTCGACCACTGGGGCGTGAGGTGGCGACGACATCGACGACGGCCGAGCCCGGCGTGCTCCCCGCCCGGCTGTTGGGCCGGTGGCGACTCGACGACCCCGCGGGGATCGCTCCGGGCGAGCCGGGCGGCCCGTCGCTCCGGCCGCTCGCCGATGATCCGGGGGGACGTTCCTGGCGGCTGGCGACCGGGTCCGCGGCCTTCTTGCTGAAGGAGTTCACCGGGGCCCTGGCGCGCCGGCACATCCTGTTCCGGCACCGGGTGACGCGGGCCCTCGCCGACCAGGGGCTGCCCGTGCCCACGGCGATCCCGACCCGCGACGGGCGGACGCTGGTGACGGCGGCGGGGCGCCGGTTCGCGCTGTACCCGTGGGTCGACGGAGGGCGGCGCGGCGGCCTCGACCTTTCGCTGACGCAATGCCATGAGCTGGGCGAACTGCTCGGCCGCCTGCACGCGGCGCTCGACCGGCTCACCCCGCCGGTCCAGCAGACGCTGCTGGTGCCGACCAGCCGCGCCGATCACACCGTCGCGGAGATCGACCGGCTGCTCGCCGCCGCGACGTCCGCCGGCGGCGGTCCGGACGGCTTGGGGGACTTGGACGGATTGGACGGCTTGGATGGCTTGGACGGCTTGGATGGCTTGGACGGCTTCGACGCCCACGCCGTCCGCCGGCTGCGCGAACGGCGCGCGCTGTTGACCGATCTCGCCGACCATCAGCCGCCCGAGATCGACACCGCGACGGTCGGCTACGTGCACGGCGACTTCCACGCCGGCAGCCTGCTGTACGGCCGCACCCGCCGGGTCACCGCGATCGTGGGCTGGGGGCGGCTGGCGGTCGCCCCGTACGGCGGCGACCTGGTGCGGGCGGCGGTGCTGCTGTTCGGGCATCGCGACGAGCGGGGCCTCGACCTCGAGCGCGTCGAGGCCTTCGTCCGCGGGCATGCCGCGGAGTTCCCCTTGGACGGCGGGCAGATCCAGGCGGCCGTCCACCGGCTGTGGTGGGAGCGGCTGTGCGACGTCGGCGCGCTGCGGCGCCGCCACCTCGGCCACGACGCCGCGTCGGCCGAGGGCTGTCTCGTCACGTGGTGGACCGAGCATCTCGACCGCACATTGGACGTTTTCGCCGCTCCTTACTTCACCACGCCCGCGGCCAGTTGAGCTGACTGGGCCTTGACGCGAGTCAAGTATCTGACAATTGCGGAAGCGCGGCTTGCCGGGCAAGTCATGACAAATTCGGCTAATTTGACGCCGGTTACTTACTGTCCAACTTACGCTCGGCGCTGACATAATCTACTTTCGGGCATGGCCCACCGAGGACGGGACTCGAGTGGAGGGACCCGTGAGCCTGCAGGATTTCCCAGCCGCCGACTCCGATGATCCCTTCGAGATCGACACGTCGGTGGCGCACCCCGCGCGCCGGTACAACTACTGGCTCGGCGGCGGCGACCACTTCGCCGCCGACCGGATCTCCGGCGACACCTGGGCGGCCTCTTTCCCGTCCATCAAGATCGCCGCCATCGAGAACCGCCACTTCCTCCGCCGGGTCGTGACCTACCTGGTCAAGGAGGCCGGCATCCGCCAGTTCCTCGACATCGGCACGGGCATCCCCTCCGCCGACAACGTGCACGAGGTCGCCCAGGCGATCGACCCGAAAGCGCGCGTCGTCTATGTCGACAACGACCCCATCGTGCTCGCGTACGCGCGGCGGCTGCTGGCCGGCTCCGGCGGCGGCGCCACCGCCTACATCCACGCCGACCTGCGCGAGCCCGACGCCATCCTCGACAATCCCGACCTGCGCGCCACCCTCGACCTGAGCCGCCCGGTCGCGCTGCTGCTCATCGCGATCCTGCATTTCATCGACGACGCCGACGATCCCCACGCCCTGGTGGCGGCGCTGACCGGCGCGCTCGCGCCGGGCAGCCACCTCGCGATTTCGCATTGCACCGCGGATTTCCTGTCGCCCGAGATGAACGCCACGTTCAACGCCATCAACACGGGTGAACGCGACCGGGTACGCGACGCCTTTCAGTTTCGCGACAAAGCCGAGTTCGCCCGGTTCTTTGACGGGATGCACCTGATTCCACCGGGCATCCAGTCGATTTCCGACTGGCGCAACGACGCTCCGCCCCACGAGCGGGTGCCGGCCACCGACGCCGGCGTCTATGGCGCCGTCGCCCGCATTCGCTGACCAGCACGGGATTGGTGGAGGGACCAGTGAACCCGCACGACCCCTTGAGCGACGAAGACTGGCAAGACCCCTTCGAGATCGACACTTCGGTCGCGCACCCCGCGCGCCGGTACAACTACTGGCTGGGCGGCAGCGAGAACTTCGAGGCGGACCGGATCTCCGGAGACGCGTTCGCCGCGGCGTTCCCGACCATCCGGACCGCCGCCCAAGAGAACCGCTCCTACCTGCGGCGGGTCGTGACCTTCTTGGCCGAGGAGCGGGGCATCCGCCAGTTCCTCGACATCGGCACCGGCATCCCCGCCGCCGACAACGTGCACGAGGTCGCCCAGGCGATCGACCCGAAAGCGCGCGTCGGCTACGTCGACAACGACCCCATCGTGCTCGCGCACGCGCGGCGGCTGCTGGCCGGCTCCCCCGGCGGCGCCACCGCCTACATCCAGGCGGACCTGCGCGAGCCCGACGCCATCCTCGATAACCCCGATCTGCGCGTCGCTCTCGACCTGAGCCGGCCGGTCGCACTGTTGCTCATCGCGGTCGCGCAATTCGTCGATGACGCCGAGCGGCCCTACGACCACGTCGCGCGGCTGACCGACGCGCTCGCGCCGGGCAGCTATCTCGCCATGTCGCATCCCACCACCGACTTCCTGCCCGCCGCGGCGGCCGCCGCCGTGAACGCCGCGGCCAAGCGCGAAGGCGACCGCAGCCGCGGATCCATGCGCACCCGCGACCGGACGGAGTTCGCCCGGTTCTTCACTGGGATGGAGCTGGTCGAACCCGGCATCACCGCCCTGCCCGACTGGCGCAACGACACGCCGCCCGAAGAACGCCCGTCCGCCGCCGACGTCTCCTTCTACGCCGCCGTGGCGCGCATCGGCTGACGCCCTCTTCTGGGACTGGTGGAGGACCCGTGAGCAGCCTGCGAGACCCGCTGAACGCCGAGGACTGGGAAGATCCCTATCTGATCGACACGTCGGTCGCGCACCCCGCGCGCCGCTACAACTACTGGCTCGGCGGCAGCGACAACTTCGAGGCGGACCGGATCTCCGGAGACGCGTTCGCCGCGGCGTTCCCGAGCATCCGGGCCGCCGCCCAAGAGAACCGCCGTTTCCTCCGGCGCGCCGTCACCTTCCTGGTCAAGGAGGCAGGCATCCGCCAGTTCCTCGACATCGGCACGGGCATCCCCTCCGCCGACAACGTGCACGAGGTCGCCCAGGCGATCGACCCGAAAGCGCGCGTCGTCTATGTCGACAACGACCCCATCGTGCTCGCGCACGCGCGGCGGCTGCTGGCCGGCTCCCCCGGCGGCGCCACCGCCTACATCCACGCCGACCTGCGCGACCCGGAGGCGATCCTCACCCACCCCGACCTGCGCGCCACCCTCGACCTGAGCCGGCCGGTCGCGCTCATGCTGCTCGCCGTCGCACAGTTCGTCGTCGACGCCGACCAGGTCTACGACCACGTCGCGCGCCTCACCGGGGCGCTGGCACCGGGCAGCCATCTCGTCATGTCGCATCCCACCACCGACTTCCTGCCCGCCGCGGCGGCCGCCGCCGTGAGCGCAGCGACCAAGCGCGAGGGCGAGCGCAGCCGGGGGGACGCGCGACTGCGGGACCAGGCGGAGTTCGCCCGGTTCTTCGCTGGAATGCAGCTGGTCGAACCCGGCATCACGGCCGTGCCCGACTGGCGCAACGACGCGCCGCCCGAAGAACGCCCGTCCGCCGCCGACGTCTCCGTCTACGCCGGCGTGGCGCGCATCGGCTGAACCGTCACGCGGTCTCGGTCCGCGCGATCTCCGACAGGCCGAGGATGTCGATGGCCTCCTCGCGCATCTGCACCTTGCGGATCTTGCCGGTCACGGTCATCGGAAACTCGTCCACGATGTGCACGAAGCGCGGGATCTTGTAGTGCGCCAGCTTGCCGAGGCAGTGCTCGCGCAGCGACTCGGCGGTCAGCGGCGCGGCGCCCGGCCGCATCCGCAGCCACACCATGAGTTCCTCGCCGTACTTGGCGTCGGGCACGCCGATGACCGCGGCGTCCAGGATGTCGGGATGGCCGTAGAGGAACTCCTCGATCTCGCGCGGGTAGATGTTCTCGCCGCCGCGGATGACCATGTCCTTGATCCGGCCGGTGATGTTGACGTAGCCGGCCTCGTCCATCACCGCGAGATCGCCGGTGTGCATCCAGCGCGCCCGGTCGATCGCCTCGGCCGTCTTGTCCGGCTCCTCCCAGTAGCCGAGCATCACCGAGTAGCCGCGCGTGCACAGCTCGCCGGGAGTGCCGCGCGGCACCGTGGCACCCGTCCGCGGGTCGACGATCTTGATTTCCAGGTGCGGGTGCACCTGCCCCACGGTGGAGACGCGGCGCTCCAGCGAGTCGTCGGCCCTGGTCTGGGTGGACACCGGCGAGGTCTCGGTCATGCCGTAGCAGATCGACACCTCGGTCATCCCCATCCGCTCGATGACCTGCTTCATCACCTCGACCGGGCAGGGTGAGCCGGCCATGATCCCGGTGCGCAGCGAGGTCAGGTCGAACGCGTCGAAGCCCGGCGCGTTGAGCTCGGCGATGAACATCGTCGGCACCCCGTACAGGGAGGTGCAGCGCTCCGCCGCGACCGTCTCGAGGGTGGCCACCGGGTCGAACGACGGCGCCGGGATCACCACGCAGGCGCCGCGGCTGGTGGCCGCCAGGTTGCCCATCACCATGCCGAAGCAGTGGTAGAAGGGCACGGGGACGCACACACGGTCGCGTTCGGTGTAGCCGCACAGCCCGCCGACGAAGTATCCGTTGTTGAGGATGTTGTGGTGCGACAGCGTGGCGCCCTTGGGGAACCCGGTCGTCCCGCTCGTGTACTGGATGTTGATCGGGTCGTCCGCGTTGAGCTCCGCTGCGATCTCCGCGAGCGGCGCCGGATCCGCGGCCCGGCCCGATTCCACCAGCCCGGTCCATTCGTCGCGGCCGATGAGCAGGACATCGCGCAGCTCCGCGCACCGCGGCGCGACCTCGCCGATCATCTTCGCGTAGTCGGAGGTCTTGAACTCGGGGACGGCGACGAGCGTGCGGATCCCGGCCTGGCGGAGCACGTACTCCAGTTCGTGCACGCGGTACGCCGGGTTGATGTTGACCAGGATGGCCCCGATCTTGGCGGTGGCGTACTGCACGAACACCCACTCCGCGCGGTTCGGCGCCCAGATGCCGACCCGGTCGCCGGCCCGCACGCCGAGCGCGTGCAGCCCGAGCGCCACCGCGTCCACCTCGGCGGCGAGCTCACGGTAGGTCCAGCGCCGGCCGGCCGGCCGGTCGACCAGGGCCTCCCTGTCGCCGTACGCGGCCACCGTCCGGTCGAAGTTGGCGCCAATGGTCTCGCCGAGCAGCGGGATGGCGGACGTGCCGGAGGCGTAGGAAATCATGCTTTCACCATGGCCCCAACCCGCCGTCCTGCGCCACCCCCGCCGGCCCGTCCCGCTCGGCGCGCCAGCGGTCACCATCGCGGCGAGCAGGGACGGGCCGGTGCCTACTAGGAAAGCGCTTCCCGACCCCGCTTGTCCAGACGATACATCGGGAACGCCGCGCCGGCCCGCACTCGAACTGCACTAATAGCCGCGCGCGGAACGCAGGTAACGTAATATCCCCCGGCTTTTTTATAACGGCGCTCTTCCGGCAATAGAATAAGCTGAGCCGTTCGTTTAATTTGCGGCGAAGATCGCTCCGGCCGGGCAGATGGCCCCTCCCGCAACTCCGTACGACCTGCCCGGCCGGAGGTTCACTATAGGCCGACAGAATTGAGCGCCCGGCACGAGGTGGCTGTCGTGCCGGGCGCGCTCCCATCACCCCAACGCACCCCTGTGGGAGTGCCACCTGCACGTTGGTCCGGTCGGGATGGTCAGGTCGTCATACGCCCAGCTTTCCGGTTCCCGCGCCATTCATCACAATGGACTTGACGTTGGCGGCCGGATCCGCGGTGTAGCCGTACGGAATCCCGGCGACGCTGCCGCCGGTCTGGCCCGGGCTCGAATTGACGAAGAAGTTGTCGACGGCCACCAGCGAGCCGGGCGGTGAGCTGCCCTCGCCCAGGTGATAGGTGTCATCCACGTTCTCGAAGTAGTTGCGCTCGACCCGGACTCCGCCTTCGATGGTGGAGGCCACGCCGTAGCTGCCCACCCCGTCGTAGTAGTTGTTGTAGACGTGCACCGGGTTGCCGAACCGCACCCGCGGGTGACGCTGGTTGGTGCCGTCGAACCAGTTGTGGTGGTAGGTCACCCGCAGGTGCCCGCGGTCCTGCGAGCCGTTGCCGTCGCTGTGGCCCAGCAGCATCGTCTTGTCGTGGTCAAAGAACCGGTTCCACGACACCGTGATGAAGTCCGACGCGCGCTTGATGTCCACCGCGCCGTCACTGCCGTCGGAGAAGGTGTTGTGGTCGATCCAGACGCGGGTCGACGCGTCCTGGACGTTGATCGCGTCATCGCTCCAGCCGCGGAAGTTCAGGTTCTGGATGATGACGTTGCTCACGCCGTCGACGTCCAGGCCGCCGCCGGTGATACCCGAGCCCGATCCGACACCCAGGATCGTCTTGTTGGAGGCGACGTCCTGCATGCCGCTGATCGAGATCATCCCGGAGACCCGGATGACCCTGGCGCCGCTCGCCTGCATGTTGCTGATCAGCGCCGATGAGCTGGTGACCGTGACCGCCGAGGCGTTGCCGCCGCCGGTGGTGCCGCCACCTTGGGTGGCCCAGCCGACCGGGGAACCGACGGCCAGTGCCGGTTGGGCCGTGGCGCCCACCGCCACGGCGGAGATGCCGAGGGTGGCGGCGACCATGACAGAACGCCATTTGGTGAGTGTCCGATGAGACATCAGGTGGGCCCTTTCCACTTGTGGTGTAGCCGTGTGCCGAACACCCCGCTGTTACCAGCGCCACCTAGGGGTTCCCTTGCGGGTCAGGTCGCGGTACAGGTCACCGCCGGTACCGCGTTGGTTCCGGATTGACTGGCGTTGAAGCCGAACGAGGTCGAAGCGCCCGCCGCCAGGCCGCCGTTGTGGCCGGCGTTCGTCACCGAGACGCCGGCGCCGCTTTGCGAGAGCGTGCCGTTCCACAGCTGGCTGATCGTCTGGCCGTTGGCGAACGTCCACGACACCCGCCAGCCGGTGATCGCCGCGGACCCGGCGGACACCGACACGTCAGCCTGGAAACCGCCCGGCCAGGAGTTGACCACCTTGTAGGCGGCCGAGCAGCCGGCGGACGGTGTGGTCGGCGGTGTCGTCGGTGGTGTGGTCGGCGGCGTCGTCGGCGGCGTCGTGGTGGTGGGCGGCGTGGTCGGCGGAGTCGTGCCGCCGGTGCGGTCGGCGTACAGCACGCCCCTGCCGTTGGTGCCGAGATAGACGCGGCCGTAGATCCGCGGGTCGCCGGTGATCGCCTCGCCCGCGTTGCCGTACTGGTGCTGGTCGTCGTTGATCCGCAGCCACGACGCGCCCGCGTTGTCGGAACGGTAGACGCCCGCGACTCCGTCGATCGTGCCGATGGTGAACAGCGCCATGTACGTCTGGCCGGGCGCGGCCTTGCCGAAGCCGACGTTGATGGCGCTGGTGACGTTCGACAGCTTCGTGAAGCTCGCCCCGGAGTTGGTCGAGTGGAACAACCCGGTGCCGCCGGCCAGCCAGATGTCGCCTTCGTGACCGGGCATCGCCTTGAGGTGCACGCCGGATGAGGGCAGCCCGCTCGCGCCGGTCGAGCTGAACGTCTGACCGCCGTTCGTGCTCACATAGAACGTGCCGTTCGAGAAGGCGTAGAACTTGTTGGGGTTCACCCGGTCGGACTCGACGATGGCGTTCGCCGGCACGCCCGAGGCCTGGCTCCAGGAGTTGCCGAAGCCGACCGAGAAGACGACCGGCTGGCCGGCGTCGCCCGGCGCCCACACGAACCTGCTGCCGTTCGCCGCGGCCGCCACGGTGCCGCCGCTGTTGATCCCGCCGGGCTCGGCGCCCTGGAACCAGTTCGCCCCGCCGTCGGTGGAGAAGGCGACATGGCTGTCGTTCGGGCGGTCGGAGTCGGTGAAGTTGCCCGCGCGCACCATCGTGCTCGGGCTGGTCTCGGCGAAGTCGAGGCTCGTCGTGCTGGTGAAGTTGGGCTGGGTGAACATCATGGCGGGGACGGCGTCCAGGTTGGTGTGCCGGAAGCCGGCGATGTCGCCAAGACCGCTGATCAACGGAGCGCCCGACGGCGGGCTGATCAGGTCGAGCACGGCCGTCTCCTCCAGCCCCTTCACCATCGGTGTGATCGTGAACTGGCCACCGGAGTCCCAGTTGGTGAGGTTGGTCGTGCCGTAGATCGTCGCGCCCGTGCCGTACATCATCCGGTTGGAGTTGAACGGGTCGATCTCCACGGAGGCGTTCATCCAGCCGAGCTTCGGCGTCACCTCGGGCGGCTGCGGGTTGGTGCCGAAGGTCAGCCAGGGGACGGAGGAGATGTTCTGGGTGTAGCGGAAGCTGCGGTTCGGGTAGGAGGTGAAGTCCCAGATCCGGGTCCAGGTGGCGCCGCTATCGGTGCTGCGGAAGAAGATCGCGTCCGGCCACCAGGAGATCTGGGTGGCGACCATGATCGTGCTCGGATCCTGCCGGTCGATGGTCAGCCCGCTGTAGCCGAAGTAGTCGTCGCCGCTGCTGGAGGGGACCGGACTGATCTGCGTCCACGTGCCGGTCGCGGTCGCGTAGCGCCACACGTCGCCCTTGCCGCCGTCAAACGGGCCGCCCGCGTCGCTGGTCGCGATGTACAGGAAGCCGTTGGTCGTGTCGAGCTCGCCGTTGTGCGCGATGAAGCCGGTCGGCTGTCCGGCCAGCCGCTCCCACGACGAGCCGCCGTTGGTGGTGCGGTAGACGGTGTTCTGCTTGTCGGCGACCCCCACGTAGATCGTCTGGGTGGCGTTGCCGGCCGTGCCCGTCCGCTTGTCGAACGTCACCCATACGACGCCCTGGTTGTCGCCGAGGTACTGGTCGCCGGGTTGCTGCACGTAGTTGCCGGCGTTGGGGAAGTTGGTCACCTTCGACCACGTCGCGCCGGAGTCGGTGCTGCGCCACAGGCCGTTCCCGCTCGGCGCGCCGAAGTAGAGGATGCTGTTCCTGTTGGGGTCGATCGCCAGCCGCTCGCCCATGCCCCGACCGGGCATGTTGCCGCCGAGCTTGAACGGCAGCGGGCTGATCTGCCACGAGTCGCCCTTGTTGGTCGAGCGCAGGATGGCGCCGTTGTTGGGGTCCCAGCTGTTGGTGTACATGCCGACCGCCGCGTAGACCCTGTTGGGGTCGACCGCGTCGGTGGCGATGCTGGCCACGCCGTTGTAACCCCAGTTGTTCTGGCCCACCCAGTCGAGCAGCGGCGTCCAGGACTGCGAGCTCTGGTTCCACCGGTAGGCGCCGCCGATGTCGGTGCGCGCGTAGATCAGGTCTCGCTGGCTCTGGTTGAAGATGATGCCGGGAACAAAGCCGCCGCCGGCGATCTGCACGTTCTTCCAGTTGTAGGGATCGGACGCGGCGGCCGAGGCCGTCGGGGTCAGCGTCAGCGCGGCGAGCCCGGCCAGCGCCGCCAGCAGCAGGCTCACCACCGCACAGGCCAGACCCTTCAGCGAATACGACTTTGTACGCATGTGCGACCGCCTCCCGTTGGGCAAGTTCCGGACGCGCGGCGTGAGATTCACACGGCCGTCGGGGTGCGGTCAATCCCGGCGTCGAACGCTTGGCAACCGCTTTCCCAGCCGATGTGCCGCTGACCTGCCGAGAGGGGTCGAAGCGCTTCGATAGCGTGGTCGGCATAGACATGAAAGGCATGAAAAAACGCTTCTCGTGTGCCTTCTTCCATGAAACCCACACAATCCAACAAGTCTTGACAAAGCCGAACATCCGCTATTGAGTGAGCGCAAGGCACCCGGCATCGTTCCCCGTGGCCACAGCGCCCGGGAAGGAGCCCCCCATGCGCACCCGGGCCAGCGCCATTCGCCTCCTCGCCGCCGCCGCGATCGTCGTCGCACCGATCGCCGTGGCGCCGATCGCCGCCCCGCACGCGAACGCGGCCGCCCAACCCGGCGCGCCGACGGTCGACCTCGCGCTGACGGGAGCGGCGGCCGCGGACACCGCCGCGACCGGCCAGGCCGCGTCCGCCGCCATCGACGGAAACGCGGCGACGGCCTGGTGCCCCACCGCCGCCGCGGGCACGCTCACCGTCGACCTGGGCCGGCCGCGCCGGCTGGCCGGCTTCGGCGTGACCCTGCTCGGCACGGCCCCCGCCACCGTCGCCGTCCAAGCCGCCGCCCGGCCGGGCCGGTTCCGGGTCGTCGAGGGCGCATCGTCCGTCCGGCCCGGCTCCCCCGGCTGGTTCGCCGCGCCGGCGACGGCCCGCTGGGTCCGGCTGTCGGTGCGCGGCGCCGAGCCGCCCTGCGTGGGCGCGTTCCGCGCCCTGGGCCGCGCGCCGGCATCGATGATCGTCGGGCACGACCTGTCGTTCGCCGTCCAGGAGCGGGCCGCCGGCGCCGTCTACACCGACGGCGGCCGTGCCGCGCTCCCCGAACGGATCGTCGCCGCGCACGGCGGCAACTTCGTACGCCTTCGGCTGTGGGTGAACCCGCCGGCCGGCTACAGCGACCTGCGATCGGTGCTGACCATGGCGCGCCGGGCGAAGGCCGCCGGCATGCGGTTGCTACTCGACCCGCACTACTCGGACTTCTGGGCCGACCCGCAACACCAGGACACCCCCGCGGCCTGGGCCGATCAGGACCTGCCGGCGCTCGCCGCCACGGTGCGCGCCCACACCCGCGACGCGCTCGACGCGCTGGCGGCCCAGGGCACGCCCGCCGACATGCTCCAACTGGGCAACGAGATCCGCAACGGGCTGCTGTGGCCGACCGGTCAGCTCGACTGGACCACCGGCGCCGGCTGGGACGCGCTGGGCACGCTGCTGCGCGCCGCCGCGGCGGGCGCGCGCGACGCCCGCGGCGCCACCCCGAGGCTCGTCGTCCACTTCGACCAGGGCGGCGACAACGCCTTCAGCCGCACGTTCTTCGACAACATCGTCGCCCAGCACGTCCCCTTCGACGTCATCGGCCTGTCGTACTACCCGTTCTGGCACGGCACGCTGTCGCAGCTGCGCGCCAACCTCAACGACCTGGCCGCCCGCTACGACCGGGACGTGGCCGTCGTCGAGACCCAGTACGGCTGGACCCTCGACAACGGCGACCAGCTGGGCAACTTCCTGTGGCAGGACTCTCAGCTCGTCCCCGGATACCCGGCCACCCCCCATGGGCAGCTCGGCTTCCTCTCCGACCTGCTGTCGATCGTCGCCGCCGTCCCCGGCGGGCACGGCGCCGGCGTCTTCTACTGGCAGCCGGAATGGATCCCCGGCGTGGGCTGGGCCCCCGGGGAGGGCACGCCCAACGACAACCTCACGCTCTTCGACTTCACCGGCCGCGCCCTGCCCTCCATCGGCTTCACCCACCCCCTCACCGCCGCCCGCTGACCCCGCGCCGCGGGAATCGGTGAAAGCGTGAAAGCGGGGAGGACCTGAGCGCGGGTCTCGGTGCAGGATGCGGACATGTCCAGGACCTTCATCGCGGTCGCGGCCGCGCTGGTCGCCGTGCTCGGCTTCATCACCATGGGTCCGGCCCGGCACGCCCAGGCGGCGGCCGTACGGATCATGCCCCTCGGCGACTCGATCACCGGCTCCCCCGGCTGCTGGCGGGCGCTGCTGTGGAACCGGCTGCAGAGCAACGGGTTCACGAACATCGACTTCGTGGGCACGCTGCCGCCCCAGGGGTGCGGGGTGCCCTACGACGGGGACAACGAGGGACACGGCGGCGCACTCGTCACCAACGTGGCCGACCAGAACCAGCTTCCCGGCTGGCTGGCGGCCACCACCCCCGACATCGTGCTGATGCACTTCGGCACCAACGACGTGTGGAGCGGGCTGGACCCGGCGACCATCCTGGCGGCCTACAGCAGGCTGGTCGACCAGATGCGGGCGAGCAACCCCGCCATGAAGATCCTGGTGGCGCAGATCATCCCGCTGAACCCGGGCGGATGCGGGGACTGCCCGAACCGGGCGATCGCCCTCAACAACGCGATACCGGCCTGGGCGAGCGGCAAGACCACGGCGCAGTCCCCCATCGTGGTGGTGGACCAGTGGACCGGGTTCAACACCGCCACCGACACGGGCGACGGCGTGCATCCGAACGACGCGGGCATCCAGAAGATCTCCGATCGGTGGTATCCGGCCCTGTCGGCGCAGCTCACGCCGGGTGGCGGCACCACGACGCCCCCCACGACGCCCCCCGTCACGACGCCGCCGGGCCCGGCGTGCACCGCCGCGTACCGCGTCATCAACTCCTGGCCGGGCGGCTTCCAAGGTGAGGTGGCCGTGACCGCCGGCCCGTCCTCGATCACGGGCTGGCAGGCCCGCTGGACGTTCACCGGCGGCCAGGTCATCGGGCAGCTGTGGGGCGGCTCGTTCACGCAGAGCGGCGGCGCGGTCACGGTGTCGAACATGTCCTACAACGGCCGCCTGGCGCCCGGCGGCGCGGCGTCCTTCGGCTTCACCGCCACCCAGTCCGGCACCAACCCCGTACCGTCCGTCACCTGCTCCGGGGCCGCCTGAGGGGTGTCCGCCGATTTCGTCCCTCGCCGACCAGCGCTTACCCTGGGCGTTCCAATGCCCGGCCGCATGTTCTGAGAGGGGAGGTGGCCGTCGGTGGATCCCACCAGGCAGGACCGGACGGTGGCCCCCCTGCTCCCGAGGCCGCGCTGATGCCCCGGATGCCGAGAATGCGCCTGAAGGCGCTGATCATGGCGCTGGCCGTCGTGCTCGCCGCCGGCTCGCTCGTCTTCTTCCGGCCGGCCCGGGCGGACGGGCCGGGGCCGCGGGCCGCGCCGGCGCCGCGCTCGACCGCCGCGGCCCCGAAGGCGCCAGGGCCGCGGGCCGCCCGGCCGGCCCCGTGGCAGCCGACCGAGAGGCAGGTCATGGTGATGCACGACATGACCGCCGCCTTCGAGCACAGCAGAGCGGATCCGCAGTACGCCGCCATCGAGAACCTGCACGACGGCTGCGGCTACACCGCCGGCTGGATCGGCTTTTGCACCGCGACCGGCGACCTGCTCGCGCTGGTCACGCGCTACAACGCCATACGTCCGGGGAACGCGCTGGCCAAGTACACCGAACGGCTGCGGCTGCTCGCGGACGCGGGGTCCGACCGCGTCAACGGCCTGGGCGGCGGCTTCGCGGCCGACTGGCGGCACGCGTCGGCCGACCTTGCGTTCCGGCGGGCGCAGCTCGACGTCGGCCACGACCATTACCTTGCCCCCGCCATCGCCGCCGCCCGACGCGAGGGCATCACGACGGCGCTCGGCCTCGAGCATCTGTTCGACACCGCGCTGCAGAACGGGCCGAGCGCGCAGGACTGCGCCGGCATGCCGCAGACCGTGCGGCGCACCAACAAGGTCATGGGCGGCAACCCGGCCCACGGGGTCAGCGAGCGCAGCTGGCTGCTCGCCTACAACCAGATCCGCACGCGGCAGCTGCTGCGTCCGTGTGAGCCCGGCCGGGCGGCCGACTGGCCCGAGTCGGTCGACCGGGTGGCGGCGCTGAGCGAGCTGGTGCGCGCCGGGAACTGGCAGCTCACGCCGCCGGTCCGCCTCGGCTCCGATGTGCGGATCACCATCACGCGGCCGGCGGACTGACGCGCGGCGGCGCCGGTACGCCGCCCGGCTCCCTCACACCTGGTCGAGTCCGGCGTACTCGAACCAGTCGAAGTCGGCGACGTTGTCGCTCGGCCGCCCGTTGGCGCTGGCGTACATGCCGATGTAGGCGCCGGTGAACCCGCCCGCCACCGGCGAGCTCAGGATGCGGCCGTCGACCGGCTCGCCGAGCGGCCGCCACGCTCCGGGCTCGGTGGCGTACCGCATCTGGTAGGACTGCCCGTGCGCCTCGACCGCCAGGTAGATCCGGCCGCTCGGGACCGGCTCGGCGGCCAGCACCTCGTCGATCCCCTCCGCTCGGCGGATCAGCCGCACGCCCGCACCGGTGACGACGAACCGGATGTGGAAGTTGTTGTTCTGCACCAGCGCCAGCCCCGCGCACTCGTGCTCGCCCCGCGGCGTGAAGTCGAGCGCCGCGTGCACGGTGCACTCGATGTGCCGCTGGCGGCGGGCGACGAAGCTGGGGTTGGCCAGGTCGGCGAGGCTTTCCGGGCGCAGCCGCAGGCGCAGATGGCCCGGCCGCTCGGTCAGGCTCCAAAACGGCTCGCGCGGCGTGCGTAGGAAGCTCCAGTACGGCGCGAGCGCGATCGCGTCGAAGTGATCGCAGCACGGCTCGGCCGGCCAGCGCCGTTCGGGCAGTCCGGGCGCCGGATGCCGGGCCTCGACGGGGCCGGCGACCGGCCAGCCGTCCTCCCAGCGCACCGGCGTCAGGAACGTCTCGCGGCCGAGGTTGTAGAAGTAGCCGCCGTACGGGCGCATGGCGAGCAGCACCATCCACCACTCCCCCTGCGGCGTCTGGATCAGGTCACCGTGACCGGTGCCGACGATCGGATGATCGAGCCCGAGATGGCGGTGGGTGAGCACGGGGTTGCGCGGGCAGCCGTGGTAGGGCCCGGTCACCCGGTCGGCGCGCGCGATCGTCACGGCGTGATCGTGTTCGGTGCCGCCCTCGGCGATCATCAGGTAGTAACGGCCGTCGACGTTGTACAGGTGCGGCGCCTCCGCCCAGACGGCGCCCGCCAGCGCCCCCCGCCACAGCACGTACTCCCGGCCGATCAGCTGCCTTTTCGTCAGGTCGAGCTCGCGCAGCCAGATCTCGGCGTCCCCGTCGTAGGCCGGGTCGTGGGTGAGCCGGGCGGCCGTGAACCACACCCGTCCGTCGTCGTCGAAGAACAGCGAGGGGTCCCAGCCCTCGGCGTCGGGCAGCCAGTCGGGTTCCGACCACGGGCCGGCCGGGTCGGTGGCGGTGACGACGAAGTTGCCGCCGCCGTCCATCAGCGTGCAGACGACGTAGAAGATCCCGCCGGCGAACCTGATGGTCGGCGCGTAGAGCCCGCGCGAGGGCAGCACCCCGTCGAGCGGCAGCTGAGACGGCCGGTCGAGCACGTGCCCGAGTTGGCGCCAGTGCACGAGGTCACGGCTGTGGAAGACGGGCAGCCCGGGAAACCACTCGAACGTGGACGTGACCAGGTAGTAGTCGTCGCCCGCCCGGCAGATCGACGGGTCCGGGTGGAACCCGGGCAGGATCGGGTTCCGGAACCGTCGGCTCACCCGCTACTCCACGCCCGGGCCGATGGACGAGGCCGTCGAGACCTGGCCCGGCGCCTGGGCGTGGGCGTCCGCGGCGTCCGCCCCGCCGCGGTCGAGCGGGACGACCTCGACGGGCACGTCGAGCACGCGGTCCTGGCCGAGCACCCGGGTGGGGCCCTCGAGCACGAACGACCCGGTCAGCGGCAGGTCGCCGCTGGACCGGCCGATCGCCACCTCGATCACCCCCGGCTCCACGATGCGCCGCAGCTCACGCCCGGTGAAGGAGGTGCGGTCGGCGTGCACGTTGAACTCCACGCGCGCAGCCTCGCCCGGGGCCAGCCGCACCCGCGCCCAGCCGGCCAGCCAGCGCATCGGCCGCACCACCGAGGCGACGGGGTCGCCCAGATACAGCTGGACGACCTCGGTGCCGGCCCGGTCGCCCACATTCCGCACGGTCGCGGCGACGCGCACCTCGCCGTCGGTGGGCACCGCCGCGGCCCCCACCGACAGGTCGGCGTAGTCGAAGCGGGTCCAGGTGAGGCCGTGCCCGAACGGATAGAGCGGCGTCGAGTCGAGCGAGCTCCACTGCGACCCCTCGTCGAGCCGGGAGCGCAGGTAGGTGCCCGGTTGGCCGCCCTGATGGCGCGGCACGCTCACCGGCAGCCGCCCCGAGGGCTCGGCCCGGCCGGACAGGATCCCGGCGATCGCGTCCGCACCCTCCTCGCCCGGGTAGAACGCCTGGATCACGGCCGCCGCGCGGTCGGCGATGCCGCCGAGCGCGTACGGCCGCCCGCTCAGCATGACGATGACCGTGGGGGTTCCGGTGTCCAGCACGGCCGCGGCGAGCTCGGCCTGCCGGCCCGGCAGCTGGAGGGTCTCGGCGTCGCAGCCCTCGCCCGAGGTGCCGCGGCCGAACAGGCCCGAGCGGTCGCCGAGGGTGAGCACGCACACCTCGGCGGCCGCGGCGGCCGCGGCCGCCGCGGCGATGTCCGCGTCGTCCGCGACCTCCACGCCGTACCCCGACGCCACGGTGATCTCGGCGTCGGGGAACTCGGCGCGCAACGCGTCCGCCAGCACCCGGATCTCCACTCCCACTGGAAGACCCGGGTGCTGGACACCTACATGGGCCGGGAACGCATAGCATCCCAGCATCGCGTGCCACTGGTCGGCGAGCGGCCCGGTGAGCGCCACCGACCTGACCGACCTCCCGCGCAGGGGCAGCACGCCGTCGTTGGACAGCAGCACGATGGACTCCTCGGCGAGCCGGCGGGCCAGCCGCCGATGCTCAGGCGGGTCCAGCGTGTCGCCGTCGTCGCCCGCCGCGGCCGCGGCCGCCAGCTCGCCGACGAGATCGGTGAGCTTCGCCTCCCAGTCGTCGTCGAGCAGGCCGAGCTGGGCCTTGAGGGTCAGCACCCTGGCGGCCGACCGGTCGAGGAGCTCCTCGGGGAGCCGGCCGTCGCGGACCAGGTCGAGCAGCGGCTCACCGTAGCACCGGACGGTCGGCAGCTCGACGTCGACGCCGGCGCGCAGCGCGAGCGCGGCCGCCTCGGCGCGCGAGCCGGCGACGCGGTGCAGGCTCTGCAGGAAGGAGATCCCGAAATAGTCGGCGACCACCAGGCCGCCGAAGCCCAGCTCCTCACGGAGGAGGTCGCTGAGCAGGCGCTCGTCGGCCGCGGCGGGCACGCCGTCGAGGTCGGTGTAGGCGTGCATGACCGACCGCGCCCCGCCCAGGCGCAGCGCGGTGACGAACGGCTCCAAGATGACGTCGGCGAACTCGCGGGGTCCCACCGTGCTCGGCGCCATGTTGCGCCCGCCGCGCGAGGAGGCGTAGCCGGCGAAATGCTTGAGCGTCGCCGCGATGCCGGATCGTTCCAGGCCGCGGACGTATCTGCTGCCGATGGTGGCGACGAGGTAGGGGTCCTCGCCGATGCATTCCTCGTTGCGCCCCCACCGGTAGTCCCGCACGACGTCGAGCACGGGGGCGAGGCCCTGGTGGACGCCGACGCGGCGCATGCTCGCGCCGATGGCCCCGGCCATCTGCTCGACGAGGTCGGGATCGAAGGACGCGCCCCAGGACAGCGGCGCGGGAAAGACTGTGGCCTTCCAGGTCATGAGGCCGGTGAGGCACTCTTCGTGCGCGATCGCCGGGATGCCGAACCGGTTGGCGTGGGCGACCAGCGTCTGGAGCTCCAGCAGCCGGCGGATCCCGTCGGAGGGGGAGACGGGCTGGGTGCCGAACACCCGGGTCAGCTGCCCGAGGCCGTACTTGGCGATCTCGTCGAGGGCCGGCGCCGGCTCGCCGATGTCGTCCTCCTTGGGCGCCACCGGCTCACCCGGCTCGGCGGGCATGGCCCAGAAGCCGGCCAGCTGGCCGGCCTTCTCCTCCATGGTCATCCGGCCCAGGAGATCGGTGACCCGTTCGGCCACCGGCAACTGCGGATCGCGCCACGCTTCGCGCACGACCGGACGAACTTCGGTCATGAAGGCTCCTGACTGGTCCGGAGGATCCGGAGGATGACTGTGCGGACGGTGGTGTCCCGGCGACCGGATATCGCCGAGCGTCGCCAGAAAGTTTTCTAGAGACTCCCGAATGTTTCGTAGAAACGGAGCGTACGTACGCCTCCTGTCACGCGTCAATACCCGGCGGGTGCCCTCCGGGTCGGGGAGTACGCCCTGCCTGCACACCCACCTAAACGATCTTCCGAAAGTTTCGACTATGCTGCTCTTGTGGTGGAGAAGACGCGAGTGACGATCGCGCGGATCGCGGCCGAGGCCGGCGTCTCCGTGCCGACGGTCTCGAAGGTCGTGAACGGTCGGCCCGAGGTCGCTCCGGAAACCCGACAGCGGGTGGAGCGGCTGTTGCACAAGCATGGCTACCGGCGGCGCACGCCGCAGCGCGACGGGCCGGTCGGCAGCCTGATCGACCTCGTGTTCGCCGAGCTGGAGAGCCCCTGGGCGATGGAGCTGATCCGGGGCACCGAGATGGCGGCGCGCGAGGCGGAGGCGGGCGTGGTCCTGTCGGTGCTGCACACCCACGCGGGCCCCGGCCGCACCTGGCTCGACCGCATCGCGGCGCGCCGCACCGACGGCGTGGTGCTCGTCTGCTCGCGCCTCACCCCGCGCCAGCACGGCCAGCTCACCGCCCGCGGCATCCCGTTCGTCGTCGTCGACCCCGAGGGCGAGCCTCCCGCCGACGTGGCCTCGGTCGGCGCCACCAACTGGAACGGCGGGCTGTCCGCCACGCGGCACCTGATCGAGCTCGGCCACCGCCGGATCGGCATGATCAGCGGTCCGCCCAACGTGCTGTGCAGCCGGGCGCGCATCGACGGCTACCGTGCAGCGCTCGAGACCGCCGGGCTCGCCGTCGACTCCGAGCTCATCCGCTACGGCGACTTCCTGGTCGACTCCGGCCACGTGCACGCCCGCGACCTGCTCGCGCTGCCGGACCGGCCCACGGCCATCTTCGCCGGCAGCGACCTGCAGGCGTTCGGGGTGTACGAGGCGGCGCGCGAGGCCGGCATGCGGGTGCCCGACGACCTCAGCGTGGTGGGCTTCGACGACCTGCCGCTGGCCCGCTCGGCCTGGCCGCCGCTGACCACTGTGCGCCAGCCGCTGCAGGAGATGGCCGCGACGGCCACCCGGCTGGTGCTCGCGGTCGCGCACGGCGAAGAGCCGGAGAACAGGCGCGTCGAGCTCGCCACCGACCTCATCGTCCGCGACAGCACCGGGGCGCCGCCCGCCGCGTGACCGTTACCACGACCGGGCCTGGCCGCGGGTGTCCCAGAGGGGCCACGTTCGGCTATTGACGCGATCACCGCCGCCTCCTAGGTTTCGTACATCGAAAGCTCTCGTAAAATCCTCGAAACTTTCGACCAGCCCGGACCACCGTGGTTCCGGCTCGCTGACCCGGAGGAGGTAACCCTCCATGAAGCTCCGTTCGGCCCTGCTCCTCGTTCCGGCCACCCTCGCCTTGGCCGCGGGCCTGCTCGTGCCGGCCACGGCGGGCGGCGCGACGGCCCGCCACGGGCAAGCCCCCAACACGCTGCGTGAGCTGGCCAAGCAACAGCACATCAAGATCGGCTCGGCGGTCGACGTCACCGCGCTCGCGGACGAGGCGGACTACCGCAGGGTGCTCAACCGCGAGTTCAACAACATCACCGCAGAGAACGCGATGAAGTGGGAGTCGGTCGAGCCCCAGCGCGGCGTCTTCGACTGGTCCGGCGCCGACGCCATCGTCGCCAACGCCAAGCGCAACCGCCAGACCATCCGCGGTCACACGCTGGTCTGGCACAACCAGTTGCCGACCTGGATCACCGACAACGAGGCCAACTTCACCGCCCAGGAACTGCGCGGCATCCTGCGCAACCACATCATGACCGAGGCCGGCCGCTATCGCGGGCAGATCAGGGCCTGGGACGTGCTGAACGAGGCGGTGGCCGACGGCGGCGGCCTGCGCGACACGATCTGGCTGCGCAAGTTGGGGCCGGGCTACATCGCCGACCTCTTCCGCTGGGCACACCAGGCCGACCCGCACGCCAAGCTGTACTACAACGACTACAACCTCGAGTCGGACCAGGCCAAATACGACACCATGCTCCAGATCGTCACCGACCTGCGGAAGAAGCGCGTGCCGATCCACGGCGTCGGCTTCCAAGGGCATCTGGACATCCAGTTCGGATTCCCGGACTTCGCCGACCGCATGAAGCGCGTCACCGACCTCGGCCTCGAGGTGGCGATCACCGAGGCCGACGTCCGGATGGACCTGCCGACCACCGACGAGAAGCTCGCCACCCAGGCGTCGTACTACAGCCAAATGATGACGGCGTGCCTCGACAACCGGCGCTGCACCGAATACACGGTGTGGGGCTACACCGACCGGCACTCGTGGGTGCCCGGCTTCTTCGAAGGCCAGGGCGCCGCCTGCCTCTTCGACGAGAACCTGGCGCCCAAGCCGGCCTACAACGCCCTGCTCGCGCTGGGCAAGCGCCGGTAACCCGACCCCCTCTCCGGAAGTTCCCCGCCACCGCGGCGCCGGCAGGTCAGACGCCTGCCGGCGCCGCGGCACGCCGGTACCGCGGCCCGGCCGGGCGCCGGTCGGCGCTGCCCTCCTCCATTACGGC
Organism: Streptosporangiaceae bacterium; assembly: GCA_035765195.1. GTDB lineage: Bacteria > Actinomycetota > Actinomycetes > Streptosporangiales > Streptosporangiaceae > CALAED01. The sequence continues at coordinate 278,831 of DASTYC010000026.1, forward strand.
TCCCGCCGGAAAAGCTCCCCTTTTCCGGCCAATGACGACGTCATTTTATGAAAGCCATGAAAGACCCCTTTGAAACTTTCGGAAATCTGCCGAAACTATTGTATTGCCCCCATCAATGCTGAACCCGGGGCACTCCGACCGTTGGAGGAGGAGAAGCGTGACCACAATCCCCACCCACCCTCGGGGGCGAGGCATCTTCGCCGCGCTCACGACGCTCGCGATCACCGCGATCGTACTCACCATGGCGGCGGTCATCGCCGGAGTCATCACGGCGCCGGCCTCGCACGCCGCGTCCACCCTCGGCGGCGCGGCGGCGGAGAAGGGCCGGACCTTCGGCGCGGCAGTCGCCAACAACCATCTCGGTGAGGCCCAGTACGCCAGCACCCTCGACACCGAGTTCTCCGGTCTCACGCCGGAGAACGAGATGAAGTGGGAGACCATCGAGCCGTCCCAGGGTCAGTTCAACTTCGGCTCCGCGGACGCGATCGTCAACCACGCTCAGAGCCGCAACATGAAGATCCGCGGTCACACGCTGGTGTGGCACAGCCAGCTCGCCGGCTGGGTCAACAACATCTCGACCGGGGCCGCGCTGACGACCGCGATGCGCAACCACATCAACGGCGTCATGGCCCACTACCTCGGCGACATCGTCTACTGGGACGTCGTCAACGAGGCGTTCGAGGAAAACGGCGCCCGCCGGCAGTCGGTGTTCCAGCAGCGGATCGGCAACGGCTACATCGAGGACGCGTTCCGCACCGCCCGGGCCGCCGACCCGAACGCCAAGCTCTGTTACAACGACTTCAACATCGAGGGCCAGAACGCCAAGAGCAACGCCGTCTTCCAGATGGTGAGCGACTTCAAGGCGCGCGGGGTGCCGATCGACTGCGTCGGCTTCCAGGCGCACTTCATCGTCGGCCAGATACCGGGCGACTTCCAAGCCAACATGCAGCGGTTCGCCAACCTGGGCGTCGACGTCAACATCACCGAGCTGGACATCCGGATGCCGACGCCGCCCAGCAGCGCCAACCTGCAGACGCAGGCCAACAACTACGCCACGGTCACCAACGCGTGCCTCGCCATCTCGCGCTGCACGAGCATCACCGTGTGGGGCATCCCCGACAAGTACTCCTGGGTGCCGAGCACCTTCCCCGGCCAGGGCGCCCCGTTGCTGTTCGACGACAACTACAACAAGAAGGCCGCTTACAACTCGACGCTGACCGCGCTGGGCGGCACCTCGAGCACCCCGCCCACGACGCCGCCCACCACTACTCCGCCGACTACGACCCCGCCCGCGGGGGCGTGCCGGATCACGTACGCGATGAACGCGTGGAACACCGGCTTCACCGCCAACATCACCATCGCGAACACGAGCAGCTCGGCGGTCAACGGCTGGACGCTGGCGTTCACGCTGCCCGGCGGCCAGACCATCACCTCGGGCTGGAACGCGACCTACTCGCCGACCAGCGGCCAAGTGACCGCACGCAACGTCTCCTACAACGGCACCATCAACCCCGGCCAGTCGACCGACATCGGCTTCCAGGCCAACCACACAGGCAACACCGGCAGACCGGCCTCGTTCACCTTGAACGGCACCGCCTGCACCGTCGCCTGACGGCGACATTCCCCACGGTGCGACCAGCACCGGACCACCGTGCTGCCGGGCCGGCCGGCGACGCCACCGCGCTCCGCGTCGTCGCCCGGCCCGGCGCCGTACCGCCCGGATGTGGCCGCGGCCGAAACGCCCGGAGCGTTTCCGGCGTCTCAATAGACGGCGTTCGAAAGATAACGACGCACCGACGCCGACAGACACCGCGATCTCGGCCGGCCGGAGGTCAACCCCGTGGCCCGTTCCCCGCGCGGATCCCGCGCCCGCGACCTTGACTCCCCCCATCACAGCGAGTTCACCAGACGTTCATCTCCGAAAGCGACGCTCTGGCGATGAGGAGCCGGCGCCACATCGCCGCGCCGTGGGTCGTGGGGGCGCTCACCGCGATGGCAGCGGTCATGACCACTTCGCTGGACGCCTTCAACATGCCGGTGGCCGCGCGGCTGGGCATCATCGGCGGCGGCTCGGTGCTGGCTGGGCTGGTCGCCTGGGGCTCCCAGCGCCCCCTCGTCCGCCACGAGGCGGTCCCGGGCGCAGAGGAGGACGCCGCCGCCCGTCCGCCAGGGCAGTTGCCGCCGGTGATCGCGCATTTCACCGGCCGGGCGGACGCGCTGGCGGAGCTGCGGGAGGTGTTCGCCGTTCATCTGTCGCGGCGGCGGACGCGGTCGCGAACGGGGAGCGCGGCGCCGGCGGCGCCGCTGGTGGTGTCGCTGCACGGACCCGGCGGGGTCGGCAAGTCCGCGCTGGCCGGCCGGTTCGCGCACGAGGTCGCCGGCCGGTTCCCCGACGGGCAGCTGTACTTCGATCTGCGCGGCGGGGCGGGCGCCGACGACGAGCGCACCGCCCGGGTCGCGCCGGCCGAGGTGCTCACCGGTTTCCTGCTTGCGCTCGGGGCGCGGCTGACCACCGCCCCTGGCGGACTGCCGGAGCTGCAGAAGCTGTGGTGGACGTGGCTGAAGGACCGGCGCATTCTCATCTTTCTCGACAACGCACGCGACGGGGAGCAGGTGCGGGCGTTGCTGCCGCCCGAGGCGGGCTGCGCGGTGCTGATCACCTCGCGCCAGCCGCTGTATCTGCGGCACACCTACGATCTGCGGCTGAGCGCGTTCACCGAGTCCCAAGGGGTGGAGTTGCTGGCCCGGCTGGCCGGTGACGAGCGGGTGTCGGCCGACCCGGCGGCCGCGCTGGAGGTGGTCGAGCTGTGCGGGCGGCTGCCGTTGGCGATCGGCATCTGCGGCGGCCGGCTGGCGGCCAGGGAGAACTGGTCGCTGCGGATGATGGCCGATCGCCTCGGCGACGAGCGCCGCCGGCGGCTGGACGAGCTGGAGATCACCCGGCGCATCGACCAGAGCGTGCGGGCCTCCCTGCAGCTCAGCTACGACGACTGTACCGACGTCCAGCGCCGGCTGCTGCGCTCGCTGGGGCTGCTGGCCGCGCCCGATGTGCAGGGCTGGGTGGCCGGCGACCTGCTCGCCACCTCCGACATCGAGGGCGGCGACCATCTCGAGGCGCTGGTCGACGCCCAGCTGGCGGAGTACTCCGGGCAGGACGCCACCGGCGAGATGCGCTACCGGCTGCACAACCTCGTCGGGCTGTACGCCAGGGAACGGGCCGAGGTCGAAGACGACGAGGAGGCGCGCCGGGCGGCGATCGAGCGGGTGATGGACGGTTACCGCGAACGCGCGGAGGCGATCGCCGCCGCCCGCTGGCCGCAGGACTGGCACCGCCAGGGCGGGCAACGCCGCGCCGGCGGGGCCGGACCGGCGTCGATGGACTGGCTTTCCAGCGAACGGCTCGCGCTGCTGGCGAGCATCGACCAGGCCGCCCGGCTGGAGATGTGGGAGCTGGTCTGGCGGCTGGGCCGGGCGATCTGCTCCCTGTGCCATTCGATGCGGGTGTTCTGGCCAGAGTGGCGCGACGTCGCCGAGTTCACCTGCCAGGCGGCCGAACGGCTGGGCGACGCGCGGCGGCTGGGCATCGCGTTGCTGGAGCGGGCCGCGGTGGTGGGCGGGCAGGGCCAGATCGAGCCGTCCAGCGCCGACGCCGAGCGCGCCCTGGAGATCTTCACCGAGCTGCGCGAACGCTGGTGGGCCGCGCGCGCCAGGCGCACGGTCGCGATGAACCTTCGTGCCGCCGGCAACCTGGACGCGGCGCAGCGCCACTTCATCGAGGCGATCGAGACCTTCCGCGCGGTCGACGACCGCTGGTGGCGGGCCCGCACCCAACGCAACCTCGCCGACGTCCGCCAGTCCCAGGGCCGCTACGTCGAGGCCAGGGAACTGCTGGAGGACGCGCGCGCCGTCTTCGAGCACAACGGCAACCGCTACTCGGAGGCCCAGACGCTCCGTGTGCTCGGCGAAGTGATCGCCGCCGAGGCGCGTGAGGCCCGGCAGCGCGGCGACGAGCCGACCGCCGAACGCAGATACAACATGGCCGCGCTCACCCTCGAACACGCCGCGGAACGCTTCCGGCTCCGCCACGAGCCCTGGGAACAGGCGCGCTGCCTGCGTTCGGCGGGCGACGTGGGCGACCCCCGCTCCGGCCTGCGCGAGCTGTCGTTCGTCCGCACCGCCAAGGGCATGCTCGAAGGCATGGGCGACAGCTGGGGCGTGGCCCGCACGCTGCTGTCCGAAGGCGCCGCGCTGGCCCGCTTGCAGCGCTACGCCGAGGCCGCCGACGCGCTCCGCCAGGCCCTCGAAGGTTTCCGCGACCTCGGCGACCGCTGGTGGCAGGCCCGCACCTTGCGCACCCTCGCCGAGGTCCTCATGGACGCCGGACAGCGCACCTCGGCCCAAGAGCCCGCCGTCCAGGCCGTGGAGATCTACCGCAGCCTCGGCAACGTCGTCGGCCAGGGCCGCGCCCAGGCGGTGCTCGCCCGCGCCACCGGCGCGGCCGACGACCTCGATGCCGAGCGCGGGCGCGCCGAGTCGCCGCCGTGACGGCGCGCCCGCGGCCGGATCAGCGCGAGGCCGCCGCGGCCTCCTCGCGCACCAGCTCGGACAACGAGGGCTCGTCGCGCTCCTTCGCCAGCTTGCTGGGCCACCACATGTGCCGGCCCAGGTCGAGGTTGAGCGCGGTCACCAGCACCGACCGTACGATGAACGTGTCGAGCAGCACGCCGAAGGCGACCACGAAGCCGAGTTCCGTGACGAACACCAGCGGCAGCGTGCCCAGCGCGGCGAACGTGCCCGCCAGCACCGCGCCGGCCGAGGTGATCACGCCTCCTGTGGCGCCCAGGCCGATGAGCGCGCCGCGTCTCGTGCCGTGTCGCCGCGCCTCCTCGTGCACCCGGGTCATCAAGAAGATGTTGTAGTCGACGCCCAGCGCGACGAGGAACACAAAGCCCCACAGCGGGAACGACGGGTCCGCGCCGGCGAAGTCGAACACGTAGTTGAAGAACAGCGCGCTCACCCCCAGTGCCGCGCCGAACGACAGCACCACGGTGCCGACCAGGAGGAGCGGCGCCAGCAGCGCGCGCAGCACCAGGGCCAAGATGATGAAGACCACGACCAGCACGATCGGCACGACGAGGTTGCGGTCGTGGCGGGACGCGGCGTTGATGTCCATGGTCACCGCGCTGCCGCCGCCGACCTTGGCGTCCGCGCCGGGCACCGCGTGCAGCGTGGTGCGCGCCCGCTCGACGGTGTCGAACGCGGCGTCGCTGTCGGGGACCGTCGTGAGGGTGCCCTCCACGTAGGCGTAGCCGTCCCGCACGACCGGCGGGGTCACGTTCGTGACGCCGGGCACGCCGGCCAGGGCGGCGGCCATCTGCGGTCCGCTCGACGCCGCGCCGATCACCTGGATCGGGTTGCCGGCGCCGGCCGCGAAGTGCTTGCTCAGCACCTGCTCGCCGGCGACCGAGTCGGGGTGCGTGCGGAACGCCTCGGCGTTCGACAGTCCGTCCGCCTTGAGCCCGGTCATGCCGAACGCCAGGCCGCCGAGGATGACGGCGGTGACCACCCAGGTGAGCCGAGGCCGCAGCGCGATCCGGCGCCCGATGCGGGCCCACACCCCGCGTTCGGCCGGCTCGGCGGTGCCGTAGCGCGGGCGCAGCGGCCAGAACAGCCACCGCCCGAAGATCACCAGCAGCGCGGGCAGCAGGGTGAGCATCGCGCACAGGCCCACCCCGACGCCGATGGCCATGACCGGGCCCAGGCTCTTGGTGGAGTTGAGCTCGGCCACAAGCAGCACCAGCAGGCTGACGATGACCGTCATGCCGCTGGCGATGATCGCCGGCCCGGCGCGGCGCAGCGCGACCGCCATCGCCGCGTGCCTGTCCTCGTGTCTGCGCAGCTCTTCTCGGTAGCGGGCGATGAGCAGCAAGGCGTAGTCGGTCCCGGCACCGAAGACGAGCACCGTCAAGATGAACGCGCTCTGCCCGTTCACCGTCAGTCCGGCGTGCTTGGCGAGCAGATAGATGACGGCCTGCGCGGCGGTCAGCGACACGAACACCACGACGAGCGGCAACGCCCACAAGATCGGGCTGCGATAGGTCAGCAACAAGATGAGGATGACGATCGCCGCGGTGATGTAGAGCAGCGTCGAGTCGAAGCCGCCGAACACGTCGCCGAAGTCCCCGGCATAACCGGCGGGACCGGTGACGTGCGTGCTCATGCCCGCCGCGTTTCCCCCCGCGATGCTCCGCATGCTCTCGATCACCGGCGGCAGCGCGTCCCAGCCCTGGTCGGCGGGGAACTTGACCTGCACGATGGTCTGCAGCGCCTGCCCGTCCTTCGACCGCGTGGGCCCGATCACCTTGACCACATGCTCGACGCCGCGCAGCCGCGGCACGTCGCTTTGCGCCTTGGTGAAGTCGGCGGAGGTGATGGGCGCTCCCCCGCGGTCGTACACGATGAGGGCGGGGAACTCATCACTCGGCCGGAACCGCTCCGACAGGTCGACCACCTGCGTCGACTCGGCGTTGTTCGGCAGCCAGCTGGACGCCTCGTTCTTTTGTGCTCCGGTCAGCTTCCCCGCGAGTGGGCCGGCGATCCCCAAAATCACCAGCCACAAGACCAGCACGATCCACTTCGTCCAGCGCCCGCATGGCAGGCGTGCCATCCGGCTCGCGTTCATCGGACCCCCTGTTTCCGACCGATATGTGACTTGTATTCCCGACCTTGTCTATGTGCCCCGGGTGTTTCCGACCATAAGTTGATCGTGAAGGCCATCCCCAAGTCAAGACATATCTTGTCACTCACGTGGCAAGCGTGATAAAGGCTCACATATTAGCGTTGGGGGTGTCCGCAAGCGGTCACCGCCCCGTTGCGCGCGGCCCGGAACGGCGAGAGCCTGGCGGGGATGGACACCGAGACACCGCTCGTCGACGTCGGCGATCTCGTGGAGCCCGCCCGCTTCGGTGCGCGCGGCCAGCCGCACGACACGTTCGCCCTGTTGCGCCGCGAATCCCCGGTGCACTGGTGCGCACCCGGTCGCTACCCGGGCTTTTGGGCCGTCACCCGGCACCGCGACATCAAGGACATCTCGCTCGACTACGAACGTTTCAGCTCGCGTGGACCGGTGCTGCTCGCGCCGCTGACCGCACCGGCCGTCGAGGAGTCGCTGCTGGGCGCCGGCGCCGGCACCTCCAACACGATCCTCGGCACCGACCCGCCCGAGCACCGCGACTATCGCGACATCGCGCGCCCCTACTTCCGGCCGAGCGTGCTGCGCCGCCTCGAAGACCGCGTGCGGGAGATCTCCCGCGCGCTGCTCGACCGGCTCGCCGACCGGGAGCACCTCGACTTCGTCACCGACCTCGCCGCCTGGCATCCGCTCCGCATGCTGTGCGAGATCCTGGGCGTCGAGCGGCGCGACGAGGGGCTGCTGCTGCGGCTGTCCAACGAGTTCATGGGAAACGCCGACCCGGAGTTCCGCCGGCCGAAGGGCGCCCCGGCCGCCCGCGACTTCGGCGCCTACCTCACCCGCCTCATCGCGGACCGGCGCGCCAACCCCAGGGACGATCTGGCCGGCGTGCTGGCGCGCGCCCGGCTGCGCGGCGAGCCGATGTCGGACCTCGACACGGTGCTCTATCTGATGATCATCGCGGTGGCCGGCCACGACACCACGCGCAGCGCCATCGCCGGCGGCATGCTGGCGCTCATCGACCACCCCGAGCAGCTGCGGCTGCTGCGCGAGCGCCCCGAGCTGTGCGACCGCGCCGCCGACGAGATCGTCCGCTGGACCTCGCCGGTCGTGCATTTCGTGCGCACCGCGACGCGGGACTGCGAGGTGGGCGGGCGGCGCGTCCGCGCGGGCCAGTTGCTGGCGCTGTTCTACCCGTCGGCCAACCGCGACGAGGAGGTCTTCGCCGACCCCTTCGCCTTCCGCGTCGACCGCTCCCCCAATCCGCACCTGGGCTGGGGGTTCGGCGAGCACTACTGCCTCGGCGCCAACCTGGCCCGGATGGAGATCCGCGTGCTGCTCGAGGAGCTGGTGCCCCGGCTGGAGTCGGTGCGGCTCGCCGGCCCGCCGGAATGGATGGCCAGCCGCGTCATCTGCGGACCCAAACACCTGCCGATCAGCTGGCGGCTACGGTGGTGACGAGTCGAACGGGGCCACTCCGGAAATGATGGGCGAAGTCAGCCTCCATGACAGCCGGACCCAGCTCGGCAGGCCCGCGGGCGGCACCCTCTTCATGGCGTCCCTGTTCGCGGCCGTCAACGCGGTGGGTCCGCGACATTGGTATCTGTTCGCCGTGAGCGCCTTCTTCGGCGTGATCGGCGCGATCTTGGCGGTTCTCGCCATCGCATATCCGCGGCGGCTCGCGCTGTCGCGCGCCGGCCTGACCTACCGCACCCCGCGGGCGACCGAGGAGATCCCGGCCGCGGCGATCCTGGCGGTGGGCGTCACCAAGGTCCGCAGGCTGCACTTCATCACCGTGTGGTACGACGCAGCGGCCGTACCCGAGCTCCCGGCCGGGCTCGCCGCCTACGCCCGGCACCAAGCGCCGCCCCGCCCCGGCGTGCTCTATCTGGCGCCGGTAGGGCCGCCGCTCAAAGAAGAACAGGTCCAAACCATCTACCGATTCGTCCAACAGGAAGGCCTCGGTGAATGGCGTGACTATCCGACCGATGTGGGGAGTAACGGATGACCGACAACAACCGGATTTCGCAGCTCATCAACGTCTCCCCTCCCGCCCAGGGCGGCGGGGGCACGACGGCCGCTCCGGCCCCTAGCCCCGCCCCGAGCCCGGCCCCGCCACCGTCCCCTCCACCGTCCCCGCCGCCCTCGTCGAGCGGCCCGGCCGGCCTGGTGGCCGACCCGAAGTGATGCGGCGCAGCCTGGGGGCCATGCGGCTGGCGTTCAGCCTCGCGGTCAACGAGTCGATGGACCTGATCAAGCAACTGCAACGGCGGCTCGGGAAGTGAGTCCGTCGCTGTTCGACGCCGACGTCCTCGTCCTGCGCCGCGACAGGAAACGCCTGGCCCATGGCATCCGGCTGGAGGTGTGCGACCGCGGCGGGACGGTGCTCGCGACCGTGACCGAACCCCGAAAGCGCTCGCGCCTGTTCGGCCTCGACGGCTTCGGTGACGCACGCACGACCGCCCGCGAAGTCCTGATCTCGCGGCCGGACGGAGCGCCGCTCGCCCTGCTGCACAAGCAGTGGAACGCGCTCCGCCGCCCCACCCAGATCTGGGACGCGCGCGGCGAGCCGCTGGGCGGCATCCGGGTCACATCGTGGTCCACGGCCTCCTGGACGTTCGACATCACCGACCCGCACGGGCACACCGTAGGCGGCGTCGCCGGCACCGCACGGGCGTTCACCGTCACCGATGGCGGGGGGCAGACCGTCGCCGACATCTTCAAGGAGGGCGATTCGCAGGTCCTGGTCTTCCGGGCCGAACCTCCCGAACCGCTCCGCACGTTGGCCGTCGCCGCACTGGTCAACACGCGGCTGGTGCTGTGGGGTGCGCGGATCGCCGACTTCGTGTGACGCCCGGCCCCGGGCGTGTCCTAGCCGACCTGGTCGTTGTCCCTGCCGATCCATCCGCCGGTCAGGAGCGGACCCCTTCGAACATGTTTGCCGCCGCTCCTGTTCCCCGCCGGCAACGACCGGGCGTAGAGGTGGGGGATGTTGCCTATTCTGAATCTCATATGAGAGCTTCGCTCGCCGACTTGCGTTCCCGCCTGCCCGATTTGATGCTGCTCGACCAGCGACGGCTGCGGCAGCGCGTTGAAGGCGTTCGCAAGATCACGGATGCGCGGGCCAAGGACAAGGTCGTCGCCGAGATCGCCGAACACGTGGCGGCGGCCGAACGGCGGGTGGCGCAGCGGCGCGCCACCGTGCCCGCCCTCACCTATCCGCCGGAGCTGCCGGTCGCGCAGCGCAAGGACGAGATCCTGGCCGCCGTCCGCGACCACCAGGTCGTGATCGTGGCCGGCGAGACCGGTTCCGGCAAGACGACGCAGCTGCCGAAGATCTGCCTGGAGCTGGGCCGCGGCGTCCTCGGCACGATCGGGCACACCCAGCCGCGCCGGCTGGCCGCCCGCACCGTCGCCGAGCGCATCGCCGAGGAGCTCGGCACCGAGGTGGGCGGGGTGGTCGGCTGGAAGGTGCGCTTCACCGACCAGGTCGGCGACCGCACGCTCGTCAAGCTGATGACCGACGGGATCTTGCTCACCGAGCTGCAGCACGACCGCATGCTGCGCCAGTACGACACGCTGATCATCGACGAGGCGCACGAGCGCAGCCTCAACATCGACTTCATCCTCGGGCACGTCAAGCAGTTGCTCCCCCGCCGCCCCGACCTGAAAGTGATCATCACGTCGGCGACCATCGACCCGGAGCGGTTCTCCCGGCACTTCGCCGACGCGCCGATCGTCGAGGTGTCGGGGCGTACGTACCCGGTCGAGGTCCGCTACCGGCCGCTGGTGGCCACGGAGGAGGGCGAGGAGGACCGCGACCAGGTCCAGGCGATCGGCGACGCGGTCGGCGAGCTCATCGCGGAGGGCCCCGGCGACATCCTGGTGTTCCTGTCCGGGGAGCGGGAGATCCGCGACACGGCCGACGCGCTCGGCAAGATGAAGCTGCGCGACACCGAGGTGCTGCCGCTGTTCGCCCGGCTGTCGGCGGCCGAGCAACACCGTGTCTTCCGGCCGCACCGCGGCAGGCGCATCGTGCTGGCCACGAACGTCGCGGAGACCTCGCTGACCGTGCCGGGGATCAAGTACGTGATCGATCCGGGGACCGCCAGGATCTCGCGCTACAGCCACCGCACGAAGGTGCAGCGGCTGCCGATCGAGGCGATCTCGCAGGCGTCGGCCAACCAGCGCAAGGGCCGGTGCGGACGTACGTCCGACGGGATCTGCGTCCGGTTGTACGCGGAGGACGACTTCGCGGCGCGGCCGGAGTTCACCGACCCGGAGATCCTGCGGACGAACCTGGCGTCGGTGATCTTGCAGATGAAGGCGGCCCGGCTGGGCGACATCGAGACCTTTCCGTTCATCGACCCGCCCGATCGCCGCAACATCAAGGACGGCCTGCAGCTTCTCCACGAGCTCGGCGCCCTGGCGGAGGACGGCCGCATCACGCGGCTCGGCCGCACGCTGGTGCAGTTCCCCATCGACCCGCGGCTGGCGCGCATGATCGTCGAAGCGGGCGAGAACGGCTGCGTCCGCGAGGTGCTCGTCATCGTCGCCGCACTGTCGATCCAGGACCCTCGCGAGCGGCCGGCCGACCGGCAGCAGGCGGCCGACGAGAAGCACCGCCGCTTCGCCGACCCGGCCTCCGACTTCCTCGCCTATCTGAACCTGTGGCGATACCTGCGGGAACAACAGCAGGAGCTGTCGGGCAGCCAGTTTCGCCGGCTGTGCAAGACCGAGTTCCTGCACTACCTGCGCGTGCGCGAATGGCAGGATCTCTACACACAGCTGCGTCAGGTGGCGAGCCGGCTGGGGATCACGCTCAACCGGGGCGATCCGGACGGGGCGGCCGACCCGGACAAGATTCATATCTCGCTGTTGGCCGGGCTGCTGTCGCACATCGGGCTGCTGGACCCGGAGCGACGGGAGTACGACGGGGCGCGGGGGGCCAAGTTCGCCATCTTCCCCGGATCCGCGCTGTTCAAGAAGCCGCCGCGGTGGGTGATGTCGGCGGAGCTGGTGGAGACCTCGCGGCTGTGGGCGCGGGTGAACGCCCGCATTCAGCCGGAGTGGGTGGAGCCGCTGGCTGGCCACCTGGTCAAGCGCGGCTACAGCGAACCGCACTGGGAGAAGGCGCGCGGCGCGGTCATGGCGGTGGAGAAGGTCACGCTGTACGGCGTGCCGATCGTCGCGGCGCGCACGGTGAACTACGGCGGGATCGACCCGCGGCTGTCCCGGGAGCTGTTCATCCGGCAGGCCCTTGTCGAGGGCGACTGGGACACCCGCCATCGCTTCTTCCACGACAATCGCAGGCTGCTGGCCGAGGTGGAGGAGCTGGAGCACCGGGCGCGGCGGCGCGACATCCTCGTCGACGACGAGACGTTGTTCGACTTCTACGACCGGCGCGTCCCGGCCGACGTGGTCTCCGCCCGGCATTTCGACAGCTGGTGGAAGAAGGCCCGGGCGCGCGAGCCCGGGCTGCTGACGTTCGATCCCGGCATGCTGGTCAACGCGACCGCCGGCGAGGTCAGCGAGGCCGATTATCCGGATTTTTGGCTTCAAGACGGGCTAAAGCTGCGGCTGACCTACCGGTTCGAGCCGGGCGGGTCCGAGCCGGGCGCCGCCGCCGACGGCGTGACCGCGCACATTCCGCTGAGCGTGCTCAACCAGGTGCGCCCCGAGGGGTTCGACTGGCAGATCGCCGGCCTGCGCGAGGACCTGGTCACCGAGCTGATCCGCTCGCTGCCCAAGGCGATCAGGCGCAGCTTCGTTCCCGCGCCGAACTTCGCCGCCGCGGTGCTGCGGCGCATCACGCCGCGGCAGGGGCCGATCCTGGACGCCGTCGCGCGAGAGCTGCGCGACATGGGCGGGCCGGTCATCTCCCGCGAGTCGTGGGACCTCGACCGCGTGCCGGACCACCTCAAGATCACCTTCCGGGTCGTGGACGGCGACCGCACGCTCGCCGAAGGCAAGGACCTCACCGCGCTCAAACAGCGCCTGGCGCCGAAGGTGCGCGCGACGCTCGCCGACGCGGGCACCGATCTCGAGCGGCGGGGACTGCGCGAGTGGACCATCGGCACGCTGCCGCGCTCGTACGAACGCGGCGGCATGAAGGCCTACCCGTCCCTGGTCGACGAGGGCGACAGCGTCGCCGTCCGGATGCTGGAGAGCGCGGCCGAACAGGACCGCGCGATGTGGCGCGGCACCCGCCGGCTCCTCCTGCTGAACGCGCCGTCCCCGATGCGGCTCATTCAGCGGCGGCTGACCAACCAGGCCAAGCTGGCGCTCGGCCACAACCCGCACGGCAGCGTGGCCAAGCTCTTCGACGACTGCTTCGCCTGCGCCGCGGACCGGCTCATGGCCGAGGCCGGCGGGCCCGCGTGGGACGAGGCCGGCTTCACCCGCCTGAACGACCACGTGCGGGCCGGTCTGCACGACGCGGCCGACGCCGTCGTCACCCAGGTCGAACGCGTCCTCACCATCGCGCACGCCATCGAGGTCCGCCTCAAGTCCACCGACAGCCCCATACTCGTGCCGGCGCTGGCCGACATCCGCGCCCAGCTCGCCGCCTTGGTCTACCCCGGCTTCGTCACCGCCACCGGGTGGGACCGGTTGCCGCATCTGGTGCGCTACCTGCGTGCCATCGAACGCCGGCTCGACAGGCTGCCCGACAACCCGGGCCGCGACCGCGACCTAATGCGGCAGGTCCAAACGCTCCAGGCCGACTACGAAAGCCTCCGCGACCGCGCCGCGGACGGCGCGGCCGACCCCGGGCTCCGGCAGATCCGCTGGATGCTCGAAGAGCTCAGAGTCAGCTTCTTCGCCCAGCAGATCGGCACCGCGTACCCCGTTTCGGAAAAGCGCATCCGCAAGGCCATGGCCGCCCACGCGACATGACCGATCGCCGCGAGGCTGCGATGATGTCAACGGTCTCGCGTGTCGCTGCCCGGCCCGCGTGCGCGGCCGACACGGACTGTGTCGGTCGCGGTACTGAGCGGGTGCGAACGGCGGCCCGGGACTGGACAGTGGAATGCGATTCTGTGGACAATCCCGTTAGCCACGTTCCGTGAGGCCGGTCACGGACGGGTGAGCCGCGAGGACTGGTCCGGCTCCGGTCATCTGGACCCCGACAACCTAGATGACGCGGGAGCATCGCGGTAAGTAGAGTGGCCAGTTGCGGGCGCTGCGTGAGGGTCTGCCCGCGGCCTGATCACCACGTTCCCGGCCACATGTCACTGAGAGGTGCACACATGGAGGGGCGTGCTGGCCTGTCCCCCAGAGGGACGCCGCCGTTGGTCGGTCGACAGCACGTTCTCCAGACCTTCGACGAATGTCTCACCGCGGCCGCCGACGGGACGTTCCAGTTCCTCGGCCTGGTCGGGGAGCCGGGGGCCGGCAAGACCCGGCTGCTGGTCGAGTTGGCGGGGGCCGCGCAGCGGCGCTGCACGATGCCGGTGCTGTGGGGACGAGCGGCCGAATACGAGCAGCAGATGCCGTTCGGCATGGTGATCGACGCGCTCGACGACCACCTGGAGACCCGCGCCGACCTGCTGCCCGACGCCCTCGGGCCGGCCGCGATGCGGTCGCTGGCGACGGTGTTCCCGTCGCTGTCGGCGGCCCAGCAGGACGACGATGCCGAGTCCGGCACCGACCACACCGGGCTGGCGCGCTATCGGCTGTATCGGATGATCCGGCACCTGCTCGACGAGCTGGCCCGGCCGTCCGGGCTGGTGTTGATCCTCGACGACGCGCACTGGGCCGACGACGCCTCGGCCGAGCTGCTCGATCATCTGGTGCGGCATCCGGTGCGCGGCCGGGTGTTGATCGCGCTGTCCTACCGGCCGGCGCAGGTGTCGCCGCGGCTGGCGACGCTGGTCGAGACGGCCGCGCAGACCCCTGGCAGCCACGGGCGGCTGGTCCCGGTGGAGCCGCTGACCGAAGAAGAGGTGGGCCAGTTCCTCGGCTCGCGGGTGGGCCGCGCGCGCCGCCGCGCGCTGTATGAGGCCAGCGGCGGCAACCCGTTCTATCTGGAGGCCTTGTCGCGCATCGGCCGGCGCGAGCCGCTGCTGCCTGCCGCCGAGGACGAGGGCGGGCTGCCGCGGGCGGTGCAGGCCGCGCTGCAGGTCGAGCTCGACGGCCTGTCCCCCGACGCGCTGCTGGTGGCGCGGGCGGCCGCGGTCGCAGCCGATGAGTTCGCGCCGGGCCTGGCCGCCGCCGCGGCCGAGGTGTCGGAGCAGACCGCGCTGGCGGCGATCGACGAGTTGGTCGCCCGCGACGTGGTGCGGCCGGCCGCGGCGGCGGGCCGGTTCACCTTCCGGCATCCGCTGATCCGGCACGCCGCCTACAACTCGGCGGCGGCCGGCTGGCGGCTGGGCGTACACGCCCGGATCGCCGCCCACCTCGCCGCGCTCGGCGCGCCCGCCACGGCCAGGGCCCATCACGTCGAACGTTCCGGCCGGTCGGGCGACCGCGCCAGCGTCGACACGCTCGTCGAGGCCGCCCGCGCGGTGGTCGCGCACGCGCCCGGCACCGCGGCGCACTGGCTCGAGGCGGCGCTGCGGCTGTCGCCGGGCGAATACGAAGAGCGGCTGGAGTTGCTGCTGGAGCTGGCCAACGCCCAGGCGGTGTCGGGCCAGCTCGCCCGGGGCCGCGACACCGCGCGGGAGGCGCTGCGGCTGCTGCCCGCCGACGATCACGTCCGGCGGGCCAAGGCGGCCAGGATCTGCGCCATGATGGAACGTCATCTGGGCCGTCCGCACCAGGGCCGCACGCTGCTGCTCGACGAGCTGCACCGCATCGACGATCCGCAGTCGGCCGCCGCCGTCATGCTGCGGCTGCGGCTGGTGGCCGACAGCCTGATGCGCAGCGACTTCCGCGCCGCCCACGCGGTGCTGGAACTCATGCCCGACAGCGCGCCCGGCTGGATGCCCAGCCTGCCGCTCGCGGTGGCCGCCATGCGCCCGCTGCCCGCGCTGGCCGCCGGCCGCATCGCCGCGGCCGTCCGCTTCATCGACGCGGCCGCGAAGCTGGAGGCCGCGGCCACCGACGAGCACATCGCCGAGTGGATGGACGCCATCGCCTGGCTGTGCTGGACCCGCACGATGCTGGGCAGCCACCAAAGCGCCGGCGAGCACTTCGACCGCGCGCTGGCCATCGCCCGCGCGACCGGGCAGAGCTACATGGTGCCGAACCTGCTGGCGGGCAAGGCGCGCACCCTCATCATGACCGGGCAGCTGACGGAGGCGGCGACCATCAGCGAAGAGGCCACCGAGGTGGCCCGGGTGCTCGGCTCGACGCAGCAGCTCGCGATGGCGCTGACCCAGCAGTGCCTGGCGGCGAGCTGGTCCGGCGACGACGAGACGGCGCTGCGGCTCGGCGAGCAGGCCGTGAACACCGACGCGACCACCGACGAGTGGTGGGGCGCCATGGCCCGCTACGCCCGCGCGCAGGCGATGATCAACGCCGGCCGGCTGGACGAGGGCGCCGACGCCATGGCGGCGGCCTGCGACCACTTCCAGCGGCCCAAGCTGGAGCCGTCGACGTTGCTGGCCTGCTGTGAGGTCATGGTCCGGCTCGAGGCGGCCCGCGGCAAGCACGACGACGCGCTGGTGTGGCTCAAGCGGCTCGACGACCGGCTCGTCAACCCCGCCCTGGACACCAGCATCGGGTTCGCCCGGCTGGCGCGCGCCCACGTCGAACGCCGCACCGACCCCTACGGCGCGGCCGAGCACGCCCGCACGGCCTTCGAGATCCTCAGCGCCGCCGAACTGCGGCTCGACGCCGGTCGCGCCGCCCTCACCGCGGCTTTGGCCTACGCCGAGGCCGGCGACCGCGACCGGGCCCGCGAGGAGCTGCGCGTGGCCGCCGAGCTCTTCGACGGCTGCGGGGCGCGCTCGATGCACGCCCAGGTCGTCAGGGAACAGCGCCGGCTGGGCGTGCGCGTTCCCGTGGCCACCACCCGCGGCGGCGGCGTCGCCGGCCTGTCGCCGCGCGAATCCGAGGTGGCCACGCTCGTGTCGGAGGGTTACACCAACCACCAGATCGCCGAGCGGCTGTTCATCAGCGACCGCACCGTGGAGACCCACCTGTCGAGGATCTTCGCCAAGCTCGACGTCACCTCGCGGGTCGGAGTGGTGAACGCGCTCGCCCGCATCGACGACGAGTAGCCGCACATACCCGGACATTCCCCCGCACTCGGACAGATCCCCGTACTCTGACAGGCCCCGTACCCGGACACCGAACGCATACGTGCGGGCGTGCCCCGACACCCTGCCGCCGGGCGAATAGCGGCAAAGGCAGAGATTTCCACGACACCGCCCACCGCGTCCGGGCAGGCACTATAAGACCCGTTGTTATTCAAGGAGGGCAGCCCGATGAGCATGCGCGTTCCGCGCTTCACGCTCGACGGCGTGAAGAACGCCGAGGCGACCGTGCACCCCTTCTCGACGGACGACGGCCTCGGGCTCCACCTCACGAGGTTCCGCCGGCCCGGCCACCACGGCCCGGCCGGAGCGACCGGGGCGGCCGGTCAAGGCGACGTCGTCCTCCTCATTCACGGGCTGACGTCCTCCAGTGACATGTTCATCCTGCCCGAGCAGGAGCGCAACCTCGTCACCTTCCTCCTCGACAGCGGATTCGAGGTCTGGACGCTCGACTTCCGGATGAGCAGCCGGTTCCCCTACGACACCGAGACGCATCGCTACACGGTCGACGACGCGGTCAAGTACGACCACCCGGCCGCGCTGCGCGAGCTGCGCCGCCACATCGGCGACCGGCCGCTGCACGTCATCGCGCACTGCCTGGGCTCGATGTCGTTCACGATGAGCCTCGCCGCCGGCACCGTCGACGGCGTCACGAGCATGATCTCCAACTGTGTCGCCCTGGTTCCGCGCGTCCCGGGGTGGTCGCGGCTGAAGCTGGCCTACGGGCCCGCGATCCTCGAGTACCTGCTCGGCTTCTCCTTCCTCGACCCGCGCTACGCCGAGACGCCGCCGCTCACCCGTCCGTGGCTGCTGTCGAGGCTGGTGTCGATGTTCCATCGCGAGTGCGACGTGCGCACCTGCCACATGCTGAGCTTCATGTGGGGCAGCGGCAAGCCGGGGATGTACCTGCACGAGAACCTGCTGCCGGAGACCCACGAGCGGATCGCCGATCTGTGCTCCGCGACCGGAGTGCACTACTACCGGCACATCAGCAAGATGGTCAGAGCCGGCCGAGCGGTCAAATACGATCCCGGCAATCCCGCCCACGCCGATCTGCCAGACGACTATCTGGCCGGCGCCGGGCGGATCACGACGCCGATCCTGTTCCTCACCGGCGACAGCAACAAGGTCTTCACCGACTCCAACGTGGCCTGCCACAAGGCTCTCAGTGAGATCTCGCCCGGCCTGCACGAGCTGGAGATCATCCCCGGCTACGGCCACCAAGACATGGTCATGGGCGAACACAGCCATCGAGACGTCTTCCCGCGGATGCTCGACTTCCTGCGCAAGCACTCCGGAGGTGCACGATGAGCACGGGCGAGCACGTCGACGCGGTGGTCGTCGGGTCCGGATTCGGCGGCTCGGTCGCGGCCTATCGGCTGGCCGAGGCCGGGCTGTCGGTCGTCTTGATGGAGCGCGGCCAGGCCTACCCGCCGGGTACGTTCGCCCGGACCCCCGCGCAGATGGGCCGGGCCTTCTGGGACCCGAGCGAGGGGCTGTACGGCCTGTTCGACGTGTGGACCTTCGGCGGCGACGGCGGATTCGACTCGATCGTCTCCAGCGGCCTGGGCGGCGGTTCCCTCATCTACGCCAACGTGCTGCTGCGCAAGGACGAGAAGTGGTTCGTGCACGAGGAGCCGCTGCCCCGCGGGGGGTATGAGTCCTGGCCGGTCACCCGCGGCGAGCTCGACCCGCACTACGACGACGTCGAGCGCATGCTGGGCGCCACGCCGTTCCCGCTGGACCGGCCGGCGTACTCGGACACCCCCAAGACACACGCCATGCAGGACGCGGCCGCCGAGCTGGGCCTCGACTGGCGGCTGCCGCCGCTGGCGGTCAGCTTCGCGCCGCGGCCCGGCGCCGAGCCGGAGATCGGCCTGCCCATCGTGGACGCCGGGTACGGCAACCTGCACGGCGTCACCCGCAGGACCTGCAACCTGTGCGGCGAGTGCGACTTCGGCTGCAACCAGGGGGCCAAGAACACCCTCGACCACACCTACCTGTCGGCGGCCAAGCACCACGGCGCGGACATCCGCACCCGGCACGAGGTGCGGGCGATCCGGCCGCGGCCCGGCGGCGGGTACGAGGTCGACTACGTCGAGCACGACCTGGCCCGCGAGGGGCAGCCGTACAACACGTACAAGCTGCCCGTGCGCACCATCGGCTGCGACCGGTTGATCCTCGGTGCGGGCACCTACGGCACGTCGTACCTGCTGCTGCGCAGCCGGGCCAACTTCCCCGGGCTGAGCAAGGCGCTCGGCACCCGCTACTCCGGCAACGGCGACCTGCTCGCGTTCCTGCTGCGGGCGCACGACCGCGACCGCACCCGCCCGCTCGACGCCAGCCGCGGGCCGGTGATCACCAGCGCGATCCGGCTGCCCGACCAGCTCGACGGCCTGGGCTGCTCCGGCCGCGGCGCCTACATCCAAGACGGCGGCTACCCCGGCTTCGTGGGCTGGATGGTCAACGGCGCCGACGTCACCCACGAGATCGGCTGGGTCATCAAGTTCATGCTCAAGAAGTTCCGCGAGTTCGTCACCCACGCTCCGGACACCAACCTGTCCAAGGAGCTGGCCGAGCTGATCGGTGAGGGGGCGCTGTCGGTCAGCTCCCTGCCGCTGCTCGGCATGGGCCGGGACGTGCCCGACGGCGTGCTGCGCCTGCGGGACGGACAGCTCGACGCGGAATGGACCACCAAGACGAGCGAGGCCCACTTCGAGCGGCTGCGCAAGACGATGCAGCGCATCGCGGACGTGCTCGGGGCCGACTACGCCGACAACCCGATGTGGTTCCGCAAGCGGATCGTCACCGTGCACCCGCTCGGCGGCGCGCCGATGGGATCGCACCCCGACGAGGGCGTGTGCGACGGATTCGGCGAGGTCTACGGGTTCCCGGGGCTCTACATCGCCGACGGGGCTGCGCTGCCCGGGTCGGTGGGCGCGAACCCGTCCCTGACGATCGCGGCGCTCGCGGACCGCATGGCCACCCGGCTGCTGGAGACCAAGAACGTCAAGGGGGACGTCATGGGGGGCGGCATCGGGGGCGGTATCGGGGGAAAGACGGGGGTCGGGCCGGCTTCGGCCGGCCCGGTTCGGGGGACGGGGGACGACACGGCGTGCGACCCGGAGTTGGGGGACGCCGGCCGCACGTCGCTGTCGTTTACCGAGGAGATGAAGGGGTTTTACGTCACCGGGGAGAGCAACCCCGGCGGAGCCGAACTCGCCGAGCACAGGGAGCGGTTCGCCTTCCGACTGACGATCACGGCCGAGGACGTGGACCGGTTCCTGGACGAGACCGAGCACACGGCCAAGGCAGAGGGATGGATTGACGCCGCAGCTTGCGGGGGCCGGCGTCAGGTCGATCGGGGCTGGTTCAATCTGTTCGCGCCCGCCGGCGCGCCGGACCGCCGGTTGATGAAGTACCGGCTGTACTTCACCGACGGCGCGGACCAGCCCCGCACCCTCAGCGGATGGAAGAACGTCCACCACGGTCCGCCCACGCACATCTGGCCGGACACCTCGACCTTGTTCTTCCGGGTGCTCGCGGGGCACGTGCCCGAAGGCGAGGACGAGCAGGCCCGCATCATCGGTGCGGGGACCCTGCACATCGAGCTGACCGACTTCGCGCGTCAGCTCACCACCTTCCGGACGTCCGGTCCGCACGGCGTCGCGGCGCTCGCGCGGTTCGGCGCGTTCTTCGCCGGCGAGCTTTGGGACGTGTACGGGCCGGGCCACGACGACCCGAACTGACCGCCGGAGCCAACGTGTAAGCCTCTATCACGGCCGCGCCCCGAGCGATCTTCCGCTCGGGGCGCGGTCATGCGTGGGACATGCTCATACGGGCTCGAGGACGACGACCGGGATCTCGCGGTCGGTCTTCTTCTGGTACTCGTCATAGTCGGGCCAGACGGCCGTCATCTTCCGCCATAGCGCGGGCTTTTCCGCGGCGGTGGCGGTACGCGCCTTCGCCGCGAACCGCTCCGGCCCGACCTGCACCCGCACGTCGGGCTCGGCCTCGAGGTTGAGGTACCAGCTCGGCGGCGTGGGCGAGCCGCCCTTCGACGCCACGACCAGATAGGCGTCGCCTTCCTTCTGGTAGATGAGGGGCGCGATGCGCTCTTCACCTGATTTGCGGCCGACCGTGGTCAGCAACAGCGTAGGAACGCCGGGTTGCCACTCATGACCTTCCCGACCGTCGGTCTCGATGTAACGCCTGACGTGTTCCTCGCCGAAGAGCATCTGCCATCCTTCCTGAGCTGCGGCTGAATCCATTCATGGCAACAGACGATGCCCTCGGCTATGTTCCCGCGCGCCGCCGTCACCTGGAGCGATGACGCCGATACGGTCGTGACCGGCCATGAACAGACATCGAAAGAGCAAGAGTCAGGTCGCGTCAAGGGCGAAAGACCACGAAAAATACGATAAAGTGGGCCGTTTTCTCGCCTGTCTTCGCGGCGTATAAGTATGGGTAGCCGCCATTCGCCTGCCCTTCTTGGAGAGCCGATGCGCATTCCCCGCCTTTTTACTATCGGCGTATTTATGACGACTCTCATCGGCGGCTCGATCGCCGCCGCCGTCCCCGCCGGCGCCGCCACCGTCCGATATGTGGCGCTCGGCGACTCCTACTCGTCCGGCGTCGGCGCGGGCAACTACGACCCCGCCAGCGGGGGCTGCCTGCGCAGCCCCAACGCCTACCCGGCCAGGTGGGCGGCGGCGCACTCACCCGCCTCGTTCAGCTTCGTCGCCTGCTCGGGGGCGACGACCACCGACGTGCTCAACAACCAGCTCGGCCCGCTCAATTCGAGCACTACGCTGGTAAGCATCACGATCGGCGGCAATGACGCCGGTTTCAGCAATGTCATGGAAACCTGCGTCCTCGGCTCTGATTCAGCCTGTTTGGCGGCGGTTTCCGGAGCCCAGGCATTCGCCCAGAACGAGCTGCCCGGCCGGCTCAACACCCTGTTCTCCGCGATCAATTCCCGGGCGTCGTCGGCCCATGTGGTGGTGCTCGACTATCCGCATCTTTACAGAATCACCAGCGGTTGCGTGGGGCTCAGCAACACCAAGCGCACCGCCCTTAACAACGCGGCGGACACGCTCGACACCGTGGTCGCGAGAGGGGCTTCCCAGGCGGGCTTCGCCTTCTCCGACGTACGGGACGACTTCGCCGGCCACGAGTTGTGCTCCGGCGACAACTGGCTGCACGCCGTCACCATCCCGATCGGCGAGTCCTACCACCCGACCTCGCTCGGTCACGCCTCGGGCTACCTGCCGGCCTTCACCGCAAGCGCCGACGGATAGAGCCGCTCAGCCGATGTCTCGCCGGCGGAAGCCGGCGAGACCGGCGGCGGTGAGCGCGACGGCAATGGCGAGCAGCCACACGAGCGGCGTCACGGACACCCCGGCGGCGGGCAGCTTCGGCACATGGGCGTACGGCGAGATGTCCATCACCGGCTGGCTCAGGTCGAAGACCGGGCCGAGCTCGCCGAGCAGCAGGAAGGCGACCAGCGCGGCCCAGCCGGCCACGATCAGCCGGGGGGCGAGGCCGAACGCAGCCACCACGATGCCGGTCAGCAGCCAGGCCGCGGGCAACTGCACCAGCGCGGCACCCATCAGTCGGCCGATCTGGCCCATGTCGTCCACCGTCGCGCCGTAGGACAATCCCGCGCTCAGGCCGCCGCCGACGACGATGAGCGTCGTGCCGGCGAGCGCGATCGTGATGTGGCTGAGCGCCCACCGGATCCGTCCGACCCGCGTGGCCAGCAGCGGCTCGGCCCGCAGCGCGGTCTCTTCCGAACGCAGCCGCATCACCGCCTGAACCCCGTACACCGAGATGAAGATGCCGATGAACCCGAACTCGGCGGCGAGGAAAGCGTCGGTGAGCCCCTGCGTGCCGCCGAGCTTGACGAACAGCTCCCTGGCCCCCTCGCTGTTGGCCATGTCGCCGATGTTGGAGGCGATCCCGCCGAGCGCGAGGCCGAGTATGAGCGCACCGGCCACCCAGCCGATCAGCATTCCGCGCTGCAGCCGCCAGGCCAGCGCCAGCGGGCTGCGCAGGACGGCGCTCCCCGCGGGTCCGGGCCGGTCCGGGAGCAGGCCGGCGCCCAGGTCCCGCCTCGCCACCAGCAGGTACGCGCCGACGGTCAGGACGGCCGCGAACGCCAGCGTGATGAGCAGCACCCACCACCGGTTGCCGGCGTACGGCCGGAACTGCTGACCCCAGCCGATCGGGGACAGCCACGACAGCCACCGCGGCCCGCCCGCGTCGGAGGTGTCGCCGATGGCCCGGATCACGTACACGGCGCCGAGCACGGCCGAGGAGACGCCGATCGCGGTGCGGCCGCTTTGCGTCAGCTGCACGACGACGGCGGTGATGGCCGCGAACGCCATCCCGACGGCCGCCCAGGCCAGCCCGGCCACGAGCGACCCGGCGACCGGCAGCCCGCCGCCCATGTAGACGAGCGCGACGAGCGTCCCGATCGCGGCGTCCGCGGCGACCGCCACGGCCAGGCCGGCCGTCAGCGCCGCGTACCGCCCCACCACGGTCGCGCCCAGCAGCTCAAGCCGGCCGGTCTCCTCCTCGGTGCGCGTGTGCCTGACCACGATGAGAATGGTGAGGATGGCGACCAGCAGCGTGCCGAAGACGTTCGCCTTGAGCATGGACTGGGTGTTGCCGAGCGCGGTCGGGTCGTAGACGCGGCCGTACATCGCCACGATCGCCGTGGTGCCGTTGTTGCTGGCCGCGGCCTGCACCCGCGAGGCCACGGTGGGGTAGAGCGTCTCCAGCGTGGAGACCGTGCTCCACGCCGTGAGCACGAGGATCCAGGTCCATACGGGAAGCAGCACGCGGTCGCGGCGCACCGCGAGCCGGGCGAGCGAGCCGGTGCCGGCGAGCGCGTTCCCCGTTCTCATCGCGACACCGCCGCGGACCGGTTCGCGCCGTTGCCGGCGGGAAGGTCGTCTTCGTAGTGCCGCAGGAACAGCTCCTCCAGCGTGGGGGGCTGGCTGGTCAGGCTGCGCACGCCGGCCTCGGTGAGCCGCTTGAGCACCGCGTCCAGCATGTCGGTGTCGACCTCGCAGCGCACCCGTACGCCCTCCACGTCGAGGTCGTGCACGCCGGACAGCTCGGCCAGCCCGCGCGGCGGCGCCGCCAGCTCCGCCTGGATGGAGGTGCGGGTGAGGTGGCGCAGGTCGGCCAGGGTTCCGGTCTCGACGGCCACGCCCTTGCGGATGATGGTCACCCGGTCGCACAGGGCCTCGACCTCGGAGAGGATGTGGCTGGACAGCAGCACCGTGCGCCCGCGCTGCCGCTCCTCCTCGATGACCTCGCGGAAGACCGACTCCATCAACGGGTCGAGGCCGGAGGTGGGCTCGTCGAGGACCAGCAGCTCGACGTCCGCGGCGAGCGCCGCCACCAGCCCGACCTTTTGCCGGTTGCCCTTGGAGTAGGAGCGGCCCTTCTTCCTCGGGTCGAGGTCGAACCGCTCCAGCAGGTCGGCCTTGCGCTCGGCGTTGAGTCCGCCGCGCAGCCGGCCGAGCAGGTCGATCACCTCGCCGCCGGTCAGGTTGGGCCACAGCGTGACGTCGCCCGGGACGTAGGCGAGCCGCCGGTGCAGGGCGGTGGTGTCCCGCCACGGGTCGCCGCCCAGCAATCGGGCGGTCCCGGCGTCGGCCCGCAGCAGGCCGAGCAGGATGCGGAGGGTCGTGGTCTTGCCCGCGCCGTTGGGCCCGAGGAAGCCGTGGATCTCGCCGGCGCGGACCGTGAGGTCCAGCCCGTCGAGCGCACGGGTGCGGCCAAAGGTCTTCACCAGGCCGGACACCGAGATAGCGGTTGTCATGCATCGCAAGATACACTGATTTCACAAACTTGTGAAATTAAAAAAACATATAAACTGGCCTCCGGACTTGCCGTAACCCGAGGAAGGAGTCACGACAGTGAGTGAGACGGCCATTCCAGGGCGTGACCCTGCCGTGGTTACCAAGTTCATCGAGCGGTTCGCCTCGACGATGGTCGAGGCGGGAATGCCCCGCATGCCCGCACGGGTCTTCGCCGCGTTGCTCGCCGCCGACTCCGGCCGGCTCACCACCGCCGAGCTCGCCGAGACCTTGCAGATCAGCCCCGCCGCCATCTCCGGCGCGGTCCGCTATCTCACCCAGACCCGCCTGATCGGCCGCGAACGTGAGCCGGGCTCGCGCCGCGACCACTTCGTGGTCTGGGACGACAACTGGTACGAGGCGAGCATGCGCAGGGACCAGTTCCTCACCAGCTGGGCCGACTGCCTGCGCGAGGGCGTCGACATCCTTGGCCGCGACACCCCGGCCGGCGTCCGGGTGGCCGAGTCGCTCGCGTTCATCGAGTTCCTGCACGAGGAGATGCCCGGCATGCTCGCCCGCTGGCGCGAACGGCGCGACGAACTGCGCGCCGCCGCGGGCCGTCGGGCCTCCTGAGCACTCGCGCGGATCATGACGAGGCGGACTCCAGGAAGGTCTCGATGTCGGCGCGCGCGGGCATCGAGGTGCTCGCGCCCGCCGTGCGCACCGACAGCGCCGCCGCGGCGGCGGCGAAGCGCAGCGCCGACTCCGGCGGGCCGCCCTCGGCGCGGGCCACGGCGAGCGCGCCCGCGAACGTGTCGCCGGCGGCCGTGGTGTCGACGGCACGCACCTCGGGGGCGGACACCCGGATCGGCTCGGCGCCTCGGGACCCGTACAGGGCGCCCCGCTCCCCCAAGGTGATGACGGCCTCCGGCACCCGCTCCAGCAACGCCGCCAGCGCGTGTTCGGGGTCGGCGACCCCGGTGATCCTGGCCGCCTCGTGCTCGTTGGGAACCAGCAGGTCCACCCCCGCCAGCAGGTCGGCGGGCAGGTCGCGGACCGGCGCCGGGGTCAGCACGACGGGCACGCCCGCCGCCCGCGCGGCGCCGGCGGCCGCCAGGACGGCCGGCATGGGCAGTTCGAGCTGGAGCAGCAGGGCCGCGCAGCCGGCCAGGTCGCGCGGCTCCGGCGCGGTCGCCGCGGCGTTCGCGCCGGCCACGACGATGATGGAGTTGCCGCCATCGTCGGCGACGACGATGTGCGCGATGCCCGAGGCGCCCGAGACGGTGCGCAACCGCGACACGTCGGCGCCCGCGTCGGCGAGGGTGGCCCGCAGCCGCGGCCCGAAGTCGTCGTCGCCGACGGCGCCGAAGAACCTGACGGCCGCGCCCGCGCGGGCCGCCGCGATCGCCTGGTTGGCGCCCTTGCCGCCGGGCACCGTACGGAACTCCCGGCCGGTCACCGTCTCGCCGCGGCCCGGCGGCTCGGCCACGTACGCGACGAGATCCATGTTCGCGCTGCCGAACACCGCGATCCGCGTCATGCCGTCGTCATCTCCGCTCCTGTGTCCATCTTCCGGGGCGTCGCCGCGCGCTAGGCCGGCCGGGTGCCTTCCGCCCGCCGGGCCCGGAAGGCCGCGGTCTTGACCCGGTTCTGGCAGGCGGTGGAGCAGAACCGGCGGGTGCCGTTGCGCGAGACGTCGACGTAGACGCGGTCGCAGGCTGAGGCGGTGCACACGCCGAGCCGGCCGTACAGCTCGCTGCCGAGCACGACGGCAAGGCCCGTGGCGCAGCCGGCCGCCCAGCTGTTGACCATCTCGTCCACGGGGCCGTGGAAGTGCAGATGCCATGGCTCGCCGTCGTGCCGTTCGAGCTGCGGCCGCGCCCCGGTGGCCCGCAGCAGCCGGTTGACCTCGCCCGCCGCGGCGTCCACGTCGCCGACGGCCACGGACTCGAACACCGTGCGCAACTCGCCGGCCGCGCCGGCGAACCGCGCCGCCTCCTCCTGGGTGACGGCGCGGCTGCGCGGGCTGCCCGTGCGCAGCGCCGCGGTCACCGCGGCGCACAGCTCGGCATCGCCGGGCGGACGGTACGGGCGGCCGCGGCGCATGCCGGGCGTCAGCACGTTCACCAGCTCGACCGCGACCGCGATGACGACATCGGTGTAACTGTTGAAGTTCACTTGACCAGTAACGCCTCGATCTCTACGTTGGTAACCATCTAAACCATAGTCGTCAGTGACGACAGGTCGGAGGGTCGTTATGCCATCACTCGCCCCTGAGCTCGCCCCCGAGCACGCCCGCGCCTGGATCGACCGATGGGACCGGCAGCAGGAGGTGTACCTGCCCGAGCGCGAGGAGCGGTTCACCGCCATGATCGACGCCGTGGCGGCGGTCGCCGGCCGGCCCGACCCGCTCGTGCTCGACCTCGGCACCGGGCCCGGCTCGCTCGGCGCGCGGCTGCTGGACCGGCTGCCCGCGGCGACGGTGGTGGGCGTCGACTCCGACCCCGTGCTGCTGGCGCTTGGCCGGTCCGCCTACGGCGACCGGCCCGGGCTGCGCTTCGCCGACGTCGACCTGCGGACGGCGGACTGGCCGGACCGGCTCGGCCTGGACCGGCCGCTCGACGCCGCGGTGAGCACGACCGCGCTGCACTGGCTGCCCGAAGCCGACCTGCGCAGGACCTACGCCGCGGTGGCCGGCCTGCTCCGTCCGGGCGGGCTGTTGCTGAACGGCGACCACTTCGTCGTGGACAGCCCGACGCTGGCCCGGCTGGACCGGGCCCTGCTCGAGCGGGAGGACGCCCGCCGCTTCCCCGGCGGGCACGCCGAGGACTGGGACGCCTGGTGGCGGGCGCTCGCGGCCGACCCCGCCCTCGCCGGGCTCGCCGCCGAGCGGCGGCGGCGCTGGGTCCCGGTCGAGCACCACGACAGCGAGTCCGGCGGGCTCGGCACGCACATCGCCGCGCTGCGGGACGCCGGGTTCGGCGAGGTCGGCACGCTCTGGCAGCGCGGCGAGACCCGCCTGCTGTGCGCCGTCCGTTAATCTCCCCGGTCGCCCGGCTCCAGCCGGCCGTCGACGCGGCGCGGCACGCGCAGCGGGTTGTCCTCGCGCAGTTCGGGGGGCAGCAGCGGCTGCGGCAGCGACTGGTAGGTGACCGGCCGCAGCCAGCGCTGGATCGCGGCCGCGCCGACCGAGGTGTGGGCGGCGCTGGTGGAGGCGGGGTAGGGGCCGCCATGGGTCATCGCCCAGGCGACCGCGACGCCCGTCGGGTAGCCGTTCCAGACCACCCGGCCGCTGCACCGGCGCAGCAGCTCGACCAGCGGTGCCGTGCGCTCCGCCTCGTCGTCCTCGGCGTGCACGGTCGCGGTCAGCGCGGGCCGGAGCCGTCCCAGCGCGGCCGCGAGATCATCGTCGTCGGCGTAGTCGGCCACGACGACGAACGGTCCGAACACCTCATCGAGCAGCGCCTCGCCGAGCCGGTCGGCCGGGACCCGTACGACCGTCGCGTCCGCGCTCGGCTCCCCCGCTCCGCCCCGTGCGACCGCGGGGCGTCCGGTGTCGGGCCGGGCCGGCACGGAGACGCCGGGGAGCTCGGCGGCCCGGTCGACCCCGGCCTCGTAGGCGGCGCGGATGCCGGGCGTCAGCAGCGGTCCGATCGGGACGGTGGCCGCGTGCGCCACGAGGGCCTCGACGAGCCGCTCGCCGGCCGCGCCCCGCGGCACGAACACCAATCCGGGCTTGGTGCAGAACTGCCCGTTGCCGAGCGTGAAGCTCTCGGCCGCGCCGCGGCCGATCTCCGCCGCCCGCGCCGCCGCCGCACCGGGCGTGACGACCAGGGGATTGAGGCTGCCGAGCTCGCCGTAGAAGGGGATCGGCTCGGGCCGGGCCGCGGCCAGGTCGTGCAGCGCCCGCCCGCCGCGCAGCGATCCGGTGAAGCCGACGGCTCGGATGTGCGGGTCGGTCACCAGCGCCCGGCCCGCCCCCTCGCCGTAGACGAGGGCGAACGTCCCGGCGGGCGCGGCGGCCAGCCCGCGGCGGATGGCCTCCGCGCAGGCCTGTGAGGTGGCCGGATGCGCGGGGTGGGCCTTGGCCACCACCGGGCAGCCCGCGGCCAGCGCCGACGCCGTGTCGCCGCCGGGCACGCTGAAGGCCAGCGGGAAGTTGCTGGCGCCGAAGACCGCGACCGGGCCGAGCGGCACGCGCGTCCGGCGCAGGTCGGGGCGCGGCGGGGTGGCCCCCGGATCGGCGTGGTCGATGGCGACGTCGAGGTAGCCGCCGTCCCTGATCACCTCGGCCATGAACCGCAGCTGGAACGTCGTCCTGGCCAGCTCGCCGGTGAGCCGCCCGGTGCCGAGCGCGCTTTCCCTGTCGGCCAGCGCCACGATGTGGTCGCCCGCCGCGTCGAGCTCGGCGGCCACCGACTCCAGCAGCGCGGCGCGGCCGTCCCTGCCCAGCGCCTCGTACGCGGGGGCCGCGGCCGCCGCGGCGGCGCACAGTGCGGCGACCTCGTCGGCGGAGGTCTCGGTGGCGACCTGCTCGACTTCGGCGCCGGTACGGGGATCGGCGGAGATGACTTTGGGGGTCATGCGGAATTCCTCACCAAGTGGGTTCTTCGCGGCGTAGGCCAGTATTCCCGCTGCGCGGATTCGTCACTTCCGGCCCGGCGGCGACGCCACGGCAGCGCCCAGATCAGCAGCGCGATGACCGCGAGCGAGCTGAGCGACCACCAGGTGTGCGTGTGCCACCAGGTCGGCTCGTCCAGGCGGGTGGTGTAGAGATAGCCGATCGCGGCCCAGACGGCGCCGGCCGTGATGGCGGCCCATGTGCCCCGCGTGGGCCGGGCGATGAGGAACGGCAGCGGCCACAGCAGGTACTGGGCGCCGAACCGGTAGGTCACCACGACGAAGACGAGCAGCAAGACGAGCGTCAGCGTGAGCGGATCGGCGCGCCGCCACCACCATCCGGCGGCGAGCAGGGCGAGCACGAGCACGACGGTGCCGATGTGCCCGAGCGTCGGGGAGACGGACACCTTGCCGTGGGTCGCGATCGCCGTCCAGCCCCAGTCGCCCACCACCGGCCGGGTCGACATGACCGCCTTCGCCGTGGCGGGCAGGCGGCGGAGCGGGGTGTCGAGCACCAGCCAGCTGCTGAGCAGGAACGCCCCGGGCACCGCCGCGATCCAGCCCAGCACGGTGAGCCGGTTTCGGAGGCCGGTGACGAGCAGCATGATCCCCGGCACCAGCAGCACCGACCAGGACGTCGAGGTCACCGACAGGCCGATGAGCAGCCCGGCGAGGTGGGGACGGCCGCGTCGCGCGGCGAGCAGCGCTGCCACGCCGAGGAGCAAGGTGATCGGCGCGAACTGGCCGTGAATCGAGCTGACCATGACGGCCACGGGCATGCACGCGTACTGGAAGGCGCACAGCGCCCGCCGGCGGGCGTCGTCCCCGGCCGCCAGCCGGCCCGTCAGCGGGATGAGCGCGATGTCGGCGATCACCGGCGCCAGCCGGGCCACGGTGCCCCAGCCGAGCCCCAGCCACAGCCCCAGTTGCCGCTCGCCCGCCAGCAGATAGGCCATGAACGGCAGGAAGTGCCAGCCGCCCTCGCGGCGGAGGTGGTTCACCGGGTCCTCGCCGGCGAGGACGGAGTTGGCGGCGTCGAGGAAATCCACCCCCAGGTCCTGCGGCTGCCAGGTGTGATCCCGTACGGCGATCATGAGGATCGCGATCCGCAGGGCCGCGCCGACGCAGAGCGAGACGGCGAGCCGCGGGGCCCAGCCGCGGCGCGCCGCGAGCAGGGCCAGGCCGAGGCCGATCGCCAGCGGCAGCCCCACCACGAGAATGTGGATCACCTGTGTACTCCTCTTCGCCTCTTCCTCGGCCGCGGAAGTCTGACATCCCTGGGTGAGCTAGTGTCAGCGAGGCCAGGTGCGTAACGCGAATCGTGGGGAAGGAGCAACATATGTCGGATCTTGATGGCGCCTGTGTTCTCATAACCGGCGGGACAGGATTTATCGGGCGCCGTCTGGTCGAGACCCTGCGCGCCGCCGGGGCGGAGGTCACGGTCGCCGACCAAGATCCGTATCCCGACTCCGACGTTCGCTCCGTGGTGGGCGATCTGCGCGACCCCGCCGTACGGGAGGCGGCCGTCGCCCCCGGGCTCGACGCGATCGTGCACCTCGCGGCGATGACCTCGGTGCTGCGCTCGATGGAGGACCCGGCCGGGGTCTACCGGCTGAACGTCGACGTCACGGCCGACCTCCTCGAGCGGGCCCGGCTGCGGGGCGTGCCGCGCTTCGTGCTGGCCTCGACCAACGCGGTGACCGGCGATGTCGGCGCCACGCCGATCAACGAACGCACGCCGCCGCGCCCGCTGACCCCCTACGGCGCGACCAAGGCGGCCGCGGAGATGTTGCTCAGCGCCTACACCGGCGCCTACGGCATGCTCACCTGCGCACTCCGTTTTGCCAACGTGTATGGTCCCGGAATGCAACACAAGGACAGTTTTGTCCCACGGCTGATGCGGGCCGCCGCGACCGGCACCGGCGTCCGCGTCTACGGCGACGGCACCCAGCTGCGCGACTACGTGCACGTCGACGACGTCGTGCAGGCCGTCACGCTGGCCTGGCGCACCGATCATCTCGGTCCTCTCGTCGTCGGGTCGGGCCGCTCCACGAGCGTCAACGACCTTATCGAGGCCGCCCGCGCCGTCACGGGCGCGCCCATCCCCGCGAGATTTACGGCCGCGAAGCAAGGAGAGATGCCCGCCGTGGTCCTCGACATCTCCGCGGCCCGGCGGCTCGGCTACCGGCCGCACCACGACCTCGCCTCCGGTCTTGCCACCGTCTGGCCGGAGTTCGCGCCGGCCGCCGCTCCCCCGGACCCGGTTTCCGCCGGGTCCGCGCCCGACAGCGTGGGGGCGTCATGACGGCGTGTGCGGCCCGGCGCGATCATGGCCCCGAGCACGACGTCGACGCGGCGGCGGTGGCGGAGTTCACGGCCGAGTACGGCGTGCGGCTGCCGCCGGTGACGGTGGTGATCGCCGCCTACAACGAGGAACGCGGCATCGGCGACGTCGTCGACGCGATCCCGCACCGGGTGGCGGGGCTGGACGCGGCGACGATCGTGGTGGTGGACGGGTCCGCCGACGACACCGCCGCCATCGCCCGCAAGCAGGGCGCGCACGTGTGCGAGGTGCCGGTCAACCGCGGGCAGGGCGCGGCGCTGCGGCTGGGCTACCGGATCGCCCGCGCGGGCGGCGCCCGCTACATCGTGACCACCGACGCCGACGGCCAGTACGACGCGGCCGACATCGAGAAGGTGCTGGCCCCGATCCTGGCCGACCAGGCCGACTTCGTCACCGGCTCGCGCATCCTCGGACGCCAGGAGACCTACGACAAGGTGCGCCGCCTCGGCGTGCACGTGTTCGCCCGCCTGGTGAGCGTGCTGACCGGGCACCGCGTCACCGACACCTCGTTCGGGCTGCGGGCGATGCGCGCCGCGCTCACCGAGCACGTCACGCTGCGCCAGCCGCAGTATCAGGCCTCCGAGCTGCTGATCAGCGTGATCATGAACGGGTACCGGGTGCGGGAGGTGCCGGCGACCATGCGGCTGCGCACCGCGGGCACCACCAAGAAGGGCGGCAACCTGACCTACGGCTACCGCTACGCCAAGGTCGTCATCGGCACCTGGCGCCGCGAACGCCGCCGCGCGCGCCGCGACCGCGCCGGGCTCCGGGGAGTCCGGCCGCACGGTCGGTTGTGATCACGCGCGTGTGATCATGCGCGTGTGATCATGCGTGTGGTCATGCGATGGTCCCCGCGCCAAGCCGGAACCATCGCATGACCACGTCGTCGGAGGCGGGCTATGCGGGCGTGCGGGCGACGCACAGGACGGATTGCCCGAACGGGATGGGCAGCACCCGGTCGAGCACCCTGGTCGCCGGGACGAGCACGCGGTCGTACACGCCGACGGCCCCGCCCTGCGGCGACATCGCCCGGCCCATCCGCACCGCCGCCCACCACGCGAGCCCGCCCAGCAGGTTGACCGGCCGGACCAGCTCGACGGCGAGCCCGGCGCGCGCCGCGGCGTCCCGCAGCGTCGCCGGCGTGTAGCGGCGGAAGTGCCCGACGCTGCGGTCGAACTCGCCGTACAGGCTCTGGTAGCCGGGCACCCACAACACGATGGTGCCGCCGGGCACGACCGACCGGGCCAGCAGCTTCAGCAGGCCCGCGTCGTCCTCGAAGTGTTCCAGGACGTTGATCGCCACCGCCGTCTCGACGGGGCGGTCGAGGCTGTCGCCGGCGGTGAGGTCGAGTCCGCGCACCTCGACCTCGGCGCGCTCGGCGAAGCGCCGCTCGAGCACCTGGACGGCGGCGGGGTCGACGTCGGTGATGACGAGCCGATCGAGCCCGGTGAACTGGCCGGCGAATTCGCCGAGCCCCGCGCCCACCTCCAGCAGGCTGCGCCCGCAGTGCGGCGCGATCAGGTCGTACTGATAGCGCCGGTACCGCGGCTTGTCCGCACCCCCCTCGGCGACCCGTCCGGTGGCGCGGGCGAACGCGCCCCTGTCTGCGGTCATCACGCCCCGCCAGCGGGCTCGCGTGCGGGCTCCTGGGTGGGGCTGGCGGCGGCGCGCCAGTCCACGGTCGGCCGCATCGCCTCGGACCTGACCCGGTGCGCGTAGCGCTTGGCCACCTCGAACAGGGAGGTGATCAGCGTGTCCGACAGCAGGTGCGGGGTCAGCCCCAGATCCAGCAGCCGCGTGTGCGTCACGTTGTAGTAGTGCTCCTCGTGCTCGACGCGCGGGTTGGCGAGGTGATCGATCCGCACGTCGCCGGGGAAGCACTCGGCCACCGTCTCGGCGATCTGCTTGACCGACTTGGACTCGGTCATCTGGTTGAACACCCTGAACTCGCCGGGATCGGCGGGGTTCTCACACGCCAGCTGGATGCAGCGCACGGTGTCGCGGATGTCGATGATGCCCCGGGTCTGGCCGCCGTCGCCGTAGACCGTGAGCGGGTGGCCGAGCACCGCCTGGATGACGAACCGGTTGAGCACCGTGCCGAAGACCGCGTCGTAGTCGAACCGCGTCGCCAGACGGTCGTCCAGCGTCGTCTCCGGAGTCTGCTGCCCGTAGACGACGCCCTGGTTGAGGTCGGTGGCGCGCAGCCGCCAGATCCGGCAGGCGAACTCCATGTTGTGGCTGTCGTGCACCTTCGACAGGTGGTAGAAGGACCCGGGCCGCTTGGGGTAGAGCACCCGGTCGCGGCGGCCCTTGTACTCGATGTCGAGCCAGCCCTCCTCGATGTCGATGTTGGGGGTGCCGTACTCGCCCATCGTGCCGAGCTTGACCAGGTGGATGTCGCGATCGATGTCGGCGATCGCGTACAGCAGGTTCAACGTGCCGACCACGTTGTTCACCTGCGTGTATACGGCGTGCTTCCGGTCGATCATCGAGTACGGGGCGGCGCGCTGCTCGGCGAAGTGCACCACCGCCTCCGGGCGGAAGTCGGCGATGATGTGGTGGGTGAACTCCGCGTCGGTCAGGTCGCCCACGTACGTGCCCAGCGACCGGCCGGTCAGGCTCTGCCAGGTCGCCACCCGGGTCTGCAGGGACTCGATCGGGACCAGACTCTCCACCCCGAGTTCGAAGTCGTACTGGCGGCGGGCGAAGTTGTCGGCCACCGCCACGTCATGGCCGCACTGCGACAGGTGCAACGCCGTCGGCCAGCCGAGGTACCCGTCGCCGCCCAGGACAAGAATCCGCATTCACGTCTCCTGACTGCACTGCGTGCGCTTGCCGATCCCTCGGACATCGCACCTACTTGAGCCGTATTCATCGGACATCGCACCGTATCGTGGCGAGCCGGGCCTGCGCCGATCGGCCGGTGGATGTCCCGCGCTCTCCCGGCCGGACGGTGATGTGATCATCGTGCCTCAAGCGAAGCGGGGCCGTGCGCATCGGGTCGGGGCAGATCGCGGAGCCAGCCGCCGATTCGCCTGATCAGATCGGGTGTGGCGGCCGCCTCGGCGTGGCCGAAGCCAGGCTCGATCCACAGCTCGCGGGGCTCCTTGGCCGCGGCGTACAACTGCTCGGCGTGCTCCAGCGGGAAGAAGTGGTCGGCGTCGCCGTGCACGATCAGCACCGGAGTGGGCGCGATCTTGCCGATCACCTCGTGCGGCGCCGCCGGCACCGGGTCCCAGCCGCCGGGGGCGATCCGCGTGCGCTTCGCCAGCCGGACGACGAACCGGCCGGACCGTTGCTCGATCGCCCAGTGCACCTGGCGCATCGGGGCGGTGTCGCGGTAGTACCAGCGCGCCGGCCCGCTGACCGACACGACCGCGTCGACCCCGCCGTGGAGCCCGGCGTGCCGGATGGCCACCGACGCGCCCATGGAGAAGCCGACGACCGCGACCCGGCGGTAGCCGAGGTCGCGCGCGTGCACGACCGCGGCCTCGAGGTCGAGCACCTCGAGATCGCCGACGGTGGACCGGCCGCGTGATCGTCCGTGCCCGCGAAAGTCGATGGCCAGCACGCCGCCGTACCGGTTCAGCAGCCCCGCGATGCGCCGGATCGCCGGGCGGCGCCACGCTCCGGTGAACCCGTGGGCGAGCACCGCGCACCGCTCCCGGTCGCCCGCGAAATGGCCGGCGTCGATCCGCACGCCGTCGGCGGCGAACAGCAGCTGGGGCCGTACCGTCATCGCCCCTCCCCCTTTCCCGCTGGTACGACCCATGATCTCCGATAACGGACACTAGGCGGGATAGCAGTGCGTCTCAGACGCCTTGACCGCCGCCCAGATGACTTGGCCCTCGGTGAGCGACAGCTCGGCGACCGCGGCCGGGGTGACGTCGGCGGCGACGGAGATCGGGCCGTCCAGGTGGACCCGGACCTGGTCGCCGTGGCGCTCGATGCCGTCGACCCGGGCCTGCCACAGGTTGCGCGGGCTGCCGTCGGGGCGGCTGCGGAACAGCGCCACGGCGCCTGGCGGGAAGGCGATGAACACCTCGCCGTCGCCGGAATCCGCCGACTCGACCCGGACCCCCGAGCCGAGGGTCACCACGTGCCCGGCGGCGACGCCCCGGTAGAGGTTGAGGCCGACGAGCCTGGCCACGTAGTCGGTCCGGGGGTGGCGGGCGACCTCGGCGGGTCCGCCCTGCTGGACGACGCGGCCGCCCTCGATGACGATGAGCCGGTCGGCGAGCACCATGGCGTCGAGCGGGTCGTGGGTGACGAGCACGGTGACGCCGTCGAAGGCGGCGAGGTGGCGGCGCAGCTCCGCCCTGATGTCCAGCCGGGTGTGCGCGTCGAGCGCGGCCAACGGCTCGTCCAGCAGCAGCAGCCGCGGCCGGATCGCCAGCGCCCGGGCGAGCGCGACGCGCTGGGCCTGCCCGCCCGACAGCGCGCGCGGCTTCTTGGCTGCGTGCTCGGCGAGGCCGACCCGGGCCAGCCAGCCGCCGGCGAGCCGGCGCGCCTCGCCCTTGCCGACCCCCCGGCAGCGCGGCCCGAACGCGACGTTGTCCAGGGCGGACAGGTGCGGGAACAACAGGTAGTCCTGGAAGACCATGCCGACCGGGCGGCGTTCGGCCGGCATCGCGTGCAGCGGCTCGCCGCCGAGCTCGATGCCGCCGCCGGTGAGCCCGATGAGGCCGGCCAGCGCGCGCAGCGCCGTGGTCTTGCCCGCGCCGTTCGGCCCGAGCAGCGCGACGACCTCCCCGCGCCCGCCGGCGATCTCGAGGTCGAGGGTGAACGCGCCGTGCCGGACGATCAGGCGCGCCAGGAGTCCACTCACGGCGCGCTGACCCATCGGTCGCGCAGGCCGGCCAGGACGAGGATGGAGACCGCGAGCAGCACGAGGCTGAGCACGATCGCCGCCTGCGGGTCGGTCTCCAGCGCCAGGTAGACGCCGAGCGGCATCGTCTGGGTGCGGCCGGGGAAGTTGCCGGCGAAGGTGATGGTCGCGCCGAACTCCCCCAGGGCCCGGGCCCAGCTCAAGATCGCCCCGGCCGCCACGCCCGGCGCCACCAGCGGCAGCGTGACCCGCCGGAAGACGGTCCAGCGGTTGGCGCCGAGCGTGGCGGCGGCCTCCTCGAAGCGCGGATTCGCCGCCCGGAGCGCACCCTCGACGCTGATCACCAGGAACGGCATCGCCACGAACGTCTCGGCGATCACGACGCCGGCGGTGGTGAACGGCAGCGTCAGGCCGAACGCCCGATCGAGCCACTGGCCGGCGATGCCGCGGCGGCCGAGCACGAGCAGCAGCGCGACCCCGCCCACCACCGGGGGAAGCACCAGGGGCACCGTCACCAAGGCGCGCACGAACCGGCGGCCGGTGAAGTCGACCCGGGCCAGCAGCCAGGCGAGCGGCACGCCCAGGACCAGGCAGATCGCCGTGGCCGCGGTCGCGGTGAGCAACGACAGCCGCAGCGCGTCGCGTACCTGGGGCTCGCCCAGCCTGGTGCCCAGCGTGGACCACGGCGCGCGAACGAGCAGGCCGACGACCGGCAGCACGAGAAAACCCAGGCCCAGCAGGGCGGGCAGCATGAGCACCCACGGAACCCGGCCCGTGATCGCCGAGCCGGTGCGCCGCCGGCCGCCGCCCGCGACAGTGCCCTCGATGCCGCCCTTGGTCATGGGCCTTCGAGCGACCTTGGGGACACGGCCGGCCGGCTCATCGGGAGCCCCGCGGCACGCCGGGCACCTCGACGACGACGTTGGTGGACTTGATCACCGCTTCCGCGACCACGCCGGGTTCGAGCCCGAGCTCGTCGGCGGCCTCCCTGCTCATCAGCGACACCACGCGATGGGGGCCGGCGGCGATCTCGACCTGCGCCATCACGGCGTCGCGGACCACGTCGGTGACGATGCCGCGGAAGCGGTTGCGCGCGGACGACCCGGTGCCCGCGACCGGTCCCCGGGCCCCGAGGGTGCCGGGGGTGCCGGAGGAGCCGCCGGGTCCGCTCGGCTCGGCGAGGGCGCGGGCGAACGCGGCGAGATCGGCGCCGGCCACTGTGCGGTGCCCATGCTCGTCGCGCCGCGCCGGGAGCCGCCCCTGGTCGACCCACCGGCGGACCGTGTCGGCGCTGACGCCCAGCAACGCGGCGACCTCGCTGATCCGGAATATCGCCATAGCCGCACCCTACGCGGCGCACAAGCGACCGGAAAAACCGACGAACGTTCGTAGCTGCCAGCGCAGAGCGGCTTACGGCTCGCATCCGCCGCGGTCTACTGAGGAGTAAGGCAGAACCTCCAGTATTGCCAGAAATTTCGGAAAACGTCCAGTTCATCGCGCAACCAGATGGCCGGTAACGGCAGGCCGGTCCCATGGAAACGGCGGCAACTATGTGTTCGCACCGTGTTGACTGTCGAGTCGGACGGCACCTGAACAGCGCTTGTACGCCGGCGGAGCGGCGGCGCTCCACCCGCCTTCGCGGCCCCCTGAACGCCTATCCACAGAGTTGCCATACTTCGCCGACTTATTTGGCACATATTCGCTCTTGTTGGTTTTGAGGAATCTTCATGAATATTTGCGTACCTCGGGACGTCATCCGGACGTCCGACCCCCCGCAGGAGGCTCCGTGAGAACGCGATCCGTTCGGCGCGCAGTGGCCGTCGTCGCCGCCGTCGGCCTGGCGACGGGCACACTCGTCGCCACCTCAGCGGCACAGGCCGCCGCACCCTCAACCGATTCCTCGACGCTCGCGACCACCCTGACGCAGCGCCTGGGTACCAACACGGCCGGGGCCTACCTCGACCGGAACACCGGCAAGCTCATCGTCACCGTGACAGACAACGCCTCGGCGCAGAGCGTTCGCGCCGCGGGCGCCACCCCCCGCATGGTCGCCCGCAGCGGCGCCGTGCTCCAGCAGGCCACGACCGAGCTTGGCCGCACCGCGAAGGTCGCCGGCACCTCCTGGGCCGTCGACCCGGTCACCAACCAGATCGTCCTGTCCATGGACCAGTCCGTGACGGGCGCCAAGCTCGCCAAGGTCCAGGCCGCGGCGGCGCGGCTCGGCGACGCGGTGCGCGTCGAGCGCGTGGCCGGCACGTTCAGCACCAACATCGCCGGCGGCGACGCCATCTTCGGCGGCAACTCCCGCTGCTCGCTGGGCTTCAACGTGCAAAACAGCGCCGGGCAGTTCTTCTTCCTGACCGCCGGGCACTGCGGCAACATCGCCTCGCAATGGTTCTCCAACTCCAGCCACAGCACGCTGATCGGCACCCGGCGGTCGAGCAGCTTCCCCGGCAACGACTACGCGATCATCACCTACGCCAGCGGCGTGTCCCACCCCGGCACGGTCGGCTCGCAGGACATCACGTCCTCGGGTAACCCCACCGTCGGCCAGACCGTCACCCGCCGCGGCAGCACCACGGGCGTGCACAGCGGGACCGTGACGGCGCTGAACGCCACGGTGAACTACCCCGAGGGCACCGTCACCGGCATGATCCGCACGACCGTCTGCGCCGAGCCCGGTGACAGCGGCGGCCCGCTGTACGCCGGTTCTCGGGCGCTCGGGCTCACCTCGGGCGGCAGCGGCAACTGCTCCTCCGGCGGCACCACCTTCTTCCAGCCGGTCACCGAGCCGCTCAGCGTGTTCGGCGTGAGCGTCTTCTAGAGGCGGGCACCGCTTGTAGTCACCAAAGTCCATGAGGACTCGAGGTCCCGGGTGGCCCCCGCACCCGGGACCTCTCCATGTGCGGGACTCGTTGAGCAGATCTGCCAAAGCACCTTGACCCCTTTAGTCAGAAAGCTCCACTAAAAGTGTTTTCTTGACTATTTCTGGCCGTTTCTGGGTAGCTGGTTCACCGGTCGTTGACGAATCCTTCCCCCCGAATCCCGCACGGAGGCTCATGTGACGACCCACCCCGCCCGCCGCGTCGCTCTCGTCGGCGCGGCCGCCGCACTGCTCGGCGCCACGCTGCTCGCCGCGTCGCCCGCGCAGGCGGTCTCCCCCGACCCCAATCCCGACAAGATCGCCGCCACCATGGCCGACCGGCTGGGCGCGCGCAGCGCCGGCTCCTACCTCGACCGCACCAGCGGCCGGCTGGTCGTCACGGTCACCAACGAGGCCGACGCCGACGTGGTGCGGGCGGCCGGCGCGGTCCCCAAATCCGTGACCCGCAGCGGCGCCGACCTGAGCCGGGTCACCGCCACCCTGGACCGCACCGCGAAGGTGCCCGGCACCGCCTGGGCGGTGGATCCGGCCACGAACAAGGTCGTGGTCTCCGTGGACGAGTCCGTGACGGGCGCCAAGCTGGCCAAGGTCCAGGCCGCGGCCGCGCGGCTCGGCGGCGCCGTCCAGGTGAAGCACGTCAGCGGCACGTACAGCACGCGGATCAGCGGCGGCGACGCCATCCTCGGCGCGCAGTTCCGCTGCTCGCTCGGCTTCAACGTGCAGGCCGGCGGCTCGACCTTCTTCCTCACCGCGGGACACTGCGGGAACGTCGAGCCGAACTGGTTCACCGCCGGCGGCGAGTTCATCGGCTCCACCGTCGACAGCAGCTTCCCCGGCAACGACTACGCCATCGTCCAGTACGGCGGCAACGTCCCCGCCGAGGGCACCGCCGGTGGGCAGGACATCGCGACGGCCGGTGAGGCGTTCGTCGGCCAGGCGGTCGAGCGCCGCGGCAGCACGACCGGCATCCACGGCGGCGTGGTGACGGCCACGAACGTGACGGTGAACTTCCCCGAAGGCACGGTCTTCGGCATGATCGAGACGACCGTGTGCGCCGAGCCCGGCGACAGCGGCGGCCCCCTCTACGCCGGGAGCACCGCGCTCGGCATCACCTCGGGTGGCGCCGGCGACTGCACGTCCGGCGGCTTCACCGTCTATCAGCCCGTCACCGAACCGCTCGCCGTCTACGGCGTGAGCGTCTTTTGATCGGGCGGCCCGACCGGCTTCCCCCTGACCCCATCCGCTGAGCCCCGCCCCGCCGGCCCCCTGCCCACCAGTGGGGGGCCGGTGGTTTTGCGCATCCGGTCTCCCCCCGGTCCCGATAGGGCAAAACCCACCCCATTACCCATCCATTGCCCGCATTTTCGCAGGCTATGGCCCTATTCGGCGACTAAGATCGCCAGATAGGAGTCGGAACGCGGGACGAGCGAGCAGGGGGACACCCGCGGTGGGGGACATCGATGTACCCCCGGGCGTGGACATGACGAAGCCCAACATCGCCCGGGTCTATGACTATCTCCTCGGCGGCAAGGACAACTTCGCCGCCGACAGGGAGGTGGCCGAGCTGACCCTGCGCATCATGCCGGACGCCAGAGAGGGGCCCAAGTCCAACCGGGCGTTCCTGCGCAGGGCGGTGCGCTACCTGGCGGCGGAGGCCGGCATCCGCCAGTTCATCGACATCGGCTCGGGCCTGCCCACCCAGGGAAACGTGCACGAGATCGCCCAGGCGATCGACCCGGAGACACGGGTCGTCTACGTCGACTACGACCCGGTCGTCCTGGCGCACGGCCGGGCCCTGCTGGCCAACGACTTCACCAGCGTCATCATGGCCGACCTACGCGAACCCGAGTCGATCTTGGAACACCCCGCGCTGCGCAGGGCCATCGATTTCGACCGGCCCGTCGCGCTGCTGCTGCTGTCGATCCTCCACCACATCAACGACGAGGACGATCCTGCGAGCATCATGGCCACGTTG
Source organism: Streptosporangiaceae bacterium (assembly GCA_035765195.1). GTDB lineage: Bacteria > Actinomycetota > Actinomycetes > Streptosporangiales > Streptosporangiaceae > CALAED01. Next base: position 320,189 of record DASTYC010000026.1, read on the forward strand.
CGCGCCGCGGTGCCGCCGGGCAGCCACCTCGCCATCTCCCACCTGCACAACCCGGGCAGCGAGCGCCCCGACGACGCCGAGCTGGCCAAGATCGGCGAAGAGATCTTCCAGAAGTCCTACGGGGTCGGGCGGTGGCGCAGCGTCACGGAGATCCGCTCCTTCTTCGGCGACTGGGCGCTGCTCCCGCCGGGCCTCGTGCCGACATCGGAGTGGCGACCCGACCCCGCCGACGACCACGCGAAGTACCTCACGCACTACTTCGTCCTCGGCGGCGTCGGCAAGAAGGCCTGAGCACAGACGAGACCGGCGGCGACCACGGCCAGGCCGGCCACGACGTCGAGCAGGTAGTGGTTGGCCGTCCCGATCACCACCAGAGTGATCAGCACGGGATAGGCGACGCCGAGCACGCGCGCCCACCACCGGCGGTCCAGCCGCATGATGTGCCAGCCGCACCACGCCGCCCAGCCGACGTGCAGCGACGGCATGGCCGCGAACTGGTTGGTCACGTGGGCGAGGCCGTGCGAGGGGTTCGCGGCGTCCCCCCACCAGCCGTACTCGCCGTAGGCGAGCATGGTGTCGGTGAAGCCGGGGAGCATGCGCGGCGGCGCGACCGGCAGCAGCCAAAAGCCCGCGAGCCCGAGCAACGTGGCGATGACGAGCGCGGTGCGCGCGACGGGGTAGGCCGCCCGCCGGCGCCGCCACAGCCACCCGAGCACGCCGAGCGTCACCACGTCGTGCAGGCCGGCGTAGGCGAAGCAGGCCGGGATGGCCAGCGCCGGCCGCGCGGTCACGTACGCGTTCAGCCAGGGGTCCACGGCGATGTGCCACTCGCGCTCCAGGGCGAGGATGCGCTCCCCGTGCGCGATCGCCAGCGACCGGCCGCCCTGCACCGCCAGCCGCACGATCTCGTACGCCAGGTAGATCACGCCGAGCATCACCATCTCGCGGGCCCACGGCCGGCGCCTGCCGATGCTCCCCACCCGCGACCTGGCCGATGGCCGCAGCGTCTTGTCGTCTGCCGCTACACGCGACACTCCCCCACGCCCCGTTCCCCCGTATCGCTCCCTCGATGATCTTCGGGTATGTACCCCGGCCCGCTCAGGCCGTACCCCCGGGGCCGGGACGGAGCAGGCCGCGGCCGGTGACGAGGGGCAGATCGAGGGCCGTCAGCAGGCCGGGGGGCGCCGCCACGACCGCGGGGACGGCGTTGACCAGGCGCATGGCGGTGGCCTTGAGCCCCGCGGTGTTGTGGTCGCCGTCGGTGCCGAGCAGTCGCAGGTCGACGGTGTAGTTCGGCTCGCCGCGCACCTCCACGCGATAGCAGCCCTGGCCGGCCGGACGGGGCCAGTCGGGGGCGATGTCGTCGTGCAGCCGGGTGACGTGCTCCAGCACGATCACGGGGCGGCCGGCCACCATGCCGCGCACCTCGAAGCGCAGCGCGGCCGCGCGGCCCTTTTCGATCGTGCCCGAGTCGATCTCGAACGTCTCCGGGGCGGGCAGCCGCGCGTACCACTCGGTGACCTCGTCGAGCCGGACGCCGAGGCCGGCGGCGATCTGCCGGACGACCCCGCCCCAGGCCATGGACAGCACGCCGGGCCGCAGCAACGGGGGGACGTCGGCGAGCGAGCCGCCGAACCCCATGATGTCGAACAGCACGGTGGGCTGGTTGTAGGTGTTGTAGTTGAGGATCTCCAGACAGCGGACCTCGTCGATGCGCTCGCTGATCCCCGTGATGGCCAGCGGCAGCCAGTCGTTGGCGAAGCCCGGATCGATGCCGTTGACGAAGATCGACGCGTTGCCGGCCGCGGCCGCCTCACGGATCGGATCCGACATCTCGGGCGGGACGACGCCGTCGGGGAACTGCAGGAAGACCGGGCTGCTCGACACCAGGTTGGCGCCGGAGCGCAGGATGCGGGCCAGGTCTTCGAGCGCCTCGAAGATCCGTACGTCGGCCAGCGCCGTGTAGACGACGCAGTCGGGGCGCAGCGCCAGCAGGGCGTCCGCGTCGCCGGTGGCCGCCACGCCGAGCGGACGCCCGAGCCCGGCCAGCTCACCGGCGTCCTTGCCGACCTTGGCGGGGTTCGACACCCAGACGCCGGCGAGTTCGAGATCGGGCCGGGCGGCGATGCCGGCGAGCGCGTGCCGGCCGACGTTTCCGGTGCTCCACTGCACGACGCGGTACGCCACGTCTCCTCCAGTGCGGTCCATCAAAGGTCGGGGAGGCCGAGGTCGAGGTTGGGGGCGTCGATGCCGCCGTCGACCTCGAACACCCTGCCGGTGACGTACGCCCCGGCCGGTGCGGCGAGAAACAGCACGGTGGCGGCGATCTCGCCGGGTTCGCCGATCCGGCGGAGCGGCGTATTGCGCTCCATCTGGGTGCGCAGGTTGTCGTCGGTCATGACGATGTCGAGTGCCGACGTGGCAACGGAACCGACCGCGATGGCGTTGACCCGGACGCGCGGCGCGAGGTCGCGGGCGGCCAGCCGGGTGTAGTGGGTCAGCGCCGCCTTGGCGGTGCCGTACGCGAGGTAGCCGCGCCCCGCCACCCGGCCCATCACCGAGGAGATGTTGACGACGCAGCCGTGGCCGGCGAGCAGCCGCGGCATCGCGGCCCGGGTCAGCGCGTGCGCCACGCTGACGTTGAAATGAAACGCGTTCTCGAGATGGCGCGGTTCGGTGTCTGCGAAGGCGCGCGGCAGGGCGCCGCCGACGTTGTTGACGACGATGTCGAGCCGGCCGAACTCCGCGGCGGCGGCGTCCGCGAGCCCGGCGGCAGCGTCGAGATCGCTGAGGTCGGCCGCGACCACGAGGGCTCGCCGCCCGGCCGCTTCGATGTGCCCGGCGACCTCGTGCAACTCGCTTTCCGTACGGGCCGAGACGACCACGTCGGCGCCCGCCTGGGCGAGCGCGACGGCGGTGGCCGCACCGATGCCGCGGCCGGCGCCGGTGACGATCGCGACGTGGTCGGTGACGCGGAACCGGTCGAGGATCACGGTGAGCGCATCTCCTCCGCCTCCGGCAGTCGGCTGCCGTCAGCGTAGCCCGTATGTAGAACGTGTTTCAATCTGTTCCCGGGCACGCGCTCGGTGCGTTACCTCAGCGGTGTGCGTACGTGGGACGTGGGCGCTACTGGAGCCGTCTCATCGCCAGGGCGGTGACGGCGCAATGCCCGATCGGCCCGGCCGAGTCGTACAACGTGCAGCGGGCGACCGCGACGCCGTCGTCGGACAACTGCCCGTCGGACTGGAAGCCGATGGCCTCGCTCACCGGCAGCCGCCCGAGCGTGAGCGTGTAGTCGGCGTTGATGTAGCGCAGCCCGACGGTGCTGAAGAGCGTCAGCGGGCTGGTGAGGTCGGCGGCGAGCGCCACCCGGACGAACGGGGAGACGGACTCGCCCGCGATCAGCTCGTGCGCCTCGCGCACCCAGGCGCGGCGCCGCTTCGCCGACTCCCACGTGCGTTCCACGCCGCCGCCCGTACCGTCGCCGGGCGCGGACAGCAGCCACAGGTGGAAGGGCACTCCGCCGAGGGGCGGGCCGAGCCGATCGGGTTCCGGGGCGTCCCAGCCCGGCGTCGAGTAGATCTCGCCGGGGGGCTGCGTCCCGCGCCGGAGCAGCACGGCGGACGCCCGCGCCACCTCGCCGTCTGCGGTGGTCGCGGTCGCGTCGACGACCCGGATGCGGCCGCCGTCGCGAACCCTGCGGGTGGTCACGCGCAGCGGCACGATGCCGGCGCGGCGGAACAGGTCCACGGTGAGCCGGGCGACATGGAGGTCCTCGCCGGCGTGCTCGCGCTCGATGGCCCTCGCCATGAGCCCGCCCAGCAGCCGGCCGTGCAGCATGTCAGCCGCCCAGGGGCCGCGGGCGTGCGGCGCCGGGATCAGGTCGTCCCCGGCGACGGTGAAGAACGCCTGCTCGTCCGCTGCCTCCACCACGAAAGTCCCCGCCCCCTCATGAGCGATTACCTCATGACGCCGTGTACGCCCGTCTGGAATCGGATTCTAGAAGCCGCCGCCGAGCCGCGGCCACTTGGCCCGCCGCTCCGATGCTGACCGCCGCGCCGAGGCTGGCAAGTTACTCCTTCGCCCTTGACCGTCTGACGGGGATCGGTACGGCATGCTCGGTGCTGACACCAGCGCGGCGCGCCGGCCGCCGAGCACGACGTGACACCGGAGGAGTCCCGCGATGGGCCACGAGTTCGAAGTCGATCAGGAGATCGAGCTGCACGCGACGCCCGATCAGGTGTGGGAGGCGATCGCCACCGGGCCGGGCATCGACTCGTGGTTCATGGGACGCAACGAGATCGAGCCGCGCGAGGGCGGCATGACCCGGATGACCTTGGGCGGCTTCGCCGAGGAGGGCACCGTCACGGCCTGGGAACCGGGCCGCCGGTTCGCCTTCCGGAGCCAGGAAGACCCGGCCGACGGCACGTTCATGGCCTTCGAGTACCTCATCGAGGGCCGCGCGGGCGGCAGCACCGTGCTGCGGCTGGTCCACAGCGGCATCCTCGGCGACGACTGGGAGGACCAGTACGACGCGCTCAGCACGGGCGACCTCATGTACCTGCGGAAGCTGGCCACCTACCTCAAGCACTTTCCCGGCCGCGTCTCGACGTACAACATGTTCCTGCCGGGACCGCAGGTGGCCGGCAAAGATTTCGTCTGGTCGGCGTTCACCGAAATCGTCGGGGTGGCCGAGACGGCGACCGCGGGCGACGGCGGCCGGCTCGCGGTCGCCGGCCTGGAGCCCTTGGCGGTCGTCGTGGAGTTCGCCGAGCGGCCCAGCTACCTCGGGGTGCGCACGGCCGACGGGCTGTACGCGTTCATCCACGGCTACCGCGACACCGTGGTCGCCGAGTACCACAACTTCTCGCCCGCCGTCGACGAGAAGGAGATCGAGCGGGCCTGGCAGGCCTGGCTGACCACCACGTTCGCCTAGCCGGTGCCTACGCGCTGTCTTCGGGCAGCCAGACGCGCATCGTGGCGGGGCCGCGGTTGCCCCACAGGTGGTAGGGGACCAGCGTGGCCCCGTTCGCGCCGTTCGCGCCGTTCGCGTCGTTCCCGCCGGCCGGCGTGGGCGGCGGGTCGCCGTACGGCCAGGTGCCGGCGGCCGACCCGGCGGTCCGGGCGGCGACCGAGATCAGGACGCCGTCGAGCCCGGACTCGTCGGCCGGCCGTTCGGCGGGCGGCACCGACGTGTCCACGCTCAGGCCGGCCAGCGGCGGTTCGTCGCCGAGCGACTCGGCGCAGTAGACGAGCGGTCCGCGTTCGACGGCGACGCAGCCGCGGACCGCGTCGATGCGCGGATCGGGACGGGTCCAGCGCGGCCGCATCGGCAGGTCGAGCCTGACCTCGTCGCCGGGGCGCCACTCCCGTTCCTCGACCATGGAGCGCCGGCCCGGTTCGCCGTGCCCGGCCCACGGCGGGATCCGCATGGACAGCCGCCACGGCCCGCCGTCGGTGTGCTCGACGCGCACGGTGACCGCGCCCGACCAGGGGTAGCCGGTCTCGACCCGGAGCCCGACCCGACGGCCGTCCGGCAGCGTCGTGTCGACGGAGCACGGCACGAGCTGGTGCAGCTGCACGCCGTCGTCATCGCGGGTCGCGATGTAGCCGCTCAGGCTCGCCAGCGTCCGCACCAGGTTGTTCGGGCAGCACGCGACGCTGAACCACGGGGCGCGCAGCGGCGATTCCACCCTGGGGTTCTCCGCGTCGGGGTCGGGCGCCCTGCCGGGCACCCGCACCTGCAGCGGGTTGGCGTAGAAGAACGCCCTGCCGTCGATCGCCGGCGATGCCGCCACCACGTTGTAGAGCGTGCGCTCGGCGAGGTCGGCATAGCGCGCGTCGCCGGTGGCCAGCAGCAGCCGCCAGCTGAGCATGACGGAGGCGACCCCCGCGCACGTCTCGGCGTACGCGCGGTCGGACGGCAGCTCCCAGTCCTCGCCGAAGGCCTCCCCGCTGTGCCGCGACCCCATCCCGCCGGTGAGATAGGTGCGCGCGGCGATCGTCCGCTCCCATTGCGCGATGACGGCCGCGAGGAGTTCGTCGTCGCCGGTCTCCACGGCGACATCGACCGCGCCCGACGCGAGATACAGGGCCCGCACGGCGTGGCCGCGGAACGTCCTGGCCCGCCGTACCGGCATGTCGTCCTGGAAGTAGGCGCGGCCGAGATGGATGTCGGACAGGGCGGGCCGGCCACGGCGCTCCACGAACAGCCGCGCCTGCTCCAGGTAGCGCTCCTGCCCCGTGGCCCGGTACAGCTCCACCAGCGCCATCTCGATCTCCGGATGCCCGCACACACCCTGCCGGCCCGAGGCGCCGAACTCCCGGCAGACGTGGTCGGCGGCCCGGCGCGCCACGCCCACGAGAACGTCATCGTCGCCGGCCGAGCGCAGGCGCGCGACGCCCGCCTGGATGAGATGGCCGTAGCAGTACAGCTCGTGGCCCCACTCCAGGTCGGTGTAGCGGTTCGCGTGCCAGCGCGTGTTGAGGTAGCCGTCGGGCTCTTGCGCCGCGGCGACCGTCTCGGCGAGCCGGTTGACGCGGCGGTCGAACTCGGCGTCGCCGGTCCGCCCCGCCTCCCACGACAGGCCTTCGAGCAGCTTGTAGATCTCGGAGTCGCTGAACTCCCTACCGCGGTGCGGGGCCGCCGGGTCGCGGAAGTTGCCGATCCAGCCGAGGCGCTCCATCCACGACTCGCAGTGGTCGAGGATGACCTCGCCGTTCAGCCGCTGCCGGTGTCCCCAAAAGCCGCCGTCCAGCCGTACCTCGTCGATGCCGAGCGGCCGCAGCCGCCCGCCGTCCCAGTCGACCGGCCGCATCATGGTCTTAGCCACGGAGAGCTCCCGACATGAATCCGCCCACGTAGTAGCGCTGGAAGAGAAGGAACAGGACCAGGCACGGCAGTGCCATGACCACGACCCCGTTCCCGCCGCACCCTCACGGTAAGCGCTATCCGAAGGACCGCAAAGCCCGCAATCACCCTCATTCAGGCGCCCCGTCTGCCCAGCGAAGCAGCCTGACGGCCCGCTTGAGGAAGACGACGCCGTCGATCATGTCGAGCTGATCCGGGTCGAGCGGGAAATAGGCGAAATCGCGGGAGACGCGCGGGGCGGGCTTCGTGAGGGCCTCGGCCAGCCGGCGTGCGTCGATGAGAGCGTCGTCCCACGGCAGCGTGGACAAGATCCCCTCGACGGTGTCCGGAGCCGGGGTGTCGGCGCCGACCGTGCCGAACGCCGAGGCCAGGAAGGCGTACCGGTCGCCCAGGTGCGTCGCGGCGATCGCTCCCGCACTCCACCACTCCAGCGCCTGGTCGCCGAGCCGCATGAGGCTCTTGTTCCGCTGCAGGTGGAGGTTGTGGGCGAAGACCAGGGCCGGGCCGTGCTCGGCGACGGCCCGCAGGTTGGCGGCCATCATCGCATCTCGCAGGGCCGACAGCCTGGTCACCCGAGCCGGGGACGCGTCGGCCATCCAGGCGTGGTAGCGGAGCAGGCCGGTTGCGGTGCGCCCGTACAGCGCGGCCCGCTCCCTGTCCGCCGCGCTCAGCCGCGGCGCCTGCGTGTCCAGCAGCGCCACCAGGTCGTCGGCGATCAGTCGCAGCCGCTGCGCGTCGGCGGACCGGCCGATCGACTGGGCCGGATCCATGACCGCGGCCTCGTTCGACCATCGATCGTCCGGACCCAGCAGCGTGTCGAGGGTTTCGCGGGTGCAGGGAAGCGGGCCGGCGAGGAGGTCGTGGAGGGCGGTGAGCGCCTCGCGCGGGCTCGCCGCCCAATACTCCAGCGGGCCGTCGAATCCGAAGAACCGGAGCTTTTCGTCATGCTCCTCGTTGTAGGCCCGCATCCAGCGCACGAGCTCGCGGTTGGCCGGTGACGTGCCGAAGGCGTGGCTGAAGCCGCGTTCCATGACCTCGTCGAGCGTGCCCGCACCCGTCGTGATGTGGTCGTCCACCACGAGGCCCATGAGACAGTCGCTCTCGATGGCGAACGACCGGTAGCCCTCGTGCTCGACCAGATGCCGGAAGATCTCGTTGCGCAGCTCGCCCAGCTCCCCCACGAAGTGCCTCGCCTCGCCCAGGCCGAGCAGCAGGGGCCGGACGGGAAGCGACCGGAGGAACGCCGAGACGCCCGCGCCATCGAGCGGCCGGGCCGTGTCGCTGATATCCATGCATTCAACGGTATCGTTGAACTCTCGATGTAAACTTTTCCGGGAATTTCCCGCTCTTACCGCGGTGAACCTTCAATCAGGGACGCACCCATGAGGCCAGTGGACCTGGCGCGCGAGCACGGTCTGTCCACCCAGGCGATCAGGAACTACGAAGACGCCGGCATCCTGCCCGCCGCCGAACGCACGGTTCACGGCTACCGCACCTACACTCCGCTGCACGCACAAGCGCTGCGCGCGTTCCTCGCCCTCGTGCCCGGGCACGGTCACCAGACGGCCACGTCGATCATGCGGGCGGTCAACCGGGGTGCCACCGAGGACGCGCTGCGGCTCATCGACGACAGCCACGGCCTGCTCCTCGACGACCGCCGCACCCTCCAGGCCGTCGAAGCCGCGCTCCGCGATCTCGCGCCCGTGCCGTCCGAACGCGGCGACACGTTCATCGGCCCCCTGGCCAGACGGCTCGGCCTCCGCCCCGCCACCCTGCGCAAATGGGAGAAGGCCGGGCTGGTCCGGCCGCGCCGCGACCCGCGGACGGGCTACCGGGTCTACAGCGCGGCCGACGTCCGGGACGCCCGGCTGGCCCACCAGCTCAGGCGGGGCGGCTACCTGCTGGAGCAGATCGCCCCGCTGATCGCCCAGGTCCGCTCGGCCGGCGGCATCAGCCCGCTCGAGTCGACCCTGCGCGACTGGCAGGCCCGGTTGTCCGCCCGTGGCCGCGCGATGCTCAAGGGCGCCGCCGACCTGGACGCCTACCTCCGCGCCCGCGAAACCTGAGGCCGCGCCGTACCGCGAGCGCTTCCGCTCGGCCAGTGCCTGTTATCGAGTGTGCGGCTAACCCGCCTGATGGGCGATCTGGATGAGGTTGCCGCAGGTGTCGTCGAGCACGGCCGTGGTCACCGGACCCATGTCGACGGGCTCCTGCGTGAAGCGCACACCGAGGTCGCGCAGTCGCTCGTACTCGGCCTTGACGTCGTCGACGGCGAACGAGGTGTACGGAATGCCGTCGGCGACCAGCGCCTCTTTGAACGGCCGCACCGCCGGGTGGCTGCTCGGTTCGAGTACGAGTTCGGTGCCCTCCGGGTCCTGCGGGGACACCACGGTGAGCCACCGGGCATCGCCCATCGGGATGTCGTGCTTCTTCACGAAGCCCAGCACGTCGGTGTAGAAGCGCAGCGCCTTCTCCTGGTCGTCAACGAGCACGCTCGCCAGGTTGATTCTCATGTCGGTCCACTTCCCGTCTGTATCGGCGCCACCGTCAGGGCCGCTCGGGCCTGTTGAGCCATCGCTCGATGATCGGTTCGAGCGGTCCGGTGTTGATGTAGTGGAACTTGTACCGGCCCTCGCGCCTGGTCTCGACCAGGCCGGCGGTCTCCAGAACGTCGAGGTGCTGCGAGATCGCCTGCCGCGACGAGCCGAGCTGGTGCTTGGTCGCCAGGCGGGAACAGATCTCGAAGAGCGTCTGGCCGTTCCGATCGGTCAGCTCGTCGAGGATGATCCGCCGCGTGGGGTCGGCCAAGGCCTTGAAGACGTCTCCCACGCGCGAGCACGTTACGCAAGTAGACACTTGCCTGTCAAGGCAGGTCGAAGGGCTCCCGATCAGGACTCCCCGTGTACCCGCGGGCTAGCAGGCGCAGCCGTCGTGGCAGCCCTGGTCGCGGCCGGCCGCGTCGGCGAGGCCGCAGCAGGCGTCGCCGCGCCAGGCCTGGACTCCTTCGCGGACGGCGATGGCGGCCACCACCAGCGCCGCCGCCGGATCGGCCCACGTCCAGCCCAGGGCGGCGTTCGCGGCCAGCCCGGCCAGCACCACCGCCGACAGGTAGGTGCACAGCAGCGTCTGGGTGGAATCGGCGATCACGGTGGCCGATCCGAGCGCCCGGCCGGTCCGGCGCTTGGCCCCCATCAGCGCCGGCATCACCGCCAAGGAGGCGGCGGTCAACGCGATCCCCACCGCGGACGGCTCCGCCTCTCCGGCACCGAGCAGGCTGCGCACGGCGTCCACGGCGACCCAGGCCGCGAGCGCGAAGAACGACCAGGCGATCAGCCGCAGCGTGCGTCGTTCCCGCTGCTCGGGGGCGCTATGGGCGAACTGCCAGGCCACCGCCGTCGCCGCCGACACCTCGATCGCCGAGTCCAGCCCGAAGGAGACCAACGCGGTGGAGGAGGCCGCCGCTCCGGCCGCCAGGGCGATGATCCCCTCAGCCGCGTTGTAGCCGATCGTGACCCACGCCAGATGCCGGGCCCGGCGGTTCAGCCGGTCCCGGCCCGGCGAGGCGGGCAGCGTCAGCTCGCTCACCGCGCCGCACCCACCGCCGGCCGCGCGGCCCGGCCCGTCTGTTCCGCCCGTTCGTCCCGGCATGGCCGGGCCTCGTCCACCGCGAGCACCACGCCGGCCAGGTCCTCCAGGGCATGCCGCAACCGCGGATCGGCAAGCTCGTACCGGGCCCGCCGCCCCTCCGGGATCGCGACCACCAGCCCGCAGCCGCGCAGGCAGGCCAGGTGGTTGGACACGTTCGCCCGGGTCAGGCCGAGGCCCTCGGCCATCTCCGCCGGATAACCGGGATGGTCGAGCAGCAGCAACAGGATCCGGCACCGGGTCGGATCCGCCAGCGCCCTGCCGATGCGGGCCAGCGCCGCCAGCCGGGTCTCGGCGATCACCATGACCCAGACAGTACAGCCGTCACTGTATTACAGCAAACGCTGTACTGTTTACCCCCTTCCGGCCCGCGTCCGCGGCGAACGGCACACCAGCCGCAGGTGGTGACATCTCCAGTGAGCCCCGCAACGGTGCATGCCAGCATGGCCGCGTGCCCAAATACCACCATCCGCCCCGCGGGATCTCCACCAGGCTCGTCTCGCCGTCCGCCGTGTCCGCGGATCCGTCGAGGCTCAATGACTACGACGGCTTCGCCGAGGCGTACACGGCCGAAGCCGAGGCCGGCCTCGTCAATGCCTACTACAACCGGCCCGCGATCCTGGCCCTCGCCGGGGACGTCGCCGGGCGGCGGATTCTCGATGTCGGCTGCGGCGCCGGCCCCCTGATGGCGGCGCTGCGCGACCAGGGTGCCATCGTGGCCGGCTTCGACAGAAGCGCCGAAATGCTGAAGCTGGCCCGGCGCCGACTCGGCGACGACGCGGACCTGCGGGTGGCCGACCTGAGCAGCCCGCTCCCCTTCCCCGACGGCACGTTCGACGATGCCATCGCGTCCCTGGTCCTGCACTACCTGGAGGACTGGGGGCCGGCGCTGACCGAACTGCGGCGCGTGCTCAAGCCCGGCGGACGGCTCATCGTGTCCGTCGACCATCCCTTCGCCTTTACCCTCATGCTCCGCGAGGCCGGCCGCGAGGCCGACTATTTCGCGACCACCAACTTCATCGCCGAGTGGACCGCGGGCGGCCAGACCGCGGTGCTGAGCTTCTGGCACCGCCCGCTGCACGCGATGACCGACGCCTTCACCGCCGCGGGCTTCCGGATAACGACCATCAGCGAACCCGCGCCCGCCCCCGATACGCCCAGCGAGCTCATCCCCGACGACAACCCGACGATGCGGCGCGGTTTCCTGTGCTTCCTTTTCTTCGTCCTCCATGCCGGCCCGCTGCCCCGGGATGACACGAATCACCACTGACATCTCGGTCTCTCTCGACGGCTTCGTCACCGGGCCCGGCCCCGGCCACCGATCTTCCCGACGGGATCACCGGCGCGGTGTCGGCCCGCGGGATCAGATGAGGGCGGCGACCAGCAGGGCGAACGCGGCGATGATGACGGCGACGCGGACGTAGTGGAAGCGGTTCCAGCGGTTCATCTGCTGCTTCCAGTCGGCGGGCCGGTTGTCAGGGGTCCATGTCTTGACCCGGTTGTTGATGGGGACGAGCAGCAGGATCGACATGATCACGCTGAGGATCAGCAGCGCGCCGGCGGTGACGGTGAGGCCGATGGCGTGGTGGTGCCATCCGGCGATGGCCCAGGCCGCGACCAGGACGAGCGAGGTGATGTACCAGACCGGCATCACGGCGCCGAGCATCCTGCCCCCATGGGCGTGGGCGAGTTGGCCACTGTCACCGGGGAGGGAGTTGAAGATCGGGTTCATGACGAAGGCGACGGAGAACTCCACCCCCACCATCACGCCGACGACCACGGTGGTGACGATCTCGAGTGCGTTGAGCATGATGACCCTTCCTGAAATCTAGCGCTGCTAGAAGATGATGCAACGCTAGCATTGCCACCGCTCGGTTGTCTAGCGGTGCTAGGATCGCATCATGTCGGTACAGGAACGCAAAGAACGCGAACGGGCGGAGCGCGAACGCCTCATCGTGGCGACCGCCCGCGAACTCGCCGAGCGGCAGGGCTGGGACGCGGTCACCACCCGCCGGCTGGCCGAGCGCATCGAATACAGCCAGCCCGTCCTCTACAGCCACTTCCGCGGCAAGCGCGAGATCATCGGCGCCGTCGCCCTCGAAGGCGCCACCGAAATGGCCGCGGCGCTGCGGGCCGCGGCCTCCGCCGCGGACGGCCCACGCGCCCGCGTCACCGCCCTCGCCCGCACCTATCTCGACTTCGCCGCACGCAACCCGGCGGTCTACGACGCCATGTTCCAACTCGACGCCGGCCTGGCGTTCGCGACCGAGGACACCCCACAACCTCTAAAGGACGCCTTCGCCGCCCTGCTGGAGAACCTCAACGAGGTCGCCGGCGACGGCGTCCACCCCGGGTTGTTCACCGAGGTGTTCTGGGCGGCCCTGCACGGGCTGGCCACCTTGACCCGGGCTGGACGGCAGCCGCCGCAAGACACCGAGCGGAGGGTAGAACTGCTGGTGGACCGGCTCGCCATGGTCTGACACCCCGTGCCGGCGGGCACGCAACCGGCCCCTCGGACCCCCGCCGCCCGCTCGCGGCACTCTCCCAAGCACGCCGGACGACCCGTCAGCCCCCGCCGAACCTTGGGGAGTGTCCGGATCTTTGTGGGCGGGCCGGTGATCGCTTCTAGTGGAGGGTGATGCGGTCGCCGTAGTAGAGGGACAGCGCGTTCAGCGCGGCCTTCCACCCTGGTGTCTTGCCGGTCACGTTAGCCCGGTTTTTGAGCG
>DASTYC010000027.1:0-121427 GCA_035765195.1 Streptosporangiaceae bacterium
ATATCCAGCCCGCCGGCCTGCTCACCGGCCGTCTCCTCGCCCCGATTGCTGTCGTGATCAATCACTGTGATCCTTCCCTGCCAGAGCAAAAGCCCTAGCCTGCCGGATCACCAGCCCGCCCACGATCTTTCAGACAGTCCCGAACCTTGATCCTGAACAGTCTGTTGGGAGCTCTTAGGGGTCGCGTCCGGGTGAGGGAGCGCCGCTCGCGCGGCGTCGATCATGCGGGTGATCGCCGGGCCGCATGATCTGGTAGCGGTAGCGTCCGTCCGAGTGCTGAGTGATGACGACGCGGTCGGGATGACGCCACTTGTACCGGTTGTGCCAGGAGCAGCACATCACCAGCCGGTCGATGTCGCTGCCCTGCCCGTTCTCCCAGCCGTCGACGTGATCCACCTGACAGCCGGTGGCCGGGATCTCGCATCCGTCGACCACGCAGGTCGCGTAGCGGGCCCGCAGCGCGCGGCGTTGCGCTGGAGTGGCGCACCGAACGCGGCGCCCCAGATAGAGCGGATGCCCGTCGGCGCCGAGGACGAGGGCGGAGAACCCTGCGTTGAGCAAGATCTGGCGCGCTCGTTCCATGCCGATGGGGGTGCCGTCGGCGAGCCGTGCGGTGAACGCCGTGCCGTCGAAGGGCCAGGTGGGCGTGGGTGCCGACGTCCCTGTCGGGTCGCGCCGGTCGCCCGGGTCGGTTGCCGGACCGGGCGCGACACCGTACGAGCAGGCCTCGTAATGGTCGGGTGCCGCGGTGGGGGAGGTGGCCGTGCCGTCGGGTCGGCCGGCGGGTGTGGTCGCCGGGTGCGGCGCGGGCTGTTGGGCGGCGGGTTGGTGGAGGTTGATGAGGAGGATGGGGTCCCACCGGCTGTCGCCGTCGGACAAGTACGTCTGTAGGGCGTCGGCGAGCCGTTCGGGATGATCGCGGGCGTCGTCGGGGCCACACGGCCGCGCCAGAGTCTCCAACCTGGCTTTGATCAACGCCGTTAACTCCGCGCCGAAGCGGCCCTTCGCAAAGGCGCCCGCCCCCGAACAGTGCAGCGTCAACCACTGCCGCTCCCCCCGTCGCCCGTCTTCGGGCTCGGCGGAGGTGCCGTCGCGCTCGGCGATCAAGTCTTTGATCTTGTCGGCGAAGCGAGTGACCTGGCCCACCGAGTGGCCTTCGTCAACGAAGGCCAGCAGCAGATCTTCGGCCTTGCCGCAGTCGGTCTCGTCAAGCCGTCGGACGCCGGTGGCGATCGCCGCGGCATATCCGACCGACAGGTCACCGGCGGCCAGGCGCTTGGCGACCTGCGGCAGCCGCGGCAACTGCGCGGCCAGCGTGGCGCGCTCCTCGGCGCGGCCGTGGCGCATGCCGAGCGTGGTGCGCAGCCAGGCGGTCGGCGAAGCGTGCCCCCACTCCCCCACGTAGCCGCTGCGGGCGGCCCCGGACACGCGGGCGGCGATGGCCGACTCGATCAGGTCGGCCGCCCGCCCCAAGACCTCGACCTGCTCGTAGCAGGCGGCACCGGAGTCGGGCGCGGGCCGGGCGGCCAGCTCGGCGGCCAGCCGCGCGATCTCCGCCACCAACTCCGCATTGGTCGCGGGCGCACCCGAACTCTTCGAACACATGTTCCCATGATAGGCCGAGGGTCTGACAAAAGCCCTGCTCCAGCGGCCGCGTGTCTCGATACGCCCACCGGCAGTGCGCCGTGGTCATGGCGGCCCCGCAAGGCTCCCGACACGATCTCGGCGTGAGCCGGCGCCAACCGGTCCATTCGCGTTGTTCGCCGGTTGGGTCGCGCCGCGGGCGGCTCCCTGTCGACGACTTGGTACGGAGGCGTCGGACGTCCCGCGTGCGGTGGCCGCGGCCATGTCGACGGCGGCCTTCGAGGTACGCGGGCTAATTGGCGCCGGGAAGCTCGGCGAGGTCACCGACGATGGTTTCGGCGGAGAACAACTCGATGCGCTCGTCGAGCTCGGCCGCCTGCGCCTGCCCCCGATAGCGCGGCGCCGCCAGTTCGGCCCGCACCCGATCGAACCGCCAAAGCAGCGCCATCGTCCGCCGGTTCGGAACGAGCGTCATCACCGGTCCAATAGTCACGGCGGCCGCGTCGAGTTGGCCGGCACGGAGGTATGCCGTGGCGAGTGCGACGCGGCTGCTCGACACACAGCCGTGGTAGTAGTACTCCCCCGGCTCGGGTCCGGCGTCGTAGAGCGTGAGCGCCTGTTCCAACTCGGTGATCGCCTCGCGTTCGGCGTCGGGAAGCTCCAAGAGAAGCTCTCCCGAATAGAAGTGCTGGGTGGCTCTCGACATGCTGAACTCGCCACCGATCTCGAGCAGCTCGTCGTGATGGTCACGGCCACGCGCCTCGTGAGCGGCGACGATCGCCTGCCGGGCCGTGTCAGCATCGCCGAGATGTGCGGCAGCCTGGCCCTGATAGAGGAGGAGCTGAGCCGCGTTGGGGCCATCGGCCAGATACTCCAGGCCGCTGCGAGAGAGGTCTCGGCTGAGCCGAGAGCGTCGCGGATACGCGATCGCGGCCAACTCCAGGCGCAGGTACGCCATCAGCGGACGGTGATCGATCGCGGTCGCGTACGCCCAGCCCGCGCGCACCAGTTCCTCGGCCGACTGCTCATGGCCCAGATCGGTGGCCGTGAGCGCCATCAGACCGTTGAGCACGCCGAGCAGGAAGTACAAGTCGGTCTCATCGCGCGGCCACAACCGGCGATCGAGCGCGGCGTAGATGCGCCGTCGTACGCGCCGCATCTCCTGGAAGACAGGGAATGGGTCTCGGGTCATCCGCTCGCGCGAAAGCCGTACGACGTCGGCGCGCAGCTGTTCTAACGTGGCGTCGCCGATCTCGCGCCGTTCAGCGGCCTCGGCATGCTCGCTGCCCTCGTGTGCGGCCATCACCACCACCTCGCGCACGACCCGTTCGTCCGAGCCGTCCGGTTCGCTACCTTCCTGACGGTACGCGATATCCGGTCGTCGCTCAGGCTCGGTTTTCGCGGCCTCGACGCCGCCCGTGTCGATGAGATCCTTGAGGGCCCGGCGATCCGGCTCGGGGGTGTGCCGCAGGTCGAGGTCGTCGATCAGGTCGGCGGGGCCGACCCCGTACACCTCGGCGAGACTGCACAGCACGCCAGGGCCGGGCCGCTCGCCGCCCTCCGGCCAGCGCTCGAACGCGCTGACCCGCGCGGCGGTCATCGGCGCCCGCGCGACCTTCGTGAACCGCATGTTGTAGCGGTCGGCCACGGCGCTTTGCGACAGGCCGAGCGCATGCCGCCAGGCCATCCGCGGACGACAGCCGAAGATCGTGATCATCGCCGCGCAGATGGCGGCGCTGTCGAAGCCGTCGGCGACCATCCGCGCGCGAAGCCGAGTGATCTGGGTCCTCTTGGATGTGGCGGCCACGGCCATCGCGATCTCCCGGAGCGGCGAACGAACACGGTGCGTACGCAATCTATTACGCCTCGAAATCCGCGTGCGGTGCATCCCTTACTCGAATGCCGACCTGCGCCCCATCGGATCATCGCCGTAGGAACACTTCGTTTTCCCAGCTCAGGAGCAACTCCAGCCGCGTAGGGGGAGGTACGAACGCCGGGATTCCGGGTGCGCGTCCGGCGCGGTTCGATGGGGGCCGTGCCGTCTCCACGGGCGCACTCGCACGTACCGACCTGTCCGCCAGAGATCACCGCCGATCTCGCCACGTCATGGAGTCACGATCCCGTGCCGCCGATCCAAGCACCCGCGATGAGGCCGTCGCCGTTCCGTACCCCGGCCGGAGGCATCTGGAGCGACCTCTACATGCACGCCGAGCCCAGTGCCGTGCCCCGGGCGCGCCGGTTCACCGAGGCGTACCTGCGCCGCCGGCGCCTGGCGGCGTTGTCCGAAACCGTCGCGTTGGTGGCGAGCGAACTCGTCACCAACGCGGTGCGGGTGACGTGCGCGCCGGCGAGCCCGTTGGCCGGGCCGGGCGAAGCCGGCCAGGCCATCGTGGCCATGCGGCTCAGATCGACGCCGGCCGGACTGTTCGTCGAGGTCTGGGACCGCGACCCGCGTCCGCCGGTCCTCACCCATGCCGCCGCCCTCGACGAGAACGGCCGCGGCCTCGCCCTGGTGGCGGCCCTCTGCCGGGCGTGGGACCACTACCCGTGCGACGCGACGACGGGCGGAAAGGTCGTCTGGGCCGAGATCGCCGCCACACCGGTGACCTCATGACGGGGCGCCACCGCAAACAGCCGAAGAACCCGCTTGACCACGAGCCGGTGGCGGTGACCTACGCCAGAGAGCAGGCGGGCCTGACCAAGACGGAACTGGCACGGCGCTGCGGAGTTTCGGTGAGCCTGATCAGCGAGATCGAGGCGGGCACCCGCAACGCGACCCCCCAGATGATCCGCAGGCTCGCCGCCGTGCTCAACTGCCCCCGCGTCGTCCTGGAGCGTAGGCGCACCACCTCGCCGCCCCGCCCCGACGGCCGCTGGTGACCGCGGTTGGCTTGGCCACCGCCGTCACCAAGATCGCAACACGCCAGGCACGTAGCCTGCTGGACGGGCCGGTGTCTAGATGCTTGGGTTTCCCTGTGCTTGCGACCTATCCGGAGATTCGAGATCGGATCTATGCGCTCGCCCGTCGGCACGGACTGCGCCCGGACTGGGTCGAATCCACGCGCGAGATGCGCCACTTACTGCTATATGACGCGAACCAGGTCGTCGTGGCCAGGGCACGTGTCCCGGTACACCGGATGGACACCGATCTGCTGGCCTGCCTCGCTCATGACCTGGAAACCGTGTTCGGGAAGGACTGGATGGAATGACGCACACGGTGCACCGGCTCGCGGTACGTGTCCTCAAAAAGGACGGCTACTGGATCGGACTGCCGGTTGATTCTCCGGGGAGCATGGTCGGCGACACACTGACTGATCTGTTCGAAGACGTGGAGGCCGCCAAGCACTTCTGCCTCGGGCTGCCGAAGGAGACCCCGGTGATGGTCAGCTACACCTATGACCTGCCCGAGTTCGATGAGGAAATCATCGGCGTCTATCGCGACCTGCGCGCCGAACGCGACAAGATCGCCGCCAAGCTCGATCAGGCCGCCCGCACCGCTGTCGCACGGCTCAAGCAGGCCGGGGTCTCGGTTCGCGACAGCGCCGCCATGCTCGGCCTGTCTCCGTCCCGTGTGGACCAGTTGAGGCGTGGCGCCTGACAGCAGTCTCCCGCCGGCACGAAACGCGTGGGGCCGATCACCAGGTCCAGCGCCAGAAGCGGCGGCGGTACCGGACGAGGAGGCGGCCGCCGACGTGCCGGCCGCGCACCACGAAATGGGGGCCCGTTCCCCCGGCGGCGCTCGGCACGTCCCGTACTCGGGCGGAACCCGCGACCATCTCGACGTTCTCGATGTCCACCGAGGCGCCGTGCGGCACCACGAGCGTGATCCCGCCGAACGACACGTTGACGTCGATCTCGACGACCCGGTGGCCGATGACGGCGTCGGTGAAGTCGAGCTTCACCGGCCCGGCGGTGACGCGCACCACCAGCCGCCTGGCCACCACCCAGGCGCCGCGCCGCTTCAACGGCGTCGCCGTGGCACGCAGTTCGGCCTGCTCCGGCGCCGTCACCGACACCGGTCCGCCGGGAAGATCTGCCACCAACGGCTGCACCTCGCCGAACGTGCGCGCGGCGAGCACCTTGTTCAGGCGTTCCTCGAACTCCTCCGGAGACAGCCGACCCTCGCCGAAGGCCGCCCGCAGCCGGTCGACGACCCGCTCGCGGTCGGCGTCGGACATCCGCAGCTCCGGCGGCTGCGGAGCCATCTCCCCGCTCACGTCAGGGACCTTTGACGACGCGCCATGCACACACTCAAGCAGATCCCGGGAAGAGTCCGAGCGGGTCGACGACTGAACGAGCTGCCGCAGATGCGGCTCTGTGGACAAGGAAGCCTGGCATCTGCCGCCAAAAGCGTCCGTTTGGACCGATTATGCGTGCGATAGAGTGCGGCATGTGACGATCGCGAAGTTCGCCCGAGTGACCTGGGCCGCGCTGATCGGCGCCGCGGTCCTGACGGCGGGCTGCGGCAGCACCGGCAACGGCGGCGGGGACGGACGGAGGGTCGTGGTGTTCGCGGCGGCTTCGCTGACCGAGACGTTCACCGCGCTGGGCAAGACATTCGAGGCCGCCCATCCCGGCGTCACGGTCACGTTCAACTTCGGCGGCAGTTCGGCGCTGGCCCAGCAGATCACGCAGGGCGCGCCCGCCGACGTGTTCGCCGCCGCCAGTCCCGCCACCATGAAGATCGTCTCCGACGCGGGCCTGGTCGAGGGCCGGCCTCGGACGTTCGCCCGCAATCGGCTCGAGATCGCCGTCCCCGCCGGCAATCCCGGCAAGGTCACCGGGCTCGGGGATCTTGCCGACCCCAAGGTCAAGGTCGTGCTGTGCGCGCCGCAGGTGCCGTGCGGCGCCGCCGCCCGCAAGGCCCTGGCGACCGCCGGGCTCACCGTAAGGCCCGTCTCCCAGGAACAAGACGTCAAGGCGGCGCTCACCAAGGTGCGGCTCGGCGAGGTCGACGCCGCCCTCGTCTACCGCACCGACGTCAAGGCCGCCACCGGACAGGTCGGGGGCATCGACTTTCCGGAGGCCGCCGGAGCCGCCAACGACTACCCCATCGCCACCGTGGCCAAGGCTCCCCAGCCCACGTTGGCGCACCAGTTCGTCCAGTTCGTCCTCTCGACCCAAGGCCGGGCGACCCTCACCCAGGCCGGGTTCGAGTCCCCCTGAGCGGCCGGCCCGCCCGCCTTGCCATGAGCGGGCCGGCGGGGCCGTCAGGGACCGGTCTGCTCGAACCGGAGCGAGGTCAGCCCGCTCGCGTCGGAACGGATCTCGGCGACGGTCGTGGCGCCGCTCGCGTTGAACCGCACCCCCTGCAACCGAATCGTCGTCGGCCCGCCCACCGAGATGCGCTCACTGATCGGGGCCGTCGTGTTGAGGGCGGCCGCGCCGGCGTCGCTGAGGTCGGCGAGCTGCGTAATGATCCGGGCGCTGTTCGGCACGACGGTGCCCGAGGTGACGTTCCAGAGCCGGGCCACGATGAAGGCGTTGATCGGCGGCACCCCGGCGAGCCGCCCGCGGACGTCCGCGTCGAGCGAGTAGGTGCCGGCCCGCGGGAGCGTGACCTGCAGGGCGGAGTCCACCCAGGTGCCCGACGGGGTCGGCTGCAGGTTCAAGAGCCCCGGCAGGTAGGCGATGCCGGACGGGCCTCGCTTGACGGCACCGGGACCCGCCACGGACGCGTGGGCGTTCGCCGGGTGATCCGAGGGAAGCGTGCCGGCTCGGGCGACGGCGGGCACGCTCAACAGCGCGGTCGCGCCGAGCGCGACGATGATGCGGCGCATGACGTCCTTCCTGGTCAAAGCTCGATTTGGCGAGACTCTAGCCAGGCGAAGATCAATCGCGGCGCACGAAGTGATCATGCGAGCACATAGAGTTTTCTAAGGCCGCCGGGCGCGTGGCTCAGGGCTTGCGGCCGATCCCGCACAGCGGCTGTACGTCCGGCGGCGACGTGATGGAGGTGACCTCCGGTCGCCATTGGGGGACCGGAACGATCCCGGGCTCGAGGATCTCCAGGCCCTGGAAGAACTCCGCGACCTGACGCCGCGAGCGGAGCTTGTAGGGGATCGAACCACCCTCGTCGTAGCTCCGTTGAGCGGCCTCGAACTCGGGGGTGATCTCGTTGGCGCCGTCGGCGATGGCGAGATAGCTGCCGGAAGGCAGGCCCTCCATCATGCGCCGGACGACGGAGCGCGCTTCGTCGTCGTCGCCGATGTGGCCGAGGACGCCCATATAGGTGAGGGCCACCGGCTTCGTCAGGTCCAGGGTGCGCGCCGCCGCCGCCAGGATGGCCGCGGGCTCCCTCATGTCGGCGTCGACGTAGTCGGTGGCGCCCTGCGCGGTGCCGGTGAGCAGCGCCTGGGCGTGCGCCAGGACGAGGGGATCGTTGTCGACGTAGACGATCCGCGCCTCGGGCGCCACGCGCTGCGCGACCTCATGGGTGTTGTCCACGGTCGGCAGCCCGGTGCCGACGTCGAGGAACTGCCCGACGCCGGCCTCCCCGGCCAGGTAGCGGACCGCGCGAATAAGAAACTGCCGAGTGAGCCGGGCGATATCGAGGATGCCGGGAAATGTTTGAATATATTCATCACCGGCGGCGCGATCTACCGGGAAGTTATCTTTACCGCCCAACCAGTAGTTCCAGATCCTGGCCGACTGCGGCACCGACGTATCGATCCCGGCCATGAGATCCTTTTCTGCGTCACCCCACGAAAAGCCAGCACCCTCGTTACTCACAGCAGCCCTCCGCAGCCGGCCGGCCACACCCGTGCCAAACAGCCCGTTCCACGTATGGCCCCATGAGAACAAGAAATGCTGCCGCGACGCAAGGGTGGTGGCCGCCTCAGGCATGGCTCAGACGTCGGCGAGCATGCCGCGCAAGAAATCGAGGCTCTCGGTTGGCGGGTAGGCTTCCACCGCCAACCGGCTGAGGACCAGGCTGTAATGCCCGACGTCGGCGGGATCGCTCAGGTAGATCCCGTCGGCGGGCTGCTCCAGGTAAATAATGTCGCTGAACTGCTGTTCCCGGAAACGCAGCAAAGAGATGGGACCGCCGGCGGCCGCGTGACCCCCATGACTGGAGGTGAAGGGTATTACCTGGATGGCGGCGACGTTGTCCAGCTCGCTCAGCTCGATGAGATGCCGAATTTGCGCGCGCATCGTGGCGGCATCGCCTATTCTGCGCCGCAGCGCCGCCTCGTCGATGGTCGCCCACAGTTTGGGGCCGTCCCCGCGAACAAGGATCCGCTGGCGGAGCATCCGCAGCTCGACGCGGAGGTCGAGCAGTTCATCGGCGTCATTGGAGATGTCCGCACGGTCGGGCCGCATCGTCGCGCGGGCGTACGCCTCGGTTTGGAGCAGCCCCGGGATGTATTGCGTCTCGTAAGAGCGAATGAGGGAGGCGACGGACTCCAGGGTCAGGTACCGCTGAAACCAGTCGGGCACCACCGCGGCGTACGGCCGCCACCACAGCAGCGAGTCGTCCTCATCCACCGGGGCGGGGTCGCCGGGACCCCAGGGCGCCGGATCAGCAGGGTCGTGCCGCGGCCTGGGCCCGTGCCCCAACTCGCGCAGCGCTGCTTGCGCGGCTTCGTGTTTTGTCTTCCATGATTTCAACGTGCCGAGCGTGTCCGGTGGCACGCCGTGGCGTTCCGCGGTGTCGCGCAGGACCGTCAGCAAACTGAAGACCATGGCCCACGTGGGCAGCGTGCGACGCCGGCCGGCCATGATCCGCCACGTCGTCGACGGCACCAGTACCTGCATCGGCGAATTCGGCTTTCCCGGTCCGCTGATCAATTGCCTCGATTGCCGCGCGGCGTCCCGGTAGCTGCCCTGACCTGCTCGGCTCCATGCCCAGTTCAGCTCCGCCGTGAACTCCCCCACGATACGATCTCGCTCATCGTTGGACATTATCTATCCATTCCGTCATGCGTCTTGTCATGAATTGGCGGGGAGGTGACTCTTTTACGGCGAGGGATCATGAAATAGAGGCGGAATTGCGATCCATGAAGCGGATACTTTATCCCGAATTCATGATCGATACTGGGCCTTGTGCTGCGGCGCGGTGAAACTCGCCTGCCGCCGGGCGCCGCGCAGCGCCTGTCCGACCTGATGTGCTCAGCGGCCGGCTCGGCCCGGCGGCGGCAGCCACACCCAGGCGCGGGCGCGCGTCTCCTTGCGCCTGACGTTGATCGGTTCGTAGGAGACCGCGTCGACGAAGCCGGCCCGGTGGGTCGTCTCCTGGTAGAGCGACGCCGAGACGATCAAGCCGACATCGGCGCCGCTGTCGGCCAGCATCCTTTTGAACCTGCGACAGTCGAGCAGCCGGAACAGCAGAACCACCGCGTGCCCCGCCACGCCGTTCGCGTCGCCGTGCACATCTCCCGAGTGGACGGCGACCCGAACGCGCAGCCGGGCGGTGTCGCTGGTGTACCTGTTGGCCCGCCGCAGCAAAGCGTGCAGGTGGTGAGCGAGCGGATCGAGCAGCGCCTCGGCGGGGACGGCGGGCGGCATGATGATCAGTGCGCCGTCGCCGCGATCTTCGCGATAGGCGCTCTCCCAGGGCAGCCGCGTCATCCGGAACGTCTCGGCCAGCAACTCGTACATCTTCTCGCGAAGGTGCAGTTGCATGTCCTCGTCGCGGCGCTCGCCGAACGCGCAGATGTCGACGGCCATGAGAGAGGTGTGCGTGGGCCGGACGCCCCAGATGGCGGACGGGCCGGCGACGGGCTGACCCAGCGTCCGGGCCAGATCGATCTGCCGGGCCGACGGCACGGCGGCGGCCGATTCGGCCGCGGACCGGTCGAGGGGATAGATGCTCATGGACGAGCCCCCTGTTCCGGCGCCGACGAACGGGCACCGCGTCCGGGTGCCCGAGCCGGGATCACGGTGCGGGTGATCGGTTCACTGTCGGAGCGCTTCGGATCGAACGCGCTGGGGCGTCCCTGGGACGCGGTGAGGCAGGACATCGCTGTCCTTTCTGTCATGTGGTCGACAAGCGGTGGAGCATGTCCGTCGTACGAATGAAGGATCAGGCGTACGGCGGCCAGAGGCGGTCGATTCCGGCCTTTCGGAACACTCTGGGGCAAATAGGATCACGTCCGATCTTCTGGTGAGATCAGTGCGTCGCCCGCCGGCGGCTCGCCGTAGAGCCGGGTCAGCAGTTCTTCGACCGTGGGAACGGAAGGCGGCATCCGGGCCGGGCTGCCGGATGCCAACGCGAACCAATCGGCGGCACGCCGCGGCTCCTCCCGCCCCATGTGCAGCGCACCCAGCTCGAACGCGGCGTCGAGGTGACCATTGCGGGCGGCGCGTTCGAGGTACAGCGCGGCGATCTCGTCATCGTCCGCGCCGGTCTGCGATCCGAGCCGCCACGCATGGGCGAGGGCGGCCCGGCGCGGCGCGGGATGTTCGATCAGCTCCCTGGCCTTGGTGTGTCCACCGGCGTCGGCACGCAGCAACCAGGCCAGCGACTCGTGCGGCCGATCGTCGATGCACAGCAGCACGCCCAGCCGATACTCGGCGTCGTGATCCCTGTCTTCGGCGCTGCGCAGCAGGTGGACGCCGTGCGTCCCGTACAGGCCGAAGAGGCGCCGTTCCGACAGCGAGGTGCCGCCGCTTTCGATGTAGGCCTCCAACTCCGCGACCTGGAGGGAGGTCTCGACGTCCCCCGGGCCGCCGGGCCGCCGGTCATGGCGATCCGGCCGTTCGACATCGGAGGACGGCGGCCCCGGTCGGTCGAGCGGCGTGGGCGCGCTCAGCGGGTCGCGCCGCGCCGACGTCGACGGGCCCGACCCCCGCGATGACGGCGGAGCCGGCGGCGACGGTGACGGTGACGACGACGGCGACGACTGCCGCTGGACGCGTCCATCGCCGTTCGCGGGGATGATCTCCTCGTCCGCGGGCGATCGCACGTCCGCCCTGTGGACCGCTTGGAGGCGCAGGTGCCACGTGGGCAACGTCGTGTCCTTGGGGTCCGGCCGCACGCCGGAGTCCGCGGCGTATCGCTGGCAGGACAGCACGTACAAGGCCACCCAGTTCCACGTCGGCGGCTTCTTGCGGCGCCGGCCCAGCACGTCGCTCAACGCGGTCAAGGACAGCTCGGCGGGCAATTGGGGGTAGCGGCCGCCGTAGTGTTTCCGCACGTTCTTCGAGACCCTCGACAGTTCGCGAAGACTCGGCCGCCCGCACGCGTCGCGGAGGCGCTCGAGCAGCACGATGAACCTCTCGAGCTCACCCGGGTCATTTTCGTTGGCGGCCGGACCTTCGTTCATATTTGACTCCCTTCACCGGGGCTCATATCGCCAACCAACATCTCGATTCCATGCTGGCACTCGTATATCTGCGACGCAGTCCGCGACCCGTTCCAATTTGTTCCTCTCCGCTGCTCGTGCCACGCCTGACCGCGTCTAACCAGCCGTTCCGAGGTGTTCCGAAATGTTCTGCATTGAATCCATCACGGCTCGCGGCATTGACTCGCCGACGCACAATAATCGCGTCCGCGCAGCCGACGAATAGCCATAACAAGGGTCCACTCGGCCCTGTGTGTCGCCAGACACACTCCACAAAGTTTTCGGGAAAACCGAATAAGTCCGAACGGGTACGGACCGTTCGCGCGATGATCAACTCTCGCGGGGCGTGACTTTTCAGCCACAGAAAGTTGCCGCAATTAGCAGCGGATCCGCTCGCCGGACGTCGAGAATGCGGGAGCGGCTCCGACCATCTCGTGAAAGCGTCCGAAGCGGGGTCGGCCGAGACACGAGGAGCTCGTCATGCGAAAGATCATCTACTGGGTGCACACGTCGATCGACGGTTACATCGCGGGCCCGGGCGGTCAGTTCGACTGGCCGGCCGTGGGGCCCGAGCTGTTCGGCTACTCCGAGGCGATGAACGAGCACGTCGACACGCTCCTGTACGGGCGCGTGGTGTGGGAGGGCATGTCCTCCTACTGGCCCACCGCCGACGCCGACCCCGCGACCGCCGACGACCACGCCCGGGCGTTCGCGCCCTTCTGGCGGCGCACGCCCAAGGTCGTGATCTCCCGCACGCTCGACGATCCCGGCTGGGGCGCCCGCGTCATCGGCAAGGACCTCGCCGGGGAGGTCGCCGGGCTCAAGCGAGAGCCGGGCGAGGACATCTTGCTGACCGGCGGCGCGGCGGCCGCCGGCGCGCTCAGCGAGCTCGGCCTGCTCGACGACTACCGGATCGTGGTCCACCCGGTCGTGCTCGGCGGCGGCGCGCGGCTGCTCCCCGAGGCGAGGCACCGCGTCGGGCTGACGCTGGTCGACTCGCGGACCTTCGACGCCCAGACCGTGCTGCTGCGCTACGAGCGCCGCGGGTGACCGGACGAACGATCAGACCTGGACGAACTCGATGCCGAGGAGGTCGCAGAAGATCTGCCAGGTCGCCGCGTGGCGGCCGAGGTTGAGGACCTCGTGGTGCGGCCCGCCGTTGCGGAGCCAGCCGTTGAGGCATTCGCGCACCCCGCTGTCCGGGCGGAACTGCCCGTACGGCATCTCCAGCGCCGGCAGCTCCTGGCTGTCGAGCACCTCGCCCTCGGCCACCACCATGCGGAACAGCTCGCCCTCCAGGGAGACCAGCGTGGCCAGCGTCGCGGGGCCCGGCTGGTACTGGAAGAGGAAGGTGGGCGGGTCGTCGAGGCGGCCGATGCCGAGGGGACGCTTGATGAGCTTCACCGGGCGGTCGCGGCGGGCGATCTTCCAGTTCCCCTCCCCCATGTGGCTCATCAAGATGGAGTCGGACGGGAAGTCCATGGCGTACATCTCGGTGAAGTGCGCGTCGCCGATGAGGACGTGCCCGGCGGAGACCATCGTCGCGGTCAGCACGTCGCCCTCGGCCGCGTAGCCGTACCCCTTGGCCATCAGGCTGGAGGCGGCGGCCAGCGGCAGCCGGGAGAACCTGCCGTCCTCGCCGATCGCGTCGAAGTGCGTGGAGTACGCGCCGTACCCGCGTTCGGTCAAGATCTCCTCGATGCCCACCTGCATTCGCACGTGGTCCATGCGCTCCTCGAGCGAAAGCCGCGGGTCGATCTCGAAGGTGGCGTCCTCGAAGGCGAGCACCTCGGCCACCTTGTCCTGATCGGCCTTCTCCGCGGCCCGGACGAGGTCGCCGGGCGCCACCGCGGAGATCTCCGGGCCGAGCGAGCGGACCAGGGCGTTCTCGTCCACCCTGATGTCGCCCATCCCGTTCATGGCGTAGCCGAAGATCGCGACCTTGAGGTTGCGCCACGCGGTCACCGCGGCGGCGGCCCGCGCCCAGCGCCCGACCTCCTCCTTGAACGAAGGCGCCCGCCAGTCGTCGGTGACGACGTGGAAGGGCACGCCGGCGCGGACCATCGCGTTCGCGGTGTCCTGCGCGCCGTGCACGCCCTGGTTGTACGTCATGTCTGCCATGTCCCAAGCGGGGGTGACCGTGGGCTCCGGCTGGATGTTGGCCAGGCACAGCGGCAGCCGCGACTCGGCCAGCAGCCTGGCCACCCGCATGGCCGGACCGTACGTCAGCATCACGACGAGCAGGCCGTCGAGATCGCGGTTCTCGAACTCGCGCATGACCTGCTCGGCGTCGGTCCTGTTCTTGATCGGCCGGGCCGGGACGAACTCCCCGACGTCGCCGAGGTGCTCGGCCAGCTCGGCCGCGTAGCCCGCCTGGCGGTCGGTGATGCCCGGGATCATGTCGTCGTACAGCTCCTGCATGATGCCGAGGATGCCGATCTGAGGTTTGCGTGCCATGGCTCGCCCCTTTCGCGTCTGCTCCATCATGGGCCTGGGTCGGCCGGTGCTAGCGCTGCCCGTACACGTTCTGGTAACGCTCGTGCAGGGAGTCGATGTCGGCCTGCGCGATGGGCAGCGGCTCGCCCAGCGCGCGGGCGACGTGCACCGTGCGGGCCGCGTCCTCGCACATCACGGCCGCCTTGACGGCCGCGCGCGCGGTCGGCCCGATCGTGAAAACGCCGTGGTTGCGCATGAGCACCGCTGGCGATCGATGGCCCTCGAGCGTGGCGACGATGCCCCTGCCGATGTCGTCCCCGCCGATGCGGGCGAACGGCCCGCACGGGATCTCGGCGCCGAACTCGTCGGCCATCCCGGTGAGCACGCACGGGATCGCCTCGCCGCGCGCCGCCCACGCCGTGGCGTACGTGCTGTGCGTGTGCACGATGCCGCCGACCCGCGGCATCGCCCGGTAGACGTAGGCGTGCGCCGCCGTGTCGCTGGAGGGGGCCAGCGCGCCGTCGACCCGCTTGCCATCGAGGTCGCAGACCACCATCGACTCGGGCGTCAGGTCGTCGTACGACACGCCGCTCGGCTTGATCACGATGAGGTCGGCACCCGGCACCCGCGCCGACACGTTGCCCGCCGTCCACACCACCAGCCGGTAGCGGACCAGCTCATGATGCAGGTCGCAGACCGCGCGGCGGATCTCGTCCAGCGCGGGGTCCAGATCAGGTTTCGTCATGGGGCCCGTCACCACCAAGGTTCATCGATCGTCGTCGCCACCGGCCTTCGTCGCGCGCCGCAGCGCCCGGAGCCGGTGCATGTGATCACGCGCCGCGCCGCCGAAGTGATCGTGCAGGGAGAGGTAGATCGCGTAGAGCTCGTCGTAGACCGCGGCGCGGGCGGGGTCGGGCCGGAAGGCGTCCCGTTCGACGCGGCCCATGGCCGCCGCGGCCGCCGGCACGTCGCGGTAGGCCCCGGCGGCGACGGCGGCATGGATCGCCGAGCCGAGCGCCGGGCCCTGGGCCGACCCGGCGATGCCGAACGGGCGACGCGTGACGTCGGCGTAGATCTGCATGAGGAAGGTGTTCTGGGTGAGGCCGCCCGCGACGATGAGCTCGTCGACCGGCACCCCCGCCGCCTCGAACGACTCGATGATCTTTCGGGTGCCGAACGCCGTGGACTCCAGCAGTGCCCGGTAGATCTCCGGCGGCCGGGTCGCCAGCGTGAGCCCGAGGATCACCCCGCTCAGCTCGTGGTCGACGAGCACCGAGCGGTTGCCGTTCAGCCAGTCGAGCGCGACGAGGCCGTGTTCGCCGACCTCCTGGGCGGCGGCGTGCCGGGTCAGCAGGTCGTGCAGCGACTCGCCGGTGCGCGCGGCCTCCTCGTGGTACGCGGGCGGCACGCCGTGGTCGACGTACCAGGCGAAGATGTCGCCGACGCCGCTTTGGCCCGCTTCGTACCCCCACAGGCCGGCGACGATCCCGCCGTCCACGACGCCGCACATGCCGGGGATCTCGCCGAGCCTGGTCCCGTTCATCACATGGCAGGTCGACGTGCCCATGACGAGGAGCATCCGGCCCGGCTCGACCGCCTGCGCCGCGGGCGCGGTGACGTGGGCGTCGACGTTGCCGATCGCGACGGTCGTGCCCGGCCGCAGCCCGGTCCACCCGGCCGCCTGCTCGGTGAGGCCGCCGGCCCGTTCCCCCAGCGCCGCGATCGGATGCTCCATCTTGCCGCTGAACAGGTCGACGAAGCCGGGGTTGAGCGCGGCGAGGAACTCCCGCGTGGGGTAGCGGCCGTCCTGCCTGATCGCCTTGTAGCCGGCGGTGCAGGCGTTGCGCGTCTCGGCGCCGCACAGCTGCCAGATGATCCAGTCGGCCGCCTCGATCCACCGCTCGGTGCGCCGGTAGACGGCCGGCGCCTCCTCCAGCAGTTGCAGCGCCTTGGCGACCGCCCACTCGGAGGAGATCTTCCCGCCGTACCTGGCGATCCACGGCTCGCCGCGCTGGTGGGCGAGCGCGTTGATCCGGTCGGCGTGCCGCTGCGCCGCATGGTGCTTCCAGAGCTTCGGGTAGGCGTGCGGCTCGCCTTCCAGGTCGGGCAGGACGCACAGCGGGGTGCCGTCGGCGAGCGTGGGCATGACCGTGCAGGCGGTGAAGTCGGTGCCGATGCCGATGACGTCGGCCGGATCGACGCCGCCCGCCGCCAGCGCCGCGGGAACGGCCTGCCGGAGCACGTCGATGTAGTCGCGCGGGTCCTGCAGCGCCCAGTCCGGCGGCAGCTCGGCGCCGGTCGCCGGCAGCACCCGGTCGATCACGCCGTGCGCGTACTCGTGCACCGCGGCGCCCACCTCGACGCCGTCGGCGACCCGGGCCACGATGGCCCGGCCCGACAGGGTGCCGAAGTCCACCCCCACCACGTACTGGTCAGCCATCGGCGGCACCGCCGCGCGTACGGTGGGCCCGGTACTCGGCGACGACCAGGTCCGTCAGCTCGGCGACCGACGTCTCGTTCCGGCGTTTGTCGTAGGTGATCTCGCCGTGCTGCAACAGGTTGACCCGGTCGCAGACCTCGAGGACCTGGGCGTAGTTGTGCGCGATGATGATCACCGACACCTCGCCGCGGTCCTTGAGGTCGCGGACCAGGTCGAGGATCAGCGCGCCCTCCTTGGCGCCCATGGCGGCGAGCGGCTCGTCCAGCAGCAAGATCTTGGCGTCGGAGTACACGGACCTCGCCACCGCGATCGCCTGCCGCTGGCCGCCGGACAGCTTGGCCACCTCCGCGTCGACGGACTGGATCCGCACGCCCATGTCGTCGAGGTACTGGCGGGCGCGCTTGCGCATGGCGCGGTTGTTGAGCAGCGGCCAGCGCACCAGCTCGCGGTTCAGGAACATGTTGTGGTAGACGGTCAGCTCGTTGACCAGCGCGAGGTCCTGGTAGACCGTGTCGATGCCGAGCGCTCGGGCGTGGTCGACCGACTTGAGCGAGACCTCCTCGCCGTTGACGAAGATCTTCCCGGCGTCCGGCTGATGGAACCCGCAGATGATCTTGATGAGCGTCGACTTGCCCGCGCCGTTGTCGCCGATCAGGCCGAGCACCTCGCCCTTCTTCAGGTGCAGGGACACATCGCTGAGCGCCTCGACCGCGCCGAACCGCTTGGCGATGTGCTCGACCCGCAGCACCTCGGGCACGGCCTCCCGCTGGGGCTCCGTCATGTTCGACCCGCCCTTCTGAGATTGGCCAGATACACGTTGAGGATCATGGACCCCAGAATCGCCAGACCGAGGATGATGTTGAACGGGTTGGCGCTGATCCCGATCAGGTTGAAGCCGTTGCGCAGTTCGGCGAGCACGAACGCGCCGAGCAGCGCGCCGATGACCGTGCCGGAGCCGCCGGCCAGTGCGGTGCCGCCGATGACCGCCGCGGACACCGCCGTGAACATCACGCTGGCGAAGTCCGCGCCGCTCAGGCTGGGGTCGATGGTCTGCGTGCGGAACGCCTCCATGATCCCGGCGAACGCGGCGAGGCCGCCGGTGATCATAAAGTTGCCGATCTTGATGCGGGTGGTCTTGATGCCCGCCTCTCCGGCGCCGAGCAGGTTGCCGCCGACGGCGATCGTATGCAGTCCCCAGCGGGTGCGCGTCAGCACGATGTGGAAGAAGGCCACGATCAGCAGGCACCAGACCAGCTCCGACCACTCCGCCTGCCCGAACCACTCTTGGATCTTGCCCTGGGCGGCCTCGGGAATCTGGGCCGGAAAGGCGTGCGACGTGGTGAGCACGAGGCCGCCGACCAGGAACAGCATGCCGAGCGTGGTGACGAACGACGGCACCTTCAACACGACGGTGATGAATCCGTTCCCGAAACCGATGGCGGCGCCGACCAGCACCGACAGCGGAATGGCCAAGATCGGATACACGCCGTAGTAGTCGATCAGGTAGTGCATCATGAACGGCGCGAACGTGAACGTCGCGCCGGCCGACAGGTCGATCTCGCCGCTGACCAGCAGCAGCACCTGACCGACCGCGACGATCGCGTACGGCGCGGTGCTCTGCGCGAGGTTCACGAGGTTGTTGTGCGAGAGGAATTCCGACCGTGCCGACTGGAAGTAGATGACCAGGCCGAGCGCCACGAGCAGGATGGTGGCCTCGCGGCGGCGCATGAACGCGTCGAACGCCGTCCGCATGACGGGGTTGCGCCGCAGCGGGCCGGGGTCGGGACCTCCCGCGGTGCTGACCTGGTTGTGGATTGTTTCGCTCACGGGCCCCCCTCACCCGCTGTGCTCTCGTACCCGGTCGCGCGGGGTCGCGGCCGGAGCCCGCGCGCGGGGTACGAGAGCACAGCGATGTGTCGGCGTGCGAGTGTTGTGGTGATCACTTGTGCGGGATCGGACCGGACCTGGAACCCAGCTTCTGCTGCGTGGTTGAGCCTTCGTACCTGGTCTTGGTGGTCAGGTACGGATCGACGTTGTCCTTGGTGACGAACAGCAGACCGGTGTTGGTCTCCGAAGGCGCCACCAGGCCGCCGGACAGTTTGTACATCCACAGGTAGAGCACCGGCAGGAAGCCCTGCAGGTACGGCTGCTGGTCGATGGTGAAGTCGAGGTGACCGGCCTTGATCGACTGCAGCGTCGACGGGTTGAGGTCGAAGCCGCCGGCGGCCACGCCCTTGCTCTTGAGGTCGTACTTCGCCACGACCTTGCCGACGTTCTCCGTCGAACCGGCGTCGACGGCGAACATGCCCTTCAGGTTCTTGTGTCCCTGGTAGTAGGCGTCGATCGTGCTGAGCTCCTTGGGCAGCTCGGCGCCGCTCGCCACGTCAGCGAAGTTGATCGACTTGCCGGACTGCTTGATCGCGTCCTTCGCGCCGTCGATCCGCGGCTGGATGTTGAGCGAGCCCGGCGTGGCGATGAAGCCGACGGCGTCGCCGCCCTCCATCAGCGAGGCGATGCGCTGTCCCAGCTGGAAGCCGGAGACGTACAGGTCCTGACCGACGTAGGCGAGCCGGTTGGTGCCGGGGTCGCCGCGCGCGCCGTCGGCGTTGTACGACACCACCGGGATGCCCTGGTTGAGGGCGTTGTCCACGGGTTGCCGGAACGCGTTCTTGTCCACGACCGCGACCGCGATCCCGTCGGCCTTGCTGGAGATCGCGGCGTTGGTCGCGCTCACCATCTCCGGCACGATCGAGTCCTTGGACCCGGTCCACTGGAAGGAGCATCCGAGCAGCGCGCAGGCGTCCTGGGCGCCGTACTGCGTGGGCGTGAAGAACGGGTTCGTGGTGACGTGGTTGATGAACACGAACCGCCAGTTGGGCGTCTTGGGGAAGTCGCCGGGGCCGTCTTCCTGCGCGCCGGCGTTGCTCTTGTTCTCGTTCGAGCAGGCCGCGAGCAGTGCCGAGGCCGCGGCGGTCGCGCTGACCAGGCCGGCGCCGCTGAGCAGTCTGCGGCGGGCGACCGCGGTGAGACCGAGGGTGTCGACGGCCTCTTCGACCTTGGGGTCGATTTTCTTCTTCATGTGTGAACCTCCTCGCGGGGAGCCGACGGGACCGGGCGGGCGATGCGTTGCTGACCCGGTCCCGCCGGGGTCACAGCGAGCTGAGTGCGGTTGGGATGAGCGGGTCGGTGGGTTAGCGGGTGGTGCCGAACGTGTAGACCGTCGAGGTCCGGTAGGTGTCCCCGGGCCGCAGCACGGTGGAGGGGAAGTTCGCCTGGTTCGGCGAGTCGGGGAAGTGCTGGGTCTCCAGCGCGAACCCGTCGCCCTGCCGGTACTGGCGGCCGCTGGTGCCGTACAGCGTGCCGTCCAGGAAGTTCCCCGAGTAGAACTGGATGCCGGGCTGGTCGGTGAACATCGACAGCACCCGGCCGCTGCCCGGCTCGGTGACCCGCGCGGCGAGCCGGAAGCCCGAGCCGTTGAGCACCCAGTTGTGGTCGTAGCCGCGGCCGAAGACCATCTGCTCGGCGCCGCTGCGGATCCGCGCGCCGATCGCCACCGGCCTGGTGAAGTCCAGCGGCGTGCCGGCGACGGGCGCCAGCCGGCCGGTCGGGATCAGGGTGGAGTCGACCGGCGTGAAGCGGTTGGCGTTGAGCTGCATGAGGTGGCCGTAGATGTCGCTGGTGCCCTCGCCCGCCAGGTTGAAGTACGAGTGGTTCGTCAGGTTGACGACCGTCGCCTTGTCGGTGGTGGCGCGGTAGTCGATCCGGATCGAGTCACCGGTCACGGTGTAGGTCGCGGTGGAGCGCAGCGTGCCCGGGTAGCCCATCTCGCCGTCGACGCTGGTGTAGTCCAGGCGGAGCGTGGGGTCCCCGTCGCGGTTCTTGCCCGGCGTCGGCGTCCAGACCTTCTTGTCGAAACCGTCGGTCCCGCCGTGCAGGCTGTTCGGATCGTTGTTGATCGGCAGGTTGTAGGTCTCGCCGTCGAGGGTGAAGGTCCCCTTGGCGATGCGGTTGGCGTAGCGCCCGATGAGCGCCCCGAAGTACGGTCCCGGGTTGTTGTTCGCCACGTAGTCGTCGAGGGTGGCGAAGCCCAGGGCCACATTGGTGACGTGACCGCGCCGGTCCGGCACCTCGACCGTCTGGACGATGCCTCCATAGGTGATGATCTTGACGCGGATATGGCTGTTCGTCAGCGTGTAGCGCCAGACCTTGGTGCCGTTGTCCAAGGTGCCGAACAGATCCTTGGTGATGTTCGCCTTCATCGTGGCCGGCATAGTACGCGCCGGCGCGGCGGACGCCGCCGTCCCGGCAACGGCCGTCGATGCCGCGAGCGCGACGGCGACGGAAATCCTCGCGGCCACGCCTCCGAAGCGGGATCTCCCCGATCCCGTTTTGGCCGATCTCTTGAGCATTGGGCACTCCCTTCTGGGGTGGGGTTCAACGGACGTGCCCCGTAACACGTCCTGATGCCCTAGGGACTCGCCTTGGCGTCCTTGTAGTAGCGCTCCAGCATCGCCAAGCCGATCGCCGCCCGCCGCACCCGTTCGCGGGCCGTGCTGACGGCCACGGCGGCCAGGTGCCGGCCGGAGGGATAGATCCCGGGCGCGTTGCGCATCGTGAACTTCAGGTGGACCGGCGCGGCCACGCGAACGAGGTCCGGGATCTCGTAGTAGCGGACCGCGCCGCCGAAATCGTCCGCTCCCTCGACGTAGACGTCCAGCGGCACGTCGACCGCGGCCCGGATCGCCGCGATCTGCGCGAGCGTGAGGTCGATGGGGGTGTTGACGGTGGTCACGCCGAGATCTTCGAGGAGTTTGGCGGTCGCCGGGTTGGCCGTCGGGAACGACACCGAGGCCTTGAACTCCAGGTCCGCGGGCAGCTCACCGGCCTCGCGCATGCGGCACAGCACCCATAGCTGGCCGATATCGGACACGAGCACGCTGCGCACGCCGAGTTCGCAGCCCCGGACGACGTCCTCGATGCCGTACACGAGCTGGTCGGCGCCGCGGAGCACCCCGGCGGCGACGCGCCCCGATGCCGCCGTGACCTGGATGCCGACGTCCCACGCGGCGCGGGGGCCGACGAACAGGCACACCTCGATGTCGTGCTGGCGGCCGAGCGCGACCATGTCCTCGATCTCGTGGTCGGTGAGGAGCATGATCCCGCTGCCCTGGCTAATTCGGTGGATCCGAATCTCGTGTTCTTTCGCGGCCTCAAGTACGGCCTGGAACGCGGCGGGCCCCTCGACCGAGGGGATCTCGATCCGGTACTGCCCGCCGTCGGGGAAACGCTTGTCCGACGACGGCAGCTCGCCGAGATCCCGGTCGGGTAGACCGAGTGATGAGAGAAACCGCCGGGTGTTCGCCATCCCAGAGCTACTCGCCTTCATGCACAAACATGTCCGTGATATCGAACGAGATCCGGATACATACCGTGATTGAGGACGGTAGACCCGGCGCGATCAACCGTCAACGGTGCACACTTGTTAGGGTTTGTCCGAGATCCCGGACAGGCTCCGAGCGCTAGAGGGGGTGACTCGATGGCTCGTGCGGTCCCGGCGGTCAGCCGGGCCTTGGACATCTTGGAGCTCTTCCTCGACCGGGCCAGCCTGTCCGCACCCGACATCACCGAGCGGCTCGGCCTGCCGCGCACCACCGTCCACGAGCTCATCACGACGCTGGTCGATCGTTCCTACCTCGTCTCCGTGGGCGGCCAGCCCACGCACTACCGCCTGGGGATGCGGACCTTCCAGCTCGGCAGCGCGTTCGCCGAACGGCTCGACCTGGCCGCCGAGTCGCGTCTCGTCGCGCAGCGGGTCGCCGCCAACTGCGACGAAACCGTGCACGTCGCGATCCTGGACGGCACCTACGTGGTCTACATCGCCAAGGTGGACAGCACCCACCCGGTCCGCATGGTCTCGGCGGTCGGCCGGCGGCTGCCCGCCCATTGCACGGGCGTCGGCAAGATGCTGCTGTCCGGCCTGTCCCCCCAGGCGCTGGACGCCCTCTACCCGCGCGACCGCGAGCTGACCGGCATGACGCCGCAGAGCATCACCTCGCCGTCCCGGCTGCGCGCCCATCTCGCCGAGATCCGGGACCGGGGGCTCGCCTACGACCACTGCGAGTCGAACGACTCCGTGCACTGCGTCGCCGCGCCCGTGTACGACCACGGCGGCGACCTGGTCGCGGCCATGAGCATCTCGGTGCCGGCGATGCGGTGGGACGAGCAGCGCGAACGCGACTGGGGCGAGCTCGTGCGCACCGGCGCGGACGAGCTGTCGCAGCGGCTCGGCCACCGGCCGAGCCAGGACGAGGGAGCCCTTGAGTGATCGATGTGGCCGTCGCGGCGCGGGCCAGGCTCGGCGAGGGTCCGACCTGGGACGCCGCCGGGCGCCGGCTGTTGTGGGTCGACATCTTGTCCGCGGAGGTGCACGCGTACGACCCGGCGAGCGGGTCCGACAGCCTGCTGCTCCGCACCGACTCCCACGTCGGCGCAGCCAAGCCGCGCGCCGGCGGCGGCATCGTGGCCAACCTGCGCGACGGCATCGTCTGTTACGAGCCAGACGGCTCGGCGCGCATGCTGGCCCGGCTCGCCGTCGAAGGAGTGCGGGGGAACGACGCGGCGGTCGCGCCCGACGGGTCGCTGTGGGCCGGCACCATGCGCTACGACTTCGCGCCCGGCGGCGGCCGCCTCTACCACGTCCGGCCGGACGGCGACGTGACGACCGTGCTCGACGAGGTGACGATCGGCAACGGCATCGGCTGGAGCCCGGACGGCCGGCTGATGTACTTCATCGACACGCCGACGCACCGGATCGATGTCTTCGACGTCGACGGGACGGACTTCGGCAAGGTGCGCGACCGGCGCGTGTTCGTCGAGGTCGATCACGCCGCCCCGCCCGACGGCCTGACCGTGGACGCCGACGGCTGCGTCTGGACCGCCCTGTACGGCGGCGGCCGGGTGCACCGCTACACGCCGGACGGCCGGCTCGACCGCGTCGTCGAGGTGCCGGCGCCCAACACCACGGCCTGCGCCTTCGGCGGCCCCGGCCTGCGCGATCTGTACATCACCTCGGCCCGGTCCGACGACCCGCACGGCGAGCCGCCGCTCGACGAAAGCCTCGCCGGCGCGCTGTTCGTGCTGCCCGGCGCCGGTCAGGGGCTGCCCTCGCACGCATTCGCCGGCTGACCGCTCGGGCGGGCCTCGACGAGCCGTGAAAGCTCCGTGAAAGCCCCGTTAACGTGATCAAGTGGTGGCTCGCCGCGGCGGGGCGGTGGAGGCGCGGACGATGAGATCGCCCGGCAGCGAGAGGCCGCGCGGCCGGCCCTGGTCGAGGAGTTCGAGGAGCGCGCTCATCGCGCGCTCGCCCAGGGCCACCGCCGGGAGCCGCACGGTGGTCAGCTCGGGCTCCAGCGCCTCGGCCAGCAGAATGTCGTCGAACCCGGTGATCGACAGGTCGCCGGGGATGTCGAGTCCGGCGTCGCGGGCCGCCTTGTAGGCTCCGGCGGCCATGACATCGTCGTCGCACAGCAGGGCCGTCCCCCGGTCGGCGCCGCGCCCCTCCTCGCCGAGCCAGCGCCGGACCGCGGCGCGGGCGCCGTCGACGGTGATCGGCGCGGCGCGGCGGACGAGGGCGGCGTCCGGCAGCGCGGCCACGGCGGCGGCGACCGCCCGCGCGCGGGTGCGGAACGTCCACGCGTCGATGTCGGCGGCGAGGTGCCAAAGCCGCCGGTGCCCGAGCCCGGCGAGGTGGCCCACGAGCGCCCGCATGCCGTCCGCGACGTCGACGTTGACGGTCGGCGCCGTCCCGGCCGGGTCGCTGTCCAGCATCACCAGCGGGACCCCCATGTCCCCGGCGCGATCGTGCCCGGGTTGGCCGGGGGCCACGACCAGGTCGGTGAGGGCGTCGGTGGCCATGGACGATGCCAGCACGCCGTCGATCGCCTCGTGCGGGGCGGAGAACGGGCCGCGCGCGGGGCCGTGGCCGTCCGGCCAGGGGTAGACCACGACGCTGAAGCCGTGCTCGGCGGCGATCCGGGCGGCGCCCGTGTAGACCGCGCCGAAGAAGGGGTTGGCGAGCGTCGGCACGATGAGCAACACGGTGCGCGTCTGGCCGAGCCGCAGGTTGCGCGCGGCCAGGTTGGGCCGGTACCCGAGCCGGGTGGCGGCCTCTCGTACGCTCTGCGCCGTATGCACGGAGACGCGGCCCTGCCACTTGCCGGCCAGCACGATCGAGACGGTGGACTGGGACACGCCCGCGGCCACCGCGACGTCTCGGCTGGTCGGTCTGCGAGACATCAACCTGCCCTGCCCTCTCTGTGCCCGCAGCGCGCGGACGCCGGTGTGCGAAAGACAGTAGAGCGCGGAATCGCTTAGATGATACGTATGGGTAGTAATACGTATTACTAGGCTTTGCCAAGATCACAACAGTGGGGGCCGGCATCCGTCATGCGCGTCTACCGCGAGTTCCTGCGCCTGCCGCATGCCGCGCGCCTGCTCGGCGGCACCCTGCTCGGCCGGCTCCCCAACGGCATGGGCGCGCTGGCGATCGTGCTGTTCACCCGGGCGCACGGCGGCGGCTACAGCCTCGCGGGCGGGCTCTCGGCGATCTGGGTGGTCGCCTTGGCGCTCGGGCAGCCGACGCTGGGCCGGGCGATGGACCGGCTCGGCCAGCCGCGCATCCTGTTCGGCGGCGCGGTCGCCGCCGCCGGCGGCTTCGCCCTGCTCGCGGTCACCGGTCTGGAGCCGCTGCCGGTGGCGATCGGCGCGGTGATCATCGCCGGCTTCGCCACGCCGCCGCTGGAGGCCGGGCTGCGGGCGCTGTGGCCGGCCGTGCTGCCGGCCCCGGCGCAGGTGCGGACGGCCTACGCGGTCGACGCCGCCACCCAGGAGTTGATCTTCACCGTGGGGCCGCTGCTCGTGGTCGCCGCGGCATCGGTGTCGGCGGAGGCCGCGCTCATCGTCACCGGCCTGCTCGGCGTCGCCGGCACCATCGTCGTCACCTCGTCGCGGCCGTCCCAGCAGTGGCGGGGCGAGCCCCGGGAGGCGCACTGGGCGGGACCGCTGCGTTCGTCCGGGCTTCGCGTCCTCATGGCCACGCTCGCCCTGGTCGGGGTCGCGCTGGGCGCGATCAGCGTGGCGGTCGTCACCTACGCCGACGCCCGGCACATCGCGGCCGCCTCCGGCGTCCTGCTCGCCGCCAACGCGGGCGGCGCGCTGTGCGGCGGGCTCGTGCACGGTGCCCGGCACGGCCGGCGGACGGCCTACCCGTTGCTGGTCGGCTGCCTCGCCGTGGGCTACCTGCCGCTGGCCGCCGCGCCTGCCTTCCCATTCATGATCGTGCTCGCCTTCCTCGCCGGCGTCTCGCTCGCGCCGGCGCTCGCCACCGCCTTCACGCTCGTCGACGCGCTCGCGCCGCGCGGGACGGTCACGGAGGCCTTCGCCTGGCTGGTCACCGCGATGGCGCTGGGCGCGGCCACCGGTTCGGCGCTGGCCGGCATCGCCGGCGACGTGGCCGGCGCGCACGCGGCGTTCGCCTGCGCGGGAGCGGGTGGCATCCTCGCCCTCGCCGTCTGCCTGCTCGGGCGCGGCGCGCTGGCTGCCGGCCCGCGACGCGCAACGCACACCGCTCTCCCCGACGCCACCTGATCGACCGGTGACGGTCAACGCTGGCCGAAACGTAACCATTCGGGCCCGGTGGCGCGTCTGTTCAACAGGTCATCTTTACCGACCAATCAGGGGGAAAGTGAATATGCGTGATGTGATGCGACCATTGCGGCGGCTGCTCGCCGTGTCGTCCGTGGTGGTCATCGCATGGTCCGGCCTGGTCGCACCGGCCGGCGCCGAGCTTTCGGGCCAGATGGAGACGGATCTCCAGGTCAGTCCGGAGGTCGTGCTCGCGCCCTCGGCCGACCGGCCCGCTCCCGTCATCACCTGGGAGGGCACGGTGTGGTTCCGCGGGTTCGAGTCCGTTCCCAAGGCCTACGACACGACCGCGACCATGCGCCTGCCCGGCGGGGTGAAGGTGGAGTCCGTCTCGTCCCGGCAGTGCCGCGCGCGCGATCTGGTCGTCCGCTGTCACTTCGGCACCGTGCTCAGCGACGAGCAGAAGAAGGTGACCGTGCGCGTCAAGGTCGTCAACGCCACGGTCGGGGACCGGCTGGGCGCCACGCTGGAGGCGCGGGCCCGCAATCTCGACCCCAGCCCGGGCAGAGAGCCCATCGGTCCGCTCGTCGTCCCCAACGAGGCCGATCTCGAGGTGAGCTGGTCCCACTGGCGGGACTCCGTCGCACCGGGCGCCGAGATGAGCTATGGCGTCAGGGCGGCCAACAACGGACCGCTCAGGACCGCGCCCGCGGTCTTGATCATCAAACCCGGTGCGCAGCTGCCCGACCCGCAGGTGCGGGTGGACAGCCCCAACGCCTGCACCAGAACCGCCGAGGGCTTCAGTTGCCCGTTCGTCCGCTCCATCAGCCTGGACCTGTCCGGGTTCGTGAGCCCCGACGCCGACGAAACCACCCTCTCGACGACCATCTCCGTCGAGTTCGCCGGAGACGACCCGCCGGCCGACCCGGTACCGGGGAACAACACGCTGACAAAGGACACTTTCGTCGAGCGGCGCGCCGACGTCGGAACGACCCTGTCGCTGACGCCGGACACCGTGGCCGCCGCGGACCTGGTGAACGAGCCCGCCCTGACCTACCGCGCCACCGTCACCAACAACGGCCCGGGCGTCGCACACGAGACCGCGCTCTCGGTGATCTTGGAGCGCGGCCTGGACAACGGCATCGCGTTCGTCTCCGCACCGGACGGCTGCACCTACGACTTCGCCGTGCAGTGCCCGGTCGGGGACCTGGCCGTGGGCGAGTCTCGCGAGTACGTGATCCAGGCCAAGGCGACCCGGCGAATCCGCGGAGAACGCGTCGACGCCGAGGCCCAGGTCACCGCCCGTAACAACGAGTTCGATCTGCCCGACAACAATTTCGCGGGGGCCGTGCTCAATGTGCCGGGCAATTCAGCGGACCTGGCCGTCGATGTCGGCGCCGAGCCGAACCCGATGGTCGCCGGCGATCCGGTCACCATCGTCGCCACCGCACGCAACAACGGCCCGCTGCCCACGGCCGACGCGCTGCTCCAGATCAATCTGGACACGTCGCTGGCCGATCCGCGGATCGTCGCCGAAGGCGGCACCTGCCGCGTCGTGACCGATGGCTGGTTCGAGTGCACGCTCACCGGCCTGTCCGCGCAGCCCGTCGCCATAAGGGTCACCGGCACCACCGCGTTGAACCCGGGTGACCACCTGACCGGACGCGCCGAGGTCCGTTCCGTTGACAACGTCCAGGACAACGGGCACGCCAACAACGTCGACTTCCTGGACATCCCCGTCGTCGCCCCGCCGACGACCTGAGGACGACGACCTGAGGACGAGGAGAACAGGCGAACAACCGGCCGCCTAGCGATGGCGGAGGAGGTCTTCGATCGAGGTGCGCAGCGCGAGGAACTCGGGCGTACGGCGGGTGAGCAGGTCGCGGTCGGCGGGCAGGCCGACCGTGACCTCGCCGGCCACCCGGCCCGGGTGACCGGCCAGCACGAGCACGCGCTGCGCGAGGAAGACCGCCTCCGCCACATCGTGCGTCACCATGACGACGGTCGTGCCGGTGTCCTGCCACACATTCCTGAGGAACAACTGCATGTCCTCCTTGGTCTGCACGTCGAGCGCGCCGAACGGCTCGTCGAGCAGCAGCACGTGCGGCTCGCAGGCGAGCGCGCGGGCGATGGCGACCCGCTGGCGCTGCCCGCCGGACAGCCGGCCCGGCAGCGCGCCGGCGTAGCCGGTCAGGCCCACCTCCTCCAGGTACCACGCGACCCGCGCCGCCCGTTCCGCTCGCGAGATCGGCAGCAGTTCCAGCCCGAAGGCGACGTTGGCGGCGACCGTGCGCCAGGGGAACAGCTCGCCGGTCTGGCAGACGAGCCCGCGGTCGGGGCCTGGTCCGGTCACCGCCTCCCCGTCCCAGGCGATCGTGCCCGCGGTGGGCGGCTTGAGCCCGGCGATCAGGTCGAGCAGCGTCGACTTGCCGGAGCCGCTGGCTCCCACCACGCACACGAACTCGCCGGGCGCGACCGCGATGTCGATGTCGGCCAGCACCCGCCGCGTCGCGCGCCGCCCGGCGGGGAAGTCCTTGGCCACGCCGGCCAGCCGCAGACCGGTGGTCACACCGGTGTTCATTTCGGTGTTCACGCCGCCCACCTCCCCACCCGGTCGCGGAACAGCCGCAACAGCACGTCCATCGCGATGCCGATGAGGCCGATGACGATGAGCACCGCGAAGATCCGGTCGGTGAGGAGGAAGCGCTGGGACCGTACGATCCGGTAGCCGAGTCCCGAGGTCGCCGCGAACAGTTCGGCGATCACCACGAAGTTCCAGGCGGCCGCCGCGTTCACCCGGGCGGCGTCGATGATGCCCGGCAGGGCGTACGGGAGCATCACCTTCCTGACGAGCACCGCCGGGGTGGCGCCCAGCGTCATCGACGCCTCGAGCAGCCGGCGCGGCACCTGCCGGACGGCGTCGGCGACCATCAAGGTGTTGAAGAACACCACGCCGAGGACCAGCACCGCCAGCTTCGACGGCTCGCCGAGCCCCAGCCAGATGATCAGCAGCGGGATGAACGCGCTCGCCGGCCAGTAGCGCACCAGGCCGATGATCGGCTCCAGCGCGGCGAGCGCCCACCCCCAGGTGCCCATCGCGAACCCGACCGGCACGGAGATCGCCAGTGCGATGCCGAAGCCGTACAGCACCCGGCGCACGCTGGCGAGCGTGTCGGTGAGCAGCTCACCGGATCTGGCCATGTCGGCGAACGCGGCCACGGTGGCGCGCGGGGAGGGCAGGAACGTCGGGTCGACCGCCCCGGTCCAGCTCAGCGCCACCCAGACGAGAAACGGCACGACGAGCGACGCCGCCCGCAGCGCCCAGCGCGGACCGCGCGAGATCGCCAGGCCGGGCGCCAGCCAGGTGTTCGGCCGCCGCACCCGGCGGGCCGGCAGCGGGGGCCAGTCCGCCCGGCCGTCGTTCGCCCGGCCGTCGTTCGCCCGGATCCGTCCCGGCGCCTGCCGCTGCTCCTCGGTCCGTTGGGGCGAGCTCA
The DNA here is from genome assembly GCA_035765195.1 of Streptosporangiaceae bacterium. Taxonomy (GTDB): domain Bacteria; phylum Actinomycetota; class Actinomycetes; order Streptosporangiales; family Streptosporangiaceae; genus CALAED01. Next base: position 29,883 of record DASTYC010000027.1, read on the forward strand.
TCCGGCGCCGCCCATGGCCTTGACGAAGCTGTCGTCGAGCAGGCCGTCGAGGTCGGGCCGCGCGTCGACGAGCTTGCTGCCGACCAGGAAGTCGGAGATCTTCTTGGCCTGGTAGTCCAGGTTGGCGTCCGTGGACCCGGGTGCGAACGCCTTCAGGTTGTCCTGCAGGGAGAAGATCGTCGTGCCCTTGTCGTACGCCTTGTAGTCGGCGACGCCCACCCCCGCCCGCTTGGCCATGATGTTCACCGCTTCAGCGGGATGGGCGGAGATCCACGCGAGCGTGTCGAACCAGGTCCGCACCAGGGCCTGGACCGTCTTCGGGTCCTTCTTCACCAGGTCGGGCCGCACGACCAGGTGATCGGGGATGGCGCCGGGAAAGTACTTGGACGTGGCGATCGCCTTGCTGCCAGGCAGTTGCAGCGCCGTCGAGGTGAACGGCGCGAAGACTCCGACGGCGTCGACCCGCCCCGCCTTGAACGCCGCGGCCGCGGCATCGGTGAGCAGCGGCTTGAAGGTGACGTCACGCTCGGAAAGCCCGGCCCGCCGCAGGGCGAGCAGCAGCAGGTAGTGGTCGACCGTGCCCTGCTCGGCGGCCACCGTCTTGCCCTTCAACTCGGCCACGGAGTCGATGCCGGACCTGGCGATGATCTGGTCGTTGCCGGTGGAGTTGTCGTTGGTGAGGACGATGACCTCCTCGGCGCCGCCCGCCACCGAGGAGATCGTGTCGTTCAGGGTCTGGCTGTTGGCGTCGAGGGAGCCGTTGGCGAGGGCGGTCAGGCTGTCGGTGTAGCTGTCGAAGTACTTCAGCTCCACCCGCACGCCGTTCTTCGCGAACAGCCCCTGCTCCTGGGCGACCTGCCACGGGAACCAGCCCGGCCAGGCGCTGAACCCGAAGGCGATCGGATCGCCGGCCCCGCCGCCCCCGCCACCGGACCCGCCGCCCCCGCCCCCTGGCCCGCAGGCCGGCAGGACGAGCGCGGCGACGACGATCACCGCGCCGAACAAGCGATTCATCCCCCGGCGTTCAGTCTGCATGGCACCGGTCCTTCCTGGGGGTCATGTCGCCGGCAGGTGGCCGGAGCGGACGAGGCAGCCGAGCGTGTCGCAGATGACCCTGGTGGCCAGCAGCGACGTGATCTCCGCGTTGTCGTAGGGAGGGGAGCACTCGACGACCTCGATCCCGGCGAGCGGCGCGGCGTCGGCGATGAGCTGGATGAACTTGAGGACCTCGCGGGGCAGGAACCCGCCCGGCTCCGGCCAGCCGGTGCCGGGAACGAACGCGGCGTCGAGACAGTCGACGTCGAAGCTCAACCACACCGCCTCGGCGTCCCGCCAGGCCACCTCGAGGGCCCGCTCGGCCGCGGCGTCGATGCCCATCTCGACGCAGTCGGTCACGGTCATGATCGTCGTGCCGCGCTCCCGGCCGACCCGCACGCCGGGCCGCGGCGCCTGCCAGCCGCCGATGCCGATCTGCACGAGGTTGCGCGGGGGCACGTTGGGGATGTCGGTGGCGTGGAACCACGGCGTGGTGTGCATCCGCTCGTCGAGGTCGGTCTCCTGCGTGTCGACATGCCGGTCGAAGTGGATGATGCCGAGGTTGCCGGTCAGGTGCGCGGCGACCCCGCGCACGGTCGCGTAGCCGATCGAATGGTCGCCGCCGAGCACGACGGGCAGCGCGCCGGACGCGTACACGTGCGAGACGGCCTTGGTGATCTGGTCGAAGGTCTTCTCGATGTTGCCGGGGATCGTGAACACGTCGCCCAGGTCGGCGATGGTGATCGACTCGCGCAGGTCGACGCCGAGCTCGAAGCTGTAGGTTCCGTACAGCGCCGAGATCTTGCGGATGCCCTGCGGGCCGAACCTCGTGCCCGAGCGGTACGTGGTGCCGCCGTCGAAGGGCGCGCCCAGCACCGCCACGTCGTAGTCGCCGCAGCGGCGCACGTCCTCGACATAGGGCGCCTTGAGGAACGTGTTGATCCCGGCGAAGTGCGGCAGCTCGCCACGCGAGAACGTGGGGATGCGACGGTCGACGATCGAGTCGGCGCCGGGCAGGCCGTACTCCAGCCCCCGCGCGACCTCCTCGTCCCACTTCGCGGTCGGCAGGTCACGCTCAGCCGCGACCGCGTACGCCGCCTCCGGACCGTATCTGTCGTGCGTGGACATCGCGACCTCCAGGACGGGGCCCGGCCACGGACGCGGCCAGGCTGGTGGCCACCTCCCGGGCTTTTATCCCGCCGTGGAACGGCCGCCGCCGTCGGCACCCGCCTCGCCTCTCGGTCCTGTCCCGCGGCCGCCGAGCCGCGGCGGAACCCTAGGCGCGCCTCACTTCGTGAGTCGCGACCACGAAAACACCGGGCTGTGTCGGCGGTGGTTCGGCGGCATGTCCGATGTGTTAATTGCGGCTCACCGTGGAGCCGACGTGGCTATTGACACCTCCCACCGGACCTCCTAGCGTCCCGTTCGAAGCCTTCGTCGAAGCGCTTCGACAATCGGCCTCTCATCACCTTCGACCTCACCCCCACCTCTGGAGGCTCCCGATGTTCAGCAAACGGAAAGGCGTGGCGGTGCTGGCGACGCTCGCCGCCCTCGGCATGACGGCCGCCGCGTGCGGCGGCGACGACGGAGGTGGGAACGACTCCGGCGGCGGCACCCAGGCAAAGGTGCTCAAGCTCTGGCATTACGAAAGCCCCGACAGCGCCATGGCCATCGCCTGGAACCAGGCCATCAGGGAGTTCCAGGCGTCCCACCCCGGCGTGACGGTGAAGTTCGAGGAGAAGGGTTTCGAGCAGATCCAAAAGACCGCGCCGATGGTCCTCAACTCCAAAGACGCCCCCGACATCATGGAGTACAACAAGGGCAACGCCACCGCCGGTCTGCTGTCCAAGCAGGGGCTGCTCACCGACCTGACGCCGCAGGTGAGCAAGCACGGCTGGGACAGGGTGATCCCGGCGAACGTGCAGACGATCGCCAAGTACGACGCCAGGGGCGTCATGGGCGGCGACAAGTGGTACGGCATCCCCAACTACGCCGAGTATCTCCAGGTCTTCTACAACAAGGACACGTTCGAGAAGAACAACATCAAGGTGCCGGCCACCTTCGAGGAGTTCACCGCCGCGCTCGACGCCTTCGCCGGGAAGGGCATCACGCCGCTGGCCAACGCGGGCGCCGAGTACATGGGCCAGCAGTACCTCTACCAGCTCGCGCTGAGCAAGGCCGACTCCACCTGGGTCAGCAACTACGAGCGCTACACGGGCAAGGTCGACTTCCACGACCCGGCCTGGACGTACGCCGCCACCACCTTCGCCGACTGGGTGAAGAAGGGCTACATCGCCAAGAACTCGGTGAGCCTCAAGGCCGAGGACGCCGGCCAGGCCTTCATCTCCGGCAAGTTCCCCATGATGTTCTCCGGCAGCTGGTGGTTCGGCCGGATCGCCAAGGAGGCCAAGTTCGACTGGGGCACCTTCGCCTGGCCCGGCAGCCAGTTGACCCTCGGCTCGGGCGGCAACATCTGGGTGGTGCCGCAGGGCTCGAAGAACAAGGACCTGGCCTACGAGTTCATCGACGCCACGATGAGGCAGGGCGTGCAGAACACGCTGGCCAACAGCGGCGGCGTGCCGGTCGCCGCGAACGCGGCGACGGTGAGCGACCCGAAGGCCAAGGAACTGATCCAGAACTACAACGCGCTTGTGCAGCGCAACGGGCTGGCGTACTACCCGGACTGGCCGGTGCCTGGCTTCTACGACACGCTCGTGTCGCAGACGCAAAAGCTCATCAACGGCAGCGCGTCGCCTGACAAGGTCCTGTCCGATCTGCAGAAGGCCTACGACAGCGGCCTGCCCAAGTGAAAACGCGCGACCGGCTGGCCTACCTGCCCTACCTCGCCCCCGGGATGGTGCTGTTCATCGGCGTCATCGCGATCCCCTTCGCGATGAACATCGGGATCAGCTTCACCCGGTGGGCGGGGGTCGGCACCCCCGACTGGATCGGCCTGGGCAACTATCGCGAGCTGGCCGAGGACAGTGAGTTCTGGGCCTCGTTCCGGCACCAGTTCGCGCTGGTCTTCGGGATGTCGCTGATCCCGGCGGCCATCGGGCTGGTGCTGGCCTCGGTGCTGACCGAGGTCATCGGCAAGCGGTTCGGGCCGCGCACCGCCAGCGTGCTGCGCGCCTGCATCTACCTGCCGCAGCTCCTGCCCATCGTGGTCGCCGGGATCGTCTGGAGCTGGATCATGGCCCCCGAGGGCGGGGCCGCCAACGCGCTGCTCGAAGCCGTCGGCCTGGACTCGCTGGCGCACGACTGGCTCGGCGACCCCAAGACCGCCATGTGGAGCGTGATGGTGGTCATGGTCTGGTTCCAGATCGGCTTCCCGCTGGTCATCTTCATGTCGGGGCTGCAGCGTGTCGATCCGTCCCTGTACGAGGCCGCCGAGATCGACGGCGCGTCGTGGTGGCGGCGGTTCTGGCACATCACGCTGACGCAGATCCGGCCGGAGATCTTCGTGGTGCTGCTGATCACCGCCATCTACTCGCTCAAGTCGTTCCCGCAGATCTACGTGCTCACCAAGGGCGGACCCGGCGGCGCCACCAACGTGCCGTCGTACTACTCGTATCAGAACTTCTTCGAGAAGACGGACGTCGGCTACGGGGCCTCGATCGCCACCGTGCTCACCCTGATCACCATCGTGCTGGCCGCCGGGTTCATCCGCGTGCAGAACAAGAGCCTGGAGGAACAGTGACCCTGCTCAAGGCGCCCGCGAAGCAGCCCGCGGTCCGGCCGCGGCCCGGGCCGGCCCGGCGGCGCGCCCGGCGCGACCCGTCCAGTTACGTGGTGCTGGCCGCGTTGATCGTGCTCGCGGTCATGATGCTGATCCCGTTCGTGATCGTCGCGTTCAACGCGCTCAAGACCCCGCAGGAGTACTCGAGCAACGGGCCGCTGTCAGTGCCCGACGGGCTCTACCTCGACGGCCTCAAGGACTTCTGGACTCGCGTCGACTACGGGCAGAAGCTGATCAACAGCGTCCTGATCAGCGGCACCGTCGCGATCGTGGGCGTGTTCCTTTCGGTGCTCAACGCCTACGCGCTGGGCATCGGCAAGGTCAGGGGCCGGCTGTGGGTGCTGGTGCTGATCTTGATGGCGAACCTGCTGCCGCAGGAGTCGCTGGTCTATCCGCTGTACTTCCTGTTCAAGAAGGCGGGCCTGTACGACACCCGGCTCAGCGTGATCATCGTCTTCATCGTGATCCAGAGCGCCTTCGGCACCTACCTGCTGTCCTCCGTGCTGGCGGCGTTCCCCCGGCCGCTGCTGGAGGCGGCACGCATCGACGGCGCGAACCGGTGGCAGATCCTGTGGCGGATCGTCGTGCCCATCGCGCGGCCGACCATCATCGTGCTGCTGGTCTTCTACTTCATCTGGACCTGGAACGAGTTCTTGATCCCGCTGGTCATGCTCGTCTCCAACGAGAACCAGACGGTCTCCGTCGCGCTCGGCGTGCTGCAGGGTCAGCGGCTCATGGACGCCACCATGTCGAGCGCGTCCGCGCTGCTCGGCATCGTCCCCACCCTCGCCTTCTTCCTGATCTTCCAGCGGACCCTGTCGCGCGGCATCACGGTCGGCGCGATCAAGTAGCCGAGCATCGAAAGGCAGTCGATGAAGTTCACCGATGGGTACTGGCGGATGCGTCCGGGCGTGCACGCCGCGCATCCGGTCGAGGTGCGGGACGTCACCGAAGAACCCGGGAAGCTGACGGTGCACGCGCCGACCCGGCCGATCCGGCACCGCGTCGACACGCTCCTGGGTCCGCTGGTCACGATCACGTACTCGTCGCCGCTGCCGGACGTCATCGGGGTCAAGATCACGCACTTCGCCGGCGAGGTGCCCCGGCGCCCCGAATTCGAACTGCAGGACGCCGCGTTGCAGGGCAGCGCACCCAAGGTCGCCGTGGCGCTCGACGAGTCCGCCGCGCGGCTCACCTCGGGCGAGCTGTCGGTGCGGGTGCGGCGCGACGGCGAATGGCACGTCGACTTCGCGGCCGGGGGCCGGACGCTGACGACCATTATGCCGAAGGCCACCGCGTTCATCGACACCGACGAGGGCCCGCACTACGTGCGCGAGCAGCTCGAACTCGACGTCGACGCCGCCGTCTACGGGCTCGGCGAGCGGTTCGGCCCGCTCGTCAAGAACGGCCAGACCGTCGACATCTGGAACTCCGACGGCGGCACCGCGAGCGAGCAGGCGTACAAGAACGTCCCGTTCTTCCTCACCAACGCGGGCTACGGCGTCTTCATCAACCACCCGGGGAACGTGTCGCTCGAAGTGGCCGCCGAGGCGGTGTCGCGGGTGCAGTTCAGCGTCGAAGGCCAGTCGCTCGAGTACTTCGTCATCTACGGCCCGACGCCGAAGGAGATCCTGCGCAAGTACACCGCGCTCACCGGACGGCCGCCGCGGGTCCCGGCCTGGTCGTACGGGCTGTGGCTGTCCACCTCGTTCACGACGTCCTACGACGAGGCGACGGTGACCCGCTTCATCGACGGGATGAGCGAACGGAACCTGCCGCTGTCGGTCTTTCACTTCGACTGCTTTTGGATGCGCGAATACAACTGGTGCGACTTCGAGTGGGACCCGCGCGTCTTCCCCGACCCGCGCGCGATGCTGGCCAGGCTCAAGGACAAGGGCCTGCGGATCTGCGTGTGGATCAACCCCTACATCGGGCAGCGCTCCCCGCTGTTCGCCGAGGGTCAGGCGCGCGGCTACCTGCTGAAGCGACCGAACGGCGACGTGTGGCAGTGGGACCTGTGGCAGCCGGGCTGCTCGGTCGTCGACTTCACCAACCCCGAGGCGCGCGAGTGGTGGGCGGCCAAGCTGGACGCGCTGCTCGACATGGGCGTCGACTGCTTCAAATCCGACTTCGGGGAGCGCATCCCGACCGACGTGGTGTACTTCGACGGCTCCGACCCGGAACGGATGCACAACTACTACACCTACCTGTACAACGAGACCGTCTTCGAACTGCTGCGCAAGCGTCGCGGCGAGGGCGAGGCGATCGTGTTCGCCCGCTCGGCGACCGCGGGCAACCAGCGCTTCCCCGTGCACTGGAGCGGCGACACCGAGTCCACGTTCGAGGCCATGGCCGCGAACCTGCGCGGCGGGCTCTCCCTCGGCATGTCGGGGTTCGGCTACTGGAGCCATGACATCGGCGGCTTCGAGGGCACCCCGGACGCGGCCCTGTTCAAGCGGTGGATCGCCTTCGGGCTGCTGTCGTCGCACAGCCGGCTGCACGGCAACGAGTCCTACCGGGTGCCGTGGCAGTTCGACGACGAGGCCGTCGACGTGCTGCGGACGTTCACCCGGCTGAAGATGCGGCTGATGCCCTACATCGCGGGCGCGGCCCGCCAGGTCTACACCGAGGGCATCCCGATCATGCGCGCGATGGTCGTCGAGTTCCCCGGCGACCCGGCCTGCACGCACCTGGAGCGGCAGTACATGCTGGGCGACGACCTGCTGGTGGCGCCCGTGTTCACCGCCGGCGGGGACGTCTCGTACTACGTGCCGGCGGGCACCTGGACGCACTACCTGACCGGGCGGCAGGTGCGCGGCCCCGGCTGGGTGCGGGAGAACCACTCCGTGCTGAGCGTGCCGCTGCTGGTGCGGCCGGGCGCGGTGATTCCGGAGGGCGCGGTCGACGACCGGCCCGACTACGACTACGCCGACGGGGTGACGCTGCGGGCCTACGAGATCGCCGACGGCGCCCGCGTCACCACCGTCGTGCCCGCCGCGCCGGCGGCGGGCGGCGACGAGGCCGCCGCCACGTTCGTGACCACCCGTGAAAACAACGTGATTCGAGTGGAGGCGACGGGCACCTCTCCCACCTGGCGCTTCATGCTCGTGGGCATCTCCCGGGTCGCCGCCGTCGAGGGCGGCACGGCCTCAGGATGCGACCATGGGACGGTTGTCCAGGCCAGTGCCGACACGCTGGTCGTCACGCTCGAGGAGGCCCGGTAATGTCCAACGGCGCCAGCGTCCAGTTCCCCGCCGACTTCCTGTGGGGCTCGGCAACCGCGGCGTACCAGATCGAAGGCGCGGCCGACGAGGACGGCCGCGAGCCGTCGATCTGGGACACCTTCAGCCACACGCCCGGCAAGGTGCTCGCGGGCGACACGGGCGACGTGGCCGACGATCACTACCACCGCTGGCCGGCCGACGTCGCTGCGATGGCGGAACTCGGGCTGAAGGCCTACCGCTTCTCCATCTCCTGGCCGCGGGTGCTGCCCGGCGGGCGCCTCAACCGCAAGGGCGTCGACTTCTACTCCAGGCTCGTGGACGCTCTGTTGGAACGTGACATCGCGCCCGTCGCCACGCTCTACCACTGGGATCTCCCCCAGCGGCTCGAGGACGCCGGCGGCTGGCCGGTCCGCGACACGGCGCTGCGCTTCGCCGAGTACGCCGAGCAGATCGGGCGGGCGCTCGGCGACCGCGTCCACACGTGGACCACGCTCAACGAGCCGTGGTGCACGGCGTTCCTCGGCTACGCGGCCGGCGTGCACGCGCCGGGCCGCACCGAACCCGCCGCGGCCCTCGCCGCCGCCCACCACCTCAACCTCGGCCACGGCCTCGCCGTTCGGGCGCTGCGCGGCGTGGTCTCCCCCACCGCGCTGCACTCGGTGACCCTCAACCTGCATCAGGTGCGCGGCGACGCGGAGGCGGCACGGCGGGTCGACGCCGTCGCCAACCGGGTCTTCCTCGGCCCGATGCTGCGGGCCGCCTACCCCGAGGACCTGCTCGCCGACACCGCCGAGGTCACCGACTGGTCCTTCGTACGCGACGGCGACGAGGCGGCGAGCGCCGCGCCGATCGACGTGCTCGGCCTGAACTACTACGCCCCCGTACAGGTGCGGCGGTGGGCCGGCACCGGCGCGCGTTCGACGTCGGACGGCCACGGCTTCGGCCCTGGCTCGCCGTGGGTGGCCTGCGACGACGTCGAGTTCCTGCCGCTGCCGGGCCCGTACACCGAGATGGGCTGGCCCATCGACGCGACCGGGCTGACCGAGTTGCTGGGGCGGCTGCACCGCGACCACCCCGGCCTGCCGATCGTCATCACCGAGAACGGGGCGGCCTTCGACGACAAGGTCGAGGCCGACGGGCGGGTGCACGACGACGCGCGGATCGCCTACCTGCGCGATCACATCGCGGCGGTCGGCGCGGCGCGCGCCGACGGCGTCGACGTCCGCGGCTACTTCGCCTGGTCGCTGCTCGACAACTTCGAATGGTCCTACGGCTACTCCAAGCGGTTCGGCTTGATCCATGTCGACTACGAGACGCAGGAGCGCACCTGGAAGGACAGCGCCCACTGGTACCGGGACGTGATCGCCGCGAACGCCGTCACCCCATGAGGCGATGACGCGGGGCGCCGGCGGGCCAGTCCGGCAGCGGGGGCGGGCCCCATCGCAAGATCACGCGAGGGTCCGAACTCCGCGCGGCGGGGTCTTGGCGGTGGGCGCGCTGGCGCTGGGGGCGTTCTGCTTCGGCACCACCGAGAACCTGCCGGTCGGCCTGCTCCCGCTCATGGCGGCGGACCTGGACCGCTCGCTGTCCGCCGTCGGGCTGCTGGTGACCGGGTACGGGCTGACCGTGGCCGTGGTCTCGGTGCCGCTGACTCGGCTGACCGCCCGGACGCGCCGCCGCGTGCTGCTCCCCGTCCTGCTGTCGGTCTTCGTGGTGACGACCTGGATCTCGGTCGCCGCCGTCGACTACTGGATGCTGCTCGGCGCCCGGGTGGTCATGGCGCTGTCGCAGGCCGTCTTCTGGCCGGTGGCCGTGGTGGCCGCGGCGGGGTTGTTCTCACCGCGGGTCCGCGGCCGGGCGGCCTCGGTGGTGTTCGCGGGCGGTTCGCTCGCCGTGGTCCTGGGCGTGCCCGCCGGCACCTGGCTGGGCCAGCAGGCCGGTTGGCGGATCTCCTTCCTCGTGCTGAGCGGGCTCGGCGTGCTCGCCTGCCTCGCGCTCGCCGCCCTGCTGCCGGCCGGCGACCCCGGCGAGTCGCACGCGGCGACCGCGGACAGCCCGGACGCCCGCCGGTACTGGCTTCTCGTGGTGACCACCGCCCTGACGATCAGCGGGTTCTTCACGGTCTTCACCTACATCACCGTCTACCTCACGGAGGTGAGCGGATTTTCCGCCGCGTCGATCAGCCCGCTCCTGCTGATCTACGGCGCGGTGGACTTCGCCGGCCTGATGGCCGTCGGCGCCGTGGTGGACCGCGGCCCCCGGATCACGATGATCGCGTCCATCGCGCTGCTCGCCGCCGCCTTCCTCGGCCTGTACGCGTTCGGCACCCACCAGATCGCGACCATCGGCTCGCTCGCCCTCATGGGCGTCGGCCTGCCCGGCATGGTCGCCGGCCTGCAAGTGCGGGTGCTGCAGGTCGCGCCGGGCAACACCGACATCGCCTCGGCCGGCACCTCGGCCGCGTTCAACGTCGGCATCGGCGGCGGCGCCCTCGTCGGCGGCCTCCTCCTCCCGGCGACCGGCGTCCGCGGCACCGCCCTGGCCGCCGCCCTCCTCGTCACCGCCGCCCTCGTCCTCTCCCTCACCGACCACCGCCGTCGCAACCTTTGAAGTAATTCAAAGGTCTTCGATATGATGGGGCGGTGAGTACAACCAAGGTGCCCTTCTCCGAACTCATCCAGCACCCGAGGGCCACCGTCGGCAAGCTGACACAAGACAACCGGCGCAGGCTGCGGCTCGCCCGCCGTGACGGTGAGGACCTCATCTTGGAGTCGGCCGACCGGGCCGACGCCGAGGCCGAGGCCATGAGCACGACCACGCGCCTTTTTGTCTCGTTGATGAAGCACGACGAGGGCGCTCGCGCCCTTCTCTTGGCTCTTCCCGAGGTCTTTCCCTGGGTGCGCTTCCTCCCGGCCAAAGCGGTCCGGGAGTTCCTGATCGAACTGGTCGAGACCGCGAACGCATGCGCCGAGCTCGACAATATGGCGCCGCTGGAACCCGTCATCACGGCATGGCGCAGGACCGCCGAGGTCCATGCCGACCCGGAATTGCATCGTGCCCTCACCGAGCCGCTCGACGGCACCGATCACGGGCCCGTGCCGGAACCCCCTCGATCGTGAGTCCAAAGCGCAAGGAGCGGGTCGCCCCTCCCGCCGTCGACGGCGAATGGGATGTCAGGTTCGGGACCAACGACGCCGCCAAGGGGTGGGAGGAACTCTGCCGCCAGGCAGCGGGCAATACGCGCGCCGCATACGAGCTCATGCGATCGAATCCGCGACCCGCTGAAGACAAACGCCATACGCGGTTGCGAGGAGATCTCGCCACCCGGACCTTCGACGGTCGGGCGTTAGAGCAGTGGGAAATCGAGGTCACAGGCGGAGGCCGGATCTTCTACCTGGTTGACGACTTCAAACGCACCGTCTGGGTCGTCGTCGCATCGACACGCCATCCAAAGTCAACCGAGTAGACGTCCACACACAACGCCCGTCTCACCCTGGCCGATGGCTCATGCTCTTACCGCCAGTTTTGCGTTCCGGAAGCCATCCCTGGAGCTATCGGAAGCAGTGAGAGTTCTCGCCTTAGAACGGAACAGGGACTGGACGGGGCTTCGGAGCACGATGATGTTGGTCGTGCGGGCCTGATTGGCGGCTAACTGTCGGCGGGCGGGGCGGCGGTGCTTTCGCCCGGGAGGAGGTGGGGGGCGATGAGGGTGGCGGGCGGAACGCTGAGGTGGTCGAGCTTGCTCATGAGGAGCTCGACGGCGCGGCGGCCGATCTCTTCGGCGGGGATGGGGACCGCCGTCAGCCGGGGCACAACCTGACCGGCGAGGTCTTCGGGGCACATGGCCACGACGGAGATGTCCTGGGGGACGTGCCGGCCGAGGCCGCGGAGGGTTTCGAGGAGCGGGGCGACGGCGGCCTCGTTGTGGATCACCAGGCCGGTGAGGCCCGGGTGGTCGTCGAGAAGGCGCTTGACGGTGTCGCGGACCGCGCTGTGCGAGGGCTCGCAGGGGCGGACGGTCGCGCGCAGGCCGCGGCGGGCAACGGTCGACTCGAAACCTGAGGTGGTGCGCTGGGCGAAACCGGTGCCGCGGGCGAACACGGCGCTGGGCGGGCCGAGGAAGGCGATCTCGCGATGTCCGAGATCGGCCAGATGGTCGACGCAGCGGGCGGCGGCCGCGACGAAGTCCCAGTCGACGCAGGTCAGCTCGGCCGGGTCGGCCGGAAAGCCGATCAGCACGGCCGGCAGCCCGATCTCGCGCAGCACCGGGACGCGGCTGTCGTTGAGCTCGATGTCCATGACGATGACGGCGTCGACCAGCGCGGACCTGGCCACGCGGCGCAGGCCGTCGGGGCCCTCGTCGTTGGTGAGCAGCAGGACGTCATGGTCATGCTCGCGGGCGCCGGTCACCACGGAGGTGGCGAACTGCATGAGGATCGGCACGTGCATGTCGGTGCGCAGCGGAAGGACCAGCGCGATCACGTTGGCGCGGCTGCTGGCAAGCGACCGGGCTCCGGCGTGCGGGTGGTAGCCGAGGGCGCTGATGCTTTCCTCGACACGACTGCGCGTCCGCTCGGAGATCGATCGCTTCCCGCTGAGCACGTACGAGACCGTGCTGGGTGAGACCCCGGCGTGCCGGGCGACGTCCGCAATCGTGACCATGAGCCCCCGTCCGCGCCGAAGCGGATGTCGAAGCGCTTCGATAGCCCAGAACTTAGACCTTGGGCCTACTAAAGCACAAGTCCCGCGGCGGCCACCGTGCGGGAAGACCGGGTGATTTGGGCCTTGACGACATTCCCCCGGGTGTGTGACGTTCATCTTCGCGACCGGATAGTCGAAGCGCTTCGACTTCCCTGTCCGTACGCATCAGGGAGGACCTTCATGGCCCTCGACCCACCCCGAACACAGAGGCATCACATAAGGAGTCGCAGGACTCCCATCGCGCTGGCGGCCGCGCTGCTGCTGGCGATCTCGCTGCTGTCCCCGGGAGCGGCCACGGCGCGCGCGACGCACCCGTTCCAAGATCCCGGCCTGCCGGTGGCGACACGCGTCCAGGACCTGCTGCAGCGGCTGACCCTGGATGAGAAGGTCTCGCTGCTGCACCAGTACCAGCCGGCCATCCCGCGGCTCGGCATCAAGGCGTTCAAGACCGGGACCGAGGCGCTCCACGGGTACGCGTGGACCAGCGACGCCGCCGGCCAGCAGATCTACGCCAAGGGCACCGTGTTCCCCCAGGCCGTCGGGCTGGCCAGCACCTGGGACCCGGCGCTGATCAAGCGGGTCGGCAAGGTCGTCGGCACCGAGGCGCGCGGCTACCACTCGACGAACGACGAGCGGCAGCTGTGGGGGCTCAACGTGTGGGCTCCCGTCGTCAACCTGCTGCGCGACCCGCGCTGGGGCCGCAACGAGGAGGGCTACTCCGAGGACGCCACGCTCACCGGAGCCATCTCCACCGCGTACGGACGGGGCCTGCAGGGCGATCGGCCCGGCCACCTGCTGACCGCCCCGACGCTGAAGCACTACCTCGCCAACAACAACGAGGTCTCCCGAGCCACCTCCGACGTGCAACTGCGCGAGCGGGTGCTCAACGAGTACGACCGGCAGGCGTTCCGCCCGGCCATCTCGGCGAACGCGGCGACCGGCGTCATGTCGGCCTACAACCTGGTCAACGGGCGGCCGAACGCGGTCAACCCCGATCTCGGCACGGTCGTGCGGTCCTGGACGGACAAGGACCTGCTCAACGTGACCGACGCCGGCCTGCCCGACAGCCTGGCCGGGTCCGGCACCGACCCCAACTGGAACACCCACTACTACCCGAACTTCACCGAGGGCGACGCCGCGATCGTCAAGGCCGGCACGGACAGCTTCACCGTCGACAACGGCAACGGCGCCAACACGGTGAACGCGATCAAGGACGCGCTCGCCAAGGGCCTGCTGACGACCGCCGACATCGATACCGCCGTCGGGCACATCCTGTCGGTCCGCGTCCGGCTGGGCGAGTTCGACCCGGGCGGCGGCCCGTACGGCGCGATCGACGCCTCGGTCATCAACAGCCAGGCCCACCAGCGGCTCAACCGGCAGACCGCGGCCGCGGCCCAGGTGCTGCTGAAGAACTCCGCCGGGAAGGACGGCGCGGCGACGCTGCCGTTGGACCCGGCGAAGACCAAGAAGATCGCGGTCGTCGGCCCGCTCGAGAACACGCTGTACACCGACTGGTACTCCGCGAACCTCCCGTACCAGGTCACCCCCCTGGACGGCATCAAGGAGCGGCTCGGCGGCGGCGCCACCGTCAACGCCAGCGAGGGCGTGGACCGCATCGCGCTCAAGGACGTCGCGACCGGCAAGTACGTCACCGCCGGCGGCGGCGACGGCGGCGCGGTCATCCGCGAGAGCGCGACGACCGCCGACGCCACCGCCCAGTTCGACGCGTTCGACTGGGGCCAGGGCGTGCTGGCGCTGCGCAGCGCCGCCAACGGCAAGTACGTCGGCTACAACTTCGCGAACTTCGTCAACGACCAGGTCCAGCCGAGCGGCTGGTTCGTCCAGCAGCAGTTCAAGCTGGAGCAGCGACCCAACGGCAACTACGTGATCCGCTACGCCGGCTACGAGACGCTCGCCAGTTGGTTCACGCCGAACCACTACCTCACGCTGCAGGCCGACGGCACGCTCAACCTGGGCGCCGCCACCCCCGACGCGGCGACCGAGTTCACCAAGGAGACCATCAGCAGCGGCGTCGACAGCGCGGTCGCGGCGGCCAAGGACGCCGACGCGGCGGTCGTCGTGGTCGGGTCCATGCCGTTCATCAACGGCCGCGAGGACCACGACCGGACCACCATGGCACTGGCCGAGGGCCAAGAAGACCTCCTCAAGGCCGTCCGCGCCGCCAACCCGAACACGATCATGGTGCTGGAGAACAGCTACCCGACCACGATCGACTGGGCGCAGCGGAACGTCCCGGCGATCTTGTGGACGACGCACGCGGGAGCCGAGACCGGCCACGCGCTCGCCGACGTGCTGTTCGGCGACGTCAACCCGGGCGGGCACCTGACCCAGACGTGGTACCGGTCGGACGCCGACCTGCCGGACATTCTCGACTACGACATCGTCAAGTCGGACCGGACGTACCTCTACTACCGGGGCACGCCGCTCTACCCGTTCGGCTACGGCCTTTCCTACACCACGTTCAAGTACGCCGGGCTGCGCACGAGCGCCGCGTCGACGGGGGCCAACGGCACGGTGACGGTCAGCGTGAACGTGACCAACACCGGCAAGGTCGCCGGCGACGAGGTCGTGCAGCTCTACACCCGCCAGCGGGCGTCGCGCGACAAGCAGCCGCTGCGGCAGTTGCGCGCCTTCCAGCGGGTGAGCCTGCGGCCCGGCCAGACCAAGACCGTACGGCTGACCCTGCGCGCCGCGGACCTCGCGCACTGGGACGTCACCCGCGGCAGGTGGGTGGTCGAGTCCGGCGACTACGACCTGATGGTGGGCGCGTCGTCGGCGGACATCCGGCAGCGCGCGAGGCTCGGCGTGCGCGGCGAGACGATCCCGGCGCGCGACCTGTCCAGGGCCACCCGTGCGATCGACTTCGACGACTACTCCGGCGTACGGCTGGTCGACGAGAGCAAGGCGACCGGCACCGCGGTCGGCGCGAGCGGGTCCGGCCAGTGGGTGGAGTTCGCCGACGCCGTGCTCGGCGGCGGCCGGTCGGGCGCCACGTCGTTCACGGCGCGGACGGCGAAGGCGAGCGCCGGCAGCGGATCGATCCAGATCCGGCTCGGCTCGCCGACCGGGCGGCTCGTGGGCACCGCCACCGTCGCCGCCACCGGCGACAAGTACACCTACGCGACCACGACGGCGGCGCTGCGCGGCGCCACCGGCCGCCACGACGTGTACCTCGTGTTCTCCGGCGACATCCGGATCAGCACCTTCTCCATCAAGTAACCCGCGGACCGGTGTCCCGCCCCTCTCGACTCCTCCGGGGCGGGACACCTCGCACACGCGTACGTCCGCCGAGGAAGGACCACAGAAATGAGAGGCAGCCGGGGGACCGCGGCCACCACGGGGACCGCCACCACCATGCGCCGTCTGGTCACCGTCCTGACGGCCCTCGCCATGATCGTGCCGGTGGGGTGGTCGATCACACCCGGCCGGAACGCGCCGGGCACGGCCGCGCGGGCGGCCGCGAAGGTGCACGAAGTGACCTACGACCGCTACTCCATCATGATCGACGGGAGGCGGGTGGCGCTGCAGGCGGGCGAGTTCCACTACTTCCGGCTGCCCAGCCCCGACCTGTGGCGCGACGTCATGGAGAAGTTCAAGGCCGAGGGCTTCAATGCGGTCTCGATCTACTTCAACTGGGCGTACCACTCCCCCAAGGCCGGGGTCTACGACTTCACCGGCGTCCGCGACGTGGACCGGCTGCTGCGCACCGCCGAGGACGTCGGGCTGTACGTCATCGCGCGTCCCGGCCCGTACATCAACGCGGAGGCCACCGGCGGCGGCTTCCCGGCCTGGCTGAAGAACGTGCCTGGCCGCGCCCGCACCAGCGCGCCCGGATACACCGCCGCCTACCGGGACTGGCTCGGCCACATCGACCCGATCCTCGCCAGGCATCAGGTCACCCGGGGCGGGTCCGTGGTGCTCTACAACGCCGAGAACGAGTACGCGGCGAACACCGACCGGCAGTACATGGCCGACATCCAGGCCAAGGCGCGGGCGGACGGGATCGACGTGCCGATCACGCACAACCAGTGCTGTGACGCGGCGTCGTGGACCACCGACTGGTCGAGCGGGCTGGGCGCGGTGCAGATCCTCGGCGTGGACGACTACCCGCAGTCCTTCGACTGCCCCAACCCGGACACGACGTGGGGCCCCTGGGGCGAGGGCGTGACCGAACGGCCGCGCGACGACACGCCGGGCTTCGCGGCCGAGTACCAGGCGGGGGCCATCGACCTCAACAACGCCGGCTACGACAAGTGCCGCGAGCTGACCGGCGTGAGCTACATGAAGTACTTCCACAAGAACAACCTGATCAACAGCGGCGCCACCGCGTTCGCCTACTACATGGGCTTCGGCGGCACCAACTGGGGCTGGCTGTCGCAGCCCAACGACGTCTACACCTCCTACGACTACGGCGCGCAGATCACGGAGAACCGGCAGCTGACGGCCAAGTACGACGAATTCAAGCGGCAGAGCTATTTCCTGCGGGCGGTGGCGCCGCTGACCAAGACCGACGCCGTGGCCGGACCGGCCTCCGGCGACGCCGCGATCAGCACGGCTGCGCGCGCCAACCCCGACACCGGCACCCAGTTCGCCCTGGTCCGGCACGCCGACCGGGCCGCGACGTCCGATGATGTGACCACCCTCGACTGGGCGGCTCCCGACGGGCGCTACGCCTTGCCGGTACGGCTGAACGGGCGGGACGCCAAGGTGCTCGTCGCCGGCTACGACATGGGCGGCCAGCGCCTCGTCGTGTCGAGCTCGGAGATCATGACCCACGCCTTCGTCGCCGGGCGCGACGTGGCGCTGCTGTACGGGCGGGACGGCGAGCCCGGCAGGACCGTGCTGCGCTACGCGGCGCGGCCGAACGTCAGCGTGCTCGCCGGCGACGGATCGGTGACCTCGTCGTACGACTCCGGCTCCGGCGACCTCACGCTGGACTACACCCACCGCGGCCTGTCCCGCGTGCTGGTCACCGGGGGCGGGCGGCGCCCGCTGCTGCTGCTCCTCGGCACCGACGCGACGGCGGCGACGTTCTGGCGGGCGCGCACCGACGGCGGCCCGGTGCTGGTGCGGGGCACGTCGCTGCTGCGCTCGGCGAGCGCGCACCGGGGCACCATCGCGCTGCGCGCCGACACCGCCCGGGCGGGCGCCGTCGAGGTGTTCGGGCCGGGGTCGCGGCTCACCGTGAACGGCGCGCCGGTCGCGGTACGCGCGACCTCCAGCGGTTCGCTGCTCGGCGCGCTGCCGGGACCCCGGGCCGTGCGGCTGCCCGCGCTGAGCGGGTGGCGGACCCGGGCCGAGGCGCCCGAGGCGGCGCCGGGGTTCGACGACTCGCGGTGGACGGTGGCCGACAAGACCACCAGCGAGAGCCCGTTCGCGCCGCTGACCCAGCCGGTGCTGTTCGCCGATGACTACGGCTTCCACTACGGGAGCGTGTGGTACCGCGGCCGCTTCACCGCCTCCGGCGGGGAGACCACGGTCTCCCTGAACGCGATCACCGGCAAGCGCGGCCGCTACCTGGTCTGGCTGAACGGCCGGTACCTCGGCTCGGCGGCGGGCGGCGTCGAGGCCGACGCCGACGCGCCGGTCAACCCCAGCCCGGGGCGCGGCGAGTTCCCGATCCCGTCCGGCCTGCTCGGCCAGGGACGGCCGGCCACGCTGTCGGTACTGGTGGAGAACATGGGACACAACGACGACTGGACCGCGGATGAGAACCGGCACAAGCAGCCCCGCGGGCTGGTCGGCGCCTCGGTCACCGGCCCCGATTCGACCGCGAGCGCGCCGATCTCGTGGCGAATCCAGGGCGCGGCGGGCGGCGAGGACCTCACCGACCGGGTCCGCGGCCCGCTCAACACCGGCGGCCTGTACGGCGAGCGCACCGGCTGGCATCTGCCCGGCTACCCCGACCGGTCGTGGGCCGCCGCGCCGTCGGGGGGCGCCGCGCCCGGCGCGGTGCGCGCGGGCGTGACGTGGTTCCGCACCGGCTTCCGGCTCGACCTGCCCAAGGGCCAGGACACGGCCGTGGCGCTGCGGTTCGGCGGCGAGATCCCGCGAGGGGCCCGCGTGATGTTCTTCCTGAACGGGTGGAACCTCGGGCTGTACGGCGCGGACATCGGGCCGCAGACCGACTTCGCGCTGCCGGCCGGGCTGTTGCGCCGGCAGGGGCACAACACGCTCGCGCTCGCGGTCATCGCGGAACGAGACGTCTCGCTCGGCCCGCCGAGCCTGGTCGCCGTCGGCGCCCAGCGCGGCGGCGTGCCGGTCTCGGACGTCCCCTCCCCCTCGTACGCACGGCACTGAGGTCAAGCGATCATGCGCAGACGGACCTTCATGACGACGCTGACGGCGAGCGCGCTCGCCGCCTCGGCGCTGCCCGCGGCCACGGCGCTGCCCGCGACGGCCGCCGGCGCCGCCGCCGCCAGGGGCAACCGGTACGCCCTGCAACGGCGCTTCGTCGACTGGCGCTTCGGGATGTTCATCCACTTCAACATGGGCACCTTCCACGACGTCGAATGGGTCGATCCGTTCCAGGACCCGATGTCGTTCAACCCGGCGGAGCTCGACTGCGGGCAGTGGGCCGACGCGGCCAAGGCGGCCGGGATGAAGTTCGCCGTGCTGACCGCCAAGCACCATGACGGCTTTTGCCTGTGGCCGTCGAAGTACACGGACTACAGCGTGATGAGCAGCGGGTACCGGCACGACATCGTGCGCCGGTACATGGACGCCTTCCGCCGCCGGGGCGTCACGCCGTGCCTGTACTTTTCGATCTGGGATCGCACCAACGGCGTCGGCCCGCCCGACTTCGGCCAGGTCACGATCACCCGCGAGATGATCGACTTCGCCAAGAACCAGCTCACCGAGTTGCTCACGCGGTACGGGCCGATCCCGATGCTGATCTTCGACGGCTGGGCGTGGCACTGGTCGTTCAACCACCAGACGATCCCGTGGGCGGAGATCCGCGAGCACGTGGCGGCGTTGCAGCCCGACTGCCTCGTGTTCGACCTGAACGGGCTGACGGTGCCGTGGGACGCCGACCTGCTGTTCATCGAGGAGCCCAAGGGCGGCGTCTTCTGCCCGCCGGGCAACACCTACGCCGCCTCGCAGGGCCAGACGATCTCGCCGTCCGGGTGGTTCTGGCATCCCTCGACCCCGTCGAACGTGCTCACCGCCGAGCAGATCGTCGACGGTCACCTGAAGGTGCTCGAGCCGCGCTACTGCACGTTCATCCTCAACTGCCCGCCGAACACCCGGGGCCTGCTCGACCAGAGCGTCGTCGACACGCTGCACGAGGTCGGGGCCCGCTGGCGGCCCGACCGATCCCGGCCCCCGCTGCCGGCGCAACCGGACGTGGTGCGGCACCCCGTCACCCCGGTCGCGGCGACGGCGACCGGCGGACCGGCGGCCGCGGCCGTGGACGGGCACAGCGACTTCGGGTGGAACGGCCAGGCGGACCAGACGCTGTGGACGTCGGCCGAGCCGCTCCCCCAGGCGGTCACGCTCGACCTGGGCCGGGTGTTCTCCCGCCTCGACACGCTCACCTACCTGCCCCGCCAGAACACCGCGGCCGACTTCTCGTTCGAGACGTTCATCACCGAGGGCAACATCACCGCCTACAGCGTGTCGGTAAGCGTCAACGGCACGACGTTCAGGGAGGTGACGCGCGGCACCTGGGCCGGCGACCACACGCTCAAGCGCGCGCGGTTCCGGCCGGCGACGGCCCGCTACGTGCGGCTCGAGGCGCTGGCCGCTGTCGGCGGCGCCGCGGCCGTCGCCGGCGAGATCGGCTGCGGCGGCACCGACGTGCGCCCCCGTCCGCTCTGAGCGCCGGCCCGTCGTCGCCGCGCCGGCGCGGCTCCGCCGGTCATCTTCGCGGGCGGGCGGGTCGCCGCTCCTGGTCTTGGTCCCGGCCCGGCCGGCCGGACTCCACGGGGGCTTCGCCCGGCCCGCCGCGCGTGGCGCGCAGGCTGGTCACGGTCACCGTCGCGAGGATCAGCGCGATGGCGCCGAGCGAGACCGTGGTGGGGATCGTGGGCACCGCGGGCCAGCTGTCGTGCGCCCAGTGGAGCACGAGCTTGACGCCGATGAGGCCGAGGATCGCGGCGAGCCCGTAGCCGAGGTGCACGAGCCTGGACAGCGCGCCCCGCAGCACGAAGTACAGCGCGCGCAGCCCGAGCAGGGCGAACGCGTTGGTGGCGAAGACCAGGAACGGGTCGCCGGTCACGCCGTACACCGCGGGCACCGAGTCGACGGCGAACACCACGTCGGTGGCCAGCACGGCGACAACGACCAGCGCGAACGGCGTCAGCGCGCGGCGGCCGCCGTCGCGGACCGTCAGCCGCGGCCCCCGGTAGTCGCCGGTCACCGGCATGACGCGCCGCAGCAGCCGGATCGAGCGCAGCGACGAGACGTCGACCTCCTGCCCGTGGCCGCTGACGGCATCGCGCATGATCTTGACCGCGGTCACGAGCAGGATCGCGCCGAACAGCAGGAACGCCCAGTCGAACGCGTGCAGCGCCGCGGCCCCGATCGCGATGAAGACCCCGCGGAGCACGAGCGCGCCCACGATCCCGTACAGCAGCACCCGCTGCGCCAGCGCGGCGGGCACCGCGAACGCCGCCAGCAGCAGCATGAACACGAACAGGTTATCGACCGACAGCGACTTTTCGACCACGTAGCCGGTGACGTACTCCATGGCCGTGGTCCCGCCGAAGCGCGCCCACAACAGCCCGCCGAACGCCAGCGGCAGCGCGATGTAGAAGGCAGACCAGCCGAGCGCCTCGCGCATGGAGACCGCGTGCGGCCGCCGCGTGATCGCGAAGTCGAGGACGAGCAGCACCACGACGGCGCCGATGGTCATCGCCCACAGCAATGGGGAGCCGACGGATGAGTTCATCGAGACCTCCGGGCAGCACTCGCATAGACACGAAACCCGAGGTCTCCTTCACCCGCGGGCCGCGGGCGGCCGCCCGGGGACTTCGCACTGGAAGCCCGTATTGACCGGGACGGCTCTTGGGAAGTACTCCCCTCACCTGTCAGCCTATTCGACCGCTCCGGCGCGGCCAAATCCGGCGCGCGTCATGGCATCCAGCGGCGCAGGAACGGATCGGAGTCGGCGCCGCGCGAGGGCTCGGGGTAGCCGTCCTTGTATCTCTTGTCGAGCGCCTGGCGGGCCTGGTCGGAGTAGGCGCGCGCCCGGTCGCGGTCGCCGACCATCTCCGCCAGCTGGGCCAGGCCGCGCAGGGCCAGCGCCTCGATGGGCGCGGCGTTCGACGCCCTGGCGACGTGCAGCGCCTCCTCGTAGTACTCCTGCGCGACGCCGTAGTCGACCCGCAGCTGTGCCGCCGCCCCCAGTTGGAAGAGCGCGAACATCTCGCTGCCGGTGTCGCCGGTCTCGACCGCGATCTGCCGCACTTCCTCGTACAGTCCCTCGGCATGACCGAACTCGCCCTTCTCGCGCGCCTGCCCGGCGGCGGCCCACAGCGCGGCGACCCGGCTGGCCGAGGACTTGCGGCGCGGCGCCTCCGGCAGCGCCGTCTCCGGGGAGAGCGTGTAGAAGGCCGCGATCAGCGCCTCGGTCGATGGCCGCTCGGCGGGCTCCTTGCGCAGCGACCGCCACAGCGCGGGCATGAGGTCGCGCGGCACCCCGGTGAGGTCGGGTTCCTTCTCCAGGGTGCGGTGGATGACCTCGATGAAGGTCCGGCCGGGGAAACACCGCCGCGCCGTCGCGGCGAACACCATTGTGGCGGCCCACGAGAAGATATCGGCCATGGGCGTGGCGTGCTCGCCCCGAATCACTTCCGGCGCGACGAATCCCGGCGTGCCGACCATGGTCTGGGTAATGCGCGTCGCGTCGAACGCCTGCGAAATACCGAAATCAATCACGATGGGGACGCCGTCGGCCATCATCACGTTGCGCGGGGTCAGATCGCGGTGCACGACGTCGGCGGCGTGGATCGCGTCGAGCGCCGCCACCAGCCCGGCGCCCAGGCTGCGCAGCGCCTCCTCGGCCAACGGCCCGCGCTGCTCGACGAGTTGCTGCAGCGAGCGCCCCTGCACGTAGCGGGTGACGAGGTAGGGGCGCACGGCGCGCAGGTCGGCGTCCAGCAACTCGGCGACGTACGGGCTGGCCACCCGCTTCATCGCCTCGACCTCTCTGGCCAGCCGCCGCAGCCCGGTCATGTCCTCGGCGACATGCGGATGGATCGCCTTGACCGCGACGGTCTTGCCGTCTTCGTCCAAAGCCAGGTAGACCGAGCCCATCCCCCCGGCACCCAGTTTGCGGAGCACCTCATAGGGGCCGATCCGCTCCGGCTGCATCTGCGATCCAACTCCCCCGGCGCCATGCGGACGCCCCACCTGAACGAGCCTGCGCGGGCAAGCCTTTCACATGGCGTCCATCACACGACTACACACCGAAGCTAGCGCATTGATCGGTAGTCTATGGCGCCTTTTGGGCATCTTGTCAGCCACTACCGAGCCGTAACCTGATATGTCGCCTTTGCGGCGTTTAATTACTGATCATGAATTGATTGCGGCAACAATTTAGCCCAACGCGATCGCGACGGCCGATGCCATCTGCCCCAGCCTCGGGCCCAGCACCGCCTCGGCCGCGCTGACCAGTTGCGTCAGCCGGAACAGCTCGGTGCGGTGGAACTTCGGCGCCACGGTGCGGGCCACGAGGATCGCCAGGCCGGTGCGCATGCCGCCGATCGGCGCCAACGCGAAGTTGGTGCCGTCCCCGCCGACGAACGCCCGGGGGCGTACGGGCCGGACATCGGGCAGATCGGCGTCGGAGTACGCCCCCGAGCTCGCGTGCACCAGGGCCGCCGCGCCCGAGGTGACGCGCAACAGCCCCGCCCAGTCGGCGCTGAGGATGCCGGGCAGCGCGTCGGTGAAGATCGCGAGCCCGTCGCCGGACGCGGCGGCCAACTGCCCGACGAGCGCTGCGTCGGGAAACGCGCCCTGCGGCTCGACGGTGGGCCACACGCCCTCGACCTCGACGCCGGGCACGAACCCGAGCCCCTCGATGAGCCGGTCGATCGACGCGCCCGCAGGCCAGGCGACGGTGAAGTCGTCGAGGGCACGGCCGCCGTCGCGTTCCAGGACGGTCATCTGCACGACGTCCGCGCCGGCCGCTCCCAGGATTCGCGCCACCTTGCCCAGCGAGCCCGGACGGTCGGGCAGCCTGACCCGGATACGCAGCAACATCATGCCCCTCCCTGACCCGTACTTTTCTCCCTGATCGGCCGGTTTCAAGGCTGATAGCTCTACGTTTCCGCGCTGTTTCACGGCAGTATCGACACAGAGAAAACGAGGTCCCATTCGTTTGCGGGCTATCGTTAAAGGGGTTACCGACCGTATAAGGTTTGTCTACGTGTCTCACGCGCACTCTTCCCCCGGCGCAGGCGACGCCGTGCCTGCCACCCTGTCCGAAGGCTTGGCCGCATTGCAGAGCAGCCTCGACCGCCTGACCGCCGCTACGGAACGTGAGCACGAACGTGCCGCGCATCGAGAAAAGATCATCGATCGGCTGCACGACGACAACCAAGTGCTCCGCCGCGGTGAGCTGCAGACCATGCTCGATCCGATCCGCACGTCTCTTTACCGGCTGCACGACATGGTCCGGCGAGAGTCGCGGCGCTGGGCTGACGACGCCGGCGACCCCGCCCATGTCGGCCCGCTGCTGTCCGCCATCGCCGATGAGATAGCCGAGGCGCTGGCCAGGGCCGGCGCCGAACGCTACACCGCCGAGCCGGGCGAGCCGTTCGATCAGGCGCGGCACAAGCCGGTCGACACCGTTGCCGTCACCGATCCCGCGCTCGACGGCGCCGTGGTGGCGGCGCGCGGCGACGGTTTCCAGCAGGGCGAGCAGGTCCTGCGCCGGGCCGAAGTCGTCATCGGCACGGCCACCGGAGCACGCGGGGCCGGCGGGCCGCCGCGCCGGGCCGCGCGTCACAACGCATCAGCAGAGTCCATTTAGGTGGTGAGGCCATGGCTGTCTACGGCATCGACCTGGGAACCACGTACTCCTGCATCGCCTCCATCGATGATGTCGGCCGCCCCACGGTGCTGCGCAACCTTGAGGGCACCGACACGACGCCGTCCGTCGTCTTCTTCGAGAACGCCGAGAACGTCATCGTGGGCGCGACCGCGAAGGACAACGCGGTGCTCGACCCCGACCACACGGTCAGCCTGATCAAACGCGACATGGGCCGCGACGTCACGCGGCACATCCACGGATTCGACTACACGCCCGCGGAGATCTCCGCGTTCATCTTGCTCAAGCTGGCCACAGACGCGCACACGACGACCGGTCAGTACGCCCGCGACGTCGTCATCACGGTCCCGGCCTACTTCGGCGCGGCGGAGCGCGACGCGACCCGCAAGGCGGGCCAGATCGCCGGGCTCAATGTCATCGACATCATCTCCGAGCCGATCGCCGCGGCGATCACCTACGGCGTGCTCAACCCCGACGCCGACCGCACGATCCTGGTGTACGACCTGGGCGGCGGCACGTTCGACACCACCGTGATCGCGCTGCGCGGCGGGCACATCGAGGTGATCTGCACCGACGGCGACCACGAGCTCGGCGGCGCCGACTGGGACGTCCGCCTGGTCGAATACCTCGCGGAGCAGTTCAAGAAGGAACACCCCGACGCGAGCGACCCGCTCGACGACAAGCAGACCGAACAGCAGCTGCGCCGCGACGCCGAGGACGCGAAGAAGGCGCTGACCTCGCGCACCGCGCACACCGTACGCGTCATGCACGACGGGCGGGTGGCGGCGGTCGAGGTGACGCGCGAACGGTTCGAGGAGCTCACCAAGGACCTGCTCGACCGCACCATCGAGATCACCGGGCGCACGCTGGCGACCGCGGCCGACAAGGGCGTCACCGACTACGACGAGCTCGTGCTCGTCGGCGGCTCGACCAAGATGCCGAGCGTGGCGGCTCGCCTGGAGAACGAGATCGGGCTGCCGCCGCGGCTGCAGGACCCCGACCTCGCGGTCGCCAAGGGCGCGGCGCTGTACGCGTTCGAGGAGACCTACCGGCGGCTGCTGCGCGAGGGGGCGCAGGAGCGCGCCGAGGAGATGGCCAGCCGGGCCGGGCTGTCGGAGGAGCAACGACGGCAGATCGCCGGCCGCCAGATCAAGACGGTCGCGTCGCGCGCGTTCGGCATCGTCGTGCTCGACCAGGCGAGCGGCGCCGACCGGGTCAGCCACCTCGTGCACGCCAACGACGAGCTGCCCGCGGCCAAGACCGAGGACTACTACACGGTCCACGACAACCAGGAGGCCGCCGACATCAGGGTGATGGAGCAGGCCGGCAGCGTCGAGTCGGCCGAGCCCGGCGACAACACCGAGATCGCCACGGGCTCCGTCAAGATCCCGCCCGGCAAGCGGGCGGGCTGGCCGATCGAGGTCACCTTCGCCCTCGATCCCTCCGGCCTGCTGCACGTCACCGCCGTGGAGAAGGAGAGCGGCGACCGGCTCGACCTGCAGGTGGACGTGGGCGGCATGTCCGAGGCCGAGGTCGAGCGCAGCCGCGCCGCCCTCTCCAAGATCAAGGTGAGCTGACCCCCTTCCGCGCGAGCCCCATGACTACAGATGACGAGTACAAGCAGCAGGTGCTGGAGCCCGCGCGGGCGGCGGGCGACCAGCCGCCCGAGGACCTGCGGGTGCGGTATCGGCTGCGCGAGCCGCTGCGGCCCGCCGAGGTGGCCGCCGCGGTCAAAGAGGTACGCCAGTGCTGGCGGCGGGCGCGCGGCCAGCTTAAATACCGCAAGCTGATCGACCGGCTGGAGGCCGACCATCGCGCGCTGGTCCCGGTGTTCGACGCGGCGGCCCAGGGCGATCTCGGCCCGCTGCAGTCGCGGCTGCGGGCGGCCCAGGCGAGCACCGCCCGGCGCCGCGTCGAGGCCAAGGCCTGGCTGCTCGACGCGGCCGGCGCGCTCGGCCTGCTCGCCCCCGCCGACCTGGAGGGGCTGGCCAAGGCGAACGGCGTGCCGGTGACCGAGCTCGGTGAGCTGGCCGCGGGCGCCGGCATCGAGGTGCGCGAGCCCGATCCGCTGCCGGTCGTCTCGCCGTACCAGGCCTATCCGCGTGTCCGGGAGGCGCTCGACGTCCTCGGTCACCGGCACCTGCCCGACTTCGTGTTCGCCGGGCGGGCCGGCGGGGCGATGCGCGTGCTCGACGGATTCCACGCGCCGGGCGCGCGGCTCGACGCCGCCGCGGTCGCCGTCGTCACCGACCGCTGGGCCAGGCACGCGCGCGACAGCAGCGCCACCCACGCCGACACGGTGCTCGTCGCCCTCAAGCTCATGATCAAGCAGGGGCGGCTCGATGAGTTCGTCTGCTACGACATCGCGGCCCGGCTGCGCGAGCGGCATCGCCGGCGCGCCTCGGAGCGGGCGTTGCTGCGGTACGCCACCGCCGATCTCGGCGTCGACGAGCAGGACGCGCGGCGATTGGTCTTCGCGATCGGCCGCGAGGCGGGGCCCGAGGGCGGCGGCGGGCCGGCGGCGAGGCTGCGCGAGCTGATCGACGCCGGCGAGGTGCACAACGCGGCGCTGCTGGCCGAGGCGCTGCTCGCCACCGCGCCTCCGGACGCGGCCGATCGAGACGCCGCGGTGCTGGTCGCCGAGGTGCGCCAGCGGGTGGCCGAGGCCACCCGCCTGCACGCCGAGGCGGCCGCCAGCCCCGATCCCGACCGCGCCTGGGCGCTGCTGGGCGAGGCGCTGCGGCTCGTCCCCGACCTGCCCGGCGCGGAGGAGCAGCAGCGCCGGCTGCCGCCGCGTCCGGTGCCGGCCGCGCACGCCGCCGTCGAGGAGTCGGCGGTGCTGGTGACCTGGTCGGCGACCCCCTCCGCGGCCGGCGACATCGACTACCAGGTCGTCCGGTCCGGGCCCGAGGGCCGCGGCGCCACCGAGATCGCCGTCACCACCGAGCTGGGGGTCCGCGACGACCGGCCGCCCGCGAACGTGCCGGTCACCTACGCCGTCGTGGCCCGCCGCGGGGCGGCCGCCGCCGCGCCGGCGACCGCCGGCCCGGTCGTGGTCCGCCCGGAGCCGTCCGAGGTGGAGGTCTTCGCCGGCGACGGCGTCGTGACGGGACGCTGGCGCTGTCCGCCGGCGGCCGCGCGGACGCTGGTCGCACGCGACGGCGACCCCGTGCTGGCCGGCAAGGAGAGCTTCCGCGACCGCGACGTGCGCAACGGCACCACCTACCGCTACCGGCTGTCCGCGGTCTATCTGGACGCCGCGGGCAGGGAGGTGGCGACGCCGGGCGTGTGGCGGACGGCCACCCCGACCGCGCCGCCCCGGCCGATCACCGACCTCGCCGTCGAGCCCGACCCGGTCGAGCCGGGCCGGGTGCTCGCCACGTTCGCCGCACCGGCGCACGGCACCGCGGAGATCGTCGTGCTCGGGTCCGCGCCGCCATGGCCGCACGGCGCGGTCGTCCCAGTCTCGGAGGTGCTGCGGGCCGGGCGCCGGGTCGCCACGGTGCCGGTGCCGGTGCACCCGCCCCGCGAGGGCCTGCGGTTCCAGGCGCCGACCGGGGTGGTGCTCGCCGTCACCGTGGCCGGCGACACGGCGGCGATCGGCGACCACCAGCGGCACGTGAACCTGCCGCCGCCGCGCGACCTGCTGGCCGAGCGGCGCGGCAACGTGATCATGGTCGGCTTCGACTGGCCCCCGGGCGTGGCCGAGGTCCAGGTCACCTGCCGCCTGCCCGGCACCGGGGCGGAACGGACCCATATTGTGACCAAGGCCGGATACGACGCGCAGGGGGGACTGCGGCTGGCCGCGCCCGAGGGCGCCACGGTCGACGTCGCGGTGTGCTCGACCGGCCTGGCGGGCGGAGATCGCGTCAGCGGCGCCCCCGTCACGGCCACCGTGCCCGGGCACTGCCTGGTGCGCTACGACCTCTACCGCACCGGACCGCCGTGGCGCCGGGGGCTGGTCGTCGCGCTCACCCCCGATCAGTCCGTACGGCTGGGCAGGCTCGTGCTCGTACGGAGTCCCGGCAAGGTCATCCCGCAGCGGGCGGCCGACGGCGAGACGATCGCCGCCTGGGACGACCTCGACCTGACCGGCCCGACCGAGCTGGCGGTCCCGGCCGTCGGCGGTCGCGGCGGATCCGGCGGGCCGGACGGGCCGTATTGGCTGCGCTGCTTCCTCGCCCATGATCACCAGGGGGCCGAGCTGACCGACCCCCCGGTGCGCCGGCTCCGGTTCTCATGAGGTCGCGATGAGCCCGGTGACGTGCCCGTACTGCTTCACCGTCGTCCCGCGCGACCGGATCGCCTTTCGCTGCGTGGGCCGGTCGGGGCGCGGGCCGGGGTGCGCGCCGGTGCTCGACGAGCGGCTCGCCCGCTATACCGGCAGGGCCGCGGCCGCCTCGCTGCCGCCGGTCTTCTCCCCCCGCCGCCCGGGGCGCGGGGGGAAGGGCGCGCTCGCCAGGGCGCTGCGGGCCGGGGCGCCGTTCGGCGGGCCGGCGGGCGGCGGCGGCCGCTCCGAGTGCCCCGAATGCGGACGGCCCACCGGGCGGCGGGTCTGCCCGGAGTGTCACAACCCGCTGCCCGCCGCGTACTGCGACACGACGGGACGGATCGTCGCGCTGGTCGGCGCCAAGAACGCGGGGAAGAGCACCTACATCGCGGTGCTGCTGCACGAGCTGATGAACCGCGTCGGCACCGAGCTCGACGCCTCGCTGGTCGCCTGCGACGACCGGACGATCGACCGCTTCAAGCGCGACTTCGCGCGGCCGCTGTTCGACGAGCGCCGGCTGCTGCCGACCACCGCCAGCGCCGCCACCGCCCCCCGCGAACCACTCGTCTACCTGCTGACCCGGACGCACACCACGCGGAGCGGGCGCGACCGCGGCATGGCGCTCACGCTGGTGCTGTTCGACACCGCCGGAGAGGACCTGCGCAGCAGAGACGTGACCGACCTGCATCTGCGTTACCTCGAGGCGGCCGACGCGATCATCTTTCTGGTCGACCCGCACGAGCTGCCCGGCGGCGGAAGCCCCGACAGCGATCCGATCGACGTCATCGCCCGGGTGACCGAGGTCGTCGGCGGGCGGCGCGGCACCCGGCGCGACGGACGGCTGGACGTGCCGGCCGCCGTCGCGCTCACCAAGATCGACGCGATGCTGCCGTCGATGGAGCGGCAGTCGGCGCTGCACCGCGCCCCGGGCCGGTCCGGGGTGCTCGACCTCGACGACCGGGAGGCCGTGCACGAGCAGGTACGCGCCCTGCTGCACGAACGGCAGGCCGGGCAGCTCGACCTCTACCTGAGCCAGCACTACGCGCACTACGCCCTGTTCGGGGTCTCGGCGCTGGGCGGCACGCCCAACGACGGCCGGGTCGCCGGCGGCGGGGTCCGGCCGTACCGCGTCGAAGATCCGCTGCTGTGGCTGCTGTATCGGTTCGGCATGCTCGACGGGAGATGACCGGTGGCCTGGCAGCTGCACTACACCTCGGCCAGGTCCGGGCCGGGCGGCTGGGCCGGCTTTCAGTTCGTGGCCGCCACGCCGGGCCTGCCGCCGGGCGTGGAGGCCGCGGTCGGGCCCTATCTCACCTATCGGCCGCCGCCGGGGGCACCGCCGGCGCCCGGCCCCGCCGAGCTGGCCGACCTTCCCGTCGCGTTGTCCTACGATCTCGCCGACGGGCACGCGCTGCTGGTCCGCTGCCGCTACCTGGGCCGCGACTATTCCGGCCGCTACGGCAACTTCCTCGCGCACGCCATCGTGGCCGACCCCGGCGAGCTCATCGGGGTCCGCCCGATCGAGCTGTGGCGGGCCGGTTTCTGGTGCGACGCGCCCGGGCGCGGCGACCTGCCGCCCCTCGACGACCTGGTCCCCGGCGACGCGTTCGCCCCCGAGGCGCTCGCCCGCTGGCTGGCCGCCGAGCACGCGTACGGCCTGTTCGCCCGCCTGCTCGACGCGGTGCTCACCACCGTCGCGCGGGGGCACGGCCGGGTGACGCTCGTGGCCGAGGACGTCGACACCGTGGCCCGCTGGTTCGCGGTGGTGTGCTACTCGCTGCCGGTCGCCTCCGCAGCCGCGCTGTCCTTCGTCACCTACACCGACGATCCGGGCGGCGCGCCGTACCGGCTCGTCGGCACGACGCCCGACGTGTGGGCGGCGGCGCCCGGCACCGCCCCGTTCTTCCTCGTCGACGCACCTGACGCACCCGACGCGCCCGGCTCGCCGGACGCGCCGCCCGGCGCGGGGCCGGGTCCGGGTCCTGGCAGGTACGCGCGGACCGCGGCGGCGCGGTGGCGCGACCACGACCTGGCCGGACTCGACGCGCTCGGCGAGTTGGCCGGACTCGGCGCGGGGTTCGAGGGCTTCGACACCGCCGCGGCGCTCCTGGCGCTGTGCCGCGGCGAGCCGGCGGTGACGGACGCGGAGGAGGCGGCGGCCGCCGCGCTGCTTCGCCGGCACGGCGCCGACGTGCCGGCATGGGTCTGGGGCGAGCTCGCTCCGGCACTCCCCCGGGTCGGCTTCGAGCTGGCCGCCGCGCTGTGCGATCTGAGCGCCGGCGAGCTGGCGGAGCGCTGCGCGGCCCGTTGCGTCCTGCTCGCCCTCGCCGATCCGGCGCTGCGGCCGCGCCTGCCGCACCGCACCAGCGTCCCCGTCGCCGCCACCGGCGGGCGGCGGTCGCGGGCCGAGCTCGGGCCCGCGTTCGCCGACGCGGTGGCGGCGGCGCCCAGCCTGATCGAGATCGCGGCCGTCGCCGCCCTCGCGGAGCGCTGCCACGTGCCGCTGGCCGCCTCCGCCGTGGCCACCGCCGCCGCCCGCCGCGCCGAGCACGGCGCGCCCGATCTGCTCGCCGCCGTCCACACGGCCCCGCCGCACGCGCGCGACGGCCTCATCACCGGCATCCTGACCGGGCTGGAGACGGCGGCCGCGAGCGGCCGGGCCGCCGCGCTCACCGACGCCGTGTGCGACCTCGTCGCCGGACACGACCTGTCGACGACGCCTCGGGTGGCGCTGCGGGTGTTGAGCTCCGTCGGCCGGCGCCGCAAGGCCAGGCGGGTCGAGCTGACCCGTGAGGCGCTGTCCCTCGACCGGCCCGGGCTGCCCGCCGAGGAGATCGACGCCGCGCTGCGTTCGCTCTGGTCGGGCGCGGCGCCCACGGTCGCCGAGTGCGACGCGCTGCTCGACTCCTGGGGGGCCGACACCGTGGCCGCGGCGCTGGCCAGGTACCCGTCGCTGGTGCTGCTGCCCTCCCGGGCGTTCGCCGCGGCGCGTGCCGGGCTCGACGCCCCCGAGGTGGTGCGGCTGGCCGAACGCGTCGACGCCATCGCGGTGCCCGACGGCGGCGCGGCCACCCTGCGCGGCGATGCCGCCGTCGTCATCGGCCACGCGGCGCTGGCCCGCGGCTCCGTACACTCCCTCGACGTGCCCGCGCTGGCCAGGTCGCTCGACGACATGGCCACGGCGCCGGCCGCCCCGGAGCTGCTCGACGCCGCCTTCGCCACGGCCGCGGACCGGCTCGCCAAACGTTCCCCCGAGTTCAGGGAGTCGCTGCTGGCGGCCGTGGGCGCACCCGCCAGGTCTCGGCTGATCGATCTGCTGCCGGCCAAGCCCGAGCGGAGCGGACTCGATCGGCGCCGGCTCTTCCGCAGGCGCGGGGGGTGAGCGATGCCCTTCATCGGCGCGGTGCTGGTCGTGCTCGTCTGGATCGTGGTGACGGGCGCGGGCTTCCTGGCCTTTCCGGTGGTGTTCGCCGCGACGCTGGTCGGCACCACCGCCGGGGTGGTCGGCTACTACTACGCGCGCGCCTGCCGGGCGCTGGTCGCGGCGCGCGCCGACGGGCCGGCGCCGGTCGCCGCGCCGCCGATGAGCCCGCCGATCGGCTCGCGCGAGGCCGCCGGCGCGGCCCTGGGCGAGCCCGCCTACCGGCACTACCTGCTGAGCCAGGTGTGGCTCGACTGGTGGACGATCGTCCGGACGACCGTGCCGCGGGTGCGCCGGACCGCGGCGCGCGCGCTGACCGCCACCACCAAGACGCTGCTCGGCGGCGTGCGGGGCCTGTTCACGTTCCCGCTGTGGCTGGCGGTCTGCGGCGGCATCGTGCTGGCCGCCGTGCCGCTGGCCGCGCTCGGCGCCGCACTCGCCGTGCTGTACGTCGTGGTGGCGGCCATCGGGCTGGCGGGCTGGCTCGGCGGCGCGCTGGTGCTGGCCGGCGTCGAACGCATCTTCATGGCCTACGGCCGGATCCTGCAGACCTGTCCACATCCGTTCTGCTACGAGAAGATCGCGCTGCCCGCATACGAATGCCCGGCCTGCGGTGCGCGGCACCGGCGGCTGGCGCCCAACGGCTGGGGCGCGTTCCGGCACGTGTGCCGGTGCGGCGCCAGGCTGCCGACGACGATCCCCGCGGGCCGGTTCCGGCTGACCGCGTACTGCCCGCACTGTGCGGGGCGGCTGCCCGAGCGCATCGGCCGGGTCCGCGTGGAGCCGCTGCCGTTCATCGGGGGGCCCGCGGCCGGGAAGACGACGTTCATGTTCCTGGCCATCCGCGCCGTGAGCCGCCGGGCGCACGCGGCGGGCGGCCGGGTCGCGTTCGTCGAGCCGCGGCACGCCCAGGCCTACGCCGGGGCGCTCGGGGAGTTCCGGCGCGGCGGGCAGCTGGCCAAGACGGGCCCGGAGCTGCCGCTCGCCACCATGGTCGACGTCGACCTGCCGGGGCCCCGGCATCGGATCCACCGGATCCTCTACCTGTTCGACCCGGCGGGCGAGCACTTCACCGGCGCGACCAAGGTGGAATCGTTGCGCTACCTCGATCACGGCGAGGCGCTGCTGTTCGTGGTCGACCCGTTCGCGCTGCCCGAGACGCGGCGGGCGCTCACCGACGAGGAGAGCGAACGGGTGGCCAAGGCCGCGGCCACCTCCGACGAGGATCCCTCCGACACCTTGCAGCGGGTGCTCAACGAGCTGCGGTCGCGACCCGACCAGGGCCGGCAGAAACGGATCGCGGTTGTGGTCACCAAGGCCGACTTGCTCGACCAGACGGCGATCGGCGGCACCCTGTGCACCGCCCAACCGCCCGGGGGCCCGCCCGGCGGCGGCGACCCCGACGTCCGCGCCTGGCTGGGCGGGCTCGGCATGGGCAACACGATCCGCACGCTCGATCAGGTCGCCGCGCAGGTCCGGTACTTCGCCTCCGGCCTCGACACCGACCCCGCGGCCGTGGCCGAACTGGTCGGCTGGGTCACCGGACTTTCGCTGAACGGCCACACGCCGCGGCACGCGGCCGAGCCCGAGGTGCCGGCGGCGGCGCTGCGCGACCCGTGGGCGCCGCGGGGCCGGCCGGCCGAGCTGGTGCCGGCGAGCTACCAGGCGGGCCGCTGGGCGATCCTGGCGGGTCTTTCGCTGCTCAACCTGGCCGCGGTCGGCCTCATCACCTGGTGGATCCTGCGCGTCCTCCCCTGACGCCCGCCGGGGCGGGCGCGCCGCGGTGCTCAGCGGAGCGGTCCCTCGTCTCGCCGCATGGCCTCGAAGCGACGGGCCAGCGTCCGCAGCCCGCGATGAGATGCGCGCGGTCAGATAGCGCAGCATCCGGGGGTGTATCTCGCGATAGAGCAGCCGGAAGGCGGTCTCGTCGCCGCACGCGACGGCGAACTCGGGGCGTATCAGCACCATCTCAGCCAATAGGGGCAAACGTGCTGCTACGCGCGGCCCGCGGCGGAAGAGATGGCGACCATGCCCGAGACCATGCGCGAAGAGGGTAAGACCCGGCACGGCGAGCAGGACATGTCGGGCCGGACGATGCTGGTGCTGGGGGGCATCATGACCGTCGGCGTCGTCGCGGTGCTGGGGATGACCACCCTGGTGCGGGGGATGAGCGACGCGTCGCCGCAGGTGCCGGCCAGGCCGGCGGCCGTGAGCACGGAGGATGCCGGTCCCGCCGAAACGGTACGGCGTGGGGCGATCACCCCGCACGTGGCCGTGCCGCCGACACAGGGCCTGGACCAGCGGACGGCGCGCGGTCGGCTGCGCGCCACCCGACTGGTCGTCGCCGGCGTGCTGCGGATCCCGTCCGCCCAACCGGCCGGCGACGTGGTGCGGACCTACCCCGCCGCGGGCACCGGCCTGCCGGCCGGCGGCCGGGTCACCTTGTGCGTGTCGACCGGAGTACCGGCCGCCGCCCAGGTGAGTGTGCCCTACCTGCGCGGGCTCACGGCCGAACAGGCTCGCCAGGCCGCGGCCGGGCTGGGGCTTTCCGTGGTGGTGACCGGCCGCGGCGGCGCCGTCCGCGAGCAGACGCCGGCGCCGGGGTCGACGATTCCGCGCGGCTCCGAGATCGCGGTCGCGCTCCGTACCTGACCGTCACCGGCTGATTACCGCTACTATGACAGCTTTGTAAACCGTGTCTGACATTCCGGTCAGAGCATCTGACCAGGCACGATGTGCGCAGGAGGTACTGGCCTTCCATGTCGGAGCCGCGCCTGTCCCGTGAGGTGAGCGACGCCCTGGCCGACGGCGCCCCGGTGGTGGCGCTCGAATCGACCATCATCTCGCACGGGCTGCCCAAGCCGCGCAACCTGGCGGTGGCCCACGAGCTCGAGCGCATCGTCCGGGCGGGCGGGGCGGTGCCGGCGACCGTCGCGGTCCTCGACGGCGTCGCCCGCGTCGGCCTCGACGCCGACGCGCTCGAACGCGTCGCCGCCGACGCCGGCCTGCGCAAGCTGGGCCGCCGCGACCTACCCGCCGCGCTCGGCACCGGAACGGACGGCGGCACCACCGTGTCGGCCACGGCGTTCCTCGCGGCCCGGGTCGGCATCCGGATCTTCGCGACCGGCGGTCTCGGCGGCGTGCACCGCGACTGGGCCACCAGCCGGGACGAGTCGGCCGACCTCGACCTGCTGAGCCGGACCCGGATCACCGTGGTCTGTTCCGGGGTCAAGTCGATCCTCGACATCCCCGCCACGCTGCAGCGCCTGGAGACCCTCAACGTGACCGTCGCCGGCTACCGCACCACCACCTTCCCCGGGTTCTACCTGCACAGTTCGGGCGAGCCTGTCGAGTGGTCCGTCGAGTCCCCGCGGGAGGTCGCCGCGATCATGCGCGCCCAGGACTCCCTCGGGGGGCCCGAGAGCGCGCTCGTCGTCGCCAACCCGGTCCCCAAGGAGGAACAGCTCGACCCCGCCCTGCACGAGCGGGTGCTCGCGGACGCGCTCGCGGCCGCCGAACACGCCCAGGTCGCCGGCCAGGCCAGCACGCCGTTCCTGCTCGACTATCTCGCCCGCCACACCGGCGGCGCCGCCGTCGAGGCCAACCTCGCGGCCGTGCGCGGCAACGCCCGGCTCGCGGCCGAGGTCGCGGCCTGTTGGGCGGCCGCGTCATGACCGGGTCGGCGCTGCTGGTGGTCGGCGACGTTGTCACGGACGTGCTGGCGCTGCATCAGGCGCCGATCCGGGCGGGCACCGACACCGCCGCCGACATCGTCGTACGGCCCGGGGGCTCGGCGGCGAACACCGCCGCCTGGGCGGCCGCCTTCGGCGCGGACGTACGGCTGCTGGCCCGGGTGGGCACGGACACGGGCGAGTGGCATCGCCGGCAGCTGCTCGCCGCCGGGGTCCGGCCGCACCTGTCCTTCGACGCCGACCGGCCGACCGCGGTCATCGTCGTGATGGTCGACGCGGCGGGCGAGCGGACGATGCTGACCCATCGCGGCGCCGGCGGCCACCTGGGCCGGGCCGACTGGGACGACGCGCTGCTCGACGGCGCCGCGCATCTGCACATCTCGGGCTACGCGCTGTTCGGCGCCGGCGGGTGCGGGCTGGTGCGGCTGGCCATCACGCGGGCGCGGCGGCGCGGCGTGCGGGTCAGCGTGGACCCCGCGTCCACCGGGTTTCTCGCCCACTTCGGCGTCGAGCGCTTCATCGCGGCCACCGCGGGGTGTGTGATCTTGCCCAACCACGCCGAAGCGGAGTTACTGACCGGAACATCCGACGCCGAGGCCGCGGCCATCACGCTCAGCCGGTCGTACGAGCTGGCGGTGGTCAAGCTCGGCGGAGCCGGGGCGCTCGCCGCCCGGGCGGGCGAGATCACCGTACGCGTCGCGGGCGGCCGGGCCCGGGCTGTCGACTCGACCGGGGCCGGCGACGCCTTCGCCGGCGGCTTCCTGGCCGCCCGCCTCGGCGGCGCCGGCGACCATGCGGCGGTCGTGGCCGGGTGTCACGCGGGAGCCGCGGCGGTCTCCCAGGTGGGCGCCCGGCCCCGGGCCGGTTGGGCGCCCGCCGCACCGGTCCGCCAGGCGGCCGACGGCCGAGTGGCAGACTCCCTCTCATGACCTATCTCGCCGCTGACGACCGTTACGACCGCATTCCGTACCGGCGCTGTGGACGCAGCGGGCTGAAGCTGCCCGCCATCTCCCGCTCGCCCACATCCGTGCGCTGAACGACATGGCCGCCGCGCGCGGGCAGTCACTGGCTCAGCTGGCGCTGGCCTGGGCGCTGCGCGACGCCCGGGTCACCTCCGTGCTCATCGGGGTGAGCAGCGTGGCCCAGCTCGACGACAGCCTCGCCGCCGTCGACCGGCTCGGCTTCACCCCCGAGGAACTGGCCGCCATCGACAAGGACGCCGTCGACGCCGGCATCAACATCTGGGCCGCCTCCTCGCGGGAGTGACCGCGCCGGCCGGCTATGCTCCCGGCGCCGGGGCGGGCGACAGGACGAAGTCGTGGTCGACGGTGAAGTACGGCGCCGGCACGCCGAGGCGAGCGGCTTCGGCCGGGTCGTCGTGGCGGACGAACGGGCGGATCAGGCTGTCCTTGACCCCGAACACCGCGTCGGAGTCGAGGTAGTCGCTGTCGGCGTCGAAGATATGCGTGGTGACGGGCCGGTAACCGTCCGCAGAGACGATGGCGTGGATGTGCGCGGCGCGCCAAGGGTGGCGGTCGGTGGCGCGCAGCAGCCCGCCGACCGGCCCGTCGGCGGGGATTTGGTAGACGGCGGGCCGTACGGTGACAAAGCGGTAGGAGCCGTCGTCGCGGGCGTGGAAGCGGCCGCGCAGGTTGAACGGCGGCTGCGCGGGGTCCTGCACGTCGTAGCTGCCGTTGGAGGCGGTCTGCCAGATGTCGAGCAGCGCGCCGGGGATCGGCTTGCCGTCCGCGCCGCGGACCACGCCGGAGACCACGGCGCGGGGGGCCTCGTCGGCGAGCACGATGGAGTCTCCGTACTCGCGCAGCGGCGCGTCGGCCACATAGAACGGGCCGAGCACGGTCGACTCCGTGGCCGCGTCGCCCCCGTCGTGATTGATCTCGTCGACCAGCATCGACAGGCCCAGCGTGTCCGACAGCAAGATGAACTCCTGGCGCTTGTCGTCGCACATCTGCCCGGTGGCCGTGAGGAACTTGATGCCGGCCAGCCACTCGTCGTCGGTGAGGCCCACCTCCTTGGTGAAGGCGTGCAGATGCCGGACGAGCGCCTGCATGATCTCGCGCAGCCGCGGGTCGGGGGTGGCGTCGAGGCGGCGTACGACCTCGGCCGTCAGATCTTCCACGGTGACACTCCTCGGGCTCGTCACGGTCACGTCTCGTCGGGCCGGGCGCCGTCCCAGGCGCCGAGCAGCAGCTCGGCCACCCATTCCCGCTCGACGGGGCGCGGCTCAGCCAGGCCCTTCCGCGCGGCCGCGGCGACCACCAGGTCGGCGGCGGCCTCGACGTCTTCGTGCCGGAACCCCAGCTGGGCCAGCGAGGTGGGCGCGCCCAGCCGGGCGGTCAGGTCCCACAGCGCCTTGGCCGGGTCGCGCGCGGCCCCGAGCGCGGCGGCCAGCCGGGCCATCGCCGTGGGCGCGAAGGCCTCGACGCAGGCGACGGTGTGCGGCAGCACCGCGGCGTGGGTCTCGGCGTGCGGCAGCCCGTAGGCGCCGCCGAGCACGTGGCAGATCGTGTGGTGGATGCCCATGGCCGCGCCGGCGAGCGCGGCGCCGCACCGCCACGCGCCGCGCAGCGCCGCGGTGCGGGCCGGCAGGTCGCCGGGTCGCGCCACCACCGTGGGCAGCGCCGCGGCGAGGATGCCGATGCCCTCCTCCGCCTCACTCTTGGTCTCGGGCGCGGCGTCCGGTGCGTACAGGGCCTCGACGGCGTGCGCGATGGCGTTCATGCCGGATGCCGCCGACACCTGGGGCGGCAGCGACAGCGTCAGCTCCGGGTCGTAGACCACCACGCGAGGCAGCACCCGGGGGTCGCGGCCGGTCGTCTTGCGGCCCTCGGCGGTCAACCCCCACACCGGGTTCAGCTCGCTGCCCGCGTAGGTCGTCGGCACCGCGAGGATGGCGATCCCGGTCTGTCTGGCGATGGCCTTGGCCAGCCCGGTCGCCGAGCCGCCGCCGAGGCAGACGATCAGGTCGGCGCCGGCGTCCGTGGCGGCCGCGGCGCCGGCCGCGGCAGTCTCGGCGGGGACGTGCACCACCACGTCCTCGATGCGGGCGACCGGGGCCAGGGCGGGCGCGAGCCCGTCGGCGTACGTCTTCTCGTGCCGCCCGGCGATCAGCAGCACCCTCCGGGCGCCGAGGCGAGCGGCCTCGGCCGGGACCTCGGCCAGCGCCCCGGCGCCGAACACGACGCGCGGCCCGGCCTCGGCGTGATCGAAAACCTCCACACCGCCATGCTCCCTGGGCGGTCCCACCTGCGCAACCATGGGGACCCTAAGCCGCCGGGCCCCCGAGGTAGCGGACGGCGAGCCGTTCGTCGGCGAGCAGGTCGCGGCCGGCGCCGGTGAGGCGGACGGTCCCCGCCTGCAGGAGCGCGCCGCGGTCGGCCACATCGAGCCCGCACCGGACGTCTTGTTCGACCAGCAGGACGGCGCGCCCGTCGGCGGCCAGCCGGGTGACGGCGTCGAACACCAGCCGCCGCGCCCGGGGTTCGAGCCCGGTCGAGGGCTCGTCGAGCAGGATCAGCCGTGGCTCCAACATCAGCGCGCGGGCCAGTTCGACCTGCTTTTGCTGGCCGCCGGACAGCGCGCCGGCGTGGTCGCCCCGGCGCCGGTACAAGAGCGGGAAAAGATCGGCGACCCGCTCGGCGCGGCGGCGGATCTCCGCCCTGTCACGCAGGATGTAGGCGCCCATCACCAGGTTCTCCCACACGGTGAGCCCGGGGAACAGGCCGCGCTCCTGCGGGACGTGCGCGATCCCGAGGGTCAGCCGCCGCCGCGGCGACGAGCGGGTGATGGGGACGCCGTCGAAGACGATCTCGCCGCTGCGCGGGCGCAGCAACCCGCTGATCGCGGCCAGCAGGGTGCTCTTGCCCGCCCCGTTCGGGCCGATGAGGCAGACCACCTCGCCGGCGGCCACGGTCAGGTCGACGCCGTGCAGAACGTCGCCCGCGTCATAGCCGGCGACCACCCCGGAGACCTCGAGCAGCGCCGTCCGTCCGGCGCCCAGATCGCGGCTCATCGCCAGGCCCCCAGATAGGTGTCGAGGACCCCGGGGTCGGCCTGGACGACGGCGGGCGGCCCGATGACGATCGGGCGGCCGCGCGCCATGACGATCAGCGGATCGCACAATCGCATCACGAAGCTCAGGTTGTGCTCGACGACGAGGAACGTGACGCCCGCGGCGTGGCTGGACTTGATGTGGCGCTCCATCACCTCCGCCACCGCCGGGCTCACCCCCGCGCTCGGCTCATCGAGCAGCACCATCCGCGGCTCGCTCATCAACGCGGCTGCGAACGCCAGCAGCTTGCGCTGGCCGTGAGACAGCTGTCCGGCGGGCTGATGGGCGACGCCGGCCAGGCCGAACTCCTCCATCAGCGCCAGCGCCCGGTCCCGGTCGCGGCGCCGTACCCGCGGGGTGAGCGTCGCCCACCACGGCGGCGCGGCGGCCACGACGACGTTCTCCAGCGCGGTCAGCGTGCCGAACACCCGGGGGTGCTGGAACGTCCGTACCAGGCCAGCGCGGCACATCTTGGCGGGCTCCGGCCTGACCTTACGACCGGCGAAGCGGACCGAGCCGGCGTCCGGCCGCACGTAGCCGCTGATCACGTTGAAGGCCGTGGTCTTGCCGGACCCGTTGGGACCGATGAGGCCGGTGATGGAGCCCTCGGCCACCCCGAAGCGGCAGTCGTCGAGCGCGGCGATCCCGCCGTAGCGCTTGGTGAGGCCCACGACCTCCAGCAGGTTGTTCACGACCCGATCCGCTCCCTTCGCGCCCGCACCCGATCCACGGAGACGTGGTAGGCGGGCCCGGGCTGTCGCGCCGCGGCCAGCGTCGGCACGATGCCGCGCGGCAGCGCCAAGATGACGACGAGGAACACCGCGGCGTACGCCACCAGATACAGCCGCGACGAGCCGAACTGGTAGGCGAGGAGCTGCTGTGCCGGGGCCAGCAGGAAGGCGCCGAGCACCGGGCCCCACAGCGTCGCCCGGCCGCCCAGGTAGGTCATCAGCACCATGGCGATGGCGATGAACGGGTCGATCGCGAACTGCGGGTAGACGAACGAGACGTAGTAGGCCCAGATCGCCCCGGCCGCCGCGGTGAAGGCCGCCGACAGGCCGAACGCGAGCAGCTTGACGAACGTCACGTGCACGCCGACGCCGCGCGCCTTGTCCTCGTCGGCCCGTATCGCGAGCAGCGCCGACCCCAGCTTCGTCCGGTCGACCGCGAAGGCCGCCCCCAGCGCCACGGCCAGCAGCGCGAGCAGCGCGTAGTAGTAGGGCCACTCGAAGGTGCGCTCGGCGAACGGCGGCACGGGCAGCGCGATGCCCTGCGCGCCGCCGGTGAGGCCGCGCAGGTTGAACGCGAGCGCCTGGGTGATGAACAGCAGCGTGATGGTGACGATGGCGAACACCTCGGCCCGGGTCCGCATCGCGATCCACGCCACCGGCAGCGCGGCGAGCGCCACGGCCACGCCGATCGGCGCCGCCGCGAGGAACGGGCCGTAGCCGGCGCCCACGTCACGACCGGCGAACAACAACGCCTCGGCGTAGGCTCCGATGCCGAACAGCGCGCCGTGCCCGAGGGACGGATAGCCGGCGTACCCGCCGACGAGGTTCCACGCGGTGGCCAGCACCGCGAACATCAGCGTGAACACGGCGATGTTGAGCAGCCAGTGCGCGTTCAGCACGACCGGGAGCGCCAGCAGCGCCGCGAAGAAGCCGGCCCACAGGCCGCCGCTCCTGGCCCGGCGCAGGGCGCCGCCCCGCGCGCTCACGCCGCACCTCGCAGCGCCGGGCCGAACAGCCCGCGCGGCCGGAGCAGCAGGACGGCGAGCAGCACGACGAAGAAGGCGAAGTCGGCCCACACCGGCGAGACCGTCACCGCCACGACGCTGGAGATCACGCCCATGCCGGCCGCCGCCACGATCGCGCCGCCGATGCTGCCGAGTCCGCCGAGCACGACGATGGTGAGCAACCGGGCGATGAGCTCGTAATGGCTGCTCGGATTGAACGGGTAGACGAGCCCGAACACCGAGCCCGCGGCCGCCGCCGTCGCCGCGCCGAGTCCGAAGCCGACGGCGCCGATCCGGTCCACGTCCACGCCGAGCAGCCGCGCCGATGTGGGGTTTTGCACGGTGGCGCGGATGGCCCGGCCGACCCGCGTCCCGCGCAGCAGCGCGATCAGCGCGGCGAGCAGCACGACGGACAAGGCGAACGCGTAGGCCCGGACCGCGGGCACCTGAAACCCCAGCACCGACCAGGACGCGTCGGCGTAGGGCGCCTCGATGGAGCGGTACGTCGTGTTGTACAGGACGGTCAGCAGCCCCTCGATGCCGAGCGCGACGGCGAAGGTGACCAGCAGCGACAGCTCGGCGCGGTCGCCGGCCCCGAGCGGCCGCACGAACAGCAGCTGGATGGCGACGCCGAACCCGAACATCAGCGGCGTGGTGATGCCGATCGCCAGGAACGGATCGACGCCGAGGCCGCCCGTCAGGCTGTAGGCGACGTACGCGGCGAGCAGGACGAGCGCGCCCTGCGCCAGGTTGACCACGCGCATGACCCCGAAGATCAACGTCTGCCCAGAGGCCATCAGCGCGTAGACGCCCCCGGTCAGCACGCCGAGGATCACGGCTTGGACGATCGCGTGGGCGGAATGCATGGCTCACCGACTCCACGCGAGCTTGGGGTCGACCGGCCGGTGCAGCGCCTTGGCCGGGGGATAGACGGGGGTCAGCCTGCCGTCGATCCATTGGGCGAGCAGGTAGGAGCCCCGGGGCGCCCCGTCCGCGTCCCAGGACAGGTTGCCGACGAGGGTCGGCCACGAGTCCGAACGCAGCGCCCGGACGATGGTGGCGTTGTCCACCGCGCCGGTCCGCGCGGCGACCTGCTCGACCAGCTGGCCGCAGGCGTAGGCCTCCGCCGACGTCATGTCGATCTCATGGGGGCCGCCGCCGTACCTGGCCTTGTAGGCCCGAACGAACTCGTCGCTGCCGCGCGCGGCCGAGCCGGCGAACCAGTCCCCCGCGGAGAAGATGCCGTTGACGTGGCCGCGGCCCACCCGCTGGGGGTAGTCGGCCGGCGCGTTGGCGCCGTTCGACAGGAACAGCCACTTCGGGGCGTACCTCAGCTGGATCATCGCCCTGGTGAGCTGGTACCCGTCCTCGGGCTGGGTGCCGCCCACGACGACGTCGGGTTTGGACTGCGCGATGGCGGAGGCGACGGGGGTGAGGTCGGTCAGCTGCGCCGGATAGGTGCCGCGGTAGACGGTCTTGATGCCCGCGTGCTCGAACAGCCGCCTGACGTGGTCGGCGACCGGCGCGGCGAACGGATCGTCGAGCGAGGGGTAGGCCGCGCTCTTGGGCCGGCGACTCGGCGGCAGCGACAGGATGTAGTCGGCGAAGATCTCGCCCTGCTTGACCACCGGCGCGGGCTGGACGAAGAACAGGTTGTTCAGATGCTGCTCGAACACCTTCGGGCCGCCGCCGGCGGGCTCCAGGAAGGCGTAGTGGTGGCGGGCGGCGACCTGCGACGCCGGGATCGTCAGCAGGCTCGAGAAGGGACCGAAGACGAGGTCGACGTCGTCGCGCGTGATGAGGTTCTGGTAGTTGGTGGTGACCTGGTTCGGCTGGGAGGCGTCGTCGACGATCTTCAGGCGCACCTGGCGGCCGAGGACGCCGCCGCGCCTGTTGACGACGGCGGCCCACAGCTCGTAGCCGCGTTTGGCGGCCTTGCCCGGATCGGAGAACGCGCCCGTCTGCGACAGGGAGATGCCGATGGTCAGCGGCTTGGTCGTGCCCTTGGCGCCCGCCGATCCCGGCGCGGCGCCGTCGCCACCGGCCCCCAGACCGCATCCGGCCACGCCCGCGGTCAGCGTCAACGCGGCGAGGATCGCGATCAGGCGCGACTTTTCGATTCTCAGACGATTACGCCGTCCATGGAACACGCCTTTCACCTCCTCTCCGCGAAACCGGGCCGGGCGGATGGAGGGAGCATCCAGGCGTGACCGGCCCGGTTCCTGCGCGGGAGTGGTGCACAAGCGATGCAATCGATTGCCCCGACGTTAGGACTGCTCAGGTGGGGTGTCAACGCAAGAAATGGTAAACAGGACGCAATCGCTTGCTATAACCGATTTCGCGAGCTTAATCTCAATTTGTGGCTGTGACGCTCAGTGATGTCGCCCAGGCCGCGGGCGTGCATCCCGGTACCGCGTCCCGTGCGCTCAATCCGGCCACACGGTCCCGCGTCTCACCGGCCACCGCGCGCCGGGTGCTCGCGGCCGCGAGCCGCCTCGGCTACCTGCCCAACTCGCTGGCCCGTGGTCTGCGCACCCGCCGCTCCTACACGGTGGGGATCATGATCCCCGATCTGACCAACCCGCTCTTCCCTCCGATCGTGCGCGGCGTCGACGAGGTGCTCGGACCGGCCGGCTACAGCGGCCTCGTCGCCAACACCGACAACGACCAGACCCGCGAGGAGCTGCTGTTCGCGGCGCTGCGCTCCCGGCAGGCCGACGGCTTCATCGTGGCGACGGCGCACCGCGAGCACGCGCTGCTCGATCGGATGGCCGAGGCTGAGGTCCCCATGGTGCTGGTGAACCGCACCACCGAGAACCGCGCGATCCCGGCCGTGGTGCCCGACGAGGCGGCCGGCATCCGTACGGTCGTGCGCCGGCTGGCGGCGCTCGGGCACCGGCGGATCGCCCACCTCGCCGGGCCCCAGATCCTGTCCACCGGGCACGGCCGCTACCGGGCCTACCTCG
This sequence comes from Streptosporangiaceae bacterium, assembly GCA_035765195.1. GTDB lineage: Bacteria > Actinomycetota > Actinomycetes > Streptosporangiales > Streptosporangiaceae > CALAED01. The sequence goes on from DASTYC010000027.1 coordinate 74,757, forward strand.
ACGCGATGGCCGGGCAGCGGCTCGAGCCGGGTCCCGTCGCGTTCGCCGACGGGTTCACCGAGGCGGCGGGCCGGGCCGCCGGCGGCGAGCTGCTCGCCGCCCGCCCCCGGCCGACCGCCGTGGTGGCCGGCAACGACCTGCTGGCGATCGGCCTGCTGGACCTGCTCCAGGAGGCCGGCCTCGACTGCCCCGGCGACGTCTCCGTCGTGGGGTTCAACGACCATCCGATGCTGGCGCGCATGGCCACGCCGCTGACGACGGTACGGATTCCGCAGCGCGAGATCGGCGCGGAGGCGGCCAGGCTGCTGCTCGACCTGCTGACCGAGCCGGGCCCGGCGAAAATGCTGCTGCTGCCGACCCAATTGATCGAACGCGCGTCCACCGCGCCGCCGCCCGCCCGCTGAGCGGCCGCACGGGATTCGGCGGTCAATGAGGACGCTTTTGGCTAAAGGGCACGAACGCCGTTGACGGGGGTGCCGACGCAGCCTATTTTGCCTGATACCGACCGGTCGGTATGGGAGACCCGGATGCCACAAGTTGAGACTGTCGCCGGCCCCGTGGACGTGGCCGAGCTCGGCTCGACGCTCATGCACGAGCACGTCTTCGTGCTGTCCACCGAATACGTGCAGAACTACGGTGCCGGCAAGTGGTGGGACGAGGAGGAACGGGTCGCGGACGCGGTCGCGAAGCTGCGTGAACTGACGGCCCGCGGCATCTCCACCATCGTCGATCCCACCGTGTGGGGACTGGGCCGGTATATCCCGCGCATTCAGCGGATCGCACAACAGGTCCCCGGCCTCAACATCATTGTCGCGACCGGTCTCTACACCTACAACGACATTCCGTTCCAGCTGATCCACCGCGGACCGGGCACGATTCTCGGCGGTCCCGAACCGCTGGTCGGCGAGTTCATCCGGGACATCGTGGAGGGCATCGGGGCCACCGGGGTGAAGGCCGCGCTGCTCAAGTGCTGTGTCGAGGAGCAGGGGCTCACGCCGGGCGTCGAGCGCGTCGCCCGCTCGGTCGCCGCGGCGCATCGCGAGACCGGCACGCCGATCACCGTCCACACCTCGAGCCCGGCCCAGACGGGCCGCCTGGCGCTCGACCTGTTCACGAAGGAGGGCGCCGACCTCAGCAAGATCGTCGTCGGTCACGCCGGCGACAGCAACGACCTCGACTACCTGATGGCATTGGCCGACACCGGGGCGACCCTGGGCATGGACCGCTTCGGCGTCGACGTGCTCAACCCCACCGCCGACCGGGTGCGCACCATCGCCGCGCTGTGCGAGCGCGGCTACGCCGACCGGATGGTGCTCAGCCACGATGCCAGCTGCTACATGGACTGGTTCGGCCCCGATCCGGCGGTAGTCGATTCGGTGGCGCCCAACTGGAACTTCCGGCACATCAGCGACGACGTGCTGCCCGCGCTGCGCGAACAGGGGGTCACCGACGCGCAGCTCGACCAGATGCTCGTCGAGAACCCCAAGCGATACTTCTCGAAGGTGAGCTGAGTCATGATGAAACGACCCCGGGTACTTGGCGTCGTCGCCGCGGGCGCGGCGCTCGCCCTCGCCGCCGCCGGCTGCGGTGGCGGCGGATCGGACGACGAAGGCGGGGCCAACCGCGCGTCGGCGCCCGGCGTCACCGCCACGACGGTGACGATCGGCAGCCACCAGCCGCTGACGGGGCCGGCCGCGCCCGGCTACAGCGAGATCTCCGCCGCCGCGAAGGCGTACTTCGACTACGTGAACGCCAACGGCGGCGTGCACGGCCGCAAGATCATCTACAAGTACGTGGACGACGTCTACAACCCCACCCAGACCGTGGACGTCGTGCACAAGCTGGTGCTCCAGGACAAGGTCTTCGCGATCTTCAACGGCCTCGGCACGCCCACCCACACCAAGGTGGTCGACTACCTGAACGCGCAGCGGGTTCCCGACCTGTTCGTGGCGTCCGGCTGCGGCTGCTGGGACCAGCCCAAGACCCACCCGTACACGTTCGGCTGGCAGACCGACTACATCCGCGAGGGCAAGATCCTCGGCCAGCACATCAGGCAGACCATGCCCGGCAAGAAGGTCGCCTACTTCTACCAGAACGACGACTTCGGCCAGGACGGCGTCAAGGGTCTCGACAAGCAGATTCCGGCGAGCCAGGTCGTCGCCCGGCAGAGCTACCAGCCGGGCAACACCGACATCGGCCCGCAGGCGCAGGCCATCGCCCAGGCGAAGGCCGACGTGGTCGTGCTCTTCACGATTCCCGCCTACACGGCGCTGTTCCGGCTGGCGCAGCTCAAGCTGAACTCCAAGGCCCAGCTGGTGATCAGCAACGTGGGCTCCGACCCGACCACGCTGACCGGGCTGCTGGAGAACTTCGCCAAGCAGGCCGGCACCAAGCTCGAGGGCAACCCGCTGATCCAGGGCATCATCACCGACTCCTACGGCACCCCGATCGGCGACACCTCCAACAGCTGGGTGCAGCTGTTCACGAAGATCCACGACCAGTACATCCCGAAGCTGCCGCTCGACGGCAACGTCGCGTACGGGTTCGGGGCGGCCTACACGTTCGTGCAGGCGCTGCAGGCGGCCGGCAAGAACCCGACCCGGCAAGGTCTCGTCCAGGCCGTCGAGAACTCCAAGTTCACCGGACCCGGCCTGGTGCCGTTCGCGTTCAGCAAGGAATCCCACGCGGGGTACACCGGCGTCCAGATCGGCACGATCAAGGGCAACGCGATCGTGCTCCAAGGTGAGCCGCTTGTCACCGACGACGGTGACGGGGCCATCCAGCCCTACACTGAGCCGCAGCCCGCCGCTCCGGGCAACGGCATCCCGCCGGCCCCCGCCGGCTGAACCGGGGCGGAGAGCCAGGAGAGTTGACCATGCGTTTAGTCGTCCGTCGTCTCCTTTGTCTGGCGGTCGGCGCCGCCCTCGCGCTCGGCGTGGTCGGCGCCGGCCCGGCGAACTCCGTCGAGCGGGTCCCCGGCGACCGGCCGCTGCCCGGGTACACCATCAACAACCCGCCGTTGCCGCCGGCGCTGGTCGGCGGCGTGCCCGCGCGCGTGTTGCAGGGCGTCCACCGGCACGCGGCGTACGACATCGAGGTGCCGCCGCGGTGGAACGGCGAGCTGGTGATGTGGGCGCACGGCTTCCGCGGCAACAGCACGGTGCTGACGGTCGACCCGCCCGGGTTCGGGCTGCGGCAACGGCTGCTCGACCAGGGGTACGCGTGGGCCGCCTCGTCGTATTACGCCAACGCCTACGACGTACGGGCGGGGGTGCTCAGCACGAGCGACCTCGCGTTGCTGTTCCGCCGGCTGGTGCGGCCGCCGCGCCGCACGATGATCGCCGGCGTCTCGATGGGCGGGCACATCATCGGCCGGTCGATCGAGCAGTTCCCCGGCCTGTACGCGGGCGCGCTGCCGATGTGCGGGGTGCTGGGCGACACCGCCCTGTTCGATTTCTTCCTCGACTACAACCTGGTCGCGCAGGCCGTTACGGGCATCCGCGCCTTTCCCCCGCCCGCCGACTATCTGACCAACGCGGTGCCCAGGATGCAGCAGGCCATGGGGCTCGACACGCTGCGGCCGGGCGGCCCGGACACCGCCAACGAGCTCGGCAGGCAGTTCCGGGCGATCGTGATCAACCGGTCCGGCGGGCCGCGGCCCGGCGCCGAGCAGGCGGTCGCCGTCTGGAAGGACTTCCTGTTCGGGCTCGGCACGCAGGCGACCGGGTCCACGCTCGCGGAGAACCCGGGCGTGCTGGCCACGAACGTCGGGCGCCGTTACGCGCCGAACGCGCCCGTCGACGTCAACGGCATGGTGCAACGGGTGCCGCCCGCCGATCCGAAGGCCCGGTTCACCACCCGGCTGACCCAGGTCCCGCGGATCCTCGGCCGGCCGTCGGTCCCTGTGCTGAGCCTGCACGACCTCGGCGATCTGTTCGTTCCGTTCTCGATGGAGCAGGTCTACCGCGCCGACGTGAACCGGCACGGCCGCGGCCGCCTCGTCGTGCAGCGCGCCATCCGGGCCGCGCAGCACTGCGAGTTCTCCCCCGTCGAGGCGGGGCGGGCCTGGGACGACCTGGCGGCGTGGGTGCACCGCGGCGTCCGCCCGGCGGGCGACGACGTGACCAGGCCGGGTGCGCCCGCGTTCGGCTGCCGCTTCAGCGATCCGGCGGCGTTCGCGGCCGGCGTCGGCACCCGGCGGCTGTTCCCGGCCTGCCCGGGATGACGGCCGGGCCCATCAGGTGGGGCATCCTCGGCACCGGCAGGATCGCCAGGATCTTCGCCGCCGACCTGATGTTGCTGCCTGACCACGAGGTCGCCGCGGTCGGCTCGCGCGCCCCGCACACGGCGGAGGCGTTCGCGGCCGAGTTCGGGCCGGCCCGGGCGTACGGCACGTACGCCGAGCTCGCGGCCGACGACACGATCGACGTCGTGTACGTGGCGACGCCGCACAGCGGTCATCTCGCCGCGGCCCGCCAGTGTCTGGAGGCGGGCCGTGCCGTGCTCGTCGAAAAGCCGCTGGCCCCCACCGCGGCCGAGGCGGCCGAACTCGTCGACCTCGCCCGCAAGCGCCGGCTGTTCCTGCTCGAAGGCATGTGGACCAGGTTCAACCCGCTCATCGTCAAGCTGCGCGAGCTGGTGGCCGACGGGGCGATCGGCGAGGTGACGGCGGTGTACGCCGACTTTTGCTGGGCGGCCCCGTACGATCCGGCGAGCCGCTTTTGGTCGCCCGACCTGGCCGGCGGCGCGCTGCTCGATCTCGGGGTCTATCCGCTGTCGTTCACGTCGATGCTGCTGGGCCGCCCCGACACGGTGCACGCGCGGGCGGCGGCGGCGCCCACGGGCGTGGACGCCAACACGGGCATCCTGCTCGGGTACGACTCCGGCGCGCTCGCCCTGCTGCACTGCGGGCTGACCGCCGAATCGCCGCAGCGGGCGACCGTCGTCGGCACCAAGGGCCGCGTCGAGTTGCCGCCCGCGTTCTTCCGGCCCACGACGATGACGCTGCACCGGGCGGGCGCCGAGCCCGAGACGTTCGAGCTCGACCTGAAGGGCTACGGCTTCACCTACGAGGCCGACGAGGTCGCCCGCTGCCTGCGCGCCGGGCTGCAAGAGTCGCCGCACCTGCCGCTGGAGGAGTCGCTCGCCATCTCGCGCACGGTCGACACGATCGCCGCCCAACTCCAGCCATAGCGCTGGTTCAGGGGGGTGGGGGCGACGGGGTGACGGCGTAGACGTGGACGAGGTCGTCGCGGGTCGCGTAGACCTCGCGCCAGCCGGGCCGCGGGCGCGGCGGAGCGCCCCACGCCTCGCTCGCCGACTTGCGGCAGAACCCGCATTCGCGGGCGCGCTTGGTGTCGAAGAACAGCACGAGGTCGCCCGGCGTGGGAGTGGGGCCGCCGGGCCGGGCGCGCGCGATCGGCGTCCGCCAGGCCAGCCCGCCGTACGGGCCGTACTGATAGAAGCGCAGGACGCGGGCGGTATGGCTGTCGGTCCATATCCGCCGTACCTCGGTGTCGTGGTCGGACATCCAGGTGCGGAACGCCGCGAGCGCGCGCTCGCCGCCCGCCGGCGTGCCCGGGCGGCCCCACCAGTTCGCCGCCGCGGTGCCGGCGGTGCTCGCGGCGACGCCGATCACGAGGACGAGGGGGACGGCGGCGGCGACCGCGCCCAGGGGCGGGCGGTTCGCTGCCCGGGCGCCGATGCGGTCGCGCAGGAAAAGGCCGATCAGCCAGAGCGCGCCGAGGCCGCCGAGCACGAACGCGGGGAAGATCGGGAACCAGTAGCGGATGAGTTGCAGTCGCAGCTTGGGCCGGCTCGGGTCGAGGATGCCGCCGAGCAGGGTGAGCGGCACCCACAGCAGCGCGCCCCAGGTCACGATCAGGGCGAGCCGCCGCCGCCATAGCAGGCCGCCGACCAACGTGAGCGTGAGCAGCCCCAGCAGCCAGCCGCCTTCCGGGTAGGTGTTGAGCTTGGCTGGCAGCCGCAGCAGGTAGACGTGGCGGGGCTTGTCGCGGAAGCTCCGGGCGACCTCGGGTGCGACGGGGCCCTCGGCGTGGTTGGTGACGGCGTTGAAGCGGGCGAGCGGGTTGCCGTACAGCTGCCAGCACAGCAGCGTCTCGCCGAGCGCCAGCACCGCCATCGGCGCGGCCATCCAGGCGAGTCCGCGCCAGCCCACCCGGCGGTAGAGCACGATCGGGATCAGCGGCCAGACGAACACGATGAATTCGCGGACCAGGTAGGACCAGCCGAGCACGAGGCCGAGCCCGGCCAGTACCCACCAGCGCGGCTCCAGCCTGCGCCGGCGCAGCGCGAGCGCGATCGACAGCGCGACGGTGAACAGGCCGGCGGCGAACACGTCGGGCAGCGGGTCGGCGGCGTCGGCGAACACCGGGGTGGTCGCCACGACGACCACGGCGGCGGCGACGCCGACCGGCCGGGAGAACAGTTGTGTGCCGAGCGCGTACGTGCCGAGCAGCAGTGTGAGCGTGGCCAGAATCGGCACGATGTGGTAGGCCGTCTCGGAGTAGCCGAAGACGGCGATGGCCAGCCGCATCGGTATGATCAGCCCGAACCTGGTGACCTGGTGGATCACGTTGGTCGTCAGCAGCGGAGCCGGGAACAGCTCCGCCGTGTGCATGTAGTTGACCTGGTCGGAGGGGGTCGGCACGCGCACGTTCGGGAGCACGACCGCGAGGTAGCCGAGCGTGAGCGCCGCGGGCGTCAGCCTCCTGGTGAGGGTCGGGGTCCGGCGCCGGCCGGGGTGGGTTCCTGCCGCCGTCTCTTCTGGCGGCCTATCGCGGTGACCGATGAGCACCCGGCACAAACTGCCAGCTCCGCTGCGACGCGACGGTGTCTTCGACGTGACGCCCGGGTGAACTTCGTGAGGGCGGCGGGGCGGATCGTGGAGGTGCCTTCGCCGGGGGGACATAGCGGAGCCGCCGCGCTCAGCTCCGCTATGTCCCCCCGGCGAAGGAACTTCTCGGTCGCGCCGCGGCGACCGCGCGTCTGGTTCCCTATTGACCCCTCTAGGTAATCAGTCGAGCACTCGCTGTGTTACAGAATCTCCGAAGAACATAGAAATTCGCTGGCACGCCGGGCGGCGGGGCGTCATCGGGAGCCGATGACGCCCTCGGCGCGGAGGCCGGCGATCTCGGCGTCGGTCAGGCCGGACTCGCGGAGCACCCGCGTGGTGTCGGCCCCGAGGACGGGGGCCGGGGCCGGCGGCGGGCCGGCGTCGTCAGCACCGTCGGCGTGGTCGGCGTGGTCGGCGTGGTCGCGGATCGGCGAGCGCGGGACGGGGTGGCGCCCGATGCCCGGTTGATCGACCTCGCTCAGCAAGGGGCCGCCGGCCGCCGCGCTGAGCGCCTCGGTGAACGTGCGGTACGGCGCCCACAGCACCGACGTGCGCTCCAGCGCGGCCACCGCCGCGGCGAGCGTCCGTTCGGCGAACCACGGCTCGATGACCGCCGCGATGGTCTCGCGGTGCCGGTAGCGGTCGGCGTCGGTCGTGAAGTCCGCCGGCAGCAGCCGCTCGAGCCCGGCGAACACCTCGGTGCGGCCGGTCAGCGCGGCGAGGTCGGCGAAATGCCTGGCCGTCAAGGTCACGACCATGATCCGCCGGTCGTCGGCGGTGGCGAAGTCGCGGGCGAACCCGCCATAGAGGTGGTTGCCGATCCGCGGCCGCTCGACGCCGTTCACCGCGGCCTCGCCGAGCAGGCCGAGGTTGCCCGCGGTGGCCAGCGCCACGTCGGCGAGCGCGATGCGCAGCCGCCGGCCCTGCCCAGTGCGGGCGCGGTGCCGGTCGGCGGCCAGGATCGCGATCGCCGCGTACAGCCCGCAGGCGATGTCCCAGGCCGGCAGCACGTGGTTGACGGGCTCGCGCAGCGACGGGGGGCCGGTCGCCAGCGGGAAGCCGGCCTCGGCGTTGACCGTGTAGTCGACGGCCGGCCGGCCGTCGCGATGGCCCTCGATGCCGACGTGGATGAGGTCGGGGCGGGCCCTGGCCAGTTCCTCGTACGACGGGCGCGGCGCGTTGGTGAGCACGGTCCCGGCGGCCGCGGCGAGCCGGGCCACGACCTCCCGCCCGCGCGTGGAACGCAGGTCGACCGTCACCGACCGCTTGCCCTTGTTCAGCCCCGCCCAGTAAAGGCTCTCGCCTGCGGCGGTGACCGGCCAGCGCCGGACGTCGGGCGCCCCGCCGAGCGGGTCGACGCGGACGACGTCGGCGCCCAGCTGCGCGAGCGTCATCCCGCCGAGCGGCGCTGCGACGAAGCTCGAGATCTCGACGATTCGCAGCCCCGCCAGCGGCGCCGGCGGCGCCGACCGTTCGCCGGCAGGTGTTTCCTCCTCCTCGCTCAGCATCGTTCGAAGACGGCGGCGAGGCCCTGGCCGCCGCCGATGCACATCGTCTCCAGGCCGTACCGCGCCTCCCTGCGCGCCATTTCGTGCAGCAGGGTCGCGAGGATGCGACAGCCGGTGGCGCCGACGGGGTGGCCGAGCGAGATGCCCGAGCCGTTGACGTTCAGCCGGTCGAAGTCGGTGTCGAGGTCGGTCATCCCCCACTCGCGGGTGACGCCGAGCACCTGGGCGGCGAACGCCTCGTTCAGCTCGATGAGGTCCATGTCGGCGAGGGTCAGCCCGGCGCGCTCGAGCGCCCGCGCGGCGGCCGGCACCGGGCCGAGCCCCATCAGGTGCGGCGGCACCCCGGCCACCGCCCACGACACGAGCCGGGCCCGGACCGCCGGCCCGAGCCGGTCGGCGTTCGCGCGCGTGGTGACGAGGCAGACCGCGGCGCCGTCGTTTTGGCCGCTGGCGTTGCCGGCGGTGACGGTCGAGTCGGGGTCCAGCTTGCGCCGCACCGGCCGCAGCCCGGCGAGTTGCTCAAGCGAGGTGTCGGCGCGCGGGTGCTCGTCGCGGTCGACGACGATGGTCTCGCCGCGGCCCGGCACCTCGACGGGCACGATCTCGTCGGCGAACCGGCCGGACTGTTGCGCGGCGACGGCCCGCTGGTGCGACAGCAGCGCCAGCCGGTCCTGCTCCTCGCGCGAAATGCCGTACTGCCGCCGGACGTTCTCGGCCGTCTCGAGCATGCCGCCGGGCACCGGGTGGCGTTCGCCGCCGGCGGTGACGCGGCCGCGGGCGAGCCGGTCGGTCAGCTTGATCTCTTCGCCCGGCCGGCCCCAGCGCAGGCCGGTCGCGTAGAACTCGACCTGGCTCATGCTCTCGGCGCCGCCCGCGATGACCGACTCACAGGCGCCCGAGGCCACCTGGAGCACGGCGTTGACGATGGCCTGCAGGCCCGATCCGCACCGGCGGTCCAGCTGGCTGCCCGGCGTTTCCACCGGCAGGCCGGCGTCGAGGGCGGCGACCCTCCCGATCGCGGGGGCCTCGCCGTTCGGGTAGCACTGGCCGAGGATCACGTCGTCGATCCGGTCGGCGCCGGTCCGCTTGAGCAACTCCGCGATCACCGTGGCGGCGAGCGTGTGCGCCGGCACGTCCTTGAGCGCGCCGCCGAAGCGGCCGACCGGAGTGCGCAGGGGGGAACAGATCACAACATCGGTCACGGGGGCCTCCCACAGTGGCGTCTAGCGTCGGTCGCGGGCGATCAGCTGACGGACGATCACGTTCCGCTGAATCTCGTTGGTGCCCTCCCCCACGATCATCAACGGCGCGTCCCTGAAGTACCGCTCCACGTCGAACTCGGTGGAGTAGCCGTAGCCGCCGTGGACGCGCAACGCGTCCATCGCGATCTTCATCGCGGTCTCGGACGCGAACAGCTTGGCCATGCCCGCCTCCATGTCGGCCCGCCGGCCGGCCTGCAGGCGCGTGGCGGCGTCCAGGGTGAGCAGCCGCGCCGCGCGCAGCGAGGTGGCCATGTCGGCGAGGTAGTTGCCGACCGACTGGTGCCGCCAGATCGGGACGCCGAACGCCTCGCGCTGCTGGGCGTAGCCGAGCGCGTCGTCGAGGGCTGCCTGGCCCACGCCGAGCGCCCGCGCCGCGACTTGGATGCGGCCGATCTCCAGGCCGCGCATCATCTGGGCGAAGCCTGCGCCCGCGGCCGACCCGAGCACGGCGTCGGCCGGGACGTGGACGGAGTCGAAGATGACCTCGCACGACTCCACGCCCTTGTAGCCGAGCTTGGACAGGTCCCGCGATACCTGGTAGCCGCCGGCCTCCACCAGCAGTACCGACATGCCCTGGTGGGGCGGGTCGGCGCCGGTGTCGGTCTTGCACAGCAGTGCGATCAGGCCGGCGCGGCGGGCGTTGGAGATCCAGGTCTTCACGCCGTCGACGACGAACCCGCCGGCCCCGTCTTCGGCCGGCCGGGCGACCGTGCGCATCGCCTGCAGGTCGGAGCCGCCGCCCGGCTCGGTGAGCGCCATGGCCGCGCGCAGCTCTCCGGTGGCCATGCGCGGCAGGTAACGCTCGCGCTGTTCTCGCGTCCCGAACTCGCGGAGCAAGAACGCGACGACGCTGTGCCCGCCCATCGCCCCGGCCAGGCTCATCCAGCCGCGGGCGAGTTGCTCGGTGACCAGGGCGAAGCAGGGGATCGACACGTCGGCGCCGCCGTAGGGCTCCGGGACGAGCAGGCCGAAGACGCCGAGCCGCCGCATCCGCTCGATGAGATCCGCCGGGTAGGCGTCGGCGTGTTCCAGGTCGCGCACCACCGGGCGTACGTCGTCGTCGACGAACTCGGCGACCACGTCGACGATCGCCTGTTCCTCCGCGGCGAGCTCGAAGAGCATGCGCGTCACTTCAGCTCCGCGTGGCCGGCGAGGCCGGCGAGGGCTGCGTGGGTTGCGTGGCCTGCGTGGCCTGCGCGACCGCGCCGGCGGCGAGCAGGTCGTCCACGTCGGTGAAGCCCAGCTCGGTGAGCACCTCGCGGGTATGCGCCCCGGCCGTCGCCGGCGGGCCGCCGATCGCGCCGGGCGTGCGGGAAAACCGCGGCGCCGGGGCGGGCTGCGGCTCGCCGTCCGCGCCGGACACGAACACGTCGCGGGCGGTGTTGTACGGATGCGCCCGCGCCTCGGTGAGGGACAGCACCGGGGCCACGCAGGCGTCGCCGGGCAGGAAGATCTCGGTCCACTCGTCGCGCGTCTTGGACTTGAACGCGGCGGCGAACCGCTCGCGCAGCTCCCGCCAGCGCGCGGCGTCGTGCTGGCCGGGCAGATCCGCGCCGTCGAGGCCGAGCCGGTCGACGAACTCGGCGTAGAACTTCGGTTCGATCGCGCCCACCGCCATGTGCTTGCCGTCGGCGGTCTCGTACACGTCGTACCAGGGCGCCCCCGTGTCGAGCATGTTGACGCCGCGCTCGTCCCGCCAGGCGCCGGCGGCGAGAAAGGCGTGCACGAACGTCGACAGGTGCGCGGCGCCGTCGACGATGGCGGCGTCGACGACCTGCCCGGCGCCGCTCGCCCGGGCCTCGAGCAGCGCCGCGAGCACGCCCACCACGAGGTACATGCTGCCGCCGGCGAAGTCGCCGAGCAGGTTGATCGGCACCTGGGGCGGGCCGCCCGCGCGGCCGATGGCGTGCAGCACCCCGGCGACCGCGATATAAGCGATGTCGTGGCCGGCGCTGTGGGCGAGCGGGCCCGCCTGGCCCCAGCCGGTCATCCGGCCGTACACGAGCGCGGGGTTGCGGGCGAGGCAGTCGTCGGGGCCCAGGCCGAGACGTTCGGTGACGCCGGGGCGAAAGCCTTCGAGCAGCACGTCCGACCGCTCGACGAGGCGGAGCACCACTTCTTTGCCCCGGTCGTGCTTCAGGTCGACGGCGATGGACCGCTTGCCCCGGTTGCTGAGGTCCTTGCTCGGGACGGGGAAGAAGCGGCCCTCCGGGCGATCCACCCGGATGACCTCCGCGCCCAGGTCGGCGAGCAGCATGGCGGCGAACGGACCCGGGCCGATCCCGGCCAGCTCGATGACCCGCACTCCGGCCAGCGGTCCCTTGCCCATCGAACGACCCCTCTCCCATCGCCAGATCCCGGGCCACCCGGATTCTCTGATCAGATGGAATCACATTCGGTGGGCTCACATTCGCCGGGCCGTGACCGTCATCCGGCCACGGGGCGGCCGGGCGCCGCCACGCGGGCCGGGCACCACGACCAGACCGCGGCGCGCGACCGGCGCCCGACGCGCGAACGAAGGCGGCGGCGTCACCTTCACGAGGAACCCGCGACCGCCGGCGGCCGCGACGAAATACCAGCGGCCGCCCGGCGCGCGCCACCAGGCGCCGCCCACCGTGGTGCCGTTGACGCGGCCGCAGTCGGTGCGCTGCCTTCGCCGGGCGGCGACGAGGATGCCGTCGGCCGCGGCGGGCCGCCCGGGCCGGACGACGTGCCGGCACGTCCACCGGGCGGGCACGCCGCCCGGCAGCCGTCCGGCCCAGAACACCACCGCGGTGACGCGGGGGCCGGCGTCCGCCGCCGGACGCGCCCGGGCCGAGGCGACCGGTGCGGCCAGTGCGCCCGGTGCCGCCGTGGTCCGGCCGGCCCGTACGGGCGCGGCGCGGTGCTGGGGCGTGGCGCGGTGCTCGGGCGCGGCGGCGCGACGATCGGAGGCCGCGCGCTGCCCGGGCGGACCGGCCTGCGCGGCGACCAGCGCCGCCACCGTGAGCACGCCGGCCACCCCGATCGGGACCCGCGAGCGCCTGGGCAGCGGCGGCCCCGGCACGACGCGGGGCAGCGTCAGCTCCGGCACCTGGTCGGCCGCCCGTATGACCTCCGCCGCGTCGGGCACGCCGATCTGGACGAGTTGCTCGCGCACCATGGAGCGCGGCAGCGACTCGACCCGTCGCAGCACATAGGCGGCCCGGACCGCCGGATCCAGCGCGGCCAGCCGCCCGGGCGTGGGCGGCCCCGGTCGCGGCAGCCGGCGCAGCCGCGGCCCGAGCCCGATGCGCAGCCGCGGCGACGGGCGCATCGCCTGGCGCAGCACCTGGCTTCTGATCGGCGCGTAGGCGCCTCTGAGAACACGGTCGGCGGCGCCGTCGCCCCAGGACCGCCGCGGCAGGCTGGCGTCGACGATGCGCTGGGCGATCGCCAGCCGGTAGCTCCTCCTGCCGGTGGCCGGCAGCACGAGATAGGCAAGGCGGACCAGTTTCGCGTATCTCTTGCCGACCCCGTTGTCGGCATTGATGTCGGGATCGGTGTCGGCATTGGTGTCAGGTCTGACGGCGGCGTTCGCGCCGGCCGCGGACACGGTGGTTGTCTCCTCCATCACGTACGCTCCTTAGGGCCCGTCATGGATTTCCGGGTCGAGAGATTAGGAACGCGACGAGATCGTCATCCGGAGGTTGGGTCAACCATTGCCGGGCCTTGTCAATACCGGATGAGCCGGCCGCGCCGCTTGGGCTCTTTGCCGCACAACCGAACGCTCACCCGCAAACACCACTAATCTGTGGCCCCACATCATCGATTGGGGTTCTGAGGGCGGGCGTGGACACGACGACAGTCAGTGAGCTGTGGGATCGGGTGACCGGCACCCAGCCCGATCCCCCGCTGTGGATCGTGGTCGTGGCCGGCGTCGCCGCGCTGGTCGCGGTCGCGCACGGCCAGACCTGGCGGGTGGCGCGCAACGTCGTCACGATCGCGCACGAGGGCGGGCACGCCCTCGTCGCCGTGCTCACCGGCCGCCAGCTCGACGGCATTCGGCTGCACTCCGACACCTCGGGCGTCACCGTCTCGCGCGGCAAACCGCACGGGCCCGGCATGATCTTCACGGCGCTCGCCGGTTACATCACGCCGCCGTTGCTCGGGCTCGGCTGCGCCTGGCTGCTCAGCGACGGCCGCATCACGCTCATGCTGTGGACGGCCATCGCGCTGCTCGCCGCGATGCTCATCATGATCCGCAACGTGTACGGCGTGGTGTCCGTGGTCGCCACCGGGGCGATCATCTTCGCGGTCTCGTGGCTCGGCGATGCCGAGGTGCAGGCCGGATTCGCCTATCTGGGCGCCTTCTTCCTGCTGCTGGCCGGCGCCCGCCCGGTCGTCGAGCTTCAGCGAAAGCGCGCCCGCAGGCAGGCCAGGGACTCCGACGCGGACCAGCTGGCGCGGTTGACCAGCGTCCCCGGGCTCGCCTGGGTGACCGTCTTCGGGCTCGTCGCGCTGCTCGCCCTGTTCTTCGGAGTCCAGTTGCTGATCCCCGAGGGGGCGTCGCTCCCCGACCTGTCCGGCCTCCCCGGACCCTGACCGGCGGGGGTGCCGGGCGCGCGGCGGCCGGGCCGGCCGAGATCAGGGGCCGACGCGAGATCAGGTGCCGACCCGCGATCAGGTGTCGACGAAGTCGCGCGGCACCATCACGCGCAGCGCGTTGGGCAGCAACGTCACCGTGAGCGGGGTCCGGCCGCGGATCTCGCCGTCGACGTCGACGGGCATCGGCGGGTCGGTCTCGACATGGACCTCGCGGGTGGTGATGAACGCCTCCTCGTCGAGGCTGCGCCGATAGCCGACCAGCATGTGCCGCAGCGTCGCGCCGGCCAGCCGCTTGCGGCGCTCGTCGCCGAGACGGTAGACCGCCAGCCGCCGGTCGTCGGGCCCGGCGTCGCCGGCGATCAGACGGCCGCTGTGGTGCGCGCCGTTGGCGATGTTGAGCTGATGGGTGACGAAGTCGAACGTGTCGCCGCCCGCGCGCACGGTGGCGTGGAACGGCCGATGCACCGGCATCCGGTGCAGGGCCGTCAGCGCGTACGCGGTGCGCCCGACGACGCGCTTGAGACGGGCCGGGGCGCGCTCGGCGACGGCCACCGACATGCCGAGGCTCACCATGTTGGCGAAGACCTCTTCGAAGGAGTCCTCGGCCGCAGCGGCGGCGGCCGCTCGGCTCACCACCCCGGCGTCGACGTCGGCCACCTTGCCGTGCCGGATCACCCCGGCGGCGCCCGACAGCCGCAGCGGGAGCCCGAGGCTGCGGGCGAAGTTGTTCGTGGTGCCCAGCGGCAGCACGCCGAGCGCGATGTCGCGGTGCACGAGGTGGCCGACCGCCTCCTTGAGCGTGCCGTCACCACCGCCGACGATGATCAGATCGGGCTGCAGCGCCAGCGCCGTACGGAAGACGCCGCCCAGCTCATCGGGGTCGGGCACGGGGAGGACGGCGGCGAGCCGGACGCCGGCGGCGACCCGGCGCCGGGCGGTGGCGAACAACCGCCGGCCGCGGCGCGAGCGGGTGTTGACGATGAGGACGGCGGGTCCGCCGGACCGGATGGCCCGTTCCAGCTCCGCCTTGGTGCGCACCTGTCGATGCTAACCGCCCGCCAGGGGTTCACCGGCCGCAATGCGGGCGGCCGAGGCCGGCGTCCGATGCCTCCGGATCGGCGGGCCCGGCCACGTGCCGCGGGCCGTGCGCGTCGTCGCAGTGTGCCGCGTCGCTCGTCTCGTCGGGCTCGTGGTCGACCTCGAGGGTGGCGTGGGTGATGCCGTAGGCCGTGCGGAGCACCTCGCCGAGGTTCCGGCGGACGGCGTGACAGTCGCCGCCCGACTCGACGAGCACGTGCGCCGACATCGCGACGTAGCCCGAGGTCACCTCCCATACGTGCAGGTCGTGGACCTCGACCACGCCCGGCTGCCCGGCCAGGCGGGCGCCGACCTCGCCCGGGTCGATGCCGGCGGGCGCGGCCTCCATGATGACCCGGCCGGCGTCGCGGACCAGGCCGTAGCCCGCCTTCACCATGAGCCCGGCGACGATCAGCGAGGCGATGGCGTCGGCCTGGGCGAAGCCGCTGACCCAGATGACGAGGCCGGACACCGCCGTCGCGATGAACGCGTACAGGTCGTTGACGATGTGCTGGAACGCGCCTTCGACGTTGAGGCTGGCCCGGCCGGCCCGGCTGATCAGCAGGCTGGCGGCAAGGTTGACCGCGATGCCGGCGAGCGCCGTGCCGAACACAAGCGGCCCGGCGACGTCGGGCGGCGTGATCAGCCGGCGCACCGCCTCCACGACGAAGTAGACCGCCAGCAGGAGCAACGTCACGCCGTTGAGCTGCGCGGACAGGATCTCGGCGCGGACCCGCCCGTAGGTGTACCCGCCCTGCGGCGGCCGTGCCGCCAGCCGCATCGCGAACAGCGCGAGCGCGATGGAGAAGGCGTCGGTGAGCATGTGACCGGCGTCGGAGATCAACGCGAGCGAATGCGCGATCAGTCCGATGATCACCTCGCCGGCCATGAAGACGACGAGCAGGGCGAGAGCGGCGATCAAGAACCGGCGGCCGGCGCCGCCCGGCGGGCCGGCCAAGGCGCCGTGGCCGTGGCCGTGGCCCCGCGCGTGCCTGTGCCGTTGGTCGCCGCCCATGCGACCAATATAGAAGGGCGGCGGCCCCCGGTGGTCACGCTCCGGCAGATCGACTCACCCGCTGTGACGCTCGGCCCATTCGGTCAGGTCGCGTCGCTCGATCGCGGCCGCCATCAGATCGGGAAAGGCGTCGGGGGTGCACGCGAACGCGGGCACCCCGAGCGCGGCCAGCGCCGCGGCGTTGTCGTGGTCGTAGGACGGGGCGCCCCCGTCGGACAGCGCGAGCAGCACGACGACCTGCGTCCCCGCCGCCTTCAGGGCGGCGACGCGGCCGAGCATCTCCTCGCGGACGCCGCCTTCGTACAGGTCGCTGATCAACACGAAGATGGTGTCGGCGGGCCGGGTGACGAGGTGCCGGCAGTAGGCGATCGCGCGGTTGATGTCGGTGCCGCCGCCCAGTTGCGTGCCGAACAGCACCTCGACCGGATCGTGCAGATGGTCGGTGAGGTCGGCGACCGCGGTGTCGAAGACCACCAGCGAGGTGCGCAGCGACGGCAGCGACGCGAGCACAGCGCCGAACACCCCGGCGTACACGACGGAGTCGGCCATCGAGCCGCTCTGGTCGACGCAGAGCACCACGTCGCGCCGCATGGCCTGGCGGCGGCGGCCGTAGCCGATCAGCCGGGCCGGCACCACCGTTCCGTGCGCCGGCTGGTAGTGCCGCAGGTTGGCGTGGATCGTACGGTTCCAGTCGACATCGGCGAGCCGCCGCGGCCGCGTCGTCCGGGCGGCCCGGTCGACCGCGCCGCCGATGGCCGACCGGGTGCGCTGGGCGAGCCGCCGCTCCAGATCCTGGACGACGGTGCGCACCACGGCCCGCGCAGACTCCCTGGCCCGTTCGGGAAGCACCCTGTTCAACGACAGCAAGGTGCCGACGAGGTGGACGTCGGGCTCCACCGCGGCCAGCATCTCCGGCTCCAGCAGCAGCCTGGCCAGGTCGAGCCGCTCGATCGCGTCCTGCTGCATCACCTGGACGACGGTGGAAGGGAAGAAGCGGCGGATGTCGCCCAGCCACCGGGCCACCTGCGGCGCCGACGCGCCGAGCCCGGCCGAACGCCGGCCGGACCGCGCCTGTCCGGGGCCGCCGCCGGCGCCGTAGAGCGCCTCGAGCGCCTGGTCCATGCGCGCCTCGTCGCCCTCGAGCGAGACGCCGGTCGTCTCGGCGGCCTCGCCGCCCAGCACCAGCCGCCAGCGCCGCAGATTCTCCTCGGGCGTCATGGCTCCTCCCGCCGGCCCGGTGCCGCACTGTGGGCCACCTGGGCGCCTGATGCGGCCCCCGGCGGGCCCGCCCCGGCCGGCGACCAGCCGAGGATGTCAAGGACGGTCCGGACGGCGGGCGCGGCCCGCTCGGCGTCGAGGCCGTCGCCGACGGCGCCGGCGGCCGGACCTCCGTCGGCGCCGGCCGGCGCCCGGCCGAGGCCGCGGATCCGTTCGCCGATCGCGCGCCGCTCCGGCGGCGCGTACGTCGCGAACGTACGGCGCAGCAGCGGCAGCACGGTGCCGAACGCGTCGTCGGGCAGGCCGGCGATCCAGCCGTTGACGAGCCGTAGCAGCGTCTCGTCGTGGACGAGGACGACCCCGCTGCCGCTGAGAAAACCCTCGACCCACGCCGCCGCGCGGGCGGGCGGCTGACCCACCGACACGGCGCGGGCCATCCGGTCCGCGACGTCGGTCAGCCGGTCGGCGTCGTGCAGCAGCCGGGTCAGCCGGCCCTCGATGAGGCCGTGCAGGCCGCGCCGGTCGAGCACGCTCGCCAGCGTGTCGCGCCAGCGGCCGGTGTGCGCGTCGTCGCCCAGCAGGGCCAGCGCCCCGTGCACGTCGTCGATCCCGTCGAGCATGGCGCGGGCGGCCGCGTCGTCGAGGCCGGACAGGGCGGGCGGCAGCCCCACGTTGATCCGCACCATCAGGCCGTCCACCATTGTCCGCAGCGGGCCGGTCGAGGTGGCGCGGACGTCGCCGTACCGCAGCGACCGCACCAGTGCCGGCACCGCCGCCATGAGATGGGCGACGTCGGTGTCGGCCGCGGCCTGGTCGGCGAGCGCCCGCATGACCTCGGGCAGCGCGGCGCCGAGGTCGGCGAGCAGACAGCGCTCGGCCAGCGCGGTGAGCTCGGGCAGCGCGCCGGGCTTGGCCACCGCGGCGGCCGCCAG
Organism: Streptosporangiaceae bacterium; assembly: GCA_035765195.1. Classification (GTDB taxonomy): domain Bacteria; phylum Actinomycetota; class Actinomycetes; order Streptosporangiales; family Streptosporangiaceae; genus CALAED01. The sequence goes on from DASTYC010000027.1 coordinate 93,191, forward strand.
CGACCGCGCCTTCGCGGTGGCGGCGCCGGGCACGGTGGTGCCCCACACACCGGCCTCGATCAGGTCGACATCGAACTCGGGCCGCCAGGCCAGCGTCCACGTCTCGCGGAAGGTGCCCTTGGCGCGGACGGCGGACTCGGCCGGCACGCCCCAGTCGACGCCGAGCAGCCGCAGCCGGTGCAGCAGGCGGCTGCGGTCGAGGTCGCCGGGCTTGCGCAGGTCGAGGTCGTAGTCCTTCGGCGGCGCCGTCGGCTTGAGACGCAGCCGCCGCTGTTCGCGTCGCAGGTCTCGCTGGAGCGGGACCATCGGGGCGTGGTCGGGCACGGAACCGAGCCGTTCGCCGACGACCATGCGGCGCTGGATCAGCTCCAAGGGCAGCGCGGCGCCCGCGCACAGCACGGCCTTGGTCGCCTCGGTCACCTCGTCGAGGCCGGGCAGCGGCCGGTCGCGGAGGGCGGCGAGCGCGTCCGCCAGCCGCACCGCCTCGATCACGTGCGCCGATGAGACCGGGAGGTCCTCATCGCGCAGCACCCGGGCGGCCTCGGTCAGCCATCGTTCGATGGGCCGGTCGCGCTGGGTGAAGAGGTGGTGGTACCAACCGGGCGACGTGACGCCGGCGCCGTAGCCGGACCAGCTCGCCAGCCGGCCGTGCGTCCACGGCACCCAGGTGATGTCGACCTTGGCCTTCGGCAGGCCGCGCAACGTCCTGTCGTCGTGCGCGGCCGGCACCTGCCGGGTGATCGCCGGCACGTGCCAGGCGCCGCAGACGACGGCGACCCGTTCGTAGCCCTCCTTGCGGGCGCGGCGCAGCGTCCGACGCATGTAGGCCTCGCGCCGCTCCTCGTGCCGTGCCTCGCTCGCGGGCGCCGCCGGCGCGTGGTCGCGCAGCGCCGCCATCGCCTCGGCGATCGCCTCGAAGGGGCTCGGGCCGTCGCGGCGATGCTCGATGACGTCGTCCCACCATCGTTCGGCGTCGTCATAGCCGGCCGCCTGCGCCAGCCACCCAAGCGGGTCATGCCGGACGGGCGGGGCGCCGGCGGGCGCCGGCTCCGGCTCCGGCTCCGGCTCCGGCTCCGGCTCCGGCTCCGGCTCCGGCTCCGGCGGCCAAGGATCGCCGAGGCCGGCGTCGTCAGACACATCATCTGGCGCATTATCGGGCGCGTCCGGGACGTCCGGATCGGCGGCGCCGGACGGGTCCGGATCAGCGCGCTCGCCGGGCCGTGGCCGCCGAGCCGCCAGCTGGTGCGCGGCGGGCAGGTCGCAAAACCGCACCGGCACTCCGGCCGCGCCCGCGTAGCGGATCGCCTGCCACTCCGGGGAGAACTCCGCGAACGGCCAGAACGCGGCGCGCCGCCCGGCCGCGGCCGGCACGTAGGCGAGCAGCGCCACCGGGGGCGTCATGCCGGGATCCGCCGCCAGCTCGACGATCGCGTCGGCCTCGGGCGGCCCTTCGATCAACACGATGTCGGGCGCGAACTCGGACAGCGCCCGGGCCAGCGCCCGCGCCGACCCCGGCCCGTGGTGCCTGATCCCGAAGGCCTCGACCACGCTCACCGCGTGCCGCCCCCGGACGCGTCGGCGTCGGCCCGCACGCGGGCCCGGTCACGAGACATCGCGGCAGGCGCGGTAGAAGTCGCGCCAGTCCGGGCGGTCGCGTACGACGGTCTCGAGGTACTCCTGCCAGACCACGCTGTCGGAGACCGGGTCCTGCACGACCGCGCCGACGATGCCGCCGGCGACGTCGGCGGCGCGCAGCACGCCGTCGCCGAAGTGGGCGGCCAGGGCCCGGCCGTTGGTGATGACCGAGATCGCCTCGGCGCTGCTGAGCGTGGCGCTCGGGGACTTGAGCTTGGTCCGGCCGTCTTCGGTGCGGCCCCCGCGCAGCTCGCGGAAGACGGTGACGACCCGCCGGATCTCCTCGAGCCCGGCCGGGGTCTCCGGCAACTCCAGCGCCCGTCCGATCTGGTCGACGCGGCGGGCCACGATGTCGACCTCCTCGTCGGCGGTGGCGGGCAGCGGCAGCACGACCGTGTTGAAACGCCGCCGCAGCGCACTGGACAGCTCGTTGACGCCGCGGTCGCGGTCGTTGGCGGTCGCGATCACGGTGAAGCCCTTGCGGGCCTGGACCTCGGTGTTCAGCTCGGGGATCGGCAGGGTCTTTTCCGACAGGATCGTGATGAGGGTGTCCTGCACGTCCGACGGCATCCTGGTCAGCTCCTCGACGCGGGCCACCGCGCCCGTGCGCATCGCCAGCATCACCGGGCTGGGCACCAGCGCGCGTTCGGATGGTCCCTCGGCGAGCAGCCTCGCGTAGTTCCAGCCGTACCTGATCGCCTCCTCGGCGGTGCCCGCCGTGCCCTGCACGAGCAGCGTGGAGTCGCCGCTGATCGCGGCGGCGAGGTGCTCGGACACCCAGGTCTTGGCGGTGCCCGGCACGCCGAGCAGCAGCAGCGCCCGGTCGGTGACCAGCGTCGCGATGGCCACCTCGATGAGGCGGCGCGAACCGACGTACTTCGGGGTGATCACCTGGCGCTCGCCGGAGCCGGCGGCGGGCAGCTCGCCGCCCATCAGGTAGGTGGTGACGGCCCAGGGCGACAGCCGCCAGCCGGGCGGGCGCGGGCGGTCGTCGCGCGCGGCGAGCAGCGCGAGCTCATCGGCGTACTCCTGCTCCGCGTGCGGCCGCACGATCTCGGCGCCGGGCGCGACGGTCGTCAGTGACTCGGCGGTGTTCATAGGTCACTCACCCTTCTCGCTCACGGTGCTCACTCGGACGGCTCGGCGGGCCGCGCGGTCGCCTTGGGGGCGCCCGTGAGCTCGTCCATCATGTCGCGGCGGAACCGCAGGGTCTCGGTCAGCTCGGCCAGCGGCCAGGTGTCGTGCCGCCGGGTGATCTCTACCAGGCGGTCGGCGACGCCGGGGCTGAGCCGTTCGTCGGCCAGCCGGCACAGCCGCCCCAGGTAACGCACCGCGTCGGCACGGCCGGCGGCGTCGGCCAAGGCGCCCAGCACCACGTCGGCCAGCTCGCCCGCCCATGGGCCGGGAACGCGGTCGAGGACCCGTATGAGGCCACGGTAGCCGTCGGCGCCGCGGACCAGCTCGGCGGCGTGCGTCTCGCGCTCGGCGGCGGGCAGCACGCCGAGTAGGTCGACGGCGGGCTCGATCTCGTCGGCGACGACGCCGGCCGCGAGCAGGGCGCGCGCCCACTCGGCGTCGCGGCCCAGCACGGCGGCGCGGGCCCAGCCGGCGTGCACGTCTTTGCCGCGGTCGTCGGCGATCGGCAGGCGAACGATCTTCGCCGGCGGCAGGCCGAACAGCGTCGTCCAGGTGACCGGCGGGGTGTGGGCGAGCAGGTCGCGCAGCGCGGCGGTGCCGCCGTCAGGCGGCTCGACGACGATGCGGATCTGATCGCGCGCCCGGCCGGGGCGGAGTGGCTCGGTGCGCAGGCGGCCGGCGGCCCGCTCGGCGACGCGCCGGCCGTACGCGGATCCCGGCAGCCGGGCCAGCAGGTCGGCGGCGACCTGCCGGACGTCCTTGGCCCGGTCGGCCAGCGCCTCTTCGATGAACTCCTCGTCGGCGGGGCCGAGGCCGCACTCGAACGTGGCGAGGAAGGCGGCCCGGTCGGCAGCCGGCTCGCTCAACCACGTGCCGCGCAACGCGGCCCGCGCGGCCGCCGGGTCGACCTCGCGCAGGTGCGCGAGGTAGGTCAGCCGCCGGCCGCGGCCGCCCGTCTCCCAGACGCGCGGGTCGCCGCCGGCGGCCTCCGGCTGTGCCGCCGGCTCGCTCACCAAGTAGGCCCAATCGGGATTTCGCAGCGCCAGCCACATGGCCCGGCGGCCCGCCGCCCGCGCGATGAGCGGGCGCAGCGCCCGGTCGACGCGGCCGCGCTCCAGCAGGTCGGGGAGCGTTGCGGCCGGGACCCGGTAGCCGGCCCCGGCCGCGGCGGCCAGCCACTCGGGCAGCACGCGGGCGTGCTCGCCCGCCAAGATGCGCTCGATGCGGCGCGCGGCGGCGGGCGGCACGACCGGCGCGCTCTCGGCCGGTGCCGGCGCCAGCGGCTCGGCCGACCCCGGGCGCCGGCCCGCGCGGCGGCGCACCGTGAGCAGCGCGGCCTGCCCGAGCAGCCGACCGGCCTCATCGTCGCCCTCCCCCGCCACCCCGGGAAGCCGGGGGGCCTGCCGGCGCTGGGTGCCGAGCAGCGCCGCCGTCACGTGCTCGGCCCACCCCGTCACAGGATCACCCTGCCCTCGTCGCACCACCCCGACAGCGGGACCAGACCGCCGGGCGTCCACTCACCGGCGACGGTCATGGGCCGGCCGCCCGAGGCGGCCAACAGCCGCCAGGGGTCGGCCGTGGCGAGCGGCACGGCGGTGCCGCACGCGCCGAGGAGATGCCACCGATCGTCGCCGCGGGCCGGCCGGACCTCGCGGAGCACGGCGGGCCAGCGGTCGAGCCACGGGTCGCGGGCCAGCGCCGCGGCGTACTCGTCGAGCATCGCTGCGATGCCGGTGCCGGCGGGCGGCTCGTAGCCGGGGACGCCGTGGCGCTCGGCCACAAGGGCGCGCAGCGGCTGCGCACCGGGATAGAAGGCCAGGTCGGCGTCGATGGTGGTGCCCACGACGAGGGAGACGTCAAGGGAGCGGCCCGGCGCGCCGAAGGTCAGCACCAGCGCGGGGCGGCCGCTGTCGCGACCGCGCAGCCACACCCGCCGGACGATGAGGTTGTCGCGCTCGGTGTCGACCGTGCCGGCGACGAACCAGCGGTCGCGCACCCGGGCGCCGCGCAGCACCTCGTCTTGAGCGACCGTGAAGCCGATGCGGGCCCGCACGGTGTCGCGGAGCGGCGCGGGCAGCTCGGCGCGGCGCCGGTGGGCCGTGACCAGCAGGTGCAACAGCGCGTACTCGGCCAGCAGCCGCTCAGGCCAGCCGGTGTGCCGCCGCGGGATGCCGGCCAGCGCGCGCACCTGCCCGGCCAGGCCGGGCGCCTGGGCGTCGACGAGGCGGCGCGCCGCGTCGTCCCACAGCTGGTAGGACGCCCGCTCGGCCGAGGTGAGGCCGTGCGTCACCTGATCGCGCAGCCAGCGGTCGAGCTCGGCCACGCCGTCGTCGACCCGCCGCTCGCGCCGCTCGGCGGTCTTGGGGTCGGGCGTCTTGGGCGCGGCGAGGTCGTCGGCCGTCTCGCCCCGGTCGCCCCGGTCGCCGCGCCCGCCGGCCCGGGCGCGGCGCTCGGCCAGCCAGTCGGCGGCCCAGGGCGGCGTGGCGTCGGGCGCGACCGCCGGGATGGCCCCCTCGCTCCACAGCAACGCCAGCGCCAAGGCGTGCTTGCAGGGGAACTTGCGGCTGGGGCAGGTGCACAGGAAGGTGGGCTCGGTCAGCTCGGCGCACACCTGGTAGGGCCGCGCGCCGCTGCCCCGGCACTCGCCCCAGATCGCGTCGCCGGCGCCGCCGAGGCCGTCCCACTTGGGCGGCCGGGCCACCGACTCGGCCGCCCGGACGGCGGCCGCGTCGGGCGCCAAGGCGAGGACCTGCTCGCGGCCCCACCGTTCGCTCACGTTCCCGAAACTATCCGGATCCGCCGACAGAACGCGCCCGATCAGCGGCGATGCCTCCGCCGGCCGGACGCCGAGACGGACGCCGGGTCCGGCACGTCCGGTCGCGACCGGCCAGTCGGTAGATCTCCGGTGATTCCCGGTCATGAACGATTTGCCTCAACGGATAACCGGCAGAGCTTTGACCTGCGGCCAACAGGGTTGAGACAGTCGGCACATGACATCCGGCGCAACGGCGGGCGGGTCTCCGCTGGAACGGCACGTGCGGTCGGCGGTCGCCGCGCACCGCGCCGACCGGGGGGCGCTGCTGCCGATCCTGCACGACATCCAGGCCGAGTTCGGTTACGTCGATCCGGCCGTGGTGCCCATCCTGGCCGAGGAGCTGAACCTCTCGCGCGCGGACGTCCACGGCGTGATCAGCTTTTATCACGACTTCCGCAAGACGGCCGCGGCGGGCACGCACGTGCGGATCTGCCGCGCGGAGGCCTGTCAGGCGGTCGGCGCGGAAGCGCTCGTCGAGCACGCCAGGAGGAGCCTCGGCACCGACGTCGGCGGCACGTCACCGGGCCGCGACGCCACGCTGGACCAGGTCTTCTGCTTCGGCAACTGCGCGCTCGGCCCCACTGTCGAGGTGAACGGAAGGATCACCGGACGCGTGACGCCGGAGCGGTTCGACGCGCTGGTGCAGGCGGTCAAACCATGACGACTGGGTACACTCTGGGCGGCAGGTGTATACAGTATGAGCAACGTGACTACTGTCTACGTCCCTCGTGATTCCGCGGCCCTTTCGGTCGGCGCGGACGAGGTCGCGATCGCCATCGCGACGTCAGCGGCAACGGCCGGCCGCGAGATCAACCTCGTACGCAACGGTTCCCGTGGCCTGCTCTGGCTCGAACCGCTGGTCGAGGTGGAGACCGCGCGCGGCCGCGTCGCCTACGGCCCGGTCGCCGCGGATGAGGTCGACGACCTGATCCGCGCGGGGATGCTCGACGGCGCCGCCACCGACCACAGCCTCGGCCCGATCGAGGAGCACGAGTGGCTGCGCGGCCAGACGCGGGTCACCTTCGCCCGAGTCGGCGTCATCGATCCGCTCTCCCCCGAGGACTACGAGGCGCACGGCGGCCTGCGCGGCCTGCGCGCCGCGCTGGCCAAGACACCGGAGCAGGTCGTCGAGGACATCATCTCCTCCGGCCTGCGCGGCCGCGGCGGCGCCGGTTTCCCCGCAGGGATCAAATGGAAGACCGTGCTCGAGGCGCGGGCGGACGTGAAGTTCGTGTGCTGCAACGCCGACGAGGGCGACTCCGGCACGTTCGCCGACCGCATGCTGATGGAGGGCGACCCGTTCACCCTCATCGAGGGCATGACGATCGCCGCCTACGCCACCGGCGCAACCGAGGGCTTCGTCTACGTCCGCTCCGAGTATCCCGACGCGATCGCGACGCTGCGCCGCGCGATCGAGATCGCCTACGCCCGCGGCTGGCTCGGCACGTCGATCCTCGGCGGTGACACGTCGTTCGACCTCCACGTGCGGGTCGGCGCCGGCGCGTACATCTGCGGCGAGGAGACCTCCATGCTGGAGAGCCTGGAGGGCAAGCGGGGCGTGGTCCGCGCCAAGCCGCCGATCCCCGCGCTTGAGGGCCTGTTCGGCCGCCCGACCGTGGTCAACAACGTGCTCACACTCGGCTCGGCGCCGATGATCCTCGCCGACGGCGCGGCCGCGTACCAAGGGTTCGGCGTCGGCAGGTCGCGCGGCACCCAGGTGTTCCAGCTCGGCGGCAACGTCGCGCGCGGCGGCATCGTCGAGCTGCCGTTCGGGGTCACGCTCGGCGAGCTGGTCAACGGCTACGGCGGCGGCACCCGCACCGGCCGCCCGGTCCGCGCGGTGCAGGTCGGCGGGCCGCTCGGCGCGTACCTGCCGGTCGAGCGGTTCGACCTCGAGATGGACTACGAGCGGTTCGCCGAGGCCGGCGCGATGGTCGGCCACGGCGGCATCGTGGTGTTCGACGACACCGTCGACATGGCGTGGATGGCCCGCTTCGCCATGGAGTTCTGCGCCATCGAGTCCTGCGGCAAGTGCACGCCGTGCCGCGTCGGCGCGGTCCGCGGCCGCGAGACCATCGACAAGATCATCGCAGGTGCGGACGTCGAGGCGAACCTGGTCCTGCTCGACGACCTGTGCGAGCTGATGACCGACGGCTCGCTGTGCGCGATGGGCGGACTGACCCCCATGCCCGTGCGCAGCGCCGTCAGGCACTTCCCCGGCGACTTCCGCCGAAGTACGCCGCCGCCCATGCCACACGAGCCGGGCTCGCGCGACGAGCCGGCCGGGCGACCCACGAGAACAGTCGGATCGGCAGGGAGTTAGCGAGTTAGCGATGAGTCTCCTCAAAGAACCCGACCTCGGCACGCCGGGACGCAAGGGCGAAGCGACGGTCGAAGTCGAGATCGACGGTCTGCCGGTCAAGGTCCCCGAGGGCACGTCGGTCATGCGCGCCGCCGCGCTCGCGGGCGTGGCCGTGCCGAAGCTGTGCGCCACGGACACGCTGGAGGCGTTCGGCTCCTGCCGCCTGTGCCTGGTCGAGATCGACGGCGTGAAGGGCACCCCGGCCTCCTGCACCACGCCGGTGCGGCCGGGCATGACCGTGCGGACGCAGTCGCCCCGGCTGGAGAAGCTGCGCCGCGGCGTCATGGAGCTCTACATCTCCGACCACCCGCTCGACTGCCTCACCTGCTCGGCGAACGGCGACTGCGAGCTGCAGGACATGGCCGGCGTGGTCGGGCTGCGCGAGGTGCGGTACGGCGTCGGCGAAGGCGAGAACCACCTCGACGCGCCGAAGGACACCTCGAACCCCTACTTCGACTTCGACGAAAGCAAGTGCATCGTCTGCTCGCGCTGTGTGCGCGCCTGTGACGAGGTGCAGGGCACGTTCGCGCTGACCATCGAGGGCCGCGGCTTCGACTCCAAGGTCTCCCCCGGCGGGCTGTCCTTCCTGGACTCCGAATGCGTGTCGTGCGGCGCCTGCGTGCAGGCGTGCCCGACGGCGACGCTGGAAGAGCGGGCGGTCGTCGACCTCGGCATGCCCACCCGCTCGGTGATCACCACCTGCGCGTACTGCGGGGTCGGCTGCTCGTTCAAGGCCGAGCTCAAGGGCGACGAGCTGGTCAGGATGGTGCCGTACAAGGACGGCGGCGCCAACGAGGGACACTCCTGCGTGAAGGGCCGCTTCGCGTTCGGCTACGCCACCCATCCCGACCGGCAACTCAGGCCGATGGTGCGCGAGCAGATCACCGACCCGTGGCGCGAGGTCTCCTGGGAGGAGGCCATCGACACGGTCGCCACGCGGCTGCGGGACATCCAGGCGCGGCAGGGCGTCGGCGCGATCGGCGGCATCACGTCCTCGCGGTGCACCGACGAAGAGGTCTACGTGGTGCAGAAGATGGTGCGCGCCGCGTTCGGCAACAACAACGTCGACACGTGCGCGCGGGTCTGCCACTCCCCCACCGGCTACGGCCTCAAGCAGACGTTCGGCACGTCGGCGGGTACGCAGGACTTCAAGTCCGTCGAGTCCGCCGACGTGATCGTCGTCATCGGCGCCAACCCGACCGACGGGCACCCGGTGTTCGCGTCGCGGATGAAGCGGCGGCTGCGCCAGGGCGCCAAGCTGATCGTCATCGATCCGCGCCGGATCGACCTGGTCCGCTCTCCGCACATCGAGGCGGCCTACCACCTGCCGCTGGCCCCGGGCACGAACGTGGCGATGATCAACGCGTTCGCGCACGTGGTCGTCACCGAGGGCTTGGTGAACAGCGACTTCGTGGCGCAACGGTGCGAGGACTTCGACGAGTGGGCGCGGTTCATCGCCCGGCCGGAGAACTCGCCGGAGGCGGTCGAGGAGATCACCGGGGTGCCGGCCGCCGACGTGCGGGCCGCCGCCCGGCTGTACGCGGCCGGGCCGAACTCGGCGATCTACTACGGGCTCGGCGTCACCGAGCACAGCCAGGGCTCCACGATGGTCATGGGCATGGCCAACCTCGCCATGGTCACCGGCAACATCGGCCGCGAGGGCGTCGGCGTGAACCCGTTGCGCGGGCAGAACAACGTGCAGGGCTCCTGCGACATGGGCTCCTTCCCGCACGAGCTGCCCGGCTACCGGCACGTGTCCGACGACAACGTGCGCGACATCTACGAGAAGCTGTGGGGGACCCCGATCCTGCCCGAGCCGGGCCTGCGCATCCCGAACATGTTCGACGCGGCCATCGACGGCACATTCAAGGCGCTGTTCATCCAGGGCGAGGACCTCGCGCAGTCCGACCCGAACACCCAGCACGTGACCGCGGCGCTGGCGGCCATGGAGCTGGTCGTCGTGCAGGACCTGTTCCTCAACGAGACCGCGAAGTTCGCGCACGTGTTCCTGCCCGGCACCTCGTTCCTGGAGAAGGACGGCACGTTCATCAACGCCGAGCGGCGGATCAACCGCGTGCGCCCGGTGATGCGGCCGAAGACCGGCAAGCACGAGTGGGAGATCGTCTGCGAGATCGCCCAGGCGATGGGCTACCCCATGCACTACGACTCGCCGAGCCAGATCATGGACGAGATCGCGCTGACCACGCCCACGTTCTCCGGCGTGTCGTTCGAGCTGCTGGACCGCGTCGGCAGCGTGCAGTGGCCGTGCAACGACACCGCGCCGACCGGCACGCCGATCATGCACAAGGACACGTTCGTGCGCGGCAAGGGCCGGTTCGTGCCGACCGTGTACGTGCCGACCCAGGAGCGCAGCACGCGGCGCTTCCCGCTGATCCTCACCACCGGCCGGATCCTGTCGCAGTACAACGTGGGCGCGCAGACCCGGCGGACCGCGAACGTGGCCTGGCACCAGGAGGACGTCCTGGACATCCACCCGCACGACGCCGAGGTGCGCGGCATCACCGACGGCGATCTGGTGTCGCTGGCCTCCCGGGTCGGCCGGACCACGCTGCGAGCGCGGATCTCCGACCGCATGCCGGTCGGCGTCGTGTACACGACCTTCCATCACCCGGTGACCGGCGCGAACGTCGTGACCACGGAACACTCCGACTGGGCGACGAACTGCCCCGAGTACAAGGTGACGGCGGTGCAGGTGGGCCTGGCCTCGGCCGACGCGGAGACCGCGGCGAACAGGGTGGCCGGCAGGGTGGCCGTGCCGACGGCCGGCGGGTGAGCGACCCATGAATCCCGGGCTGCCGCCGGCGGTGCGGCTGGCGAACGACATCGCGATCCAGTTCGCCCACCTTCCGTTCGCCGAGGGCGTCGAGCGCGTCGCGACGCACATGCGCGCCTTCTGGGAGCCCCGGATGCTGCGCGCGCTGCTGGCGTACATCGACGCGGGCGGCCCCGACCTGGACCCGCTGGCGGCCGCCGCCGCGGAGCACCTCCGCCAGCCCGCCTGATCTCGGCCTGCTGTTACTGGATGGGGAAGATCACCGCCGCGCGCAGCGCCAGGACGCCGATTAGCACGAGCCCGGGTACGACCATCGCGGACTTGGCGGCGACGGCCACCGTCGCGCCCTCGCCGGTGACGGCGAGCCGGGAGGCGAGCAGGCCGCCGACGCCCGGAGCCAGGCCGGCGAGCGCCACCAGCCAGAGCAGGATCCACGGGAAGCCGAACGCCTCGTCCAGGGTGCCGGCCGGGATCAGCGAGAGCGCGAAGATCACGATCAGCATGAGCTCGAGCAGCGCGTAGAGGCGTTCGGAGATCGTGAGCATGCCGGCGCTGGCCTCGGCCTCCGGCCGGTAGCGGGTCAGCATCAGCAGCAGCGCGGCGGACCCGGTCAGCCCGGAGGCGAGGAACAGGCCGCCCAGGGTCCAGGTGTCGCTCCACACCGGCTGGTTCGACACGGCGAGAAGCACTCCCGTGTAGCCGGCCACGAACAACCCGAAGACGGCTCCCACGGCGATGAAGACCTTCCCCGGCGTGCCGTCCAGCAGCGCGACCGCTCGTCGCGCGAGCGAGAAACGGATCTTCCCGTCGCGGACCAGGACCTCGATGAACGACACGACCACGAAGACGCTGAAGATGCCGAGGGCCCACACGCCGACCGACATCGGCGACCAGTACTTGAAGTTGAGCCCGGGCTGACCCGGGGTGGTGTTCCACAGCATGTGCCAGGTGGCCAGCGGCTTGCCGAGGTCGAGGGTGAGCAGGATCGGGCAGATGAACAGCGTCGGGAAGGCGACGTAGTAACCCAGCCGCGCCGCCGGCTCGTCTGAGGCGTCACCGCGGAGCCGGAACAGCGTGGCGATGACGTAGGACCCGCCGGCCAGGCCGGCGAGGAAGAAGTAGAACAGGATGTACCAGGTCCACTCGGGCGGGCCCGCGAAATGCTGGGGTTCGGCCAACGCCGTCATTTCTCGCCCTCCTCAGTTTCCTTGGTCTCCGCGCCCGGGGCGGCTTCGGTGGTTCCGCCGGCCTCCGCACTCGACTCGGCGGCCGTACCGGACGCGGTGGCCGCGGGGCCCGCGGTGGCCGGGGCGGGTTCGCGGCGGCGCCGCAGCGCGAGCAGGCCGCCGAGCACGCCGAGCACGGCCGTGCCCAGCAAGGTGAGGTAACCGCTCAGGTTGTTGCGCCGCGGCAGCACGGCGTTCTCCGCGTTCGGCAGCCGGTAGGCCTCCGGCTCGTCCATGAGCAGGAAGAACGCGCCCAGCCCGCCGTACACCGACGCGTCGTCGCCGTACAGGCGCGCCTGGGAGACTCCCTGGGCGTGCAGGTCGGAGACCCGCTTGCGCGCCGTCTCGCGCAGCTCGTCGACCGGGCCGAACTGGATCGAGTCGGTCGGGCACGCCTTGGCGCAGGCGGGTTCCATTCCGCCCTGGAGCCGGTCGTAGCACAACGTGCACTTCTGCGCGACCCCGGTGTCCTCGTCCATGGTGATCACGTCGTACGGGCACGCCGCGATGCAGTCGCGGCAGCCGTTGCAGACGTCCGGCTGGATGAAGACCGTGTCGAACTCCGTCCTGATGATCGACCCGGTCGGGCAGACCTCCAGGCAGCTGGCGTGCGTGCAGTGCTTGCACACGTCCGACATCATCAGCCAGGCCTTGCCCTGGCCCGCCCCCACGGGCTTGTCGGCCACGTTGTCGATGAACTGCACGTGCCGCCAGTTCTGCGCGTCCAGCTGCCCGGTGTTGTCGAAACCGTCACCGAAGGACGGCTCGTTCCCCGGCAGTTCGTTCCACTCCTTGCAGGCCACCTCACAGGCCTTGCAGCCGATGCAGACGCTCGTGTCGGTGAAGAATCCGTAGGCCCGGCCAGGCGTGATCTCCTGCATCTCAAAACCCCATCAGATTGGGTGTGATCTTCGAAATGCCGCGTTCGGCCGCGTACATGTCGAGGGGCAGCGCCGCCAACTCGTCCACCTCCGGGACGGCCCGGGGGTCGCGGCCCAGGTCGACGTCGATCAGATAGCGCAGGCAGCTGGTACAGCTCTCGATGCGCAGGTGCGGGAACGTCGCGGTGTCGGCGCCGCCGCCCGCGGCGTCGGCGTCGCCGGCGTTGTCCGGGCCGCGGCCCACCCGCGGGCTTTCGCCGTGCCGCTCGGGGTGTTCGAAGTAGAGGGTCCGCTTCGAACCCGAGGACTCCCCGCAGGACGGACACATGCTGCTGGAGTAGTTCCAGCTCGCCGCGCACCGCGCGCACCACAGCCGGCGACGCCCGCTCACCAGGCGGTCGGCGGTGTCGGTGCGGAAGCTGAGCTGCGGCGGCCCGCCGCACGTCGGGCACCGCCGGTCGCCCTCGGACGCCGAGCCCCGCGCGCAGACGGCGGCACGGTCCACCGCCTCGAGCGGCCCGCGGAGCGCGGCGCGGGCGAGGTAGCGCTCCAGCGGGTCGAGTTCGGCGCCGCCGAGCCATGCGGTCAGCAGTTCCCTGCCCGCCCCGCGCAGATCATCGTCGCCGATCTCGACCAGGGCCTTGGCGAGCGGCTCCGGGCCGGCCGCCACGGTCGTCCGCACGACATGGGGCAGTACCCGCTCGGCGGCCCACCCGGCGAGCGCCTCCGGACCGTCCGGCGCGGGGGCGGCGGCGCGGGCGGCGGCCCACGCCTCCTCCCACACATCGAGCAGCGCGAGGTAGAGGGCGAGCACCTCCGCGGCGAAGGCATGCCGCTCGCGCAGCGCCTCCGCCCGGCGACGCGATGCCACCCACGGGCTTGTCGCGACGTCCGGGCCCGCCATCACAGCTTCTCGATGTTGACGAGGAACGCCTTGAACTCGGGGGTCCGGGAGCTGGCGTCGCCGACGAACGGGGTGAGCGCGTTGGCGAGCCAGTGCTGGCCGGTGTTGATGCCGACGAAGCCCCAGTGGATCGGGATGCCGATCTGGTAGACCTTCTTCCCGTCCACCTGGAGCGGCCCGAGCCGCCCGGTCACCACCGCGCGCACCTCGAGCTTGCCCCGCTTCGACGAGACCCGCACCCGGTCGCCGTTCTCGATCCCCTTCTCGCGGGCGAGCTCCTTGGGCACCTCGACGAACGCCTCCGGCTGGAGCTGGACCAGCTTCTCGACGTTCTGGGTGACGTAGTGCTCGTGCTCGGTGAGGCGATAGGACGTGGCGATGTACGGATAGTCCGCCGAGGTGCCGAACCGGTTGGCCCGGCCGGCCTTCTGGTCGTACATGAAGACGGCGGGCGTCGTCGACACCTGCGGGTGCAGCGGGTTGCGCACCGGCGACTCGACCGGCTCGTAGTGCTCGGGGAACGGCCCGTCGGCCACCCCGTTGCTGAAGATCCGGCCGGTCCCCTCGCCGGTCATGATGAACGGCAGCGGGGCGTCGGCGCCGGGCGCGGCGTCCGGCGGGTAGTCGGGCACGTCGCCCACCCACAGCTTCTTGCCGGCGTCCCAGCTGATCCCCGGGCGCTTCGGGTCCCACGGGCGGCCCTGCGGGTCGGCGGAGGCCCGGTTGTAGAGCACGCGCCGGTTGACCGGCCAGCTCCACGCCCAGTTCGGGTAGAACCCCATTCCGGTCGGGTCGTTCTTGGCCGGATCCTGGACGCCGTCGCGGCGCTTGGTCAGGTTGCCGGCCTCGGGGTAGTGACCCGTGTAGATCCAGTCGCCGGCGGTCGTGGTGCCGTCGTCGGCCAGGTCGGCGAACGTCGCCAGCCGCTTGCCGGTCTTCAGGTCACGTCCGTTGATCTCCTGGGCGATCTCGTCCAGGGTCGGCTTGCGCGGATCGCGGTACGGGAAGGTGAGCTCGAGGACGGGATCGGGGTACTTGCCGCCCTGCCGCTGGTAGAGCGCCTTCACCCGCTGGAAGAGCTCGGCGAGGATCCAGTGGTCGTGCCGGGACTGGCCCTCGGGGGGCAGCACCTGGTCCTTCCACTGCGCCCACCGGCCGCTGTTGGTGAACGACCCATCCTTTTCGATCCAGTGCGTGGCCGGGAGCATGAACACCTCGGTCTGGATCTTGGCCGGATCCATACCGGGCGCCTTCCAGAACTCCGAGCTGGTCGTGGCGAACGGGTCCATCACGCACAGCCACTTGAGGTTGGACAGCGCCTTCAGCACCTGGTTGGAGTCGGGCCCGATGCTCGTGGCCGTCATCCCGGAGAGCATGACCCCTTCCATCTTGCCCTGCAGCGCCTGGTCGAAGATCGAGATCCAGGACGCGTTCGCCGCGGGCTTGGGGATGTGGTCGAAGGCGTACTCGTTGTCCTTCGTCGCCTTGTCGCCGAACCAGGTCTTCAGCAGGCTCACCATGAACTTGCGGTAGTTCTCGCCGAAGAAGTTCACGGCGTTCGGACGCAGCTTCTTCGACGCGCTCTGCGCCACGTAGTCGTCGATGTTCTTCTGGCCCGGCGCCGGGATCCGCAGGTATCCGGGCAGGATGTCCCAGGAGATCGCGTGGTCGGTGTTGCCCTGGATGTTGGCGTGTCCGCGCTCGGCGTTCATCCCGCCGCCCGGACGTCCCATGTTGCCGAGCAACAGCTGGAGGATCGCGCCGGAGCGGATGAGCTGCACGCCGGTGGTGTGGTGGGTGAGGCCGACCGCGTAGACGATCGTCATCACCTTGTCCGGCCGGCCCATCTCGCCGACCAACCGCGCCACCTCGAGGAACTGCGCGCGCGGGATGCCCGTGATGCGCTCGACCATCTCGGGGGTGTAGCGGCTGTAGTGCGCGCGCAGCAGGTTCAGCACCGAGCGCGGGTGCTCGATGTCGACCCTGGCGGTGCCGCCCTCCTCCGTTTCGTACCCCCACTCCGTGGGGTCATAGGCTCCGGTCTCGGCGTCGAAGCCGTTGAACATCCCGTCCTTGAACTCGTAGGCGTCCTTCACCACGAAGCCGGCGTTGGTGGCGAACTCCACGTATTCCTTGTGGTACAGGTTGTTCTCGAGGACGTAGTTGATCAAGCCGCCGAAGTACGCGACGTCCGTACCGGTACGGATGCGCACATGCATATCGGCGACGGCCGAAGTCCTGGTGAAGCGCGGATCGGTATGGATGAGCTTCGCGCCCCGATCCAGCTTGGCGCGCATAAGCCACCGGAAGCCCACCGGATGGGCTTCAGCGGGAT
The DNA here is from genome assembly GCA_035765195.1 of Streptosporangiaceae bacterium. Lineage (GTDB taxonomy): Bacteria > Actinomycetota > Actinomycetes > Streptosporangiales > Streptosporangiaceae > CALAED01. The sequence continues at coordinate 109,280 of DASTYC010000027.1, forward strand.
TGGCTCCATTGACGAGAATCAGATCCGCATGCCTGATGTCGCGCCAATGGTTGGTCATAGCCCCTCGGCCAAACGTGGCGGCCAAACTGACCACCGTTGGGCCGTGTCAAACACGGGCCTGTTGCTCCAAATAGACGACGCCGAGACCGCGCATCAGCTTCGTGGCGAGATAGCCCTCTTCGGAGCTGAACGCCGCGCCGCCCGCAAAGGCGATGCCCTCGCAGCGGTTCACCAGGTTTCCGTCCGCGTCGACGGTGACGAATGTACGGTCGCGGGACGCCTTGATGTTCTGGGCGAGCTTGTCCAGCGTGAAGTCCCAGGAGACGCGCTTCCACTCCTTCGCGCCCGGCGCGCGGTACAGCGGGCTGGGGACGCGCCTGCGGGAGACCGCGAGCTCGAGCGAGCTCGCGCCCTTCGGGCACAGAGTGCCCTCGTTGACGGGGCTGTCGGGGTCGCCCTCGATCTGGAGCAGCTCGACCTTGCCGTTGCCGGTCCGCTTCGTGTACGCCAGCAGCGAGCAGCCCACCGCGCAGTAAGGACAGACGGAATGGGAGACGGTGGCACCCTGAATACGCAGGTCCTGCTTTACCTGGTCGGCTTTGGCGAGATTGAATCCGAGAGCCGAACCGCCCAGCGCCGAACCACCGACCGCACCCGCGCCAACGTTCAGGAATTGCCGCCGCGTGACCTCCACCATCGGGCTCCTCTGCAGACAGGGCCGGTGCCGTGCCCCCGGAATCCGGAACCGTGGCCGAGTGGGCTGAAAACCGGGTTAATTATCAGACCCCGGCAGTGCGGCGGTCAATGCTGAACGATCAATTACCGCGCGATCGGCGGGCCGGGGCACGGGCTAGCCCTGCGCGAGGTGGAGGTCGTGGCGACCACCTGGGTCGACAGGGTTGCGCAGCAGGTCGAGCAGCCGCGGATCGGCCGGGACCAGCAGTCCCGGGACACCGCGGCCCGTCGCGTCGGCAAGGGTCTCGCGCCAGGCCGCCCGGCCTTCCGGCGGCGGCACCCGCTCCCACTGCTCCCAGTCGCCTTCGGCGCCGGTCGCGAAGCGGTCGCGGCTCAGCCGCTTGACCGTGGCGAGGGCGAGCGGGGGGACGGCTCCCTCGATAGGCGCCGTGACCAGCAGTGATCGGTAGGTGAGGGCGGCGAGCGCCGCCACCAGGACCATCGGGTCGGCCGCCGGGCCCGGATCGATCCACAGCACGTCGGCGCCGGCCGCCTCGAAGGCCGTCGCGTCAGCGAGCCACTCGCCGAGGTCGTCCGGCGGCCGCGGAAGCACAACACCGATCTGCACAGCCGTCACTCTACGCCGCGCCGGCGCCGGCCCGGGCCCGATCGAGGCGTGATCGCACGGGATAGCCTGGCCGGATGCCTACCGCGTTCATCACCGGCGCCACCGCGGGCATCGGGGCCGCGTTCGCCCGCCGCCTCGCCGCCGACGGCATGAGGCTGGTCCTGCTGGCGCGCGACGAGACGCGCCTGGAGGAGGCGGCCGCCGGCCTTCGCGCGGAGTACGGCGCCGAGGTCGAGGTGCTGCCCGCCGACCTCGCCACCGACGATGGCATCGCGGCGGCCCAGCGACGGGTCGCCGAGGGGGTCGACCTGCTGGTCAACAACGCCGGGTTCGCCAACCGGGGGCGGTTCCTCGACGTGCCGCTCGCCGACGAGCTCACCATGCTGCGCGTGCACTGCGAGGCGGTGCTCCGGCTGACGTACGCGGCGCTGCCCGGCATGATCGAGCGTCGCCGCGGCGCGATCATCAACGTGGCGTCCGTGGCGGCCTTCTTCGCCCGGGGCACGTACGGCGCGTCGAAGGCGTGGGTGGTCGGCTTCAGCCAGGGGGTCGCCCAGGACATCCGGGGCAAGGGCGTGCACGTCATGGCGCTGTGCCCGGGGCTCGTGCACACGGAATTTCACCAGCGGGCCAACATGGATATGTCGGGAGTTCCCGAGTTCATGTGGCTAAATGCCGACTCGGTGGTGCGGGACGCGCTCCGCGATCTGCGCCGCGCCGCCGCGGTCAGCGTGCCGAGCGCCCAATACAAGACCTTGGTGGGCCTTGGCAAGTTCGTTCCTCGCAATCTCGCCGGTCGGATATCGGCCCGAACCGGCCGCCGCTACAAGTGACAGACCGCCGCCGCCGGGGCAGCATGGAACCCTTGTAAGCGGAGGTTCGGAATGCGGGTCCTGGTGACGGGCGCCGCTGGCTACGTCGGGTACGCGGTCGGGCGCCGGCTGGTCGACGCCGGGCACGATGTGGCCGGCCTGATACGTCGTCCGGCACAGACCAGGCGGCTGCCCGGCGAGGTGGTCCCCGTCGTCGCCGACCTGCTCGACTACGGCAACCTGCGGGCCGCCGTGACGACGGTCGCGCGCCACGAGCTCGGCGGGCCGCTCGACGGCGTGTGCCATCTGGCCGGGCTGGCCCGGGTCAGAGAGTCCTTCGCCGACCCGCTGGCGTACTTCGCCGCCAACGTGCAGGGCACGGTCAACCTGCTGCGCAGCCTGCCCGAGAACGCCCATGTCGTGCTGGGCTCCACCGGGGCCGTCTACGGCTCCCCGGAGGTCCAGCCGATCACCGAGGCGCAGCCGCCCGCGCCGGCCAGCCCGTACGCCGCCTCCAAGCTGGCCGCCGAGGAGGTGCTGCGCTACCACGCACGGACCGAGCGGGCCGGCGCCGTCGTGCTCCGGACGTTCAACGTCGCCGGCTCGGTCGACGACCGGCCGGACCCCGACGAGAGCCGGCTGGTGGGAAAGGCGCTCGACGTCGCCGCCGGCCGGCTGCCGCACCTGACCGTCAACGGCGACGGCACCGCGGTCCGCGAGTTCGTGCACGTCGACGACCTCGCCGCGGCCTACGTGCTGGCGTTGGAGGCGGCCGCCCGCGGCCTCCACCGGGTCTTCAACGTCGGCAGCGGCACGGGCACATCGGTTCGCGACGTGGTGGCCACGGTCGCAGAGATCACCGGGCGGCCCGTGCCGACGGTCAGCGCGCCGCCCGCGCCCGAGCCGCCGCTGCTCATGGCGGACAGTTCGGCGATCCGCGACGAGCTCGGCTGGACGCCCAAGCGCTCCGACCTGCGGCAGATCATCTCCGACGCGTGGGCGGCGCGCCGCGCGTCGTGACCGCCACCGCGATCGGCGGGGCCGGTTCCGGACGTTGACACGTGATCGCGGCGCGACTGAGCTGGTCCCATGTCGGAGGCCACCACGCCGCGCAGGCTCGCGCTCGTCTCGTCCGCCCTCGTGCTCGCCGCCGGGTTGATCGCGCCGGGCGCGGCCGCCGCACCCGCCGCGGGCGCGACACCCGCCGCGGCCGCGAGCGCGGCGCCGGCGCCCGCCGGACCCGGCGCGCTCTCGCGCTTCGACCTGGCCCGCAAGGACTGCGTGGGCACCGCCCGCAACACCACCTCCAAGGTGTGGTTCACCGTCGCCGGCGGCGTGCTGTCCGACGTGTACGAACCGACGATCGACACGACCAACGTCGAGTCGATGCGGTTCGTGGTCACCGACGGCCGCACGTTCACCGAGCTGCAGGGCCGCGACACCACCTACACCGTGGACACCGACGGCACCGGCATGGCCTGCACCGTCACGACGTCGAGCAAGGCGGGGCGGTACCGGCTGGTCACGACCTACATCACCGACCCGGCCCGCGACGCGGTCGTGGTGCGCACGCGGCTCGCCGGCGGCCACGGCCTCAGGCTGTACGTCCGCCTCGACGCGAGCGTCGGCGGCAACGGAGGCGGCGGCGACGTCAACGGCGGCGCCGACACCGGGACCGTCGCGGACGGCGTGCCCGTCATCGCCGACGAGAACACCACGACCAACGCGGCGAACCGCGACTATGCCCGGCCGACCCACCTCGCGCTGACCGCGGCGCGGCCGCTGCCGGAGGCCAGCGTGGGATTCGCCGGCACCCCCGGCGACGGGCTGACGATGCTCGACACCGACCGGCGGCTGACCGCGTTCGACTCGGCCCCGGACGGCAACGTGGTGGCGACCGCGCGGCTGCCGCTGTCCGGGGCGACGCCGACGACCACGTTCACGCTCGGTTTCGGCCGCACGCGGGCGGAGGCGGTCGCGACCGGGACCGCGGCCGCGCGCCGGCCGTTCGAGGCGACGCTGGCCGGCTACACGGCGGGCTGGCGGGCCTACGACCGCACGCTGGCCGCCCCGCCCCCAGGCGGCGACCGCGACGCGTACCACCTGTCGGTCAACGTGCTCAAGGCCAGCGAGGACAAGACGTTCCCCGGCGCCGTCGTGGCCTCGCTCGGCAGCCCGTGGGGCCAGGCGATCAGCGCAGCCGACCGGCCCGGCGGGCAGCCGGTCTACTTCGGCTCCTATCGCGAGGTGTTCTCGCGCGACCTGTACGAGGCGTTCACCGGGCTCCTCGTGGCCGGCGACCTCGCGACCGCACGCGCGACCGCGCGGTTCCTGTTCGAGCGCCAGCAACTGCCCGACGGGCGGATGCCGCGCAACTCGCTGCTCAACGGGAAGCTCGCCCCCGACTCCGGCGGCGACCAGCTCGACGAGACCGCGTACCCGATCTTGATGGCGTACCAGTCCGGGCTGGACGGCCACTGGGACAACGTGCGCCGGGCGGCCGACTTCCTCGTCGCGCACGGGCCCGCGTTCGGCGTCGAGCGCTGGGAGGAACAGTCGGGCTTCTCGCCCTCCACGATCGCCGCCGAGATCGCCGGCCTGGTGGCCGGGGCCGAGATCGCCGACCGCAACCGCGACCCGGCCCGGGCCCGGATCTACCGGGCCACCGCCGACCACTTCGCCCGTTCGATCAAGGACTGGACGATCACCACGAGCGGACCGTACGGCCCGCGTTACTTCCTGCGGCTGTCGCGCGCCGGCGATCCCAACGCGGCCGCCACCTACAACCTGGGCAACGGCGGGCCGACGGAAGACCAGCGGCGGGTCGTGGACGCCGGGTTCCTGGAGCTGACCCGCCTCGGCATCCTGCCCGCCGCCGACCCCGACGTGGCCGCCTCGCTGGACGTGGTCGACAAGGTGATCAGACGGGACACGCCGTTCGGACCCGGCTTCTACCGGTACGGCTCGGACACGGCGGGCAGCGAGGACGGATACGGCGACTGCTTCGAGCCCGACGCCACATCGTGCGCACCGAGCGGCAAGCCGTGGCCCACCGGCAACGTCGGCTCCGGGCATCTGTGGCCGGTGCTGGCCGGCGAGCGGGCCGAACAGCACCTGCAGACCGGCGACCGGCGGACCGCCGCCGCGCTGCTCGGCGCGATGCGCCGGCAGACCTCCGGCACCGGGCTGGTGCCCGAGCAGGCGTGGGAGAACCCGCCGCTGGCCGCCGCGCCGTTCGGCGCCGATCCCACGACCGCCTCGATCGGGTTCGAGCCCGGCAGGCCGGCCGGTTCCGCCTCCCCGCTGACCTGGGCGCAGGCCCAGTACGTACGGCTGGCGCTCGGCCTGTCCGCCGGCCGTCCCCTCGAACAGCCGGGCATCGTCAAGCGGCGCTACGTGGCGCGCGGCATGCCGGCGGCCGCTCCCCTCGCGCTGACCGCCCCGGCCGACGGCGCGTCGATCGACGGCACGTCCGTGACGGTCCGCGGCACCACGGCGCCGGGGGCGCGCGTGGAGGTCGCCGCGGCCAACACCGACCTGGGCACCCCGTCGGTGGTGTCCTCGGGACGGGCGGGCGCGGACGGGTCGTTCGCGATCACGGCGCCGGTGAGCTTTGGCACCGTGGTGCTGACTGTCGCCGTCACCGACGGGCCGCGCACCGCCTACGCGCAGCGCTCGGTGGTCGGCGAGCTCACCGGCGGGACCACCGTGCTCGACGTCACCGACCCCGACGGCGACGACCACGGGCCGGGCACCTACGCCTACCCGACCTCGGCCGACTTCCACGACGGCGCGTTCGACCTGCGGCGTTTCCGGGTGATCACCGACGCCTCGTCGGTCTTCCTGCAGGCGACGATCCGCGACCTCAGCCCGACGTTCGGCTCGCCGATCGGGGCCCAGCTCCTCGACGTGTACGTCGGGCGGCCCGGCTCGGCGGCCACCTCGACCGATCCGGCGTTCCCGCAGCGGGGCCACCGGCTCGCCGACCCGTGGACCCAGCGGCTGGAGGTCCAGGGCTTCGCGGCCCCGGTCTGGGTGGACGCGACGGGCGCGGCGCGGCCGGGCGCCGCGGTACGGTCCTCGGCGACCACCCGTACGATCACGATCGCGCTGCCGCGCGAGACATTCGGCGACCCGGGACCCGGCTGGACATTCGCCGTCGTGCTGCACGGCCAGGACGGGTTCAGCCCCGACCAGGCGCGCGGCTTCGCGGCGACCCCGCAGCCGTTCCTGTTCGGGGTGTGCGCGGCCGGCGGGAGCGGGCCGCTGTGCTCGCTCGACCCGGGCTCCGTGCCCAAGGCCATGGACGTGATCACGCCCGCGGGCGTCTCCCAGGAGACCGAGCTCGATCCCACGCTCGGCCCGGTCGCCGTCCACGCCGTCGCGGTGCCCTGACCGAGCGGGCGGGCGCCGACTTGCCCGTTCGGTGTCCCACCGGTCATTGTCGGGAGCGTCGGCCGGAGGGAGCGTGTCCGTGGTGCGGTTCGAGTTCGGCGTCTTCGACTCCTTCGATCTCGGGAGCGCCGGCCCCGGCCGGGTGCTGGCCGAGCGGCTCGAGTTCGCCGCCGAGGCCGAGCGGCTCGGCTTCGGCCACTACCACCTGGCCGAACACCACGCGACCCCGCTGTCGGTGTGCCCGTCCCCGAACCTGTTCCTGGCCGCGCTGACCCAGCGCACGACCACGATCCGGATGGGCGCGCTGGTCTACGTGCTGCCCGCCTATGACCCGTTCCGCCTGGCCGAGGAGATCGCCGCGCTCGACCAGCTGAGCGGCGGCCGGCTCGACTGCGGGGTGGGCCGCGGCATCAGCCCCTACGAGCTGTCGGTCCTCGGCGTGGAGGCCGGCCACGCCAAGGACATCTACGCCGAGTCGTTGCGGGCGATCACGGAGGCCCTCGCCGCCGGCCGGATGCGACACCGCGGCGTCCTGCTCCGCTCCTACGACGCGGAGCTGTCCGTCCGCCCGCTGCAGCGCCCCTACCCGCCGCTGTGGTACCCGTCGAGCAACACCGCCAGCGCCGAATGGGCCGGTCACCACGCGATCAACTTCATCGGCCGGTGGAACTCCGGCACCCTCGGCGAGGCGGTGGAGCGGTACTGGGTCGCGTGGGAACGCGGCCGCGGCGACCGGACGCGGCTCAATGCCCACGTCGAGCACCCGAGCGTCGGCCTCGCCGGCACCATCGTGATCGCCCCCACCGACGCCGAGGCCGAACGGATCTATCTGCGCGCCCACGAGCTGTACGGCCGGCGGCTGCTCAAGCTTTGGCACGACCACGACGACCACAGGTACGACGCGATGGCCGACGGCGGACTCGCGCTGCGCACCGGCGCGGCCTGCGTCGGCTCGCCCGAGACCGTACGCGACATGGTCCTGCACCAGGTCGGCGCCACGGGCGTCAACTACCTGGAGGCGCAACTGTTCTTCGGCGACATGACGCTCGGCGAAGCACGACAAAGCCTGCGCTCCTTCGCGGACGTGGTAATGCCGGCCGTACTCGCGCGGAACCGGCGAGGAAGTAAACTTTGATGGGTGCCCGAGGCGAAGTTCGAGGTCCAGATGCTGCACGACCGCGTCATGGTGCGGGTCGAGCAGGAGTCAGGTGAGCGGCGTAGCAGCGGCGGCATCGTCATCCCGTCCACGGTGACGCAGACCAACCGGCTCGTGTGGGGCGAGGTCTGCGGCGTCGGCCACCACGTCCGCACGGTCAAGGTCGGCGACCGCGTGCTATTCCACCCCGATGATCAGTTCGAGGTCGAGATCCAGGGCGACTCCTACCTCGTCATGCGCGAACGCGACCTCCACGCCGTGGCCAACGAACGCCCCGAACACGGCACCGGCCTCTACCTCTGATTCCACGCCGGGGGCGAGCGCCGCCGCCTATCGGCCGGTTCCTTCGTCGCTCCGTCGCGTCCGGAAACGTCGTACCGTTCACCCCATGGGGGACCTCCAGGATGTGTGGGCCGCCGGCGACGCGTACGAGGCGTACGTCGGCAGGTGGAGCCGGCGGGTGGCCGGAGAGTTCGTGCGCTGGCTGGACGTGCCGGCGGGACGACGGTGGCTGGACGTCGGTTGCGGCACCGGGGCGCTGACGGCGACCGTGCTGGCCATCGCCGCGCCGGGGCAGGTCACCGGCGTCGACCCGTCCGAGGGTTTCCTGGCGGCCGCCCGAACCCGGATCGCCGACGGCCGGGCCGCCTTCGGCGTCGGCGACGCCCGGTCGCTGCCGCTGCCCGACCGCCGATTCGATGTCGTGGTCAGCGGGCTCGCGGTCAACTTCGTCCCCGATCCGCCGCTGGCGGTGTCCGAGTGCGTCCGGGTCACCGCGCCGGGAGGCGTGGTGGCCGCCTACGTGTGGGACTACGCCGAGGGCATGGCGATGATGCGACGGCTGTGGGACGCCGCCGTCGCGCTCGACCCCGGCGCGGCGGAACTGGACGAGGGCCGCCGTTTTCCGCTGTGCCGGCCCGCGCCGCTCGCCCGGCTGTGGACCGGCGCGGGGCTGACCGATGTCGACGTCACTTCGATCGAGGTGCCCACGGAGTTCGTTGATTTCGACGACTACTGGACGCCGTTCCTCGGCGGCCAAGGACCCGCGCCCGGCTACGTCATGTCGCTACCCGCGGAGCGCCGCCGCGCCCTTCGGGACCTGCTTCGCGACCGCCTGCCCACGCGCGGGGACGGGTCCATTCCGCTGACCGCCCGCGCCTGGGCCGTGCGCGGCACCGCCTCCTGATCACGGCGGGTCATCTCCCGCGACGGACATGGCGGCAAAGAGGCCGGGTCATGTCCGCTTTTTGCCGATCTCCCGGGCACTCGCCGTAACGCCATTTCTCCGCAAGGAACGATCAATGCCGGGGCCGTGATCGTGTTCGCGCACGTGTGCGCCGTGATGTGCTTCCTCCGAATTTCGCGGAGGCGGCGAAACCTGGCCGCTCCTCGGATGGCGATACAAGGATCGAAGGAGATCGCTCATGCTCAAGCGACGGTTGCGTTTCCTCCCCACGAGCGTGGCGGCGGGCTCGCTGCTGGCCGCCATGGCCCTGTCCGTCCCGGCGCCCGCGCCCGCGGCCGCGGCCGCCGCGCCGGCGACGAGCGCGCGTGCCGTTCTCGTCACGGCGCTCGGATACAACAGCACGGACTGGCGCTACCGCCAGGTGCCGCCCGGCGCCGACGCGCCCGTGTTCTATGAGCGCGGCTTCGACGACAGCACATGGTCGACGGGGCGGGAGGGCTTCGGCACCCGCACGGGGTGTCCCTTCAACACTCCGGCCAACGTCCACACCGGCTGGGCGCCCAACACCGACATGCTGGTGCGGCACTGGGTCCACCTCCCGCGCGGCGCGCGGCAGGTGCGCATCGAGGGGACGATCGACAACGACGCCCGCGTCTACTTCAACGGGAATCTCGTGCAGACCGCGCTGAGCGGCAGCTGCCAAACCGGTGCGATCAACGTCGTCGTCCCGGACAACTACCTGGAATGCTGCAACCTGCTCGCCATTCGCGGTCACGACTACGGCGGTTCGACCTATCTGAACGTCAGGGTGACCTACCTGACGCCGACCGCCGCCGCGAACCAGACGAGCGAGACCGACCAGGCGACCGAGACGCCCGAGAGCGACCAGTCCGCCTCGTAACCGCCCCGCCGCGCTCGCCGGCGCCGCCCGCCCACCGTGGCGGGCGGCGCTTTGACAACACGTCCTGACGCATGGGTTGACAGGGCCATCGACGTGACAAAAGGCACGTGAAACGATGCACGAGCCGTATTGATCACGGAGGAAGGTCCCCCATGCGATCCATGAGACGACGCAACTTCGGGATGCTGACGGTCGGCGCGGCCGCGGGCATGATCAGTTCTCCGGCCAAGGCCGACGCGGCGGGGCGCGATCGAGACACCGAGCGGGTCCCCGCGGCCGGCGGCGACACCGTCGTCCGCGGCGTGGTCCTCGCGGTGCACGGCGGCGCGGGCTCGATCCCGCGCGGCAGCATCACCGCCGAGCAGGAGAAGGCGTTCCGGGACGGGCTCGAACGGGCGCTCCGCACCGGCTTCGACCTGCTCCGCCAAGGCCGGCCCGCCCTCGACGTGGTCGAGGCGGCGGTGAACGTGCTGGAGGACGACCCCAACTTCAACGCGGGCAAGGGCGCCGTCTTCAACACCGATGGCGAGCAGGAGCTCGACGCGTCCATCATGAACGGCTCCGACCTGCGGTCGGGGGCCGTCGCGGGGGTGCACAACACCAAGAACCCGATCTCGCTGGCCCGCATGGTCATGGAACGGTCGCCGCACGTGCTCATGGCCGGCCGGGGCGCCGACATCTTCGCCTTGCGCAACGGCGTCGCGTACACGACCCAGGACTACTTCTTCACCCAGCGTCGATGGGACGCGCTGATCGCCGCCAAGAACCGGCAGGCCGCGGCGGCGGCGGGCGCCACCGGCACGGTGGGCGCGGTCACGGTCGACCGCGGCCGGGACCTCGCCGCCGCCACCTCGACCGGCGGGCTGACGAACAAGCTGGTCGGCCGGATCGGCGACTCCCCCAACGTCGGCGCCGGCACCTACGCGAACAACCGCACCGTCGCGATCTCGTGCACCGGCACCGGCGAGGTGTTCATCCGCGGCGTCGCCGCCTACGACATCTCGGCGCTGATGGAGTATCTGCGCCTGCCCGTCCAGGACGCGGCGGCCAAGGTCATCACCGAGAAGATCACCGCGCTCGGTGCGACCGGCGGGGCGATCGCGCTCGACCCGAGAGGCGACCTCGCCACCCCGCACAGCACCGACGGGCTGATCAACGGCTACATCACCCGGGACGGACGGGTGGTCACGCGGCTCTTCGACGACGAGACCCCGGCCCGTTAGCGGCCCGGCGGCGTCCGGCGGCGTCGGGGCGCGTGGCGGTCAGCCGACCATTTCGAGTCGTGATCCGGTGCGCGCCTTGCGCACGTGCAGCTGGGCGGGGATGCGGGCCCGCAGCTCGGCGACGTGGCTGACGATGCCGACGGCACGCCCGCCATCGCGCAGCCCGTCGAGCACGTCCATCACCTCATCGAGCGTCTCGTCGTCGAGCGAGCCGAAGCCCTCGTCGACGAAGAGCGTGCCGATCTCGGTGCCGCCCGCCTCCGCCGTGACCACGTCGGCCAGGCCGAGCGCCAGGCTCAGCGAGGTGATGAACGACTCGCCGCCCGACAGCGTCACCGGGTCGCGTTCGCGTCCGGTCCACGAGTCGACGACCCGCAGGCCCAGCCCGCCGCTGCCGCCCCTGCGGTCGCCGGCCGCCTTGTCGACCGTGTGCGCGAGCGCGTAGCGGCCGGCCGACATGCGCGCCAGCCGCTCGTTGGCGGCGGCGACGACCTGCTCGAGGCGGGCCGCCAGGACGTAGGCCGACAGCCGCATGCTGAGCCGGTTCGCGGCGGACCGGCCCGACGCGAGCCCGGCCACGCGGGCCGCGACGGCGTGGCGTGCCGCGGCGGGACGCCACGCCGCGACCCGGTCGATCAGCTCGGTCCGCAGCTCGGCGAGGCGTGCCCGGCGCTGCCTGGCGCGGTCCAGGGCCGAGGCGGCCGCGGTGTGGCGGCGCTCCGCGGCCGCCAGGGCCGCTTCGGCCGCCGCGAGGTCGGGCGCCGGGCGGGCCGCCGCCTCGGCCAGCTCGGGATCGCTCAGCAGCTCGCCGACGGCGGCCGCTTCGGCGTCGAGGTCACGCGCGCGGGCGGTCAGCTCGGCGCGCAGGTCGTCGGCCGGCGCGGCGCGCTCCGCGGCCGCCGCGGACGCGAAGCCCTGCCGCTCGGCGGCGTGCTCGGCCGCCGCACGGGCGGCGGCGAGCTCGCGATCGGCGGTCGCGGCCTCGCGCAGCGCCTCGGCCGCCGCGCGCAGCAGCTCGGCCTCGCGGCCGAGGCGCTCGACGCGCGCCGAATCGAGCGTGGCGAGCGCGCCGGCGTGGTTGTAGACGAGCTCGTAGGCGACCCAACGGTGACGCGGGAGCAGCGCCTCGGCGAGCGCGAGCACCTGCTCCGCGGGAGCAGAGCGCAGCCGTG
>DASTYC010000028.1:0-63486 GCA_035765195.1 Streptosporangiaceae bacterium
CGGGGCCGGCCGCCACTCCGCACGGTCTGTGCTACTTGATGATCTTGGTCACTCGCCCGGAGGCGACGGTGCGGCCGCCCTCACGGATCGCGAACCGGAGGCCGTCCTCCATCGCGATGGGCTGGATCAGCTCGACCCGGATCTCGGTGTTGTCACCCGGCATGACCATCTCGGTGCCCTCAGGCAGGTGCACGACGCCGGTCACGTCCGTGGTCCGGAAGTAGAACTGCGGGCGGTAGTTGTTGAAGAACGGCGTGTGCCGGCCGCCCTCGTCCTTGGACAGGACGTAGATCTGCGCCTCGAACTCGGTGTGCGGGGTGTTCGTGCCCGGCTTGATGACACACTGGCCGCGCTCGACCTCCTCGCGCTTGATGCCGCGCAGCAGCAGGCCGACGTTGTCGCCCGCCTGACCGTTGTCGAGGAGCTTGCGGAACATCTCGACGCCGGTGACGGTGGTCGAGGTGGCGTTCTCCTTGATGCCGATGATGTCGACGGTCTCGTTGACCTTGATGACGCCGCGCTCGATCCGGCCGGTCACCACGGTGCCGCGGCCGGTGATCGAGAACACGTCCTCGATGGGCATCAGGAACGGCTTGTCGATCTCACGCACCGGCTCGGGGACGTTCTCGTCCACGGCGTTCATGAGCTCGACGATCTTCTCGCTCCACTCGGCGTCGCCCTCGAGCGCCTTCAGCGCGGAGACGCGGACCACCGGGACGTCGTCGCCCGGGAACTCGTACTCGGTGAGCAGCTCACGGACCTCGAGCTCGACCAGCTCCAGGATCTCCTCGTCGTCGACCATGTCGGCCTTGTTGAGGGCCACCACGATGTACGGCACGCCGACCTGGCGGGCCAGCAGCACGTGCTCCTTGGTCTGCGGCATCGGGCCGTCGGTGGCGGCCACGACCAGGATCGCGCCGTCCATCTGGGCGGCACCCGTGATCATGTTCTTGATGTAGTCCGCGTGGCCGGGGCAGTCGACGTGCGCGTAGTGGCGCGCCTCGGTCTGGTACTCGACGTGCGCGATGGAGATGGTGATGCCCCGCTCCTTCTCCTCCGGCGCCTTGTCGATCTCGTCGAACGGAGTGAACGGGTTGAGGTCGGGGAACTTGTCGTGGAGCACCTTGGTAATCGCCGCGGTAAGAGTGGTCTTACCATGGTCGATGTGCCCAATGGTGCCTACGTTGACGTGCGGCTTGGTCCGCTCGAACTTGGCCTTGGCCACTGTGGTGTCTCCTTGTGGATCTGACGCCGCTGGCGTCCGTCTTCGATGTACTTGACTGATCTACCGGCGGCAGTGCTTACTCGCCCCGCGCCTTCGCGATGATCTCCTGCGCGACGTTCGCCGGAACTTCGGCGTAGGAGTCGAACTGCTGGTTGAAGACCGCTCGGCCCTGGGTCTTGCTGCGCAGGTCGCCCACGTAACCGAACATCTCCGAGAGGGGAACGACGGCCCGGACGACACGCGCTCCGTGCGACTCGTCCATGGCCTGGATGTGACCCCGCCGGCTGTTGAGGTCGCCGATCACGTCGCCCATGTTGTCTTCGGGCGTGGTGACCTCGACAGCCATCATCGGCTCCAGCAGCGTCGGGTCGGCCCGGCGGGCCGCCTCCTTGAACGCCATGGACCCGGCGATCTTGAAGGCCATTTCCGAGGAGTCGACGTCGTGGTAGGCGCCGTCCTGGAGGGTGACCTTGATACCGACGATCGGGTACCCGGCGAGCACGCCGAACTCGGCGGCCTCCTGGCAGCCCGCGTCCACCGAGGGGATGTACTCCCGGGGGATGCGGCCGCCGGTGACCTTGTTCTCGAACTCGTAGCCGTCGCTGCCTCCGCCAAGCGGCTCCAGGTCGATGATCACGCGGCCGTACTGGCCCGCGCCGCCCGTCTGCTTCTTGTGGGTGTACTCGACCTTCTCGACCTTCTTGCGGATGGTCTCGCGGTAGGCCACCTGCGGGCGGCCCACGTTGGCCTCGACCTTGAACTCACGCTTCATCCGGTCGACGAGGATCTCGAGGTGGAGCTCGCCCATGCCCGAGATGATCGTCTGACCGGTCTCCTCGTCCGTGCGGACCTGGAAGGACGGGTCCTCTTCGGCCAGCCGCTGGATGGCGGTGCCCAGCTTCTGCTGGTCGGCCTTGGTCTTCGGCTCGATGGCCACGTTGATGACCGGCGCCGGGAACGTCATCGACTCCAGGATCACCGGGTCGCTCGCGTCACAGAGCGTCTCGCCCGTGGTGGTCTGCTTGAGCCCCATGACCGCGACGATGTCGCCGGCCCCCACGCGCTCGATCTCGGTGCGCTTGTTGGCGTGCATCCGGTAGATCTTGCCGACGCGCTCCTTGCGGCCCTTCACGCTGTTGAGCACCTGCGTGCCGGCCTCGAGCACACCGGAGTAGACCCGGATGTAGGTGAGCTTGCCCAGGTGCGGGTCGCTCATGATCTTGAACGCCAGCGCCGAGAACGGCTCGTCCTCGCTCGGCCGGCGCGCGATGACCTTCTCCTCGTTGTCGACGTCGTGGCCTTCGATCGACGGCACGTCGATGGGCGAGGGGAGGTAACGGACGATCGCGTCGAGCAGCGGCTGCACGCCCTTGTTCTTGAACGCGGTGCCGCACAGCACCGGGGTCAGCTTGCTCGCGATGGTCGCCCGCCGGATCGCCGGGATCAGCTGCTCCGCCGTGGGCTCGTGGCCCTCGAGGTAGAGCTCCATGATCTCGTCGTCGGCCTCGGCCAGCGTCTCGACCAGCTTGTCGTGCCATTCGCGGGCGGCCTCGACGTGGGTGTCGGGGATGTCGACGGTGTCGTACATCTCGCCCAGCTTGGCCTCGGTGTTCCAGATGAGCGCCTTCATGCCGACGAGGTCGATGACGCCCTTGAAGTCGGCCTCCGCGCCGACCGGCAACTGCAGCACCAGCGGCGTCGCGTTGAGCCGCGAGACGATCATGTCGACGCAGCGGTGGAACTCGGCGCCAACGCGGTCCATCTTGTTGACGAAGCACATGCGGGGCACGCCGTAACGGTCGGCCTGCCGCCACACGGTCTCGGACTGAGGCTCGACGCCGGCCACGCCGTCGAACACCGCGACGGCGCCATCGAGCACCCGCAGGTTGCGCTCCACCTCGACGGTGAAGTCGACATGCCCGGGGGTGTCGATGATGTTGATGGTGTGCTCGACGTCGTCGACGGGCCACCGGCAGGTCACAGCGGCCGAGGTGATGGTGATCCCTCGCTCCTGCTCCTGCTCCATCCAGTCGGTGGTCGCGGCGCCGTCATGGACCTCGCCGATCTTGTAACTCATCCCCGTGTAGTAAAGGATGCGCTCAGTCGTCGTGGTCTTGCCCGCGTCGATATGCGCCATGATCCCGATGTTGCGGACCTTGGCGAGGTCTACGCCGGTCTTGGTAGCCACTTGTGTTCGCGTCCCTTTAGCTCGTAGCTCGTTTCGTACTTCTGCGCCGGGGTCACCAGCGGTAGTGGGCGAAGGCCTTGTTGGACTCCGCCATCTTGTGCGTGTCTTCGCGTCGCTTGACGCTGGCGCCGAGGCCGTTGCTCGCGTCGAGCAGCTCGTTCATCAGCCGCTCGGTCATCGTCTTCTCGCGGCGGGCGCGGGAGTACTGGACCAGCCAGCGCAGCGCCAGCGTGGTGCTGCGGGCCGGACGGACCTCCACCGGCACCTGGTAGGTCGCGCCGCCGACCCGGCGGCTCTTGACCTCGATGGTGGGCTTGACGTTGTCGAGCGCGCGCTTGAGCGTGACGACCGGGTCGTTGCCGGTCTTGTCGCGGCAACCTTCGAGCGCGCCGTACACGATGCGCTGCGCGATCGACCGCTTGCCGTCGAGGAGGACCTTGTTGACCAGCGCGGTCACCAACGGCGAGTTGTACACCGGGTCGGCGATCAGCGGACGCTTGCCGGCGGGACCCTTCCGAGGCATGTCAGCTCTTCTCCTTCTTCGCGCCGTAGCGGCTACGCGCCTGCTTGCGGTTCCGGACGCCCTGGGTGTCGAGCGTGCCCCGAATGATCTTGTAGCGCACGCCGGGGAGATCCTTCACCCGGCCGCCGCGCACGAGCACGATCGAGTGCTCCTGCAGGTTGTGCCCGACGCCCGGGATGTAGGCCGTGACCTCGATCCCGCTGGACAGCCGGACACGGGCGACCTTGCGGAGCGCGGAGTTGGGCTTCTTCGGCGTCGTCGTGTAGACGCGCGTGCAGACGCCGCGGCGCTGCGGGCTCCCCTTGAGCGCCGGCGTCTTGTTCTTGGTCACCTTGTCCTGGCGGCCCTTGCGGACCAGCTGCTGGATCGTGGGCACCGCGTCTCCGTCTTCCTCGTACCGAGCCAGTTAGTCTCTTCTTGTCGCAGGCGCCACCTCTTGCAAGGCTTTGACCTGCGGGTTTCCCGGGCTCTCCGGCCCACGAGGTCGGGCGTGTCGCACCGTCCACGTCGCACCCGGTCCGAATCGGACCGAATACAGCCGAAGTGGGATTGCCTTGCGCTCTGCCGGTCAGCCTGCCCGGCATCGACCAAGCCAGCGCGCGCATGACCCGCTAACCGCGGGCACGAAGGTGGAGCTTACCCAATGCTTTGGCGCGTGGCAAAACAAATGGCGAAACGGCGTTCACGTCGTTCGCCGCGGATGCGACCGGCTCGCGCCGGCCCGGCGTCCGCAACTCCCAACGGCGCACGCCGGGAGTTTGTTCCCGGCGTGCGCCGTGGGCACGCTCGCCTCCGTCGGCAGACCGGCGGACGGGCGCGCCGGCGGGTGCCGGCGCTACCCCATGACCACGAAGACCAGCACCGCCGCGACCACCGCCACGACCAGGAGGCCGGCCAACAGCCACAGCTTGCCGGACGACCGCTTGCCCTCCTTGCGGGGCTCGCCCGCGCCGCCGTAGCCGGGATATCCGGGCGCCCCGCCGGGCGCGGGCGCCTGGCCGTAGCCCCCCGCGGGACCATGGTGACCCGGCTGACCCGGCTGACCCGGCTGATGGCCGTAGCCCTGCTGCGGACCGTAGCCCTGTTGCTGCCAGCCCTGCTGGCCGTAGGGCTGCTGGCCCTGGTCGAAGCCGGGCTGGCCGAACGGCTGCGGACCTTGGTCATAGCCCTGCTGCGGCTGCTGCCAACCCTGCTGACCGTAGGGCTGATAGCCCTGTTCGTAGCCCTGCGGCGGGGCCTGCCAGCCCGGCTGGCCCGGCTGGCCCGGAGCCTCGTGGCCGTACCCCGGCTGCGGCTGTGCCCAGCCGCCCTGCTGGCCGTACGGGCTCTGGCCGTACGGCTGATGTCCGCCCTGCTCGAAACCGGGCTGCCCGTAGGGCGGGAGCCCGCTCTCGGGACGGCCGGGCGCTGGCTGGCCTGGCGCTGGCTGGCCTGGCACGGGCGACCCATAATCCGACCGGGTGTCGTCGGGCGGCGGGGCCGGCGGAGCGGGCGGACCGGCGTTCGGCTCCTCGGGCCGGAACGCCTGCGTGGCCATGGCGTCCTGGGGGCCGCCCGCGGGCGCGAAGCCGCCGGGTGACGGCGGCGGATAGCCGTGCAGGGGCTCGGCTTCACCGCCTCCGGTCGGCGCCGGGCCGGGCCCGCCAAGGTGACCGGGCGGTCCCGGCTGGCCGGGCTCCGGCGGCGGAACGATCACCGTGTGGTCCGAGCCGTCGGCACCGGAATCGGCCGGCTGCTGCCACGGCCGGGGCGGCCAGGAGTCGCCGGACCCGGCCGGCTCCGGCGGAACCGGCTGCCAGGGATCCGAGGTGGCCCCGCTGGACCACGGCTCGGGTGTCGACGGGGGTGACGGCGTCCGCCACGGCTCGGCGGGTCCGGGCGGACCCGGCGGTGTGCCGGCGTCGCCGGCCGGCGGGATCTCCTCGGCCGGACGGATCGCCTGCGTCGGCTCGAAGTCCGAGCCCTCCGGCCCCGGCGGCTGCCCCGGCGGCTGCTCACCGAATGCGGGCGGCTGCCCATAGGCAGGTTGCTCGCCGAAGGAAGGCCGTTCGTACCCCGGCACGCCGCCGACCGGCGGCGGCTGGCCATAGCCGGGCTGGCCGTACGGCGCGCCCGGCGGGCTGTAGGGCGGCTCCTGCCCGAAGGGCGGCTGTCCGCCGTAGGGCTGCCGCTGTTCGCCCGGCGGCTGGTCGTCGAACGAGGGGGCCGCGGGCGGCGGTGGGAACGCGGGCGGCTCGGCGTAGGACGCCTGCCGCGGCGCCGTGGCGTCCTGGCCGCCAGGTCCACCGAACGCACCGGGTGCCGACGCGTCGGACGGGCGCGCCCCGCCCGGGGCCGGCGGGCCGCCGAACGGCTCTCTTTCCTCTTCGGGGGTGCCGGGCGCGGCCGCGGCGGTGCCCGGCTCGGGGGCGGCCGGCGGCGTCACCCCGCTCACCTGGGGCGTTCCGAAGACAAAGGTGCGCTCTGACATCGGGCGCGACGAACTCGTCGTCGCCTGCTCCCGAGGCTCGCCCGTGCCGCCGCCCTGCTCGCCTTCGTGCGACGACTCGGCGGCCGGCTGCTCATCGTCGGGCAACGGCCACTTTGGTCCCTGTGTGCCGTGCTGCTCGGTCATCGTCGGGCTCCTTCAGCGCCGTAACGCCGCACGCTCATGGCGCTCGGCCTCGTGCATTACGCCCGGGAGGCACGCGGCGCATATCGCGACCCCCAAGACACTTTCGCCGGCCGCCGCTGTGTCGGCGGCCTGATGCGTTCGTCGTTCGTCCCCCAAGCCTGCCGCCACCACGGCCCCTACCGCAAATCACCTGGCCTTGTCACGCACCGCGCTCGCGGGGCGGCGGCGATTCCGGTGCATCTATTAACGTCCCGAGGCCATCCGCGCGCAACCCGGGTCCGCGGAGCCGGAAAGGCCGAGGCCGGCGCGGTCATTCCTGACTCGCGCCGGCCTCGGCCGGGCCGTCCGTCTGCGGCAAGGGGCGGTGGGCTATTCCTGGGCCGACGCGCTCGCCTGTCCCGCCGGAACCCGCGTCTGCGAGCCGGCCTTGGCGGCGCGGATGATGGCCGAGTGCATGCCGTCGGCGACCTGGTGGGTCGCGGTGATCTCGATGTCGGTGAACCCGGCGGCCTCCAGGCCGCGCCGGTACTCCGCGAACGACAGGGCGCCGGCGATGCAGCCGACGTAATCGCCGCGCTCGGCCCGCTGTTCCGGCGAGAGGTGGTCGGCGGCGACGATGTCGGTGACGCCGATCCGACCGCCGGGTCGCAGGACGCGGAAGGTCTCGGCGAACACGGCGGGCTTGTCGGTGGACAGGTTGATCACGCAGTTGGAGATGACCACGTCGATGGTGTTCGCGGGGAGCGGGATCGCCTCGATCGTGCCCTTGAGGAACTCCACGTTGGTCGCGCCCGCCTGCCGCGCGTTGGCGACGGCCAGAGCCAGCATCTCCTCGGTCATGTCGAGCCCGTAGGCCTTGCCGGTCGGGCCGACGCGGCGGGCCGACAGCAGCACGTCGATGCCGCCGCCAGAACCCAGGTCCAAGACCCGCTCGCCCTCGTGTAGCTCGGCGACGGCGGTCGGGTTGCCACAGCCGAGCGAGGCCGCGACCGCGTCCGCGGGCAGGCCTTCGCGCTCCTCGATGTCGTACAGCGCGGGGCCGCAGCCATCTCCCGCCTCGACCGCCTGCCCGTCGCAACACCCGCCGTCGCGGGTCGCGACCGCGGTGGCCGCAGCCGCGTATCGACGGCGGACGCTCTCTCGTACCTCGGACTGCTCGCTCATCGCACGTCCTCTCTGCCCCTCCATCGAGGCTATATTGAAGAGTCTCGATACAGCTTGGCGTCTGTATCGAAAGATGTCAATATAGAGACATGTCGAAACAACTTCCAGTGCTCGACGCGGCCGGCCCCACGTGCTCGTCGTGTCTGGCCGCGGCTCCGCTGGACGACGTCCAAGCCGCCCAGCCGGCGCGCGCGTTCAAGGCGCTGGGCGACCCGGTGCGGCTGCGCCTGCTGTCGATGATCGCCTCCCGCGCCGGCGGCGAGGTCTGCGTGTGCGACCTCACGCCCGGCTTCGACCTGGCCCAGCCCACGATCTCCCACCACCTGAAGCTGCTGCGCCAGGCCGGGCTCATCGACTGCGAGCGGCGCGGGACCTGGGTGTACTACTGGGCGCTGCCGGAGGCGTTGAACCGGTTGGCGGCGCTGCTGCGGGTGCCGGAGCCCGCGGGATCCGCCAGATGAGCGCGGCCGATCCGTCCGTGCTGTTCGTGTGCGTGCACAACGCCGGCCGGTCGCAGATGGCCGCCGCCTTCTTGACCCACCTCGCCGGAGACCGCGTCGAGGTCCGCTCGGCCGGGTCCGCGCCGGCCGACGCGATCAATCCCACGGTGGCCGAGGCGATGGCCGAGGTCGGCATCGACATCGGCGCCGAGACCCCGAAGGTGTTGACCACCGAGGCGGTGCGGGCCGCCGACGTGGTGATCACCATGGGCTGCGGCGACGCCTGCCCGGTGTTCCCCGGGAAGACCTACCTCGACTGGGACCTCGACGACCCCGCGGGCGAACCCCTCGAACGCGTCCGCCCGATCCGCGATGAGATCGAGCGCCGCGTCCGCACGCTGATCACCGAGATCGCATAACGGAGTCGAGAAGACGCCGAGGGCCGCCTCCGAACGGATCGGAAGCGGCCCTGAGCTTCATGCGTCGGTGGACGCCGGCCACCCGGCGCCCACCATCGCCTTGTCAGCGGTTGTACTGGCCGAAGTCGTACTCCTCCAGCGGGACGGCCTCACCGGAGCCCTGACCGAAGGCGTACTCGCCGCCGTCGTCGTAGGAGCCGACGGAGTAGACCGCCGCCTTCGCCTCCTCGGTGGGCTCGACCCGGACGTTGCGGTACTGCGGCATGCCGGTACCGGCCGGGATGAGCTTGCCGATGATGACGTTCTCCTTCAGGCCGAGCAGCGGGTCGCTCTTGGCGTGCATGGCGGCCTCGGTCAGCACCCGGGTCGTCTCCTGGAAGGAGGCGGCCGACAGCCACGACTCGGTCGCCAGCGAGGCCTTGGTGATGCCCATCAGGACCGGACGGCCGGCCGCCGGGGTGCCGCCCTCGGCGACGACCGTGCGGTTGACCTCCTCGAACAGCGGCCGTTCGACCAGGTCGCCCGGCAGCAGCTCGGTGTCGCCCGACTCGAGGATGTTCACCCGCTTGAGCATCTGGCGAACGATGATCTCGATGTGCTTGTCGTGGATCGACACACCCTGAGAGCGGTAGACCTCCTGCACCTCCTGGACCAGGTGGAGCTGGACCGCGCGCGGGCCGAGGATGCGCAGCACCTCGTGCGGGTTGATCGCACCCATGATGAGCTGCTGGCCGACGTCGACGTGCTCGCCCTCCTTGACCAGGAGGCGCGACCGCATCGGCACCTGGTAGGAGATCTCGTCGGCGCCGTCGTCGGGGACGACGACCACCTTGCGCGTCTTCTCGGTTTCCTCGATCTTGATGCGGCCGGCGACCTCGCTGATCGGGGCGACACCCTTGGGGATGCGCGCCTCGAACAGCTCCTGCACACGCGGCAGACCGTGCGTGATGTCCTGGCCGGCGACGCCGCCGGTGTGGAACGTCCGCATGGTCAGCTGGGTGCCGGGCTCGCCGATCGACTGGGCGGCGATGATGCCGACCGCCTCGCCGACGTCGACCCGCTTGCCGGTCGCCAGCGAGCGGCCGTAGCAGGCGGCGCAGACACCGATCTTGGACTCGCAGACCAGCGCGCTGCGGGTCCGCACCTCTTCGACATCGGCCTCCAGCAGCCGGCTGATCACCGTGTCGGTGAGGTCGGTGCCGGCCGGGAAGATGACCGTGCCGTCGACCTCGACGTCCTCGGCGATCGTGCGGCCGATCAGGCTGTTCTCCGCCACCGGCGACTTGACCAGGACGCCCTCGGCGTTGCGGTCGCCGAGCCGGAAGGGGATCGTGCGGTCGGTGCCGCAGTCCTCCTCGCGGACGATGACGTCCTGGGCCACGTCGACGAGCCGCCGGGTGAGGTAACCGGAGTCGGCGGTCCGCAGTGCGGTGTCGGCCAGACCCTTCCGGGCGCCGTGCGTCGAGATGAAGTACTCGACCACGGACAGACCCTCGCGGAACGACGACTTGATCGGCCGCGGGATCGTCTCACCCTTCGGGTTGGAGACCAGGCCGCGCATGCCGGCGATCTGCCGGACCTGCATCGGGTTGCCGCGGGCTCCGGAGTTGACCATCATCCACACCGGGTTGGTCCGCGGGAACGCGTTCTCCATGTCGGAGGCGACGTCCGCGGTGGCGTGGGTCCAGATCTCGATGAGCTCCTGCCGGCGCTCGTCGTCGGTGATCAGACCGCGGTCGTACTCACGCTGCACCTTGTCGGCGCGCTTTTCGTACGACGCCAGGATCTCGGACTTGTTGGGCGGCGCGACGACGTCCTCGATCGCGATCGTGACGCCGGAGCGGGTCGCCCAGTGGAAGCCGCGGTCCTTCAGCGCGTCCAGCGCCGCGGCGACGGCGACCTTGGGGTACTTCTCCGCGAGCTCGTTGACGATGCCCGAGAGCTGCTTCTTGCCGACCTCGAAGTTCACGAACGGGAAGTCGTCAGGCAGCGTCTCGTTGAACATGCACCGGCCCAGGGTGGTCTCCAGCGTGTACGGCTGGCCGGCCTCGTACCCCTCGGGCGCCTGCCACCCCAGCGGCGGCGGACGGTCCTTGAGCCTGACCTTGATCTTGGCCTGGAGGTCGAGCTCCTCGCGGTCGTACGCCATGATCGCTTCGGCGACCGACGCGAACGACCGGCCCTCGCCCGGCGCGTCGTCCTTGGCCGTCGTCAGCCAGTACAGGCCGATGACCATGTCCTGAGTGGGCATGGTGACGGGCTTGCCGTCCGACGGCTTGAGGATGTTGTTGGTCGACAGCATCAAGATGCGCGCCTCGGCCTGTGCCTCGGCCGACAGCGGCAGGTGCACGGCCATCTGGTCGCCGTCGAAGTCCGCGTTGAACGCGGTGCACACGAGCGGGTGGATCTGGATGGCCTTGCCCTCGACCAGTTGCGGCTCGAATGCCTGGATGCCGAGGCGGTGCAGGGTGGGCGCCCGGTTGAGCAGCACCGGGTGTTCGGTGATGACCTCTTCGAGCACGTCCCACACGACCGGGCGGGCGCGCTCGACCATGCGCTTGGCGCTCTTGATGTTCTGCGCGTGGTTGAGGTCGACCAGCCGCTTCATGACGAACGGCTTGAACAGCTCCAGCGCCATCTGCTTGGGCAGGCCGCACTGGTGCAGCTTCAGCTGCGGGCCGACGACGATGACCGACCGGCCCGAGTAGTCGACGCGCTTGCCCAGCAGGTTCTGACGGAACCGGCCCTGCTTGCCCTTGAGCATGTCGGACAGCGACTTGAGCGGACGGTTGCCGGGCCCGGTGACCGGGCGGCCGCGCCGGCCGTTGTCGAACAGCGCGTCGACGGCCTCCTGCAGCATCCGCTTCTCGTTGTTGACGATGATCTCGGGCGCGCCCAGGTCGAGCAGCCTCTTCAACCGGTTGTTCCGGTTGATGACCCGGCGGTACAGGTCGTTGAGGTCGCTCGTGGCGAACCGGCCGCCGTCGAGCTGCACCATGGGGCGCAGGTCCGGCGGAATGACCGGGATGCAGTCGAGCACCATGCCGAGCGGGGAGTTGCGCGTGTTGAGGAACGCCGAGACCACCTTGAGCCGCTTGAGCGCGCGGGCCTTCTTTTGGCCCTTGCCCGAGCGGATGACCTCGCGCAGCCGCTCCGCCTCGGCCTCGAGGTCGAAGCTTTCCAGCCGCTTTTGGATCGCCGCGGCGCCCATGCCGCCGTCGAAGTAGCGGCCGAAACGGTCGCGCATCTCACGGTAGAGCAGCTCGTCGCCCTCGAGGTCTTGGACCTTGAGGTTCTTGAAGCGGCTCCACACCTCTTCGAGGCGGTCGAGCTCGCGCTGCGCGCGGTCGCGCAGCTGCTTCATCTCGCGCTCGGCGCCCTCGCGCACCTTGCGGCGCTGGTCGGCCTTGGCGCCGGCCTGCTCCAGCTCGGCCAGGTCGGCCTCGAGCTTTTGCTGCCGGGCCTCGACCTCGGCGTCGCGGCGCTGCTCGATCTGCTGGCGTTCCACCGAGATGTGGGCCTCCAGCGTCGGCAGGTCACGGTCGCGCTTGTCGTTGTCGACGTGCGTGATCATGTACGCCGCGAAGTAGATGATCTTCTCGAGATCCTTGGGCGCCAGGTCGAGCAGATAGCCCAGCCGGCTCGGCACGCCCTTGAAGTACCAGATGTGCGTGACCGGCGCGGCCAGCTCGATGTGGCCCATCCGCTCGCGGCGCACCTTGGCGCGCGTCACCTCGACGCCGCAGCGCTCACAGATGATGCCCTTGAACCGGACTCGCTTGTATTTGCCGCAGTAACACTCCCAGTCCCGAGTCGGACCGAAGATCTTCTCGCAGAAGAGCCCGTCCTTTTCCGGCTTGAGCGTCCTGTAGTTGATTGTCTCGGGCTTCTTGACCTCACCGTGCGACCACTGACGAATGTCGTCGGCCGTGGCGAGGCCAATCCGCAGCTCGTCGAAGAAGTTGACGTCGAGCACTTTGCGTACCAGTCCCCTGTTTCGTTTGCCGTACCCAGCTCGCGAGGCGCGCCCTTCCCTGGCAGGTCAGGGCGCGCGTCGCTCGCTAGACCTCTTCGACACTGCTCGGCTCACGCCCGCGCAGGTCGATGCCGAGCTCTTCCGCCGCCCGGAAGACGTCTTCGTCGGTGTCGCGCATCTCGATGGACATGCCGTCGCTGGAGAGCACCTCGACGTTGAGGCACAGCGACTGCATCTCCTTGATCAACACCTTGAACGACTCCGGGATGCCCGGCTCGGGGATGTTCTCTCCCTTGACGATCGCCTCGTAGACCTTGACGCGGCCGAGGACGTCGTCGGATTTGATGGTGAGCAGCTCCTGGAGGGCGTAGGCGGCTCCGTACGCCTCCAGCGCCCAGACCTCCATCTCACCGAACCGCTGGCCGCCGAACTGGGCCTTACCGCCGAGCGGCTGCTGGGTGATCATGGAGTACGGGCCGGTCGACCGAGCGTGAATCTTGTCGTCGACCAGGTGGAGCAGCTTGAGGATGTAGATGTAGCCGACCGCGATCGGGTCCTTGAACGGCTCGCCGGTGCGGCCGTCGAACAGCTTGGCCTTGCCGCCCGAGTCGACCATGCGCGTGCCGTCACGGTTGGGCAGGGTGCTGTTGATCAGCCCGGCGATCTCCGCCTCGTGGGCGCCGTCGAAGACCGGCGTCGACGCCTTGGTCCACGGCTCGGCCTCGGCCGCGCCGATCTCCCTCAGCCGGCGCTTCCAGTCGGTGTCGTCGCCCTCGACCTTCCAGCCGCGGCTGGCGACCCAGCCGAGGTGGGTCTCGAGGACCTGGCCGACGTTCATCCGGCCCGGCACCCCGAGGGGGTTGAGGACGATGTCGACGGGCGTGCCGTCCTCAAGGAACGGCATGTCCTCGACCGGGAGCACCTTGGAGATGACGCCCTTGTTGCCGTGCCGGCCCGCCAGCTTGTCGCCGTCGGTGATCTTGCGCTTCTGCGCCACGTAGACGCGGACCAGCTCGTTCACGCCGGGCGGCAGCTCGTCGCCGTCGTCCCTGCTGAACACGCGGACGCCGATGACCTTGCCGTACTCGCCGTGCGGCACCTTCAGCGAGGTGTCGCGGACCTCACGAGCCTTCTCACCGAAGATCGCGCGGAGCAGCCGCTCCTCAGGCGTCAGCTCGGTCTCGCCCTTGGGCGTGACCTTGCCGACCAGGATGTCGCCGGGCGAGACCTCGGCGCCGATGCGGATGATGCCGCGCTCGTCGAGGTCGGCCAGGACCTCCTCGGAGACGTTCGGGATGTCCCGGGTGATCTCTTCGGGCCCCAGCTTGGTGTCGCGGGCGTCGACCTCGTGCTCCTCGATGTGGATCGAGGAGAGCACGTCGTCCTGCACCAGGCGCTGCGACAAGATGATCGCGTCTTCGTAGTTGTGGCCTTCCCACGGCATGAACGCGACCAGCAGGTTCTTGCCGAGAGCCATCTCGCCGTTGTCGGTGCACGGGCCGTCGGCGATGACCTGGCCGACTTCGATCCGCTGGCCTTCGTCGACGATCGGCTTCTGGTTGAAGCAGGTGCCCTGGTTGGACCGCTTGAACTTCGCCACCCGGTAGGTCGTGCGGGTGCCGTCGTCGTTCATCACGGTGATGTAGTCGGCGGAGACCTCCTCGACCACGCCCGCCTTGTCGGCGGTGATGACGTCGCCGGCGTCGGTCGCGGCGCGGTATTCCATGCCGGTGCCGACCAGCGGCGCCTCGCTGCGCAGCAACGGCACCGACTGGCGCTGCATGTTGGAGCCCATCAGCGCTCGGTTGGCGTCGTCGTGCTCGAGGAACGGGATCATGGCCGTGGCGACCGAGACCATCTGCCGCGGCGAGACGTCCATGTAGTCGACCTCGGCCGAACTGATCAGCTCGACCTCGCCGCCCTTCCGGCGCACCAGCACCCGGTCCTCGGCGAACGTGCCGTCGGGGTTGATCGGCGTGTTCGCCTGGGCGACGACGTGCCGGTCCTCCTCGTCGGCGGTCAGGTAGTCGATCTGGTCGGTGACCCGCCCGTCGATGACCTTGCGGTAGGGCGTCTCGACGAAGCCGAACGGGTTGATGCGTCCGTAGGAGCTGAGCGAGCCGATCAGGCCGATGTTCGGGCCTTCGGGCGTCTCGATCGGGCACATCCGGCCGTAGTGCGACGGGTGGACGTCGCGGACCTCGAAGCCGGCCCGCTCCCTGGACAGACCGCCCGGCCCGAGCGCGGACAGCCGACGCTTGTGCGTCAAGCCCGCGAGCGGGTTGGTCTGGTCCATGAACTGCGACAGCTGGCTGGTGCCGAAGAACTCCTTGATCGAGGCCACCACGGGGCGGATGTTGATCAAGGTCTGCGGCGTGATCGCCTCGACGTCCTGGGTGGTCATCCGCTCGCGGACGACCCGCTCCATCCGGGCCAGCCCCAGGCGCACCTGGTTTTGGATCAGCTCGCCCACCGTGCGCAGCCGGCGGTTGCCGAAGTGGTCGATGTCGTCGACCTCGATCGGGATGCCGCGGTCGGCGACCATCATCTCCTCCTCGCCGGCGTGCAGCCGGACGAGGTAGTCGATGGTGGCCACGATGTCGTCTTCGGTCAGCGTGCCCTGCCGGGTCGGCAGGTCGAGGCCGAGCTTCTTGTTGACCTTGTAGCGGCCGACCTTGGCGAGGTCGTAACGCTTGGGGTTGAAATAGAGGTTCTCCAGCAGGGTCTGCGCCGACTCCTTGGTCGGCGGCTCACCCGGCCGCAGCTTGCGGTAGATGTCGAGGAGGGCGTCGTCCTGGCCGGTGGTGTGGTCCTTGTCCAAGGTGACGCGCATCGACTCGTAGTCGCCGAACCGCTCGAGGATGCGCGCGTCGTCCCAGCCCAGCGCCTTGAGCAGGACCGTGACGCCCTGCTTGCGCTTGCGGTCGATGCGGACGCCGACGTTGTCGCGCTTGTCGATCTCGAACTCGAGCCAGGCCCCCCGGCTCGGGATGACCTTGCAGCCGTAGATGTCCTTGTCGGAGGTCTTGTCGAGCTGGCGGTCGAAGTAGACGCCGGGCGACCGGACGAGCTGCGAGACCACGACGCGCTCGGTGCCGTTGATGATGAACGTGCCCTTCGGCGTCATGAGCGGGAAGTCGCCCATGAACACCGTCTGGCTCTTGATCTCGCCGGTCGAGTTGTTGATGAACTCCGCGGTGACGAACATCGGCGCGGAGTAGGTCATGTCCTTGTCCTTGCACTCCTCCACGGAGTACTTGGGCGGCTCGAACCGATGATCACGGAACGACAGGGACATGGTGCCGGAGAAGTCCTCGATGGGACTGATCTCCTCGAAGATTTCTTCCAGGCCCGATTGGGTCGGGACGTCCTTGCGGCCGGCCTGCTGGGCCGCTTCGACCCGGGCCTGCCATTTCTCGTTACCAAGCAGCCAGTCAAAAGACTCGGTCTGCAGCGCGAGGAGATCCGGAACTTCCAGAGGCTCCTTGATACGCGCGAAAGAAACGCGATGCGGACCGGTTGCGGTATTCGAGGCGTTGCGCGAGGCTGCCAAGAGTGGTCCTTCCGAGGGCTCGCGGCGGACTGACGACACGCACGCCAGACGATCCATGAGTGGAGCACTCAGGTTGCTCTCACACGTGGATCGTCAGAGGGCAGCGCAAAGGGGCAGTGTAGCCGACTGCCACACCGCTGACAACTCTAGCGCCGCAAGATGCATCACAGTTGCTTGGCAGCATCGCTCGTCAGCGGGCCGTAGTCAAGAGTGGACATGGACATTTCCGGCGGTGACCAACAGTGAGGAACGCCATAGTTTAGAGATCCGCCGGCCACGGGGGCCGGGTTCGGCTACATCACGTCGACCTTGGCCACGAGCCACCGGTCGCCCACCTTTTTCATGGTCATCAGCAGCCTGAGCTGGTCGGGCGTGCGCTCTTGGCCGGTCGCCGAGCCGGCCGTCTTACTCGTGGTGCGGTTGAGGAAGACGAGGATGACGACCTCATCGGTGCTCGCGCTCACGACGCCGGACTTAACGGTCTGCGCGTTCACGACGACCTGTTGCTGCCGCGCCGTCGCCATGATCGCCTGTGCCTGCTTTTCGTAATCCGTCCGCAACCGCCCCGTCGTCTGGCCGGCGGCGGTCTTGATGTCGGACTCGAGCGTCCGATAGTCGTACGACGACAGGTCCTGGGCCGCCGTGGCGGCGGCGAACATAGCCCTGCGCGCGCCGCTGTCGGTGGCGCGCAGGGTGCTGTCGCGGTGCCGGAGACTCACCACCGCGATGGCGAGCACGACCGCGACGAGCGCGAGCAGCGCGAGGATCTGGGTGCCGGCCGAGGGCCGCGACCACGGCCGGGCCTTGGACCTGGCCCGGTGGCGGCGGCGCGGCGTCGCCGCCTCCGTCTCCGTCTCCGCCTCGGCCGCGGGCGGATCCTCGATCGTGCGGGCATTCCTGCGTCGGCTCAGCAGCGCCATCGGTCCCGTCATGGCACCAGCCCCAGCTTCGAGACGAGCCAGCGCCCGTCGGTGCGATCCAGGTTCATCGAGAACCGGAAGTTCCTGGGGGTGCCCTGCCGCACCTTGGGGCTGGACACCACCGAGCTCACCGAGACGATCACCTCGGCCGAGTCGCCGTCCATGGCCACGATGCCGACCTTCGGATCCGACTGGACGATGGACGTCGCCTGCGCCTTGACGATCTGGTCGACGAACTGCCTCGACAGCTGGGCCCACTGGTCCTTCGCCGCGCCGGTCGTGCCGCTGAGCACTCGGTCGACGTCCTGCTGGGCGTTGCGGTAGTCGACGCTGACCAGGTTGACGGCCTGCTGCCGCGCGGCCAGGCGGACGGCGTCCTGCTGCTGGGCCCGGCGCTCGCCGGCCCGCACGTCGAGGCCCTGGATCGTGGCCCAGACCGCGAGCCCGGCCACGAGCGCGGCCAGCACGACCGCCGTGAGCCGCCCCCGTGCCGTACGCAGGGGGCCGCCGGGATCGCTCGGCGAACGCCGCTCGCTCATCGCGCGAGCGGGCCGAGCAGCAGCCACTTCCACGAGGCGTCTCCCAACAGACGTTGCTGACCTCCGGTGGTGCCGATGCCATATCGCTGCCCATTCGACCCGATAACGGCACCAGTTACCGGATCGTACCCGGACATAAGGATCGAGTTTGGCGAAAAGTCCTGAGTAGCCGAGCTGAA
Source organism: Streptosporangiaceae bacterium (assembly GCA_035765195.1). GTDB lineage: Bacteria > Actinomycetota > Actinomycetes > Streptosporangiales > Streptosporangiaceae > CALAED01. The sequence goes on from DASTYC010000028.1 coordinate 17,741, forward strand.
CGGGGCAAACGGGGTCCCGGCCGCCGCCTGATCGCCGGCCTGATCACTCGCCTGGCCGGCCGGCTGACCCGCCGCCTGACCCTCCGTCTGATCCCCCGCCCGCGGCGACCGCCGCTCGTCGCCCGCGGCCTGCGCGGAGGCCTCGCCGGAGGCGCCGCCGGGCGGCTCACCGGCGCCGTCGGTGGCGCCGGGCGGCACGGACGGCGCCGGGCGCGGCGGCGGCGCGTTCCTGGCCCCCCGGACGTCCTGCTGGGAGTCGCGGGGCAGCTTGCAGCCGACGTTGGGCTCGGCGGGGACGTCACTGGTGTCCTGCGGGTAGCGGATGTCGGTCTTCTCGTACCCCTTGGTGCACGGAGGCGGTGAGTTGAGGTTGAGGACGAGACCGAAGTGCTCGGTTCCATCGCCGGGGGTCACGGTGAAACCGCCGGCGAGCGTCGCCGGGTACAAGATCAGCAGCGACCGCAGGCCGTCGATGCGAGAGGCGATGACCTGGCCCGTCGACGTCAGGTTCGCCAGCAGCACCGGCAGCGTGGGCGACAGCTGGTCGATCAGCCGGTCGGCCTGCGTGGTGGCTGGCACGGTGCTGTCGATGACGTCGCGCAGGTTCGGGTCGTCGCGCCGCAGCTCGTCGGTCAGCACCGACAGGTTGCGGGCGAAGGCGCGGATGTTGGCCCCCTCGTCGCGCTGGGTGTCGAGCACGACCCGGCTGTTGTCCAGCAAGTCGGACGCGGCGGGGAAGCTGTCGTTGGCCTCCTGGAGCAGCCGGTCGCTGGAGTCGAGGATCGCCTGCAGGTCGGCCGCCGAGCCCGCGAACGCCCGGTCGAGCTCGTCCACCACGACGGCGAGGTCCTCGGTGTCCACCGAGGCGACCAGCTTGTCGAGGTTGCCGAGCAGTTCCTCGGTCCGTACCGGCACCTTGGTGTCCTGGCGGGGGATCGTGTAGGGCGCGCCGCTGTCGAGGTAGGGGGCGCCGTCGCTGCGCGGCCGCAGGTCGATGTACTGCTCGCCGACCGCCGACCGGTTCGCCACCACGGCCATGGAGTCGCGCGGGATGTGGTGGCCCCGGTCGAGGTTCAGCCGCACCCGCAGCCCGTCGCGGGTCAGCTCGATGGGCCCGACCCGGCCGACGGTCACGCCGCGGTAGGTGACCTCGGCGTTGGTGAAGATCCCGCCGGAGTCGGTGAGGTCCACGTAGGCCACGTAGCCCCGGTTGAGCACCCCGCGTCCGATGCCGATGTAGCGGACGGCCGTATAGCTGATCCCGAGGACCGTGATCAGCGCGAAGACCACCAGCTGCACCTTGACGCCGCGTTTGAGGATCACGTGTAACCTCCCGTGGCCGGCTCGCCGGTGCGCGGGCCGGACGACAGCGGCGGCAGCAGGCCGTCGATGCCGCTGGGCCGGCCGCTCGGTTGACCGCTCGGTTGATCGCTCGGCGTCCCGCTCGGGGACCGCTCGCCGCCGGGCGCGCTCGGCGGGGCGCCGCCACCGCCGGGCAGGCCGCCGCCGCCCGCGCCGGGGGTCAGGCCCGGCAGCCCGCCGGGCGGCAGCACGCCGGGCGGCGTCTGCGGCAGCGTGATGTTCGGCGGCTGGATCAGGTCGCGCATCCGCTCCTGCTGGTCGGCGAGCCCCTCGAGCGCCGTGCCGCCGAGCAGGTTGTGCGCGAGGACGCCGAGATCGAGGTCCAGCGAGATGTGCAGGTTGGCGAAGTCGCCCCGCAGCGCGTTGCTGGATGTCGAGGGGAACGGGAAGGTGACCAGGTTCTCCAGGCCGTTCGGCAGGTCGGTGCCGGCCTTGTTGAGGTTGGCCAGGATCGGCTGCAGCGCCCGCAGGTTGGCCAGCAGATCGTCGCGGGAGGCGTTGATCACCCGGGTGGCCGTGTCGCCGAACTTGCTCAGGCTGACGAGCATCTTGGTCAGGTCGGCCCGGTTCTGATTCAAGATCTTGATCGCCGGGGCGGCGTCGTCGAGCGTCTGGGCGATCGTCTCCTTCTCCGCCGCGAGCTTCGCGGTGAGCCGGTCGAGGCTGACGAGCGCCCTGTTGATCGAGTCCTTGTGGCGGTCGAGCGTGCCGACGAACGTGTTGACCCGGTGCAGCACGTCCCTGATCGTGTCCGTACGGCCGTCGAGAGCGGCGTTCAGCTCGTGGGTGATCGTGGAGATCTGCTCGATGCCGCCGCCGTTGAGCAGCGCGGACAGGGCGGACAGCACTTCTTCGACCTCGGTCGTCCGCGACGTCCGCGACAGCGGGATCACATCGCCCTGCGCCAGCCGGCCCTCGGGCGCTTCCTGCACCGGGCGGGACAGCGCCACGAACTTCTCGCCGAGCAGGCTGGTCTGGCTCACCGTCGCGACCGCGTTGTCCGGCAACGCGACGTCGCCGCGCACCTCGCAGGTGACGCGGGCGTGCCAGCCGTCGAGCTTGATGTCGGTGACCTCGCCGACCGACACGTCGTTCACCTTGACGACCGAGTGCGGCACGAGGTCGAGCACGTTGACGAAGTCGATCTGGACCTCGTACGGATGATCGCCGAGGCCGGGGCCGCCGGGGAGCGGCAGCGACTCCGCGCCCCGGAACGAGCAGCCGGCGACGGCGGTCATGCCGGCAACGGCGGCCGCGAGCAGCGCGAGCGGGCGGTTCACGGGTTACCTCCAGGCAGCAGCGCGCCCACGCCGCGGTCGGAACCCCCGGCCGTGCCCTGGCCGGTCCCGGAGCCCTGGCCGGTCCCGGAGCCCTGGCCGGTCCCAGAGCCCTGGCCCGCTCCGGAGCCCTGGCCCTGGCCGGAACTGCCACCGTCGGTGCCGCCCTGCCCGCTCGACGAGGCCGAGCCGTTCGGACCGAAGGCGTCCGGGGGCGGCGGTTCCGGGTTGTAGGTGGTCGTGAGCGCGGTGATCCACGACAGGTCGCCGTGCAGCAGGTCCAATCCCTTGCCCACCGGGTTGATCGGCGCGAGCAGCGCCTCGCACTGCTGCGGCGGCGCGCCCAGCGAGAACGCCAGCGAGCAGATCCACATCGCCAGGTTGTCGGACTGGCGCAGGTCGGTCCGGGTGTTCAGGGTGCCGCTGATCGGGTCGTAGGCGTGCGCGAGGTTGCTGATGCCGACCGGCGCGGTGCTGAGGAACTCGCCGAGCTTGTCGCGCTGCTTCACCAGCACCGAGGTGATCTGCGCCAGCTGCCTGACGTTGGCGGCCAGCTGACTCCGGTTGCCGCGGACGAACTTGGCCAGGTTGCGCAGGGTCGGACCGAGGGCGCGCAGCGCCGCGCCGAGCTCTTCCTTCTCGCCGGCGAGTTGGCCCGACACCTGGGCCAGGTAGCCGTTGAAGTCGCGGACCTGCCGGTCGTTGACCGCGAGCGCCTCGGTGAACAAGCGCAGGTTCTCGATGTTGGCGGTGATGTCCTTGCGGTCCTCGCTCAGCGTGCTGAGCGCCTTCGCCGATCCGTCGATGGTGGCCCGGATGTCGTCGCCCTGGCCGTTCAGGGTGTCCGAGCCGACCTGCAGCAGCCGCGACAACGAGCCGTTGGCGTTGGCGCCGTTTGGGCCCAGCGCCTTGTTGAGGTTGTTGAGGCTGCCCGAGATGTCGTCGATCTCGACGGGCGTGACCGTGCGGGTCAGCGGCAGCGTCGTGTCGTCCGCCAGAACGGCGCCGCCGCGGTAGACCGGGGTGAGCTGGACGTAGCGATCGGCGACCAGCGACTGGTTGACGATGACGGCCTGGGCGTTCGCCGGGACCTTGCGCTTCGCCTCGTACGTCATCTCGACACGGACCGAGCGGCCGACCGGGGTGATCTTGTCGACCTCGCCCACGCGGATGCCGAGGATCCGGACGTCCGCCCCGGGGTAGAGGCCCACGGTGCTGGTGAAGTAGGCCGTCAGGTGCCGCTTGGGCGAGTTCGGCCAGGCGATCCCCACGACGGCGGCCACCAACGCCACGACGACCAGTGTGACGCCGGCCCTGAGGATGGTTGATCGCGACACCTTCACCTGCCTGCGGACGGGGTTTTCACTGAGGACTCACGGACGCGCGGACTCATGGGAGGAACGGCAACGGGTTGGCCGGCGGGCTGGACGGCGCGGGTTGCCTTCCACCGTTTCCCTGCCGGTTCTGCTGACTCTGGTTCGGCTGCCTGCTCTCGAAGTGGCCGGGGACGGGGACGAAGTTCTGGATGTAGCTGTCGAACCAGCGGCCGGTGCCGGCGGCGTCGGTGAACTGGCTCGCGAACGGCGCCCACAGCCGCAGGATGCGATCGAGGTTGTCCTGGTTCTTCAGCAGGATCCGGTTGACCCGCTGCAGGTTCGCCAGCGCCGGGGCCAGCTGCTTCTCGTTGTCGGCGATCAGGCCGTTCAGCTGCTGGGTCAGCGCCACCGTGTTGATCAGCAGCTGGTGGATGACGGCCCGCCGGGCCTGCACGGCGCGCAGGATCTTGTCGGCGTCGTCGATCAGCTTGGTGATCTGCTGGTTGCGGTCGGCCAGCACCTGGGTCACGTTCTTGGCCCGGCCGATCAGCTGGTGCAGCTGGTCGTCGCGGGAGGCGATCGTGGCCGACAGCCGCCGCAGCCCGCGCAGCGACGCGCGCACCTCTTCCGGCGAGTCCTTGAACGTCGCGGACAGCGTGTCGAACGACGCGGCCAGCTGCTTGACGTTGATGGCCTCGACCCGCTGGCTGAGCTCGCTCACGGCGGGGACGAGCTCGAACGGCGTCGCGGTGCGCGAGACCGGGATCTGCCGGCCCGGATCCTGCCGGCCCGGGCCACGGGGGTCGAGCGACAAGTAGTGCGCGCCGAGCACCGTCTTGATCTTGATCTCGGCGCGCGTCAGGTCGCCGAGCCGGACGCCCTTGTCGACCCGGAAGGTGACCTTGACGTGGTCGCCCTCCAGATCGAGCCCGGTCACCTTGCCCACCTTGACGCCGGCGATCCGGACCTCTTCGTTCTCGCGCAGCCCCGCCGCCTCGGCGAACGCCGCGTTGTACGTCGTGCCGCCGCCGATGAACGGGATGCTGGAGAGGTTCATGGCGACGACGAGGAGAACCGCGATCGTGGCGAGCCCGGCCAGCCCGATCGGCACCGGGTTCCGCTCGCGGAAGGGGACGCGCATCACGAATCCCCTCTCATCGTCATCACTTGCACCTCTCGTTGTCGTTCACCATCGTCGGCGTCTGGAACGCGGGCCCGCCGGGCAGCGCGATCCGGGCGTCGAAGCTGCACAGGTAGAAGTTGAACCACGAGCCGTAGGAGGAGGCCCTGGCCAGCTTGTTCAGCCGGTCCGGGGTGCGCTGCAGCCCGGTGTCGATGGTCTTGCCGTTGTCGGCCAGCGTGTCCGCGAGCTTGCCGAGGCCGGCGATGTCGTTCTTGAGCGACGGACGGGCCTCCAGCAGCAGGTCGCTGGTGACGCCGGTGAGGTCGTTGATCTCGCGGAGCGATTCGAAGATCGCCTCGCGGTCGCCGGCCACGCCGGTGACGAACGCCTGCAGCTGGGAGATGAGCTGGCCGAGTTGCACCCGCCGTTCGTCGATGGTGCCGAGCACCTGGTTGAGGTTGTTGATCAGGTCCCCGATGACCTTGTCGCGGTCGGCGAGGGAGTTGGTCAGCGTGGCGACGTGCGCCAGCAGGCTGTTGACCGTGCCGCCCTCGCCCTGCAGGGTCCGCACGATCTGGAACGCGAGCTTGTTGACGTCGGCCGGCTCGAGCACGCGGAACAGCGGGCGGAAGCCGTTGAACAAGGTCGTCAGGTCGAGCGCCGGGCGGGTCTGCGCCACCGGGATCGTGCCGCCGCCCGGGAGCAGGTCGCCCTGGGTGCCGGGGCCTTCGGACAGGCTGACGTAGCGCTGCCCCACGAGGTTGCGGTAACGGATCTGGGCCAGCGTCGACCGCGGCATCCCGGCGCTGAACGGTCCCTCCTTGGCCACGGTGAACGTGACCTCGGCCTGGCGGCCCTGGTAGAGGCTGATCTTTTTGACCTCGCCCACCCGGACGCCGGCCACCCGCACGTCGTCGCCGGTCAGCAGGCCGGCCGCGTCCGTGAAGATCGCCTTGTAGGTGCGGCTGCCGGCGAACCGCGTGTTCGCGATCGTGACCGCGAGCATGCCGGTCGCCAGCGTCGTGACCACGACGAAGATCAGCAGCTTGACGGAGGCGGCGGTCGTCCCTCTCATAGCCGCGCTCCCTTCTTCCGCCTCAATGACCCCGTCATCGCATCGTCACCACCGAGTCTTGGAACAGCGGGTCCCATAGCAGGACGGAGGTGTCGGAGACCTCGCCGGCCGGGGTGCGCGTGAGCGGGCCGATCAGCGCCTTGATCGACTGCTCGTCGCTCATGCCCGGCCGGACGAACACACCGGACATCCCGCGGCCCCGCCACCACACGTCGTCCTCGGTGCCGTCGAGCGCCGTGAACTCGGGGAAGGGCACCTGGGGGTTCGGCAGCCCGTAGCACCGCGGGCCGCGGAAGTCCTTCAGCTCGGGCAGGTCGAGCGGGCTCTTGTACGGCGGGCGCGGCTTGACGATCTCGAGCGTGATGTTGACGTTCGGGTTGGCGCCGCCGACCGCGTCCTCCACCTTCGGCTTGAGGGCGATGAGCCCCTTGAACACGCAGGGGAACTCGGGCGAGTACGTCGCGAGCAGTTCCAGGGCCGGCCGGTTGGCGATGTTGACCCCGACCAGCTTGGGCGCGTTGGCGTCGACGAACCGCCTGCCCTTGTCGGCCAGGCCGGTGACGGCGGGAATCAGCCGCTCGATCGCGTCCTTCTTCTCGACGATGGTGTTGTTGGTGACGTTGAGGTTCCGCAGCACCCGGAGCAGGTCGGGCGCGGCGGCGGCGTAGACGTCGGAGACGTCGGCCAGCGCGTCGAGATCGTGCACGATGGTCGGCAGCTTCGGGTTGTACTTGCGCAGCAGCGCGTCGAGTTGCTCGGCGTCGCGGCCGATCTGGTCGCCGCGGCCCTGCAGCGCGGTGGCCAGCGCGTTGAGCGTCGCGTTGAGCTTTTCGGGCTTGACCGCCTGCAGCAGCGGGAGCACGTCGTTGAGGACCTTGTCGATCTCGATGGCGGTCTGCGACCGGTCCTGTGTGATCACCGCGCCGTCGCGGATGAGCGACCCGCGACGCTGGGGCAGTACGAGGTCGACGTACTTCTCGCCGAACAGCGTCTTGGGCAGCAGCCGAGCCGAGACGTTGTCCGGGATCAGCGGCGCCTTGTCCTCGTTGATCGCCAGGTCCAGCGACGCGCCCTCGCCGGTCGCCCGGATGGTCCGCACCTCCCCGACGATGAGCCCGCGCACCTTGACGTCCGAGCGCGGCAGCAGTTGCAGTCCGGCGCGGTCGCTTCGCAGCGTCACGTGCACGACCGAGGTGAAGCGCTTTTGGTACAGCGCCACCGTCAGCGCGAGCAACAGCGCCACGACGAGCAGGAAGATCACGCCGTACAGCCGGAAACGCATGCCGCTCATCCCGCGATCCTTACGGTCGTGGTGGCGCCCCAGATGGCCAGCCCGAGCATGAGGTCGGCGATGTTGATCACGACGATGCTGGTCCGCACGGCGCGGCCGACCGCGACGCCGACGCCCGCGGGGCCACCGGTGGCGTGGTAGCCGTAGTAGCAGTGGATCAGCATCACCATCGTGGCGAAGATCAGGACCTTGCCGAAGGACCACAGGATGTCGTACGGCGGCAGGAACAACCCGAAATAGTGGTCATAGGTGCCTGACGACTGCTGGAAGAAGATCGTAACGATGGTCCGGGTCGCGCCGTACGACGCCAGGAGCCCGATCACGTACAGCGGGATGACCGCCAGCAGCCCGGCCACCAGCCGGGTGGTCACCAGGAACGGCAGCGAGGGCACGGCCATGACCTCGAGCGCGTCGATCTCGTCGCTGATCCGCATCGCGCCGAGCTGCGCGGTGAAGCCGCACCCGACCGTCGCGGACAACGCCAGCGCGCTGACCAGCGGCGCCAGCTCGCGCGTGTTGAAGTACGAGGAGACGAACCCGGTGTAGGCGGCCGAGCCGATCTGGTTGAGCGCGTTGTAGCCCTGCAGGCCCACCTCGGTGCCGGTGAAGAACGTCATGAAGGCGACGATCATCGCGCTGCCTCCGATGACCGCCAGCCCGCCGGCGCCGAGGCTGACCTCGGCCAGCAGCCGCATCACCTCGGTGCGGTAGCGCGGAACGGCCCGCCCGATCCACGCGAACGTACGCGCGTAGAACGAGATCTGGTGGCCGAAGTCGTCCAGCCGGTCCAGCGGGACGGACACGGCCTTGGTCGCCGTCCGCAGGGTGCTTCGGCGCGTGTTCATGCCGATCACATCCCCTTCTGCGGAACGAACTGGAAGTACAGCGTGCTGAGCAGGAAGTTCTCGAGGAACAAGAGCATGAAGGTGATGACGACGGTCTGGTTGACCGCGTCGCCCACACCCTTCGGCCCGCCCTTCGCGCCGAGCCCCTTGTACGCGGCGACCAGCCCGGCCGTGATCCCGAAGCAGAACGCCTTGACCTCTGCCTGGTAGAGGTCGGGCAGCTGGGCCAGGCCGTTGAAGGAGGCCAGGTAGGCGCCGGGGGTGCCGCCCTGGAGCATCACGTTGAACACGTATCCGCCGGCGATGCCGACGACGGAGACGAGGCCGTTCAGGAACAGGCCGATGAAGGCGCAGGCGAGCATGCGGGGGACGACGAGCCGGTGCAGCGGGTTGATGCCGAGCACCTCCATCGCGTCGATCTCCTCGCGGATCTTGCGGGCGCCGAGGTCGGCGCACATCGCCGAGCCGGCGGCGCCGGCGATGAGCAGCGCGGTGACGATCGGCGCGGCCTCCCGGACGATCGCGACCACCGCGGTGGACCCGGTGAAGGACTGCGCGCCCAGCTGCCGGATCAGGCCGCCGACCTGTAGCGACAGCACGGCGCCGAACGGGATCGCGACCAGCGCGGTCGGCACCACGGTGACGCTGACGATGAACCACGCCTGCTGGATGAACTCGCGCCACTGGAACGGCCACTTGAACATGGCGCGGAAGGTGTCGAGGGAGAGCGCGAAGAACCGCCCGGGCTCTTTGACCGCGAGGTTGGTGGCGCCATCGGTGAACCGAAGGAGTGGGCCCGGACCGCCGTTGCTCCGTGCCGTCCCCCGCCGGCCAGTTCCCTGGCGTCCGGCGGGCGTCGTCATCGTCGCGAGCCTCCCGTACCTCCAGGGCGGTCGCTACGACCGTGCCGGCCGGTGCCGCCGGGTCCGCCCGGTGGCTCGGTGGCGGCCCATGCGTCGGCCGGATGCGCCGCCGCGGACGTGGTCGCGGTGGCCGAGGCGACGTGGCGCGGCCACTCCTCGGCCCAGTTGCGGCCGAGATCGTCGATGAACGAGCCGGGCGGCGGCGTGACGCCGTGCTCGCGCAGCCACGCGCCCGGCGGCTGCTGGGTGCGGCGCACGCGGCCGTCGCTCGGCATCAGCTGCGGCGGGATCGGCGGCAGCCGCCCTGGGTCGTGGCCCATCCTGGCCTCGGCCTCGAGCTCGGAGATGTCCTTTTCTTCCGACATGCCGATCGGACCGTGCTTGCGCGCGTTGAGGAACTGCCGGACGACCGGCTCGTCACTGGACAGCAGCATCTCGCGCGGGCCGAACATGATCAGCTCGCGCCGGAACAGCAGGCCGATGTTGTCGGGGACGGTGCGGGCGGTGTTGATGTCGTGGGTGACGATGAGGAAGGTCGCCCCGGTCTCGGCGTTCAGGTCGACGATCAGCTGGTTGAGGTACGACGTGCGGACCGGGTCGAGGCCGGAGTCGGGCTCGTCGAACAGGATGATCTCGGGGTCGAGGACGAGGGCGCGCGCCAGCCCGGCCCGCTTGCGCATGCCGCCGGAGATCTCGCCGGGGAGCTTGCGCTCGGCCCCGAGCAGGCCGACCATCTCCATCTTCTCCATGACGATGCGCTTGATCTCGCCCTCGGACTTCTTGGTGTGCTCGCGCAGCGGGAAGGCGATGTTGTCGAAGAGGTTCATGGAGCCGAACAGGGCGCCGTCCTGGAACAGGACGCCGAACAGCTTGCGCGTCTCGTACAACAGGTGTTCCGACAGATACGGCAGGTCGCGGTCGCCGATCCAGATGTGCCCGCGCTCGGGCCGCAGCAGGCCCACGAGCGTCTTGAGGAACACGGACTTGCCGGTGCCGGAGGGGCCGAGGAGGACGGAGATCTCTCCGGCGGGCAGTGTCAACGATACGTCGTCCCAGATGACCTGACGTCCGAAGGCCTTGGTCAGTCCTTCGACCCTGATCTCGACGCCCACGTGCAACCCTTCGTCCGGCCGGGGGAATCCGGAACCCTGCGGGGCGAGCAGTCCGTCACTGTCCGCCATTGGCTCATGGCTACCCATCGGTAGCCATCAGCCGGGTCCACCTACCGTAGCGACGAATCGACAAAAAGGAAGGGGGTCTGCGCAGGACAACTCGGAAAAAACCCAGCCTGTAAGCGGATCGTTACGTTCGCCGGCAGTCAGCCTAGCGATGCGTCGCCACCCCCCACAACCTTCACAATCGTCGCAACTGACAGCATGACTCCCACCCTGGGAGCTAGGTCATCAAAGCCGTGGAGGGCCGGCCCGGCGGGCGGACAAGCGGGCGGACACGACGAAGGGCGGCCGGCCCCAGCCGGGGCCGGCCGCCCTTTCGCGATCCCTGACGGCGGTGCGCGCCTTACTTGACGCGGGCCGTCAGTTGACAGTGGCCGTCACTTGACGGTGACCGTCGCGCCCGCCTTCTCCAGCGCCTCGCGGGCCTTGTCGGCGGCTTCCTTGTTGACCTTCTCGAGCAGCGGCTTGGGTGCGCCGTCGACGAGGTCCTTGGCCTCCTTGAGGCCGAGGCTGGTGAGCGCCCGGACCTCCTTGATCACCTGGATCTTCTTGTCGCCGGCCGCCTCGAGGACGACGTCGAACTCGTCCTTCTCCTCGGCGGCCTCGGCCGGGGCGCCGGCAGCGGCCGCGCCGGGGGCGGCGACCGCGACGGGCGCGGCGGCCTTGACGTCGAAGACCTCTTCGAACTTCTTCACGAACTCCGACAGCTCGAGGAGGGTCATCTCCTTGAACGTGTCGAGCAGCTCGTCGGTGCTGAGCTTCGCCATGATCTGAGTTCCTTCGTGCTTCCGCGTACTTTCGGGTCTGGGTTGTTATGCGTCGGCCGCGTCGTCGGGTTTGGCCTCGGTCTCGGCCGCGTCCGAGGTCTCGGCCGCGTCCGGGGTCTCGCTCGCCGCGCTCGTCTCGTCCTGCTCGCCCGCCTCGGCGCGCTTGACCCGCAGCGCCTCGGCCAGCTGGGCCAGCTGGGTCGGCAGCGCGTTGAGGGTCGCGGCCGCGTTGGCCATCGACGCCTTCATCGCCCCCGCCAGCTTCGCCAGCAGCACCTCACGAGACTCGAGGTCGGCGAGCGTGGAGATCTCGTCCGGCGTCATCGCCTTGCCGTCGATGACACCGCCCTTGATCACCAAGAGCGGGTTAGCCCTCGCGAAGTCACGCAGGCCCTTCGCGGCCTCGACCACGTCGCCCTTGACGAACGCGATGGCCGACGGGCCCTCGAGCAGCTCGCTCAGGCCGGCGTCGATCCCCGCGTCGCGCACCGCGAGCCTGGTCAGCGTGTTCTTCACCACGGCGAACCGTGCGTTGTCGCCCAGATCGCGGCGCAGCTGACCAAGCTGCGCCACGGTTAGCCCGCGGTACTCGGTCAGCACCGCGCCGTTCGAGCTCTTGAACTCATCCGCGAGCTCGGCGACGGCCGCCGCCTTGTCCGCCCTCGCCATGGGCCTCCTTCCATCTGTGCCGGCCCGGCCCCGTACACACGAAAACGCCCCGGCGCAGGCGCCCGGGGCGTCGGCGCACGACCCATCGGGTCATGCGGACCAAGCTGTCGGCATCACCTGCGCGGGCCGCCCGGCCGCGGCTGCGAGGAGCCACGGGTGCGGGACCTTCGGTCACCCACGTGGGTGACGACCGGCGGTCTTCGGCATCGCACAGGTTACGCGGTCGGCGCCCAGGCGGCAAATGAGAACCCGGCCGTGCGGAACCGCGGCGGGCTCCGCACGACCGGGGGTCGCGCCGGTGGGGTGCGTCAGTTGCCGGGCGCCCGGCCGTTGGTCAGGCCGCGGTAGTCGCCCACCTGGTCGGCGGGCGGCGCGGACACGTTGACCGGCGAGCCGTAGTCCGTGTAGATGATCGTGTTCGTCGTGTTGCCCTGCGGGATGGCCAGCTTGGTGGTCAGCTTGCGCGGCAGCTGCTGACCGTCCGCCCACAGATCGAAGAAGATCTTGGTGGCGCCGGCCTGCTCGTAGACCTTCCGCAGCTGCTGGCGGGTCTTGGCGTCCAGCTTGGCCATGGCCTCCGAGACCGTGATCGATCCGGCGTAGTGCGTGGTCTTGACGCCATTGATCGTCTCGGTGCCGACCTGCTTCACGTCCTTGGACGCCGTCAGCATCTTGGTCTGCTCAGCCGGGTTGACCTGCTGAGACTGGTTCATCAGGGCGTCGAGGCTGAAGCCGGACTGCTGGGCCTGCTTGCCGAGATCCATCTTGATCCACGGCTTGCCGCCGGTGGCCTGCGACAGCTGGGCGCTCTTCATGTAGATGACCTTGTCGAGGTAGACCACCTGGATGGCGCCGATCGGCATCGACTGGCCGCCCATGCTCATCTTGTCGACGTTCATGGTGAAGGCCAGGCTCGGCCGCAGCCGGAACTGCCCCAGCGCGTGCATGTTCATGGCGCCCTGCTGGGTGCCGACGCTCATGGTGAAGTCGGCCTTGTAGGTGTCGACCTGGCCGGTCTTCTGGGATGCCTTCTCCAGCACCTGGGCGGCGGTCAGTTGCACGCCGCCGCCGGCCGAGCCACCCCCAGAGTCACCGAGACAGCCCGTGAGAGATAGCACGAGGGCGGCGCCCACCGCGGCGCCCGCGGCGAATCGACGGCTCATGAGAAGGATGCCTCCCGAAATCGGATCGTGATCGTGTGTTCGCGGTTGATGATGAGACGTGCTTGGTCTCAGTCTGGTTCTCCGGCAATTGAGAGGCATCCCCCGGTGGTACCAATCGGACCACGCACACGTGCGCCTCGAGGCGTAGGGGAAAGCGCCGGAAATACCGGCCAACGGCAGGCACGCACTCTGCCAAGGGATACCCGCCGAAACGGCGGATACCCCTTGACGGGCGAGTGCGGCGGGTGTCTAGCTCGCGGCCGTCGCGTCCTCGAGCTCGGCGGTGATCGCGCGAGTCACGTTGGGGTCGACGGGAATCCCCGGCCCCATCGTCGTGGTGATGGTGGCCTTCTTCAGGTACCGGCCCTTGGCCGCCGTGGGCTTGAGCCGGAGGATCTCCTCGACCGCGGCCGCGTAGTTCTCCACCAGCTGACGGTCGCCGAAGGACGTCTTGCCGATGATGAAATGCAGGTTCGCGTGCCGGTCGACCCGGAACTCGATCTTGCCGCCCTTGATGTCGGTGACGGCCTTGGCCACGTCGCCGGTGACCGTGCCGGTCTTCGGGTTGGGCATCAGGCCACGCGGGCCGAGCACCCGGCCGAGCCGGCCGACCTTGCCCATCATGTCGGGGCTGGCGACGACGGCGTCGAAGTCGAGGAAGCCGCCCTGGATCCGCTCGATCAGGTCGTCGGACCCGACGAAGTCGGCGCCCGCCGCGCGCGCCTCGTCGGCCTTGGCGCCGCCGGCGAAGACGAGCACCCGGGCGGTCTTGCCGGTGCCGTGCGGCAGGTTGACCGTGCCGCGGACCATTTGGTCGGCCTTGCGCGGGTCGACGCCGAGCCGCAGCGCCACCTCGACGGTCGCGTCGAACTTGGTCGTCGAGGTCTTCTTCGCCAGCCGGACGGCCTCGACCGGCGTGTAGAGCCGCTCGCGGTCGATCGTCTCGTCGGCGTTGCGGTAACCCTTGCTGCGCTTCATGTGTGCTCCCGTTCTGGGTTCGGGGGTCGTGGTAGCGGGCCAGCGCCGGGCCCTCCCACAGGTGATCGGACTACTTGACCTCGATGCCCATGGAGCGGGCGGTGCCGGCGACGATCTTCTCGGCGGCGTCGAGGTCTTTGGCGTTGAGGTCGGGCATCTTGGTCTGCGCGATCTCGCGCACCTGGTCGCGGGTGACCGTGCCGACCTTCGTCGTGTGCGGCGTGCCGCTGCCCTTCTCGACGCCGGCGGCCTTGAGGATCAGCTGCGCGGCCGGCGGGGTCTTGGTGATGAAGGTGAACGACCGGTCCTCGTAGATGGTGATCTCTACGGGAATGACGTTGCCGCGCTGGGACTCGGTGGCGGCGTTGTACTGCTTGCAGAAGTCCATGATGTTGACGCCGTGCGGGCCGAGCGCGGTGCCCACGGGCGGCGCCGGCGTCGCCGCGCCGGCCTGCAGCTGAACCTTGACGACGGCGCTGACTTTCCTCTTCGGAGGCATTTGTGTCGATCCTTTGCGTTCCTCGTGCTGTGGCCCCTACTCCCGCGTCGCGCGGGCGACACCGCGGCTGGAACTCGGGCCGCGGTGTTGGGACCAGGCCCCGCGAGCCGCGGGGACGTCTGGGTCTGCGGCAAGGATATCCGCCGGTCTACCGGAAGATATCCGTCAGATCTTGGCGACCTGGTTGAACGACAGCTCGACCGGGGTCTCACGACCGAAGATCGACACGAGCACCTTGAGTTTCTGGGTGTCGGCGTTGATCTCGTTGACCGTGGCGGGCAGCGTGGCGAAGGGGCCGTCCATGACCGTGACGGACTCGCCGACCTCGAAGTCGACGGTCGTGACCTTCGCCGCCTCGGTGGTCTTGGCCTGCTCCTCCGGCTCGGGCGCGAGCAGGTTGGCGACCTCGTCGAGGCTGAGCGGCGACGGCGTGCTGGACAGCCCGACGAAGCCGGTGACACCGGGGGTGTTGCGCACCGCGGCCCACGACTCGTCGGTCAGCTCCATGCGGACCAGGATGTAACCGGGCAGGACCTTCTCGTTGACCTTCTGCCGCTTGCCGCCCTTGACCTCGGTCACCTCGTGCTGGGGGACCTCGACCTGGAAGATGTAGTCCTCCATGTTGAGGGACTGCGTCCTGGTCTCGATGTTGGTCTTCACCCGGTTCTCGTAGCCGGCGTAGGAGTGCACGACGTACCACTCGCCCGGCTGCAGGCGCAGCTGGGTCTTGAACTCGGCCAGCGGGTCGACCTCGACCGCCGGCTCCGCGGCGATCTCGGAGTCCGCGTCTTGCTCGTCCTCGAGGTCGTCGAGGCCCTCAAGGTCGTCGTCCGCGGGCTTCTCGTCGCCGGCCGCGTCGTCTTCGGCCGCCGCGACGTCCATGTCCGCTGCCGCGTCCGATGGGAGAGCGGCTCCTCCCTCGGCCGCCTCGGCCGCCGCGGCCGCATCCTCCGGCGACTGGGCCTCCTCGCCGGCCTCGTCGCGGGGCATTGGGGACTCGGACACGATGACTCTCTCTCATGCGACTGCGGTGTTGGGCAGAGCGGGTACGGCGGCGTCGGTCACGTTCCGGCGGGCACGACCGGCCGCGATCGCCTGGTCGGACTCGGTCAGGTGAAGACCGCGAAAACGGCCTTCGTCAGCCCGTAGTCGACCGCGGAAACGATGGCGACCATGATAAGCACGAAGACCAGCGTCACGACCGTATAGCTGATCAGGTTACGACGAGTCGGCCAGATGACCTTGCGCAGCTCAGCGATGACCTGCCGCACGAAGAGAGCGGGGTTGGGCCATCTGCGCCGTGGCCGTCCCTTGTCCTCTTTCGCCGGCTTGCTGTCGGTCCCTGTCGCCATTTGTGCCGCCGTTCACCTCATCGGTCGTGTCCATCGCGTCGCGATCTCGAGCGTGCTCGCGCTCGGACACGTGACATCGAGCGCTCTACGCACTCCGCAGGGCAGGAGGGACTCGAACCCCCAACCACCGGTTTTGGAGACCGGGACTCTGGCCAATTGAGCTACTGCCCTTTGCGCGTGACGCCTTTTCCGTCCACGGTAGCCGCCATGGCCGGACTACGCATCATCACTAAGAGAGGCAGTGTACGTGGCCAAGGACGAGGACGTCGAACCGGCCGCGTCCCGGAGCGGCGAGCCCCGCCGCCGGGTCGCCCAATCCGTGTGAACCCCCCGATCACCATCTGCGACGATGGCGGTATGAGTCGAATCTCAGCTCGTCTCGCCGCGATCTCCGAATCCGCCACGCTGGCCGTCACGGCCAAGGCACAGGCGCTGAAAGCCGCCGGCCGGCCGGTGATCGGATTCGGCGCCGGCGAGCCAGATTTTCCCACTCCCGGCTACATCGTGGAGGCCGCCGCCGCCGCGTGCCGTGAACCGCGATTCCACCATTACACCCCGGCCGGCGGGCTGCCCGAGCTGCGTGCGGCGGTCGCCGCCAAGACCCGTCGCGACTCGGGGCTCGAGGTCGACGCCAAGCAGGTGTTGATCACCAACGGGGGCAAGCATGCCGTGTACCAGGCGTTCGCCGCGCTGCTCGACCCGGGCGACGAGGTGCTGGTGATCTCGCCGTACTGGACCACCTACCCGGAGTCGATCAAGCTGGCCGGCGGCGTCCCCGTCGAGGTGCCGACCGATGAGACGACCGGCTACCTGGCCTCCGTCGACCAACTCGAGGCCGCGCGTACCGAGCGGACGAAGGTGCTGCTGTTCGTGTCGCCGTCCAACCCGACCGGCGCCGTCCATACGCGGGCGCAGGTGATCGAGATCGGCCGCTGGGCCGCCGAGCGCGGGCTGTGGGTCATCACCGACGAGATCTACGAGCACCTGGTGTACGGCGGCGCGGAGTTCTCCTCGCTGCCCGTGGAGGTTCCCGAGCTGGCCGATCGGACGATCGTGGTCAACGGGGTCGCCAAGACCTACGCCATGACCGGCTGGCGCGTCGGCTGGCTGATCGGCCCGCCCGACACGGTCAAGGCGGCGCAGAACATGCAGTCGCACGCGACGTCCAACGTCTGCAACGTCGCCCAGGCGGCCGCACTCGCCGCGGTGTCCGGCGACCTGTCGGCCGTCGGGGAGATGCGGATCGCCTTCGACCGCCGCCGCCGCACGATGGTGCGCATGCTGAACGAGATCCCGGGCGTGTTCTGCCCGGAGCCGAAGGGCGCGTTCTACGCCTATCCGTCGGTGAAGGGCGTGCTCGGCAAGGAGATCCGCGGCCGCCGGCCGCAGACCTCGCTCGACCTCGCTCAGGTGGTGCTCGAGGAGGTCGAGGTGGCGATCGTGCCGGGCGAGGCGTTCGGCACGCCCGGCTACTTTCGGCTTTCGTACGCGCTCGGCGACGAGGACCTCGCGGAGGGCGTCGGCCGCCTCGCCAAGCTGCTGGCCGAAGCGGGCTAGTGACCGGCAACCGGCAGCGGCGGGGCGACGGCCCTCCGGGCCCGTCCGGGCCGGCTCGCGGACTCGCGAAAGGGGCCGCAGGGACCTCGCGCAGCGGGAGTGGCGTGAGGTCCCTGCGGCCGAGCGGGGGTCGTGCGGGCTGAACGGGGCCGTCCGCCGCGGCCGGGGCGACGCGGCGGCGTGGCGGCGTTCAGGAGGTGACCCGCACCCCCTCGGCGATACGCATGAGCTTGTTGTCCAAGGCCCGTCCGACGCCGACCCACACGCCGAGCCCCGAATGTTCGACCCATGACACCTGGCTGCCCACGTCCGGCCACTCGCCCCGGATCGCGGGCCGGTCGTGCACCCGGGCCGGGATGGACATCGGCGGCAGGTAGCCGATGTCGGACGGACCGGCGAACGAGGGGCCGCGGATCAGCTTCACCTCGATCAGCCCGCCCGAGCCGGTCCAGCGGCACAACGTGATCTGCCTGTCGGCCGTCTTGGTCGTCGCGCAGGGGGCCACCTGCCGCAGCCCGGAGGGCAGGTAGGTCAGCAGCGAACGCCCGCTGCGGCCGCCGTGCCCGCTCGGCGCGGCCGGCGGCGCGGCGGTGCCCGGCCGTGCCGCCGGCTCGCTGGACCGGGCCGGCGTGGAGGGGGTCGCCGGCGCCCGGGCCGGCTCGGGTGCGGACGGGGCCAGGCCGCCCGCCGGCGTACCGCTCGGCGCCCGTCCGGGCGAGCCCACAGTTTCGGGGCGAAACGCCTGGTAGGCGGGCATGGCTGCGATGGCGACGACGGCCGCCGCCGCGGCGGTGACGGTCAGCGCCCGCACCCGGACGGTTCTGTGGTAGCCGCGACGGGCCGCGGCGGCCAGCGACTCGGGCGCCGACACGTCGGCGACGTGTTCGGCCATCGCCTGCCGCAGTTCGTTCTCGAGGTCCATCGTCATCCCCTCACCGGTCATGTCCTGGCCGGTCATCCGCTCGCCGGCACGTTTCGGTGCCGGCCCCCTGCCCGCCGAACCTCCGCCTGGTGTATGTCCGCCTGGCGTCCGTCCGGCCTGCGCGTCTCGGCGAGGCGACCCCCCGTCGCCGCGCCCGGTGGCCGCCGGTTTCCGGCGACGGGCGCGTCGTCGCCCGATTCGGCGTTCAACAGCTCCCTGAGCCGGGCCAGCCCGCGGGCCGCCTGGCTCTTGACGGTGCCCACCGAACAGCCGAGGGTGCGCGCTATCTCGGCCTCCGTCTGGTCCTCCCAGTACCGCAGCACGAGCACCGCGCGCTGCCGCGGGCCGAGCCGCCGGAGGTGCTCGACGAGCGCGCCGCGCAACTCGACGGCGTGCGTCTCCGCGGTCGCGGCGGGCACCTCCGGCGGACTGGGCATGTGGACCTCCCGCAAGATCCGCCACCGGCGGGCCTTGCTGATCGTGAGGTTCACCAGGATCCGCCGGACGTACGGTTCCGGATCGGATTCGGCGTTCAGCCGCGCCCAGTGCCGGTAGGTCTTTTCCAGAGCGGTCTGCAGGAGGTCCTCGGCATCGGTCCTGCTCGCGCACAGCAGGCTGGCGGTTCGTAGCAGTGCGGTTCCCCGATCCGCCACGAATGCGACGAATGACTCGTCATCTCGGCGCCTCAAGGTGCTCCGTTCGAGTGAGAGTCCGATTGCGAAGCCGTCAACCTATCGGGTGCGGGCGGCCCCCCGCGCAGGAGCCACCCGCACCGGCATTTATCGAACCGTCTGCGCCAGGTGCTGCTGCAGCTTGGCAGCCACGTCTTGCAGCTGGGGCGCGTAGGCCGGGCTCGCTTCCACGCAGACCGCGTAGCCGTCGGCGGAGTACCAGATCACGGCGCCGCCCAGCGAGGTCTGCCAGCCGTGCACGCCGTGCACGTTGACCGGCGCGCCGCCGGCGGGCATCCGCAGCGCCAGCCGGACCTGGTCGAGGCTGAAGGACGGCGGGGTCTTGAGGGTCTCGACCTTCAGCCACTGACCCGCGGCGCCGGTCCACTTCTCGGTGACCTTGCACAGCTTGTGGGCCTTGTGCGTGATGATCTCGACCTTCTTGGTGCCGTGGCTCAGGCCGCGCGCCACGATGATCGACCGCTCGGCGGCGCCGCCGAGGGCCACGGCCGGCTTGACCGAGTCACAGGAGACCTTCAACGAGTGCGGCAGCTGGGGCAGAGCCGGCTTGGCCGGGACGGCCGGGTGGCTCGGCGCACCCTTGGGCAGATCTGTGGGCAGGCAGTTGGCGCCGGGCGCCTGGGGGGCGGCGGGCATGGCGTGCGGCTGGCCGGCGGGCGCCTTGCGGGCGGCGTCGACCTGCTGCGCGTGCTGCTCCGCGGCCTGCCGGGCGGCCTGCTGGGCGCCGGCGACCTCCTGCTGCGCCGCGCCGGGCTTCGGCGCGGCCGGCTGCGGGACCGCGGGCTGCTGGGGCACGGCGTGCTTGACGTCGCCGCCCTTGGGGAGGCCGTGCGGCACCGCGGGCAGACACTCGGGCCGCGCGGGCGCCGGCGCGGCGGCCGGCGGCTTGGCTGCGGGCGCCTTGGACTGGTCCGAGCGCAGTCCGGCGTTGGGGTGCGCGACCGTGGCGTAGGTGATGCCGCCGACAGCCAGCACGCCGACGCAGGATGTACCCACCAGCGCCGCCTTGAGCGTGATCATTGTCTATCCCTTCTGTCCCTATGGACTCTCGCGCCCCTCACTTACGCGCGGTCGTGGCACCGGGTTGCACGGAGGTTTCAGAATTTCCGCGCGGATTTTGATCCGTATGCGGACGCGTTCCGGGCCGTTCCGCCTAGCTGCTGAAACGCCCACGTACAAGGCGATCGGGCGGCGAGCCGAGGGCATCATCTCGATGCGGGGATCGCCGGGCGGAGCCGTGCGGCACCATGTCGGCATGGTCGGCATGAATCGTCCGCCGCGGGCCGCCAGGGCCGAGGCCACCCTCCCGAAGGCTCACCTGCACCTGCACTTCACCGGCTCGATGCGGCACGCCACGCTGGTCGAACTCGCCCGCAAGTACCGTGTGCACCTGCCGGACGCGCTGGTCGCGGATTGGCCGCCGCGGCTGCACGCGACCGATGAGCGTGGCTGGTTCCGGTTCCAGCGGCTGTACGACATCGCGCGGTCGGTGCTGCGCGAGCCGGCGGACCTGCGCCGGCTGCTCCACGAGACCGCGGCCGACGAGGCCGCCGAGGGCTCGCGCTGGCTGGAGATCCAGGTCGACCCCTCCGGGTACGCGGGGCGGTTCGGCGGGCTCACCCCCACGGTGGAACTGGTCCTCGACGCCGCCGGCGAGGCGGCAGCGGCGTCCGGGGTGGGCATCGGCGTGGTCATCGCCGCCAACCGCACGAGGCATCCGCTCGACGCCAAGACCTTGGCGAGGCTCGCGGTGCGGTACGCGGGCCGGGGCGTCGTCGGGTTCGGCCTGTCCAACGACGAGCGACGCGGCCGCGCCTACGACTTCGACGGCGCGTTCCGCATCGCCAAGCGGGGCGGGTTGCTGGCCGTCCCGCACGGCGGCGAGCTGCTCGGCCCGGACGGCGTCCGGGTCTGCCTGGAGACGCTCGGCGCGGACCGGATCGGGCACGGCGTGCACGCGGTCGACGACCCCGCGCTGGTCGACATGCTCGCCGCGCGCGGCGTGACGCTCGAGATCTGCCCGTCGTCCAACGTCGGCCTGGGGGTGTTCGCGACGCCGGCCGACGTGCCGCTGCGCCGGCTGTTCGACGCGGGGATCCCGATCGCGCTGGGCGCCGACGACCCGCTGCTGTTCGGAGCCCGGCTGGTCCGCCAGTACGAGCTGGCGCGGACGGCCCACGGCTTTACCGACGCGGAGCTTGCCGAGCTGGCCCGATCCTCGATCCGCGGCTCGGCCGCCCCACCGGGCCTGCGGCGACAGGTGCTCGCGGACATCGACGCCTGGCTGGCCGCCCGCCGCGCCGCGTGATCAGCCGGCGAGCACGCGCACGCCGTCGGCCACCAGCAGCACGCCGAAGACCGCGAAGGCGACGGCGGCGCCGATCTTGATGGCGCGGTCGGGCAGCCGCCTGCCCAGCAGCCGGCCGGCGCCGATGGCGAGCGCGTCCGCCGCGACCATGCCGATCGTGGACCCGGCCCACACGCCGGTCAGGTCGCCGATGCCCGGGTTGCCGGCGGCCAGCGTGACCGTCGCCAGCATCGTCTTGTCGCCGAGCTCGGCCAGCAAGAACGCGCCGCCGACGGCGAGCATCGCGGATCTGGAGCCCGCCGCCGCCTGCCGCCGTTCGTCCTCGGTCAGCTCGTCGCCGCGCAGGGTCCACGCGGCGAAGCCGAAGAACGCCAGCCCGGCGAGGATCGAGATCGGGCCGGTCGGCAGCACCGCGCCGACCGCCGCGCCGAGCAGCACGCTCACGAGGTGGACGAGCGCGGTGGCGGCCGTGATCGCGACGAGCACGGTCACCGCGCGGAACCGTGTCGCGAAGGTCAGGGCCATGAGCTGGCTCTTGTCGCCGAGCTCGGCGATGAAGATCACGACGAGGCTGACGGCGAAAGCGGTCACCGCTCAGCTCCCGCCTCGGGCCGATGGCGTACGCACGGCGGGCTGGTCAGAGCCGGACGCCGACGAGGACGGGCTCGTTGACCAGCTCGACGCCGAACGCCGCGCGGACGCCGTCTCGTACCTCCCTGGCCAGGTCGAGCAGGTCGGCCGTGCGGGCCCCGCCGGGGTTGGTGAGCGCGAGCGTGTGCTTGGTCGAGATCCGGGCCGGGCCGCGGGCGTGTCCCTTGCCGAAACCGGCCCGCTCGATCAGCCAGGCCGCCGAGGTCTTGATCCGGCCGTCGGGCTCGGGGTAGCGGGGGAAGCGGGCGTCTTTGCCGAGCCGTTCCGCGACGCGCTTCTCCAGGTCGGTGACCTGGTCGGGGTCGAGGATCGGATTGGTGAAGAACGAGCCGGCGCTGCGCGTGTCGGGGTCGGCCGGGTCGATGACCATGCCCTTGCGCCGGCGCAGGCCGAGCACGGCGGCGCGGGCGTCGGCGAGCGGCACCCGCGCGCCCGGCCGGGTGCTGAGCACCCGCGCCAGCTCGGCGTAGCGGATGGGCGCCGACTCCGCCGCCTCCTCCAGCGCGAACGTCACGTCGAGCACGACGTAGCGGTCCGCGCCCTTGAAGACGCTGCCCCGGTAGGTGAAGCCGCACGCCGCCCGGTCGAGCGTGACGATCGCGTCGGTGGCGCGGTCGTACGCACGCACCTCGATGATCGTCTCGCTGACGTCCTGTCCGTACGCGCCGACGTTCTGGATGGGGGTGGCGCCGAGCCGGCCAGGGATGCCGGACAGGCACTCCACGCCCGCGAGCCCTTCGCGCACGCAGCGGGCCACGAAGGGCTCCCACTCCTCGCCGGCCTGGGCCCGCAGCACCCCGTCGCCCAGCACGTCCACGCCGCGGGTGGCGACGTGGACGACCGTGCCGGGAAAGCCGTCGTCGGAGATGACGAGGTTGCTGCCGCCGCCGAGGACGAGCACGGGCTCGCCGCGCCGGTCGGCGCCGCGAATCTCGCCGACCAGTTCCTCGTTCGTGACGGCCTCGACGAACCGGCGGGCCGGGCCGCCGAGCCGCAGCGTCGTGTACGCGGCCAGCGTCACCTGTTCGGCAAGGACCACCACGGCAGGCTAGGCCAGGCGAACTGTCGCCTTGGCCCGGGTAAGGACCTTTTCGCCGTGGGCGCGGGCCGTGAGCGCGATCACGACGATGTTGTCGTCGAGCTTCTTTTCGACCACTCCGCTGATCTCGAGCTCGTTGCCGCCCTCGTCGGGCACCACGACCATGCCGGAGAAACGGACGCCGAAGTCGAGGATCGCGCCGGGGTCGCCCACCCAGTCGGTGACGTAGCGGCCCGCCTGCGCCATCGTGAACATGCCGTGCGCGATGACGTCGGGCAGGCCGACCGACTTGGCGAAGCTCTCGCGCCAGTGGATGGGGTTGAAGTCGCCGGAGGCGCCCGCGTACTTCACCAGATCGATGCGGTCGACCTTGTAGCTCTGGGCCGGCAGCGCCGCGCCTTCCTCGACCTCGTCGTACTTCACCTGCGCCGTCATGCCGCACCCGCGCGTTCGACTAGGGAGTTGTAGGCGGTGCAGATGTGCTCGCCGCCGACCGTCTTGACCTCGGTCTCGACCGTGAGCAGCTCGTTGCGGCCCGCGGCCCTGATGTCGGTGATGGTCGACTCGCACACGACCACGTCACCGGCGTGCAGCGGCCGCTCGTAGACGAACCGCTGCTCGCCGTGGACCACCATCGCGAAGTTGATGCCGAGGTCGGGCGAGGCCAGCGCCGAACCCGTCTCGCTCATGGTGAAGACGATGGGAAACGTCGGCGGCGCCACCACATCGGGGTGGCCGCTCGCCCGCGCGGCGTCGCGGTCGCGGTAGACGGGGTTGGGGTCGCCGATCGCGTCCGCGAACTCCCGGATCTTGACCCTGTTGACCTCGTAAGGAGCGGTGGGCGGGAAGGTACGCCCGATGTAGTCGCGGTTGATTGGCATGACGTGACCGTAACAGAAGCATCGGCACGCCTCACCGGCAGGTCACGCAGGCGCGAGCAGGCCGGGAGCCCGGACGGCGGCACCCGAAGACCGGGTCGGCCGCTGGGTCAGCGGGGTCAGCGGGTCTCGCGGTGGGCGCGGTGCGTCTTGCAGTTGGGGCAGTACTTCTTCAGCTCGAGGCGGTCGGGGTCGTTACGCCGGTTCTTGCGCGTGATGTAGTTGCGGTGCTTGCACTCCTGGCAGGCCAGCGTGATCTTCGGTCGTATATCGGTGGCAGCCACGATGGAGTGCCTTTCTGGCTAGGGGATGGAACGGCACCTCGCCGCACGCCCCGGTGGGGGACGTACGGCCAGGTCGTAGCGGAGGCCGGACTTGAACCGGCGACACAGCGATTATGAGCCGCTTGCTCTGCCTGACTGAGCTACTCCGCCGAGAGGTGGTCGGGAAACGACCAGGCAAGCAGGATACCGGAGGTGGAGCCCCTTTACGGAATCGAACCGTAGACCTTCTCCTTACCATGGAGACGCTCTGCCGACTGAGCTAAAGGGGCCGGCGCCGAACACGCGAGGCAACCATACCCAACCTCGCCGGTCGATGCGAAACCATTGGCGGCGGGCCGGGCCCCTGTCACAGCTCCGCGCGGATCCGGTGCAGGATCGCCGGGCTTTCGTCGGCTTGCGCGGCCTGGACGACCAGGCGGTTCAACACGTCGCGGTAGCGCTCGGTGTGGGCGGCCTTGTCCAGGTAGACGGCGCTGCTCAGCTGCAGCAGGAAGACCACGTCGAGCAGCTCGGCCTCGGCGAAGCGCAGGTAGGTGAGCGCCCCGCTGAGGGCGGCGTGCCCGCCGTTGCTGAACGGCAGCACCTGCACGGTGACGTGAGGCAGCTCGGACATCTCGATGAGATGCCGGAGCTGTTGGCGCATCGTGGCCCGGCCGCCCACCGGGCGGCGCAGCGCGGTCTCGTCGACAACGACCCACAGGTGCGGCGGCCGCGGCCGGTGCAGGAGCTGCTGCCGGCCGTGCCACAGGCCGACCCGTCGCTCGATCTCGTCGTCGGTCGCCCCGGGCTCGCGCAGCCGGATAACCTCCCGCGTGTAGGCGGCGAGCTGCAGCAGGTCGGGAACGAACTGGACCTCATAGACGCGGATCATCGAGGCGGCCTGCTCCAGCCCGATGTACGGCTGGTACCACGGCGGGACCACATCGTCGTAGCGGTGCCACCAGCCGGGCACGCCGGCCTGCCTCGCCAGCTCCATCACGGGCAGGCGGTCGGCCTCTTCGGTCACCCCGTAGAGGGTGAGCAGGTCGGCCACGTCGCGCGGTTTGAAGCCGGTGCGGCCGCGCTCCAGGCGGCTGATCTTGGAGTCGGAAGCGCGGATCGCCTCGCCGGCGGCCTCACGGGAGATGCCCGCGAGCTGGCGCAGCCGGCGCAGCTGGGCGCCGACGAGCATGCGCGCCGCGGTCGGGCCCGCGTAACGGTTGTCCAGGGTCGCTTGTCGTGGCGGGTCGCCTGTGGACCCGAGGCGTGCCATGGTGCTTCCATCTCCAACGGTGCTTGCCGGTAGTGCTGTCATCGAGGCTCTCTTTGAGCTTCTTAACTCTCTACATTCCCACCCTAGAGGCATGGCCTACCCTCTGACCTGCAGAGATTTACTCTATTTGACGAACAATCAGGACTCAGGCCCCCGCCCGTCCCCACGGCCGTCGAGCAGGCGCCGGGCGATCACGAGTTGCTGGATCTGGCTGGTCCCTTCGTAGATGCGAAACAGCCGGGCGTCACGGTAGAACCGCTCGACGGGCACACCGCGCATATAGCCCATGCCGCCGAAGACCTGGACGGCCCGGTCGGCGACCCGGCCGAGCATCTCAGAGCAGAAGTACTTCGCGCACGAGGGGCCCAGCTTCGTGTCCTCCCCGGCGTCGTAGGCGCGGGCGGCCTCCAGCACCATCGCCCGGCCCGCGTACAGCTCGGTCTGCGAGTCGGCGATCAGCCCCTGCACCAGCTGGTGATCGCCGATCCGCCGCCCACCCTGGACACGGCTCCCCGCGTACTCGACGGTCTCGTCGAGGATGCGCTGGGCCAGCCCCACGCAGACGGCGGCGATGGTGAGCCGGCCGTGGGCGAGGGACGTCATGGCCGTACGGAACCCGGTGCCCTCGGGGCCGATCAGGTTGTCCTTCGGGACGCGGACGGCGTCGAAGAAGACCTCCGCGGTGTGGGCGCCGCGCTGGCCCATCTTGTCGTCGGACGGGCCGACATCGAGGCCGGCGGTGTTCCGCTCGACCAGGAACGTGGAGATGCCGCGGCCGCCGGGGCCGCCCGTCCGAGCGAAGACCATGAAGACGTCGGCCTCGGGCGCGTTGGTGATGAACCGCTTGGCCCCGCTGATGACGTAGTCGTCGCCGTCCTTGGCCGCCGACGTGGTGAGCGAGCTCGGATCGGAGCCGGCCTCGGCCTCGGTGAGCGCGAACGCGGCGATCACCTCGCCGCTCGCCAGGCGGGGCAGCCAGGCCTCCCGCTGCCCAGGGCTGCCGGCCCGCACGAGCACCTGGCCGGCGATGCCGTTGCCGGTGCCGAACATCGATCGGAAGGCGGGGCTCGCATAACCGAGCTCGAAGCCCAGCCGGACCTGTTCGCCGAGGTCGAGGCCGAGCCCGCCGTACGCCTCCGGCAGCGCGTAACCGAACAGCCCCATGCGCTTGGTCGTCTCGCGCAGGTCGGCGGGGATCTCGTCCGTCCGCTCGATCTCGTCCTCGCGCGGCACCACCCGCTCGCGGACGAACGTACGTACCGCGCTCAGCACGTCGGCGAAATCTTGCGCGTCCATCTGCGTCTCCTCAGCCGTGCCCGCCGGGATCGGGGTCGGGGTCGCGGGCAATTCTAGAATCCGATTCGAACTCGTGCGTCTTGTGAAGAATGTTCGATCTACATAGAATCGAACAGATTTGCCCATCGGTTGGGCCGGGCGCTCGTGAAGGGGGACGCCGCCCATGGCAGGGACTCAGGGCCTGCACGCGCGGGTGGACGAGGGGTCGCCTACCGAGTGCCCCCGCGGTCACGTGATGCGCGCCGGCCAGACGATCGTGGGCTGGTCGCCGTGCCAATGCCCGCCGTGCCTCGGCCGCGGCCACGGCCTGCGCGGCCACCGCACCTACCTGTGCCGCGAGTGTCACGACGACGGATTCACGACGGTCGCGTACTTCCCCTACCACGTGCCGGAGCAGGGCGCCGAGATCCGCTGGCCCTGACCGCCGGCCGGCGCGTCAGCGCGGCCAGTGGGCCGGGCGCGTCAGCGCGGGCGGCGGGGCCGTACGGCCGTCGCCGCGCGCCGCGTCGAGCGCCGATTGCGGCAGGAAGATGCTCGTCGACAGATCGGCCCCGGCCAGGTCGGCGCCGCGGAGGTCGGCGCCGCGGAGATCGGCCCACCGCAGGTCGGCGTCGCGGAGGTTCGCCGCGATGAGGTAGGACCCGCGCAGATCGGCGCCTCTCAGGTCGGCGCGGCGCAGATCGGCGCCGATGAGGTCGGCGCCGCGACGGCCGGCCTTCGCCCGCGGGCCGGGCGCGGCCGCCCGCACCAGCTCGCTCGCCCGCGACAGCAGCGGGTCGACCTCGCGACGCGCCGCGGTGAGGTCCAGCTCGATGATCGAGTCAGGCGGGTCGGCCGTGAGGCGTTCGGTCCGGTCGAAGGCCCGGCGCAGCGCCGGGTGGACCGGCGCCGCGGGCGGCAGCGTCAGCGCCTCGGCCATGTACCAGAGCAGCTCGTGCAGCTTCCTCATGATCGGGAAGACCTCGAACATCCGCCGCGCGTCGCTCGCGGAGCGCTGCCGCCAGTCGCGGCCGCCGTAGGTGAGCTGGGAGACCTTCTGGCCGGCGCCGAAGCAGTCGTAGGCGGCGCAGCCAGGGAAGCCGCGGCCCCGCAGGTCGTGGTGGACGGTGCAGCGGAAGTCGGCCCGGAGGTGCGGGCACGGCTGTCCGGCGGCCTTGTCGATGGCGAAGTCCGCGGACGCCGAGAACGGCAGCGCGACGCAGCACAGCCCGAAACAGCTCGCGCAGTCGGCCCGCAGCCCGAGCCGGCGCGGCCGGTCCGCGCCGTCGACGGGCGCGGCGGCCGGGACGACATCGGCGGGTGCGTCGGGCGGGCACCGATCGGACACGGGCGCGATCTTCCTTTCCAGGCTGCGAAGCACCCCCCAGCCTAGGGCGGGCCGTCCCGCCGCGGTCGCGCCCACCTGGACCACGGATCACCCGCTGAGGCCGGCGGGCGGATCGGCGGGATCGGCCGAAACGGCGGGATCGGCGGGATCGGCGAGCCGGCGCGCCCGCGAGAGCAGATAGTCGCGTTCGGGCGCCGACAGCGTGCGCCGCGCCGCCCGCCGATAGATCTCGCGCGCCGCGGCCAGGTCGCCGGCCCGCTCCAGCAGGTGCGCGCGGACGGCCAGCAGGCGGTGGTGATCGCGCGGCAGCGCCGCGCCAGCGAGCCGGTCGACCAGCGCGAGCCCGGCGGCCGGCCCGCGGACCATCGCCTCGGCGACGGCGCGGTTCAGGGTGACCATGGGGTTCGCGGTCACCTGCTCCAGCAGCTTGTACAGGGCCAGGATCTCGGCCCAGTCGGTCTCCTCGGTGCCGGGCGCCTCCGCGTGCAGGGCCGCGATGGCCGCCTGGAGAAGGTAGGGGGTCGGGGGCCGGCCCGGGAGCGTACGCCGGAGGATGTCGATGCCCTCGCGGATGTCGCGCTGATTCCACGTGGTGCGGTCTTGCTCGTCGAGCGGGATCATCCGGCCGGCCGAGTCGGTCCTGGCCGCGCGCCGCGCGTCGGTGAGCAGCATGAGCGCCAGCAGGCCGGCGGCCTCGCCGTGGCCGGGCAGTTCGGCGTGGATCATCCGCGCCAGCCGGATGGCCTCGCGGGTCAGGTCCGTGTCGTACAGCGAGTCGCCGGTCGTGGCCGTGTGGCCCTCGTTGAACATCAGGTAGAGCACGCTCAGCACCGGTTCGAGGCGATCTTCGGGGGACGTCGGCGCCGGAAAGGTGGCGCCCACGTCGCGGATGCGCGCCTTGGCGCGCGAGATGCGCTGCGCGACCGTCGCCTCTGGCAGCAGATAGGCGTGCGCGATCTGCGCCGTGGTCAGCCCGGCGACCGCACGCAGCGTGAGGGCGACCTGCGCCGAAGTGGTCAGCGCCGGATGACAGCACAGCTCGAGCAGCCGGAGGCTGTCGTCGCCGCCGCCCGCCGGTGCCGGCGGCCCCTGGGCCAGCGGATGGGCGAGTTGCGCGTGCGTCTGCTCCCTCCGGCGGCGGCTGGTGTCGCTGCGGATCTGATCGATGAGCCGGTGGCGGGCGGTGGCCAGCAGCCAGGCCCGCGGGTCCTCGGGGGTGCCCTGGACCGGCCACTGTTCGTGCGCCGCCAGCAGGGCGTCCTGGACGGCGTTCTCGCACAGATCGAGCTGGGTCGCTCCGTAGCGGCGCAGCAACCCCCCGAGGACCTGCGGCGCGAGCGTGCGCAGCAGATCCTCGGGAACGGCCGCCCGGACCGGATGACTCACATGTCCGCCCCGGCGGAGAACATCACGGGCCGGATCTCCAGCGCGAGCCCTTCGATGCCGGCGTCAGGGATGCGCTGGGCGAGCTCGATGGCCCGCTCCTTGGACTCGACGTCGAGCAGGTAGTAGCCGCCCATGAACTCCTTGGTCTCGGCGAACGGCCCGTCGACGATCTGGGGCTTGGCGCCGCCGCGGATGACGGTGGACTGGCTCGGGTCGCCCAGCGCGTGGGTGCTCAGCATCTCGCCCGATTTGGTGGTCTCCTCCATGAACGCCTGGTGGCCGTCATAGATCCGCTGCTGCTGCTCCTCCGTCAGGCCCTCGATGACCGCCGGATCGACCTGCATCAGCACCAGGTACTTCATGACCGCTCCTTTCGCTGTGGTCCGATGTCGCGGCCGTCCTGGCGGCCGCGGTCACCCCGTGGTCGGAGCCGTCACGCGGTTCTCGACACGTCGCGGCGATCGAATTTCCCCGAGTCCCCCCGTCCCGGGTCCGGTCCCGAGTCCAAGGATGCCGAAACTTCGGGCCCGCGGCCCGATTCAGGCGGGGATTCGCTCGTCGAGCCAGTCGAAGATGCGTTCGCCGCGCAGGGCGTTGCCCGCGGGCTCGCAGTGGGTGTCGGCGCCCTCCCGGGCGGTGAACCGGATCAAGGTCCGGACCGGGGTCTTCGCGTGGGCGAGCCGGTCGTACAGCTCCCGCGACTGTCCAGGCCAGAAGTGCTCGTCGTCGGGGTCAGTGACGAGGACGGGGCAGGCGATCCGCGCGATGACGTCGTCGGTCAGCACGTACTCACGTGCCTTCGTGAAGAACTCGTAAGGCGATGTCGTGCCGTACGGCCGCATCCGGGAGGCGAGCGTGGCTCGCATGGCCGGTGCGAACTTCAGCGCCAGCGCCATCTCCTTGTCGAATCGCCGCCGGTCACCCGCCTCGATGAGCTTGATCATGTGGTTGGGCAGGTGCCGGAACATCGCGGCGGACACCTCGACGACGCCGGGGTCGGCGACGATGGCGGCGATCCGGTGTTCGAAGGCGACCGACCTGGGCACCCAGTACCCGCCCTGGCTGACGCCGAGCAACGCGATCTTCGCCGGGTCGACGTCGGGCCGCGTCAGCAGGTGGTCGACGACCGGGGTGATCACGTGTTCCCAGTCGGGCCGGAACGGAATGCCCTGCCGGACCAGCGCCGCGTTCTGGCCCGGGCCGTCGAACGTCACCGCGTGCCAGCCGCGGGCGAGGGCGTCGGCGATGCCCTGCACCCAGGCGGCGGTCACCGGTCCGTCGCTGCCGTTGTTGAAGATCAACGTCCGGCGCCGCTCGTCGGCGGGGCCCGCGGGGAGGGCGGAACGGAAGAAGTAGCCGGGCAGGGTCGTGTCCTCGTACGGGATCTCGATGCGCTCGGCCGCCTGGCCGGTCAGATCGACGAAGTGATCCCACGCCGCGCGATGCCGCCCCCACAACTCGGCGAACAGGGAGCCGTCCGGCGTCTCGTCCGCCTCACCGTCGGCGCCGTCGGCCGCGCCGTCGGCCAGCGAGTAGTACATCGAGACGCGCAGGTACTGCCGGGCGGCCGTGCCGGCGTGCCCGGCGGTCGCGTTGGCGTCGGCCTCGGCGGCGAGCCGGTCCGCGGTCGCCGTCCACTCCGCCACCCACGAACGCGCGTGACCGTCGCGGATCCGCTCGACGGTGGACAGCACCTCCCCCACGTCGGCCGCCCGATGGTAGGTCGCCCCCAGCGCGATCTTGGCCAGGAAATCGAAGTCATCGTCCTTGAACAACGCCTGCATGGCCACCCCCCGGTACATCGGCCGAAAAGATCACCCTATCGGCCGCTGGCCAGGCAAAATACGACCACCCCGGCGAAGTGCCGACATATCACCGGAACGGACTCCCCTGGGGTAATGCGGGGTTCAAACGATGGTAAGAACGTCGGTATGAACGGTGCAGGCGCGGTAACTCTGATCACCGGCGCGGGCCGCGGCATCGGCCGTGAGCTCGCGGTGCGGCTCGGCTCGTCGGGTCGCCGGCTCGGCCTGACGGCCCGTACGAGCCACGAGCTGGCCGAGACCGCTGAGCTGGTCGCCGCGGCCGGCGGCACGGCGGTCACCGTGACCGGCGACGTGACGAGGGCCGACGACGTCGACCGCGTCTGCCAGACGGTCGAGGACCGGTTCGGCCCGATAGAAGAACTCGTCAACAACGCCGGGTTCCTCGGCGACCTCGACCCGTTCCTGAACGCCGACCTCGAGACGTGGTGGCGCGTGATCGAGGTCAACCTGCGCGGGCCGGCGCTGTTCCTGCGGCGGGTGCTGCCTTCGATGGTCGAGCACGGCCGGGGGCGGGTGATCAACATCAACTCCAAGGCCGCCTTCCTGACCGATCCGCGCGGGGCCGGCTCCGCCTACGGGGTGTCCAAGACCGCGCTGCTGCGGCTGACCGACATGCTGACCTCCGAGCTCGCCGGCACCAGGGTTGTCATGATCGACCTCAGCCCGGGGATGGTTCGTACCGCGATGACGGAGCGGCGCCCCGACGCCGACCGGCTGCCGCCCGAGGCCTGGACTCCCGTCTCGGCCGCCGCCGATCATGTGACGGCCCTGCTCTCGGGCCGCTATGACGCCCTGAACGGCCACTTCGTCCATGTCGTCGACGACCTCGACGATCTGCTCGCCCGCGTCACCGCCGATCCCCGCGTCCGCACCCTCCACCTGAGCGCCACCCACGCCGCGGACCCGGTCATGAGATAGCGCCGCCCCGGGATTCGGGAAAGTTTCACCGGTTGGCGCGGCCCGGGCGTCCGAGATCTTCGCGGCGGGTGGCCTGTGACGGCCATGGCCTGGGGGGTGGCGCCCGCCCGGACGCGGCGGTCGCGCGGGTCTATCCGTGGATGGAAGTCGGGCTGACGAACCCGGATTGGGCGTGTTATGACCAATTTATGACTATTAGCCGACGGACATTCCTGGGTGCGGTCGTACCGGCCACGGCGACCGCTGGGCTGGTCGCCGGCATCGGCGGCGCCGCGCCGGCGATGGGCCGGGAGGACGCGGCCGCCGTCGCGGCGCGGGACGACGGCTACGACGGCTCCGACCTGTGGCTGCGCTACGCACCGATCACCGCCCCGGGTCTGCTCCGCCGGTATCGAGAGTCGATCACCACGGTCATCGTGGAGAACGCCGACCGCGACAAGGTGCACCGGCACACGCCGAACCTGAGCATGGCGCCGGGATCGACCGAAAAGCTCGTGGCGACCACACTGGAGGCGGCCAGGGACGAGCTGGTCAGGGGCCTCGGCGGGCTGCTGGGCCGTGCGGTGCCGGTGCGGCCGAGCGTGGGCGGCACGGTCCCCGACGGCGCCCTGATCGTGGGGACCCGCGACAGCTCACCGGCCGTACGGCGGTTCGTGTCCGCCGGCGATCTGGCGTCTTTGGGCGCCGACGGCTACCTCATCCGGTCGCTGTCCCGGGGGGCGCATCGGTTCACCGTCATCGCCGGCAACACCGAGGTCGGCGCGCTGTACGGGACGTTCGCGTTCCTGCGGCGCCTGCAGACGCACCGGTCCATCTCGAGGCTGGACATCTCCGAGTCCCCCCGGGTCAAGAACCGGCATCTGAACTACTGGGAGACCGTGCGCCTGTACGCGGGCAACAACGAGGCGGGTACGGGCGGGCTGAACGGCGAGAACGGCACGATCTTCAACTTCGCCGCCACCGGCGCCGCCGCCGCGCGCAATCTGCCGGTCATCCTCGACCGCTACATCGTGGTGGCCAGGGCGATGGCGTCCGTGGGCGTGAACGGCATCACGATCAACCTGGTCAATGCCGACAACGTCTACCTCACGCCGGCGTACATCGCGCAAGAGGCCGCGCTGGCCGACGCGCTGCGGCCGTACGGGATCAAGATCGCGCTGTCGATCAACTACACCGCGCCGACGGATGCCAGGTTCGCGCCGGACACGCTGACGAACGACCAGCTCGACCCCTACAGCGACGCGTTCCGCGGATGGTGGAACCGGCGGGCCAAGCTGCTGCGGGAGTCCATCCCCGACTTCATCGGCTTCACCGTGAAGGCCAACTCCGAGGGCCAGCCGGGTCCTCAGGACTTCGGCTACGACCACGGCGACGGGGCCAACGGCATCGCGGCGGCCGTCGCGCCGCTGGGCATGAAGATCTACTGGCGGACCTTCGTCTACAACGCCGAGGTGGACGAGGACCGGCTGAAGCGGGCGTACCTCGAGTTCGGCTACATCGACGACGAGGCCCAGCCCGACGGGACGCGGGGCCGCTTCCTCGACAACGTGTTCCTGCAGACCAAGAACGGTCCGCTGGACTTCCAGGCGAGAGAGCCCGTCCATCCGATGTTCGGCCGGATGGAGAACACCAATCAGGCGATCGAGCTGCAGATCACCCAGGAGTACACCGGCCAGCACAAGATGCTGTGCTACCTCGCGCCGATGTGGGAAGAGGTCCTGAAGACCGACACGTTCGCCACGGACGAGCGGGGCCGGTTGCTCGGCAACCGCCTGGTGGGCCACATCGTGGACGGAACCGCCCAGCGCCACACGGACACCGCCATCGTCGGCGTGGCCAACCTGGGCAACGCGGACAACCTGACCGGGCACCACTTCTCTCAGGCGAACCTGTTCGCCTTCGGCCGCCAGTCCTGGGACTGGACACTGGACTCCGCGGACATCGCGGCCGACTGGGTCCGGATGACGTGGAGCAACCGCGAGCCCGTGGTCGACACCATTGTGAAGATGATGATGGGCTCCTGGGAGGCGCTGGTGAGCTACCAGACGCCGCTCGGCATCGCGCACCAGTTCCGGTCGAGCGACCACTACGGGCCCAACCCGGCCGAGGTGCTCGCCCGCGACGACTGGAGCCCGGTGTATTACAACAAGGCCGACAGCGCCGGGCTGGGCTATGACCGCTCCCCCGGCGGGAGCGACTTCACCGCCCAGTACTTCCCCACGCTGGCAGCGAGGTACGGGAACATCGACACCGTCCCCGAGAACCTGCTGATGTGGTTCCACCACGTCCCCTGGGACCGCCGGACGCGCAGCGGCAGGATCTTCTGGGACGAGCTCGTCTACCGCTACCAGATGGGCGTGCAGTACGTCACCTGGATGCGGGAGACGTGGGACTCCCTGGAGCCGGCGATCGACGCCCGCCGCTTCGCCGAGGTCAAGGCCAAGCTGGCCGCCCACGAGGCCGACGCCGCCGACTGGCGGGACACCTGCGTGAACTACTGGAAGGGGTTCAGCGGCAGGGACATGCCGGTGGACGACGGCCCGCTGTCGATCAAGATCGTGGTCGACGGGAAGACGATCGGCGGCTTCGACCTGTCCGCTTCGTCCTACTCGATTCCGGTGGCCGCCGGCGGGTCGCCGAGGATCACCCGGGTCATCCCGGCCGACCGGGCGGCGCGGCATGAGATCCTCGCGCAGGCGGACGGCGTGCCGGGCCAGGCCGTCGTGAAGGTGACCAAGAACGACTTCTTCGGCCCCATCGTGAAGAACTACGTCTTCACCATGCGACGCGACGGCGCCTGAGCCCGGCTGAGACCCCACCCGCCCCCGTTTCCCGGCTCCGTTCCCGGGCCCCGTTCCCGTGCCCCGTTCCCGGCCCGGCACCGCCACGTCCGGGCGCCCGCCGTACGGTCCGCGGCCGTTCTGTCGCCGGGGCGAAGCATCGGGGCATCGACGGAGGGTAGGGCCTTGCCGGAGCGGAGGTGGCAGTGCGGAACTTCGGGGTGGAGGAAGAGTTGCTGCTCGTGGCGGAGGACAGCGGAGCTCCGCTCGCCCTCGCGGACGCCGTCATCTCCCAGGGGAGCGGCGATTCCCGGGAGAGCGGCGATGCGCCCGAGTCGGAGCTGAAGCGACAGCAGGTGGAGATGGCGACGGCGCCGTGCGCGACACCGGAGGAACTGGCCGCCGAGTTGCGTACGCGGCGGCAGGCGGCGGCGACGGCGGCGCGACGCACGGGCGCCGCGGTGGCGGCGCTCGCCACGTCGCCGCTCGCCGCACCTCCCGAGGTCATGCCCGACGCCCGCTACCAGTGGATGAGCAGGGAGTACGCGCTGACCGCCGAGGAACAGCTCACCTGTGGCTGTCATGTGCACGTGAGCGTCGGCTCCGAGCAGGAGGGCGTCGCGGTGCTCGACCGGATCCGCCCGTGGCTGCCCACACTGCTGGCGTTGACCGCGAACTCGCCGTTCTGGCACGGGCGGGACAGCGGGTATGCCAGCTACCGCCACCAAATGTGGGGACGCTGGCCCTCCAGCGGACCCACCGAGGTGTTCGGCACCCCGGAGGCCTACCACGACACGGTGCGGGACATGGTCGGCTCCGGCGTCCTGCTCGACGAAGGCATGGTCTACTTCGACGCCCGGCTGTCCCGCAGGTACCCGACCGTAGAGATCCGGATCGCCGACATCTGCCTGCTGGCCGACGACGCCGTTCTCCTCGCGCTGCTCGTCCGAGGGCTGGTCGAAACCGCGGCGGGCGCCTGGCGGGCCGGCGAGCCGCCGCCGGCCGTGCGCACCGAACTCCTGCGGCTGGCCTCCTGGCGAGCCAGCCGCTCCGGCCTCGACGGCGACCTGATACATCCCGTCGCGGTGCGCCCCGCAGCCGCCGACGTTGTCGTCGCCGCCCTGCTCGATCACCTCGCCCCCGCCCTCACCGCCACCGGCGACCTCGGCACCGCGACCACGATGCTCGACCGGCTCTCGCGCCGCGGGAACGGCGCCGCCCTGCAACGCCGCGTCCACGCCGAGACCGGCGACCTCGCCGACGTGGTCCGCGCCGCCGTAACGGCCACGCTCGACGGCTGACGCCGGCCATCTCGCCGCCGCGCCCGTTCCCCGCCACGTAATGCACTCGGATAAGGCAACCGCCATGATCCGGCAGCGCGCCAAATCAGCTCCGCTGATATTGGTCAGCGGCCGTACCCGATAGCGGAGGGCTCCGGATTCGCAGCCCGCGATGGAACCTGCCGAGGGTTTAGCGAAAACCGGCGATTTCCGATTTGGTTGCCCCGCGAACAGGAGTTTTAGGACGATTGGCGGAATCACGGTTAGGCCGGGTGATCGTCGTCATCCGTCCGTCGGCCGTATGCATGCTCTGGTCGCGGGGTACTCGGGCCACATCGGCGAGTTAGGCCGACCTATGGCCGGCGGGCACGCCGAATGGTTTCGGTCACTTGACGAGAAGTCGATCAGGCGGTTTGCTCACCGGGCTTTGCCTTCGACGCATCGCGGAGTCGGCGCGAACCCGCAGGTAGTTGGCCGTTCAGCGCCCTCGAGCCGACGGTCGGGGCCACAAAGAAGGCGAATGACGTTCCGCGATTTAGCCACCGAACCATACCCGCAATACGGAAAACGATCTGCTCGCCACGGCTTGCCACACAGGGTACCGAAAGGTTGACAGACCCATTACCGAAGGGCTGGAAACGTTGTCATTTTCGCCCGGTTTCGAGATGTTGGAGTTTCTTCGCCAACGAGATCAGGCCCATCATGCGGCGTCCGGGAGCAGGCGCCGCATCCCCACCACGAGGTGACAGCCGATGACCGTCAGCGAATACATTCCGCCGCGTACAGGTCCTTTCGATCCACCGGAATTTCTGCGCGACCTACGGAGAGCCGACGGACTGGCAAAGGTAACCCTGTGGGACGGACGTCAGGCATGGCTGGTGACCAGGTACTCCGATGCGCGATTCGTTCTCGGTGACCACCGGTTCAGTTCTAACATCGACAATCCCCGGTTGCCTTCGCTCGCGCCGGCGCTGGCGAACGCGCGGCATCGCACCGCCATCTCGCGCATGGACAAGCCCCGGCACGACGAACTCCGCCGGATGGTGGCGCACGAATTCCTGCCGAGCCGGATCGACGCGTTGCGACCCACGATCAAACGGATCGTCGCCGATCAGATAGACGCCCTGCTCGCCGCCCCGCCGCCGGTGGACCTGCGCACCGCGTTCGCGCTGCCGATCCCGTCCCGGCTGATCTGCGAGTTGCTCGGCGTACCGGTCGCGGACCGGGACTTCTTCGAGGAGTGCACGCGCAGGGCACGCGAGCGCGGACTGGCGAGGGAGCAGATCGCCGAGGCGGAACGCCAGATGTACGACTACTGCGAGCTGCTGGTGGCGCGCAAGGAGAAGGCGCCGCAGGCCGACCTGATCGGCCGGCTGGTCGTCAACGAGTTGAGATGGGGCCGGCTCTCCCGCGAAGAACTGGTCACCATGGTCAAGGTCCTGATCAGTGCCGGGCACGAGACCACGGGCAGCATGATCTGCCTGGGTGTCCTCACCATGCTGATGCACCCCGAATGGCTCCGCGTCATGCGCGACGTTCCCGAGGCGGTCCCGAACGCCGTTGAGGAGCTGCTCCGTTACCACACGATCGTCCATGAGGGCGTGACCCGCGTCGCGACCGACGACGTGATGGTGGGCGGCACTTTGATCAGAACGGGCGATGGGGTGGTCGTGTCGCTCGCGTCCGCCAACCGGGACGACACGATCTTCGACCCGCCGGACCGGCTGGACATCGACCGCACGGACGCCCGGCGGCATCTGTCGTTCGGCCATGGCCCGCACGTGTGCCTGGGCCTGTGGCTGTCGCGGGCCGAACTGCAGATCGCGCTGCCCGCGCTGGCAGCCCGGATTCCCGGCCTGCGTCTGGCCGTGCCGCTGTCGCGCATCCGATTCAGCGAGGACACACAGACCTACGGGGTACGCGAATTGCCCGTCACCTGGTGACTCATCCAGGTGACACGCCATGTGGAGGGAGCAAAAGAACATGGCAAAAGCACCGATCATTCCGCCGCGCACCTGTCCGTTCGATCCGCCCGAGCTGATGGCGGAGTTGAGGGAACGAGAACCGGTCGCCAAGGTCACCTTGTGGGACGGCCGTGAGGTGTGGTTGATCACCAAGTACGACGACGCGTACGCCGTGCTGCGAGACCAGCGCACCAGCGACGACTCGACGAACCCGGGCTTTCCGTCGCTGAGCCCCGGCCGTCCCGTGCCGATCGTCAAGCGCAGCTTCAGCCGGATGGACGGCCGAATGCACGCGCGACTCCGGACGATGGTGACACCCGAGTTCTCCGCCGCTCGGGTCGCTCGGCTGCGACCCGCCATCCAGCGGTTCGTCGACCAACAGGTCGACCATCTGCTGGCCACAGAACGGCCTGCCGACCTGGTCGCGGAGTACGCCCAGCCGATTTCGACGACCGTCCTGAGCGATGTGATCGGCATTCCCCGCGACCAGGTGGCGTTCTACCTCAGGCACTCGGAGACCCTGGTGTCGCGCACCCGGAACACGAAATACACCTGGAGCGCCGACGGGGAGATGATCGAAGCCCTCGACGCGCTGGTGACCGAGCAGGAACGCGAACCCGGCGACCACCTGATCGGCCGGCTGGTCGTGGACGAGGTGCGCCGCGGCAGGCTCAGCCATGACGAACTGGTCAGGATGATCCACCTGTTGATCGTGGCTGGTTACGAGAACCCGGCGAACATGATCGGGCTCGGCGCCCTCAGCATGATGATGGACCCGGAGTGGTTCAAGGCGATCAGCACGCGGGACGGCCGCCTCCCCTACCTCGTCGAGGAACTGCTGCGCTACCACACCGTCGCCAGCCACGACGGCGCACCGCGGGTCGCGGCCGAAGACATGACCTTCGGGGACGTGACGATCAAGGCGGGCGAAGGCATCGTCGTCTACCTGGCCTCGGCCAACCGGGACGATGAGGTCTTCCCCAAGGCCGACACGCTCGACCTGACCCGCGACGCGCGCCGTCATCTCGCGTTCGGCCATGGCGTGCACATGTGCGTCGGCCGCTTCCTTGCGCGCGCCCAGCTAGAGATCTCGCTGTCCACGCTGGGCGCCCGGATCCCCTCGCTGCGCCTCGCGGTGCCGATCGAGGAGCTTCCGTTCCGCGAGGACATGCATTCCTACGGCGTGCACAAACTCCCCGTGACCTGGTAGGAACCGGCCCGGCGGTGCCCAAGCGCCTGCCCGCCCGGTGTCCCATCCGATGATGACGTCTTTCCCGTAGGTCCCCGGAGGTTGAACGGAGGACGAGGCCGGCAGCGGATTCGATTTCTGGCCGGGACCGCCGGCGATCGAAACAGCCGGCGGCCCCGGTGTCTATCGGACAAGCCCCGGCACAACTGACCACACTCCGGCCAAGCCCCACGACGAAGCCGTGGGACATCGGCAATCCGAGCAAGACCCAGTCGGACGGGGCCGGAATATGGCGCGTTACGGCCGGAATATGGGCAACCGGGCCGCGGTGGCGTTCCGGGTGCGAGGTCGGGCGAGCGCGTCGGCAAGGGTGCGGTGGATCTTGAGACTGCGGTCGAGGCCGGTGACGTGCAACACCTTGGCGACCTGGGAGCGGGGAGCGACCAGCCGCAGAGTGGTGCCGAGTGGTGTGGCGCGCCGTTGTGCGCCGATCAGCACGGCCAGGCCCGCGGCGTCGCAGAACGAGACCCCCGACAGGTCCAGGACGAGCAGCGGCATGCGGAGGCGGAGCAGGGCCGCCAGCCGCTCCCGCAACGCCGGTGCGGTGGCGACATCGAGCTCACCGCTCAATCTGGCGATGGTATGCGCGGGCCGGCGGAGGACGGACAGACCCACCTCGTACGGGGTCCGCGTGTGGCCGGTGGCTTCATATGTAGCGGTCATGGGATCTCCGATCGCCGACGGGCAGCGGTGAATGTGCCGTGCCCGGTCAATTGCCGTTCGTGTTCGTGAGTTGTCCGCCGCCCGCCGCCGCCGATCGAGCGGCGGACGGTGCGGGCCACCTGGCTCGAGGAGGTCAGGGGCGGCGCGGAAGGTTCGGCATGCGGCGGCGTGGCCGGATGATCCAGGTGGTCCCGAACATCAGCGTCAGCAGCATGGCACCGGCCACCAGGGCCGCCAGCGCTATGACAAGCGCTGCCACGACATTGGTCTGCGCCCAGGCCACGCTGAACACAATCAGCGCGACCAGCCCGATCGCGATGGGCCAGGGCCGGTTCTGCCGGGAGGGAGCCACCGGCCGGCGTAGGCGGGTGGGACGTGGCGCCTCATGGCGAGGGCGAGGGCGCGGTGCCGGTGCCGCGCTCGACCGGACGGAGTCGTGGGTGCGACGCGAGATCGGCATGACATCCCCTTCGGGGGTGAGCCGGTGTGGCGAGCCAGCCTCAGGATGGGATGTCGTCGTCGCCGGATATTTGGATCATACCTTAATAACTTCCAATAACTCAGAATATCTGAAGGAGCATTGAAAAACTCACCAGCGACGAATGATGCACGGATATGGAGATCAAGGACTAAGCGGCATAACCGGCCTCGGCCCGGTTCACGGCCCGGTCCACGGGCCGGTCCACGGGCCGAGATGTTTCGGGCAACCATGACCGACCCCGTGCCGTCCCCGTGCCGACCCCGGCCGGATCACGCGCTCACTCTGGTGAGGTCCCTTCGGCGGTGTCGGCTTCGCTCCCCGCGTGGGGGGCCGGCCGTGACGAGGCCACCAACTGCCCCCACTGGCCTGCTTCCTTGCGAAAGACGGCTTCCACGTTCGCGACGAAGCCCCCGATCGTCGTGTCCGCCTCGGCCCCGGAAGGCAGGTGGGCGGAATCGGGCATGTCGGCGCGCAGGTGCTCCAGCGCTGCGGCGGCGTCCCCGTACAGCTTGGCGACATGCTCGAAGCCGATGAGCGTGCTGTAGGAGGCGATGGCGGCGGAGCAGGCCGAGAAGACGGCGGCCAGGATCGCCCACCATGTGCGCATGTCGAGAAAGTCG
Organism: Streptosporangiaceae bacterium; assembly: GCA_035765195.1. Lineage (GTDB taxonomy): Bacteria > Actinomycetota > Actinomycetes > Streptosporangiales > Streptosporangiaceae > CALAED01. The sequence goes on from DASTYC010000028.1 coordinate 58,869, forward strand.
CTCGCGGCGAGGAAGCCCGCGGCGCTGGCCAGGAACAGCAGGACGCCGCTGAGGGTGATCACCTGGCTCCGCGCGGCCTCGAACTCCCGGATCCGGTTTTCGTACCACCTGATCTGGTCGATGAGCCGGTACCGCTCATAGACCGCGAGCACCTGCTCGTTGCGTCCGTTCATCGCGGCTCCTCCCCGCGCTTGATCGCCGCGACGCCGGAGATCAGGGCCTTGCGACGCGAGCGGGGGTCGCCGTAGGGCTCCAGCCCGGCCAGGTACGTGAAGTACAGCCCGCGCAGGCGCTCGGCCTTGATCCGCGCCTTCAGGTAGGCGCCTTGGACGTCCTGCTGGCGCGCGGTCGCGGTGACGGCGCCCATGGCCGCGGCCAGCAGGCCGACGACAACGCCGGGCCATACCTGGTCCCGCAGCCCCGCCTGCACCGTTCCGAACAGGGTGATGAGCAGCGCTCCGGCGACCAGGCTGACCTGCTGACGCCAATACCGGTTCTGCTCACGCTGGGCGAGCTCATCGAGTTCGGTGAACGCCGGCATTAACTCCTGATCGAGGAACGCGAAGTCCGCCGCCAGGTCCGGAAAGGCGTCTCTTTCGCCGGGGGGCACCAGGGGCAGGCTTGCCGGGGTGTGGCGAAGTCGCGGAAACCGCCTGATGATCGCCGGACGTTCACGCTGAGGAGTTGCCGCTCCCACTGTCACCCTCCTGCCTAGCACCATGTGTTGTCGGCCCGGCCGCCGGCCGGACGGATGATCCGCCCAGCAGTCCGAGAAGCGTTCGTGCCAGCGCGTCCGGCTCCTCCGGCGAGCCGACCGCCGTGATCAGGCCGGACGCGACCAAGGTCGCCGCGCGCTCGTCGGCGGTGGCGCCCCGGGCGGCGACGGCCAGCCGATCGGCGCTTCGGCCCGTCCCCGCGACGGTCACCACCCGGCGCCTTTCGTCGATGCTCTGCGCGACGTCGGCGAAGGCGATCTCTCCTCCGTTGACGACGACGGTGGCCGAGGGCAGGTTCCCGGCGAGTTCGGTGGCGACCCAGGAAATCCATGGCACCTCCGAGCCCCAGGTGTCGCCGGGCACCAGCACGAAATGCGTGTGGTTGGAGTCGAGCATCGCCCCACCGGCGCGCCCGGGCTCCGCGGCGGGCGCGGCGGGCGCGGCCGGCATGGCGGGCGCGGCCGGCATGGCAACGGTTCCGGCCGCCGCGACGCCGACCAGCGGAAAGCTCGCGTGGAGTTCCGCCCGGGCCCGGCCGATCAGCCGCATGACGCCCGAGTCCGTGCCACCGTCGATCACTATCGCGCCACACTGCTCGGCGACCGGAGCGATCCCGCGGACAACGACGGGGTACACGCGATCCAGTTCGGCGTCGTCCAGTCCTCCGGCGCCTCCGACGAGCACCAGGGCGGGGCGCGGCGGCCGTAGTCCCAGAGCGCTCAGCGCCGCCGGCAGGTCGGCCACCCGCTCGGCCCTGATCGCGCTCGCCGTCCTGCCGTCGTCAAAGGCGAGCTCGAACGGCCCGTTCATGTCCTCGTCCCGATCGCCGTGGTCCAATCAGCACGTTCCCGGTTCAAGAGTGTCGTCGGTGACGCTCAACCTCGTGTCTTCCACCACGAGTGCGATGTACCCGACCGGCTTGCACCTGACCTCAAAGCCGACCATCGCGTCGCCGACCAACCCGGAGTCCACCAACTCGGGATCCGGCGAAAAGCACGTCACTCCGAACTGCCGCTGACCAACGACGAGTGATTCGTAAAGCCAGTCACCGTCATAACGGCTGTCCGACGTGGCGTTCTCCATGGTCATGGCGAGGGTTACCTGCCACTTCCCCGCGTGCGCACGCGAATGCGCGTCCTTTACTCGGTAGATCGTCGGGCCTGTCGGTGTCTGCACCGTTTTGACAGGATTCTTGCCGAGTGTGATCCGGCTCCACTCCGGGCCCGTCGGCGGCGCGCAGGGGCCGGGGTCGGCGGCGTCCGATCCGCCGTCGTCGCCCGTGCCCGGCCCCCACCACCACGCTCCCGCGCCCGCCAGCGCCAGCACGCCCGCGACCGCACCAATGACCGGCCACCGGCGGTTCCGCCGGTGCGACACCGCCGGCTCGCCGCGCAGCGACCGCACCATGGCGTCGACGTTCTGGTGCCAGGTTTCGTCGTGCAGCACCACGGCCTGCCGCTGGACCAGTTCCCGAAGGTCATCGGGCAGATCCGCGGCCGCGGGCATGGACGCCCCGCCCACGAGCACCGGGACGACGCGCACCTTGCGTTTGAGAGCCGTGGCCAGCTCCAGGCGCACATAATCGTCCGCTTCGAACAGGCGCGGGGCACCTTGCGAGGTAACGGCGGCAGACCAACTCGGTCCGATGACCGCCAGCACGGCGTCACAGTCGTCGAGGGCGCGATTGATCGCCTCATCGAAGTCCTGCCCAGGCGCGATGGCGGTCACGTCGTGGAAAACGTTCTTCGCGCCCAGGCGCTGGACGAGAGCGTCGGTCAGCCGTCCCGCATACCCTCCGACATCACCGCGCCGGTAACTCAGGAAGATCTGCACCGCATGCTCGAATCTCATCAGTTGTGTATGCCGGCCATTCCTGCCGAGGATTCCATCGTGCCCCGGGCAGCGGCAATCAATTTGACGCGAGCACTGCCGACCATTTCGGGGCCGGGCCTATTACCTCGGCGTGGCCCGGGTCGGGCGGCGGCCGCGCGCGAGCTTGGACGATGAGTTCACCGTCGAGGCATGGGCCCGCCGCGTATCGGTCCGTTGGGTGTAACTCCACATGATCGAGGAGTACGCCCGGCACAACGGCCATGCCGATCTGCTGCGCGAACGCATCGACGGAGCCACCGGCGTCTGGGGCGGCATGGGCCGGCCCTGCCGCGCCTCTCGCGGCCGTGGCACGGGGTGCGGCGGAGAAATTCGGATGCGGGTCGCGACCCGGTTCGGTGACCATCGCGGTATGGACGGGGACAGGGTCGGCCCGGAGATCATCGACTACTACACGGCCGGCTTCGATGAGGCGAGCCGGCTGTCGGCCACCGCGCATGGGGCGCTGGAGCTGATCCGCACACGTGAGGTGCTGCGGCGTCATCTGCCCTCACCGCCCGCCGCGGTGCTCGATGTCGGTGGCGGGCCTGGGACGCATGCGCGGTGGCTGGCCGCGGATGGTTACGCGGTCCATCTGGTCGATCCGGTGCGCTCGCATCTGGAGCAGGCGAAGGCCTCGGGGGCGTGCACCGTCGAGCTGGGTGACGCCCGCAAGTTGAGCGCGCCGGACGGGTCGTACGACGCCGTGCTCCTGTTGGGACCGCTCTACCACCTGCTGGAGCGGGACGACCGGCTGCGCGCGCTCGGCGAGGCCCGGCGGGCCGTGCGTCCCGGCGGGCTGGTGGCCACGGCCGCGATCAGCAGGTACGCGCCGCTGCTGGATCTGGCGGCGACCGCACGCATAGGGCCGGCCACCGAGCCGACGCTGCGGTCGGTGTTCGCCACCGGCCGGCACGACGCGTCCACGCTGGGGTTCACGACCGCCTACTTCCACACGGCTGACGAGCTCAGGTCGGAGATGCTGGACGCCGGGTTCGGCGACGTCTCGCTCGTGGGAGTCGAGGGCCCGGCATGGACGGTGCTCAAAGGGGTCACGAGGCACACCGGCGAATCAATGGTCGACTCCGCGCTGCTCGACTCCGCGCTCGCCCTCGCCCGCCTCACCGAATCAGATCCGGCCCTCCTTCCGGCCAGCTCGCACTTCCTTGCGCTCGCGCATGCTCCGCCCGCGGCGGGCTCCCGGCCGGGAGCCCGCCGCGGACCGGCCGGGGACCGGCGGTGACGTTCATGGTGTCTTGGGCACCGCCGCGAAAGCGAACTCTCCGGAGGGCACCGGACTCAGAGCCAGCTCAAGGGCAACGGAACGTTGGCGGCCGGCGCACCCCCCAAATAGACAGCCACGCCTGAACGCCTGAACGCCTGGCCGTCGTCGCGCTGGAGCCCCGATAGCCTTACCGTCATGCATCGCAGCCGGCTGGTCGGGATCCTCATCGACACGCCCGCCGCGCAGGCCAGCGCCGCGGTGGACTTCTGGTCCGCGGCTCTCGGCGTTCCGGCCCGCCCCGCGCCGGGCGAGGAGCAGTTCACCGTCCTCGACGGCGCCGTCCCCGGGCTGCTCACCGTCATCCAGACGGTCGACGACGCACCGCGCTACCACCTCGACATCGAGACCGACGACCTGGCGGCAGAGGTCGCCCGGCTGACGGCGCTGGGCGCGGAGCAGGTGGCCCGCTGGCAGGACGCCTATACGTTGCGCGCACCGGGCGGCCACCTGCTCTGTGTAGTGCCCGTGCACAGCGATCCCGAGACGTTCGCCGCCTCGGCGCGCACCTGGCCGTAACGCCGACGCGACGTCGCCGGCCATGCCCTGATCACGTGATGGCGCCGTTCCCCTGGGTGGTGGCGGGTGCGCCCCTACGGAACGGGACGCGCGGCATCCCGTACGGGCGCGCTTGGTTGGGAAGCTGTGCCCGTACGGGATGGCCGCGTTGTTGGTTGTGGTCAGGGTTGAGGTGGTGGTGTTGGGGTTAGCCGACGCGGAAGAAGCGCATCATTTCGTGGTCTTCGTGTTC
>DASTYC010000029.1:0-59214 GCA_035765195.1 Streptosporangiaceae bacterium
CGCGGGGGGGCCCCCGGGACTCAGGACCGCTCAGTCGCGCGGCTTTTCCCGCATCTCGAACGTCTCGATGATGTCGCCGAGCTTGATGTCGTTGTAGCCGACACCGATACCGCACTCGAAGCCCTCGCGCACCTCGGTCGCGTCTTCCTTGAAGCGGCGCAGCGACGACACCGTGAGGTTGTCGGCCACCACGACGCCGTCCCTGACCAGCCGCGCCTTGCTGTTGCGGTTGACCGTGCCGGACAGCACCATCGAGCCGGCGATGTTGCCGACGCGGGGTACCCGGAAGATCTCGCGGACCTCGGCGGTGCCGAGCTGGACCTCCTCGAACTCCGGCTTGAGCATGCCCTTGAGGGCCGCCTCGACCTCCTCGATCGCCTGGTAGATGACCGAGTAGTAGCGGATGTCCACGCCTTCGCGCTCGGCCAGCTCCTGAGCGTTGCGCTCGGGGCGCACGTTGAAGCCGATGATGACCGTGCCCTCCGACGTCAGCGCGAGGTTGACGTCGTCCTGCGTGATCGCGCCGACGCCGCGGCGGATGACGCGCAGGCCGACCTCGTCGCCCATGTCGATCTTGAGCAGCGAGTCTTCGAGGGCCTCGACCGAACCGGAGACGTCGCCCTTGACGATGAGCAGCAGCTCTTGGACCTCGCCCTTGACGATGTCTTCGAGGGTGCGGCGGGCCGGGCTCTTGAGCAGCTCGGCGTTGCGCTTGCGGGCCGCCCGCCGGTCGGCGATCTGCCGGGCCACACGGTCGTCCTCGACGACGAGGAAGTTGTCGCCGGCACTTGGTACGGCGGTCAGGCCGAGCACCATGACCGGCCGCGACGGCGGGGCCTCCTCGACGGGGGCGCCGTTCTCGTCGAGCATCGCCCGCACGCGGCCATAGGCGCCGCCGCAGACGATCGAGTCGCCGACCCGGAGCGTGCCGCGCTGCACCAGCACGGTCGCCACCGAGCCCCGGCCCCGGTCCAGGTGCGCCTCGATGGCGACTCCCTGGGCGGGCTGGTCGGGGTTGGCCTTGAGGTCCAGCTCGGCGTCGGCGGTCAAGACGATCGCCTCGAGCAGGTCGTCGAGGTGCAGCCCCTGCTTGGCGGAGACGTCGACGAACAGGGTCTGGCCGCCGAACTCCTCGGCCACCAGGTTGTACTCGGTGAGCTGCGCACGCACCTTCTGCGGGTCGGCGCCCTCCTTGTCGATCTTGTTGACCGCGACCACGATCGGCACCCCGGCCGCCGTGGCGTGGTCGATCGCCTCCGTGGTCTGCGGCTTGACCCCGTCATCGGCGGCGACCACCAGCACGACCAGGTCGGTCGTCTCGGCGCCGCGGGCACGCATGGCGGTGAACGCCTCGTGACCCGGGGTGTCGATGAAGGTGATCTTGCGCTCCTGGCCGTCGACCTCGGTCGCGACCTGGTAGGCGCCGATGTGCTGGGTGATGCCGCCCGCCTCGCCGGCCACCAGGTTGGTGTTGCGGATCGCGTCGAGCAGCTTGGTCTTGCCGTGGTCGACATGGCCCATGACGGTGACGACCGGCGGACGCACCTGGAGGTGCTCCTCGCCGCCCTCGTCCTCGCCGAACTCGATGTCGAACGACTCGAGCAGCTCGCGGTCCTCGTCTTCGGGGCTGACGACCTGGACGTCGAAGTCGAGCTCGGCGCCGAGCAGCTTCAGCGTCTCCTCGTTCACCGACTGGGTCGCCGTCACCATCTCGCCGAGGTGCAGCATGATCTGTACGAGCGACGCCGGGTTGGCGCCGATCTTCTCGGCGAAGTCGGTGAGCGAGGCACCCTGCGGCAGCCGGACCGACTTGCCGTTGCCGCGCGGCGCCTGGATGCCGCCGACCGCCGGCGCCTGCATGTTGTCGAACTCTTGACGCCGCTGCTTCTTGGACTTGCGGCCACGCCGCGGCGGACCGCCCGGACGCCCGAAGGCACCCTGCGTGCCGCCCCTGCCGCGACCGCCGCCACCGGGACGCGGGCCGCCGAAGCCGCCGCCACCGCCGCCGCCACCGGGACGACCGCTGGTGCGCGGGCCGCCGAAGCCGCCGCCACCACCGCCGCCGCCAGGACGACCGCCGCCTGGGCGGCCGCCGGGGCCGCCGCGACCGACGCCGGTACGGCCGCCGCCACCGCCACCGCCACCGGGACCGCCCCGGCCACCGGCGCCCGGACCGGGACCGGCGGGACGGGAGGGCATGTTCATGGGGCTGGGCCGGGGACCGCCGGGACGAGGCGGCATCCCCGACGGGCTGGGCCGCGGGCCGCCGGCACCGGGTCCGCCACGGCCGGCGGCCGGACGCGGCGGCCGCTCGCCGCCCTCCTGGCCACGGCCGGCGCCGCCGGGACGCTGGCCGGGGCCGCCGGGACGGGGACCGGGCCGCGGACCGGGCTTGGGCGCGCCCATGCCCGTCGCGGTCGAGCTGAACGGGTTGTTGCCCGGACGCGGACCGGCCGGACGGCGCTCGCCGCCGCCGGGGCGTCGCTCACCGCCGGAACGCCGCTCGCCGCCGGGCCGCGGACCGGGCCGCGGGCCCGGCTTGGGCGCGTGCGAACGGTCGCCGCCTGGGCGATCGCTCGTGGCCGGGCCGGTGGGGCCGGACGGAGCGGACGGAGCGGACGGAGCGGATGGGCCACCCTGGCCGCCGGAGCCTGGACGCGACGTCCCCGCCCGGGGGCCGGGCTTGGGCACGGTGTGTCCCGGCCTCGGCTCCGCGGCCTTCGGCTCGGACGCCTCGGCCGGCTCGGCCGGCTCGGACACGGCTGGGCGGGCGCTGTCCGCGCCCACCGGGGGCTTGGGGGCCATGGGCTTGGGAGCCGACGGCTTCGGACCACCGGGCTTGCCCGGCGCCGGCTTGGCCGCCGGAGACTTGGTCGCGGCGGGCTGCGCCGCCGAAGCCCTGGCCGCCTTGTTGGGCGCGGCCCTGCCCTTGTCGTTCGCCTTACCGGCGACTCCGCCGGCGAACGCTTCTTGAAGTCTGCGTACGACCGGCGCCTCGATCGTGGAGGACGCCGACCGAACGAACTCGCCCATCTCCTGGAGCTTGGCCATGACGGCCTTGCTCTCGACTCCGAATTCCTTGGCGAGCTCGTATACCCGGACCTTTGCCACTGCACTCCCTACTCGGCCCGGGGAGACTCCTCGGACCGTCGCTACCTTGCCGTGTTCATCGCCGCGTGCTCATCGAGCGCTCATCGCAATCTCGACCTGCTTCCGACTGGACATCGCTTGTGTGGTTCATCCGTCCCGCTGCTCGGCCCGTGTCACAAGATGTGATCTGAGCAGGCTCAGATCGAGCGGCCCCGCCCGGCGAAAAGCCCGCGGGAACGCCCGACGACGCTCAGCCATCTCGAGACATCCCAGGTCGGGGTGGAGAGAGGCACCCCGCCCCGGCAGCCGCCCGCCGGGGTCGGGGGTTACCGAACCCTCGACCACCACCAGGCGCAGCAGGTCGGACTTGGCCGCGCGAACCCGGCAGCCCACGCATGTGCGCAGCGGGGCCGCTCGGCCACGAGTCATGAGTCTACCGCGCCGACGCGTCGGCGGGACCTGCCGCGTGCTCCCCTGATGCGGAAGATCCACTTTGCTGGTCGTCGCCGCGAGGTTCGTCGCCGGCGGGCTCGTCGCCGCTGCGCTCGCCATCGCGCTGGTCATCGCCCGCCGGGTCGGTGTCGGATCGGATGTCGATCCGCCATCCGGTCAGCCTCGCGGCGAGCCGGGCGTTCTGCCCTTCCTTGCCGATGGCCAGGGAAAGCTGGTAGTCGGGCACGATCACCCGGGCCACCCGGCCCTCTTCGTCCATCACCTGGACGCTGGTGACCCTGGCCGGAGAGAGGGCATTGCCGACGAACGTGGCCGGGTCCTCCGACCAGTCGACGATGTCGATCTTCTCTCCGTGCAACTCGTGCATGACGTTTCTCACCCGGCTGCCCAGCGGCCCGATGCAGGCGCCCTTGGCGTTGACGCCGGGCTTGCGGGACCGTACCGCGATCTTGGTGCGGTGCCCGGCCTCGCGGGCGATCGCGGCGATCTCGACGGTGCCGTCGGCGATCTCGGGGACCTCCAGGGCGAACAGCTTGCGCACCAGGTTGGGATGGGTGCGCGAGAGCGTGATCGACGGGCCGCGGTGCCCCTTGCGCACCTGCACGACGTAGGCGCGGATGCGCTCGCCGTGCGCGTAGGTCTCGCCCGGCACCTGCTCCTGGGGCGGCAAGATCGCCTCGATCTTGCCGAGGTCGACCAGCACGCTGCGCGGATCGCGGCCCTGCTGGATGATCCCGGCCACGATGTCGCCCTCGCGTCCGGCGTACTCGCCCAGCGTGAGCTCGTCCTCGGCGTCGCGCAGCCGCTGCAGGATGACCTGTTTGGCGGTGGTGGCGGCGATACGCCCGAAACCCGACGGGGTGTCGTCGTATTCGCGCAGCGCGTTGCCCTCGTCGTCGGTCTCGGTGGCCCAGACCGTCACGTGCCCGGTGGAGCGGTCGAGCTCGACACGCGCCTGCGGGGCCGCCCCCTCCGTCCGGTGGTAGGCGATGAGCAGTGCGTCCTCGATGGCCTTGACGACCAGGTCGAGCGAGATGTCCTTCTCGCTTTCGAGGCTCCGCAGGGCGGTCATGTCGATGTCCACGAGGTTCCCCCCTTAATCCTCGTCAGTCCCGGGACCGGCGGCGTCGTCCCGGCGGAACTCCACCAGGACACGGCCGCGCCCCAGCTCGTCGAGGCCGACCCGGCGCAGGCCGGGCGCGTCCGCCGGCCCGGTGCCGGCGCCACGCCGCCGCGCGGTGTCGTTCGCGGCGTCGGCCGCGGTGTCGATGACGACCGCTTCGTCGTCCGCGCTCACCACGCGGCCCTCGATCTGGCCGCCGCCCGCCAGCGGCGCGCGGACGAGCCGGCCCGTGGCGCGACGCCAGTGCCGCGGCTCGGTGAGCGGACGGTCGACGCCGGGGGAGGTCACCTCGAGCACGTACGGCCCCGCGCCCATCGCGTCGCTCTCGTCGAGGGCCGCCGACACGGTGCGGCTCACCGTCGCGACGTCGTCGAGGCTGACGCCCTCGTCGGAGTCGACGACGACGCGCAGCAGGCTGCGCTTACCCGCGGGCGTGATGGTGACGTCCTCCAGGTCGTAGCCGGCGGCTTCGACCACGGGTTCGAGCAGCCGCGTGATCGCGTCGGCCGCGGCGGCCGGCCTGGTCGCAGTGCCGCCGCGTGCGGTACGCGGCACGTCGCGGCCCCGCCGAGCGCGGTCACGCCGGGAACTGGCGCTCATCGGGACCTCCTCCTTTTTGTGCACTGCTGTGGCCTGGTGACGGGATTCGGCCGAATCCCGTACCGCCGATCTCCGAAACTCGACCGGTGGGCAATTTAAGAGTATCGACAGCGGCGGTCAGCTGCGCTCTTTCGGGTGGCTCACCGGCGCGCCGTATAGCATGCTTGGTCCCGGCCTTGGCCGGCGAGACCATATGCGGCACGCAGGCGCCCGGCGATCGAGCGCCCGGCCGATGGAGCCCGCCGGGGTCGGGACCCCCCTTATGTGTAAGGAGACGCGCGTGCCGCGAACGGGGCTGTCCGGGCCTTCGCCCGGGCGCGGACCGCAGGTGACGAGGAGGGTGCTGCTCGGGCTGGCGGCGGCCGCCGCGCTTGCCGGTTGCTCGCGCAAGCGACCCCAGGAGCTGCGGCCCCTGCCCGACGTCGGGGTGCTGCTGGGCGCCATCGCCGCGGAGGAACGGCTGATCGCGCTGTATGAGTCGACTCGGGCGGCACATCCGGATCTGGCCGGGCGCCTCGACCCGATGCTCTCCCACCATCGCGATCATCTGACCGTGCTGCGCCGCCACTACGTGCCGGGGACGGCGGAAACCCAGGCGCCCGCGACGCCCGCGCCGACCGCCGGCGCCTCTGGGGGCCGGGCCGGCACCACCGTCGCGCCCCGGGGCCGGCGCCGGGCCGTGGCGGCGCTGCGCACAGCGGAACGCGACGCCGCCGCCGCTCGTTCCGCCGATGTGACGCGAGTATCCGCCGGCATGGCGCAGCTGTTCGCGAGCATCGGCGCCTGCGAGGCCGGCCACGCGACATGGCTGAAGAGGCTCGCATGAACGGTACGGACCCGGTCGCCGCGTTGCAGGCGGCGCTGGCCGCCGAGCACGCGACCGTCTATGGCTACGGCGTCGCGGGCGCCCGCCTGCGCGGCGACGCCCAGGCCACCGCCCACCTGCTCTGGCAGTCGCATCGGGCCAAGCGCGACCGGCTGGCCGACCTGATCATCGCACGCCGGGCCGAGCCGGTGGCGGCGGCCCCGGCGTACCGGCTGCCGATCCAGGTGACCTCCTCCCGGACCGCCGGCCTGCTCGCCGCGGCCATGGAGGACCGGCTGGCCGCCGCCTATCTCGCCCTGGTCGGGGTGGACGAAGCGAAGCTGCGCACCCTCGGGGCCCAGTCGATGCAGGAGGCCGTCATTCGGGCCTGCCGCTGGCGCGCCGGGCCGACCCGCTCGGCCTTCCCCGGGCTCGGCGGCACCGCGCTGGCGCCGCTCCCCGAATAACCGCTCCCCTATCAGGCCCGCCGTGGGATCCGCCCGCTTCAGGGCGGGAAGACGAGGTGGCCGACCACGTCCGCGACCGGGATCTCGACGCGCGGGTCGGCCTCGCCGGCCGCCAGCCCCGCCGCCGGCTCGGCGGCCGCGGCGGCGGACCGCGGCCGGGCCCGCCGGTCGCGCAGTTCGACAAGTCCGTCGGCGAGCCGCCTGCCCACGACGAGGATCATGGGCACCCCGATGAGCTCGGCGTCGGTGAACTTCACGCCGGGCGAGACCCCTGCCCGGTCGTCCACGAGCACCCGGAGCCCGCGCGCCTCGAGCTCCTCGGCCAGCTGGAGGGCGACCGGGATCTGGGCGTCCTTGCCGGTCGCCACGATGTGCACGTCGGCCGGGGCCACCTCCCGCGGCCAGCGCAGCCCTCGGGCGTCGTGGTGCTGTTCGGCCAGCGTCGCGACGACGCGCGAGATCTCGATGCCGTACGACCCCATGGTCAGGCGGCCTGGCCTGCCGTCCGGGCCGAGCACGTCGACCTCGAAGGCGTCGCAGTATTCGCGGCCCGGCCGGCGGATGTGGCCGATCTCGATGGCGCGGGTCAGCGACAGCTCGGCCCCGCAGCGCGGACAGGGGTCGCCGGGCAGGAGGGTCGCGACGTCGACGTAGTCGGCCACGGCGAAGTCGCGGCCGCAGACCACGTTGACGGCGTGCCGGTCGCTTTCGCCCGCGCCGGTGACCCAGGCGGTGCCCGGCGCCACCCGCGGGTCGGCGAGGTAGCGCACATCGGCCGGCAGCGCCTGTGGCCCGATGTAACCCTTCGCCAGATCGGGCCGGCCGGCGAAGTCGTCGAAGATCTCGACCGGGCCGAGCACCGCCTCCAGGCGGTCCAGGTCCACATCGCGGTCGCCCGGCACGCCGACCGCGACGATCCCGCCGGCCGCCGTACGGACCAGAAGGTTCTTGAGGGTGGCCGACGCGGGAATGTCCAGCCGCGCGCACAGCGTCTCGATGGTCGGCGTGCCGGGGGTGTCGAGCGATTCCATCGGCGGGTGCTCGACCGTGGCGTCGACATCGGCGGGGCCGATCCGCACCGCCTCGACGGTGGCGGCGTAGTCGCACATCGTGCAGGCCGCGAAAGTGTCCTCGCCCGCCTCGGCCGGCGCCAGAAACTCCTCAGCCGCCGCTCCCCCCGTCGCGCCGGACGCCGTACCTTCCCGGCCGGCCCGCCCCGACCGGCCGCCCAGTGCCATGACGACGCGGTAGTCGACCCCGAGCCGATCGAAGATCTTGATGTACGCCTCGCGGTGCCGCTCGTACGACTTGGCCAGGCCGGCGTCGTCGAGGTCGAAGGAACAGGAGTCCTTCGTCAAGAATTCGCGGGCGCGCGACAGGCCGGACCGGGGGCGGGCCTCGTCGCGAAACTTCGGGCCGACCTGGTAGAGGATCAGCGGCATGTCCTTGTAGGACGAGCATTCGCGCTTGACGAGCTGCGCGAAGATCTCCTCGGGGGCGGGAGCGAGCAGATAGTCGCCGCCGCGCCGGTCGCGCAGGCCGAACAGCGACGGCCCGTCCTCGGCGGCCCGCCCGGTCACGTCGTAGGGCTCGCGCGGCACCAGCGCGGGCAGCACGACCTCCTGGGCGCCGATGGCGTCCATCTCGGCCCGGACGATCCGGGCGACGTTGTCGAGCACCGTCCGGCCGAGCGGCAACCAGGCATAGACCCCCGCGGCCACCCGGCGCACGTAACCGGCGCGCAGCAGCAGCCGGTGGCCCGGCGTCTCCGCGTCCGCCGGGTCCTCGCGCAGCGTGCGCGAGAACAGCCGGGACATCAACAGCACACGTACTGCCTATCATCAGTGCTCGTCGGCCGCGGGATCACGGAAACAATCGTCCCTAGATCCCATTTTGAACAAGCGCCCGCTTGGCTAGGCTGGACCCGTGCCAGGGACGGCGGAACAAGACGGAGACGCGAAGCCGGCGGACTACGGGTTGACCGCCGAGCTCGCGGCGCTGCGCGACACGGTGCGGGCGTTCCTCGCCGAGGCCTGTCCGCCGGCCGCGCGCCGCGACGCGGCCCCCGGCGACCCCGCACTGTGGCGGCGGCTGGCGGGCGAACTCGGCCTCGTCGGGTTGGCCGTCCCCGAGGAGTACGGCGGGGCCGGCGGCGGCATGATCGAGCTCGCCGTGGTCTGCGAAGAGCTGGGCCGGGCGCTGACCCCCGTGCCCTACCTGGCCACCGCGGTCCTGGCCGCGCACGCGGCGCGGGGCGATCCGCGCCTGGCCGAACGGCTGCTGCCGGGCATCGCCGCCGGGTCGGCGACCGCGACCGTGATCCTCGACGGCTCGGTGACCGTCCGCGCCGGTCGCCTGTGGGGTGCCGGCTCCTACGTGCTGGACGGCACGCACGCCGACGTCGTGCTGGTTCCGGTACGCGACGGTCACGTGGATCGGCTGTACGCCGTCCCCGGCGACGCGTCCGGGCTCGGCCGTCGGGCGCGGCCGACCTTGGACCGCACCCGGCCGCTCGCCTCGCTGGTCTTCGAGGGCGTCGCGGCCGAGCCGTACCGGCCGGCGCGCGGCGTCGAGACGCGCGATCTCGCGATCACCGCGCTGGCCGCCGAGCAGGTCGGCGGCGCGGAGCGCTGTTTGGAGATGGCCACGGACTACGCCAAGGCGAGGGTGCAGTTCGGCCGGCCGATCGGCTCGTTCCAGGCGATCAAGCACAAGCTCGCCGACCTGCTGGTGAGCGTGGAGTCGGCGCGGTCGGCGGCGCGCGGCGCCGCGTGGGCGGCCGACCGCGAACCCGACCGGCTGCCCGTCGCCGCCGCCATGGCCGGCTCGTACTGCGGCGAGGCGTTTTTGCGCGCCGCGGGCGAGAACATCCAGATCCACGGCGGGATCGGCGTCACGTGGGAGCACGACGCCCACCTGTACCTCAGGCGGGCCACCTCGTCGGCGCAGCTGTTCGGCACGCCGGCGGCCCACCGCGCCCGGCTCGCGCCCGTGCTGGGTCTGTGATCCGCCGGCGAGGGAACCTTCGCCCTGCATGATCATGCGGTCGCCGCCGCCGCCGTGTTACCCTCATCCCCAAGCGAGCGCTTGGTTTGTGCGGTCGACAGCGGAGGCGTGATGACGTCCCTACGGGTCAGCGTGGGTTACGAACTGGAAGTACGCGGCCGGACCCGCGAGGTCGAGCAACGGGCCTTCGAGAACGTCATGGCCCAGGTGGTTCTGGCCGACCGGCTCGGCTACGACACCTCATGGTTCGTCGAGCATCACTTCACCCGCGGCTTCTCCCACTCCTCCGCCCCCGACCTGCTGCTGGCCGCGCTCTCCCAGCGCACCGAGCGCATCCGGCTCGGCCTGGGAGTGGTGCTCCTGCCCTTTCAGTCGCCGATCCGCACCGCCGAACGGGTCGCCACCCTCGACGTGATCAGCGGCGGCCGGGTGGAGTTCGGCAGCGGGCGGGGCGCGTCGCCGCTGGAGTACCAGGCCTTCCAGCGGCCGTTCGAGCGGTCCCGCCAGATCTGGGAGGACTCCCTCGAGGCCGTCCTCGCCATCTGGGCCGCCGACGGCGAGCCGATCACCCGCGAGAACGAGTTCTTCCGCATCCCGAACGTCGCCGTCTATCCGCGGCCGGTCCAGCGGCCGCACCCGCCGGTATGGGTGGCCTCGACCTCGCTCGAGGGCTACCTCGCCGCGGCCCGCGGCGGCTACAACCTGCTCGGCATGACCATGCTGAAGGGTCTCGACGACGTGGCCGAGGACATCCAGCGCTACAAACAGTGCCTCGCCGACAGCGGCTTCGACCCGGAGACCCGGCGGGTGGCCATGATGATCCCCTGGTATACGGCGCCCACCAGGGAGGAGGCCATCGAGACCGCGGCCGACGCGGTGCTGTGGTACATCCGCCGCCAGATCAACCTCGTCACGCCGCCCGACTACTACGACGCGAGGCACGCCACCCACCGGGTGCTCGGTCAGCTCGCCGCCGGGATGCTGGCCGAAGCGGCCATGGAGACGCTGCGGGAGCACCACATGGTCGTCGTCGACGACGTGGCGGGCTCGCGCAAGGCGGCCGAGAACATCGCCGCCGCCGGGGCGACCGACCTCATCGTGCAGGCCCAGGTCGGCGGCCTCGCCCACGAGCACGTCTGCGCCTCCATGGAGCTGTTCGCCCAGGAGGTCATGCGATGACCCCGACCACCCCGACCACCCCGGCGAGCCCGGCACCCCCAGGGACGCCCGCGGCCCGGTGGATCACCCGGGAAGCGTTCGCGGCGGACGGCGCGGCGGACGGGCCGGGCACGGCGCGCGGGCTGCTGCTCGTCTCGCCCGACGCCGACGTGGTGGCCCCGCTGGCCGAGCCGGACCGTGCCGCCGCCCTCGACATCGCCGCGGCGACGCTGGCCGCGGCCGGGGTGTCCGCCGACGACCGCGTCGTCGTCGCGCTCAACAACGACGGTGAGCTGACCGGCGCGCTGATCGCCCGGGCCGCCGCCGAGATCGCCGCCGCGGCCGCCGCGGTCGGGCCGCGCGGTCGGCTGCGGCTGCACCGCGCCCTGGAGGCCGTCCGGGCCACCACCTTGATCATCACTCCGACCGGGGCGATGGACTTCCTCGCCCGGCTGCATCTGGAGTTCCTGCTCGATCCGCTCGACCTGGAGCTGAGCCGCATCCTGCTGGTCGGCGAGATCCCCTCGCCCGGCTGCCCGGCCCACCTCGCCGCCGAGTTCGAAGCGGCGGTGGCCGAGGTGTACGCCGATCCGTTCTTCGGGCTGCCGATCGCGCACCGGGCGGCCGCCGGCCCGTTCCTCACCCCCGCCCGCGCGGGCCTGCTCGCGGCGGCGCCGCCGGACAAGGACCTGATTCTCGACCCGCCCTACCCCGACGGCCTTGCCGAGCTCGTCGTCACGCCCGCCTGGCACTCGTCCCTGGCCGGCGCCGTGCTGCGCACCGGCCAGCTGGCCCGTGGCGGCGGTGACGGGATCCCCGCCCCGGCCCACACGGCCGGCGAGCACGTGCTGGTGCGGGGCCGCTGGGTGTCGATCCCGAGGGTGGCCGCCGCGCTGGCCGCGATCGACGGGATCACCCATTGGGACCTGCGGATCAGCCGGGAGGGCACGCTCGACGCGGCCGCCGTGCACGTCACGTTCGGCCGCGACACGCTCGTCGCGAACCCGATGTGGCGGGGGCGGATCGTGCAGGCGCTGGCCGCGATCACTCCGGTCGCCATCGACGTCGTCGTCGAGGAACAGACCTCGGCGGCGGTCCGGCCCGGGTCGGTCACCGATCTGCGCGGCCACCACCTCGGCCGCGACCGTACGAAGCTGTGAGGGCCGCGGGTCACGCCGGCGGCCACGTCGGGAGGCTCCTATGGAGACCATGCCGGTGCCCGAGTGGGGAACGATTCCCCGGATGCTCCGGGACCTGGCGGCGCGACACGGCGACGCCGAGGTCGTCGGCGGCGCGGCGCCGGCCCCGCTGACGCTCGCCGAGTTGGCCGCGCGGGCGGCCGAGGTCGCCCGGGGACTGATCGCGCTCGGCGTCCGGCCGGGCGACCGGGTGGCCGTCTGGGCGCCGAACACCCCGGCGTGGGTGGTCACGGCGTACGGGGTGTGGGACGCGGGCGCGATCATCGCGCCGCTGTCCATCAGGTTCAAGGGCGCCGAGGCGGCGCGGTTCCTGCGCGAGGTCGGCGCGAAGGTCTTGGTCGTCGCGGCGGGCGAGCCGGGCGCCGATTGCCTGCGCATGCTGACGGAGGCCGGCGGCGGGCCGGGCGCCGGCCGCCCCTGCCGCGACCTCGCCGCGCTCGAGCATGTGATCTCTCACGGACCGGTGCCCCCGGGGCCGGGCACGCAGGCGTGGGACGACTTCCTCGCCGGCGGCGCCGCGGTCGCGACCGATGCCGCCGAGGAGCGCGCGCTGGCCGTGGACCCCGACGACCTCGCCGAGATCATGGCGACGTCGGGCACCACCGGCACGCCCAAGGGCGTGATGCTGCACCACGCGCAGCTGCTGCGGGGCTACTGGGACTGGGCGGAGATCGTCACCCTCGGGCCGCGCGACCGGTACCCGATCATCGCGCCGTTCTCCCACGGGTTCGGGCTGAACGCCGGGCTGCTCGCGTGCGTGTTGAAGCGCGCCACGATGCTGCCGATCGCGCGGTTCGCCCCCGACGAGCTGATGACGATGATCGAACGCGAGCGAGTCAGCGTGCTGGCCGGGCCGCCGACCCTGTTCTTCCGCGTTCTCGACGAGCTCGGCGGCCACGACGTTTCCTCGCTGCGCGTGGCGATCTGCGGCGCGGCTGCGGTGCCGCCCGAGCTGATCAGGCGGCTCCTGGACCGCGTCGGCCTGGAACGCATGATCAACGCGTACGGGCTGATGGAGGGCACCGTCGTGTCGATGACCCGGGCGGACGATCCGGTCGAGGTCGTCGCGGGGTCCGCGGGTCGCGCGGTCCCCGGGGTGTCGATTGGCATCGTCGACGACGACGGCAAGGAGCTGCCGCCCGGCGAGCGCGGCGAGATCGTGATCGGCGGGTACGGCGTGATGCGGGGCTATTGGAACGACCCGGAGCAGACGGCCGCGGTCATCGACGAACGGGGCCGGCTGCGCACCGGCGACATCGGCGTCCTCGACGAGCGCGGCAACCTCACCATCGTGGACCGCAAGAAGGAGATGTTCATCGTCGGCGGCTTCAACGTCTATCCCGCGGAGGTCGAGGCGCTGCTGCTGCGGCATCCGGGCCTGGCCCAGGCGGCCGTCGTCGGCGTTCCAGCGGCCGGCCCGGCGGCCGCCGGCAGGAGCGAGGCGGGGTGGGCCTTCGTCGTGCCCGCACCGGGCGCCGCGGTCGAGCCGGACGCGGTCATCGAGTGGGCGCGGGCGAACATGTCCGACTACAAGGTGCCGCGCGAGGTGATCGTCGTCGACGCGCTGCCGGCGAACGTCAACGGCAAGGTCGACAAGCCGGCGCTGCGCGCCATGGCGCTGAGCGGATCGGGGGGCGAGCGCGGATAGCCGGCCCCGCGGCGCCGCTCAGGACCCCGCCGACGCCAGCTGCTTGGCGCGGACCACGGGCGCCTCGCGCTCGTGGGTGGGCAGCAGCACCACGATGATCGTCGCCACCACGAAGCCCGCGAGCCGGAACGTCAGCCGCATCGGGTCCTGCGGGAGCGGCTCGCCGAAGGCGATGGTGCCGGTCATGATGAGGTAGACGCTGCCCACGACGTTCGACACCGGCACCACGATCGACGCCCGCCCGCGCTGCAGGCCCGTCTGGAACAGCACGAGACCGGCCCCGGACATCACGACCAGCAGGTACGGGTACGGCGACGTGATCGCCTGCAGCACGAATCCGCCGGTCCTGTCGTTCAGGTGCTGGGCGAAGAAGCCGGCCATGCCCTTGGCCTGCAGGCCGGCCACGCCGTACATCAGCCCGGCCGCGGCGCCGTAGAGCGCTCCGGAGGCGGGCCGGCGGCGGCGCCGGCCGGCGACCACGAAGACGGTGATGCCGACCGCCACAGTGCCCAGGGCCAGTGTGGCCATGACCCAGCCGTGCGCGCTGGTCCCGACCTTGTCCCTGCCCGGCTCCAGCGACAGGTAGATGAGCACCAGGGACGCCGCCAGCACGCCGAGGCCGGCCCACTCCCGGCGCGAGGCGCGCTCACCGAGGAAGACGGCCGAGAACACGACGAGCAGCGCCAGCCCGGAGATCTGAATCGGCTGCGCCACGCTGAGCGGGATCAGGGACAGGGCCAGGATCTGGCAGCACAGCCCGACGCCGAGCACGCCGAACCCGACGAGCCAGCGCGGGCTCGTGGCCAGCACGCGCAGCAGGCGCCCCACGTGCCGCGCGCTGATCGGCGGCAGGTCGCTGAGCGCCCGCTTCTCCAGCACGAACCCCGCGTTGTAGATCACGGTGGCGAACAATGCGACGACGATGCCGAAGACCACGTCACACCGGCTTTCTCGCGTGCACCATCAAGATGGCCGCCAGCCCGGGGACGACCCGGAAGCACCGGTCGAGCGGACGCAGCGGCCCCGGCACATCGTGATAGCAGGCGCCAGAGACCCTGATGCCGGAGAATCCCAGGTCGGCGAGGAACCCCGTCAGCGCCCGCTTGGTGAACAGCCGCAGGTGGCCGGCGACGACGCTGCCCGGGCGGCCGTAGATCCGGCGCAGGCTCACCTCGGAGAAGATGGGCTGGACGCCCGCCAGCACCAGCCCGCGGTTGAACCAGGCGGCCAGGTTGGGGGTCGACAGCAGGAGGTGGCCGCCGGGCCGCAGCACGCGGTACAGCTCGGCCAGGCCGCCGTCGGTGTCCACCAGGTGCTCGACGACCTCGCTGAGGATCACGACGTCGACGCTGCCGGAGGCGAAGGGCAGCCCGTCGTCCAGCGAGCCGCGCACCAGCGTCAGCCCGCGCTCGGCGGCCTGCTTGAGCGGGCCCGCGGCCCAGTCCACGCCGACGACGTGATGGCCGGCGGCGCGGGCGGCGGTCAGCTCGGTGCCCATCCCGTCGCCGCAGCCGACATCGACGATGCTCAGCGACCCGTCCGCGCCGGCGAGGATGCGATCGAGCAGCACGATCAGGCGGCGGGTGCGCAGCTGCCCGGATCGCACGGGCACGGCCGGCGTCTCGTAGAAGTCCCGCAGCCGCAGGCCGCCCGCGTCGTCACGGCCGGCTTCGCCACCGCTCATACACGCGCTCCCTCGGCTCGCGGGACGGCCTCTGCCGACTCGAGACCATCTGGCTACCGGAGAGTAGGGCAATCATGGGCGCCGCACTACCCCTTTGGGCGCCATTGGACGAGAGTGAAATTGTCATCGATGTCGACAAAAACCGCCTCGACCGCCATGCCGGGGGTGATCGTGCTGGGATCGGCGCCGACGAGATTTCCGTACATGTGGATGTCGGCGCCCGCGTCCGCGCCGTCGTCTAGCCGCACCAACAGCACGGCGAAGGGCTCGTCGGCCGACATGCCCGGCAGGAAGGGCTGGTGGTTGACGATCCAGCTCACCACCCGCCCCGTGCCGCGCGCCGGCACCCAGTCCGCGTCGCGCGAGCGGCACCGGTTGCACACGACCCGGGCGGGAAAGCGGAGCATGCCGCAGCCCGCGCAGCGCTGGACCAGCAGCTCGTGCCGGCGCACGGCCTCCCACCACGGCGCCGAGTCCCTGTCCTCGGCCGGCCGCGCCGCCGGGCCCCCGCGGGGGCGAGCCCCGCTCACGTGCCGGCCCGCAGGATCAGCGCCGAGGTGCCGGCGAGGATGTAGCCGGGCTGCGCGGTGGACAAGGCGACCTCGGCGCCCGGCACCTGGCGGTCGCCCGCCGCGCCGCGCAGCTGGGACACCGCCTCGGCGATGTGGTTGATGCCGTGCACGTAGCCCTCCGAAAGGAACCCGCCGTGCGTGTTGACGGGCAGTGCGCCGCCGAGCCTGGTCGCGCCGGACGCGACGTACGGCCCGCCCTCGCCCTTCGCGCAAAAGCCGTAGTCCTCCAGCTGGACGATCACCGAGTAGGTGAAGCAGTCGTAGATCTCGGCCACGTCGATGTCCGCCGGGCCGACACCCGCCATGGCATAGAGCCGCGGCGCGATCCTGCTCGCCTCCGAGACGGTCAGGTCGGTTCCGCCGGCGGCGCCGGCGCCCGAGAGGAGGCTGTCGCCGCCGCCCCACACCGCGCCGGAGATCAGCACGGGCGGGCGCCGCAGGTCGCGGGCGCGCGCCGCGGACGTCACGACCACGGCGCAGCCGCCGTCGGTCTCCAGGCAGCAGTCGAGCAGCCGGAACGGCTCGGCGATCCAGCGCGAGGCGAGATAGTCGTCGAGCGTGATGGGGGCGCGCTTGAGCGCCCGCTCGTTTCGCGCCGCGTGGGCCCGCTGCGCGACCGCGACGTGCCCGAACTGCTCGTGCGTCGTGCCGTACCGGATCATGTGGGCGCGCGCGGCCATGGCGAACTGCTGCGCCGGCGCGACGTAGCCGTAGGGCGCCTGGTACTGCACGTCGAAGACGGGGGCGGGGGCGCGTCCGGTGCCGCCCATGCGAAACTCCGAGCGTGCGTTGATCGCCCGGTAGCACACGACGGTCTCGGCCACGCCCGCGGCGACCGCCATGGCGGCCTGGCCGACCACCGAGTGCGAGACGCTGCCGCCGCCGAACTGGTCGAGATACCACGTCACCTCGGGCACCCCCAGCGCGGGCGCCACCACCCACGGCGGGGTGGAGTCGCCGACGCGGTGGGTGGCGAGCGCGTCGACGTCGTCGACCCCGAGGCCCGCGTCGGCGAGCGCCGCCAAGATCGCCTCCACCGCGAGCGTCAGCGTCGACACGCCGGAGTCCCGGCTGAACGGGGTGTAACCGACGCCCGCGATCGCCGCCTTGTCGCGGAAGGTGGCCGCTGCCATGGTGCTCCCTCTACCGAGCAAGCGCTTGGCCAATGACCCTAGGCACGGGGCGCCTCCGCTGTCAACGCGGGCCTCCGGCCCGTGTGGTCAGACTTTGGGCCGAGAGCTCATAAGCATTTGGAATGAGATTTCTCCTATGTGGAATCCCTGGACCATTGGTCGACTTAGCTGGTCAATATGAAGGGTGGACGAAAAAGGGTCTGCTTGACACTCATCGAGCGCCCCCCTATCGTCCAAGCAAGCGCTTGGCTAAGAGAAGGGAACGGGTCATGGCCGACGGCGCCTCAGCGGCGGCGGCACGTCCGTACGGATCGGCAGACCGGCCCGGCTCCATGCAACGACGCGTGAGCAGGTCCCCCGCCGCCGAATCCGGTCGCGGCACCGACGCTCCTCCGACCGCACCGGCCAACGGCTCGTCCGCCCGGCCGGTGACCAACATCGACAGCATGCGGTTCCGGTCGATCCTCGGCCGGTTCGCCACGGGCGTGGTCGCCATCACGGCGGTCGACCCGGAATCGGGCGCCCCCACCGGGCTGGCCGCCAACTCCTTCACGTCCGTCTCGCTCGACCCGCCGCTGGTCGGGTTCTGTGTCGCGCATACGAGCTCGACCTGGCCCAAGCTGCGCAGCGCCGACCGGCAGTGCATCAACATCTTGAGCGAGCCGCAGACCGAGGTGTGCCTGCAGCTGGCCGTCAAGGGCGGCGACAAGTTCGCCGGCCTCGAATGGACCACCTCCCCCAGCGGCAGCCCCGTCCTTGACGGCGCGCTGGCCTGGATCGAGTGCTCGGTCGAGTCCGAGTACGTGGCCGGCGACCACCTGATCGTCGTCGCCCGCGTGCACCACCTCGACAAGCACCACGACGGCGAACCCCTCGTCTTCTACAAGGGCGGGTACGGACGCTTCGATGGCTGACCCGCCGCCGGCGGGCCCGTCCTCGGCTTCGGCGTTCCGGGACGAGGTACGTGCCTGGCTGGCGGCCAACCTCACCGGCGAGTTCGCCGGTGCCAGAGGGCTCGGCGGGCCGGGGCGCGAGCACGAGGGCTTCGAGCTGCGCCGCGCCTGGGAGCGTCGGCTGGGCGCGGCCGGATGGACCTGCCTCGGCTGGCCGGCCGCGCACGGCGGGCGCGACACCCCGCTCGAGCATCAGGTGATCTTCCACGAGGAGTACGCCCTCGCCGACGCGCCGCACCGCGTGGGGCACATCGGCGAAGGCCTGATCGGCCCCACGATCATCGAGTTCGGCACCGCGGAGCAGCGCGCCCGGTTCCTGCCGCCGATCCGGGCCGGCGACGAGCTGTGGTGCCAGGGGTACTCCGAGCCGGACGCCGGATCCGACCTCGCGGCCGTCCGGACCCGGGCCGAACCCGCGGGCGGCGAGTGGGTCGTGCACGGCCAGAAGATCTGGACGTCGCTGGCGCACGTCGCCGACTGGTGTTTCGTGCTCTGCCGCACCGAGCCCGGCTCGCACCGGCACCGCGGCCTGTCGTACCTGCTCGTGCCGATGGACCAGCCCGGCGTGACGGTGCGGCCCATCGTCCAGATGACCGGCGGGACCGAGTTCAACGAGGTGTTCTTCGACGGGGCGCGGACGGCCCGCGAGAACATCGTCGGCGCGCCCGGCGACGGCTGGCGGGTGGCGATGGCGACCCTCGGGTACGAGCGGGGCGCTGCCACCCTCGGTCAGCAGATCGGCTTCCGGCGCGAGCTCGATGCGGTCGTCGCCATGGCCAGGCGGACCGGCGCGGCCGCCGATCCGGTGCTGCGGGACCGACTCGTGCGGTCCTGGATCGAGCTGGAGATCATGCGGGTGACGGCGCTGCGCACCATGACCTCCCTGTCGGCGGGAAAACCCGGACCCGAGGCGTCGATCGGCAAGCTCTACTGGTCGGAGTGGCACCGCAGGCTGGGCGAGCTCGCGATGGCCGCGCAGGGCGCGGCGGGGCTGCTCACCGCGGCGCCGGACCAGCCGAACGACCTCCAGCGGCTGTATCTGTTCAGCCGCGCCGACACGATCTACGCCGGCTCCAGCGAGATCCAGCGCAACATCATCGCCGAACGCGTCCTGGGCCTCCCCCGCGAGCCGCGGCCCTGACGCGCTGGAGATCGGCAACAGGCCAGGTCCGGCCGGTGTCTTGGCAATTGTTGCCATTGGTGGGCGCGGCGGCCGGTGCCAGCTTTAGGGGTCATGAGAGGCCGTTTGCTCGCGCTGGCCGCGGTGGCCGTGCTGCCGCTGCCCCTGGCCCTGGCCGCGCCCGCCGCCGCGCGGCAGGCCACCTGTGACGCCACCCAGACCACGCCCGTCTACCGGGGCGAGGTCCCGGCTCCCAAGGACGTCCTCGGCTTCGACCTCGGCAGCCGCCAGTCGACCGTGGCCGAATCCGACCGCTATCTGGAGTCGGTCGCCGCGGCGAGCGATCGGGTGATCTCCGGCACGCTGGCCACGAGCGCGCAGGGCCGGCCGCTGAAGTACGCCATCGTGGCCCAGCCGCGGGTGCTGCGCGACCTGGCCGGCGTGCGACGCGACGCGGCGGCGTTGCGCGATCCGCACACCGCGGCCGGGACGGCCGCGCGGCTCGCCCGCACCGCCCGGCCGATCCTGTGGGTCACCGCCAACGTGCACGGCAACGAGCCGAGCGGGACCGACGCCGCGCTGCGCACGCTGCGCGACCTCGCCGACCGGAGCGACTGCGCGGCCACCCGCATCCTCGACAACGCCGTCGTGGTGATCGTGCCCGTCCAAAACCCCGACGGGCGGGAGGCCGGCACCCGGCAGAACGCCTACGGCTTCGACATGAACCGCGACTGGTTCGCGCGCACCCAGCCCGAGACCGACGGCAAGCTGGCGCTGCTCAACGAGCTGCCGCCCGTGCTCTACATCGACGCGCACGAGATGGGCGGCACGTCGTACTTCTTCCCGCCCAACGCCGACCCGATCTACCACGAGATCGCCGAGGAGAGCATCGACTGGATCAACAACGTCTACGGCGCGCCGATGGCCGCGGAGTTCACCCGGCGGGGCATCGACTTCTTCAACCGCGACGTCTACGACCTGTTCTACATGGGATACGGCGACTCGGTCCCGACCACGGGGTTCCTCGCGGCCGGCATGACGTTCGAGAAGGGCGGCGCCAGCCCGTACCCGGAGCGGACCGAGGAGCAGTACCTCACCCAGTGGGTCTCGCTGTCGGCGGCGGCCGGTCGCCGCGCCCAGCTGCTGAGCCAGTGGCACCAGGCGGCCGTGCGGGCCTACCAGGAGGGCGTGGCCGGCGAGCTGGAGCCCAACCAGATCTACAACCCGCCGAACGAGGTCGTCACGCAGGTGCCCGACCGCAAGGTGCGCCACTACTTCCTGCGCGCGGCCGACCCCGCCAAGGCGGCCGAGGTCGCGACGATCGTGCGGCGGCTGCAGCGCATGGGCGTGACCGTGCACCGGCTCACCCGGCCGCTGCGCGTGCCCGACTACAAACCGTACGGGCGGCCGGTGACGAGCACGACGCTGCCGGCGGGCACGTACTGGATCTCGATGGCCCAGGGACAAAAGCACTGGATCCAGGCCATGCTGAACGAGGACAGCTACACGCCGTTCGCGTACTTCTTCGACGTGACGGCCTGGAGCCAGCCGCTCCTCGCGAACGTCTCCGGCGGCTCCTCCGGCGCCGTGCTGCGGCCCCGTGCGGTCCGGCTCGCCGCCCTGCCCGCGCCGGGCGGGCCGCGGCCGCCCGCTCGGCCGCCGAAGATCGCCGTGCTGCGGCTGGGCACGTCGTCGTCGGCAGTCCAGTCGACCGGATGGCTCCGCGACCGGCTCGACCGGGTGTGGAAGCTGCCGTTCTCGCTGCTCACTCCGGCCGACGTTGCCGCCGGCGGGCTCGGCGACGCCGAGGTGCTGCTGGTGCCCAACGGCCCGGCCGCGGCCGCGAGCACGGCGCTCGGGGACGGCGGCCGCGCGGCGCTCCAGCAGTGGGTCGCGGCCGGCGGCCGCTACGTCGGGTGGCAGGGCGGCGCGCAGCTGGCCGCCCAGCTCGGCCTCACCAGCGCGGTGTTGAGCGCGCCGGCCTCCGACGTGCCCGGCTCGCTGCTGCGGGCGAAGGTCTCGCCGTCGAGCCCGCTGGCCACGGGGGTCGGCGACACGGTGTGGCAGTTCTACTCCTTCGACCTCGTCATGCGGGAGGCCGACCCCGCGCGCGTCGCCGTCTCGTACCCGGCCGCGGACTCCCCTGACTGGTTCGTGTCCGGGTACGAGCAGGGCGCCGCGGAACTCGGCGGCACGGCGGCGGTCGTGGACGAACCGGTGGGCCGGGGGCGAACGGTCGTGTTCGCGGCCGAGCCGAACTTCCGGGCGTTCACCGACGGCACGGCCAAGCTGCTCTACAACGCCGTCGTCGGGCCCGATCCCGCCGCGCGGGTGGCGGCGCTGTCACCGCGCGACCAGGCGCCGGCGACGCGGGCCGCGGCGGCGCTGCCGTCGCTGGAGTCGCCGATCCGGCTCACCGTCGCCGCCGCCGACGCGGCGCGGGCGGCCGACGTGCTGCGGTCGGTCGGCGCGACGTGGCTCGAACGGCGTACGGGCGGGGTCGTCCGCTACGTCGTGGACAACCCGCGGGGCCTGCCGGCCGACCACCACCCATGGGCCGCCCGCCTGCCCGCCCTGATCGAGCGGGCCGGGATCAGGCCCGTGGCCGTGGTGCTGCCCTGACGATCCGGCCGACCGCCGTCATGGTGCCCGCGGGCACCTCGGTGAATCCGGCGTCGCGGACGGTCACGGCGGCGCCGGCGACGGCGCGCGCCCACGCCTCGCCGCCCGCGACACGGACCAGGTGAACGCGCGCGCCGGCCGCGATCCAGGCCGATCGGTCCGGCTCGGCGGCTTGCCGTACCAGCAGGTGGGCGACGTGCCCGCACTGGGCGGCCGCCTTGCCGGTGCTCATCCGCACGGCCGGATTGAGCGCGATGGCCGCGTACGGTGGCATCGGCGGTGGAGTTTCAGATGATTTGCCGGAGTCACCCGCGTCGCCCGATTCGTCGGGAAGGTCGAGGCCGGCGACCTGGAGCCTGGCCAATTCCGGCGGCACCCGCGTCACCGGAGCGGGCACGAACGCCCGCACCTCGGCCCCGGCCCACTCGACGGTGACGCCCGGCAGCCGCTGTACGGCCGTCCACCGGACGCCGCGGGCCCGTCGGGTCACCTTGCGGACGGGCCCCGCCTCCCAGCGCCGCACGGCCTCCTGCCACCGCTCGTCCGGCTCGGTGAGCACGCGCGCCACCGCCATGGCCGCGGCCGCGCACACGGCGCGGTGCGCGGGCGGGTGGGCCCGCTCGGCGCGCACGGCGAGCTGCATCGCCCAGGACGCGGCGTCGGGCATCTCGAGCTCTTCGGGCCGCCCGGGCCGCTCGGACGGCTCGGGCTGCTCCGGCTGTTCGGGCCGCCCCGCGAGCGGGGCCTCGGGCGGATCCATGGGCGTCGATCCTAAGGTGAGTGCATGATCCAGGTTTCTTCGCGGCTCGTCTACGAGAACCGCTGGCTGTCCTTGCGGGAAGACCGGATCCGGCTGCCCGACGGCTCGCCCGGCATCTACTCGGTGGTCGACAAGCCCACCGCGGCGCTGGTCATCCCGATGGAGCGCGGCGGCTGCCATCTCGTCGAGCAGTACCGCTACCCGATCGCGCGGCGCTCCTGGGAGTTTCCGCAGGGCACCTGGTCGGACGGCCGCTCGGGGGCGATCGAGGAGCTGGCCAGGGCCGAGCTCGCGGAGGAGACCGGACTGCGCGCCGGCAGGCTGGAGCGGATCGGCCAGATGGCCATCGCCCCGGGCCTGACCAGCCAGCGGTGCGAGGTCTTCCTGGCCACCGACCTGACCGCGGGGCCGTCCGCCCGCGAACACACCGAGCAGGGCATGGCCCAGCGCTGGTTCGCCGGCGCGGAGCTGGTGGAGATGCTCGGCGCGGGAGAGATCATCGATGCGATCACCTTGGCGGCGTTCTCCCTGCTCATCCGGCGTGCTCCGGAATTCGTCGATCAAAGCCGAAAAGTTGGGTCATGAGCCGCGGGGAACCTGGGTAGGTCCAACGGTGCCGTCCAACGGGCCTTCGGTTCATCGGGGTGGACGGCCGCCTGAGGTCCGCGGCGGGGAGGTTGCACGTGACCCCTGGACACGCCACCACCGTCCCGGGGTCAGGCACGTTCTTCGTCGGCATCGACATCAGCCCGGGCCGCTACCGCTGCGCCGACGCCAAGGGCGGGTGGTGGGTCCGCTTCACCGGGTCGGGCGGCGAACGCTGGGTCGGCATGTGGCCGCTGCCCGCGGGCCCGGTCGAGGTCGACATCGCGCCTGACGACTTCGCGTTCGAAACGCGCGTGCCCAGCCACTGGGAGCTGGTCTTCCACACCTCCGCGGAAGGCGGTGACGGCGGCGGACACGCCGGTGCCGGCCGCGGCGGCGCCGGCACCGCCGACGGACCGCCGCGCGCGGTCGCCGACCCCAGCCTGCGCGGCGAACTGGACGCGATCGTCGCCGACCGCGGGCACCGACTGCGCCTCCGGCTGTCGCGCATGTCGTTGCTCGCGCTGTGCCTGCTGGCCTTCGTCTTCCTCGGCCCCTGGTCGGGCGCGACCATCGTGCCCATCGCGCTGACGGGCCTGCTCGTCGGCTACCTCGGCGACGACGTCCGGCGGGCCAGAGCGCTGCGCCACCGCCGCGACCGCTACCTGACCCCGGACGACTTCGACGCGACCGGTCAGGACCTGCTCGCCCGCGCGCAGACCGCCATCGACGCCGTACGAGAATCCGAGGTCAACAAGCAGGGGCTGCTCGACACCGTCGACAACGAGGTCACGCTGCCCCGGCAGGAGTGGGAGATCGCGCAGGTGCTGTCCCGGCAGTCCAAGCTGCGCCGAGAGCAGCGCGAGATCCTTGACTCCAGCTCCATCCCCGAGGTCGAGGCGGCCCTGCGCCCGCTGCGCGAGAAGCTGGAGATCTCGGTGGTGGCCGTGACCCGCCGGATCGAGGCGCTCGAACGGTACGCCGAGCGCACCCGGGCCGCCGACGAGGCCTACCGGGCGCAGCGCCACCTCGACGCGCTGGCGGCCCGTGCCCACGAGTACGACGACCTGGTGGCCGGCGCCGTCCGCGACGATCTGGCCCTGACGGCCATCGAAAGGCTCACCAGCCAAAGCGACGAGCTGGCCCGGACGCTGCGCGAACGCCTCACCGAGGCGGGCGGCGCGGCCGCACAGCTGCCGCCCGACGAACCACCGCTCGACGAACCATCGCCCGACGAACAATCGCCGGACAGACCGTCGCCGGACCTCGAAGACCTCCGCTAGCGGCCGATCGGCGCGGCGGCGGCGAACTCGTAGGAGAACTCGTATCGGTCGGCCGCGACCACGATGTCCGCCGTCTCGACCGGCCGCTCCCCCGCCACGTAGGTGCGGCGCACCACGACGACGATCGAACCGCGCGGCACGTCGAGCAGATGGGCCTCGCCGTCGAGCACCGGCCGCGCCGTGACGTTCTCCGTGACATGGGTGACCGTGACGTCGATCGCGGCCATCCGCTCCACCACCCCGCAGCCGCCGAACGGCCCCTCCTCCGGGTAGGTGATCGAGGTGCCGCCGGTGATCGCGAGCGGCTCCCACGAGGCCATGAGCATGGCCGGCTCGCCGTCGTCGACGTAGACGTAGTCGGTGCGGACCACGGAGGCGCCCGGCTCGATGCCCAGCCGATCGGCGATCAGGGGTGCCGCCGTGGTCGTCTCCGAACTGGACCGCCACGTGCCCGAGCGCCCTTGACGGGCCAGATCCGCGGTGAACGCCGACCCGCCCGCCTGCTCGTGGAAGCCGCCGCGGCGCAGCCGCCGGGGGGCGGGGCGTTCGCGGACGTAGGTCCCCGATCCCGGGCGGCCCTCGACGAATCCTTCGGCTGCGAGGACGCGCACGGCCTCCACGGCCACGCGGTCGGAGACCTCGTACTGCTTGGACAGCTGCGCCCGTGACGGCACTCGAGAGCGCGGCGGGAGATCACCTTCGAGGATCTTCCGGCGCAGATCATCGGCCATGCGCAGGTACGTAGGTCGATTCACGGTAGGACCCTTACGGCGGAAAACGGCGGCTGACGACGTTGAGCAACGTGATCGATACAGCATGACAACCTGCGCACACCGCTTCAACCCCTGCGGCCCCTGAATTCCCAGGGGTTACCGCGGCCGGACCACGCCGGACCACGCGGGGTGCTCGCCGCCGCCGTGGACCTGCAGGGCGGCCCCCGTGATGTAGGAGGCCTGCGGGCCCGCGAGGAACAGACACGCCTGGGCGACGTCGGCGGGCCTGGCGAGCCGGCCCGCCGGAATCGTCGCGCCGATGGCCGCGCGGGTCGCGGCGTCGCCGTAGTGATCGCTCTGCTCGTCCCCGGACCCCGTGTCGACGAGCCCGGCGATCACGGTGTTGACGCGCACCTTCGGCGCCCACTCCGCGGCGAGGCAGGCGGCGAGGTGGTGCAGGCCCGCCTTGGCCGCGCCGTAGGCGGCCGTTCCCGGCGACGGTCGCACGCCGCTGACGCTGCCGATCATCACGATGGCCCCGCCGGTCTCCTGGTCGCTCATGACGCGGTGCGCCCGCTGCGCGACATGCAGCGCGGCCGTGAGGTTCAGCTCGATGACCTTGGCGTGCAGCCGGGGCGAGGCGGCGGCGGCCGGGGCGTACGGCGATCCGCCGGCGTTGTTGACCACGACGTCGAGCCGCCCGTGCCGGTCGACCACGGTCTCGATCAGCGCGTCGACCTGCGCCGCGTCCCGTACGTCCGCGGCCGCGAACGACGCCGCGCGGCCCGCGGCGGCGGGCGGGTCAGGCGGTTCGTGGCGAGCGCACACGACCACATCGGCCCCGGCGGCGAGGAAGGCGGCCGCGATGCCGGCGCCGATGCCCCTGGTGCCCCCGGTGACCAGGACGCAATGGTCCCTGTAGTCGTAGGTGATCACGCTTGATGCTAACTTACCAAGCAAGCGTTAGGTATAGCAGGCAAGGGTGTGCGTGCATGAGCATCACTCAGGACGTCCCCGCTCCAGGCATCGCGGAGGTCGTCGTCGACGTACCGCCGGTGAACGCGCTGCCGGTCAGCGGCTGGTTCGAACTCGCCGACGCGATCGCCGCGGCCGGCGCCGACCCCCAGATCCGGGTGGTCGTGCTCCGCGCCGAGGGCCGCGGCTTCAACGCCGGCGTGGACATCAAGGAGATGCAGCGGGACGAGGCGTCCTTCGATGTGCTGCTCGGCGCGAACCGCGGCTGCGCCGCCGCGTTCGCCGCCGTATACGACTGCCCGGTGCCGGTGATCGCGGCCGTCCACGGCTTCTGCCTGGGCGGCGGCGTGGGGCTCGCGGGCAGCGCCGACATCATCGTCGCCGGCGACGACGCGACCTTCGGGCTGCCGGAGGTCGACCGCGGCGCGCTCGGCGCCGCCACCCACCTGGCCCGGCTGGTGCCGCAGCACCTCATGCGGGCCATGGTCTACACCTGCCGGACCGCGACCGCCCGGCAACTGCATGAGTACGGCTCGGTGCTGTCGGTCGTGCCGCGCGACCGGCTCCGCGCCGCCGCCCTCGACGTGGCCGGCGAGATCGCGGCCAAGGATCCGTACGTGATCCGGCGGGCCAAGGAATCGCTCAACGGCATCGACCCCGTCGACGTCAAGCGCAGCTACCGGTTCGAGCAGGGCTTCACCTTCGAGCTCAACCTCGCCGGCGCCGGCGACGACGGCCGGGCCGCCTTCGTCCGGAACCGGCGGACGGCGCGGTGATGGCGGCGACCCCCGCCTCGGCCGCGCCGGCGGGCAAGGTCATGTCGATCGAGCAGGCCGTCGGCTCACTGCGCAGCGGCATGACGATCGGCATCGGCGGCTGGGGTTCGCGGCGCAAGCCGATGGCCCTGGTACGCGGCATCTGCCGGACGCCGGTCACCGGGCTGACGGTCGTCTCGTGCGGCGGACCCGACGTCGGGCTGCTGTGCGCGGCCGGGAAGGTGAGCCGGCTGATCGCGCCGTTCGTCACGCTCGACTCGATCCCGCTCGAGCCGCACTTCCGGCGGGCTCGCCAACAGGCGTCGATCGAGTTCACCGAGTACGACGAGGGCATGTTCATGTTCGGGCTCTACGCCGCCGCGCACCGGCTGCCCTTCCTGCCCACCCCGGCCGGCCTCGGCTCGGACGTGCTGCGCGTGAACCCCGAGCTGCGCACGGTCCGCTCGCCCTACCCCAGCGCAGCGCATCCGGACGGCGAGGAACTGGTCGCCGTGCCCGCGCTCACCATGGACGTCGCCTTCGTCCACCTCAACCGGGCCGACCGGCGCGGCAACGCGCGATATCTCGGGCCCGACCCCTACCTCGACGACCTCTACGCGAAGGCGGCGGACCGCACCTACGTCTCCTGCGAACGGCTGGCCGACGCCGCCGGCCTGCTCGAAGAGGGGCCGCTGCAGAGCCTCCTGATCAGCCGCGCCCACGTGGCCGGCGTGGTCGAGACGCCGAACGGAGCGCATTTCACCTCCTGCGAGCCCGACCACGAGCGCGACGAGGCCTTCCAGCGGATGTACTCCAGGACCGAGTGGCCGGAGTTTCGCGACCGCTTCCTCGCCGGCGACGAGGCCGCCTACCAAGGCGCCGTCCGCCGCTGGCACGAGGAGGCCGCCCCATGAGCGAGCGTGAGGCACAGAGCGAGCGTGAGGCGCGCGGCGCGGCGAACGCTGAGCGGGGGACGCGGTGACCGGGCCGACGCGGGCCGAGGTGTGCGCGGTGGCATGCGCCGAGGCGTTCCGCGGCGACGGCGAGGTGCTGGCCGCCGGCATCGGCGGGGCGATCACCGTGCTGGGGGCGCGGCTGGCCCGGCTCACCTTCGAGCCCGACCTCATCACGCACGACGGGACCTGCCTGCTGACCGGAGACGTCCCGCCGCTCGGCGAGCCGCCGGCGCGCGTCGAGGGCTGGCTGCCCTTCCGCGAGCATCTGTGGCTGGTGCTGAACGGACGGCGGCACGTCATGCTGGGCGCGAGCCAGCTCGACCCGTACGGCAACTCCAACATCTCGGCTATCGGCGACTGGGCCCGGCCCGCGGCGCAGCTCCTCGGGGTGCGCGGCGCCCCCGGCAACACCCGCTGCGACACCACGAGCTACTGGGTCCCCAAGCACTCGCCGCGGGTCTTCGTCGAGCGGGTCGACATGGTGAGCGGCGTGGGCTGGGATCGCGGTGCGCACGAGATCCGCGTCGTCGTCACCAACCTGTGCGTCTTCGACTTCGCCACGCCCGATCATCGGATGCGGCTGCGCTCGGTCCATCCCGGCGTGACCGTACGGGAGGTGCTCGGCGCCACCGGCTTCGCGCCCGTCGTGCCCGCCGATGTGCCCGAAACGCGGTCGCCGGCCGCCGAGGAGCTGCGCGTCATCCGCGAGGTGCTCGACCCCCGGGGGCTGCGAGACCGGGAGGTGCCGCCGTGAGCGACCGGTTGCTGGACACCCCGCTGACGCGGCTCACCGGCGTACGGCATCCGGTGGTGCAGACCGGCATGGGCTGGGTCGCCGGCCCCCGGCTGGTCTCGGCGGTCGCCAACGCCGGCGGCCTCGGCGTGCTCGCCTCGGCCACCATGCCGCTCGAGCGGCTCAAGGAGGCGATTCGCGAGGTCAAGGACCGTACCGACGCGCCCTTCGGGGTCAACCTGCGGGCCGACGCCGCGGACGCCGCCGAACGCGTCGCCGTGCTCGTCGCGGAGCGGGTCAAAGTCGCGTCGTTCGCGCTCGCGCCCCGGCGCGAGCTGATCGCCGCGCTGAAGGACGCGGGCGTCGTGGTGATCCCGTCGGTCGGCGCCCGCCGGCACGCCGAGAAGGTCGCCGCGTGGGGCGCCGACGCCGTGCTGGTGCAGGGCGGCGAGGGCGGCGGGCACACCGGCCCGCTCCCCACGACGCTGCTGCTCCCGCAGGTGGTGGCCGCCGTCGACATTCCGGTGATCGCGGCCGGCGGGTTCTTCGACGGGCGCGGGCTGGCCGCGGCGCTGGCCTACGGCGCGGCCGGCGTCGCGATGGGCACGCGGTTCCTGCTCACGGCGGAAAGCCCGGTGCCGGACGCGGTGAAGCAGGTCTACCTCGCCGCGACCGAGACCGTGGTCACCCGGCAGGTGGACGGCCTGCCCCACCGCGTGCTGCGCACGGACCTCGTCGATTCGCTCGAACGCGCGAGCCGGCTGAGCGCGCTGCCGCGGGCGTTCCGCAACGCCGCGCGCTTCAAGCGCCTGTCCGGCCTGACCTGGCGCGCGATGATCGCCGACGGCGCGGCCATGAAGCGCGGCAGGGAGCTGTCCTGGTCGCAGGTGCTGATGGCGGCCAACACCCCGATGCTGCTCAAGGCCGCCATGGTCGACGGCAGGCCCGACCTCGGCGTGCTGGCCGCCGGCCAGGTCGTCGCCCTCATCGACGACCTCCCGGCCTGCGCCGACCTCATCGAAGAGATCGTCCGGGACGCGGCCGCCGTGCTGTCGGCCGGAACCGCTTATCTGGCCCCGCCTCGATGAGCGCGCCGATCAGGAGGACTCGCGCACGACGAGGTGGGTCTCGAGGATCACGGTGAGGTGCTCGGGGGTCTCGCCCTTGATGCGGGCGTACAGGAGGCGGGCCATCTCGCGCCCCATGGCCTCCAACGGCTGGTGCACCGAGGTGAGCGGAGGCACGGTGTGGCGTGCGG
Organism: Streptosporangiaceae bacterium; assembly: GCA_035765195.1. Taxonomy (GTDB): domain Bacteria; phylum Actinomycetota; class Actinomycetes; order Streptosporangiales; family Streptosporangiaceae; genus CALAED01. The sequence goes on from DASTYC010000029.1 coordinate 29,652, forward strand.
TCGCCGAGTCGTCGAAGCCGACGACCGCGACGTCGTCGGGGATCCGGCGACCCCTCTCCTTGAGCACTCGCATGGCGCCGATGGCCATCGGGTCCGACGCCGTGAAGACCGCGTCGAGGTCCGGCTCACGGGCCAGCAGCTCGCGCATGGCCTGGGCGCCGGACTCCTCGCCGAAGTCGCCGTAGGCGACCCCGCCCTGCGGCATCCCGGCGGCCGCGAGCGCCTCGCAGTAGCCGCCGAGTCGTTCGAGGCCGACACGCATGTCCTGGGTGCCGGCGATCGTGGCGATACGGCGGCGCCCGCGCTGGATCAGGTGGTTGACCGCCTCGCGCGCGCCGCCGGCGTTGTCCGCGTCGACGTAGCTGACCGGCTCCAGCGCGACGGGGCCGCCGACGCACACCGTCGGCACTCCGTTCTCCTCCAGATGGCGCGGCAGCGAGTCGTCGCCGTGGAGACCGCTGAGCAGGACCCCGTCGACGTGCTGGTCGGTGAGGTAGTGCTCCAACCGCTTGTGCTCCGCCTGGGAGTGGGCGATGGTCAGCAGCAACTGGAGCCCGGTGTCGGCGAGCCCATGACTGATGCCGCGAATGATGCCGGCGAAGTAGGGCTCAGCGAAGACCTTCTCCTCCAGCTCCGACATGACGAGGGCGACCGTGTCCGTGCGTCGCGTTACGAGCGCGCGGGCCGCCCGGTTCGGGACGTACCCCAGCTCGTCGATCGCGCTCAGCACCGCCTCGCGGGCTTGCGGGCTCACCTTCGGGGAGCCGTTGACCACCCGCGAAACGGTGCCGCGACCGACCCCGGCCAAGGCCGCGACGGCCTCGAGGGTGGGTCGTTGCTGGCTCGTCATTGCTCTATTGTGCCGTGACTTTGCCGTTACCTAGCAGGCCGCCCCTCTTGGCGGCGTTGCCGAACCAGCGCGCGCTGGTCTTGGGAATGCGGCGTTGCGTGAGAAAGTCGACGTAAACGAGGCCAAAGCGCTTGGCGTAACCCCAGCCCCACTCGAAATTGTCTATGAAAGACCACGCGAAATAGCCCTTGAGGGGCACGCCCGCGGTGATGGCCGCGTGGCAGGCGCGCAGGTGCTTGTCGAGGTAGGCGACGCGATCGGGGTCGTCAACGCCGTCGGCGACGACCTTGTCGTCGAAGGCCGCGCCGTTCTCGGTCACATACAGCGGCACGGCCGGGTACTCGGTCGCCACCCGCGTGACGACCTCCTGCAGCCCCACCTCGTCGATTTCCCAGCCCATCCCGGTGACCGGGCGGCCGCCGGTGACGAAGGAGACGTGTTCGCTGCCCGGCCACGGTGACGCCTCGGCGAACGGCGACGTGACCACGTGGCCCGCCGCCCCCTCCTTCCCGGTGACGGTGTGCCGGCTGTAGTAGTTGATCCCGAGAACGTCGATGGGCGTGCCGATGATCGCCATGTCGCCGTCTCTGATCGCCTCCTGCAGGCCGTACGGCGCCAGATCGGTCAGCACATCCTCCGGATAGGCGCCGCGCAGCGCGGCGTCGAGGAAGAGCCGGTTCTGCATGCCGTCGATGCGGCGGGCGGCGTCGAGGTCCTCTTCGGCGTCGCTCGCCGCCGACACGGCGTACAGGTTGAACGCCGGCCCGATGGACGTGCCCGCCCGGCGCAGCGCATCCGTCGCCATGCCGTGCCCGAGAAGAAGGTGATGCGCGGCCCGCACGGAGGCCGCCGAGTCCCGGCGCCCCGGGGCATGATCGCCCGAGGCGTACCCGAGAAAGGCCGCGCACCACGGCTCATTGATGGTGATCCACCGGTGCACACGGTCGCCGAGGCCCTCTTGGGCGAGGGCCGCGTAGTCGGCGAAGCGCTTGGCCGTGTCACGCTCGGGCCAGCCGCCGGCGTCCTCGAGCGGCTGGGGCAGGTCCCAGTGGTACAGCGTGGCCCACGGCTCGATCCCCGCCTCCAGCAGGCAGTCGGTCAGCCGCCGGTAGAAGTCCAGGCCGGGCTCGTTGGCCGGGCCCGACCCGGTCGGCTGGACGCGCGGCCAGGCGATCGAGAAACGGTACGCGGTGACGCCGAGCTCGGCCATCAACGCGACGTCCTCACGGAACCGGTGGTAATGGTCGACCGCGACGTCACCCGTGTCGCCGCCGAGCACCGCGCCCGGCTTGCGGCTGAACGTGTCCCAGATGGAGATGCCTCGGCCGTCTTCCGCGACCGCGCCCTCGACCTGGTAGGACGCAGTCGCCACGCCCCACACGAAGCCCGCCGGGAAGGCCAGCTCGAGCTCCGTCTGCGATCTGTGAGTAGTCACGCCTTCAACGCACCTTCCATGATTCCGCCGATGATCTGGCGACCGAACACGATGAACACGACGAGAAGCGGCAACACTGCCACGGTGGTCCCGGCGAACATGAGCGTGTAGTCCTTGAAGTACGCGTTCGCCAGGTTGTTGATAGACAGCTGCACGGTCGGGTTCTCGGGATTGAGCACGGCCAGCGGCCACATGAAGTCGTTCCAGGTCTGCATGAAGGTGAACAGACCGAGCACGCCGGCGGCCGGTCGCAGGGCGGGCAGGACGACGCTCCAGTAAATGCGGAAGGTCGAGCAGCCGTCGACGCGTGCCGCCTCGATGAGCTCGTCGGGCACCGCCTGCGCGGCGTACTGCCGCATCATGAACACACCGAACCCGGTGACGAGGAACGGCACGATGACGGCCTGCATGTGGCTTTGCCAGCCGAGCTTCACCATGGTCATGTAGAGCGGGATGATGCCCATCTGCGTCGGGATCATCATGGTGGCGATGATCGTGAGCAAGAGGGCGTTCTTGCCGCGGAAGCGCAGCTTGGCGAAGGCGAAGCCGGCCAGCGAGGCGAAGAACACCGTCGAGATCGTGACCGAGCTGGCCACGACCGCCGAGTTGACCAGACCCTTGGCGAAATAGGCGTCGGGGTTGTCGAACAGTCTCCCGATGTTGGAGCCGAGGTTCCCGCCGGGGGTTACGGGCGGGGGGACGTCGCCGACGACCTCGTTGGTGCGCGTGGCGACCACGATCATCCAGTAGATCGGGGCGATGGACAGGACCAGGGCGAAGATCAGCGTCACGTAGGTCAGCGGGCTGGCGTCCCACAGTCCGCGCAACCGGTACTGGGGCCGCTTGCCGTTCCTGCGCCCCCAGGCGGGCAGGGAGATCGTGGTCACTTTGCGCCTCCCGCGCGCCGGATGGCGAGGAAGTTGAGCAAGGAGAAGATGATGATCAGTACGAAGACCGCCCAGGCGATCGTGGCGCCGTAGCCGTACCGGTCATGGATGAACGCGTTGTCGAACATGTACATCGTGACCGTCTGGAACTGGTGGACGGCGCCGCCGTCCATCCGGTTCGGCGTGCCGGTGCCGAAAAGTACGGGTTCGACGAACAGCTGCATCCCGCCGATCGTCGAGATGATGACCGTGAAGATGATCGTCGGCTGCAGCATCGGGACCGTGATGCGCCAGAACTGCTTGATCCGGGACGCGCCGTCGATCGCCGCCGCCTCGTACAGATCCTTGGGGATCGCCTGCATCGCGGCGAGGTAGATCAGGGCGTTGTACCCGGTCCACCGCCAGTTGACCATCGTCGCGAGCGCCACCCAGGACCAGCCGCGGCTGACCTGCCAGTCGATGGGATTGACGCCCACCAGGTCGAGCAGCCAGTTGATCATGCCGAAGTCGCGGTCGAAGAGCTGCGTGAACACGATCGCCACCGCGGCGGTGGAGGTGACCAGCGGAACGACCATTCCGATCCGGAACATGGTCGCCGCCCGCATCCGGCGGCTCAGGGTGTTGGCGATCAGCAGGGCGATCAGCAGCTGGGGGACCGTGGAGAGGAAGAAGATGCCGAAGGTGTTGACGACCGAATGCCAGAAGTCGGCGTCGCTCACCAGGAAGCGGAAGTTCTCCAGTCCGACGAACTCGCGCGTCCCGGAGGCGAGCCCCCAGTTGTACAGGGACACCCAGAGCGTGAAGACCAGCGGGAAGGCCCCGAAGATCAGGAAGACGACATAGAACGGCGAGATGAACAGGTACGGCGAGAGCTTCATGTCCAGCCGGGCGAGCCTGGACCGCCGCTTCGCGTGCCGGTGGTCAGGCGGCGGCGCGGCCGGCTCGGCGTCCGGCCGGACGGGGCGCAGATCGACCATGCGCCCTCCTTTCACGGAAGACCGGTCAGGGGCCCGTTGGCGGCGGTGGTGGTGCCGGCTTGTGGAGCACGCTGCGGCACCACCACCGCGGTCCTCGGGGTTACCTGGCGGCCTTCTTGACCGCTTCGACCGCCTTGCTCCAAGCCTCGTTCGGCTTGACCTTGCCCTGGCCGACGGCGATCAGGACATTCTCGGCCGCCGCACGCACGTCCTCGTGCTTCGGGCCCAGGTAGACGGGCTTGACCTGGGCGGCCATGGTGCCGAAGATCTGCCCGGTCGGAGCGTCGTTGAAGTAGGCGCTCTTGGCCCCGGACACCGCCGGGTCCTGCTCGGCCTGCGGCGAGGACGGGAACGTGTTCTTGTCCTTGAACGCGCCCACCTGCCCCTGCGGGCTGGTCAGGAACTTGGCCAGCTCAGCGGCCTCCTTCGGGTGCTTCGACTGCTTGGGCACGGCCAGCCAGGAGCCGCCCCAGTAGCCGCTGTTGCCCGGCACCGCCGCGACGTCCCACTTGCCCTTGCCGAACGAGCCGGAGAACTGCTCGATGCCCCCGAGCATCCAGGACGGGCAGGGCAGGGTGGCGAAGGTGTCCCGCTTGAGGGCGGTCTGCCACGGCGGGGTGAAGATCGCCATGTCGGAGGTCATCTTGGCCTGCTCGAACTTCAGCGTGGTGTCGAAGGCCTGCTTCACCGTCGGGTTGGTCTCGAAGACCAGGTTGTTGTTCTTGTCGAAGAAGCTGTAACCCGGGCCGGCGCCGGCGTTCTGCAGCACGGTGGTGCGCAGGATCGCGGTGGGGCCGTCGAGCCACTTGGTCTTGGGCACCTTGGCCATGAACTTCTGCCCGGTCGTGAAGAAGGCGTCCCAGGTCGGCCAGAGCTTGGACACCTCGTCGCGCGCGGTCGGCAGTCCGGCCTTCTTGAACAGGTCGGTGCGGTAGCACAGGCCCAGCGGGCCGATGTCAGTGCCGAGCCCGACGAGCTGCTGGCCGTTGGGCGTCATGCCCATCTGCCACTTCCACGGCAGGAAGTTGCTCTGCAGCGACCGGGCGCCGTAGTCGAAGAGGTTGACGAACTTGCTCGCCTGCTGCATGTAGAGGGGGAGGATGCCCTCTTCCAGCGCGACGACGTCGCCCGCGCCGCTGCCGGTGGCCATCCACTGCTGCAGCCGCGGCCGGTAGTCGTCGAGCGTCGAGACCTTGCGCTGCTTGACCGTGACGTTCGGGTGCGCGGCCATGTACTGCTTGTAGAGCTGGTCATAGCCGAACTCGCCGAACGTGTCGACCGTGAGCGTGACCTTCTCAGGCGGAGCGGGAGCCCCGCTCGCGCCGCTCTTGCTGTCATCGTTCCCGCCACATGCGGTGGCGAGTGCCAGCACACCTGCCAGCGTCGCCGCGACCGCGGACAGCGACCCGCGGCGCCTCGTAAGCCTCATGACGGACCCCTCTCAGGTCGTCTCGTTAGACGGGGTGGGTGATGGGCTCGACCCTGAGCCCGGACGGAGTTGTGGGAGCGCTCCCACGCAGAGAACCTAGAGCGACCATTAGCTGTCAAGTCCCTGCAACACAACCGTTACCGGGACGAAGCGCATGGTCGGCTCTTTCACCACGTGCGCCCACGTTTCACGGGACCGAACAGACATGCGGCCATATCGGTGATGTGCGCAAACCGGCGGCCCCGAGGCGGCCGGTGGAGGCGGGGCGGACGTGATCGCGAAACCGGCCACTAGTGGTCGCCCGCGGCCCCGGCACGACCGGCGGGACCCCGGGGTGCCATCGCCCGCACAATCGCGTCACGCTTTTACAGCAAGCGCTTGTTACGGCAAGTACGCTGGGTGTCGGCGCGCCGATCGAGCAAGCGATTGGGCAGGCCGCAATAATGGGAAAGGTGACGACGACGAGCGCAGGAAACGGGCGGCCCAAGGGCGGCGGCGAAGGCGGCGGCCGGCGGCGCGGCAAGGGGACGACGGCGCTGGCGTCCGAGCGCCGGGAGCATCTGGTCCGGCTCGCGGCGGAGCTGTTCGCGAAGAAGGGCTTCCAGGCGACGACCGTCCGCGAGATCGCCGACGAGGCGGGCATCTTGTCCGGCAGCCTCTACCACCACTTCGACTCCAAGGAGTCGATCGTCGATGAGGTGCTGTCCACCTTCTTCGACGAGTTGCTGACCGCCAACCGCGCCGCCGTCGAGGAGGGCGGCGACCCGCGCGAGATCTTGTCCGCGCTCGTCCGCATCGCGTTCGGCACGCTCGAGCCGCATCGGGCGGCCATCACCGTGATGCAGAACGACTGGAACTACCTCTCGTCGCTCCCCCGGTTCGGCTACCTGACCAAGGCCGAGGAGGAGACCGAGTCGATCTGGATCGGTCAGATCAAGCGCGGCCAGGAGACCGGGCTGTTCCGGCCCGACATCGACGCCAGGCTCACCTACCGGATGATCCGCGACACCATCTGGGTGGCGATCCGCTGGTTCCGGCCGGGCGGCCGGTTCGGCGCCGACAGCCTGGCCGAGCACTACCTCAAGGTGCTCTTCGACGGCATCTGCACGCACTGACCCCGCCCGCGCCGCGTCGCGCGTCACCGGCGTCGCCGGCGTCACGGGGCGGCGGTCACGACGGCGGCGCTGCCGTAGCCGCCTCCGAAGCCGGTGCACAGCGCCACGCCGGCGGCTCCGTCGCGCAGCCGGCGGACGGCCTCGGCGACGTTGTTGAGGCCGTGTACGTACCCCTCCGAGAGCAGCCCGCCGTGCGGGTTGACCATGTCGAGGATCGAGTCCCCTTGCGCCGCCAGCCGGCCGGCCAGCTCCGGGCGCGCGACCAGGCCGAAGTCCTCTAGCTGGCGCGGCACCAGCCAGCTGTACGCGTCGTAGAGCAGGGCCACGTCGATGTCGCCCGGCCGCATGCCGGCGGCCTCGAACAGCGGCGGCGCGACGTACGCGGAGAAGATCCGGGTGACGTCCGCGGCCTTGTCCATGGCGGACGCGCCGGGTCCGCCGCCGCGTACCACCGCGTGGACGCGCGGCGCGGCAGGCGCGCGCCGCGCGGAGGTGATGACGAGCGCGCAGCCGCCGTCGGTCTCCTGACAGCAGTCGACGCGGCGCAGCGGCGCCGCCACGAACGGGCTGGCCAGGTATTCCTCGGCCGACAGCGGCGCGCGGCGCAGCGCCCGCGGGTTGCCCGCGGCGTGCGCGCGGGACCTGGCCACCACCGCGTGCAGATGCCGCTCGGTCAGCCCCGTGTCGTGCAGGTAGCGCTGCGCCGCGAGCGCGAACTGGTGGACCGGCCCGGCCATCCCGTACGGGTGGGTGAACTGCTCTTCGATGCCCTCCCCCAGGCGCAGCCCGAGCGCGTTGAGCCGCCGGCCCGACCGGCCGTTGAGGGCGCGGTAGACGAGCACAGTCTCGGCGAGCCCGGCGTCGATGAGCATCGCGGCGTCGCCCAGGATCGACGCGCTCTGCGTGCCGCCTCCGTAGATCTCGTTGTGCCACCCGATCCGCGCCAGCCCCAGCCGCTTGGCCACGTACAGCACCGGCGCCGAGTCGTTCAGGTGGTAGCTCATGATGGCGTCCGGCCGCTCGACGCCCGCGTCCTCGAGCGCGGCCCGGGCGGCCTCGACGGCGAGGTCGAGCTCGGTGCGGCCGGATTCGCGGGACAGCTCGGTCATGCCGATCCCGGCGATCGCCGCCTTCCCCGAAAATCCCTGCCGGCTCATGACGCGTTCGCTCGGTCGCCGTCAGAACGCGTACTGCGCCGCGGCGCGCGTCGCCATGATCGGCCGGATGCACTCGTCGACCACGGCGCGGTGCGCGGGGTGATCGCGATACGTGACGAAGGACGCGAGGTCCGCGAAATCCGCCACCACCGCGAAGTCATAGTTGCCGTCGTTGACCCCGGCGTCCGCGCCGAAGTGGTAGTCCTTGATCTCCGGAATCGCCCCCGGCAGCGCGGCGAGCCGCTCTTCGAGGGTCCTCTTGTGCTCCTCGGTCGCGTCCTCGGTCCATCGGAACAACACCACGTGCCGGAACATGCGCGCACCTCCGTCGCCGTTTCCGTCGCTGTCGCCGGTTCGGTGTCAACCTTAGGGCGACGTCGCGGCGTGCCAAGGGAAACGGACAACTGTCACATGGCACGGCGGAGGGCGAGGGCGGGCATGGGCGTGGACGAAGAGGCGGATGAAAGGTTTGTCGCCTCACCTTCAGCTCGCGTGGCCTGGCCAAGACCGGTGACAGCCCCGTCAGGGCGGGTGCGGCCAACCACGCGGTGATGGAGTTCAGCGACTACGGGATCCGTCCGGTCGTCGTCGCGCCACCCGCCGATCAGGTGTTCGAGGTCAAGGAGAAGGCCGGGCCGAAGACCGGCGAGCCGGGCGCGCCGGCGCCCACCAAGCCGGCGCCCACCAAGCCGGCGCCCCCCAAGCCGGCGCCCCCCAAGCCGACCGGCTGACGGGCCGGCCGAGCGAAACGGTCCGGCCGGTCGCCGCCTGATGCGACCGGCCGGGCCGCGGCATCGCGAGTCGGCCGGGTCGCCGCGTCTGCCGCTCACCGGGACGCGGCCGACATCGATCACCCTGTTTCCGGTAACGCCGAGCTGATACGCTGCCAGTCACCAAGCGAGCGCTTGGTTAGCAGTCGACTCGGGTGGAGAGGAAACCAGTGGCCGATCGCCCCATGAAGTTCTCGACCTTCCACCTCTTCCACCAGTTCCCGGGCCAGCGCGCGCAGGACGTGTACGACTACCAGATCGAGATCATCGAGTTGCTGGAGGAACTGGGGTTCGACGGGGTCTGGGTGGCCGAGCACCACTTCAGGGAGTACGGCGTCGTTCCGTCGATCTTCAACCTCCTCGCCCACCTCGCGGCGCGCACCGAGCGGCTGCGGCTGGGGAGCGGCATCGTCGTACTGCCGCTGCACAACCCGATCCACGTCGCGGAAGAGGCCGCGATGGTCGATCTGCTGTCGGGGGGGCGGCTGCAGCTGGGGGTCGGCCGCGGCTACCAGAGCATCGAGTTCGAGAGCTTCGGACTGGATCTCGCCGAGGCGAGGGACCGGTTCAACGAGGCGCTCGACGTGATCATCGGGCTGTGGACCCAGGACGATTTCCACTTCGCCGGCAAGTTCTATGCCACGGGAAACGACCTCACCTTGATGCCGAAGCCGATCCAACGGCCGCATCCGCCGGTGCACGTCGCCGCGGTCAGCCCGGAGACGGTCGAGCTGTACGCTGCGCGCGGGCTGCCCATTTTGGCCGACCCGGCGGCGCCGTTCAAGAAAATCGCCAAGGCGGCGGAGCGATGGCACGCGACCGCGAAAGAGCACGGAATCGACACCGGCGCGGCAGAGCTGGTGGCCACGCGGTCGGTCTACGTCGCGCCGAGCATCGAGCAGGCCCGCGCCGACCAGGAACGATTCGAGGCGATGTTCGACCGGAATCGTATCTTCAACCGGCAGAGCGCGCCGATCGACCAGGCGACGGGCGAGGTGGCGAAGGGCTTCGAATACTACCAGGACCGCTATCTCAAAGGTGGTCTGGTCGGCCCCGACTTCCGTTGGGATCAGCTGGAAATCATTGGCGATCCGGAACGGGTTATTAATCAGATCAAAATGGTCCAGGATATGGGCTACGCCAACCTCATGTGCGATTTCGGCAGCACGCGCCCGATCCCCATCGATGAGATGCGGCGGGTGCTGACGTTCTTCGCCAGAGAGGTCATGCCCGCATTCCGATAAACCACCCACACCATCCTTCGAGGAGGCGGCCATGCGGGTTCATCAGCTTGCGCTCGGAGACGTTCTCGGCGAGCACCGGCGCGGGCGCCCGCGCGACACCGCTTGCGTCGACGGCGCCGTGCGGCTGACCTATCCGGAGCTCGACGAGCGGGTGAACCGGCTGGCGCACGCCCTGGCCGCCGACGGCGTCGGCGCCGGCGAACGCGTGCTCTGGCTCGGGCAAAACTCCGTCCGCGTGCTCGAGTTGCTGCTGGCCTGCGGCCGGCTCGGCGCCATCTGCTGCCCGGCCAACTGGCGGCAGCGCGCCGACGAGATCGCCCACGTGCTGGCCGACCTGGAGCCGACCGTCGTGGTCTGGGAGCGGTCGGAGGCGGTCGAGAAGGCGCGCGGGCAGGCCACCGGCGACGCGCGCTGGGTGGTATCGGACACCGGTGCGGACGACGACGCGGACGAGGCGGATGAGTACGAGTCGTACCTCGCCGCGGGCGCCGCCGACGAGTCGTTCGAGCCCGTAGACCCCGCCGCGCCGGTGCTCGCGCTCTACACCGCCGCCTTCGACGGGCGGCCGAACGCCGCGCTGCTCAGCCACACGGCACTGATCGCCCACTCGATGTCGCTGCTGCACATCCGGCAGATGGAGTCCGGCTTCACGTTCTTGAACTGCGGGCCGCTCTATCACGTGGGCACGATGATGTTCTGCCTGGCGACGCTGCAGATCGGCGGCACGAACGTCTTCGTCCCCGCCTTCGACGCCAAGGAGGTGTGCCGGCTCATCGAGGCCGAGCGCTGCACGCAGGCGTTCTTGTTCGGTCCGATGATCGACGGCCTCGTCGAGGCGAACAAGGACGGCGCCTACGACCTGTCGTCGCTGCGCTTCATCGCGCACTCCCCCGAGTGGGACGCGATGACCACGGTCGACGACAGCCCGTGGTGCGCGTCCAAGATGGGCGGCTACGGGCAGACCGAGGTCGGCGGCATGCTCACCTTCCTCGGCCTCGGCCTGGGCGGCGCCGGCTATGCCGGCCGGTCGTCCCCGCTGGCGCACGTACGGATCCTGGACGCCGACGGCGAGGAGGTCGACCCCGGCGATGTCGGCGAGATCTGCGCCCGCGGACCGAGCGTCTTTTCCGGCTACTGGCGCCGGCCCGAGCTCAACCAGGCCAAGACGGCCGGCGGCTGGCACCACACCGGCGACCTGGGGCGGCGCGAGGCCGACGGCACGATCACGTTCATCGGACCGAAGCTGCGCATGATCAAGTCGGCGAACGAGAACATCTATCCGGCGGAGGTGGAACGGGCGCTGAAGACGCACGCCGCCGTGGCCGACGCCGCGGTGATCGGCGTGCCGGACGAGCACTTCGGTCAGACGGTCAAGGCCATCGTCCGGCTCGCCGACGGCGCGACGGCTACCGAGGAAGAGATCATCGAGCACGTGCGGGCCGAGATCGCGTCGTACAAGAAGCCGAAATATGTGGAGTTCGCCGAGTCGATCCCCAAGAAGGGTTACACGCCTGACTACGCCGCCCTCGACGACCAGTACGGCGGCGGCGGTTACCCGGGCGCCTGACCCCTACAGCACCGCGACGGGGTTGATGGGGCTGCCGGTGCCGCCCTCGATCGCCAGCGGCGCCGCGACGAACAGGAACTCCGCGCGGCCGGCGGCGCGCAGCGCATCGGCGAGTTCCTCCAGCCAGAGCAGCTCCGCGAGGTAGATGCCGTGCCGCCACAGGAAGATCAGGTGCAGGTCGTCGTCGACGTCCTCCTCGGCCAGTTGGTCGGCGCCCAGCCCGCCGACGGCCGCGTTGTCGCACGCCACCATGCACACATCGCGCGCGGCCAGCCAGCGGCCGCCGGCCGCCGACAGGCCCGGCTGGCCCGCCCAATAGGCCTCGGGCCCGTCGGACCGCCACACCAGCGGCCAGCCGGTCCGGACGACCGCGACGTCTCCGGGCCCGACGGCCACGCCGGAGGATTCGAGGCAGGCCTCCAGGTCGGCCACCTCGACGCGGTCCCCGGCCGCGAGGTGGGGCACGCCGCGCGCCGCGGGGACGTCGAAGAACACCCCGCGGGCCACGATCGGACCCGCCTTGTCGATGCCGCAGCGCGCGGCGCCGTAGGAGCGCACGCGAGCGGCCGGGTGCCCGTTGTAGAGCTCCTCCCCCGCCCACATGTGGCACAGCGCGTCCATGTGCGTCGTCGTGCCGTGCGGGGAGACGATGAGCGCGTCGTCGGACATCCGCAGCCCCGCGCCGATCGCCCGCGCCCCCGCCGCGTAGTCACCGCCGTCCACCGACATGAAGTGCTGCGGCAGCGGCCGCCCGCGCAGATGCGGCACGGTCGACGGGGCGCGGTTCGACGTCGCGCCGCGGATGGGCAGCGACAGGCTCAGCACCCGGCCGTCGCGGACGCAGCCGGCGGCGGCGACCACGGCCTCCGGGGTCATCAGGTTGAGGGCGCCGCGCTCGTCGCCGGGCCCCCATCGACCCCAGTTCCCCGGTCCGAACATAATTCGACCAGCCCTTCCGTTTCCGCTCGCATGGTCTCCGGATCCTTCCGGAGCTCGTGTAGACCCGTGGAGGACCCGGCATGACCGCTCAGCGCACCGAGCCGGCCGGCGTGCACGGCCACTGCGACCCGGCCTTCAGCGCCGTCCGCGACGCCTTCGAGGAGAACTTCGCGCGCGGCGACGAGGTCGGCGCCGCCGTCGCCGTGTACCAGGGCGACGATCTCGTGGTCGACCTGTGGGGCGGGCTCGCCGATCGCCACACCGGGCGGCCCTGGCGCGCCGACACCCCGTGCGTGGCGTTCTCGTGCACGAAGGCGGTCACGGCCGCCGCCGCGCTGCGGCTCGCCGAGCGGGACGGCTACGACATCGACGGGCCGGTGGCGGACTGGTGGCCGGAGTTCGCCGCGCACGGCAAGGAGCACACGACAGCCGCGCACCTGCTCTCGCACCAGGCCGGGCTGCCGGTGCTCGACGCCCCGTGCACCGCCGAGGAGGCCGCCGACCCGGCGGCGATGGCCGGCCGGCTCGCCGCGCAGCCGCCGGCGTGGTCTCCCGGCAGCGCGCACGGCTACCACGCGCTGACCTACGGCTGGCTGGCCGGCGAGATCGTACGGCGGGTCGGCGGGCGACCGGTCGGCGAGTACGCGCGGGCGGAGTTCGCCGGCGACCTCGACCTGTGGATCGGCGCCCCGGACGAGGTGATCGGGCGCGCCGCCAGGCTCACGGCCAAGCGCCCCGGCGCCGCCGATCCCGCCGCGGGACCCGATCCCACCGCAGGCGGGAGGGCTGACGACGGGCTGCGGGCCCGGCTGATGACCGCGTATCTCGACCCGAACAGCGCGCTCAACCGCGCCATGAACAATCCGGCCACGGGCAAGGGCGGCTACAACAACCCGGTGGTGCTGCGCGGCGGGTGGCCGGCGGCGGGCATGGTGACGACGGCGCCGGGCCTGGCCGGGTTCTATCGCGACCTGCTGGCCGGCCGGATCATCCGGCCCGGCACGCTGCGCGAGGCGATAAAACCGCGCGTCAGCGGACCCGACCAGGTGCTCATCGTGGACAGCTCGTTCGGCCTGGGATTCATGCGGCCGTCGCTGACGTTCCTGGTGCCGCCGGCGGCCCGCGATACCGCCTTCGGCCACACCGGCGCGGGCGGGTCGATCGGGCTCGGCGACGTCGAGCGCGGCATCGGCATGGCCTACGTCATGAACCGGCTGAGCGGTGAGATCTCCGGCGACCTGCGCGCGCACCGCCTGGTGGGCGCGGTGTACGCGGCGCTCGGCTGAGCCAGGGCGACCTGGATCGGCTGTCATGACATCGTGATCCCGCCGCTGACGGACAGGATCTGACCGGTGATGTAGGCGGCGCGTTCCGTGCACAGGAACGCCACCAGGCCGGCGACGTCGTCGGGGCGGCCGATCCGGCGCAACGGGATCTGCCGGGCCAGCCTGTCCAGCAACGCGGGATGCCGCTCGGCCACCCGGCGCACCATGGGGGTGTCTGTCGGCCCGGGACACACGACGTTGCTCGTGACACCGGCCGGCGCCGCCTCCCTGGCGAGCGTCTTGGCCAGCCCGAACAGCCCGGCCTTGGTGGCGGCGTAGGCGCCCTCGCCGCCCGATCCCGCCCGGGCGCCGTCGGAGGAGATGAAGACCAGCCGTCCCCAGCCGCGCTCGATCATGCCCGGCAACAGCGCCCGGGTGAGCAGCATGGGCGCCCGCAGGTTGACCCGCCACATCAGGTCCCAGTCGGCCGGGTCGCTGTCGACGAACGCCTCGACGATGCCGACCCCGGCGTTGTGCACGAGCACGTCGGCGCCGCCCAGCCCGCCGATCCGGCCGGCGAACGCCGCGACGTCCTCGGGATCGGCGAGGTCGACCCGCAGCGCCGAGGGTTCCGCGGCCGGGGCGGCGCCCGCCGGCACGGCGTCGGTCGACACGGCGTCGGTCGACACGGCGGCGGTCGACACGGCGGCGCGCCGCGCGGCGGCGAGTTCCTTGGCCGTCGCCGCCGCCCCGGCCTCGTCGAGGTCGGCGACGATCACGCGCGCGCCGAGCGCCACCAGGTCGGCGCAGATCGCGCGCCCGATGCCCCCGGCGCCGCCGGTCACCACCGCGGTGCGCCCGGCGAGGCTGGTCCCTTCCATGGCGTTGGCCTCATCTCGCCTCTTGTTCGCCAACCAAGCGTACGCTAGCTTGGCGCTCACCATGGAGGCCACCTCAGCCGCCACCGAGAGCCGGCGGCCGATCCCCACGCCGAGCCCGCTGACCGCGCCCTACTGGGCGGCGTGCGGGCGCGGCGAGCTGGCCATCCAGCGGTGCGCGCGGTGCCGGCGGTTCGTGCACTTCCCCGAGCCCGCTTGCCCGTTCTGCGGCGGCGCCGACCTGCCGTACGAGACCGTCTCCGGGCGCGGCACCGTGCACACGTTCACCGTGGTGCACCGGACCTTCCTGCCCGGCTTCACCCCGCCGTACGTCGTCGCGTGGATCGACATCGAGGAAGGTGCGCGCGCGTTCGGCGACGTGGTCGACTGCCCTCCAGAGGATGTACGGATCGGCCTGCCCGTGCGGGCGTGCTTTGGCGACCTGCCCGGCTTCGGCCCCATTCCACGCTGGAGGCCCAGATGACCCGCATCGGCAACGTGCTCTACGGCGCCAACGACGTGGCCGCGGCCGTCGCGTTCTACCGCGACGGGCTCGGCCTGGCGGTGAAGTTCGTCGACGGCGAGCGGTTCGCGGCGCTCGACGGCGGCGGCACGACGTTCGCCATCGCCTCCCCGCACGAGCAGCTCGCGGCCGGTCCGGTGGTCTCGTTCAAGGTCGACGACGTCGCCGCCACGACGGAGCGGCTGACCGCGGCCGGCGCCGAGCTCGTCCGGGGGCCGGAGGAAGGGCCGCACGAGATCCGCGCGGTGCTGCGCGACCCGGCCGGCAACTCCTTCATCGTCTACGCAAGCCGTGCCTGACCCAGCCCGAAGGAGACAGCCGTGGAAGACCGCAACGAACCGTCCCCCTTCAGCAACTACGCCCACGCCATCCTCACGGCCAACGCGCTGCGGACGCCGGACAAGGTGGCGCTGACCTACTGCGGCACGCGGAGCTTCACGTACGCGGAGCTGAACGCCAACGTCAACCGGGTCGCCCACGCGCTGCTCGCCGCCGGCGTCACGCCCGGCACCCGGGTCGCCTCGCTCATGAACGAGACGTTGCACGTCGCCGAGGTCTACCTGGCGCAGATGAAGATCGGCTCGATCGTGGCGGCGCTCAACCCGTACTGGCCTGAGGACACCATCGCGCAGGTGGCCGAGCGTTCCGACTGCACGGTGTTCGTCTACGACGCCACCGTCGAGGAGGCCGTGCGCAAGATCCGGCCCCGGCTGCCGGGCGTGCGGCGCTGGCTGCGGGTCGGCGGCCCGGCCGAGGACGCCGTCGACGTCGACGCGCTGGCGGCCGCCGCGCCGGCCGTCGAGCCGCCGCTCGGCGGGTTCGGCGACGACCTGCTCGCGCTGTTTTACACCTCGGGCACGACCGGCCTGCCCAAGGCCGTCCGGCACACCCATTTCTCGAGCCTGGCCACCGCGCAGATCTGGCTGGACGTGGGCCGCGACCGCAACTCCGTCATGGGCACCGGGGCGATCATCTGGGGCATCGGCTTCCCGGCGCTGGTCGGTCCGGCGTTCTACGCGGGCATGAAGCTGGTCCTCGAACAGGACTGGGGTCCGGCGAACTTCCTGCGCGTCGTCCCGCGGGAGCGGGTGACGCACGTGAGCCTGATCCCGAGCTTCTTCACCGCGCTGCTCGGCTCCGACGAGCACGAGGACGCCGACCTGTCGTCGCTCACGTCGATCGTGCTGGGCGGCGAGCCGCTGTTGCCGTCGGTGCGCGAGCGCATCATGAAGCGGTTCCCCGGCGCGGCGATCTACAGCTACTACGGCCAGACCGAAGCGCCGTACACGTGCTTCGGCCGCCAGGACGACGGAAGCCAGGACATCGCCTCGGTCGGCCGGGCGCGCATGTCGTGCGCGGTCCGCATCACCGATCCGAGCGGCGGGCGGGTGATCGACGAGGTCGGCGAGATCAACCTCACCGGGCCGAACGTCATGGCCGGCTACGACAAGGAGCCGGCGAAGACGGCCGAGGTGCTACGCGACGGCTGGTACGTCGGCGGCGACCTCGGCATCATGACCGCCGACGGATTGCTGACCGTGCTCGGCCGCCGCTCCGACTCGATCCTCAAGGACGGCCAGTGGTCGCAGCCCGCGCAGCTCGAGGAGGCCGCGATCGAGATCGACGGCGTGGCCGAGGCGGGCGTGGTCGGCGTGCCGGAACATCCGGACGGCCAGGACGCCGTCGAGCAGCGGATCCTTGTGGCCGTGGTGCCGCGGTCCGGGGCCGCCCTCGACGCGGACGAGGTACGCCGCCTGCTCGTCGCGCGGCTCCCGGCGCACCAGCACCCCGACCTCGTCGTGGTCGCCGACGAGCTGCCGCACACCCAGGACGCGTCGGGCGGTCCGGGCAAGCTGATCCGCCGCGCCATCCGCGACCGCTACGCCGATCGCCTGCCCTCCTCCTCCTCCTGAGGCCGGCATGAGCGAGCTTCCCGAGCACGCCGCCAAGGAATGGATCTCCGGGTTCGGCGTCACGGTGCCGCGCGGCGCCACGGCGGGCGAACCGGCCGAGGTCGCGGCCGCCGCCTCCGGGCTGCGGCCGCCGCTGGTGGTGAAGGCCTACGGGGACGGGCTCGCGCACAAGAGCGAGGCGGGCGGCGTCCGGCTCGGTCTCACGTCCGCCGCCGCGGCCGCCTCGGCCGCCGACGAGATGCGGGCGGCGCTGGCGGATCGAGGCGTGACGCCGGCCGGGTTCCTCGTCGAGGAGCAGGCGGAGCCGGGCGTAGAGGTCATCGTCGGGGCGGTGCGCGACCCCGTGTTCGGCCCCGTCGTCTTGGCCGGACTCGGCGGCGTGTGGACCGAGGCGCTCGCCGACACCGCGCTGCGGCTGTGCCCGATCACGCCGGACGACGCGCGGGAGATGCTCGCCGAGCTGCGCGGGGCGGCGCTGCTCGACGGGTTCCGCGGAGCGCCGCCGGTCGACCGAGAGGCGCTGGTCGAGGTGCTGCTCGCCGTCGGCGGGCCCGGTGGCGCGGCGGAGACGCTGGGCGACTCGCTGGCCGAGTTCGAGCTCAATCCGGTCATCTGCGGTCCGAACGGCGCGGTCGCCGTCGACGCGCACCTGACCGTCGTGCCGTCGTCGCACGAGCCGCCCGGCCCGGTGCCCACGGCGCGCACGACGCCCACGGCGAGCACGACGCGGACGGAACCGGAGGATTTCGGGCGGCTCTTCGCGCCACGCGGGATCGCGGTCGTCGGGGCGTCCACCAAGCGGCCGAACTTCGGGAACATGTTCCTCGGCTTCTACCGGGCCGCATTCGCGGGCAGGCTCGTCGCCGTCCATCCGACGGCGACGCGGATCGACGGCGTCCCGTGCGTGCCGTCGCTCGCCGCGGTCGCCGCCGATGGCGACGGCGCCGTTGACTACGCGCTCGTGGCCGTGCCCGCCGCCCGGTGCCCCGAGATCGTCAGGCAGGCGGCGGGGATCCCGTACGTCCAGGTGATGAGCAGCGGGTTCGGCGAGATGGGCGAAAGCGCGCTGGAACGCGACCTCGCCGCCGCCGCGCGGGAGGCGGGCACCCGGCTGCTCGGTCCCAACTGCATGGGCGTCTACTCGCCGGCCGGCGGTCAGACGTTCATCGGGGGCGCGCCCGGCCGGCCGGGACGCATCGCGGTGATCTCGCAGAGCGGCGGCCTGGCGGGCGAGGTCATCAAGGTGGGCGAGCGGCGCGGCCTGAGCTTTTCGAAGGTGGCGACGGTCGGCAACTGCGCCGACGTGACGCCCGCCGAGCTGCTGCGCTATCTCGCCGCCGACCCCGGCACCAGCGTCATCGGGTTGTACATCGAAGATCCCAAGGACGGCCGCGAGCTGCTTGACGTGCTGCGGGCCGTCCGGAAGCCCGTCGTCGCGCTCGTCGGCGGCCGCAGCCGCCAGGGCCGGCGCGCGGCGGCCTCCCACACCGGCGCGATGGTCGGCGACGCCCGGGTCTGGGCGGCACTCGGGAGGCAGACCGGCATGGCCCTCGTCACCAGCCAGGACGACCTGATCGGCGTGCTCGACTTCGTCGACCTGCACGGCGGCACACCGGGCGGCCCGGGCGGCCCGGACGGCGTATCGCCGGCGGTCGCGGACGCCGCCGGAGTGCTGGTCGCCGGACCCAGCGGCGGCGCCGGAGTGCTGGCCGCCGACGCGATGGACGCGGCCGGGCTCGACCTGCCGCCCCTGCCCGGGGGCGTCGACGCGGCCCTGCGCGGGCTCGGGCTGGGCGCGGGCAGCCCGCTCGCCAATCCGCTCGAGATCCCGATCGGGCCGCGCGGCGACCCGGATCTGGTCCGGCAGGCGGTGTCCACGATCGTCGCGGCCCGGCCGTACGCCGACGTCATCGCCCATGTCAACGTGCAGAGCTACTTCACGTTCGGGACGAGCGCCGACCCGCTGCTCGCGTACGCCAAGGCGATCGGCGCGTTGCGTGACGAGCTGCGCCGCGATCGGCCCGGCGTCCGGGTGACGCTGGTGACGCGGAACGCCGAATGCGCTCCGCCCGGGGTGGTGGACGCGGTGCGCGCTACGGTCCGCGCGGCGGGCGTCCCGGTCTATCCGACCATGGAGGCCGCGGCGACGGCGGTGGCCGCCGGCGCGGCCGCCTTCAGGGCGTGCCGTACACGCGAGAACAGAACCGACACCAGGAGGCGGCGTGGGCAGGCTTGACGGCAAGGTGGCGCTGATCACCGGCGGCGCCCGCGGCATGGGCGAGGCGTACGTGCGCCGGTTCGTCGACGAGGGCGCCAAGGTGGTCTTCGGGGACGTGCTGGCCGACGAGGGCGCCAAGCTGGCGGCCGACCTCGCGGCCGGTGACCCCGGCGAGTCCGGCGCCGCCGGCCGCTTCGTGCCGATGGACGTGACGAGCCCCGAGGACTGGACGGCGGCGGTCGCGGCGGCGCTGGACGCCTACGGGCGGCTCGACGTTCTGATCAACAACGCCGGGATCATCAAGTACAAGCGGATCGCGGAGATGAGCCTCGAAGAATGCCGGCGCATCATCGACGTCAACCTCATCGGGCAGTGGCTCGGCGTGCGCGCGGTGACCGAGCCGATGCGCGCGGCGGGCGGCGGTTCGATCATCAACGTCTCATCGGTCGAGGGCTTCGTCGGCGCCGCCGGGCTGGCCGCCTACAGCGCCAGCAAGTTCGGCGTGCGGGGGCTGACGAAGGCCGCCGCGCGCGAACTCGGCCCGTATGGAATTCGCGTGAACTCCATCCATCCGGGCGCCATCCTCACCGCGATGACGACCGACCCGGAGATCGTCGCCGCGACGGCCGACAGCGCGGAGTCGTTCTTCAAGCAGCTGCCGCTGTCCCGGCTGGGCAAGCCGAGGGACGTCACCGGCATAGCCGTCTACCTCGCCTCCGACGAGTCCGGCTACTGCACCGGCAGCGAGATGGTGGTCGACGGCGGCATGATCACCGGCGCCGGCTACTGACCCGCGGCTCAGGCCGGTACCGCCCGGGACCGGTCGGCGGCCAGCTTGATGGCCAGACCGGCCAGCACGGTGCCCATGAACGCGCGCTGGACGCGCAGCCAGGCGGGGCGCTCGCGGAGGAACGCCGACAGCGAGCCGGCCGTCAGCACGATGAGCGCGTTGACGGCCAGCGCGATGCAGATCTGCGTCACGCCGAGGGCGAGGCTCTGCATCGCCACGTCGCCCCGGCCGGGGTCGATGAACTGCGGCAGCAGCGAGACGTACAGCACCGCGATCTTTGGGTTGAGCAGGTTGGTGACCAGCCCCATCGTGTAGAGCCGCCGGGCGGAGTCCACTGGCAGGCGCTTCGGCGCGAACGGCGAATGCCCGCCGGGCCGTACCGCCTGCCAGGCGAGGTACAGCAGGTAGCCGGCGCCGGCCAGCTTCAAGGCCGTGTAGACCTCGGGCACCAGGGCGAACACCGCGGTCAGCCCGGCGACGGCGGCGACTAGATAGACCAGGAAGCCCGTCGCCACGCCGAGCAGCGAGACCATGCCGGCTCGGCGGCCCTGGGTGATGGATCTCGACACCAGATAGATCATGTTCGGCCCGGGCGTGAGCACCAGGCCGAGCGCGATGGCGGCGATGCCGAGCAGGGCGGCCGTGCTGATCATGGTTCTCCTCCCGACGGGGGATTGATCACACAAATCTCGCAACAGCGGCCGCCGTCCTGATCTTCCCGCCGGGCCTGCTGCCGCCCGGGGACCGCTCGCTCACTACGCCGGTGCGCCCACGTCGGGCCGGCCCCCCACCGATGGCGGCGTGCGAGAGGTCCAGCCCTCGACAGCCTCGAGCTGGGCGGCCAGCGCGAGCAGCGTGGCCTCCTCGCAGTCGGGACCGAGAAACTGCGCGCCGATGGGCAGCCCGGCGGCGGTGAACCCGGCGGGCACGCTGACGGCCGGCCAGCCGAGCACGTTCCAGGCCCACGCGAACGGGCAGACCGCGGCGGAGACACGGCCCGCCGACAACCAGCCGCGGTCGTCCAGGGCACCGATCCGCAGCGGCGGCAGCGCCGTCGTCGGGGTGAGGACCACGTCGGCCCGGTCGAAGACGCGGGCGACGCGGCGCCGGTGCCGCGCCTCGGCGCGCAGCGCGACCGGGAGCAACGGCCGCCCGAGCACCCGGCCGAGCCGTACCTCCGTGCGGGTGCGCCGGTCGGGCCGGGCGTTCGGGATGCGGGCCAGGCACTCGGAGATCCCGGCCGCACCGCGGGGCAGCACGCCGAGCCCGATGAGTCCGTAGTCCGGATCGGCGGGGAAGACGTCGTGGCCGAGTCCGGCGAGCACCCCGGCGAGGCGCTCGACGGCCGCCCGGATCTCCGGGTCGACCGCCGACGGAACGCCGAACGGCGTACGGAACGACAGCGCGACGCGCAGCCGGACCGGCCCGCGTCCGGGATCGGCCGGCGCGAACGGCCGTGCCGGCCGGTGCCGGTCGCCCTCGTGGCCGCCGCTCAGCACCTCGAGCAGCAGGGCGGCGTCGCGTACGGACCGGGTCAGCGGCCCGTACACGGTCAGTCCGTAGAACGGGTCGGCGATCGGCCACGCGGAGATCCGGCCGCGCTGCGGCTTGAGCCCGACGAGCGAGGTCCAGGCGGCCGGTATCCGGATCGACCCGAGGCCGTCCGAGCCGACCGCCGCCGCCACCATGCCCGTCGCGACCGCCGCGGCCGAGCCGCCGCTCGATCCGCCCGGGGTGTGCGCGAGGCTCCACGGGTTGCGCGCCACCCCGTAGGCCGTGGACTCGCTCGTCGGCCACTGGCCGAGCTCGGAGGTCCTGGTCTTCCCCATGATGATCGCGCCGGCCGTGCGCAGCCGCCGCACGATCTCGCTGTCCTCGAGCTTCGGCACGTGGTCGCCCGCGCAGCCGAACGGCGTCGTCTCCCCGGTCAGGTCCATGTCGTCCTTGATGGCGACCGGCACGCCGAGGAGGGGCAGACGCTCCCCCGCCGCCAGCCGCCGATCCGCCTCGGCGGCCTCCGCCCGCGCCGCCTCATGCCGGACGACCCGGAACGCGCCAATGGTGTCCTGCGTCGCGTCGATCCGGGCCAGGGCCAGGTCGACGAGTTCCTTGGCCGACACCTCGCGCGCGGCCAGCAGCTCAGCCTGGACCGCCGCCCCCGCGTACGTCACATCGCTCATGGCGCCATCGCCTCCTAGGAAAAAATACGACTTTGACGACATGCGCCGGCTGGTGCCCACGCGCGTTAGCCGGCCGGGCCGAGGAGGGCGTCGCGGAGGCGGGCGCGGTGCAGCCGGTCATCGCCCCACGCCGTCCGCAGCGCCCACACCCGGGCCAGCCAAAGGTGCAGGTCGAGCTCTTCGGTGTAACCGATCGCGCCGTGCACCTGTAGCGCGGCGCGGGCGGCGCGGTAGGCGGCCGCGGCGGCGGCCACCTTGGCGGCCGACACGTCGCCGCTCGCGCCGGGCGCGCCTGCGCCGAGCGTCGTAGCGGCCCCGTAGACGACCGGCGCGGCGAACTCCACCCCGACGGCCACGTCGGCGAGCAGATGCTTGACCGCCTGGAACGACCCGATCGGGCGGCCGAACTGCTGCCGCCGCTTCGCGTGCGCCACCGCGGCGTCCAGCAGGTGCCGGGCGGCCCCGAGGAGCTGCGCGGCGACCGCGAGCGCCGCGTGGTCGAAGGCATACGCGAACGCCGCACGCACGGCCTCCGCATCGGCCCCCGCCGCGCTCCCCGCACCGGCGGCCGCACGGGCGGCTTCCTCGTACAGCCGCCGCGTCCGGTCCGCCGACGCCCGCCGGACGAGGCCGGCCGCCTGCGGCGAGGTCAGCGCGGCGCCGCCGCCGCACTCCACCACGAGCAGATCCGCGATGTCGGCGTCCAACAGGAAGGGCACGTCACGCGTGCGCACGGAGACCGCGGCCCGCCCGGCGGCGATCTTCGCCGGCCAGCCGGCGGCCGCGTCGACCACGCCGAGCACCGGCGGGGCGGCGACGGCGGTCTCGACGATCGGTCCCGGCACCGCCGCGCGGCCCGTCTCCTCGAAGGCGAGGACGGTGTCCATCGGCCGCAGCCCCAGGCCGCCATGCTCCTCGGGGACGTGCGCGCCCAGCAGCCCGACCTCCCCGAGCGCCTGCCAGGCCTTCCCCCGTCGCGCCGCCGGGTCGGCGCCCGCCGCCCGCACCGCGTCGGGCGGGCAGGTCGCGGCCAGCGCCTCGCGCACGGTCGTCGCCAGCAGCCGCTGCTCGTCGGTGAACGAGATCATCGCGGCAGTCCGAGGAATCGCTCGGCGATGATGGTGCGCTGGATCTCGTTCGTGCCCGCGTAGATCGGCCCGGCGAGCGCGAACAAGAACCCGTCGAACCACGGCTCCGCGGCGGCCCGCGGCCCGAGCAGTTCCATGGCCGTCTCGTGCATGCGCAGATCCAGCTCGGACCAGAACACCTTCATCAGGCTCGCCTCGGCGTCGGGCGCATCGCGCTCCGCCGCCCGGAACGCGTGCAGCCGGTACGCCTCGGCATCGAGCCGGGCTTGCACCGCCGCGTCCCGCAACGCCTGATCGGCGCTCCCCCCGGCCAGCGCCAGCAGCCGGTCGGCGGTGGCCATGAAGCGGCCCGGGCTGCGCAGCGTCATGCCCCGCTCCGAGCCGGTCGTCGCCATGGCGACCCGCCAGCCGGCGCCGACGCCGCCGAGCACCTGATCGGCCGGCACGTACACGTCGTCGAAGAAGATCTCCGCGAAGCCCGTCTCCCCGTCCAGTTGCGCGACGGGCCGCACGGTCACCCCGGGGGCGTCGAGGGGAAACAGGAAGTAGGTCAGGCCGCGGTGCCGCTCGGCCGCCGGATCGCTGCGGAACAACCCGAATCCCCAGTCCGCGAAGGCCGCCCGCGAGCTCCAGGTCTTCTGGCCGGTCAGCCGCCAGCCGCCGCCGTCCCGCCGCGCCGTGGCCCGCAGCGCCGCCAGGTCGCTCCCGGCCTCCGGCTCCGACCACGCCTGCGCCCAGATGTCGTCGGCGCGCGCCATGCGGGGCAGCCACCGCCGCCGCTGTTCCTCTGTCCCGTACGCCATCAACGCCGGGCCGAGCAGGAAGATCCCGTTCTGGCTCACCCGGCCGGGCGCGCCTGCCCCCCAGTACTCTTCTTCGAAGATCAGCCACTCGATGAGGCCGACCCCTCGGCCCCCGTACCGCTCGGGCCACGACACCGCCGACAACCGCGCGCCGGCCAGCGTCCGCTCCCATTCCCGGTGCCGCTCGAACCCGTCCGCGGTGTCCATCGACGGCAGCGGCTCGGCCGGCACGTGCGCCGCCAGCCAGTCCCCGACCTCGGCCCGGAACTCCCGCTGCCGCTCCGTGAAGCCGAGCTCCACCCGCCCTCCCACCAGCGAACCAACCTAGCGCCCGCTTGGGACACTAGGGCGCACGCTGACGGGTGTCAACGCGCGGGCGAAGCGCTCAGAACGAACTCGCCCGCAGGAAGGGCCGTCCGAGCACGGGCCGGACGGCCAGGACGGACTCGACCCTGCTGTTGGCCGTCACCCACTCCGCCGCCACCGGCGAGATCAACCCGATAAGCCGGACGATGTGCATGTGATCGGCGGCGAGATGCCGATGGAAGATCGGCTCATGGTGCGCGATGCGATTCCGAAATGTCCGCAAGCGATCGAAATCCATATGCAGTTTCTTGCGGGTACCGGCCTTGCCGGAGAACGCATGGCGCAACGCCGGCCGCCACAGCGTCATCTCGTAATGGTGACCCGTGCCGAGCAAGCCGACCCAGAAGCCAAGCGGCAACTCAGCCACAATCCGGCCAGATGTGGGCGTTTTGCTCGCGCCGCTTGTCGAGCTCCATTGCCGTAACTCCTTGCTGCCGTCGGGTGAAGGGGGTATAGTTCTTTTCTGTAAGCCCCGGACCGGCAATCGTCCCTCGAGACGAGCCCCCGGGGCAGAACTCTTTCTGGGCTCCTTTTCGGGAAATCGACCCGAGATTAAGCGTTGACGATCAGGGTCCGCAGCGGATTGTCGATAGTTCCGCAAAGGTCGGGCAGGCGGGTTTATGCCGGGTTTTGGTGCATTGTCAGCCTCGACCCAAGCAAGTGCTTGGTGCTAGCGTCCGGGCATGACGATGATGCGGGCGGCGGTGCTGCGGGAGTTCGGGGCTCCGCTGGAGGTCGCGGACGTCGAGGTGGACGAGCCGCGGGCCGGCGAGGTACTGGTCAAGGTGGCCGCATCCGGCGTGTGCGGCTCTGACGTCAAGGCGCTGGACGGCAAGAGTCCCGTGGTGCGCAAGCCGCCGTACATCCTCGGCCACGAGAGCGCCGGGGTCGTCGCGGCGACCGGGCCGGGCGTGACATCCGTGACGGCGGGCGACCATGTGATCATCGCGATGAACGGCCCGTGCGGGCGCTGTCGCACCTGCGCGCGCGGCGATGTGCACCTGTGCGGCGGCCCGGAGCGGCTGCGCGCGATCATGGGGCTGATGGGCGACGGCACCACCCGGCTGCGGCTCGGTGACGATGCCGTGCGGCCGATGATCGGGATCGGGTCGTTCGCGGAGCACGTGGTGATCGGCGAGGCCGCCTGTATCAAGGTCGCCAAGGACGCGCCGCTCGACCTGCTGGCGCTCATCGCGTGCGGGGTGGTCACCGGCGTGGGCGCCGTGCTCAACACCGCCCGCGTGGAGCCCGGATCGAGCGTGCTCGTGGTGGGCTGCGGCGGCGTCGGGCTCAACGTCGTGCAGGGTGCGGTGCTCGCGGGCGCGACCACGATCATCGCCGCCGACGTGGTCGAGGCCAAGCTGGAACTGGCGGCGGCGTTCGGGGCGACGCACACCGTCGTGGCCGGTGACCTGCCCGCCCAGACGGGCGAGATCGTCAAGGGCGGCGTCGACTACGCCTTCGACGTGACCGGCAACGCCGAGGTCCTGGCGCGGGCGTTCGCCGCCACCCGGCCTGGCGGCACCACGGTCATGGTCGGCAGCCCGCCGTCCGGCCAGACGATCGCCATCCCCCCGCAGGCGCTGTTCGCCTCGCGCCGGCTCATGGGCTGCCAGGGCGGGGACGCGGCGCCGCGACGCGATCTTCCGCTGCTGGTGGACCTCTATCGGCGCGGGCGGCTCGACCTCGCCGGCCTCGTCAGCGAGCGGCTGCCGCTGGACAAGGTCAACGACGCCGTGCAGCACGTGCGGGACGGCGCCGTGGCGCGCGCCGTCATCGTCTTCGACTAATCGACCAAGCGATTGCTCGGTTAACCCAGATTGATGTAGCGTGCGCTTGTTCGGTAGGCAGGAGGGAGGCACCGGTATGGCCTTCGCCGACCTTGGGGACGTGCGGCTGTTCTACACAGACGACGACCCCTCCGGAACGGCCACGCCGCTGCTCCTCGTCCACGGGTGGGGGGCGGACGGCCATGAGTGGTCGTGGCACATTCCCCAACTGTCGGCCGACCGCCGGGTCATCGCGCCCGACCTCCGCGGCCATGGATACTCCTCGGCCCCCGCATCCGGCTTCCACCCCAGGGACATGACCGAGGACCTGCTCCGGCTGCTCGATCGCCTCGGCATCGACGAGGTCATCGCGATCGGTCATTCCATGGGCGCGCAGATCGTCAGCATCCTCGCGGTCGAGCACCCGGCGCGGGTGCGGGCGCTGGTCTGCGTCGAGCCCGGTTACGGCTTCGACGGAGCGGTGGCCGCCGGGCTCCCCGAGATGGCGCGCCGGCTCGAGGAGGGCGATACGGGCGCCGTGGCCGTGTGGATGGACGAGTGGTCGTACACGCCGGCGTCGCCGCCCATGCTGCGGCACTGGCATGCCCGCAGGCTGCTGGCCATGCGCCCGCACGTGCTCGCCGAGTCGTTCGCGGCGATGTTCACCGGCCCTGACCAGATCGGCGTACGACCGGCCACCGACGCCTACCTGGCCAGACGCGCCTGCCCGGTGCTCTCGCTGTGGAGCGATCCGGACCGCGGCGCCTGGGAGCAGGAGTTGTTCAAGGACCCTGCCTCCGCCGCCATCGCCTGGCCGGGCTCGGGGCACCGGCCGCACGAGGAACGGCCGGCGGAGTTCCTTCTCGTCGTCGCGCGGTGGCTCGCGAAGCTCGAGGCACAGGACCGGAGGAGAGGTCATCAGCAGTGAAGTTCGCCATCTTCCTGAACCCGCAGATTCCCGGCTCGGGCTACAGCGCCGAGGAGAACGCCACGGCGAAACGCCCCATCGGCCGAGACGTGGAGTCCTACCAGGCGCTCCTCGACGAGGTGCGGGAGATCGCGGTGCACGCCGACCAGATCGGCTTCGACGCGCTGATGATGACCGAGCACCATTTCCACTCGGAGGGCTTTGAGTTCTCGGTCAACCCGCTGATGTTCCTCACCGACCTGGCGGCGCGCACGGAACGCATCCTGCTGGCCCCGCTCGGGATCGTGCTCCCCGCGTGGGACCCGATCCGCGCGGCCGAGGACGTCGCGCTGCTCGACCACTTCTCCAAGGGACGGCTGCGCCTCGGCGTGGCGAGGGGCTACCAGAGCCGTTGGATGAACGTGCTCGGCCAGCGCTGGCATGCCGCGGCGGCCCGGTCGGACGGCTCGCGGTCCGACAACCGCAACTTCGACGTCTTCGGCGAGATCCTGCACATCATGAAGCTCGCCTGGACGCAGGACACGGTGCGCTACCGCAGCGACGTCCTCGACTACCAGGTGCCCTTCCCGTACGAGGGGATCGAGGGCTGGCCGGCCGAGGAGTGGACGAGGACGTTCGGCGCGCCCGGCGAGATCGACGACGAAGGCGTGATCAGGGCCGTGTCCGTCTGCCCCAAGCCGTACCAAAACCCCCATCCAGAGCTGTGGCAGCCGTTCACGATCAGCGACCGCTCGGTGATCCGGGCCGCCCAGGAGAACATCCTGCCGTGGATGTTCACCCCGAACCCCGACGACCACGCCGCCAAGGCGCGGCTCTACCAGGAGGAGTCGGCCAAGCACGGGCGCGCCTACAAGCTCGGCGAGCACACCGGCATCCTCAAGATCATCGGGATGGCGGACACTCGCGAGGAGGCCATCGCGACCTACGGCAAGGGCATGCAGAAGGACTTCGCGGCCTTCTTCGGACCGTTCGGCTACCTCGAGGTGCTTCGTAAGAAGGAAGACGATGCACATCAGCCGATAAGTCCGGAAAAGGGGGACTTCAAGCGCATGAACGAGGTCGAGCTCGCGCTCCTCGGCGGGCCCGACGACATCAAGCGCGGCATCCAGCGCATGCTCGACCGCATGCCCGACCTCGAATGGTTCGGCCTGTTCATGCAGGGCCAGCAGGGCGTGCTGCCGCTCGACACCGTCAAGCGCAACCTCGAGCTGTTCGCCACCAAGGTCATCCCCGAGTTCCAGGACTGACCCGGCCACGACCGAACCGACACGACGACCGGACCGACAGGACGGGAAAGACCTCGATGGAGTTCTGGCTGGGGGCGGCGTTCGCCCCGACCGATGAGCTGCCCGGCCTGGCGCGCGCCGCCGACCGGCTCGGGTACGACACGGTCGCGCTGTCCGATCACATCTTCTACGCCGACTACGAGGCGGACTATCCCTACCACGACGCCGGCGAGCCGCCGTACGCCCCCGAGACCCACTGGCCGGACGTCTGGGTGATGGCCGGCGCGCTCGCCGCGATCACCGAGCGGGTGCGGCTCGCGACCAACGTCTACGTCGCCCCGGCCCGCGACCTGTTCACCGTGGCCAAGACCGTCTCCACCGCCGCCGTGCTGTCCGGCGGCCGCGTGCGCTTCGGAGTCGGGGTCGGCTGGTGCAAGGACGAGTTCGTGCAGACCGGGCAGGACTTCCACACCCGTGGCCGGCGCCTCGATGAGATGATCCCGGCCCTGCGCACGCTGTGGCAGGGCGGCATGGTCGAGCACAAGGGTGATTTCTACGAATTCGGGCCGTTGCGCATCGAGCCCGTGCCCGACCACCCGGTGCCCATCTACATCGGCGGGGACAGCGACGCCGCGCTGCGCCGGGCCGCCCGGATCGGCGACGGCTGGATCGGCAACCGCGTCTACAGTGAGCGCAAGCTCGCCGCCGTCCTCGACCGGCTGAGCGGCTTCCTCGCCGAGTACGGCCGTACGCTCGACGACCTCGCGGTGATCGCGCCCATCGCGGCCATGCCGAGCCCGGACCTGTACAAGAAGTGGGCCGACCGCGGCGTCACCGGCACCATGGCCGCGCCCTGGCTGCTCGCCACGCCCGACGAGCAGAGTCGCCACACCGGCCTCGATCTCAAGATCGCCACGATGGAACGCTTCGCCACCGAGGTGATCGCCAAAATGTGACCCGGCACCGTGGGCCGTCGCGGCCGCTACGGTGTGGGCATGCTTCCCGGCGACGCACTTCCCGTGGTGACGGCGACGCGATACGTGACGCCGCTGCGCGAGGGCGGGTCGCTGCCGGGTGTCGTCGAGGCCGACGACCTCGGCACGTACGTCATGAAGTTCCACGGCGCCGGGCAGGGCCGCAAGGCCCTCATCGCCGAGGTGATCGCCGGGGAACTGGCGCGCCGGCTCGGCTTCCGGGTGCCCGACCAGGTGCTCATCGACCTCGATCCGGTGATCGGGCGGCACGA
>DASTYC010000030.1:0-10291 GCA_035765195.1 Streptosporangiaceae bacterium
GGCCCGTCGCTGCGTTACGCCACCGCGAAGGTGCAGAAGATGCAGCGCAGCTCCGGCGGTGGCTACGGCTCCGGCGGTGGTGGTGGTACCAGCGGCGGCGCGTCCGGCGGGTTCGACGACCCGTGGGCGAGCTCGTCACCGGCGGCCGGCGGTTCGGGGAACTTCGACGAAGAGCCCCCGTTCTAGTCACCCCACGGAATCGTGAGCGAGGCGATCGATTCCGCGGGGACCCGAACACGAGTCACGGAGTTAAGGAAACATGCCGAAGCCTGCGGCACTACGCAAGCCCAAGAAGAAGGTGAACCCGCTCGACAAGGACGGGATCACCTACATCGACTACAAGGACACGGCGCTGCTGCGCAAGTTCATCTCCGACCGCGGCAAGATCCGCGCGCGGCGGGTGACCGGCAACTGCACGCAGCACCAGCGCGATGTCGCGACCGCGATCAAGAACGCCCGTGAGATGGCGCTGCTGCCCTACACGAGTACTGCGAGGTAGTCGATGAAACTCATCCTCACCCAAGAGGTCGCCGGCCTCGGTGAGCCCGGCGACGTGATCGAGGTCAAGGACGGCTACGGGCGCAACTACCTGCTGCCGCGCGGTTTCGCCATGAAGTGGACCCGCGGGGCCGAACGCCAGATCGAGCTGATCAAGAAGGCCCGGTCCGCGCGCGAGATCGCGAGCCTCGACCACGCCCGAGAGGTCGCCGATCGACTCGGTGCGCTCAAGGTCACGCTGGCCACCCGGGCCGGCGCCAACGGCCGTCTGTTCGGCTCGGTCACCGCCGGCGACATCGCCGTCGCGGTCAAGCGGGCGGGCGGGCCCGACATCGACCGGCGCCGCATCGAGATGTCGAACCCGATCAAGACGCTGGGTTCGCACAACGTCTCGGTGCGCCTGCACCCCGAGGTGAACGCCAACATCTCGCTGGACATCGTCGCCTCCTGACCCCTCCGGCCTGGAGAAAGCGAAGGCCGGACCCACCGCCGGGTCCGGCCTTCGCGCTTGTCCGCGACGTTCCACGTGAAACACCGAACCCACCGGCATCTCCCGCCCCAGATCGACGCTGACGCGCGGATGATCGGCGCGTCCTTGGTCACCGTCGCCTATCTCGCTACCGTCCGTAATTCAGTTGTGGCGAGGGGGGATGGTTGATGGATGCCTGGCTGAGCCGTCGCGCGTTGCTGGGCGGAACGATCGGCGGGGGTTTGCTCGCCGCGTTCGAGCTGGGCTTGGCGGACGAGGGGGCGATCGCCGCCGAGATGGAGGCGGACGCGGTGCGCGAGGGGATCATCCGGTTGGTGCGCACGCGGCGGCAGTGGCGGGCGCGGGCGCCCAAGCGCCGCATCCAGGTGCTCGATCGCGCCCCCGACCACATCGTGATCCACCACACGGCGACCCCGAACACCCGGGTCGTGTCGCTGGCGCACGCGTACGCGCTGTCGCGGC
Organism: Streptosporangiaceae bacterium; assembly: GCA_035765195.1. Lineage (GTDB taxonomy): Bacteria > Actinomycetota > Actinomycetes > Streptosporangiales > Streptosporangiaceae > CALAED01. Next base: position 1,451 of record DASTYC010000030.1, read on the forward strand.
AGATCCAGCGCTTTCACATGAGCGGGCGCGGCTGGAACGACATCGGGCAGCAGCTCACGATCAGCAGGGGCGGGCACGTGATGGAGGGACGCCAGCAGAGCCTGCCGGCCATCCTCAACGGCCGGCACGTGGTCGGCGCTCAGACGCTGCATCACAACACCCACACGATCGGCATCGAGAACGAGGGCACCTACACCACCGCCCGCGTGCCCGCCAGGCTGTGGTCGTCGCTCGTGCATACCTGCTCGCTGCTGTGCGCGATCTACGGGCTGAACCCGTACAACGCGATCGTCGGGCACCGGGACTACAACCACACCGCGTGCCCAGGCGACGTGCTGTACGCCCGGCTGCCGGCGTTGCGGCGCGCGGTCGCGGTCCGCCTCGCCGTGCCGCGGCGCCGCCGGCCACCGGGACCCGGTCTGTTGACCGGCGGCTGATTTCGGAGTGAGGCCGCGCTAACGGGGGATGTCAACGGGGTCGGACAGCCGGAGGAGTGAGCATGGCCACTGAGCGCTCCGCCCCGCCCCGGGTCAGCCTGCTGGCGTTCGGGTCGCTGATCTGCGGCATCGTCTGGGCCCTGGGGCTTGGCAGCATCTGCGCGGTGATCTTGGGGCACCTGGCGTTGCGCCGGGTGCGTCGTACCGGACAGGCGGGCCGCACGCTGGCGGTCATCGGCCTCGTGCTCGGGTACGTCGGTGTCGTGATCACGTTCGTGCTCTGGCTGGGCGGCGGCGTCTCGGTGCGGGACGGGGTATAGCCGCCCGGCCGGGCCCGGCCGCCCCCGCTACTCGGCGCGGCCGCCGTATCGGGAACGGCTGCGGGCGATCTCGGGGTCGAGGCCCTCGACCAGCGACCAGATGCCCGCCACGCGCTCGACCAGCCGCTCGGTGGGCAGGCCGGCGAGCCCATCGGCGGCGAGGTCGTCGAGCGCCTGGGTCAGGCGGGCCAGCCGATCACCCTGTTGGGAACACATGTTCGAAGCCTAGCGGAACGCGGTGGCGGGTGTGGCGCGTTCGTATCAACGCGTCGGCGCGAGCGGGTGACCGCCAAGGGCGCGCGCCGGGCGCCAAGGTGCCCTGGGTCAGCGGACGGCGCCGGTGACGAGCCAGGCGTCGCGACGCGCCCGCAACCCCAGCGTGAGCAGCCGTGCCGTCATCCACACCCCCATGGCCAGCCACAGCGCGACAAGCCCGCCGCCGTACGCGGCGACGAGCCACGCGGCGGGCAGGAACGCCGACATCGTCAGCACCCCGACGGCCGCCAGGTAACGCACGTCCCCCGCGCCGATGAGCACGCCGTCGAGCACGAAGACGACCCCCGCCATCGGCTGCAGCAGCGCGACCACCACCAGGCTCGACAAGAGCAGGTCGCGGACGGCAGGGTCGGTGGTGAACAGCGCCGGCAGCCAGGGGCGGACGACCAGCACGGCCGCGCCGAACACGATCCCGCTCGCGATGCCCCACTGAACCATGCGGCGGGTCGCGCCGCGCGTCCCGGCCACGTCGGCGGCGCCGAGGTAGCGGCCGGTGATCGCCTGTCCCGCGATGGCGATCGCATCGAGGGCGTACGCGAGCAGCGACCACACCTGGAAGCCGACCTGGTACGCGGCGATCTCGGCGTCGCCCATCCGGGTCGCGACGGCCGTCCCGACGATGAGGACGACGCGCAGCGAGAGCGTGCGGAGCACCAGGTTGACGCCCGCGGCCGCCGCGGCGCGCAGCCCGGCGGAGTCCGGCCGCGTGCGCGCGTGGTGGCGTCGCGCGCCGCGCAGCACGACCGCGACGTAGACCGCGCCGCCGCCGGTCTGGGCCAGCACCGTCCCCCATGCCGAGCCCGCGATCCCCCAGCCGAAGCCGAGCACGAACAGCGCGTTGAGCGCCAGGTTGGCGGTGAACGCGCCGACGGAGACGCGCAGTGGCGTGCGGGTGTCCTGCAGCCCGCGCAGCACGCCGGTGCCGGCGAGCACGACGAGCATGCCCGGGAGGCCGAACAGGCTGATCCGCAGGTACGTTTCGGCCTGCGGGGCGACGGCGGCCGAGGCGCCGAACGCGTCGATGACCCAGGGCGTGAGCGGCCAGCCGACGACGACGAGCGTCACGCCGATCGCGACGGCGAGCCAGATGCCGTCGATGCCCTGCTGGATCGCCCGTGCGATGTTGCCCGCGCCGAGTTGGCGGGCGACCGCGGCCGTGGTGCCGTAGGCGAGAAAGACGCAGAGGTTGACCAGCACGCTGAGCGCCTGGCCGGCGACGCCGAGGCCGCCGAGCGGCGCGGTGCCGAGGTGCCCGACGATCGCGGAGTCGGCCAGCAGGAACAGCGGCTCGGCGACCAGCGCGCCGAACGCGGGCACGGCCAGTCGCAGGATCTCGCGATCGTGCGGATCGCGGCTCCACAGGCTCACGCGTCCACACGATATCAACAGGTAAGGTCCTTGAAACCGTTACATTCATTACGCTGCGAGAAGCTCGGCGACTTTCTTTTCCCCACAGGGGTGGACGAAGTTTTCGCAGCTCACCGGCCTATTGAGGAGAGCCGCGGGCCGCCTGTCCCCAGGATTTCAACAGGTCGTTCACACACCCGTCGGCGTGTTGCACAGTCCGTCCACAAGTCCTTCCACAGCTCGCTTTGCGCACGTCCCGCGACGGGACGAGACTGTCAGACCCGTGGCGTACCTATGAGGTGAACGCATCCTCGCGGGAGCGGTGAGACGACAGGGGGTGGGCAGCATGAGCATCGCCGAGCTGCCGCCCCACGAGCCGGAGTTCGATCGCGCGCCGCCGCACGACATGGCCGCCGAGCAATGCGTCCTCGGCGGCATGCTGCTGTCCCAAGACGCGATCGCCGAGGTCATCGAGACGCTGCGGGCGCCCGACTTCTATCGGCCCGCGCACCAGATCATCTACGAGACGATCCTCGATCTCTACGGCCGCGGCGAGCCCTCCGACGCCGTCACGATCTCGGCCGAGCTCTCCAAGCGCGGCGAGATCGCCCGCGTCGGCGGCGCGCCCTATCTGCACACGCTGATCTCGTCGGTGCCGACGGCGGCCAACGCGGGCTACTACGCCAAGATCGTCCACGAGCAGTCCGTGCTGCGCAAGCTCGTCGAGGTGGGCACCCGCATCACCCAGCGCGGCTACGCCGCCGACGGCGCCGACGCCGACGCGATCTTGGACTGGGCCGAGGCCGAGGTGCTGTCGATCGCCGAAAAGCGCACCGGCGAAGACTACCTGCCGCTCGCCGAGATCATGCCCGGCACGCTCGACGAGATCGAGGCCATCGGCAGCCGCGGCGGCCAGATGATCGGCGTCCCCACCGGCTTCCAAGACCTCGACGCCCTCACCAACGGCCTGCACCCCGGGCAGATGGTCATCATCGCCGCCCGGCCCGCGGTGGGCAAGGCCCTCGCGCTCGATACGCCGCTGCCCACGCCGACCGGCTGGACCACGATGGGCGAGGTCCGCGCCGGCGACGATCTCGTGGGCGCCGATGGCAAGCCGACCCGGGTCGTCGCGGCCACCGAGGTGATGACCGGCCGCCCCTGCTACGAGGTCGAGTTCTCCGACGGCGAGGTGATCGTCGCCGACGCCGACCACCAATGGCGCACCACGGCCCTGACGCCACCGGGCCCCGCTCGCGCCGCTCGCACCACCCGCGAGATCGCCGCCACGGTGCGCCACGGGGTCGGCGCCGATGCCGTGCCCAACCACGCGGTCGAGGGCCCAGAGAGCCGGGTGCGGCACATCGTCGACGTCCGGCCGGTCGGCAGCGTGCCCGTCCGCTGCGTCCAGGTCGACGCCGCCGACCACCTGTATCTCGCGGGCCGCACGGGCATACCGACGCACAACTCCACGCTGGCGCTCGACCTGGCGCGCGCCGCCGCGGTCAAGCACGGGCTCACCGCGGCGTTCTTCAGCCTTGAGATGAGCCGCAACGAGATCACCATGCGGCTGCTGTCGGCCGAGGCGCGGGTGGCGCTGCACGCGATGCGGTCCGGCACGATGAACGACGACGACTGGACCCGCCTCGCCCGCCGCATGAGCGAGGTCTCCGAGGCGCCGTTGTTCATCGACGACTCGCCCAACATGTCGATGATGGAGATCAGGGCCAAGTGCCGCCGGCTCAAGCAGCAGCACGACCTGCGCCTCGTCGTCATCGACTATCTGCAGCTGATGTCCTCGGGCAAGCGGGTCGAAAGCCGTCAGGTCGAGGTCTCGGAGTTCTCCCGCTCGCTCAAGCTGCTCGCGAAGGAGCTCGGCGTCCCGGTCATCGCGCTCTCCCAGCTCAACCGCGGCCCGGAGCAGCGCACCGACAAAAAGCCCATGGTGTCCGACCTGCGAGAGTCGGGCAGCATCGAGCAAGACGCCGACGTCGTCATCCTCCTGCACCGCGAGGACGCCTACGAAAAGGAGTCGCCGCGCGCGGGCGAGGCCGACCTGATCGTCGCCAAGCACCGCAACGGCCCGACCGCGACGATCACCGTGGCCTTCCAGGGCCACTACTCGCGTTTCGTCGACATGGCCACCTAGACGTCCCTGGGAGGTCTCGATGATCGCTGACCGGCTCGGGCCAGACGCGGACGGGGTGCCGGCGCCGCTGGGCAATTGCCGGTGCGACGTGGCACGATCTGGTATATGACCAGCAGTCCCGCGGCGGCACAGCACCTGCGCGACCTCGCGCGGCTGCGGCGCGTTCGCGACCGGATCGACCGGGAGTACGCCCAGCCGCTGGACGTCGAGGCGCTCGCCCGCGGCGCGAACATGTCGGCCGGGCACCTCAGCCGAGAGTTCCGGCGTGCCTACGGAGAGTCACCGTACGCCTACCTGATGACGCGGCGCATCGAGCGCGCGATGGCGCTGCTGCGGCGCGGCGACCTCAGCGTCACCGAGGTCTGTTTCGCGGTGGGCTGCGCGTCGCTGGGCACCTTCAGCACCCGCTTCACCGAGCTGGTCGGCGTGCCGCCCAGCACCTACCGGCGCGAGGCGGCGCGCGCGACGGCGGGCATGCCGGCGTGCGTGGCGAAGAAGGTGACCAGACCGGTCAGGAATCGAGAAGCACGGGTCACAGAGCCGCAGCTAGCGTGATGACCATGGACATCACCATTAACGCGAGCTTCCTCGCACATGACGACCCGGAGGCCTCCCTGGCCTTCTACCGCGACGTCCTCGGCTTCGAGGTCCGCAACGACGTCGGGCGCGGCAAGATGCGCTGGATCACGGTCGGGCCGCCCAACCAGCCCGACACGTCCATCGTCCTGCACCCGCCGACCGCCGACCCCGGCATCACCGAGGACGAGCGGCGCACCATCGCCGAGATGATGGCCAAGGGCACCTACGGCATGATCGTTCTGGCCACCAAGGACCTCGACAGCACGTTCGAGCGCCTGCAGGCCGGCGACGCCGAGGTCGTCCAGGAGCCGACCGACCAGCCCTACGGCATTCGCGACTGCGCCTTCCGCGATCCCGCGGGCAACATGATCCGCATCAACGAGCAGCGCTGACCCCGGTCCGGCTATCGCGGCCATGAACCGAACAGACGGCACCACGAAGGAGACCGCGGGCGTTGCCGGTGACCGCCGTCCGGCGGCCACCGGCGATGTCCCCGCGGCCGACATCCCCGGCCCCCGCTCCCGCGCCCAGCGCCGTCGCGACACCGAGTACCGCCTCACCCACGACATCGATGTCTGGGTGGCCAGCGCCTCGGCGGAGGGTGCGCCGTACCTGGTGCCCCTGTCCTTCGACTGGGACGGCGAGGCGCTGCTGATGGCCACACGCGCGGACACCCCGACGGGCCGGAACCTCGCCGGCACTCGGGCCGTCCGGCTGGGGCTGGGCCATCCCCGCGACGTATCTTTGATCGAGGGTGACGTGGAGGTCCTCGAGATCGACGCGCTGCCGCGGGAGCGCGGTGACCGGTTCGCCGCGCACGCCGGCTTCGACCCGCGGGGGCAGGCCGTACCGTACCGCTGGTTCCGCGTGCGCCCGCGCCGCATCCAGGCCTGGCGTGAGGAGAACGAACTGCCCGACCGCGAGCTGATGCGCGACGGCCGGTGGCTGGTCTGACGCCCGGTTTGGCGCGTAGATACTGCTGAAAGCGGCCATATCGGCCAAGCGACCCCGACGGAGCCGCGCACGCGAGCCCCGCCCCCCTATGGAGACACACGATGAGCATGGCCACGAAGACGCACACGCGGGCGCCAGGGGCGCACGTCGCCGATAGCCACGATTTGATCCGCGTGCACGGCGCGCGCGAGAACAACCTCAAGGACGTCGACATCGCGATCCCGAAGCGCCGGCTGACGGTGTTCACCGGCGTCTCCGGCTCGGGCAAGAGCTCGCTGGTGTTCGACACGATCGCCGCCGAGTCGCAGCGGCTGATCAACGAGACCTACAGCGCCTTCGTGCAGGGGTTCATGCCGACGCTGGCGCGGCCCGAGGTCGACGTGCTCGATGGCTTGACGACCGCGATCATCGTTGACCAGCAGCGGATGGGCGCCGACCCGCGCTCCACGGTCGGTACGGCCACCGACGCCAACGCGATGCTGCGCATCCTGTTCAGCCGGCTCGGGCAGCCGCACATCGGCTCGCCCAACGCGTTCTCCTTCAACGTGCCCTCGGTGCGGGCGAGCGGCGCGATCACGGTCGAACGCGGTGACCGCAAGACCGTGAAGGCGACCTACACCCGCACCGGCGGCATGTGCCCGCGCTGCGAAGGCCGGGGCACGGTCTCCGATATCGACCTCAGCCAGCTCTACGACGACTCCAAGTCGATCGCCGAGGGCGCGTTCACCATCCCCGGCTGGAAGTCGGACAGCTGGTGGACCGTGGGGATCTACGCCGGGTCGGGCTTCATCGACCCGAATAAGCCGATCCGCAAGTTCACCAAGAAGGAGATGCACGACTTCCTCTACCGGGAGCCGACCAAGGTGAAGGTCAACGGCGTCAACCTCACCTACGAGGGGCTGATCCCGAAGATCCAAAAGTCGTTCCTGTCCAAGGACAAGGAGGCGATGCAGCCGCACATCCGCGCGTTCGTGGAGCGGGCGGTGACGTTCACGGCCTGTCCCGAATGCGAGGGCACGCGGCTCAGCGAGGCCGCCCGGTCCTCCAAGATCAAGGGGATCAGCATCGCCGACGTCTGCGCGATGCAGATCAGCGACCTGGCCGACTGGGTCCGCGCCCTTGACGAGCCGTCGGTGGCGCCGCTGCTCGCGGCCCTGCGGCATACGCTCGACTCGTTCGTGGAGATCGGGCTGGGGTACCTCTCGCTCGACCGGTCGTCGGGCACGCTGTCGGGCGGCGAGGCGCAGCGCACCAAGATGATCCGCCACCTCGGCTCCTCGCTGACCGACGTCACCTACGTGTTCGACGAGCCCACCACGGGCCTGCACCCCCATGACATCCAGCGGATGAACGACCTGCTGCTGCGGTTGCGGGACAAGGGCAACACGGTGCTCGTCGTGGAGCACGAGCCGGAGACGATCGCGATCGCCGACCACGTCGTCGACCTCGGCCCCGGCGCCGGTACGGCCGGCGGCACGGTCTGTTTCGAAGGCAGCGTCGACGGGCTGCGGACCAGCGGCACCATCACCGGCCGCCATTTCGACGACCGGGCCGCCCTCAAGGACAAGCCGCGGACGCCCACCGGGGCGCTGGAGATCCGCGGGGCGACGGCGCACAACCTGCGGAACGTCGACGTCGACATCCCGCTCGGGGTGCTCGTCGTCGTCACCGGCGTCGCCGGCTCCGGCAAAAGCTCGCTCGTGCACGGGTCGATCCCCGCCGGCGCGGGTGTGGTGTCGATCGACCAGACCCCGATCCGCGGCTCGCGGCGAAGCAACCCGGCGACCTACACCGGGCTGCTCGACCCGATCCGCAAGGCGTTCGCGAAGGCCAACGGCGTGAAGCCGGCCCTGTTCAGCGCCAACTCCGAGGGCGCCTGCCCCAACTGCAACGGCGCCGGCGTCATCTACACCGACCTGGGGATGATGGCCGGCATCTCCACCACCTGCGAGGAGTGCGACGGGAAGCGGTTCCAGCCATCGGTGCTGGACTACCACTTCGGCGGCCGCGACATCAGCGAGGTGCTCGCGATGCCGGTGACCGAGGCGGCGGAGTTCTTCGGCGCTGGCGAGGCGCGCACGCCGGCCGCGCACGCCATCCTCAACCGCCTCGCCGACGTCGGGCTCGGCTACCTCAGCCTCGGCCAGCCGCTCACCACGCTGTCCGGCGGCGAGCGGCAGCGGCTCAAGCTGGCCACCCAGATGGCCGAGAAGGGCGGCATCTACGTCCTCGACGAGCCGACGACCGGCCTCCACCTCGCCGACGTCGAGCAGTTGCTCGGCCTGCTCGACCGGCTCGTCGACTCCGGCAAGTCGGTCATCGTCGTCGAGCACCACCAGGCGGTCATGGCGCACGCCGACTGGATCATCGACCTCGGCCCGGGCGCCGGCCACGACGGCGGCCGGATCGTCTTCGAGGGCACGCCCGCCGACCTCGTCGCCGCCCGCTCCACCCTCACCGGCGAGCACCTCGCGGCCTACGTCGGCACCTGACCCGGACGGCGGGTCATCGGCCGGGCGGATACAGCGACTCGATGAGGTCGCGGAAGTGCTCCTGGCAGACCTGCCGGCGCGCCTTGAGCGTCGGGGTGAGCTCGCCCTCCTCGGCGCGCAGGTCGCGGGGCAGGATCGCGAAGCGCTGGACCCGCTCCGCCCGGGAGGCGCCGCGGTTGACGCCCGCGACCACCCCCTCCAGCAGGCGGCGCACCTCCGCGCCGGTCCGGGGGGCCGCCCCGATCTGCGCGGGATCGGGCACGAGGAGGGCCACCAGGTAGGGGCGCCCG
>DASTYC010000031.1:0-50673 GCA_035765195.1 Streptosporangiaceae bacterium
AGCGACAGGGGCCGCGGCCGGTTTCCGTATCGGTTGAGTTGTGTCAGTGACCGTGGCCGTGACCGTGACCGGCCGCCTCGGCTTCTTCCTCTTCGGGCTTTTCGACCACGAGCACCTCGGTGGTGAGCAGCATGCCCGCGATGGACGCGGCGTTGCTCACCGCCGACCGCGTGACCTTCACCGGGTCGATGACGCCCTGAGCGACCAGGTCGCCGTACTCTCCGGTCGCGGCGTTGTAGCCGTGCCCTGCCTTCAGATCCTTGATCTTGGAGACGACGACGTAACCTTCCTGGCCGGCGTTCTCCGCGATCCAGCGGGCCGGCTCGACGAGCGACCGCCGGACGGCCTCGGCCCCGGTGGCCTCGTCGCCGGTCAGCCCGAGGTCGTCGAAGCCCTCCTTGGACAGATGCACCAGGGCGGCGCCGCCGCCGGCGACGATGCCCTCCTCGATCGCGGCGCGGGTCGCCGACACCGCGTCCTCGAGCCGGTGCTTCTTCTCCTTGAGCTCCACCTCGGTCGCCGCGCCGACGCGCAGCACGCAGACGCCGCCGGCCAGCTTCGCCAGCCGCTCCTGCAGCTTCTCGCGGTCCCAGTCGGAGTCGCTGTTTTCGATCTCGACCCGGATCTGCCGGATGCGGCCCTCGATGTCGGCCTGGTCACCGGCACCGTCGACGATCGTCGTGGTGTCCTTGGTGATGGTGACCCGCCGGGCCTTGCCGAGCACCTCGAGGCCGACGCTGTCGAGCTTGAGCCCGATGGCCTCGCTGACCACCTGGCCGCCGGTCAACGTGGCCATGTCGCCGAGCATCGCCTTGCGGCGGTCGCCGAAGCCGGGGGCCTTGACGCCGACGCTGAGGAAGGTGCCGCGGATCTTGTTGGCGATCAGCAGCGCCAGCGCCTCGGCCTCGATGTCCTCGGCCACGACCAGCAGCGGCTTCTTGGTCTGCGCGACCTGCTCGGCCAGCGGCAGGAACTCGGCGACGTTGGAGATCTTGCCTTCGTGGATGAGGATGTAGGCGTCATCCAGCACGGCCTCCATGCGCTCGGGGTCGGTCACCATGTACGGCGACAGGTACCCCTTGTCGAACTGCAGGCCCTCGGTGAACTCCAGCTCGAGGCCCATGGTCTGGGCCTCTTCCACAGTGATGACGCCGTCCTTGCCGACCTTCTCGAAGGCCTCGGCGATCAACTCGCCGATCTGGGTGTCCTGCGCCGAGATCGCGGCGACATGCGCGATCTCCTGCTTCTCCTCGACCTCGCGGGCCGACTTCAGCAGCAGATCGGAGACGTGCTGTGCGGCGGCGTCGATGCCGCGCTTGAGGGCCAGCGGCGAAGCGCCGGCGGCCACGTTGCGCAGGCCCTCGCGGACCAGCGCCTGGGCGAGCACGGTCGCCGTGGTCGTGCCGTCGCCGGCGATGTCGTTGGTCTTGGTGGCGACTTCCTTCGCCAGTTGCGCGCCGAGGTTTTCGTACGGGTGCTCCAGCTCGACCTCACGGGCGATCGTCACGCCGTCGTTGGTGATGGTCGGTGCGCCGAACTTCTTGTCGATGACGACGTTGCGGCCGCGCGGGCCGAGCGTCACCTTGACGGCGTCCGCGAGAGCGTTGACGCCGCGCTCCAGAGCCCGGCGGGCGTCCTCCTCGAACTCCAGGATCTTCGCCATGCAAACTCCAATCGCAAACCGCCCCGGCGCCCCTCACATGGGCCGGCCGGGGCGGTGCATAGAAAGTGATCCGCTCTCTTGCTCTACTTCTCGACCACGGCGAGCACGTCGCGCGCGGACAGCACGAGGTACTCCTCGTTGTTGTACTTCACCTCGGTGCCGCCGTACTTGCTGTACAGCACGATGTCGCCGACCTTCACATCCAGCGGCACGCGCTTTTCGCCCTTGTCGTCGAAGCGACCCGGCCCAACCGCCAAGACGGTGCCCTCCTGCGGCTTTTCCTTGGCGGTGTCGGGAATTACCAGGCCCGACGCGGTGGTCTGCTCGGCCTCCAGGGGCTGGACCACGATCCGGTCCTCGAGCGGCTTAAGAACAACCTTGGTGGCGGTCGTCACGATCTGACCTCCCCTTACGATTGCGATCCTCGGCTGGCCAGACGGCCAGCCGCACACAGAGAGGCGACCTGGATCGGCCTGTCGTCGCGGGTGCCAGACCTTCCTCGTCGCTGATTGGCACTCTCACACTGTGAGTGCCAGTCATGGAGATTATGCCGTGCTCAGCGGCCAGTCAACACGAACACGTTTCGGTGCCCGGACAAACCTGGGTAACGTGCGGAAACGTGGATCTCGCCGGGTTCGCCGCCCTCCTGTCTCCGGCCGGTCAGGAACTGCTCGCGGAGGCCGCCGAGGCGGACCTGAGCGAGGGCGGTCTGCTCGCCACCGCCGCCCGGCTGCGCGCCCGGCACCCGGCCGGTCTCGTCGCCGCCGCGCTCACCCAGGTACGCCTGCGTGAGCGGGCCCGCGAGAAGTTCGGTCCCGACGCGGCGCGCATGTACTTCACTCCGGACGGGCTCGAACAGGCCACGCGGTCGACCGTCGCCGCGCACCGCGCCCGCCGTTTCGCCCGCCTGACCGGGCCCGATGGCCGGCGGCCGGTGCTCGATCTGTGCTGTGGCATCGGCGGCGACCTCGTCGCGCTGGCGCGGGCGGGGTGCACGGTGACCGGCGTCGACGGCGATCCGCTCACCGTCGCCGTCGCGCGGGCCAACGTCGCCGCCCTCGGTCTGGCCGGCCGCGCCGGCGCGGGGGAAGGCGACGCGACGCGGGCCGATCCGGGACCGTACGCCGCCGCGTTCGCGGACCCGGGGCGGCGAACGGCCCGCGGCCGGGTGTTCGATCCGCGCGCCTACCGGCCGCCGCTCGACGTGCTGCTCGAGATCATGCACCGCGCGCCAGGCGGCTGCGTCAAGGTCGCGCCCGGCATCCCGTACGAGGCCGTGCCCGCCGGCGCCGAGGTGGAGTGGATCTCGGCCGGTGGCGAGGTGAAGGAGGCGGCCATCTGGCTGGGCGGGCTCGCCGGTTCCGTCGAGCGCCGCGCGACCCTCCTGCCAGCGGCGCCGCCCGGCGCCTCCGGCGGGCCGGCCGCGGCGCCCGCGACGCTGGTCCCCGTCCCGGGGCTGGGCGACCCGCCGGTGGGGCCGTGGCGGCGGTATCTGTACGAGCCGGACGGCGCCGTGATCAGGGCGCATCTGGTCGCCGAGGTCGCTGCCGCCCTCGACGGCTCGCTGGTCGACGCGCGCATCGCCTACATCACCTCCGACACGCTGCGGCCGACGCCGTTCGCGACGGCCTACGAGATCCACGACGTGCTGCCGTTCTCGGTGAAGCGGCTGCGCCAGGCGCTGCGGGCGCGCCGCGCCGGCATCATCACGATCAAGAAGCGCGGGTCCGCCGTCGACATCGAACGGCTCAGGCGCGACCTGCGCCCGGCGGGGCCCGAGCACGCGACCGTGGTGTTGACCCGCGTCGGCGCGGCGCCCGTCGCGTTGCTGTGCGAACCGGTCACCGACCTCATCACGCGAGCGGTCGATGACGACAGACAACACCGCCAATAGGGGCAATAAACCAATAAGCAGAATACGCCAAATAGCGCGGAACTGGACGAATAGCGCGAATAATCGTCAGTCGACCGGCCGCCATCAAAGCCCCTCCCGCAACGTGCCATTGCCGAGCAAATCCAGGGCGTTTTTCGGCATTGCAGTTACTAAGATTGCGGGAACAGAGTGGCGTTCCGGGAAGGATAGACGATGGTGGATGCGATCTTGCGCTGCCCCAAGTGCCATGCCGGAATGATGAGCGCCCGACGCGACGGGGTCCTGCTCGACCAGTGCGGGGCATGTCGCGGGGTCTTCCTGGCCGAGGGCGACCTGACCCGGCTCATCGAGTCGGCGGGCGCGGTCCCGGCTGTCGTGGCGCCGATGAACGGATACCCGAAACAGGTCTACGAAGGCCGGCATCGCCGTGACTGAAAGCGACATTTTCTCCCGCCCGCGACATCTCCCCTTATCGCCGCATTATGGGCTGTCTCTTATGGGTGACGCAATCAGCCACTAAAGTAAACCCTTCACGGGCGGTGCGGCCGCTATTTTCTATGCGGAGAGGCACACGAAGGAGCGTCGGTGGAAACCAATCACAACTTCTTGCATGCGAGTCAGCCCGTCTCTGACCGGATGCGGGAGTTGCTCGCCCGTGCGGCACAGGATCACGTCTACGAACAGCGCTCACAGGGTCAGATCCTGGACGAGATACGCCAGCGGCTCGAGGGCATGGAATGGCTGCTGCGCGAGGTCCGCGAACGCGAGCTCAGCGGGCTCACCGGACAGCTCGAGAGCGTGCGCGGCCAGGTCGACGAACTCACCGGCAAGCCGCCGGAGTGGGCCGAGAGCCTCGCCGAGCACATCGAGGCCGTCGGCGAGCGCGTCAAACCGGTCGCCGAGCTGCCCGCGCTGTGGGCCGACGTGGGCGTCATCGCCGAGAACGTCGATGAGGGGCTGTCCCGGCTGCACGCCGTCATGGACACCGCGCAGCACCTCACCGAGGCGACGCGCCTGGCCACCGAGCGCATGGAGGTCATGGCCAAGCGCCTGGACAAGCTCCAGGGCAGCATGGAGGCGACCTCGGTGCGGTTCAACCGGCTCGACAAGTCCCTCGCCGAGCTGGGCCATCGAGCCGAGAAACTCGAGCACTCGGTCACCTCGGTGACCGGCCGCGTCGACCAGTCGCTCGCCGACATGGGCGACCGCGTCGAGCAGGGCCTGCAGGCGGTGGGCGGCCGCCTCGAGGGGGTCTCCGGCCGGCTGGACGGCGTCGACGGCCGCCTCGAGGGCCTGTCGGGCCGGGTCGAGGGGGTCGACGACCGCATCGAGTCCGCCGGCACCCAGATCGACCGGCTGCCCGCCACGTTGGACATCGGCGAGTTGCACCGCCGCATGGCCGAGCTGAGCACCCGGCCCTTCATCGACCCGAGCGCCCGCTTCGACTCCCTGGAAAAGCGGCTGGCCGAAGGCGTCGATCCGCTGGTTCACGAGCTGCGCGCCCGGCCCGACAGAGACGAGGTCGAAGACACCGTCTCGCGCATCGTGGCGGCGGCCTACGACGAGGTGAGCAAGCGCCTCGACGAGGTCGCCGCCGGATTCGACGTGATCAACGACGACCTGCGCGGCCGGGTGGAGACCGTCCACGGTGACGTCGGCAAGCAGATCGCGGGCGCGCTGGCCGACTTCACCAAGCGGGTCGACACGATCCAAGACGACCTGACCCGGCGGGTCACCGACGCGCACACCGACGTCAGCAGGCACGTCCGCGAGGTCCGCGAGGACGTGACGCGCAAGATCGACGGCGTCACCGGCGATGTGGCCCGCCGAGTCGACATCGTCCACGAGGACGTGTGGAAGCGCATCGAGACCGTCCACGACGATTTCAGCAAACGCACCGAGGCGATCCAGGAGGAGGTCGGCAAGAAGGTCGACGGCGTCCACGATGACGTCCTCAAGCGGCTGGCCACCCTCGAGGACAGCATGCTCGCCCTGGCCGAGGCCCTGCTCCGGCCCCGGCGCGAGGGTAAGGAGTGACCTGGTGACGCCGCCCTGCCCGCGCCGGACGCCCGGCCGCCGGCCCGTTCGTGATCACGACCGCCGCCGGCGGCCTGACGTGTGGTTCGTAACAATGCGTCTTCGTAAAGTCACCCTCAACTCGCGACGGAATCCGTTTTCATAGTCCTGTGACCGAGCCGTCCGCTCCCCCGCCGCACGGCGACGCCCCGCCCACCGCGGCGACGCTGCGGTGGATCGTCGGCTGTCTCGGCCCGGGCAGCCGGGTCAGGCAGATCCGTCCGCTGCCCGGCGGCGTCTCCCACGTCAACCACGCGCTGCTCGTGGAGACCCGGTCCGGCATCGTGCACCGCCTCGTGCTCCGCCGCTGGGCGCGACCGGGCCCGACGATCGCCGACCTGGAGTTTCCGCCCGAAAGAGAGATCGCCGCGCTGGCCCTGCTCGCCCGTTGCGAGGTCACCACCCCCGCGCTGGTCGCGGCCGACCCGTCCGGGGCCTACTGCGACGCGCCCGCGTTGTTGATCACCAGGCTGGTCGGCCATCCGCCCCGGCCGGGACCCGACGACCTGCCCGAACACCTCATCCAGCTGGCGGCCGCGCTGCTGTCGATCCACGCCGTCAGCGGAGCCACCACCATGCCGCCGTACGCGCCGCACAACCAGCTGCACGTCCGGGTCCCCCCGCGGCACGCGCTGCGCCCCGCGCTGTGGGCGCAGGCGTTCGAGGTGGGGGCCGGCCCCGCGCCGGCGGACGGCGAGTCCCGGTTCATCCACCGCGACTACCACCCCGGCAACACGCTGTGGTCGTACGGCCGGCTCAGCGGGGTCGTGGACTGGTCCACGGCCTCCTACGGCCCGCCGGCCGTCGACGTTGCCGACATGCGGTGGCAGCTGGCGGTGCGCTACGGCACCGAGATCGCCGACGGCTTCCTCACGGCGGTCCATCAGGTGTGCGGCGACCACGAGCACGATCCCTACTGGGACGTGCGCGCCGTGCTCGACCTGCTGCCCGAGCACGGCGACTGGACGATCAGCGAGCCGCACATACCGCTGCTCGAGGACCACCTGGCCCGCGCGCTCAGCCGGCTGGGCAGCGTGGCCCGCTAGCGCAAGACCTAGAGCACGACCGTCGTCACGGGCAGCGACGAGTCGGCGGGCAGCTCCGGCGGCGAGGGCGCCGTCCCCGCGGTGACCAGCGCCGCGCCCATCGAGGCCACCATCGCGCCGTTGTCGGTGCACAGCTTGGGGCGCGGCACCCGCAGCCGGACGCCCGCGGCGGCGCACCGTTCGGCCGCCAGCGCCCGCAGCCGCGAGTTGGCCGCCACGCCGCCGCCGATGAGCAGGTCGGCGACCTCGTTGTCGCGGCACACGTCGATGGCCTTCTTGACCAGGACGTCGACGACCGCCTCCTGGAACGACGCCGCGACATCGGCGACCGGCACCGGCTCACCTGACCGCTCACGCGCCTCCACCCACCGGGCGACGGCGGTCTTCAGACCGGAGAAGGAGAAGTCGAACGTGCCGTCGTCGTACTTGCCGCGTGGGAACGCCACCGCGTCAGGCCTGCCCTCGCGCGCCGCCCGGTCGATGTGGGGGCCGCCGGGGAAGGGCAACCCGAGGACGCGGGCCACCTTGTCGAACGCCTCGCCCGCCGCGTCGTCGACGGTCGCGCCGAGCGGCCGTACGTCCGATGCCACGTCGGGGACGAGCAACAGCGACGAATGCCCGCCGGACACCAGCAGGGCCACGCACGGTTTGGGCAGCGGGCCGTGTTCGAGCTGGTCGACGGCCACGTGCGCGGCCAGGTGGTTGACGCCGTACAGCGGCTTGCCGAGGGCCAGCGCGTACGCCTTGGCCGCGGCGACCCCGACCATCAGCGCCCCGGCCAGCCCCGGACCGGCGGTCACCGCGATCGCGTCGAGATCGTCGAAGCGCACGCCGGCCTCGGTCAGCGCCCGCTGCACGGTCGGCGTCATCGCCTCCAGATGCGCGCGCGAGGCCACCTCGGGCACCACGCCGCCGAAGCGCGCGTGCTCGTCGACGCTGGAGGCGATCGCGTCGGCCAGCAGCGTGTGCCCGCGCACCACGCCCACACCGGTTTCGTCACATGAGGTCTCGATGCCGAGCACCAGCGGCTCGTCAACCACCGCGCGCCTCCCATACGGCGTCGGCCGGCCCCGCCGGCCGGCACATCACTATGGCGTCCACCCCGGAGGGCTGGTAGTAGCGCTCGCGCAACCCGACCTCTTCGAAGCCGAAACGCCGATACAGCTTCTTGGCTCGCTCGTTGTCGGCCCGTACTTCCAGGAACACCTCGGTGCAGCCGCGGATCGCGGCCTCGGCCAGCAGCGTGTTCAGCAGCGTCGCGCCGACGCCGCGGCCCCAGTGCCCCCGCCGCACCGCGATGGTCTGCACGTCGCCGGCGCCGCCCGCGGCGGCGAGACCGGCGTAGCCGATGAGCTCTCCCCGGCCCTCGCCCTCCTCCGCGAGGACGTAATACCTGGTCTGCGGCCGCTGCTTCAGCTCGTCGCGGAACATGCCCTCGCTCCAGGCGTCCTCGGGAAACAGCGTGCGTTCGAGCGCCAGCACGTCGGGCAGGTCGGCCTCGGTCATCTCACGCACGATCATGCCGGAATGACCTTCTTGCGGGCGCCGGGCGCACGTGCGTCGGGACGCCGCAGATACAGCGGATCGGGCGGAAGCAGCGGCGGGCCGGCGGCGCCGGACAGCCGGGCCACAACCAGCTCGGCCAGCGCCTCGGCGGTGGGCAGCGACGGTCCGGCGGCGGGGCCGAGCGCCTCCGGGTACAGCGCGGCGCCCTCGCCGAGCACCGGCAGGCCGGGCGCGGCCGCGGCGACCGCGGCGGGCGGGCCGACCGCCACCTCATCGGCCCGGCTGCGCGCCGAGTCGTAGCGCGCCCAGTAGACCTCTTTGCGGCGGGCGTCGGTGGCGACCACGAACGGGGTCTCCCGGCCGGAGGCCCACGCGATCGCGTCGAGCGTGCAGACCCCGTGCACCGGGATCCGCAGCGCGGTGCCGAGCGCGTGCGCCGTGGCGAGCCCGACGCGCAGCCCGGTGTAGGGCCCGGGGCCGACGCCGACCGCGATCGCGGACAGGTCGGCGCGCGCGGCCCCGGCCCGCGTCAGCACGGCTGTGATCGAGGGCGCGAGCAGCTCCGCGTGCCGCCGGTCGACCGTATGGACGGCGGCACATGACCGGCTGCCCTCACCGGGCGCCCATTCGCGCAGCGCGACCGTGACCGCGGCGGTGGCGGTGTCGAAAGCCAGGACGAGCACGGATAACGAGGGTAGTCGAGAGTTCACTGTGTGGCGGCCAGGGTGGTAACCGCCTGCCGGGCCACGGTCGTCGCGGCGGCCATGGTGTGCGCCCGCGGCAGCGGCCTGCCCTTGTCGCCGCGGGACACGTCGCCGCCCGCGTAGCGCACGGTGACCAGGACGTTCACGACGCGGACGTTGACGATGGCCTCGCCGAGTCCCTGCGACGAGTCGATGTTGTACGTCACGTACGCCTCGTCGCCGAGGTCGACGATCACCTTCCGGGCCACCACGCGCTGGGTGGACAGCAGGCCCTTGCCGCTCTCATCGGCTCGCCGCTCGCCCTGGAACGTCTGCTTGGCCACCGTGGTCGCCGACCGGCCGCCGGCGGGCTGCACGGCCCGCAGCTCGACGGTCAGCTGCCGGCTCCGGGCGCCGCCGATCGCGGACCACGCACAGTCGGTGTGGGTGTCGGTGGTGTCGGGGCTGCGCATGTTGGTTCGGTCCGCGCGCGGCACCAGCGTGTTCGCCAGCGCCGCCCGGACGACCGTGCAGGCGTCCGGGACGGTGCCGCGCTCGGCCGGCAGGGACATCGGAGAGTTCTGCACGGCCGCCGTGCGCTCGGACGCGTCCGGCACCAGGCTGTCGTCGCCGGAACGATTGCGTGACAACACAACGGCCGCGACGGTGATGACGATGACCGCCGCCGCGAGCCCTCCGGCGAGGACGACCGGCAATACGCCGCGCCCGTCCCTGCCGCTCCTGCCATAACCGCTCACCGGACGGACTCCCCTGTGACCCCAAACGTGGAATTCCAGCACCCGATTTGCCGGGAAGGTGAGACTCGCTCAGAAGAGTACGGCAGATTCACCGCTTACGGCACCCTTGACGATTTTTCAACCCCCTCCCCGTCCAGTGTTTCCTCGCGGGGACCGGGATTCGGACGTCCTCGGGTTTACAGCGGGGACACGCCCGACCAACGCCCGCCGATGGCGGTGAACTGGACGATTCGCTCCTCGTCGGCCCCGTCGCCTGGCGCGTCGGCCGCGGCCGTCGTGGTCAGCTCGACGACGAGGCGGTCGGCGGCGAGCCCCTCGACCAGGCCGGCACCCCACTCCACGACGGTGACCGCCTCGTCGAGCGAGGCGTCCAGGTCGAGGTCGTCCACCTCGGCCAGCCCGCCCAACCGGTAGGCGTCCACGTGCACCAGCGCCGGTCCGCCCGCCAGTGACGGATGCACCCGGGCGATGACGAAGGTCGGCGACGTGATCGGTCCGCGCACCTTCAGCCCCTCCCCGACGCCCTGGGTCAGCGTTGTCTTGCCGGAGCCGAGCCCGCCCGACAGCACGACCAGGTCACCGGCGCGCAGCAGCCCGGCGAGCCGGACGCCGAGGTCGCGCATGGCGCCCGCGGTCGGCACCCGCACCGTCGACGTCCAGACGGCGCCGCGCCCCTTCGGCTCACTCATATCGCGCCTTCCGCCGTATCGTCCGCCGCGCCGTTCGCGGTGCCGTCGGTTTGGTCCCGGGCGGCCGGGACGCGGTTGAGCAACCCGCGCAGCACCTCGGTCACCAGGTCGGGGAACTCCAGCATCAGCACGTGACCGGCCGTGGGGATCTCCACCAGCTCCGATCCGGGAACCGCGTCGGCGATCGCTCTGCCGTGGGCGGCGGGGGTGAGCCGGTCGGTGCCGCCCGCCATGACGACCGTGGGCACCCGGCCGAGCACTTCGAGCGCCTCAGCCTTGTCGTGCGCCATCAGCGCGGGGTAGAACTCCGCGATCACGTCGATCGGAGTCGAGCGGATCATCTGCTCCAGGAAGTCGACGATCGTCGGGCTGACCTCCTTGTTGGCGAACGCCAGGCGGCGGGTCACGATGAAGGAGACGTCCGCGGCGGCCCGCCTGGCCTGCTCCACGAACTGGGCGCGGCTGCCGAGCGAGCGTACGACGCCGGGGGCGAAGGGCCGTATCGCCTTGACCAGCACCAGCGGCAGTCCGAGCGTCATCTCCTTGAGCCGGCCGGCCGACGTGTTGATGAGCGCCGCGGCGACGACCTGGTCGCCGAACAGCTCGGGGTGGCTCTCGGCGAGCGCCATGATGCTCATGCCGCCCATCGAATGCCCGATGAGCACCACCTTGTCGTCGGGCCTGACCGTCGCCCGGAGCACGGCGTGCAGATCGGCGCCCGTCTGGTCGATGGTCGCGTGCGTCGGCTTGCTCCGCCCGGACCGGCCGTGGCTGCGCTGGTCCCAAAAGACCATCCGCCGGTCCTTCAAGTCGCGGCGCTGGTAGTGCCAGGCGTGCTGGTTCAGCGTGTAGCCGTGGCAGAAGACCAGCGTGAGCGGTGCGTCGTCGGGGCCGTCGACCTCGACGTGCAGGGGCAGGCCGTCGTCTGCCAGCACCGTGAGGGACCGCCCGCGCAGCGTGCCCAGCGGCTCGCCGGCCTGCGGGTCGGGGCGGAACCTGACCCGGCCCACGGCGTATCTGCTGATGCCCACCGCCGCGCCGATGCCCGCGGCCGCGCCGAGCCCGACCGCGGCACCCGCGATGCCCAGCGCCTTGCCCTTACTCACGGCCGCCCCTCCGTCTCGTATGTACGCGGCACCCGCGGCCCGATGCGCGTGACGATCTCATAGGAGATGGTGCCGATCGCGTCGGCCCAGTCCTGCGCCGTCGGCTCGCCGCGGTCGCCGGGTCCGAACAAGATGACCTCTTCGCCGGCGGAGATCTCGTCGTCGCCCACGTCGATGACGAACTGGTCCATGCAGACGCGGCCGGCGATGCGCCGCCGCCGGCCGCCCGCGAGGATCTCGAGCACGTTGGAACCGTGCCGCGGCACCCCGTCGCCGTACCCTGCGGGGATCAGCGCGAGCGTCGTCTCGGCCGCCGTGTGGTAGGTGTGACCGTACGACACGCCGCTGCCCGCCGCGACCCGCTTGGTCAGCGCGACGCGCGCGGTGAGGGTCATCGCGGGGCGCAGCCCGAACGTGCCGGCCCGCGGGATCGGGCTGTACCCGTAGACGGCGATGCCGGGGCGGACGAGGTCGAAGCGCGCTGCCGGCAGGGTCAAGGTGGCCGCCGAGTTGGCCATATGGCGCACGTCGGGCCGCAGTCCGGCCTTCTCGGCCAGCTCGACCGCCTCCGCGAACACGTTGAGCTGTCGCCGGATCGACGGGTGGCCCGGCTCGTCGGCGCACGCGAAATGGGAGAACACCCCGACGACCCGCAGCCGGCCCATCGCCTCGGCGGCCAGGGCCGCGTCGACGAGCGCCGGCCAGTCGCCCGGCGTCGCGCCGCCACGGGACATGCCGGTGTCGGCCTTGAGATGCACCCGGGCGGGCTTACCGACCCGCGCCGCCGCCGCGGCGATCTCGCCGACGATCCCGGCCGTCCCGGCGGTCAGGTCGATGTCGCGGGCCACCCCCTGGTCGTACGGCTCCCCCGGGGTGCCCAGCGCGACCAGGATGGGGACCTCGAAGCCGGCCGCGCGCAGCCGCAGCGCCTCGGGCAAGATCGCGACCCCGAGCCAGGTCGCGCCCCCGGCCAGCGCCGCCCCTGCCGCCTCGACCGCGCCGTGCCCATAGCCGTCGGCCTTGACCATCGCCATCACGGCGGCACCGGAGGCACGCTCGCGCAGCAGCGCCACGTTGTCGCGGATCGCTGCGCGCGAGATGCTCGCCCGAGCAGGTACCTCCATGCCTGTCAAGTCTGCCGACTCCTTGCCGCCGTCATGCCATTCTGCTCATTCCTTGAGACGAATCACATCGAGCGGTGGTGCCCGGCCGGCGGCTCAGGCCGAGCTCAGCCGGGCTCCCGCAGAGCTCAGGGCGAGCTCACGCCGGGCTCCCGCCGAGCTCACGGCGGGCCGGGCAGGCGGCGGATCGCGGCCGGCAGCCAGGTGATGACGTCGGACGCGCCGATCGGCGCCGTCCCGTCCCCGACCTCGGCGTGACCGTCCACGCCCGCGGCGGCGAGGCGAGCCGCCAGGCCATGGATGTACGCCCCGGCCGCGGCCGCGTCGAGAGGGGCGAGCCCGCCAGCGAGCAACGCTCCTATCAGGCCGGACAGCACGTCGCCTGTGCCGGCGGTGGCCAGCCGCGGCGTGCCGTTGGTGTTGACCCGGACCGGGCGGCCGGCCTCGGCGACCAGCGTCGTCGAGCCCTTGAGCAGCACGGTGGCGGACAACTCGGCGGCGGCCCGGCGGACGTGCTCCAGCCTGCGCGCCTCGACGTCCGCGCGGTCCACCGTGTCGCCGAGGAGCCTGGCCAGCTCGCCCGCGTGCGGGGTCAGCACGGTCGGCGCCGGCCGGCGCAGCAGGTCGCGGCGGCGGGCCAGGACGGTCAGGCCGTCGGCGTCCACGAGCACCGGCAGGTCGGTGCCGAGGACGGCGGCGATCAGCGACTCGGCCCGGTCGTCCGTACCGAGGCCCGGCCCGGCGACCCACGCCTGTACCCGGCCGGCGGCGAGCGCCGCCGCGGCGTCGCCGGGCTCGATGACCGTCGTGACGACTTCGGGCCAGCGCTGCCGGACGAGATCGACAACCGGCCCTACCGACACAAATCGCACCATCCCGGCGCCGCCGTGGACGGCCCCGCCAGAGCTGAGCACGGCGGCGCCGGTGTACTGCTCGCTGCCGGCCAGCAGGCCGAGGACCCCCCTCCGGTACTTGTCCGACTCCGCACCCGGCTGCGGCAGCCGGACGTCGGCCGACCAGGCCGCGACCACGTCAGGGTCGGGCAGTTCGGGCCCCAGCCCGATGTCGATCAGTTCGACCACGCCGCTGTGAGACGCGCCGGGGTCGATCAGCAGCCCGGGTTTGTGTGTACCGAACGTCACCGTGACGTCGGCCCTGACCGCCGCGCCGTCCACTTGACCGGTGCTCGCGTCGACGCCGCTCGGCACGTCGCAGGCGACCACCATGGCCGTCGTGTGCGCGGTGCGCGCCGCCAGTCCGGCGTAGGGCTCCCGCAGCGCCCCACGACCGCCGATGCCGGTGAGCCCGTCGATCACGAGGTCGGCCGTATCGACCTCGGCCGGCCGGTCGGTCACCCTGCCACCCGCCGCGATCAACGCCGCGAGCCCGCCCTGATGCGTCTTCGAACCCGCCAGGACCGCGGCCACGGCGGCGCCGCGGCGGGCCAGCCTGGCCCCCGCGTACAAGGCGTCCCCGCCGTTGTCGCCGCTGCCGATGAGCAGAACGACGCGCGCCCCGTACAGCCGGGGCAGCAGGCCGGCGCAGACGGCCGCCAGCCCGGCGGCGGCACGCTGCATCAGCGTGCCGTCCGGCAGTTTGGCCATGAGCGCCTGCTCGGCGGCCCGCACCTTCGCCACCTCGTGCCCGAATCTCATGATCGCGTCTCCCGGTCACTGACTCTCGGCGATGACGATCGCGGTCGCTATGCCCCCGTCGTGGCTGAGCGACACGTGCCAGCGGGCGACGCCGAGGCTTCGGGCCACGGCCTCGACGGTGCCGGCGACGTGCAGGCTGGGCCGCCCGTCCGGGGCCGTACGCACCTCGGCGTCGGTCCAGCGCAGGCCGGGCGGCGCGCCCAGCGCCTTGGCCAGCGCCTCCTTCGCGGCGAACCGCGCGGCCAGCGAGCGCGTCGTCAGCCGGCGCTCGTCCGCGGCGAACAGCCGGGTCCGCAGCGCCGGCGTGCGCGCCAGGCTCTGAGCGAAGCGGGCGACGTCGACGACATCGATGCCCACACCAACGATCATGTGCCCACCCTGCCACGGTCCGGCTCCCCCGGCCGCCCCGGCGCGGCCGGACGTCGAGCACGCCGGAATGTTCCGGCGCAAAGGCGGTTTCCGGCTGATTCGTGCACGCCGCTCGGTCATCAATGACTATCTTTGAGGTCCTCGCCCCAACTGGCGGAAGTTCGCACTCGGGGCCCGTCTGACGGCCGCGTCGGGAGACCTCGCCCGACCGTGTCTAGGTAATCCGGCCCGCCCGGTTTTTCATATTGCACCACCGACGGGGTGCCGCTCGCCGCGATTGCGGGCGGGCGGCACCCCGTCGTTCGTCATTGGCCTTCCTCGACGCCTCGGCCGAGCGAGTGGTTATTCGACCGTGACCGACTTGGCGAGGTTGCGCGGCTGGTCGACGTCGTGCCCCTTGGCGGTGGCGAGCTCGCAGGCGAACACCTGGAGCGGCACCGTCGTGACGAGGGGCTGCAGCAGCGTCGGCACGGCGGGCACGCGCAGCAGGGTGTCGGCGTACGGCACGACCGACTCGTCGCCGGCCTCGGCGATCACGATCGTCCGGGCACCGCGCGCGCGGATCTCCTGAATGTTGGACACGATCTTGTCGTGCAGCACCTCACGCGCCCGCGGGGGCACCACCACCACGACGGGCAGGTTCTCCTCGATCAGGGCGATCGGGCCGTGCTTGAGCTCGCCCGCAGCGAACCCTTCGGCGTGCATGTAGGCGAGTTCCTTGAGCTTCAGGGCGCCTTCGAGCGCCACCGGAAAGCCCACGTGCCTGCCGAGGAACAACACGCAGTGCTCGCCGGACAGGGACCGGGCCAGTTCCCTGACCGGCTCCATGGTCTCGAGGACCTTCTCCACCTTCTCCGGCATGGCCGCGAGCAGCTGAACGACGGCGAAGACCTCGTCGGCCCACTTGGTGCCCCGGGTCTGGGCGATGTAGAGCGCGATCAGATAGACGGCGACCAGCTGGGTGAGGAACGCCTTGGTCGAGGCGACCGCGATCTCCGGCCCGGCGTGGGTGTAGAGCACCCCGTCGCACTCGCGCGGAATCGACGAGCCGTTGACATTGCAGATGCCGAGCACGCGGGCCCGCTGCTCGCGAGCGTGCCGGACCGCCATCAGCGTGTCCATGGTCTCGCCCGACTGCGAAATCGCGATGACCAGCGTGGACCGGGTCAAGATCGGGTCTCGGTAGCGGAACTCGCTGGCCAGCTCGACCTCGCAGGGCAGCTGCGCCCAGTGCTCGATGGCGTACTTGGCGATGAGTCCGGCATGGTAGGCCGTGCCGCACGCGACGATGATGATCTTGTCGACCTCGCGGAGCTCCTCGTCGGACAGCCGCATCTCATCGAGCGTCAGCCGGCCGTCGGTGCCCACCCGGCCGAGCAGGGTGTCGGCGACGGCCTGGGGCTGTTCGGCGATCTCCTTGAGCATGAAGTAGTCGTAGCCGCCCTTTTCCGCGGCCGAGACGTCCCAGTCGACGTGATATTCCTTCACGTCCGCCGGCCTGCCGTCGTAGTCGATCACCCGGACGCCGTCGCGGCGCACCTCGACGATCTGGTCCTGCCCCAGCTCGATGGCGTCGCGCGTATGTTCGATGAAGGCGGCGACGTCGCTGGCCAGGAAGTTCTCGCCGTCGCCCCGCCCCACCACCAACGGCGAGTTGCGGCGGGCACCGACGACGACGTCGGGCTGGCCCGCGTGCACGACAACCAGCGTGAACGCCCCTTCGAGGCGGCGGCAGACCGTCCGCATCGCCTCGGTGAGATCGTGCTGGGCGCCCATCGCGTCCTCCAGCAGGTGGGCGACGACCTCGGTGTCGGTGTCGGAGGCCAGCGTGTGACCGTCCTTTTCCAGCTTCTCCCGCAGCTTGGCGAAGTTCTCGATGATGCCGTTGTGCACGACGGCGATCCTGCCCGTGCAATCGCGGTGGGGGTGGGCGTTGCGATCGGTCGGCGGGCCGTGTGTCGCCCACCTGGTGTGGCCGATGCCCGCCTCCGCCGCAGGCGGTGGCTCGGCGGCCAGGGCGTCGCGGAGGTTGCCGAGCTTGCCCGCCCGCCTGGCCGCGTTCACCTGCCCGTCGGCGACGAAGGCGACGCCCGCGGAGTCATAGCCTCGGTACTCGAGCCGGGCGAGGCCGTCGATCACGATCTGCAGAGCAGGTCGTGACCCTGCGTATCCAACGATTCCGCACATGTGACCAGGCTAATCTTCGCGCCCGTCCAGCGGACCATTGGGCGACGCGGCCGTTTGTACGTCAGGATGTTCGTTGACGACGCGTTGTTCGGCGCGCCGCCGTCGACGCCGCCGTTGTGAATAAGCTTCCCGGGTGAACATCGCGTGGGACGACGTGCCCAGCCCGTACGTCGAATTCGACCGCGCGGCGTGGCGGGGGCTGAGAGACAGCACGCCGCTCGCCCTCACCCCGGCCGAGCTCGACCGGCTGCGCGGCCTGTGCGACCCCATCGACCTCGCCGAGGTCGAAGAGGTCTACCTGCCGCTGTCCCGCCTGCTCAACGTGTTCGCCGGCGCCGACGGGCGGCTGCGCGACACGGTCAGCGCCTTCCTGTCGGAGCCGGTGCCGCCCACGCCCTTCGTCATCGGCGTGGCCGGCAGCGTCGCCGTCGGCAAGTCCACCATCTCCCGCCTGCTGCGGACGCTGATCGCGCAGTGGCCGGACCGCCCGAGCGTGGAGCTGGTCACCACCGACAGCTTCCTCTACCCGAACGAGGTCCTGGTGGAGCGCGGGATCATGGACCGCAAGGGCTTCCCCGAGTCCTACGACCGACGGGCCCTCGTCGGGTTCGCGGCGGCGATGAAGGCCGGCGTCGACCAGGTCTCGATCCCCGTCTACTCGCACCTCTCGTACGACATCGTCCCGGGCGCCGGCCACGTGGTCAGGCGCCCCGACGTCCTCATCATCGAGGGCCTCAACGTGCTGCAGGCCCCGCCGCCCGGCTCCCTCGCGATCTCGGACTATTTCGACTTCTCCATCTATGTCGACGCCCGCGTGGAGGACGTTCGCCAGTGGTTCATCGATCGCCTCTTCGCGCTGTGGCGCGGCGCCTTCACCGATCCGGAGTCCTATTTCCACCAGTTCACGCAGCTGGACGAAGATGAGGTCGCCGCGTTCGCGCACCAGGTATGGCGGGACATCAACGAGGTCAACCTGGTCTCCAACATCCTGCCGACCCGAGCCCGCGCCACCCTCGTCCTGCACAAGGCCCGCGACCACAGCGTCCAGCGCATCCGTCTCCGCCGCATCTGACCACTGACCACCCATCGAGGAGTACGACGGGTACGAGGAGGCGTATGACTGATGGGCGCGGTCAGCAGCGGTCGAGCATGGCGTCGAGGGCGTCGTGATCGGCGGCGAGGACGGCGAGGTCGTATTCGGCGGCGACGTCGACGAACTTGATCGCGTACCTGCATTGGTACGCCTTTCGCGGGCGCCATTCCGAGGGGCCGGAGTCGCCCTTCTGTTGGTTCGGCCGGCCCCAGACGGCGAGCAGATTGTCGCGATCGTTGGCGAAGTCCGCCCGCTTGTCCTCGGTCCAATCGTCGGCGCCCATCCGCCAGGCGAGCGCCAGCGGGTAGATGTGGTCGATCTGCACCTCGATGGCCCTGGCCTTGACGAACGTGACGTCCCGGCCCGTGTAGGGGTCGTCGAGCCGGCCGCCGACCACGACGCAGCGCCCGCGCTTCGTCACGTCGTCGAGGTCGCGCGCCAGGATGTCGTTGCGGGTGTCGCAGCCGTTGTGGTCGGTGTCCTTCCATCGCTGGCCGAAACGGTCGCGCGCATATCCCGCGTCGCCGCCGGGGGCGGCCACGCGCAGGTCCGCCAGCTCCTTGCGGGCCTTCGCGGCGTCGCCGGCGCTCTCGCTGTGCCCGGTCGGCGTTTCCTCCGGAAGCGGCTGGGCGACGGTACAACCGGCGGTCACGGCGACCGAGATGGCCGTCGTGGCCACGGTGGACAGCATCCGGCGCGGGCGAGCCATGATCACGCTCCATGTGGGTTTTTTGGCGCCAAATATGCCCGGAAATAGGGGGAAAAATCGATCTACGGCGGCCCCAAGCAGGCCACCCGGCCGATAGATGGGCCTGCGTCGTCCGAAAGGAGGGGCCCCGGGGCATGCGAGGTAGCTCCTCAGGGTGAGGCGCCGGGGCGATGGCTCCACTAGGTTCGGGGTTATGCCGATCATCGCCACTCAGGGTCTGACGATGAGGTTCCCCGGCGTGACCGCGTTGGACGCGCTCACGGTCGAGGTGGAGCCAGGCGTCGTGGGGCTCGTCGGGGCCAACGGGGCGGGCAAATCGACGCTCATCAAGAACTTGCTGGGGTTGCTCCCCCCGACCAGCGGTCAGGCGTCCGTCCTGGGGTTCGACATCGCCCGCGACGGCGGACGGATCAGGGAGCGAGTGGGCTACATGCCCGAACACGACTGCCTGCCGCCCGATATGCCGGCCACCGAGTTCGTCGTCCACATGGCGCGGATGTCCGGCCTGCCGGCCACCGCGGCCCGGGAGCGGGCCGCCGACACCCTGCGCCACGTCGGCCTGTACGAGGAGCGCTACCGGCCCATCGGCGGCTACTCGACCGGGATGCGGCAACGGGTGAAGCTGGCTCAGTCACTCGTACACGACCCGCAGCTTGTCTTCCTCGACGAGCCGACGAACGGGCTCGACCCCGCCGGACGCGACGAGATGCTCGGGCTCATCCGGCGGATCGGCACGGAGTTCGGCATCAGCGTGCTGGTCACCTCGCACCTGCTGGGCGAGCTGGAGCGCATCTGCGATCACGTCGTGATCATCGACGGCGGGCGGCTGCTGCGATCGCAGGCGGTGGCGTCGTTCACCGAGGCGAGCGGCGTGCTCGTCGTCGAGGTCGAGGAGGGGACGGAAAAGCTCGGCATGCGGCTGGCGCAGGCCGGGCTGCAGGCCCGTCCCGAAGGCCGGTTCCTGCTGGTCGACATCGCGGACGAGAGCACGTTCGATGTCATCAGGGACGCGGTGGCCGAGATGGACATGTGCCTGATCCGGATGGAACAGCGCCGCCATCACATCGAGGAGGTGTTCACCACATGACGAGCACCATCCATGACATCGGCTATCGGCATTACGACGGGCCGCGGCTGGGGCGGGGCTACGTGCTCCGCTCCCTGTACGTCCAGAATCTGCGCGCCGCGTACGGCCTCGGCCGGCCCGCGAAGGCGAAGGTCATGCCGTTCCTGCTGTTCGGCGCGATGCTGCTGCCCGCCGTCGGCAGCGTGGCCGCGCTCGCGCTGACCAAGGAGCCGAACGCGCTGATCCGCTACTCGGCGTACGCCGTCTATCTGCAGCCGCTGATCGCGATCTTCCTGGCCACCCAGGCCCCCGTCATCGCGTCACGGGAGCTGCGGTTCCATGTCGTGCCGCTGTACTTCTCCCGGCCGCTCGGCCGGTTCGACTACGTGCTGGCCAAGTACGGCGCGTTCGCGACCGCCCTGTTCGTCCTCCTCGCGACGCCCGTCACGCTGCTGTACGCGGGCGCGCTGGCGACTCGCGAACCCAAGAAGGCGACGCCGGGCGCGCCGCCGCCCCCGCAGCTGCCGGGCATCGGCGAGCACACCGTCAACTACCTGCAGGGCCTGGCGGGGTGCGTGCTGTTCGCGCTGGTGCTGGCCGGCATCGGGCTCGTCGTCGCGGCCTTCACCCCGCGGCGCGGGTTCGGCGTCGCCGGCGTCATCGCGGTCTACCTGGTCTCCTTCACCGTCGTGACGATCGTGCAGGGCATCGCGGAGTCGCAGAGCAAGTACAGGGTGTCCGGCTGGGCGGGCCTGTTCACCCCCTTCTACCTTGTCGACGGCGTGCAGGTGAAGTTCCTCGGCGCGCAGACCTCGACGCCGCAGCCCCCGCCTGACCAGTTCGGCGGGGTGGTCTTCGCCGCCACCTGCGCGGCGCTGATCCTGGCCGCCGTCGGCATCCTGTACGCCCGCTTCCGGAAGGCAGGGGTCCAGTAATGAGCGAGTTGCGGCTGGACCAGGTTTCGCGGTGGTACGGCAACGTCGTGGCGGTCAACGGCATCTCCATGACCATCGGCCCAGGGGTGACCGGGCTGCTCGGGCCGAACGGTGCGGGCAAGTCGACGCTCATTCACCTGATGGGCGGCTTCCTGGCCCCCTCGTCCGGCACCGTCGCGCTGGACGGGGCGCGGATCTGGGCCAACCAGCAGGTCTACCGGCACATCGGGCTGGTGCCCGAGCGGGAGGCCGCGTATGACTTCCTGACCGGCTGGCAGTTCGTGCTGGCCATGGCCAAGCTCCACAAGATGGCCGACCCGGCGGCGGCGACGCGGCGGGCGCTGGCGCTGGTCGAGATGGAGTACGCCCGCGACCGGCACATCGGGACGTACTCCAAGGGCATGAAGCAGCGCGTCAAGATGGCCGCCGCACTCGTCCACGACCCGCCCGTGCTGCTGCTCGACGAGCCGTTCAACGGGATGGACCCGCGGCAGCGGCTGCAGCTGATGGATCTGATCCGCCGGATGGCGGCCGAGGGCCGCACGATCTTGTTCAGCTCGCACATCCTCGAAGAGGTCGAGCGGCTCGCCGGGCACATCGAGGTGGTGGTGGCCGGCCGGCACGCCGCGTCCGGCGACTTCCGGGCGATCCGGCGGCTGATGACCGACCGGCCGCACGTCTTCGCCGTACGGTCAGCCGACGACCGGCGCCTCGCCGCCGCGATCATCGCGGACGGGTCGGCGCGCAGCGTGCAGCTCACCGAGGGCGGGCTGCGGGTCGAGGCCGTGGACTTCCGCCGCTTCACCTGGCTGCTTCCCCGGGTGGCGCGGGACGCGGACGTACGCCTGTGGGAGGTCTCCCCGGCCGACGAGTCCCTCGAAAGCGTCTTCTCCTACCTGGTGGCCTCGTGACCGAGATGAGCGACCGATGAACACGACCATCGCCTACATCACCTTCCGCGGCATGCTCGGGCGCAGGCGGGCGCTGCTGTTGCTCGTGCTGCCGGTGATCTTGCTGTTGCTTGCCGTCACGCTGACGGCCACGGGCTACAACGACCTGAACGCGTCGACGGCGGTGCTGCACCGGTTCGCGCTGGGCGCGCTGCTGCCGCTGCTGGCGCTGATCGCGGGGACCGGCGTGATCGCGCCGGAGATCGACGACGGCCAGATCATGTACATCCTGACCAAGCCGATCCCCCGGCCGGTGATCACGACGACCAAGCTCCTGGTGGCGATGGCGCTCGTGGTGGTCTTCGCGGTGGCGCCCACGCTGCTCGCCGGGCTGATCATGGCGGAGACGGAGGTAAGGACTGAGCTGGCGTTCGCGTTCACCGTGGGGGTGTTCGTCGGGGGCATGGCCTACAGCGCGGTGTTCGTCGCGCTGGCCGTGGTCAGCCGGTTCGCGGTCACGATCGGCCTGCTGTACGCGCTGGTCTGGGAGGTGCTGATCGGCAACGTCGCCCCCGGGGCCAGGAAGCTGTCGATCCTGCAGTGGGCGACATCGGTCACCGACTCGCTCACGTCGGTGACGTCGGTGACGTCCGAGGTCTCGCTCGGCGTCGCGGTGGCGCTGCTCATCACCGTGACGGTCGGCGGCGCGGCGCTGGCCGCCGTACGGCTGCGGACTCTGCCGATCACCGGCTCCGACTAAGGCGCCGCCGGGCTCATGCCGGCCCCACGCCGAGCCCATGCCGACCCCCGGCTCCTAGCATCGAAGGCAGCGGAGTTGGTCGATCGAAGGAGCACGCCATGAGCGAGAACGGGGATCTTCGAGCGGCCCCGACGGGGGAGGCCACCGAGCGGACGGCCACCACCGGCGAGGCCCGGACGACGACCGGGGTGTCCCTCACCGGCGCGGCCGCCACGGGGCTGACGGTGCGGGCGGCGAACGGGCTGGGCGCCCTTGCCATCGGGTCGCTGGCGGTGGGCGCGCTCGCGGTCGGCGCGCTGGCGATCGGCCGGTTGCTGATCAAGCGGGCGATCGTCGAGCACCTGGAGGCCGGGACCGTCGAGATCGGCCATCTCAAGGTCGGCCGGCTCGACATCGAAGCCGGCTGACCCGGTGCCGCACATCCGGTAAAAGTCGCGTCCACGAAGCGACCTCATCAGCGCATACTGGAGTCGTCAGGGCCTGTCGCCGCGCGGATCGGAGCCACACCCGAACGCCGTTCGTGTGCGGTCTCCCGTCCTCGGGCCAGGTTGAGGTGCGCAGGAGGTCCCGTGCGGGCTGCGGTCCAGGCGGTACAGGAGCGCTGGTACGGCGACCTGACGCGAATCGCCTATCTCGTCCTGGACGACGACACGGCACGTCCCGGCGCACTGCTCGGCGCGGCCCGGGGCCTGGTCCAGCGGACCGCGGGCCGGGAACTCGCGATGCCCGGTCCCGATGAGAGCTATGCCGAGCTGCGCCGCAGGCTCGCCGGCCGCCTCGTCGAGGCGCCCGGGCCGCCCCGGCTCCGCTACCCGCGCCGGACCGATCCGGTCGGGGTCGGCGCGAACCGGAACGGACAGCACACGGGCGCGGCCGACGCGGCCGATGGGCGGGACGGTCCGACGCGGGCCGCGCTGCGGCGGCTGTCGCGGCACGAACGGCTCGTCTACGTGTTCGCCCGCGTCGAGGGGCTCGCTCCCGGCGAGATCGACGGCGAGCTCGACCACTGCCTCATGGTGACCGCGGAGGACGTGGCGCGCACGCTGGCCCGGGTCGACGCCATGACCGGGCTGGGGGCCGCCGAGCAGACCGCGGAGCTGCGCGCCTTCGACCCCACGCTCATCCGGCTGCGGCCGGCCGCCCCCATCAGGTGGCGACGCCGGCGCGTGTTCGCCATCGCCGCGCTCGCGGTGCTCATCGCGGCCGGCCCCGGCGGTTACACGGTGTGGCGGCAGACGCCGCGTCCGGATGACCCCGCCCTGGTCAAGGCCGGCCTGTGGCGGCAGGAGCGCACTCCGGACGTGACGGTCTGGCCGACGCGGGGCGGCCGGCAATCGGACCTCGCGCTGCTGCGCCGGGCCAGGGACAGCTGGCTGCGCAACGCCCGGATGCCTCCCACGGGGCGGCTGTACGTGCTGTACGCGGGCGACCTCGGCGACGCCACCACGGTGATCATGCGCGACAGCCCCGGCGTCCGCAGCGCCCCGCTCATCGCCCAGTACGTCGAGCGGCCGCTGTCGCGCGGCGTGGAGTCGGTACGCGAGCTGGGGATCGGGTCCGCCGACCTGATCCTCATCGACGCGTTGAGCAACCGCTATCTCGTGCCGCCGTGGCGGACCGATCTGCGGGTCTCGGCCCTCGACCGACCGCGGCCCGAGTGGCGGCCGCTGCGGGTCCGCGACGGCGTCACCGAGCCGCTGCCCTGGTCGTGGTTCGACGTACGGTGCCAGTTCTACGTGGCCTTCCAGATGGCGGACGGCATCGCGCGGCCAACGCCTCGCACGATCACGGTCCTGGCCAGCCACGTCTCGGCGTCGGCGACGCCGGGCATCACGTTCCGGGTGCCGGGCCGGACCCGCCGCGACGACACCACGCTCGACGGCGAGGCTCGCTGGGCCGCGGTGCGGGCGCTGGCCTGCGCCGGCGGCACGGCACTGCAGGAATCGGCCGACCTGCGGGTGGGGCAGCTGTGGCAGGGCACGCTGCCGAATCACGGCGGCGAGGCGCGGATCTTCACCGTGGAACGGTCGGGAGGCGCGGCCGACCAGAGCGATCAGGCCCTGCTCATCGATCACGAGGGCCAGGCCATCGGCTTCGGCGACACCAACAGCGATCACGTGCTGTGGGCGGACGAGCTGGCCGCGGCGGTCTGGTGGCGGCCGTCCCGGTCCCGGCGCTGGTATCTGGTGGTGGCCGCCGCCAAGGACGTCCCTCGCTTCTACGTGGTGGGCGAACTGGGCCGGCACGAACCCGAGGGCAGGTCGCTCATCGTCGCGGGGCCGGAGGGAGACTCGGGCGTCGACAGCCGCCCCGTCGTGTCGGTCGTGGTCGAAGAGCCCGACGGCGACCGCTCCGTGGTCTCTCCCTAGACGGGAGGCGGCCGGGGCTCAGCGGCCGGGCTCAAGGGCTCAGAGGGCTCAGAGGGCTCACAGGGCGTGCTTGACGACCTCGGCCAGCCGGTCGGCGACCGCCCTGGCCTGGTCTTCGCCGGCGGCCTCGACCATGACCCTGACCATGGGCTCGGTGCCGCTGGGCCGGATCAGCACGCGGCCCGTCTCGCCCAGCTCCGCCTGCGCGGCCTCGATCGCCGCCGCCAGCTCGGGCGAGTCGCCGGCCCGGGCCTTGTCGACGCCGCGCACGTTGATCAGCACCTGCGGCAGACGGGTCATCACCTTGACCAGCTCGTGCAGCGGGCTCTCGCGGCGTGCCATCGCGGCGAGCAGGTGCAGCGCGGTCAGCACCCCGTCGCCGGTGGTGGCGTGGTCGAGGAGGATGACGTGGCCGGACTGCTCGCCGCCGAAGACGTAGCCGCCCTGTTTCATGGCCTCCAGGACGTACCGGTCGCCCACGGCGGTCTCGACGACGTTGATGCCCGCCTCGCGCATGGCCAGGCGGAAGCCGAGGTTGGACATGACGGTGGCGACCAGGGTGTCGCCCGGCAGCCGGCCGGCCTCGCGCAGTTCGAGCGCCAGCACCGCCATGATCTGATCGCCGTCGACCACCTCGCCGGCGGCGGTCACGGCCAGACAGCGGTCGGCGTCGCCGTCGTGGGCGATGCCGACGTCGGCGGCCCGCGCCACGACGGCCTCGCGCAACGCGTCGAGGTGCGTCGAACCGCAGCCGTCGTTGATGTTCAGCCCGTCGGGGGCGGCGCCGATCGTCGACACATCGGCGCCCGCACGGCGCAGCGCCTCGGGCGCCACCGCCGACGCGGCCCCGTTGGCGCAATCGACGACCACGCGCAGCCCGTCGAGCGGCGCCTGCATGGTGGACAGCAGGTAGGCGATGTACCGCTCGGCCTCGTCGTAGGCGTCCGTCACCCGGCCGACGTGCGGGCCCTGCGGCGGGTCCCACACGGTGCCGAGGTGGGCCTCGATGCTGTCTTCGATCTCATCGGGCAGCTTGTAGCCGCTGCGGTCGAAGAACTTGATGCCGTTGTCCGGCGCGGGATTGTGCGATGCCGAGAGCATGACGCCGAGGTCGGCGCCCAGCGCCCGCGTGAGGAACGCGACAGCCGGGGTCGGCAACACTCCGAGCCGGAGCACGTCGACGCCGGCGCTGGCCAGCCCGGCGACCACCGCGGCCTCGAGGAACTCGCCGGAGGCACGCGGGTCGCGGCCGACCACCGCCATCGGGCGGCCGCGATCGGCGACGCTGTCGGAAAAGGCCCCGACCTCGCCGAGGACGCGCGCCGCCGCCACCGAAAGACCCAGGGCGAGCGGTGCGGTCAGGTCACGATTGGCAACGCCACGTACGCCGTCTGTGCCGAAGAGACGCCCCAACGATGTCACCCCCAGACCACAGCAAGCCAGCTTATCTGTAGGGCCGCGGCGCACCCCGAGACGGTCCGGCGCGCCCCCGCCCGTGCCGGGCGGGGGACGGCATGCCGCCGCGCGCTCCGGGCCCACCGCGGAACACGGTGGCCCGGTCGCGTGTGGTGATCCACGTTGTCGATCGTGGCCCGGACCGCGGCGATCAGCGCTTGCTGTACTGCGGAGCCTTGCGGGCCTTCTTGAGGCCGTACTTCTTGCGTTCCTTGACGCGCGCGTCGCGAGTCAGGAACCCGGCACGCTTCAGCGCCGGCCGGTAGTCGATGTCGACGGCCTGCAGCGCCCGCGCGATGCCGAGGCGCAGCGCCCCCGCCTGACCGGTGACTCCGCCGCCGGCAACGCGGGCGATGACATCGAACTGGCCCTCGGCGCTCAGCGTCACGAACGGCTCGTTGACGATCTGCTGGTGCACCTTGTTGGGGAAGTACTGCTCGAGCGTACGCCCGTTGATCTTCCACTGACCGTTGCCGGGGACGATGCGCACGCGCGCGATCGCCTGCTTGCGGCGCCCGGTGCCGGCGGCCGGACCGGTCGCGACCGCCTGCTGGCCCGGCTGCTCCTCGGCCGTCTCTGGGGTCTCGGTGGTGTACTCCGACGGAACGTCGTCGGCGTACGGGTCGTACTCGGCACCCTCGGTGGGCTCCTCGACGCCGGTGGGCTCGGCCACTGCTCTCCTCGGTTTCTCCTCGCCGGGGCCGGCCGGCCCGATCCGTACATCGGCGCCGCGGCGGCCCATCGTGCGTAAGGCTGTCGTGCGTTAAGACTGCTGCGCGATCTGGGTGATCTCGTAAGGCACCGGCTTTTGCGCCCGGTGCGGGTGCTCGGGGCCGGCGTAGACCTTCAGCTTGCCGAACATCTGCCGGCCAAGCCGGTTCTTGGGGAGCATGCCCTTGATCGCCTTCTCGACCGCGCGCTCGGGGTGCTTGCGCATGAAGTCCGCGTACGAGATCGAGCGGAGCCCTCCGGGGTAGCCGGAGTGCCGGTAAACCCGCTTCTGCTCGAGCTTCTTACCGGACAGCGCCACCTTTTCGGCGTTCACGATGATCACGAAATCGCCGGTGTCGAGGTGCGGCGCGAAGATCGGCTTGTGCTTACCCCGAAGCAGGGCCGCGACCTGACTGGCCAGCCGACCCAGCACGACATCGGTCGCGTCGATGACGTACCACTGACGTTGCACATCAGCGGGCTTAGGGGTGTACGTGCGCACGGTCGTAAGCCTTCGTTCTTGTCGACTTGAGCGGACTGCCCGATCTCAAAGACCGGACGACGCCGGCCCGGCGGCCCGGCGGGCGGGGCGCCCCGAACACGAGCGGGCACACCGACTCACAACGAACTGGCAGAATACCCAGCCGCGTGGGCACGGGTCAAAGCGGGTCGCCAACGGTCCGCTCCCAACCCCTCAATTATGCACCATGGCGGGGAGTGGCCCGGCCGTACCTGGCAGATCGCCTGACTTGCCCGGCTGCGATGGTTTAGGGTACAACGCCGTACCCACCGGCTTGTTCACTAGCCAGTCGCCCCCGCTCGATCGGCCCGCGCCCACGGCGTTCCCAGGCCGGGGAAGGTCGGCGGAGGGACGGCGCGGAGCTTGTGGACGGGCTCCCCCGCTCCCCGGAGGCCGCCCTGAGCAGGACCCGCCGCAACGGCCGCACAGCTCGCACGGTGTTCGCCGCCGTCGCGCTGGGCGCGCTCGCGACGAGCGCCGGGTTCGCGGCCGACCGGGTGCTGCGCGCCGAGCCGACCGGGAGCATCTCCATCAAGGCGTCGCCGACGCCCGGGGGCGACAGGAACGGCACGCCGCCGGCGCACGGCGGCACCGCCGCGAACACCTCCCGGGCCGTTCCCCCGCTCAAGCCCGTCCAGGGTGAGAAGGCGAGCCCCAGGCGGATCACCAGGTCGCGCTCATCGGCGCCGGCGTCGCCGTCCCCCGGCGCCGCCGTCAGCACGGCGACGAAGGCGGAGGACACGGTGATCCAGCTGACCAACAAGGCCCGTGCCACGGCGGGCTGCGCGCCGCTGCGGTTCGACTCGCGCCTGCGTACGGCGGCGCGGCGGCATTCCACGGACATGGGCCTCCACGACTACTTCAGCCACACCTCTCCCGATGGCGACACGTTCGCCGACCGGATCGAGGCGGCCGGCTATCCGCATCCGGGCGCCGAGAACATCGCCCGCGGCTACCAGACGGCGGCCGAGGTCATGGACGGCTGGATGGACAGCCCGGGTCACCGGGCCAACATCCTCAACTGCGGCCTGCGCACGATCGGCGTCGGCGTCTATTACGGCCCTGGCGGCCCCTGGTGGACTCAGGACTTCGGCTGGCCCTGATGCGGCCGCCACGGGGCGATCGCCGGTGGGCGTGCGGGGGCACGCGATCCGGCCGTATACGGCGCCGTCGTGTGTCATGGTGGGCTCGAATGCCAGTCCACGATATGTCCGTATTTCGGTAAATCGAAGGATATGGTCGTCACTATGGGTTACCCAGGTGATCATGGACGGTCCGGCGGCCGGTCGGCGGAGTCGTACGACTTGAACGCCTTCGGCGCCGCCGGATCCACGGACCTGCGCGGTCCGGCCGACGCGACACCCCCGCACGCCTACGAAACGGTGTACGACGCCGACCCCGACCAGGCGGCCGATCACCCGGAACCCGACATGCCCGTGCCCGGCCGCCGGGGGGCGACCCCGCCGCGGCGGCGCAACCTTCCGCTGCTGTTCGGCGGCGGTGCGGTGGCGCTGGTTCTGCTCGCCGCCGGCGGCGTCGGGCTGTCCAAGCTCATCGGCGGCGGTGGCGGACAGGACGACTCGGCCCAGGCGGGCGCGACGGGCGCGGCGCCGTCGCAGCCGGGCTCGCGGCCGTCGCCGAGCGGGAGCCCGCTGCCGACGGGCGCGCTCGGAGCCATGCTCAAGAGCCGCACGACGGACCCCCATCCGCTCACGCTGCGTGAGGTTTTCAACCGGAAGGCGTTCACGATTAGCGGCGTCCGTTATGTGATGACGACGTGGCACGCGACCCGCGCCTGCGGCCGGACGGCCCACGGCGCCAGGCTGGTGGCCGCGTTCCGCGCGGGCGGCTGCAACCAGGTGCTGCGCGGTACGTTCGCCCGCGCGGACGGCACGCTCGCCGGCACCATCGGCATCGCCAACCTCAGGACGGCACGCGGCGCGTCGATCACGGCGAAGATCGCGAACACCGTCAGCGATACCTACCTGAAGCCGCTGCCGGGCCGCGGGGCGACGAGGAACCTGGGCAACGGCATCGCCTTCGCCTCGGCCGAGGCGCGCGGTCATTACGTGCTGCTCAGCTGGATCCAGGCGCCGAACGGCAAGCCGATCCCGCAGAACCTGCGCAGGGCCGCGAGCTTCTTCCAGCCGAACGTGACCTACGGCACCAAGCTGGGGTTCGCCCTGCAGTACCGCGGAATCGCCGGTAAGCCGTACGGAAGGTAGTCCGCCTCTTTATAGTCTGTTGCCTTATGCCCAGTCCCGAGAAGCCCTCCAAATCGGAGGTCGCGCCACCGGAGGCCCAGCCGCCGACGCCCGCGCCGCCGAGCTTTGGTCTGTCCGGGTCCGGCAAGATCGAGCCGGATGAGAGCGGGCCTGCCGGGCCTGCCGGGCCTGCCGGGCCTGCCGGGCCTGCCGACGAGCCGGCGGCCGGTCAGCCGCCCCGGCCGGTGAGCGAGTCGGGCGCGCCGGCGTCGCCGTGGTGGGCGCCGGAAAACCTCGGAGCGACCGCGGAAGACGACGAGGGGGCGCCCGCGGAAGCGGAACAGTCTCTGACGGAAGAACTGCTGGGTGAGCGGCCCGACGCTGAACAGGCCGAGGCCGACGAGGCCGACGCCGACCAGGCCGAGACTGAACACGCCGAGGCCGAGACCGAGACCGACCAGACCGCGCCGCCGCAACCCGCGGCCGGGCCACCCGCGGCGCCGCCTCCGCCCGGCAGGCTGGTCGCCGGTCCCGGCGTTCCGCCCGCCGGCCCGCAGCGCGCCGAACCCGGCCGGCTCCATCCCCAGGCGGCCGCGCGCGAGGTCTCCGACACGCTGCCCGACGGCGTCCCGCCCGTGCAGCCGGCCCCGCCCACCACATCCGCCGCCCCGCCGCCGTGGTCCGCCGCGCGGCCGAGTGCGGCCGCCCCCGGCCCGCCGGACGCCCCCCGTGTCACGATGCCGATGGCCGCGCCCGTCCCCGGCGCCCCGGCCGGAGAGCGGGGCCCGGTGATGGCGCCCGCCTACCGTGCCGGTGCGAGCGCCCCGCCCTACGCCGGCACCGCGCCGCCGGGGACGGCCGAGCCGCGCTTCGGCGGACGCCGCCCGATCCTCCTCGTGGCCGGGGGCGCGGTGGCCGCGGTCGTGATCGGGATCGTGGGGTTCACCACGTTGTCCGGTTCGTCCGAGCCGAAGCCCGCCGCCCAGTCCGCCGCGCCGAGCCGCGGCGCCGCGCCCCCGCCGCCGAGCCGGGCCACGCCGAAGGGCAACGCCGGCGCGGCGCCGAGCATCGACAACGAGAAGACCGACCGGCGGCCGCTGCGCCTGTCCGAGGTCTTCCCCGCCCGTCCGATCTCGCTCGGCGGGCGCGTGTTCGGACAGGACAAGACGTCGGTCAACCACGACTGCACGCTGGTCGCCCGCGGCGCCATGGCCGAAGCGCTCGTACGCGGACGCTGCCGCGGTGTGGTGCGCGCCACCTACGTCGACACCAAGAAGCGGCTCGCCGTGACGGCGGGAGTGGTCGCGATGCCCACGCGCCGGCTCGCGGTGGCCGCGCGCCGGGCGGGCGACCCCGGCCAGTACGAGTGGTTCCGCGGCATGCCGGGCAAGGTCGCCCGGAACATCGACCAGGCGGGTGGCTACGCCGCCAGCACGATCCGCGGGCGGTACATCATCTACTCCTACACCACCTATCTCGACGGGCACGTGAGCCCCGGCGACCGGCTGCTGGCGACCGTCGGCAGGCAGTTCGTCGGCTACGCCGTCCGCCCGATCGAGCGCCGATCACGCTGAGCCGACCGGCCGCGCCCGGTTACTGTGGCGTCGTGATCGGCGTGCGCAGCCGGCGGGTCTCCCGGGCCCGGGCGGCGAGCTGGTCCTCCGGGGGGTAGCGCACCTCCTCCAGCGACAGGCCGTACGCCGGCGCCACCTGTGTGGCGGAGTCACGTGTCCCCGCGGCCAGCACCTCGGCCGGCCAGTCCACGCCGCGGCGACCGTCGCCGACCGCGAGCACCGCGCCGACGAGGGCGCGGACCATCGAGTGGCAGAAGGCGTCGGCCTCGACGTTCGCCGCGGCCACGTGCTCGGCACCGGGCTCTCGCGCCCACTCATAGCGCAGCAGCCGCCGGATCGTCGTCGCGCCCTCGCGGCGCCGGCAGTACGCGGCGAAGTCGTGCTCGCCGACCAGCCGCGCCGCGGCGAGGTTCATCCGGTCGACGTCGAGGGGGCGCGGGTGCCACAGCACCTCGTGCCGGCGGAGCGGATCGACCCCGGCGGGGTCGTCGCAGACGCGATAGACGTAGCGGCGGGCCAGCGCGGAGAACCGGGCGTCGAAGCCGGGCGGCGCCGGCGCCAGGCGCGCCACCCGTACGTCCGGGGGCAGCACGCCCGCGAGCCGGCGGACCGGTGACCGGCCGAGCGCCTCGTACGCGGCGACGGGGACGGCGACGTGGGCCACCTGCCCGCGCGCGTGCACTCCGGCGTCCGTGCGACCCGCCACGGTCAGCACGGGCGGCGGGTCGAGCCGCAGCACCCGGCCCAGCGCCTCCTCGAGGACTCCCTGGACGGTTCGCCGCCCCGGCTGGCGGGCCCAGCCCGCGAACTCGGCGCCGTCGTAGCGGATGTCGAGCCGGAGCCGGATCAGCTCGGTCATCTCCGCTGCGGCCGGTGCCGTCGCCTGCGCCGTCTCTTCCGTCTCGGTCGACGCAGCGGTCTCCGCCGGCTCCCGCGGTCGCTCGTCGCCTCTCATCGCCGTCCCGGTCGTCGTGAATGGATAACGGAGCCCGCCGTCCCGAGTCGGGAACGACGGGCTCCGTTCACATCTACTACTTGGCCTTGTCCTCGCTGCCCTCGCTGCCCTCGGCGTCGGCCGGCTTGGCGTCGGCGTCGGCGTCGGCGGTCTCCGCGGCTTCGCTCGCGGTCGCGTCCTCGGGCTTCGCCTCGGTGGCCGCGGCGGCCTCCGGCGCGGGGGTCTCGGTCGTCGCGCGTGACCGGCGGGCGCGGCGCGTCGTGCCGCCACCGCCCGCGGCCGCCGCCGTCGGCGTTTCCTCCTCGACCAGCTCGATCACGGCCATCGGCGCGTTGTCGCCGCGGCGCGGACCGATCTTGGTGATGCGGGTGTAGCCGCCAGGGCGGTTGGCGTACCGCGGCGCGATCTCGGTGAAGAGCGTGTGCACGACGCCTTTGTCCCTGATCACGGTGAGCACCTGGCGTCGCGCGTGCAGGTCGCCGCGCCTGGCCTTGGTGATCAGCCGCTCGGCCAGCGGCCGCAGCCGCCGTGCCTTGGCCTCGGTCGTCTTGATGCGGCCGTGCTCGAACAGCGACGTGGCGAGGTTCGCCAGCATGAGGCGCTGGTGCGCCGGGCTGCCGCCGAGACGTGGGCCCTTGGTGGGCTGGGGCATTGGTTCTGGTTCCTTTCTGCACCGGCCGTATCAGGTACCGGAGTCAGCGGGCACCCGCCGCGGGCCACGACCGGCCCACGGCGGACGCTCGGGCGAATCAGTACTGCTCGGTCTCGGCGTAGCTCTGGTCGTCGTCATAGGTGTCCGCCGCCGCCGTGGGGTCGAACCCGGGCGGGGAGTCCTTGAGCGACAGGCCCATGTCGTTGAGCTTCTGCTTGACCTCTTCGATGGACTTGGCACCGAAGTTTCGGATGTCGAGGAGATCCTGCTCGCTGCGGGCGACCAGCTCGCCGACGGAGTGGATGCCCTCGCGCTTGAGGCAGTTGTAGGAGCGGACCGTGAGGTTGAGCTCCTCGATGGGCAGCGCCAGGTCCGCCGCGAGCGCGGCGTCGGTCGGCGACGGGCCCATGTCGATGCCCTCGGCCTCGACGTTGAGCTCGCGCGCCAGCCCGAACAGCTCGACCAGCGTCTTGCCGGCGCTGGCCACCGCGTCGCGCGGCAGCATCGACTGCTTGGTCTCGACGTCGAGGATCAGCCGGTCGAAGTCGGTGCGCTGCTCGACTCGGGTCGCCTCGACCTTGTAGGTGACCTTGAGCACCGGCGAGTAGATCGAGTCGATCGGGATCCGGCCGATCTCCTGGCCCGGCTGCTTGTTCTGCGCCGCGGAGACGTAGCCGCGACCGCGCTCGACGGTGAGCTCCATCTCGAGCTTCGCCTTGTTGTTGAGCGTGGCGATGTGCAGGTCGGGGTTGTGCACCTCGACGCCCGCGGGCGGCGCGATGTCGGCCGCGGTGACCTCGCCGGGACCCTGCTTGCGCAGGTACATCACGACGGGCTCGTCGTGCTCGGAGGAGACGACGAGCTCCTTGAGGTTCAAGATGATGTCGGTGACGTCTTCCTTGACGCCGGGAACCGTCGAGAACTCGTGCAGCACACCCTCGATGCGGATGCTGGTGACCGCGGCGCCGGGACTCGACGAGAGCAGGGTGCGGCGCAGGGAGTTGCCGATCGTGTAGCCGAAGCCCGGCTCGAGCGGCTCGATGGTGAACCGCGACCGGTATTCGTCGACCTGGTCTTCCGCGAGGGTCGGACGCTGAGCGATGAGCATGGTGATCTTCCTTCTTTCCGCGGTGCCCGCTATTTGACGACCGCGAGTTCAATCGTACGCGGGTCCTCCGGCCGGGTCGGCCAAAGGGCCCCAGCCCCCCGAATCGAGGGGTGTGCGGGGGGACGTGGCCCCCCGCGGGTCCGCTACCTGGAGTAGAGCTCGACGATCAGTTGTTCCTGGACCGGCGTATCGATCTGCTGCCGGATCGGGAGGGAGTGCACGAGGATCCGCATCCTGTCGGGGATGACCTCGAGCCAGGCGGGCACCTGCCGCTCGCCGGCCTCGGCCCGCGCCACCACGAACGGCGTCATCTCGAGCGACCTTTGCCGCACGTCGATGATGTCGTTCTCTTTGACGAGGAACGACGGAATGGTGACCTTCCTGCCGTTGACCGAGAGGTGCCCGTGACGCACCAGCTGCCGGGCCATGTCCCGGCTCTTGGCGAAACCGGCCCGGTAGACGACGTTGTCGAGCCGCCGCTCGAGCAGGGTCAACAGCGCCTCACCGGTCTTGCCGGTGGTCTTGTTGGCCTCCACGTAGTAATTGCGGAACTGCCGCTCCAGCACGCCGTAGATGCGGCGGGCCTTTTGCTTTTCCCGCAGCTGGAGGAGGTACTCGGTCTCCTTGGGGCGACCGCGCCCGTGCTCACCCGGCGGATAGGGCCGGATCTCGATCGGGCACTTGGGCCCCTCGCACTTGCTGCCCTTGAGGAACAGCTTCATCTTCTCGCGCCGGCAGAGCTTGCAGTCGGCGCCGGTGTATCGAGCCATATCTCCTAGACCTTCGAC
Source organism: Streptosporangiaceae bacterium (assembly GCA_035765195.1). GTDB lineage: Bacteria > Actinomycetota > Actinomycetes > Streptosporangiales > Streptosporangiaceae > CALAED01. Next base: position 34,522 of record DASTYC010000031.1, read on the forward strand.
CTGTCAGCCATCACACCGGCGCCGAACCGGTGAAACCTGGCGGGCGGCATTGCCGGCCCATGCGAAATCCACAGCGGCATCGCCGATCAAACCCTCCGGCGCTTCGGCGGGCGGCAGCCGTTGTGCGGAACGGGGGTGACGTCCTGAATGGAGCCCACCTCGAGGCCGGTCGCCTGCAGCGACCGGATCGCGGTCTCGCGGCCGGAACCCGGCCCCTTGACGAAGACGTCGACCTTGCGCATGCCATGCTCCATGGCGCGCCTGGCGGCGGCCTCGGCGGCCATCTGCGCGGCGAACGGCGTGGACTTGCGCGAGCCCTTGAAACCCACGTGGCCGGCCGAGGCCCAGGAGATCACGGCGCCCATCGGGTCCGTGATGGTGACGATGGTGTTGTTGAACGTGCTCTTGATGTGCGCGTGGCCGTGGGCCACATTCTTCTTTTCCTTGCGGCGCACCTTCTTGGCGCCGGCTCGGCTCTTAGGAGGCATCTGCTCTCTTAACTCCTGAGGTCATCGATACCCGCGGGGGCTCCGCCCCCGCGAACCCCCGCCGTCGTGGCGGGGGGTGTGCGGGGGGCTTGCCCCCTGCGGGACTACTTCTTGCCGGCCTTCTTCTTGCCGGCCACTGTCTTCTTCTTGCCCTTGCGCGTACGCGCGTTGGTCTGAGTGCGCTGGCCGTGCACGGGCAGCCCACGGCGGTGCCGGATGCCCTGGTAGCAGCCGATCTCGATCTTGCGGCGGATGTCGGCCTGGACCTCGCGGCGCAGGTCACCTTCGACCTGGTACTGCGCCTCGATCCAGTCACGCAGCTTGACGAGCTCTTCGTCGCCGAGCTGGTGGACCCGCAGGTCGCCGCTGACACCGGTCTCGCGCAGGGTTTCGAGCGCCCTGCTGCGGCCGATGCCGTAGATGTAGGTGAGCGCGACCTCGAGGCGCTTGTCGCGCGGCAGGTCGACGTTGACGAGGCGTGCCATCGTCAGGCAGCTTCCCTTCTTGTCCCGGAGGTCCTACGCGCCACTCCCGCACCGCTGCCACGGTGCGGCCCCGGCCTCCGACCGGGGGTAGCCCACGGCGTGGGCCGTGGCACGTGTATCGGTTCGATTGTCGTGCTGTCCGCGTCGCGGGGCCGACGGCGGCCCGCTCAGCCCTGGCGCTGCTTGTGCCTGGGGTCCGAGCAGATCACCATGACCCGCCCGTGCCGCCGGATGATGCGGCACTTGTTGCAAATCTTCTTGACGCTCGGCTTGACCTTCACTGTGTCTCCCGCTCGGCATCGAGCGCGGCCCCGCGGCTCGCTCGATGACTCTCCTCGTGCGCAGGGTCACCCTCGCGGTGCCGGCCACGAGGAAGGCAACCCAGTGGGTGTGATTGTGGGTGTTACTTGTACCGGTAGACGATCCGACCGCGCGTCAGGTCGTAGGGGCTGAGCTCCACGACCACCCGGTCGTCGGGCAGAATCCGAATGTAGTGCATCCGCATCTTGCCGCTGATGTGGGCGAGGACCTTGTGTCCGTTGTCGAGCTCTACCCTGAACATGGCGTTGGGCAGCGACTCGATGACGGTGCCCTCGATCTCGATGGCCCCTTCTTTCTTGGGCATGTCCTCCGCGCTTCACTGATCGGTTCGTCTGGGTTCGGCCCGCCTCGAGGAGGAGAGAAACAACCCGTCTCCCCGGGCGCGCGCAAAGCGGCGCACGCAAGAATCAGACTGGGCCGACTAAGGAGTGTACGTTACTCGCCACCCAAATGCGAAATGATGTTACTGAACCGTCGCTGTGCGCCAGGCGCCGTCCGAGGCTCCCGGCGCCGGCGCGAGAGGAGATTTCGACACCCTCCTGGACAGGGGCGACGCGAAAGCGGCGGCTCTGCCGCCGGGCATCTTAAGGTGGTGGGTCACGATGCCCGAGTACGGTTTCACGCTGATCCTCAGCCGGCCGCTGTTCGAAGACGAACTCGACCCGCTGTTTCAGCGTACTCGGGGTCAGGTCACCGTCGGATTCGTCCCCAACGGCGAGCCCGTCGACCATCCGGGGCAGGCCCGCTGCGGCTGGTCGGCACCCTGCCTCGCCGAAGCGATCATGACGGTGATCGAGCACATCGAGGCCAGCGCGCCGGGGCTGCGCGTGCTCGAGGTCGAAGCCGACCCGTTGCTGACGATGCGGGACATCGCCGAGCAGGTCGGCACCTCGCTCGAGGTCGTCAGGTTGTCCATCAAGGGCACCCGCGGGCCCGGCAACTTCCCCCGATCGGAGTCCACCCGCGGCGACCATCGGCTGTGGCGCTGGTCCCGGGTGGCCGAGTGGTTCGGCGTCGACGACCCGCAGACCCGCGAAGCCGGCCCGGCGACGCACGCGATCAACGGCTGGCTCGCGCTGCGTTCGGTGATCCCCGAGGTCGCCCCGGCCGCGCACACGCTCGTCTCCGCCCTCCGCGCCATCGCCTGACCCGCGCGCCGCCGTGCCGCGACCGGCCGCCTGGCGGGCGGGGACGGTCAGGGGACGCGGCGGCCGTCCTTGGGGCCCATCACCTGCCCGGCGAGCAGGACGGCGCCCCAGGGGCCGGCGACCCAGAGAAACCAGGGGTACAGACCGCCTCCGGTGGCCGCGACGATGAGCCAGATGGTGAAGCAGATGAAGTTGACGGTGGCGTAGGTCGCCCACGCCGTCCGCATGCCCGTGCGATAGAGCCCGCCGCCGCGCCGGGCCGGCGCCGGGCTGGCGCGCTTGTAGGCGGCGATCGGACGGTAGTCGAGGTCCTCCTCGGGCAGGTCCTTGGTCACCTGCTCGAGGTCGCCCAGCGTCCGCGCCGAGTACGTGGCGTCGAGTCGTTGGTTGAGCTCGTCGACCGTGAGGCGACCCTGCGCACAGTGCTCTCGCAGCGCGCCCGCCACACGGTCGCGGTCGCCGTCGGAGGCCCGCATCTCGGGATTAAGCGGCACCCCTGTCCTCCTCTCAGGCCGCGGCCACCCGGTCCGCAGGCCGGGAGGCCCTCGCCGCGCTCAGCGGAGGCGGCCGAAGCGCTCCGCACCCCCCTCGAGCGCGGTCAGCACCCAAGGTCCATCTTCCGTCACGGCGAAGCTGTGCTCAAAATGCGCGGAGGGCAGTCCGTCGCGGGTGACGACCGTCCATTCGTCGTCGAGCAGCCGGGTCTCCCGCGTACCCAGGTTGACCATGGGCTCGACGGCGAAGCACATGCCGGGCTCCAGGACGGGCCCGAAGCCGGGGCGGCCGTAGTTGGGAACGGGCGGGTCCATGTGCATCTCGGTGCCGATGCCGTGCCCGACGTACTCCTCGACGATGCCGTACCGGCCCTGAGAGCGCACGTACGACTCGATCGAGTGGCTGATGTCGGTGAGGCTGGCCCCGGCCCGCCCGGCCGCCAGACCGCGCCACAGCGCCTCCTCGCAGACCTCCAGCAGCCGGGTCAGCGTGGGCTCGACCGGGCCGACGGGGACGGTGACGGCGGCGTCGCCGTGCCAGCCGTCCACGATCGCGCCGCAGTCGATGGAGATGATGTCCCCCTCGCGCAGCGCCTTGGCCGGCCGCGGGATGCCGTGCACGATCTCCTCGTTGACCGAGGTGCAGATGGTCGCGGGGAAGCCGAGGTAGCCCTTGAACGAGGGGGTGGCGCCGGCGGCGCGGATCGAGTCCTCGGCGATCTCGTCCAGGTCGGCGGTGGTGATACCGGGCTTGACCGACTCCGCCAGCCGCCGCAGGGTCCGGGCGACCACCAGGCCGGCGGCCCGCATCGCGTCGAGCTCCCCTGCCGTCTTGATCTGGATGTCCGACTTGCGCTTCTTGAACAACTCCGCTCCCAGCAGCCTCTTCACCGTCCGGCCGCCGGTTCGCCGCCCGCGGCCGCGGGTCCACCTTCGGCTCCTGAGCGAGCCTTCGGCGCGTTCGAGGGCGCCGCCCTCCTTATTCGGTGTAGGGACGGAGCGCCGCGAGCGCCCGCTCGGTGACCTCCTCCACCGGACCGGTGGCATCGATACCGACCAGAATGCCCTCATCGGCATAAAACGATACAAGTGGCGCAGTCTGTTCCTGGTAAACCTCCAGCCGGTGCCGGACGACCTCCTCCTTGTCGTCGTCGCGCTGGAAGAGCCGCCCGCCGCAGTCGTCGCAGACGTCGTCCTTCTTGTCGTCGAACAGGACGTGCCAGATGCGGCCGCACCGGCTGCAGGTGCGGCGGCCGGACAGCCGGCGCACCACCTCGTCCTCGTCGACCACCAGCTCAAGCACCAGGTCGACCTTCGCGTCCCACTCGGAGAGGATCTTCTTCAGCGTCTCCGCCTGCGGCACGTTGCGCGGGAACCCGTCGAGCAGGAAGCCTTCCTGGGCGTCGTCCTCGGCGAGCCTGTCGCGCACCATCGCGATCGTGACCTCGTCCGGCACCAGATCACCGCGATCCATGTACTCCCGCGCCTTCTGGCCGAGCGGTGTGCCGCCGCTCACGTTGGCACGGAAGATGTCACCTGTCGAGATCTTCGGCACCGACAGGTGCGATGCGATGAATTGGGCCTGAGTCCCCTTGCCTGCTCCCGGGGGGCCCACGAGCACGAGTCGCACTACCGCAGGAAACCCTCGTAGTTGCGTTGCTGGAGTTGGCTCTCGATCTGCTTCACCGTGTCCAGCCCGACACCGACGACGATCAGGATGCTCGTACCTCCGAAGGGGAAGTCCTGGCTGGCGTTGACCATCGAGAACGCCACCAGCGGGATGAGGGCGATCACACCCAGGTAGAGCGAGCCCGGAGCGGTGATCCGGGTGAGCACGTAATCGAGATACTCGGCGGTCGGGCGGCCGGGCCTGATGCCCGGGATGAAGCCACCGTACTTCTTCATGTTGTCCGCGACCTCGGTCGGGTTGAACGTGATCGCCACGTAGAAGTAGGTGAAGAAGATGATCAGGGCGAAGTAGCCGATCATGTGAACCGGATGATCCTGCGCCATGTACGGCGTGACGTACTTGCCCAAGAACCGGTTCTGCGGCCAGAGCGTCGCCGCGAGCTGCGGCAGATACAGCAACGACGAGGCGAAGATGACCGGGATGACGCCGGCCTGGTTCACCTTGAGCGGGATGTAGGTCGACGTGCCGCCGTACATCCGGCGGCCCACCATGCGCTTGGCGTACTGCACCGGGATGCGGCGCTGCGCCTGTTCGACGAAGACCACGCCCGCCACGATGGCGACGCCCACGACCATCACGATCGTGAACACGAAGCCGCCCTTGGTCTTGTAGACGTTCCACAGCTCCTGCGGGAAGACCGCGATCACCTGCGTGAAGATCAGGAGCGACATGCCGTTGCCGACGCCGCGGTCGGTGATGAGCTCGCCCAGCCACATGATCACCGCGGTACCGGCCGTCATGATGACGACCATCGTGATGATGGTGAACACGCCGTTGTCGTAGAGGAGCTCCTCCTGGCAGCTCTGGAAGAGCTGCCCGGTGCTGGCCATCGCGACGATGCCGGTGGACTGCAGAATCGCCAGGCCAATGGTCAGGTACCGGGTGTACTGTGTGATCTTGGCGGTACCGGACTGGCCCTCCTTGCGGAGCGCTTCAAGTCGTGGAATCACCACGGTGAGCAGCTGGAGGATGATGCTCGCCGTGATGTACGGCATGATCCCCAGCGCGAACACCGACAACTTGAGAAGCGCGCCGCCGCTGAAGAGGTTGACCAGGCCGTAGACATTGGCCTGGCTGCCCTGGCTGGCGGCGTCGATACACGTCCGTACGTTCTCGACGTTCACCCCCGGCGTCGGCAGCTGGGCTCCCAGCCGGAACGCGCCGATGATGAAAAGCGTGAACACCAGCTTCTTGCGCAGGTCGGGCGTGCGAAATGCCCGAGTGAACGCCGTCAGCACCATTCCTCCTGCGCAAATCCCGACAAAAGGCCGTTAGCGGCCCACGCTAGTAGGTATGCGGCAGCCACCGCGCGGATGGCGGCCGTCCGTCGCACTCTAACAGCACCTGCGGGCAACGCCGTCCCCTCGCTTGACGCGCTGAGGCTCGGACGTCCCCCGCGGCACCGCGACAGTGCCCGCGGGCGCCGGTGGTCCGGCGTCCCCGCGGGCACATTTGTCACAGTTCTTCCGCCGAACCCCCGGCCGCGGTGATCTTTTCCTTGGCCGATCCGGAAAAGGCATGGGCCTTGACCTGGACCGCCACGGAAATGTCACCTGAGCCCAGCACCTTGACCCGATGACCGGCGCGCACCGCGCCCTTGGCCGCGAGGTCCTCCGGCGTGACCGCCCCGCCCTGTGGAAACAGCTCCCCCAGCTTCGCGACGTTCACAACCTGATACTCGACCCTGAAAGGATTCTTGAATCCCTTGAGCTTCGGCACCCGCCGGATCAGGGGCATCTGGCCGCCCTCGAACCCGACCGGCACGGTGGACCTCGCCTTCGTGCCCTTCGTGCCGCGCCCGGCGGTCTTGCCCTTCGAACCCTCGCCCCGGCCCTTGCGCGTCTTGGGCTTGTGCGCTCCCGGCGCCGGGCGAAGGTGATGCACCTTCAGCGGACCCTTAACCATGGTCGCGCTCCCCTTCTCGCTCGCTACGCGGCGGACGCGATGGGGCGCTCCGCGCCGACGGCACCCGCCACTCCACTCGCTCGGCGGCTCGCCGCTCCTTAACCATCAGTCCACCTCCTCTACCCTCACCAAATGGGCGACGGTACGGATCATGCCGCGGACCTCGGGCCGGTCCTCGCGCACCGTGCTCTGGCCGATCTTGCGCAGCCCGAGCGTGCGCAGCGTGTCGCGCTGGTTCTGCCGGCTGCCGATCCGCGACTTGACCTGGGTGATCTTCAACTTGCTCATGAGGTCACCTCGGCGCGCGGCTCGGTGCCCGCGGCGCGGGCCCGCAGCATGGCCGCCGGCGCGACGTCCTCGATCGGCAGGCCGCGCTTGGCCGCGATCTCCTCGGGGCGGTTGAGCTGCTTGAGGGCGGCGACCGTCGCGTGCACGATGTTGATCGCGTTGGACGAGCCCAGCGACTTCGACAACACGTCGCTGATGCCGGCGCACTCCAGCACGGCGCGCACCGGGCCGCCGGCGATCACACCGGTACCGGGGCTGGCCGGCTTGAGCAGGACGACGCCCGCGGCCTCCTCGCCCGTCACCGTGTGCGGGATCGTGCCCTGGATCCGCGGCACCTTGAAGAAGTGCTTCTTGGCCTCTTCGACGCCCTTGGCGATGGCCGCGGGCACCTCCTTGGCCTTGCCGTAGCCGACGCCGACGGTTCCGTTGCCGTCACCGACGATCACCAGCGCGGTGAAGCTGAAACGCCGCCCGCCCTTGACGACCTTGGCGACGCGGTTGATCGTCACGACCCGCTCGATGTACGACGTGCCCTTGTCGGCGCCGCCGCGGCGGTCGTCCCGGCGGTCGCGCCGGCCATCTCCCTGGGCACCGCCGCCTCTGCGCGGAGCTGCCATCAGTGGTTCCTCTTCTCGTTAGTCATCGGGGTCCCCGAGTTCGTCGCAAGAACCGTCATCAGAACTCCAGACCCTCTTCGCGGGCGGCGTCCGCGACCGCGGCCACCCGGCCGTGGTAGCGGTAGCCGGCCCGGTCGAACACCACGGCGCCGATGCCGGCCTCCTTGGCGCGCTGGGCCACACGCTTGCCCACCAGACGCGACTTGTCGGTCTTGGTGCCGTCGTCGGCGCGCAGGTCCGCCTCCATCGTGGACGCGGACACGATCGTCCGCCCCGCCGTGTCGTCGATGACCTGCACGAACATGTGCTTCGCTGAGCGCGTGACGACCAGTCGGGGCCGCTTCGCCGTGCCGAGCACCTTCTTGCGCACGCGCAGGTGCCGACGGGTCCGCGCCGCCGCGCGCGGAGCCGTCCGCTTCCGCAGCTGTGTCTTGCTGGCAGCCGTTTTCATGACTACTTACCGGCCTTTCCAACCTTGCGGCGGATCTGCTCGCCCTGGTAACGCACGCCCTTGCCCTTGTACGGGTCGGGCTTGCGCAGCTTGCGGATGTTGGCCGCGACCTCGCCGACCTTCTGCTTGTCGATGCCCTCGACGCTGAAAACCGTGGGGCGCTCGACGTTGAAGGTGATCCCGTCCGGCGCCTCGACCGTGATCGGGTGGCTGTAGCCGAGCGAGAACTCGAGGTTCTGTCCCCTGGCCTGCACGCGGTAGCCGACGCCGACGATCTCCAGCGTCTTGCGGTAGCCGTCGGTCACCCCGACCACCATGTTGCTGATCAGCGCCCTGGTGAGACCGTGCAGCGCTCGCACGGTGTTCTGGTCGTTCGGCCGGGTCACGGTGAGGGTGCCGTCCTCGAGCTTGATCTCGATCGGCTCGGCGACGGTGTGCGACAGCTCGCCCTTGGGCCCCTTGACGGTGACCTTCTGGCCGTCGATGCTCACATCCACGCCGCTGGGGACGGTGATCGGCTGACGTCCGATGCGCGACATGCGGTGTCCCCTCCCCTCACCAGACGTAGGCGAGGACTTCCCCGCCCACGCCGCGCTTGCCGGCCTGCTTGTCGGTCATCAGTCCGGACGACGTCGAGATGATCGCGACGCCCAGGCCGCCGAGGACCTTCGGCAGGTTGTCCTTCTTCGCGTACACCCGCAGACCAGGCTTGGACACGCGCTTGAGACCGGCGATGGAACGCTCACGAGTCGGCCCGAACTTCAGGTCGATCACGAGGCTCCGGCCGACCTTGGCGTCCTCGACGTGCCAGGCCGAGATGTAGCCCTCCTGCTGGAGGATCTCGGCGATGTGCGCCTTGATCTTCGAGTACGGCATGGTCACGGTGTCGTGATATGCCGAGTTCGCGTTCCGCAGACGAGTGAGCATGTCTGCGATCGGATCGGTCATCGTCATGGCCTACTGGCCCCTCCTCACCGCGGTTTCCCTGTGCCTGATGGACACCGCGGACCTACGGCGTGGTCGTGGGCGCCTTGTCGTCCCTTTTCGTCAGGCACCCGGTGGTCGGCTATCTGTGGTCTGCGGGCTGGTGCTATTACCAGCTCGATTTGGTGATGCCGGGCAGCTCGCCTCGGTGCGCCATCTCCCGGAAGCAGATCCGGCACAGGCCGAACTTGCGGTAGACGGAACGCGGCCGGCCGCAGCGCGAGCATCGAGTGTATGCGCGCACGGCGAACTTCGGCTTCCTGGCCGCCTTGGCGATCAATGACTTCTTCGCCATCGGTTCAGTTCTCCTTGAACGGAAAGCCCAGACGCCGCAACAGCGCCCGGCCCTCGTCGTCTGTCGTCGCCGTGGTGACGATCGTGATGTCCATGCCCCGCTGCCGGTCGATCCGGTCGGGGTTGACCTCGTGGAACACGACCTGCTCGGTGAGCCCGAACGTGTAGTTGCCCCTGCCGTCGAACTGCTTCGGCGACAGCCCGCGGAAGTCGCGGATGCGCGGCAGCGCCAACGACAGCAGCCGGTCGAGGAACTCCCACATCCGGTCGCCGCGCAGCGTGACGTTGGCCCCGATCGGCATGCCCTCGCGCAGCTTGAACTGCGCGATCGAGCGCTTCGCCCGGTTGACCGCCGGCTTTTGCCCGGTGATCGCGGCGAGGTCGCGGACCGCGCCCTCGATGAGCTTGGCGTCGCGGGCGGCCTCGCCGATCCCCATGTTGACCACGATCTTGGTCAGCGTGGGCACCTGCATCACGTTGCCGTAGCCGAACTCCTCGCGCATCGCCGGCAGGATCTCATCGCGGTAGCGCAGCTTGAGCCTCGGCGGCGGAGCCTGCTGCCGCTCGGTCTCCTGCTTGGCTTCGGTGCTTTCGGCGGACGTCTTGGTGGCCATCAGATTTCCTTGCCGGTACGGCGCGAGATGCGGACCTTCGTGCCGTCTTCCTTGAACTTGTAGCCCACCCGGGTCGGCCGCTTGCCCTCCAGCAGCATCACGTTGCTGACGTGCAGCGGAGCCTCCTTGGTGATGATCCCGCCCTGCTTGGCGCCGCGCGGGCCCTGGTTGTTCTCCTTGGTGTTCTTCTTGATGAGGTTCACGCCTTCGACGGTGACGCGCTCACGGCGCGGGTCGACCGCGATGACCTTGCCCGTGGCGCCCTTGTCCTTGCCGGCGATGACGATGACCTCGTCGCCCTTCTTGATCTTCATCACAACACCTCCGGCGCGAGCGAGATGATCCGCATGAACCTCTTCTCGCGCAGCTCCCGGCCCACCGGGCCGAAGATGCGCGTACCGCGCGGGTCGCCGCCGTCCCTGATGAGCACGGCCGCGTTCTCGTCGAAGCGGATGTAGGAGCCGTCGGCGCGGCGGCGCTCCTTGCGGGTGCGCACGACGACGGCCCGCACGACGTCACCCTTCTTCACGCCGGCGTTGGGCAGCGCGTCCTTCACCGTCGCGACGATCACGTCGCCGATTCCCGCGTAGCGCCGACCGGAGCCGCCGAGCACACGGATACAAAGGATCTCCTTCGCACCCGTGTTGTCGGCGACCTTGAGTCGCGACTCCTGCTGAATCACGTCTACTCCTGTTCGTCACGCCGGTTCTCTCGAGTGGAGAGCCTGGCGGAACTAGTACATGAACATGTCTTGGGCGAGCCGGCCCGTCACTTGGCCTTCTCGAGGATCTCCACGACGCGCCACCGCTTGGTCGCCGACAGCGGCCGGGTCTCCATCAGGCGAACCCGGTCTCCGACGCCGCATTCGTTGCGCTCGTCGTGGGCCTTGTACTTGGTCGTGCGGCGGATGATCTTGCCGTACAGGGCGTGCTTCACGCGGTCCTCGACGGCGACGACGACGGTCTTGTCCATCTTGTCGCTGACGACCAGGCCCTCGCGGACCTTGCGCTTGCCCCGTACGGGCGCGCTTTGCTGCTGCTCAGCCATCGTTCTCCTTCGCGGCCGCCTTCGCCTTCGGGGCCTTCTTCGAAGCCTTCTCCTCGGGCTCCTCGGCGGGCTCCTCGGCGAGCTCGGCCGAGACGGCTTCGTCCTCGTCTTCGGCGGCCGCCGGGACCTCTTCCTCCACGAACGTGATGATCCCGAGCTCGCGCTCACGCATCACGGTGTAGATGCGGGCGATCTCGCGTTTCACGGCGCGCAGCCGCCCGTGGCTCTCCAACTGGCCGGTCGCCGCCTGGAAGCGGAGGTTGAACAGTTCCTCCTTGGCCTCCTTCAGCTTGGTGGCCAGCTCTTGCTCCGGCTGGGTCCGCAACTCTTCGGCGGTCAGTCCCTTGGCCATGACTCACCCACCCTCACGCTTCACGATGCGACACTTCATCGGGAGTTTGTGGATCGCGCGCATCAGCGCCTGCCGGGCCACCGTCTCGTTCGGGTAGGACAACTCGAACATGACGCGACCGCGCTTGACGTTGGCGACCCACCACTCCGGCGACCCCTTGCCGGAGCCCATCCGCGTCTCGGCCGGCTTCTTGGTCAGCGGGCGGTCGGGGAAGATGTTGATCCACACCTTGCCGCCACGCTTGATGTGCCGGGTCATCGCGATTCGAGCGGCCTCGATCTGCCGGTTGGTGACGTAGGCGCCCTCGACGGCCTGGATGCCGTACTCGCCGAAGGCCACCTTCGTACCGCCCTTGGCCACGCCGCCGCGCTTGGGGTGGTGCTGCTTGCGGTGCTTGACCTTGCGCGGGATCAGCATGGTAGGTCAGCTCCCCTCACCAGTGGCGGACGCGGCCGGGGGCGCCGGCTGCTCCGCGGATTGCCTACGCTCGCCACCGCGCTCACCGCCGCCGGCTCCGCCGCGGCCACCGCGGCGGCCGCCGCCACGACGCTCACCGCGCTCACCGCGTTCGCCCCGGCGGCCACCGCCGCCGGAACCGGCCGCGGCGCGCTGCGCGGCGGCCTGGGCCTCGCGCTCGGCGCGGGTCTGCGGGGCCTCGCCCTTGTAGATCCACACCTTGACGCCGATGCGGCCGAACGTCGTACGCGCCTCGTAGAAGCCGTAGTCGATGTCGGCGCGCAGCGTGTGCAGCGGCACCTGACCCTCGCGGTAGAACTCCGACCGCGACATCTCGGCGCCGCCGAGCCGGCCGCCGCACTGGACCTTGATGCCCTTGGCGCCGCCCTTCATAGCGGACTGGATGGCCTTGCGCATGGCCCGCCGGAACGCGACCCGGCTGGTCAGCTGCTCGGCCACGCTCTGCGCCAGAAGCTGCGCGTCGATCTCTGGGTTCTTCACCTCGAGGATGTTCAGCTGGACCTGCTTGCCGGTCAGCTTCTCAAGGTCGCCACGGATCCGGTCCGCCTCCGCGCCACGCCGGCCGATGACGATGCCCGGCCGCGCGGTGTGGATGTCGACACGGACGCGGTCACGGGTACGTTCGATCTCCACCTTGGAGATGCCGGCGCGTTCCATGCCGCGCTGCAGCATCCGGCGGATCTCGACGTCTTCCTTGACGTAGTCCTTGTAGAGCTTGTCGGCGTACCACCGGCTCTTGAAGTCGGTGGTGATGCCCAACCGGAACCCGTGCGGGTTGACTTTCTGCCCCACTATCGGGTCCTCCTCGTCTTCCTGCTTGCGTTGGTGCGGCCCTTGCCGGCGCTCCCGCCGCCGCGGGCCGCCGTCGCGACCTCTTCGGGCCGCGACTCCACGACCACGGTGATGTGGCTCGTGCGCTTGTTGACGCGGTACGCCCGGCCCTGCGCACGCGGCCGGAACCGCTTGAGCGTCGGGCCCTCGTCCACGTATGCCCGGCTGACGAAAAGCGTCTGCGGGTCGAGTCTGTTGTTGTGCTCGGCGTTGGCGATGGCGCTCGCGAGCACCTTGCCCACCGGCTCGCTCGCTCGCTGGGGCGCGAACCGCAGCACCGCCTGAGCCTCCGCGGCCGGCAGGCCGCGGATGAGGTCCACCACGCGGCGGGCCTTCCTGGGCGTGACGCGGATGTACCGCGCCTGGGCCCTGGCTTCCATCGCTGTTCCCTCTCTGCCTCTGCTCGCTGACGCTCGCTCACGCGAGCTCGTAGTGGCGGCGATCGACCGCTAACCGCGCCGGCTGCGGCGGTCGTCCTTCACGTGGCCACGGAAGGTCCGCGTCGGGGCGAACTCGCCCAGCTTGTGACCGACCATGGAATCGGTGATGAACACCGGGACGTGTTTGCGGCCGTCGTGCACGGCGATCGTGTGACCGATCATCTCCGGCACGATCATGGAACGCCGCGACCACGTCTTGATGACGTTCTTGGTGCCCTTGTCGTTCTGGTCGTCCACCTTCTTCATCAGGTGGTCGTCCACGAAGGGGCCCTTTTTGAGGCTACGTGGCATGACGCGTGCTCCTACCGCTTCTTCTTGCTGCGACGACGAACGATGAGCCGATCGGAGGACTTGTGCGCCTTGCGGGTGCGGCCCTCCTTCTTGCCCTTCGGGTTGACGGGGTGCCGGCCGCCCGAGGTCTTGCCCTCGCCACCGCCGTGCGGGTGGTCGACCGGGTTCATGGCGACGCCGCGGACGGTCGGGCGCTTGCCCTTCCAGCGCGCGCGGCCGGCCTTGCCCCAGTTGATGTTGGCCTGCTCGGAGTTGCCGACCTCGCCCACCGTGGCGCGGCAGCGAACGTCGACCATGCGCATCTCGCCGGACGGCATCCGCAGCGTGGCGTACTTGCCCTCCTTGGCCAGCAGCTGCACGCCGGCGCCGGCCGAGCGCGCGATCTTGGCGCCGCCGCCCGGCCGCAGCTCGATGGCGTGCAGCACGGTGCCGGTCGGGATGTTGCGCAGCGGCAGGCAGTTGCCGGGCTTGATGTCCGAGGAGGGACCGTTCTCCACCCGGTCGCCCTGCTTGAGGCCGTTCGGGCAGAGGATGTAGCGCTTCTCCCCGTCCAGGTAGTGCAGCAGCGCGATCCGCGCGGTCCGGTTGGGGTCGTACTCGATATGCGCGACCTTGGCCGGGACGCCGTCCTTGTCGGCCCGCCGGAAGTCGATGACCCGGTAGGCGCGCTTGTGACCGCCTCCCTGGTGGCGTGCCGTGATGCGGCCGTGGTTGTTGCGGCCGCCCTTCTTGGGGAGCGGACGCAGCAACGACTTCTCGGGCGTGCTGCGAGTGATCTCGACGAAGTCGGCCACACTCGACCCGCGACGGCCCGGGGTCGTCGGCTTGTACTTACGGATGCCCATCTTTTTCGTTCATCCCTTGTCTCATCCGCAGGCCCGGCCGCTCAGGCCGTGCCTCCGAATATGTCGATCCGCTCGCCCTCGGCCAGGCTCACGATGGCGCGCTTGGTGTCCTTGCGCTTGCCGTAGCCGAACCGTGTGCGCTTGCGCTTGCCAGGACGGTTCAACGTGTTGACGCTGCGCACCTTCACGTTGAAGACCGCTTCGACGGCCTGCTTGATCTGCGTCTTGTTGGCGTCGGGCCGGACGATGAAGGTGTACTTGCCCTCGTCGAGCAGCCCATAGCTCTTCTCCGAGACCACGGGCGCGATGATGATGTCCCGCGGGTCACTGATCTTGTTCATCCGAGCCCTCTCCCTCGGCGGCGTCGCCGCGCTTGGTCGCGCTCTTCGCCACGTGGGCGAGGAACTCGTCGTAACCGGCCTTGGTGAACACCACGACGTCGCTGCACAGCACGTCGTAGGTGTTGACTTGGCCCGCCACGAGCAGGTGCAGGCTCGGCTCGTTGCGCAGGCTCTTCCAGGTGACCTCGTCGTCCTGGTCGAGGACCACCATGATGCGCTTGATCTTGAAGTCGGCGCCGTCGAGCAGATCGTGCAGCGCGGCCAGCGCCGTCTTGGTCTTGGGCGTGTCGCCCTCGATCAGGTGCTCGACCACGTAGACGCGGTCGTGCCTGGCCCGGTCCGACAGCGCGCCGCGCAGCGCGGCCGCCTTCATCTTGCGGGGCGTCTTCTGCTCGTACGAACGCGGCTTCGGGCCGTGCACCGTACCGCCGCCGGCGAACTGGGGGGCCCGGATCGAGCCCTGCCGGGCCCGGCCGGTGCCCTTTTGCCGGTACGGCTTGCGGCCGCCGCCGCGGACCTCGCCGCGGGTCTTGGTGGAGTGCGTGCCCTGCCGCGCCGCGGCCAGCTGCGCCACGACCACCTGGTGGATCAGCGGCATGTTGACCTTGGCGTCGAAGATCTCCGACGGCAGGTCGACGTCGAGCCTGGAGGTCATCGCTCCGCCCCCTTCACCGCGCTGCGGACGAACACCAGCCCGCCGTTGGGGCCCGGGATCGCGCCCTTGATGAGCAGCAGGCCCTTGTCGGCGTCGATCGCGTGGAGCGTGAGGTTCTGCACGGTGGTGCGCGTGTTGCCCTTGCGGCCGGCCATCCGCAGGCCCTTGAAGACGCGGCCCGGGGTGGCGCAGCCGCCGATCGAGCCGGGCGAGCGGTGCTTGCGCTGGGTGCCGTGCGTGGCGGACAGGCCGCCGAACCCGTGACGCTTCATCACGCCCTGGGTGCCCTTGCCCTTGCTCTTGCCGGTCACGTCGACCTTCTGGCCGGGCTCGAACACCTCGACGGTGATCTCCTGGCCGAGCTCGTAGTCGCCGGCGTCGTCGGTGCGCAGTTCGACGAGGTAGCGGCGCGGGGTCACCCCGGCCTTCTCGAACGTCCCCATGCGCGGCTTGTTCACCTTGCGCGGGTTGATCTGCCCGTAGCCGAGCTGGACGGCGGTGTAGCCGTCGCGCTCGGGGGTGCGCACCTGGGTGACGACGCACGGCCCGGCCTGGACGACGGTCACCGGCACGATCCGGCCGTCGCCGTCGAAGACCTGGGTCATACCGAGCTTCTCGCCCAGGACGCCCTTTCTCTTTCTCGTCATCGTCATCTTGGCCGCGTTCCTCTAGAGCTTGATCTCGATGTCGACGCCGGCCGGCAGGTCGAGCCGCATGAGCGAGTCGACCGTCTTGGGCGTCGGGTCGATGATGTCGATCAGCCGCTTGTGCGTGCGCATCTCGAAGTGCTCGCGCGAGTCCTTGTACTTGTGCGGCGAGCGGATGACGCAGTACACGTTCTTTTCGGTCGGCAGCGGCACCGGGCCCGCGACCTTGGCGCCCGTGCGCGTCACCGTCTCGACGATCTTCCGTGCCGAGGTGTCGATGACCTCATGGTCGTAGGCCTTGAGCCGGATGCGGATCTTCTGTCCCGCCATGGTGGCCTCGGTGTCCTTTGCTGTTTAGTGCCGCTGTTGCTTCTGGTCCGCCCGTCCGCGGGGATCCGCGTGCGGGGGATTGTCCGCGGAGTGGCGGCCGGTCCCGCGGGCGGGGCC
>DASTYC010000032.1:0-242449 GCA_035765195.1 Streptosporangiaceae bacterium
GTACCAGCGGGCGTGCATGTCGACGCGGCCGCTGGCGGGGTCGGTGTATTCACCCTGGTAGCCGAGGCTGGTGGCCAGGCCGGAGCGGGCGCGGACCTGGCCGAAGGGGTCGAAGTCGGTCGAGCCGAGCAGAGCGGTGCCGTCGGTGGTGAAGGTGGCGGTGAGGTCGCCGTGGGTGTTGGTTTCGGCCCAGGCCTTCCAGCCGCCCTCGCGCAGCGCGAGCAGCCCGCCCGTGGGGTCGCGCAGGTAGACCGATTGGACCGCGCCGCCGGCGTCGGTGATGGCGACCGGGTCGTTGTCCTGGGTGGCGTAGGCGAACTTGCTGACGGCGCCGGCCTGGGTGCGGGTGGCGACCCGGTCCAAAGCGTCGTAGGCGTACGACACCGCACCATCGTTGATCAAGTGGTCGAAGGCGTCGAAAGCCAGTGTCTTCGTCGTGCCGCCGCTGGTCTGTGAAGCCAGCGTGCCGCGAGCGGTGTAGCTGTAGGTGGTGCCGCCGCCGGCCAGCAGCCGGTTGCGCTCGTCATAGGTGTAGGTCGCGGCGCCGGCCTGGGTGCGGTTGCCGGCGGCGTCCCACCCGTAGGAGGTGGCGGTGCCGGACGGGGCCGTCCAGGAGGTGAGGCGTCCGGCGTCGTCATAGCCGTAGCTGTGCTGCCCGGCTCCGGCGGTGCCGGTGGTGGTTTTGGTCTTGAGGTGGTCGTCCTTGTCGTAGGTGTAGGTGGTGGCGGCCAGCGTGGCGCCGGCGCCGCTGACGAGGGTGTCGCCGGTCTGCCGGTCGAGGGCGTCGTAGGTGTAGTCGCGGCGGGCGCCGCCAAATCCGAAGCGGGTGTTCGAGGGATTCCCGGCGGCGTCGTAGGTGAAGGTGGCTTGCAGGCCGGTGAGGCTGTCGGTGGTGCCGGTCAGCCGGTCGTCGCCATCCCAGGAGAACGTGGCGGACCCGGCGGAGTCGGTGCGGGAGGCCAGGCGGCCGTCGGCGTCGTAGCCGAACTGGGCGGTCTGCGAGGTGGGGCCGCCGCTGGTGGTCAGCGGAAGACCACGGTCGTTGTACGTCGTGACGATGTCGCCGCCGGGCGCGGAGACGCGGGTGCGGCGTCCGGCCAGGTCGTAGCGGTAGGTCTGGTCGGCGGTGGCGGCCTCGGCGCCGGTCCCCGTGCGTTTGGTCATCCGGTCGAGCTCGTCGAACGTACGGGTGATGGACACGCCACCCGGCGCGACGTCGCGCACCGGATTGCCCGCGGCGTCGTAGGCGCGGGTCCAGGTGCGGTCGGCGGCGTTCGGGTGCGCGGCGGTGGCGGGCTCGATCACCGACTCGGGCAGCCCGAGGCTGTTGTACGTCGTGACGGTGGAGTTGTTGCGCCCGTCGGTGAGGCGGGTGCGTTCACCGGCGGCGTCGTAGCCGAACGTGGTGAGGATGTTCTGCGTGGCCGACGCCGGCTCCAGTAGCGACGTCATCCGGTTCGCCGCGTCGAAGGCGCGGGTGGTGGTGGTCTGGTTTTCCGGCGTCGTCTCCGTGATGGGGTTGCCCGCGGCGTCATAGCCGAAGGTGCGACGGCGCAGCTCGGCGCCGGTCGAGTCGTAGTCGACGAGCGCCGTCCGGCGTCCGGCCAGGTCGTATTCCAAGCCGGTCGAGTTGCCGCGCGGATCGGTGATCTTGGCGATGCGGCCGGCGAGGTCGTAGTCCACGGTGGAGGTCTTGCCGAGCGGATCGGTGACCTCGGTGGTCTCCCCGGCCGCGTTGACGGTGTACTGGGTCGTCTCGTCCGCCGGTGTCGTCGCGGCTGTGACGTTCCCGGCGGCGTCGTAGGTCAACTCGGTGGTGTACGCGGCGCCCGGGTCGGGGTAGCGTTCGACCGCCGTGTCGGTGATCTGGCGGCCGAGGTCGTCATAGGTGGCCTCGGCGCGGGCGCCGGTGGGGTCGACCGCGGCGAGTCGCTCGCCGTTCAGGTCGTAGTCGTAGGACCAGCGGCCGGGCGAGTTCTCGGCGGACAGCCGTGGGTCGTCGATATGGACGAGGTCGCCCAGGGCGTCGTAGGCGAACGTGGTGGTGTGATCACGCCCGTCGGTTCGTTCCTTGAGCTGCCCGGCCAGGTCGTAGGTGAGCGTGGTGGCGGGGACGATAGCGGTGCCGCCGGGCGGGGTGTAGGACGGGTGCCGCACCGACACCGGACGTCCGGCCTTGTCGTAGGACGCCGTGACGGTGCGTCCTTCGGGGTCGACGGCCTCGGTCTGCTCCCAGGCCGTGTTGTAGCCGTACCGGCTCACCGGCCGGGCATTGGACCTGGCCGCGCCGTTCCGCTCCACCGACACCGTGGGCTGGTGGGCCTCGACGGGCTGCCCGGCCGCGTCATAGCGCATCGTCGTCCGGTACGCGGCGGGGTCGGCGCCCGGCAGGTTGCCGCGCGGATCGACCACGCCGGTGACGAGACCGCGCTGATCGCGCGCGTACGTGGTGGTCAGCTCGGCGTCGCCGCCCTCAACGGTCCGGGAGATGACCCGGTCGGCGTTGTCGTAGACCAGGTTGGTGAACTCGGTGCGGTCGCCGTCCGCGCCGATGCGGGTGACTTTGACGACATTGTTGTCGGCGTCCAGCTGATAGTCGCTGCGCCGGCCGATCCCGTCCGGATCGAGCACTTGCCCGACGAGTTGCCCGGCCTGGTCATAGTTGTATTCGGCGCGTACGGCCCCGTCGCCGGTGACGCTCGCGACCAGGTTGCCGGCGCCGTCGTACTCGCGGGCCTCGACGACCACGTCGACGCCGGTGGTCGACCCGTTGAGCTTGGCGTTCTTGGCGGTGGCGGTGGCGAGCAGGTCGTCCCCGTAGTAGGTGTAGGCGAGGGTGCGGCCCATCGCGTCGGTGTGCGAGGCGAGCCGGCCCGCCGGATCGTAGGCGTAGGAGTCGAGCACGACGTCCTGAGCCGGGGCCGGGTGGTCGGGGTTGCCGGTCCAGCCCAGCAGCTTCCGCGCTGTCAGGTTCCCGCGCGGTCCGTAGTCGTAGCTGTAGTGGGCGCCGCGTGCGTCGATCAGGCTGGTGACCGCACCGGTCACGTCGTACCCGAACGTCTGGGTGCCGCCCTCGGGATCGGCGACCGTCTCGATCCGCCCGTGGCCGTCGTAGGTGTTCGTGGTGACGCGGTCGGCGTCGCCGCCGGTGGTGTCGGACACGGTCCGGGTGAGGACGTTGCCGTCGGCGTCGTAGCCGTATGCCGTCTTGGCGGTGTGGGTGACGTTGGTGACCTCGTTGCGGACGGCCGGGGCGGTCTGGGTGGTGACCCGGTTCTGCCCGTCGTAGCCGTACGTCGTGGTGACGCCCTGCGGGAAGGAGTCGCTGACCTCGGTCTGGCTGATCCGGCGGCCGAGCGCGTCGTACCCGTAATTCGTGATCTTGCCGGCCGGGTCGGTGACCCGGGCCAGGTCACCGGCGGCGGTGTAGGCGTAGGTGGTCGCCTTGCCGCGCGGGGACAGCACGGTCTTCAGCAGCCCGGGCGGGGCGGTGCCGCCGCCGACCGCGGCCTCGGTCCCGTCGGTGTAGAAGTAGTTGACGCCGCGCAGGTCGTCGGGGAACTCGTCGGTCTTGGGGAAGACCTGCGAGGTCTGCTGCCCGTAGGCGTCGTAGCCGTAGTACGTGGTGAACGTGTTGTCGCCGATGTCGCGGGTACGGCCGTCCGCCGCCGAGGTGAGCTGGTCGTTGCGCGGGTCGAACGGATCGGCGCCGTTCAGGTAGTGGCCGTAGAACTCGCTGTGGCAGTCCCCGGCGTCGGGGCCTGTTTCGCGGCATCGGGTCTTGGCGATGGGGTTGCCGCGGGCGTCGCGCCACCAGGTGGTCTCATTGCCGTTGCGGTCCGTGATGCGGATCAGCCCGCCCGACTGGTCGTAGCCGTACGACGTCGTGGCGCCGGTCTGGTCGGTCTCCGACACGAGCCGGTTGCCGGCAAGCGGCTCATAGACGTACTTCAACGTGCCGCCGCGCGGGTCGGTGACGGTGACGGTCTTGGCGACATCGTCGACCGTTCCGGAATGGGCCGGCGCCGAGAGCTGCCAGGTGCCGCCGTGCCGGTCGACCTGCTGGGTGAGCCGGTCGGTGCCCGCGTTGTAGGTGTTGGCGGCGTGCACTCGCTGGGACGGCAGCGTCACACCGGTGAGCTGCTGGGCGGCGAGGCGGGCCGCCCAGTGCTCCTTGACGGTCTGCGCGCCGAGCGGCTTGTCGTAGACGGCGACCTCGTCGATGTCGCCGGTGAACGGGAAGTTCGCCGAGGACCCGGCGGTCTGCGGCCAGTTGGTGGAGGTGTAACCGTTGCCGACGTAGGTGAACGGCGTGTTCCTGTGGTCAATCGTCCCCGCCAGCGGCGACCCGACCTGAGCGCCGTCGAGGTACAGGCGCTGGCTGGAGCCGGCGCCGGACAGCACCGCGTGATGCCAGACACCGTCGTCCACCCGCCCGGACGAGGTGATCGGGGTGGCGGACCCGTTGTAGAACTCGCCGCGCAGCTTGCCGTCCATGCCGACGTACAGCGCCGGAACGAAGCTCCCCGGAGCTCCGGTGATCGCGGCGGACTGGTGGCCGATGAGCACGCCGTGGCCGCCCGTCGCCGTCTTGAACCACGCCTCCACCGCCACGTACGCCGACTCCCGGGAGATCGACCGGTCCGGCAGCCGGACGTTGCCCGTACCCGCGAAGTGCACCGCCTTGTCCGGCGTGCCTGCGAGCGCGCCGGCGGCGCCGAGCGTGGCCGAGGTGTAGGTGCCGTTGGCCGTGCCGAGCAGGTGGCCGAGACCATTGGCCGCCGTCGTCCCGGACGTCTCGCCGAGCCGCCAGTAGCCGGCCGGGTCGGTGTCGGCGACCGCGCTGCCGTAATGCGACCCCGAGCCGTACCCGTACGTCGTGCACTGCGTCGTCGTGCCCGGCGGGCACACCTTCGTCAGCTTGTCGCCGCTGTAGGTGTAGGTCCACGTCAGCGGCGATCCGTTCACCGGATCCGTCGACACCGTCGCGACGTGGGAACCCGCCCAGACGAAGGTCAGTTTCCGGCCGCCCAGGCCGGTCACGGTGGCGAGTTTGCCGTCAGTGCCGTACGCGAGCGTTTCGGCCCGGCCGCGGTTGTCGGTGATGCCGGTCAACCGTCCGCCGGAGTCGAAGATGTAAGACGTGGACGCCTTGTCCATCAACTTCCAGCCGCCGCCGGCGACTGCGGCGAAGCCGGCCTGCCGGCCGAGCGGCGGAGCGAAGGTGCCGTCGGGATTCTTGCCGAACCGCACCTGCTGACCGTCGGGGTAGGTCACCACCACATGCCCCGAACCGTCGTCGTCCGGCACCGCCTTCATGTCGTACCGCGTGGTCCAGCCCGCCCCGAACGCCCCGCTCGTTCGCGGGTCGAGGCTGTTGTAGGTCCGTACGACCGACACCGGCGGCCCGGCCGTGGACACGACGGCGTCCGTGGCGGTCGTGGTGTAGTTGCCGGTCTGCGGGTCGAACTCCTGGTCGGCGGAGGCGGGGGCGGCCAGGTGCGAGGTGATCACGGGTTGGGCGACGGCGGTGGTGAACCGGTACCACGGGCCCGGGGTCTGGGCGCCGCCCGAGTCGGACACCCACACGGTCCAGTAGTAGTCCTGTCCCCATTTCAGGCGGCCGGTGGGCACGGTGAACTTCGGGGTCTGCTGCCACGGCGACGACTCGCACCAGTCCCAATCGGCGAACGCGCCGCCGCACACGCTGAACCAGTAGGTCACGTTCGGCGACGGCCACGCGTCGCCGTTGATCGCTTCGGCGAACAACTGCGGGGTGAGGGTCCCGACCTGGTAGTTGTTGTGCGGGAACATCTCTTTCAGGGCGGGCGGCACATCCGGCACCGTCACCGCGACGATCGCGGTCCGCGTCACCCCCCACTCGGAGAACAGCGCGTATCCGCTGCTCGTGACCTTGATCATGTCGAACTTGATCGTCCACGTGCCCGGCGGCAACGGGTTCACCTTCGCGTTCACCGTCACCGTCTGCCCGTAGGCCACCGTCTGCGGCATGGGCGTCTGCGCGGGTCTGTGATAAAGCTGCTTGCCGTTCTTGTCGTAGACCTCGTACTGCAGCTTGTAGCCGTTGGTCGTGGTCCACGTCTCATGGCCCTTGTTGGTCACCTTCACCTTGATCACACCGGCTTGATCGTTCAGCACCGGCGTCGTCCAGGTGGGCGGCGAGGAGGTGAACGCGTACGTCGCCTGGTAGGGGCTGTAGACCACGGTCATGTACGGGCCGTTCGCGGTCTCCCGGGAGGAGAACTTCTTCCACGCGTAGCTGCTGGTGGTCGAGGCCCGTACCGTCAGGCCGTAGTTGGGCTTGGAGCCGTTCACCCAGCCCTGCACCAGGCTGTTGCCGGCGCTGCCCAGGTCGATGCCCTCCCACTTGGCCGGGCACGGGCTCGACGACGACCCCTCGGGGATCCAGCCGTGCGCGAAACTCCGCGACGACAACGCCGACCCGTACCTGGGGCCCGGGTAGGAGGCGATCGACGAGGACGACCACGACTGCGTCACCGGGTGCACGGTCACCGCACGCGAACTGCACGAATACGACCAGGCGTTGTACAGGTGCAGGTCCACGTCGTAGATCTTGGAATGCGCGAGGTCGTTGTCGATCTGGGAGAACCCCAGATAGGTCGCCGCCTTGTGGCCGCCGCCGTCGTACGTGCCCGCCTTCAGCTGGACCTCGCCGTTCGGCGGGGAGGAATATCCGGTCTCCACGTAGGTGTCGGAGGTGTCGCCGTAGTTCCACACCGCGGTCGGGTCCACCGTCACCGGGTATTTCCGCGCCGGGTCCGCCAGCCACGCCGGGTCGGCCGACATCGTCAGTACCCAGCCGGTGCCCTGTCGTTCGAGGCCGTACGACACCGCCTCCGACCTGGCCCCGTCGCCGGACCGCGGATCGATCTTCGAGTCGGTCATGAACCCGTGCGGTATCCGGCCCACCACCGCGCCCGACACGTCGTCCGTCAGCTCGATGCTTCCATCGGCCGCCGGCCGCGGTGTCACCCCGTCCGTGCGCAGCGGGAACGCCCATTGCGCCGGCGCGTCGGGCGACCGAAGGACGATCTTCTCCTTGACGCTGCCGCCGTTCAGCGACTCAAGCAGCAGGTCCGCGTCCGGCCTGAGCTCCGGGTACGTGACGGTGGCGCCCTGGACCTGGCCGACCGCCGGCCTGGCGCCGGCCACCCCGAACCCGAAGCGCCGGCCGGCGCCGAGATCGACCACGACTGTGTCCTGGCCAGTGGCCACCCCGGCGAAGTCGACGCGTGCGCTGTCGGCCCGGTTCGTCCAGCGCCCCTGGCCGCCGTCGATCAGCGACGGATCGATCGGCTGCCAGGCGCCTCGCGCGTCCTGGTAGTTCACCGGCCGGGTGAAGTACTTGCCGGTCCACGACCCATCGGCGTTCTCGTAGTTGTAGCCGTACCGGTCCCGCTCGGCCGGCACCTCCTCGCTCGTCGCGGCGTCGAACCCGACCACCTTGGGCGGCGCAGGCTCGGCCACCGTGCGCACGCGCGCACCGGCCGGCGGCGGGGGCGGCTTTGGGGCGGTGCCGGCGGACGACCTCGGCGCGTAGTCGTGCGCCAGGGGGACCGCCCCCTTGGGCCGCTTGGGCCGCGACCTCTTATCGCGCGGGCCCATCGCCGGCTTCGCCGCCGTCCGCGCCGCCGGCACCTGATGGGCGCGACCGGCCGCAGAACCGCTCTGTTGCTTCGGCGTCACCACGCGGGCGCCGCCGGAGGGGGATGTCCCTAAGGGCGCCGCCCCGTCCAGGGCCACCGAGGCCAGCAGCACGAACGCCGCCGCTAACGCGACGACACGAGCCGTATGGGAACCAGATCCAACGCCCCAGCGGACGACAAACCGCGACCGACCCATGAAGGAAGCTCCCCCGATGCCGACGACCCTTCGTTTGCCTCTGGAAAGTAAGCTTCCTGTCACTCATCAGCACAGGGCAGAAAACCCTTAGGGGTCACCCAGTCCGTGTCAGGTCGCTGACGCACTGCTATCGGCGTCGTCGGCCCATGTGGAAATGCCAAGCGTGCCGCCCCCGCCAGCACCGTCGAAACAATCGCGTCCCGGTGATGTCAGGCCACCTCCGGTCACCCCACCCCACCCCGCCGATCTTGATGTGAGAGTTCGATCGGGCTCGTTGATGCAACCCTCACATCAAGATCGGCGGAGTTCGCGGCGGATTTGGGTCAGGATCAGCTCGGGACGCTGGTAGTAGTCGGCGGACACATAGCGCCGGAACCGCCATCCGCGGTCGGCGAGCAGGTTCTGCCGCCGGATGTCGTCCGTCCACCGCTCGGCATGGTTTTGTCCGTCGTATTCGATGGCCAAGCGGTGGCCGGGGTAGGCGAGGTCGATCCGGTACGTCGTCCCCTCCACCGGCACTTCGTACTGCACCTGGGGTTTCGGCAGTCCGGACAGGACCAGCAGCATCCGCAGCCGCGTTTCCATGGGTGACTCTGCGAGCCGATCGGACTGCTGGATGACATCAGGTACGAGTCGCACTCCCCGCCAGCCTCGGTGCGCGAGCGAGTATGCGAGGAAGTCGTCGAGGTCGATCCAGTATTTGTGGGCGAGTGCGTCCACGGCGACGACGGCCTCGATGAGATCGTGGCGGCTCTTGAGCCGGCGCCGCCGGGCGAGGTCGAAGGCCGTCCGAAAGGGGTTGGTGACCGGGACTCCGTCGATCACATCGATGTCGTGGTCCGGCACTGACGCGTGCCGAACGGCGATCCCGTCCCGAGGCCACATGTGATCGTCGCGCGCGATGGTGATCTCGACCCGATCGTCAGTGGATCGCAGGATGTCCACGCCCAGTAACCATGCGGCCCAGCGCCCCGAGATCACGGCGCCGGACGGTGCGGTCAGGCTGACGGCCTGCGCGCGTATCGTCCGGTCCAGCGGCAGACCCGACCACGTGTAGACATCGGCGAACAGGCGCCGCCACTGCGTGCCGCGCAACTGTTGCTTCGTCAGGAGCCCTTTGGCAATGGCCGCGGTGCCTTTGAAGGGCCGGTCGCGGAGTTCGTCGGGGACGTGCTGTTGAGGTGCCACGCACCCTCTTTGCTCACATAAAGTCACACAATTACAACACTACGTGCACGATCAAGCCTCACATCGCCGATCTTGATGTGAGAGTTGTATCAACGCCCCCGATAGAACCCTCACATCAAGATCGGCGGGGGTGGGGGGTTAGGGGGTGCGGTGCCAGCGGCCGGTGCGGGCGTCGACCGCGGGCGCCGGGGGAGACGGGGCCGGCTCCGGGCGCGGGGTTTCGGGGAGGGTGACCGCCCAGCGCGAGCTCACGGTCTTGAGGCGTTGCGCGGGCTGCTCGATCGCGTAGAAGGAGATCGTGGCCGCGACCACGCTGCCGACGAGGACGATGGGGAGCACGATCCAAAAGTCGTGGTTCCAGAACGGCCGGTCCGTGAGTTCGTACCAGGCGTAGATGATGACGAACTGCCACAGGAAAACGCCGTAGGAGATCTTGCCCAGGAAGCGCATGGTCTTGTTGCCCAGCAGCGTCGTCGTGACGGTCTTGCCGCCGGGCTGGAAGGCGGCCGGGGCGACGAGGCCGAGGGCGATGATCAGGTAGAGCACCGTCTTGGCCTCGCTTTGGAACACGCTCGGCGTGCCCTGCAGGAAGGCCGGCCCGGCCAGCGGGGTCGACACCAGCCCCCAGGCCGCCGCCGCGACGAGCCAGCACACCCCGGGCATGGAGGCGATCGTGCGGCAGAGCCGGCTGATCGGGCCGTACGGGCTGCCGGATTCGGCGCGCGCCCATTCGGCGAACACCGTCAGGGCCATGCCGGCGGCGAACCAGCAGATCGAGCGGGGGAGCCAGAGCTCGTAGTAGTAGCCGTACGCGGTCTGGTGCACGACGGCGATCCACACCAGCGAGCCGAGGGCGAGCACGCCGAGCGAGACCAGCAGGCGGCGCGCCCGCGTGTCCACGTCGGCGTTGTCGTAGCCGGCATAGGAGGCCAGCGCGGCGGCGATGATCGGCAGCAGCGCGTAGAAGGCCAGCTCGGTCGACAGGCTCCACATCTGGCCGAGCCCGTGCGGGCCGGTGCCCTGCCACCACGGATGGAGGTCGTAGATCTGCGTCAGCGTGAGCCACTCGAGCCAGACCGTGGGGGTCGTGGCGTGCGCGGCGTTGAAGGCGAACAACGCCACGACGACCACGGCCCAGTAGGCCGGCAGGATGCGCAGCGCGCGCCGCCACAGGTAGGTGCGCACCTTCGGCGCCGCGCCGCCCTCGAGGGTGCGGCGGGCCCACGGGCGGTAGAGCAGCAGTCCGGAGAGCGCGAAGAAGATGGGCACGCCGACGTCTCCGTGGGCCACGATCCGCCAGGCTCCCGATCCGGTGAGGATATCGGCGGTGCTGTAGGCGACATGGAAGATCAATACGACGAAGGCGGCGATGGCGCGCAGCCCGTCGAGGCTGTCGATATGCCCGCGGTCGGCGGGGAGCAGGTCGTCACGGCGCATTGGTATGCCACTGGATGATCGGCGTCTGTGGAACAGGTTCTACTGGAGGGGCGGGTCGGCTCAGCCGGGGCGCGTGGCGCAGCCTCATCAACGGTTTTTCGACAACGTAGTACGAGGCGGCGGCCAAAACGATCGTGCCGAGTGAGGTGACGATCAGTACGGGAAAGTAGTCGAACGTGAGCGGACGGAGATCGAATAGATCGTAATAACCGTAGATAACGACGAACTGCCAAAGAAAGATGCCGTACGAAATACGGCCCAGGAAGCGCATGGCGCCATTACCGAACAGCCAGCTGACAAAGGTCTCGTTGGCGGGCTGGAACGCCGCCGGCGCCACGAGGCAGGCGGCCACCACGAGGTAGAGCGCGAGCCGCGCCTCGTTCTCCCAGATCGGGATCCGCAGCGATGACGGGATGACCGGGCCGCCGGCATCGGTGCAGGCCACGGCGTAGGCGCCGACCGCGGTCAGCCAGGCCGTGCCCGGGGAGGCGGCGAGCGTCTGGCAGAACGTGCGCACCCGCCCCGGCCGCAGCCGCGCCCACTCGCGGAGCACGGCGATCGCCATCCCCGCGGTGAACCACCACAGCGATCGCGGCAGCCACAGGTAGAGCTGGAAGTTCTGGTGGGTGAGGGTCACCCAGGCGTTGAAGGCCGGCGAGATCAGCGACAGCGCGGCCAGCCCGATCAGCAGCCGGCGCCCGCGCCGCGCCACGTCGTCCCGGTCGTCGTCCCGGTCACCGGCCGGCGCGCCCCGCATCCGGTCGCCCCGCATCCGGTCGCCCCGCATCTGGTCGCGCCGCCGCCGGTCGCGGCGCCCCTCGCCGAGCCGGGCGTACGCGGCGAGCGCGGCGGCCAGCAGCGGCAGCAGCAGGTAGAAGGCGACCTCGGTGGACAGGCTCCACACGTGGGCGAGGCCATGCGGTCCCGGCAGTTCCCACCACGGGGTCAGGTCGTAGATCTGGGTGAGCGTCAGCCAGCGCAGCCACGTGACCGGGGAGTCGAGGTGGCCGGGGCTGTAGGCGATGAGGGCGACCGCGACGAGCAGCCAGTACAGCGGCAGGATGCGCAGCGCGCGGCGCCACAGGTACGTCCAGGTGCTCGGCCCGCCCGCGCCCCCCTCCCCGCCGGTGGCGCCGGCGAGCGTGGCCCGCGCCCAGGGCCGGTAGAGCAGCAGGCCGGAGAGCACGAAGAAGATCGCCACAGCCACGTCGGCGCGGGAGCCCAGCCGGCCGCCGAGCGTGCCCTGGAAGGTGATCCCGGTCTGGCCGCCGACGTGGAAGGCGAGCACGGCCAGCGCGGCGACAGCGCGAAGCCCGTCGAGCGCGTTTTGGTGGCCCGGCTCGGCGGGGGCCCTGGTTACCGCCATCTTCACCACCGGGTCTCGCCGTCTCGCCACCCCGGAAAACCGGCCCACTCTAACATCGAGCGCGAATTGTCCTCTAGGGGGTTGACGCGACGGTAACTTTCACGCTGTTCTACTTTGGTCCACCCCGCAAGAGTCACCATCGGTATTACTTCTCTGACTTAACGTAACTGACTGGGTTACGATTGGGTCTTGGGTCGACACTGGCCCGTCTACCTGGTCTAACCTGGGGCCTACCGCCTGGTAGAGGGTTGGAATGCCGTGTAGTAGAAGCCGTTCTTGATGACGGCGGTCCCGGGAGGCTTGCATGCAGCGCACTATCGGGATGCTCTTGATCGGAGTAGGCGCTTTCTTCCTCACGCTGTCGCCACTCGTGAGGTTCTACGCCGCGAAGCAGTTGCTCGCGCTGCCGATTGACACCTACAACACAACACGGCTGCAGGCGCAGAACGCCACTTACTTCGACGCCGGAAACCTCAAGTTGAGGCAGGGGGTCACCGTGGTCGCGACCAACACGGTGCGCGGCGACGTACGGGCCAGCAACGACAAGGTCGCGGTCTGGGACTCCTTCACCTCCACCTCCGACGCGACCACGGGAACGCCGATCGACTACCGGCAGTTCCGCCAGGCGCTCGACCGTCGCACCAGCCGGCTCGTCATGTGCTGCGGCGCCGCCGTCGGCAACGACACGACCACCAGGATGGCCGGCCTCGGCACCGTCTGGCCCGTGGCCAACGTGGAGAAGAAGACCTACCAGTACTTCGACGTGGCCACCAAGCAGACGCTGCCGATGGCGTTCGACGGCGAGGACACCGTGCAGGGCCTGCGCGCCTACCGCTACGTGCAGCACGTCCCCGAAACCCGCATCGCCGAGGTCGACGACGTTCCCGGCTCCGTCCTCGGCCTCGGCAAGGACAGCGGCAACGTCGACACCGACCGGTACTTCCAGGAGACCAAGACGGTGTGGGTCGACCCGCGGACGGGCGCGGTCGTCAACCAGGAGGAGAACATCAAGTCCACGCTGCACACCAAGGACGGCGTGGAGCGGCTCACCGTGGCCGCGTTCCATCTGAAGATGACCCCCGCCGATCAGCAGAAGCTGGTCAAGCTGTCCAACGACAACGCCACGGCGGTCACCGTGGTGAAGACGATCGTGCCGATCGGGACGTTGATCCTCGGTGCCATTCTCCTCGTGGCGGGCATCTTGGTGACCCTGGCCGCCACCGGCCGCGGCAGCCGCGGCGTCCGCCGCGCCGAGATCGTCTGACCCCGCCGTCCGCCTCGCCCCCGCCGTCCGCCTCGCCTCCGCCTCGCCGCCCGCCCGCCCCGCCGCCCGTCCCGCGTCCCTCGGCGGCAATCCTTACGGATCGCGGACGGGTCGCGCCGGAACGCGCTGATCGCGGCCCTGCCGTGTCACGGTAGGGCGGTGACCAGGGTGAACGACATACGGAGCCTGGGGGCGTGGGCGGCGGCCGCGGCGCTGGGCGCGCTCGTATGGTGGACGGTGCACCCGGGCGCGGCGGTGCCGCGGGCGGCGCCCCCGGCGGGGCGCACGCTCGTGCTGGTGGGCGCGGCGTGGGTCGTCTTCGCCGGCGGGGTGTGGCTGGTGCGCCGGCTGCCGCTCCGGCGCGCGGTGCTGGTGATCGTCGTCGGCGGCATCGGGCTGCAGGTCGCCGCCCTGTCCGCGCCGCCGCGGACGAGCACCGACGCCTACCGGTACGTCTGGGACGGCCGCGTGCAGGCCGCCGGGATCGATCCCTACAGATATGTGCCCGCGGCCCCCGAGCTGGCCGGGCTGCGCGATCCCGAGTTCCTCTGGGCGCGGACCGCCTGGTCGTGGTGCGTGGCGCCGGGGACGCCCGATCCGGACCGGGCGGGGGCCTTCCTCGAACCCGGATGCACGCTGATGAACCGGCCCGCGGTCCACACGATCTATCCGCCTGTCGCGGAGGGCTAC
Source organism: Streptosporangiaceae bacterium (assembly GCA_035765195.1). Taxonomy (GTDB): domain Bacteria; phylum Actinomycetota; class Actinomycetes; order Streptosporangiales; family Streptosporangiaceae; genus CALAED01. The sequence goes on from DASTYC010000032.1 coordinate 13,830, forward strand.
TTCGCCGCGGTGCACGTGCTGTCGCCGCCCGGAGCGCGGGTCAAGCCGATCCAGGTGGCGGCGGCCGTCGCCGCCGTCGCGACCACGTTGCTGCTCCTGTACGGGCTGCGGCGGCTCGGGCGCGATCCGACGCTCGCCGCCTACTGGGCCTGGTGTCCCCTCGTCGCGCTCGAGACCGGCAACAACGCACACGTCGACGTCGTCGCCGCGGGCCTGACCGTGATCGCCCTGGTGGTGCTGGCCAGGGCCGGCCCGAGCCGAGGGCGCGCGCTGCTCGGAGGCGGCGTATTCGGCCTGGCCATCGCCGCCAAGCTGTTCCCCGCGCTGCTCTTCCCGGCCGTGGCGCGGCGCCGTCCGCTCGCGATCGGCGGCGCGGCGGCAGGCGCGGTCGCCGCCGTCTACCTGCCGCACGTCCTCGCGGTCGGCGGCGGCGTGCTCGGCTACCTGCCCGGCTACCTGAAAGAAGAGGGCTACGACTCCGGATGGAGGTTCGCGCTGCTCGGCTTGTTCGTGCCGGCCGACTGGGCCGCTCCCGTCGCGGCGTGCGTGCTCGCAGCGACCGCGCTGTGGGTCTGGCTGACCGCCGACCCCGATCGGCCCTGGCGCGGCGCGCTGGTGCTGGTCGGCGTCTACCTGCTGGTCACCGCCCCGGCCCTCCCGTGGTACGGGCTGCTCGTCATCGCGTTGGTCGCGCTCGACGGCCGGGCGGAGTGGCTGGCCGTGGCGGCCGCGGGCTACGTGATATGGGCGATGATCGCGTTCGGGCTGCCGCCGGTGCCCGCGACGCGCATCGGTTACGGCGCCGGCGCGATCATCGTGCTCGTCGCCGCACTGTGGCGGGCCGCCGGTCAGCGGGCCGCCGGTCAGCGGGCGCCGGCGATGTCGGCGACGCCGTCGAGGAGCCGGTCCACGTCGGGCTCGTCGGTGTAGGGGGCGATGCCTGCCCGCACCGCCCCGGTGTCGCCGAGCCCCAGCCGGCGCGAGCACTCGATGGCGTAGAAGCTGCTCGCCGGCGCGTTGACCCCGCGCTCGCCGAGCCGTTCGTACACCGTCTGCGGCGGCACGCCCTCGATGGAGAACAGGACCGTCGGGGTGCGGCGGCGCTGCGGCGATCCGTACATGACGACGCCCTGGATCGCCGCGAGGCCCGCCTCCAGGCGTTCGCGCAGCGCGTCCTCGTGCCGTTCCAGAGCCCGCATCGACGCGATCAGCCGGTCGCGCCGCGGCCCGTCGCCGGGCACGAGGTCGCTGAGGAAGTCGACGGCGGCGGTGGTGCCGGCGAGCAGCTCGTACGGCAGCGTGCCCAGCTCGAAGCGTTCGGGCACCGCGTCGCTCGCGGGCAGCAGCTTGTCGGGCCGCAGGGTCTCCAGCAGCTCGGGCCGGGCGGCCACCAGACCGAGATGCGGGCCGAGGAACTTATACGGCGAGCAGGCGAAGAAGTCGGCGCCGAGCGCGGCCATGTCGACCACCGCGTGCGGCGTCAGATGCACGCCGTCGACGTAGACGAGCGCACCGGCGGCGTGCGCGTGGCCGGCGATCGCGGGGAGGTCCGGCTTGGTGCCGAGCAGGTTGGAAGCCCCGGTCACCGCGACCAGCCGGGTCCGGTCGCCGATGAGTGAGGCGACGGCGGCCACCGGCAGCTCACCGGAGTCGGGATCGAACTCGGCCCAGCGCACCGTGGCGCCGCTCGCCTCGGCCGCGTGCACCCATGGGCGGATGTTGGCGTCGTGATCCAACGTGGTGACGACGACCTCGTCGCCGGGTCCCCACGCCTTGGCGAGCGTCCGGGAGATGTCGTAGGTCAGTTGAGTCATGCTGCGGCCGAAGACGATGCCGTCGGGGGTGCCGCCGACCAGGTCGGCGGCCGCCCGCCGGGCCGCGACGACGATCTCGTCCGCCCGTCGCTCGGCGGCCGTGACGGTGCCGCGGTTGGCGATGGCAGAACACAGCGTGGCGGCCACGGCGTCGGCGACGACGGCGGGCACCTGCGAGCCGCCGGGGCCGTCGAAGTGCGCCGCGCCCTCCTTCAGCGCCGGGAATCGCTGTCTCACCGCGGTCACGTCGTACGCCACGTCGATCTCTCCACCCTGCTCGCCCGGGGCCAAGTCACCGTCAGCATGCCCGATGGTCGCGCCGTGCCAAACGCCGGTCAGTGGTGGTGGCGGGTGGCCCAGCGGTACTGCGCGAGCACCTCGCCGGGGGTCGCGACCCGGTCGAGGAACATCAGCCCGTCGAAGCGGCAGTCGCAGGGGTTGCGTTCCTGGGTGTTCTGCGGGAAGCTGCCGCCGATCTTGATGCCCGCGGGGTCGGTGGCCGAGGTGAGGTCGGGCTCCGGATCGCCCTCGACGGCCCAGGGGTCGCCGGTGACGGTGTAGAAGCCGTCGAGCGGGCGGCCGTTCTTGTACAGCGCCATGGTCGCGTTGTCGAAGTCGAACGTCGCGGTCAAGAACACCCACTGATCGCGCGGCAGGATGGTCTGCCAGTCCTCGTTCGCGGCGAACGTCTGCGAGCTGCTGCCGTCGACGCGCCGGCCGAGCGCCACGACGCGCAGGACGTTCGACACGTTGATCACTTCGAGCAGCGCCCGTACGTCATGGCCCTGGGAGTTGCCGCTCAGCACGCCGGCCAGCCCGACGGCGTTGAAGAGGTCGCCCGGGTCGGGCGTCGTGGTGTTCGGGTTCGGGTTTTGGCCCGTGGTCTTGAACCAGCCCATGACCGAGATCTGCTTGGCGGCGTTGAAGGCGCGCAGCGTCGGCACCCCGGTCGCGGAGTAGATCCCGGCCTTCCAGTCGTCGTTGCCGGTCACGGTGGGGTTGAGCTGCCGCGTCTGGATCGAGAACCGGCTGCTCGGGTAGGCGCCGTCCCGGACCCGCATCGCCGCGCCGCCGTTGACGAGGTCGAGGTCGGTCCCCGACCGGCCGAGGTCGCGCTCTTGCGCCGGGTTGCCGGGCACGGGGTGCTCGAAGTCGTAGAACGCGACCAGGTTGCGGCGCAGAGTCGGAAAGACGTCCGGCCGGGTGCGCCAGTGGCCGGCGGTGGCGACGGTCGCGCCAGTGGCTGCGGAGCCGCCGGCCGCATCGGCGGGCCGTCCCGCGCTCACCGCGAGCGAGGCTCCCAGCAGCACGGCCAGCGGTGCGGCGAGCAGCCGGCGCGGCAGGACGTGCGCGCGACCTACGTGCGCGCGACCTACGTATGCGCGGCGATTTCGCATGGTTCCTCCAGGTATGTGGCTGCGCCCCGCCGCCACCCCTCAGCGGGAGTGGACGGTCACCCCGCCGTCGCGGTGCCGGTGACCGTGAGGTTGCGGATCCGGCCGATGTTGTCGAACGAGCCGAAGCCCACCCTGCCGGAGGTGAACGTGGTGTCCACCGTGGTCATCAGGGGGTTGGCCGAGCCGTCGAGGTAGACCGCGGTCTCGCCGGAGTCGGCGCAGCGGACCACGCGGACCCGGTGCCATTCGGCGTCGACGATGGCCGGCGGCGCGCCGCGGGAGAGGGCCTCGTCCCACTGGTCCTCGATCCGCAGCCGGTCGGCGTTGTTGACGACGAAGATCCCGTTGTGCGGATAAATCGTGTTATCCGTCGAGAGGTGCGCGTAGTAGAACTCGGTGTCCGAGCGGTGCCCGAAGACGACGATCACATCGCGGTTGGTGATCTCGACGGGCGTGTCGAGCCGTACCTCGGCGTCGATCTGGACGTTGCCGAACGCCGGGCCCTTGGTGAGCACCGCGTACTCGAACGGCCGCCGCGGACCCGGGCGCTCCGCCCCGGCCTCGGCCAGCACGACCTGGTCGCCGGGGAACTGCCACTTCGCCGGGGTCACCGGGGCCCAGTTCGCCGCGCCCATGACGTGGCGCAGCCGGGTGTGGCCGACCTTGCACGAGGCGAAGTCGCGGGCGCCGGTCACCTTGAAGATTTTGCCATTCGCCTTCTCGATCAGATAGAGCTCGCCCTTGGCGTCGGCCGAGAAGCGCAGGTCGACCCGCTCCGGGTTGCCGAGCGAGCCCGGGCCGGACAGGTCCTGCATCCGGATCCGCGTGCCCGACTCGTCGAACAGCTGCATCTGGAAAATCGTGGTCAGCGGCCCGCCGCGCCGCATCTCGCGCTCGTTGGTGAAGAAGATCCGGCCGTCGACGATGTCGCCGAAGATGTACTTGCCGCGCAGCGCGGGCACCTTGGCGCCCCGGTAGACGACCCCGCCGGAGATCGCGTGCCCGACGTCCGACGTGCAGTTCCAGTCCGGCGGCGGGTTGTGGTCGAAGGCGGCCACCGGGTAGGTGAAGCCGAACCGCGCGTCGTCCGGCGGCAGCGGGTAGAGCCGGTCGCACGGGTTCGCCGGGTTCTTGTCGAAGACGAACGGGCCCTCGCGCTCGCTCCAGCCGAAGTTGTCGCCGGCCCGGACGTCGTCGACCATCTCGACGTTGTGCTCGCCGATGTGCCCGAGCAGCAGGCGGTGCGTCCCGCCGGTGTCCCAGGTGAATCGGTGCGGATCGCGGTAGCCGTAGGAGTAGATCTCGCCGAGCGCGCCCGCCCGCCCCACGAACGGGTTGCCCGCCGGGATCCCGTACTGGCCGTTGGCGCCGCCCGCGCCCCGCGGATCGATGCGCAGCACCTTGCCGTGCGGGAGCGACAGGTTCTGCGGCTCGTCATTGCGCACGCCCTGCCCGCCGTCGCCGACCGCGAGGTAGAGCAGCCCGAAGTCCTCGTCACCGGGGTGGGCGTTCGGGTTGAAGTCGATCTGCTGGATCCCGTGGATCTGGCCGGCGAAGCCGATGCGTAGCACCTCGCGCCGGGTCCCGCTGAACGTCGCGGCGGCCGGGTCGTCCGCCGTCCATTCGGTCACGACGCCGTGGTAGAGGATCGTGCCGGCCTGGATGAAGTCCGGCACCGCGGTCGTCTTCGCGGCCTCCTCGGTGTGCACGGTGTAGAACCGGCCGTTCCGCTTGAAGCGCGGATCGAACGTCACGAACCCGAAGCCCTGCCCGAGTCCGCGGCCGGAGAAGAACTGCGGCGCGAACGTGGCGCCCACGTCGAGGTACTCATGCGGCACGCCGCGCTCGACCAGGTACATCTTGCCGTTGAGGTCGGGCACGAACTTGCGGCCCGAGCCGTCCGGGATCTCGCCGATGTAGTTGATCCGCGCCCAGCGCATCAGCCGCTGGTCGGTCGGCGCCGGGGTCGGCGACGACTGCGGGAAGCTCGCGTACTCCTTCACGACCAGCCCCAGGCCGGACGTCACCGGGTCCGGCAGCGGGTCGCGGATCGGATCTCCTGGCGGCGCCGCGTTGGCCGCCGGCGACACCATGGCCGCGACGAGAACGGCCGCCACGATCATCAACAGGTAGCGTCTAGCCTTCGACATCCCGCTCACACCCCATGGTCCAGGCACCCCGGAAGGCGCTTTCCAGAACATACATAGGAGGTATGTAGTCGACAACCCGGCAAAACAGCGAAATATCATTACCCAGCGTGACAACATTGACGGATTATCGTCCGGGAGGCCCGCAGTGCCGAAAAATCGGAGCTCCGACCCCGACGAGGCCGACGGCGCCGACGTGCGCGAGGGCGTGTCGTTGACCAACCTCGGACAACCGCTGTTCGACGGGGCGGCGGCGACAAAGCGCGACCTGGTCGATTACCTCGACGGCATTCGCGACCGCATCCTGCCGGAGCTCGCCGACCGGCCGCTATCGGTCATGCGCGTACGGCCGGGGCAAGAGCCGTTCATGCAGAAGAACGTGCCCAAGTACACCCCGCCGTGGGTGCGGACGGTGGCGCTGTGGGCGGAGAGCTCCAGGCGCGAGATCTCCTACGCCCTGTGCGACGACCGCCGCACGCTGCTGTGGTTCGCCAACCAGCGCGCCGTCGAGTACCACCCGACGCTGATCCGCGCGGACGACTGGAACCACCCCACCCACATGGTCCTGGACATCGACCCGCCGCCCGGGGACGCGTTCGCGGCGGCCGTGCGCGCCGCCCACCTGGTCCGCCAGGCGCTGTCCGAGGCCGGTCTCGCGGGAGCGGTCAAGACCAGCGGCGCCAAGGGCGTCCACATCTTCGTGCCGATCGGCGGCGGCGCGACGATCGAGGAGGTGGCCGCGGCCACCCGGGCGCTCGCCGCCCGCACCGAGCGACTCGATCCCGCGCTCGCCACCACGGCGTTCATCAAGGAGGACCGCGCGGGCAAGGTGTTCATCGACTCGACCCGGGCCGGCGGGGCGTCGGTGGTGGCCGCCTACAGCCCGCGCATCCGCCCGGGGACGCCCGTGTCGTTCCCGGTGCCCTGGGACGAGCTCGACCGCGTCGCGCCTGGCGACTTCACCGTGCACACCGCCGCCCAGGCGCTCGCCGCCGGGCCGGCGGACTCGGCGTCGGCCCCTTCGCCGTGGGGCGGGCTGATGCCGCCGCCGCTGCCGCTGCCCGCCGACCTGATCGAGGAGGGCCGAGAGATCCCGATCGCCCGCGTCCAGGCCATGCACGAAGGCAAGCGCCGCGCCCGCGCCCGTCGCACCCAGACCGGCGACCCGCCGCCGTAGCGTGCGTCGATGCCCGCGGGTCAGGTCGCCGTTCGCCGGTCGAGCCGGTCGATGAGGCGTTTCGGCGCGATCAGCCGGTAGCTCTCCTCGATCAGCTCGGCGAGCTCGTCCCAGTCCTGGTCGGCGTCGAGGCGGGCCCCCAGCCATCCCCTGTGCCCCACGTACTTCGGGACGAAGAACCGCTCGGGGTCCGAGCCCACGAGCGCCTCCTGCACGCCGGGGCCGGCCTTGAACGTCATCGACCCGCCGTCCTCGCTGGTCATGACGAAGAACTTGTCGCGGACCCGGTAGGACGGCGCGGTGTGCCCGCCGAACGGCTTTTCCACTACTTCGGGCAGCGCGAGGCAAATATCCCGGACACGAGCGGCCACATCCACGTCGCTCACCGCCTTTCCGTCAGGCGATGATCTCACGCCCGACCTGCCTGACCGAGGTGGTCCCGGTCAGCGCCATCGAGACGTCGAGCTCGGCGCGGATAAGGTCGATGGCCCTCGTCACGCCCTCCTGGCCGCCGGCGCCGAGCCCGTAGATGTAGGCGCGGCCGAGCAGGCACGCGCGGGCGCCGAGCGCGAGCGACCGCAGCACGTCCTGGCCGGAGCGGATGCCGCCGTCCACCATGACCTCGACCTCGGCGCCGACCGCGGCGGCGATGTCGGGCAACGCCGAGATGGACGACGGCGCGCCGTCGAGCTGGCGGCCGCCGTGGTTGGACACGACGATCGCGGACGCGCCGGTCTGCGCGGCGATCTTCGCGTCCGCCACGTCGAGGATGCCCTTGAGGATCAGCTTCCCCGGCCACTGCTCCCGGACCCACTCGACGTCTTTCCAACTCAGGCTGGGGTCGAACTGTTTCGACACCCAATCGGCCAAGGTCGTGACGTTGTCCATGCCCTTGATGTGGCCGGCGATGTTGCCGAACGTCTTGCGCTTGCCGCGCAGGACGCTCAATCCCCAGGTCGGTTTGGTGGCGACATCCAGGACGTTCGACATAGTGATGCGCGGCGGCACCGTGAGGCCGTTCTTGATGTCGCGATGCCGCTGGCCGAGCATGTTCATGTCCAGCGTCATCATCAGCGCGCTGCACTCGGCGGCCTTCGCCCGCTCGATCAAGTCGCTGACGAACCCTCTGTCGCGCATGACGTACAGCTGGAACCAGAACGGCCGGTCGACCGCCGCGGCGACGTCCTCGATCGAGCAGATCGACATCGTGCTCAGGCAGAACGGGATACCGGCCGCCTGCGCCGCGCGGCAGGCGAGGATCTCGCCGTCGCCGTGCTGCATCCCGCACATCCCGATCGGCGCCAGCGCCAGCGGCAGCGTCGCCGGCTCGCCGATGATCGTGGTGGTCAGGTCGCGTTCCCCGACGTCGAGACCCACCCGCTGCCGCAGCCGGAGCGCCTCCAGGTCGGCCCGGTTGGCGCGCAGCGTCGACTGCGCGTAGGAGCCGTGGTCGCCGTACTGGAAGAACGCGCGCGGGACGCGCCGCCGCGCCATATCCCGAAGGTCCTCGACACTGGTCGCGCTCCTTACCGACGTACGTCCGGGCACCTCGTTCTCCTTCCGCACGGGCGATATGTACTGACATCGTGCCCCGTTTGGCGGTTTGGCGCACCGGACCCGGTCCGGCCGGGCTTCGGGTCAGCGGAGGTCCGCGGCGACGTAGGCGGGGGTGAAGCGGACGGGGAGGGCGGCCAGACCGCGCATCCACGGCGACGGCCGCCACCCGAGCGCCTCGTCGGCGACCGCCAGCCGCACGTCGGGGAGGCGGTCGAGCAGCACCTCGATCGCGGTCTCGGCGATGACCTCGGCAAGCTCCTGGGCGGCGTGCGGGCAGCGGTGCTCGCCGTGGCTGAACGACAGGTGCGCCTGGTTGCCGCCGGAGTCGGCGTAGGCGTCGGGACGGATTTTCGGGTCGTTGTTCGCGGCGGCGAGGCCGAGGATGACCAGGTCGCCGGCCTTGATGTGCTGCCCCCCGAGGTGGGTGTCGCGGACCGCGAAGCGGCCGGCGAAGTTCTGCGTCGGCGTGTCCGCCCACAGCACCTCGTTGAGGGCCTGCCGGACGCTGCGGCGCCCGCCCGCCAACGTCAGCGCGAACCGGTCGTCGGTGAGCATCAGGCGCAGCGTGTTCCCGATCCAGCAGGACGTCGGCAGCTGCCCCGCGCCCATCACCACCATCAGGTCGTCGACGATCTCCTTGTCGCCGAGCGCTGCGGGGTGGCCGATCAGGCGGGTGGCCACGTCCGCGCCGGGCCGCTCGCGCTTGAGGTCGAGCAGCCGCCGCATCCGCTCGCGGTTGCGCTCGTCGGCCTCGATGGCGCCCTCGCTGGCGGCGACCGACAAGAAGAAGTCGCGCACCAGGCCCGCCGTCTCGGACTCGGCCATGCCGAGGATGCGCGCCATGACCAGAAGCGGGATCTGGTCCGCGTAGCCCGGCACCAGGTCGGCCTCGCCGCTGCCCGCGAAGACGTCGATCAGCCCGTCAGCGACCCGCTCGCAATGGGTCCGCAGCTCGAACGGGTCCACCGCGGCGAGCGAGTCGCTGATCGCACCGCTCCGGCGCCGGTGCTCGGCGCCCTCCGCGTACAGCACGCTGGAGTGAAAGCCGAGGAGCGTGCGCAGCGGCCAGTCCGGCGGGATGCGCGACCAGGCGTTCCAGCGGCGCGAGTCGCGGGCGAACAGGTTGGGGTTGCCGGTGACGTAGTGCACCTCTCGATAGCCGAGCACCAGCCACGCGGGCACGTCGCCGTCGAGCAGGACCGGCGCCACCGCCCCGTGCCGCCTTCGCATCTCGCGATACAGCTCGGCCGGCTCGGTCTGGAAGCGCGGCCCGTACAGCGGGAAGGCCCCGGAGGGGGCCGGTCGATCGCCTTGGTCGTCGGGTGCCGGGGGCGGCGGGGCAGGGTCTGTCATGGTGTCTTCTCCCGGGCGGCGGACATGGCGTACAGGTGGTCGACGAGCGTGATCAGCGCGCCCTTGCAGGAGTCGCGCCGGCGGGCGTCGCAGTCGATCAGCGGCACGTCGTCGGACAGGTCGAGCGCGTCCCGTACGTGTTCCAGCGGGTGGACCGGCGCTCCCTCGAAGTTGTTGCGGACGACGATGAACGGCATCTTGTGGTGTTCGAGGCGGTCGATCGCGTACCAGGACTCCGTCAGCCGCCGGGTGTCCACGAGTACGACGGCGCCGAGGCTGCCCGCGAACAGGCGGTCCCACAGGAACCAGAAGCGCTGCTGGCCGGGAGCGCCGAACAGGTAGAGCACCATGCGGTCGTTCAGGGTGATCCGGCCGAAGTCGAACGCGACCGTGGTCGTGGCCTTGTCCTGGACGCCGCCCGCGTCGTCGATCCCGATGCCCGCCCGCGTCATCGTCTCCTCGGTGCTCAGCGGGCGGATCTCGCTGACCGAGCTGACCATGGTCGTCTTCCCCACGCCGAACCCGCCGACGATCACGATCTTGAGGCCGGTGTCGACCGTGCTCCGCAGCGGAGTGTAGGCGGCGATCTCAGAGCTTGCGGAGTCCAACGAGCACCTGCTTCAAGGTCTTGGGATCGGGTAGCTGGGCGGGGGCCGAGGCCGGGTTGCGCGCGGTGACCTGGCCGGCATCGAGCAGATCGCACAGCAGGATCTTCACGATGCCGACGGGCAGGCGCAGCGCCGCGGAGATCTCCGCCACCGCCATCGGCCGCCCGCACATCTCGATGATCCGTACGTACTCGGACTGCATGCCCTGCGCGGCGTCGCACTCGCTCACGATCAGCGTGACGAGGTCGAGGGAGTTCTCATCCGCACGGCTGCGCCCGCCGGTGACGGTGTAGAGCCGGTCGGGGTCTTCGTGGTCGAGCGGCCGCGGGCTCATGCCGATGGCCTATGGCGCTCGGGCGGGCCCGGTTCGTACGGGCGGTGCTCGTCGTACGGGCGGTGCGGGTTCCCCCGGCGCGGCGGCGCGGTCAGGTAGTCGCCGATCTGCTCGACGAGCTCGTTCATGTTGTGGCCGATGACGCCGACGTCGGCCTCGTCGGTCGCGATGACGGCCAGATGGGCGCCCTCACCGGCCTCCACGATGAACAGCAGCCCCCCGTAGAACTCCGTCATGGACTGCCGCACGCCGCCCGACCCGTCGCCGAACTCGATGGACGCGCCGTACGCCAGGCTCTGGATGCCGGAGGAGATGGCGGCGAGCTGGTCGGCCTGGTCCACCGTCAGCCCACGGGTCCGGCAGATCTTGAGGCCGTCCTTCGACAGCACCAGGGCGTGCTGCGTCTCGGGCGTACGCTCCAGCAGGTCTTCGAGCAGCCAGTCGAGGTCGCGGTCTGTCGTCTTCATCGGGGTTCAGGGCGGTGATCCGGCCGGTGACGCCGCAGCACGGCCCCTGCCTCCAATCTGTTTGTCCTTGACCCGTCCGGTCCGGCGGCGAGCCGGCCGCTCCCCACAGTGATCATTCAGAGTCGGTGCTTCCGTCGGCGTCGTCACGCTTGCCGGCGCGGCTCCCCTGGCGGAAGGCGCTGAACCTCGATCCGGCGTCCGGACGGGTTCGCGCCGGGCTCGCCGCCGCGGACCGGTCGGCGGCGGAGCGGTCCGCCGCGGACCGAGCGGCCGCGGCGAGGGTCTGCCCGCGCCGGCGCTTCGGCAGCCCGTGCGCCTCATCGGCGGCCGCCTCGCCCGCCTGTCCGCCCGCGTGGTCCGGCCCGCCGGCATGGCCCGGCCCGTCCGCCCGAGCCGGTTCGGCCGCGCGGTCGCCGGTCTCGCCGGGTGCGACGTCGTCGCGCGGCTCGGTGATCAGCTGTCGCGGGATCATGAGGACGACTCCGGTGCCGCCGCGCGAGGACGGCCGGAAGGAGACGGTCAGGCCGTACTTGCGCGCTAGGCAGCCGACGACCGCCAGCCCGAGCCGGGTCCCGGTCAGCGTCCCGAAGTCCAGCGGCGCCGGGGAGACCGCGCGCTCGGCGCGGCGCAGCGCCGCGTCGCCCATGGCGAGCCCGCCGTCCTCGACCATGATCACGACGCCCGCGTGCACCTCCTCCGCGTACACGTGCACCTGCTCCGACGGAGGGGAGAACTTGGCGGCGTTGTCCATCAGCTCGGCGAGCGCGTGCATCACGCCCTCGGCGGCGTATCCGACGACCGCGACGTTGATGGTCGAGTGGATCCGAACACGCTGATAGGCGCCGATACGCCCCATCGCGCCGCGCAGGATGCTCTCCATCACGATGGGCTTGGTCCAGCGCCGCCCGCTGCGCGCGCCGGTCAGCACCGCGATGCTGTCCGCCAGCCGGCCGGCCTGTGCGGTGCTGTGGTCGAGCTTGAGCAGGTCGCCGAGGACCTCCTCGTCGTGGCGTTCCTCCATCTCGCGCAGTTCGGCGAGCATGCTGGTGGCGAGGGCCTGGACACGGCCGGCGGCGTTCGCGCACGCCGACATGGTGGCCACGCGCATCCGCTCGCCGTGGCCGACCTCGCGCGCCACCGTCCACACGATGCGCCGCTGCGCGCCGTCCGCGGGCAGCGGCACCGCGGCGAGGGCGGTGTCGGCCGAGGCTCCGTCGCGCAGGTGCTTCACCACGGCCGGCAGCGTCTCGTCGGCGAGGCGGGCGACGCTCTCGTCCTTGGCCGCCAGCTGCTCGCGGAGGCCGCGCATCTCTTCCGTGCGGTACGCGGCGACCGCGACGGCGGCGCACAGCAGGACCGCCGCCGCGCCAAGACAGATGGCCACGAACGCGCGGTCGCCGGGCGGCGCCGCAAGGGCCGCCCACAGACAGCCGACGCCGGAGATGAGCGCCGTGGTGGCGAGGGTGAGCAACGCCCGGCCGGTCGCCGGATGCTGTATCCGACGGCGTAGAGATATGTGTGCTGACACGTCAGGACCTCGTCGGCATTGGGGGCATCGGGCAGCGGAAGAGGGTGGTTAAGGTGATGACCGGCAGGGCCGGTTTCCCCCGCCCGGCAGCCACTCGAAACTTCATCTCGGTCCCTTGTTCGCCGCGCCGACCGCCCGTAGTCCGCAAAGGCGTGTCCGGACCGAAGCCGCGCACGAGACGGACGATTTAATTCTTCAGCGATCTGGTAGACAACGACCTCGTCCCCACCTGCCCACCGGGACCGCCGAACAGTTGGTGAGGAGTTTTCTCGCGCTATTGCGCGGCTGGCAACAGAAAGAATGCCAGTGTGATGTAGATCACACACATTTATGCGGACCTGTCATTGTCCATGCAACGATCAATTTTAAGTAAGGTGTCCGGTCAGGAATGATCTCAAAGCCCCGGAGCCGCCGCGAGGGGCGCCGAGGCGGTCAGCGGACGGCGACGGGCCGGCCGGTCCACGCCGGCCGGCCGCCGGGCGGCCAGGCGCCCCCGCGGTAGCTGCCCCCCGCGGTCGCGCCGAACAGCTCGCGATACTCCTCGGGAAGTTCCGGGCTGCCGGCGAAGCTCAGCCACAGCCGCAGCATGAGCCGCCCGGTGCCTTCCGGGGCTTCCGCGAACGCGCTCCGCGCGTGCAGGATCTCGGCATTGTTGAACAGTTGCAGGTCGCCCGGCCGGAGGTCCACATCGAGCACCACCTCCGGGCGGGCGAGGATCTTGTCGAGCGCGTTCAGGGCCTTCCGTTGCCTGCTGGTCAGCCGGGGCGCGTCGGCGTGTCGCTGCGATGCCTCCATGTGCCATCGCGCGTACCGCGTGGTGAAGTCGCCGGTCGGACCGAAGCCGAACACCGGCAGCGCGGTCCATTGTCGTTGTCCCGCTTCGTTCCGCACCACCCGATAGTCGGTCGGGAACGGGCGATAGAGCTCGGCTAGATGGCCGGGAGCCTCGGCGGCCAGCAGGTCATGAACGGCCCGCGTCGATGCCAGTCGGCTGAGGCCGCCGACCGGCGCCGACCGGATCGAGAGCATCGTGATGAGGTCGGCGGGGTCGGTGTGAAAGGGGAGTGAGTTGGCCGATTCGTACCCTCGCCATCGTCGTTTTTCGGCGTTGCCGGTGCGATCTTCGAGGTAGCCGACGAGATTTGTCTGTGGGGTCTGTGATACCGGTTCGCCGAGCAACAATCCCAGCAGCCAATAAGCGTCTCGGGCGAGGTAAAAAGGCTCATAGGGAAAACCGGAAACCACGACGAAGTACCGGCCGGACATGAACTTGTCTCGCAGGCGGGACACAAATTCGGTCGTCGCCGAACATACTTTTGGTGCGTCGTCCCCAAGCGCCGGTTCGCGGCCGGCCCGCCGCGTCGCCAGTTCGATGAGATCGTCGCGTACGGCGGGCGGCAAGGTCATCCGCCAGCTGCCGGGGTCGGCCGCGAGATCGGCGCCCAGCCAGCCGCCGCCGATGGGCGCGGGCATGCGGTGATTTGTCTGCATTGAGATCGCACTCCTATCTGCTGACGTCACTTCTGGAACGCAATCAAAAGACCCGGGAAGCGAGTGTCAAGATCCGTATTGCAGGCTCTTGTAACCCGCCAGGTCAGCGCGGCGATCGAGGGCAAAAGAGCACGTCGCGGAGGAGGTATTGGGCCCCCGGTCGCACGTGCCCGCACCGGCGGGACGACAGATGTCGACCGCTTGACATTCGCACTTTGCCGAGTACGGTCCGGCGTAAGCCAACCGGGGCATTCCGCATAGAAAGGGACTCACATGCGGCTCGGTGATGATCAGGTGAAGGGGTATCTCCAGGACGGATATCTATTCTTCCCGGGCATTTTCGCGGAGGAAGAGATCGACGCGCTGCAGGCCGAAACCCGGCGGATGTCGGCGATGGATATCCCACAGCGCGTCCTCGAAGAGGAGGGCGATCTCGTCCGCACCATTTATGGCAGCCACGACATCAGCGACCTCTTTGGCCGGCTCGTTCGCGACCCGCGTGCGCTCGAACCGGCCCGGCAGCTCCTCGACGGCGACGTCTACGTTTTCCAAACCAAGCTCAACCCCAAGGCCCCGATCCGGGGCGACGTCTGGGAATGGCACCAAGATTTCGTCTACTGGTCACGTGATGACGGGATGCCCAGGCCAGACGTCGTCAACGTCGCCGTTTTCCTGGACGACGTCACCGAGTTCAACGGACCGCTTTTCGTCATCCCGGGATCGCACCACTCGGTACTCGACGAGGACACGATGACCCTGCGCGAGGGCTGGTGGTCGGGACGGCATGCGCACACCGCCGACGGCCGGCACAAGCTCGAACGTGAGGCGTTGGCGCGCATGGTCGACCGGCACGGCCTGGTGAGCGTCACCGGACGCCGCGGCTCGGTATGCCTTTTCCACCCCTGCCTGCTGCACGCCTCGCCGCCCAATCTGGCGCCGTACTTCCGGACCATGATCTTCATCCGGTACTGCGGCGTCACCAACGTCCTGAAGCCGATGTCCCGGCCGCGGCCCGAATGGTTGGCCTGCCGCCGGCCGCTGCCCGTACGTCCCCTCGACGAACCCATGCTGGCTGTCGCGGCTGCGGCCGGTTCGTCAACCGGCCGAGCGCCCAATGGAGCAATGGACCATTGACGAGTGACCCATGGCCAAAGGGCGGCGGGTGCCGCGATAACGCTCACGACGCCCGCGGCCGGCTCCCCTCCGCCCGCACCGGAAGCCCAAGCCGGCCGGGACGATCGTCGACCGGCCATACGCCGCCTCGGTAGCTGCCGCCCTCGGTCGCGCCGTACACGTCGCGATAGTCGTCGGGCAACTCCTGGCTGCCGGCGAAGCACAACCACAGCCGCAGCAGCAGCCGGCCCTCGCCTTGCGGGCCGCTTTCGAACGCGCTGCGCGCGTGCAGCAGTTCCGCGTTGTTGAACAACAACACCTGGCCGGGCCGCAGGTCGATGTCGAGCGGCACCTCGGGGCGCGCCGCGATCTCATCGAGCACGTCCATGGCCGCCAGCTGACCGGCCGTCGGCCGCGGCGCGCCGGCCTGTCGTTGTGACGCCTCGAGATGCCAGCGCGAATACCACGCGCTGAACTCGCCGTTCGCCGCGAACCCGAACACCGGAAGGGCGGGCCACGGCATCTCTTCCCCGTCTCGCCGGCCGCCCGCTGCTTCGTACTTGGCCTCCAGATCCGGCGGCAGCGGGAACGGGAGCGGTCGGTAAAGCTCCGGGAGCAGGTGTGGCGACTCGGCCAGCAGCAGATCGTGCAGCGCCCGCGCGGACACCAGCCGCGTCACGCCGCCGGACGCCGCCGGCCGGATGCACAGCATCGTGATGAGATCGCCGCCATCGGAGTGGAAGGGCAGCCGCGCCGCCGACTCCGGCCCGCGTGCCCTGCGCTTGGCCGGCTCCAGCTCTTCGACCCGGACGATGAGGGTGCCCCGCGGGTTCTGCGGGACCGGGGCGCCGAGCAGCAGCCCGAGCAGCCAATACGCATCCTGCGCGGTGTGGAACGGTTCGTGGGGAAACCCGCTGACCACGCCGAAGTACCGGCCCGACATGAACAGCTCCCGCAGGCCGGACACGAACGCGGCCGTCGCCGGGCTCACCTTCGGCGCGCTGTCGTCCAGGGCGGGGGCGCGGCCGGCGCGCCGTGCGGCCAGCTCCATCAGCTCCGCCCCCACGGCGGGCGGCATCTCCACGGTCCAGCGGCTCGGATCATTCGCCAGGTCGGCTCCGAGCCAGCCGCCGCCGACCTCCGTCAGAGAATTGCTCGCCATCGCCATGAGATCGCGTCCCATCTTTCGGCTGCACCCATGCACGCACCCCAGAATCTCGCTGAGTGATTGTCAAGTCACTCCTCGGCGAGGCCGGGGAAGCGCCAGGCCAGGCGGGGTGAACACGTCGCGGTCAGCTTCGGGCGGTACGCGGCAGCAGCAGCGCGGGGACGATCGCGATGGCGGTCAGCGCGAACGCGACCCAGAACGCCTGGCCGAACGCGTGCGCCAGCGCCGGCGCGATCTCGCCGCGGGTCGATGGCGGCAGCGGACCGAGGGCGGCGGCGCCCAGGCGCGGCGCGTCTTCGCTGATCGCGCGCTGCAGCACGACCGCCAGCACGGCAGTACCGGCCGAGGCGCCGAGCCGCTGGATGGCGTTGATGGCGCTGGTGGCGCGCGGGATCGCGGGGTGCGGCAGGGATGCGTACGCGGCCGCCATCAGCGGCATGATGGTCGCGCCGAGCCCGAGCCCGATCACGAACAACGCCACCACGAGCACCGCGTCCGAGGCGTGGCCGTCGACCTGGGTGTACGCGGCCGTCCCGAGGAGGGCGAGCACGATGCCGACCGGCACGATGACGCCGGCGCCCGCCTTGTCGGTGATCCGGCCGGCCAGCGGCATCGCCGCCGCCGCGCCGAGCGCCTGCGGCGTCAGCAGCAGTCCGGTGGCGAGCGCGCTCTCGCCGCGCACCATCTGCCAGTAGAGCGGCAGCAGGACCAGCATGCCGAACAGCGCGACCGCCACGACGAGGGTGGTGACGGCCGAGGCGGCGAAGCCGCGCTCGCGGAACAGCGAGATGTCGATGAGCGCCCGGCCGGCGCGGCGGCGGGCGTGCGCGACGTACAAACCCACGAGGGCCGCGCCGGCGCCGATGCCGATGAGGGTGCGGGCGCCGCCGAACCCGCCGCCGGCTCCGGCCTCCGACATGCCGTACACGAACGTCGCCACGCCGGACGTGAGCAGGACCAGACCGCGCAGGTCGAGGCGGTCGCCCGGCCGCGGGTCGGTCTTGGGCAGCAGCCGCGCCGCGGCCGTCACCGCCACGACGCCGAGCGGCAGGTTGACGAAGAAGATCCAGCGCCAGCCGATCGTCGAGACGATCAGGCCGCCGATCACCGGCCCGGCGACCGAGCCGATCATCATCGGCAGCCCGATGAGGCTCATCACCCGGCCCATCCGCCGCGGCCCCGCGGCCTGCGCCAAGATCGTCTGCGCCACCGGCACGATCATGCCGCCGCCGACTCCCTGCAGCACCCGGAACGCGATCAGCGAGCCGGCCGACCAGGCGGCCCCGGCCAGCGCGGAGCCGGCCATGAACAGCAACAGCGCCGCGATCCACACGCGTTTGGCGCCGAAGCGTTCGCTGGCCCAGCCCGTCACCGGGATGACGCCGGCGAACGCGAGCAGGTAGCCGGTCAGCACCCACTGAATGGTGGAGATCGGCACTCCGAAGTCGCCGCCCAGCGTGCGCGTCGCGACGTTGACGATGGTCGCGTCCAAGATCGCCATGATGGTGCCGAGCACGACCACGGTGCCGATGGCGACCAGTCCGCGGTCGAGGCCGCCCCGGGCCGGCGCCGCCGTTTCCGTCATCTCGTGCGCTGTCATTTCGTGCCGTGTCATTTCTGTCGTTCTCCGATTTCGATTCGCGGCGGACCGGTCAGGACGCCTGAGCGGGTGGGAGAAGGTCCGAGGTGGTGCGCGGCGGGATGTTGTGTCCGCGGTGGAAGACGTTGGCGGGGTCGTAGCGCCGCTTGATCTCGGCCAGGCGCCGGTAGTTCCGCGCCGTGTACGCCGTCTCGGTGCGGGCCGGATCGGACAGGAAGTTCAGGAACGAGCCGCCGGTCGCGTGCGGTCGCAGCGCCGCGGCCAGGCTCGGCACGCGGGCGTCGACGATGACCGAGAACGGGACGTCGCGGTGGCCGGCCGGGCCGGGATCCGGCCGCCGCGGGCGCGCCATCGCGCCGCCCCAGTGCCTGATCTCGACCGTGGACACCGGCGGGTCGCCCGCCGGACCCTCGATGGCGCCGATCAACGTGTCGAGAACGTCGTCGGGTAGTCGGCGGAACAGGTCCAGATGCAGCGGCGCGGTGCCGCCGATCGTGCCGGTCTCGGGGTAGCCCATCATCCGGAAGCCGTCGAGCAGTGCGGGCCCGGCGACGTCCCGCAGCGGACGCAAGGCGCGCTCGGCCGCCGCGGCGTCCCCGGCGTACAGACCGCGGATGGCGACCACGCGGCGGCCGCGCACCGGTTCCGGCACGTCGGGCGCCACGGGCATCCGGCGCAGCAGGACGGCGATGCTGAGCGCGTCGGGCGCCTCATCGGCCCGGTCCCGGAAGTGCCCGAGCACGTCGGCGGCCCGGCTGATCGGGAAGTAGGCCGTGCCCCCGTACACCTGGGCGACCGGGTAGAGCCGGAACTCCAGCGAGGTCACCACGCCGAAGTTGCCGCCCCCGCCGCGCAGCGCCCAGAACAGGTCGGCGTGCCGGTCGGCGCTCGCCGTGCGCATGCGCCCGTCGGCGGTGACCACCTCGGCGCGCAGCAGGCTGTCGGCGGCGAAGCCGTAGCGGCGCGACAACCAGCCGACCCCGCCGCCCAGCGTGTAGCCGGCCACCCCCACCGAGGGCGCCGAGCCCGACAGCGGCGCGAGGCCGAACGGCGCCGCGGCGGCGATGACGTCCCGCCACAGCGCGCCGGGGCCGGCGCGGGCGACGCGTCTGTCCGGGTCGACGAACACGCCCGTCAGGCCCGACGTTTTGATCAGCACCCCGCCGTCGGACGGGACGATCGTGCCGTGCCCCGTGGCCTGTACGGCGACGGGCAGGTCGTGCTCGCGCGCCGTGACGATCGCGGACCGTACGTCGGCGGCGCCGGTGGCCACGGCCACCGCGACCGGCCGAGGGTCGAAGACCGGGTGCAGCGGCCGCCGCGCCCCGTCGTATCCGTCGTCGCCCGGCACCAGCACCGCCCCGGCGAACGAGCGGCGCAGGCTCCGCACCGCCGCGGCCGCCGTGCCCGGCCGGACCTGGACCTGGACCTGGTCGCGTGCCCGGATCGCTCCCCGCAAACCACCCATCGCGAGCCTCCTCGCCATCACTCATGTGGAGGAATTTCCTCCGATTGATGGCCACGGTAACACGATCCGGAGGGCCTGTCTCCACTTATGAGAGATATCCGGAGAATTTCTCTCCGGATGGCGGTACGATGGGCTCGTGGAGGAGACCCGCACGGCCGAGCGCGCCCGCCCACTGCGGGCCGACGCCCGCCGCAACCGAGCCCAGATCCTGGCCGCCGCCCGCGACGTGTTCGTCGAGCAGGGCCCGGGCGCGCCGCTGGAGGAGATATCCCGGCGGGCCGGCACCGGCATCGCCACGCTCTACCGGCGCTTTCCCGACCGGCGGTCGCTGATGCGCGCGGTGGTGATCGACGCGCTGGAGCGAACGACCGAGGAGGCGCGCGCCGCGCTGGCCGAGGAGACCGACGCCTTCGCCGCGCTCGCCCGCTACATGCACCGCACGCTCGACGTCCGCATCGCCGCCGTGATCCCGACCCTGCTCGATGAGATCTCGATGAACGAGGAGGAGATCCGCCGGATCGGCGACGAGGGCACCCGATACCTCCAGCAGATCATCGACGCCGCCCAGGCCGCCGGCGGCCTGCGGCCCGACGTGACCTTCGCCGACATCGGGATGATGCTCATCCGGCTGTCGCGCCCGCTCCCCGGGCCGATCCCGCGCGACCTCAACGACCGGCTGGCCCACCGGCACCTCGACCTGCTGATCGACGGACTCCGCACCGGAGGCCCCGACGCCGCCCGGCCCGCCGTCGCCGGTCCCGCCGTGACCCTGGACGACCTGCGCGACATGCGGTCACGGCTGCGCGCCGCCGACTCATCGGAATCGACGCCACCGGACTGAGCGGCCGCGCGATCGACCGATTGAGCGGCCGAGCGGGCCCGGCGCGTCCGGATCGGCCGTACGGCCAGATAGTTTGACCTTGTGGGGGTGGGCCAGGCCGCCGCGACGCCGTTCTCCGGCCGGACGGCGTGGGCGCGAAATCTGCGGACGCCGCTGCGCGAGTTCCTGCGCACCGAGACCGGCGGGGCCATGGTGCTGCTCGCCGCGACGCTGGCCGCGCTGGTCTGGGCCAACGTGCACGCGTCCTCCTACGAGGCGGCGTGGTCGACTCGGGCGTCGATCCGGGTCGGCGGCGTCGGCCTGGCGATGGATCTGCGCCACTGGATCAACAGCGGCCTCATGACCTTGTTCTTCTTCGTCGTCGGGCTCGAGGCGCGGCGCGAGTTCGACATGGGCGAGCTGCGCGACCGGCGGCGGCTGGCGCTGCCGCTGGCCGCCGGGATCGGCGGCATGGTCGTGCCGGTGGCGATCTATCTCGCCATGAACGCGGGCGGGCCGGCCATGCCCGGCTGGGGCGTCGCGATGTCGACCGACACGGCGTTCGCGCTGGGCCTGCTCGCGCTGGTCGGGCGCCGATTGCCGACCAGGCTGCGCGCCTACCTGCTCACGGTGACGGTGGTGGACGACATGGTCGCGCTCGGCGTGATCGCCGTCGTCTACAGCGACGACATAGCGCTGCCGGCGCTGCTCGCCGCGATGGGGATCTTCGCCGTGGTCCTGATCGTCCGCGTCGGCGACATCCGCTCTATGCCGCTCTACGCAGCCTTGGGGATCGCGGCCTGGGTCGCGCTGAACGCCTCCGGCGTGGAGCCCGTCGTCGTCGGCCTGGTCATGGGGCTGCTCACCTACGCCTATCCCGCCACGCGCGGTGATCTGGAACGCGCCACGGAGATGTTCCGGCTCTTCCGCGAACAGCCCACGCCGGAGCTCGCCCGGTCGGCGCAGACCGAGGTCGCCGCGGCGATCTCGCCGAACGAGCGGCTCCAGCAGCTGTTCCACCCGTGGACGAGCTATGTGATCGTGCCGCTGTTCGCGCTGGCGAACGCGGGCATCCCGATCAACGCCGGCTTCCTCGGCGAGGCCTACACCTCGCCGGTCACGCTGGGCATCCTCGTCGGCTACGTCGTCGGCAAGCCGATCGGCATCCTCGGCCTCTCGGCCCTGGTCACGTGGATCAGCCGGGGTCGACTGCGGCCGCCCGTGGGGTGGGCGGCCGTGGCGGGCGGCGGCGCCATCGCCGGCATCGGCTTCACGGTGGCCCTGCTCATCGCGACGCTCGCCTTCAGCGGCCCGCGACTCGACGAGGCGAAGGCGGGGATCTTGTCCGCCGCGCTGGGCGCCACCGCCCTGACCTGGATCGTGGTACGGCTGACCGCGCTGTTGCCCGCCCGCCTGCGGCTGCGCGCGCTGCTCGGCACCGCAGAGAGCATCGTCGATCTCGCGGCGCCGGTCGACCCGGCGCGCGACCACATCCGCGGCCCGGCCGCGGCCCCGATCACCGTGGTGGAGTACGGCGATTTCGAGTGCCAGTACTGCGGCCAGGCCGAGCACGTCATCCGCGAGCTGATGGCCGGGGCCGGCGACGTCCGCTACGTGTGGCGGCACCTGCCGCTCAGCGACGTCCACCCGCAGGCGCAACTCGCCGCGCTCGCCGCCGAGGCCGCCGCCGCACAGGGCAAGTTCTGGGAGCTGCACGACCTGATGCTCGCCCGCCAGGACGCCCTGGGCTCTCGCGACCTCGTCAGGTACGCCGGAGAGCTCGGCCTCGACGTCGAACGGTTCCGCATGGACCTGCGCAAGAACACCGGCGCCGCGCACATCGCAGAGGACGTCGACTCGGCCGACGTCAGCGGCGTCTCCGGCACCCCCACCTTCTTCATCAACGGCCGCCGCCATCACGGCGCCTACGACATCGCCGGCCTGTCCGCCGCCGTCCGAACCGCCCGCAAACGCGTCGCCGTGCGTTCTTGAGCCACGCGTACGCCGGCTGCCGCCCGAGGGCGAACCCACTCTTCTCGCCCACTCTTCTCGGCATGCCTCCTTCGAAACAGCCGGGCGGTGGCCTCCGGAGCCGTGACGATCACGTGGGTACCGTACGTCTATGGCCGAGTTGCCGCTGGTGACGTTCGGGCATGGCACCGCCGCCATCGAGGAGATCGTCTCCTTGCTTCGCGGCGCCGCGGTCGTGTCGTTGGTCGACGTACGCACCGCACCGGGCAGCCGCCGCAACCCGGCCGTCGCCCGCGCCGAGCTGGAGCGGTCGCTGCCCGAGAGCGGCATCGTCTACCGCTGGGACAAAAGGCTCGGCGGGTTCCGCAAGGTGCCGCCGGAATCGCCCGATGTGGTCTGGCGCAACGACGCCTTCCGCGGGTACGCGGCGCACATGCGTACCGACACGTTCCGCGCTGCCATGGACGAACTGCTCGCCGAAGCGGCCGAGCGCCTTACCGCGGTCATGTGCAGCGAGAGCGTCTGGTGGCGCTGCCACCGCCGCATGATCGCGGACTTCGCGCTGTTGGCCCGCGGCGTGCCGGTACGTCACCTCATGCACGACGGAAGGCTCGACATGCACCGCGTCAGCGAGGGCGCGCGAGTGCGCGACGACGGCTTGCTCGTCTACGACGGCGGCCAGGAACAACTGCCGTCCTAGTTCCTCACTCAACAGGCCGGGACGCCATCCTTGAGTAGCCCCCGATGTCCGGCCGCGTTGACCACCTGTCAATCTGTCAATCCTGGCTTGGACACTGCGATAATCGGCGCATCGGGGCTTTGACGATGGCGGACGGTGCTCGCTGGAGGGGCCAAATGAGCACGGAGCCGGACGATGTCGCCCTGGACGATCCGTTCGAGATCGATACCACAGTGGCGCATGCGGCGCGGCGGTACAACTATTGGCTGGGCGGCGAAGACCACTTCGAGGCCGACCGGATCTCCGGTGACGCCTGGGTGGCCATGTATCCCACGGTGAAGCTCGCCGCGCAGGAGAACCGCCGGTTTTTGGAGCGGGCGGTGACGTTCCTGGTCGAGGAGGCCGGGATTCGGCAGTTCCTTGATATCGGCACCGGTATTCCGTCGGCGAATACCGTGCACGAGGTGGCGCAGGCGATCGCGCCGGAATCGCGGGTCGTGTACGTCGACAACGACCCGATTGTGCTGGCGCACGCCCGCCGGCTGCTGTCCACCAATACGCCCACGGGCGCCACCGCCTATATCCACGCCGACGTACGTGAGCCGGCCGCCATTTTGGGCCATCCGGATCTGCGCGCCACCCTGGATCTGAGCCGGCCGGTCGCCCTCATGCTGGTGGCGGTGATGCATTTCGTCGAAGACGCCGACGACCCGTACGGTTGCGTCGCGACATTGACCGATGCGCTCGCGCCGGGCAGCTATCTCGCCATGTCGCACGGGACCACCGAATTGTTGCCCGCGGAGCAGCGGGTGAAGTTCGAACAGTGGGTGGAGCAGGAGGAACGATCCCGCAACCGCGACGCGTTGCGGCCGCGCACCGAGGCGGAGTTCGCCCGGTTCTTCGAGGGCATGGAACTGGTCCCGCCCGGCATCGTGCCACTGCCCGACTGGCGCGGCGAACTGCCGCCGGCCGACCGCCTCGCCGCCGCCGACGCGAGCGCCTACTGCGCGCTCGCCCGCATCTCCTGAGCGCCGGCGTGGGCGGGCACCGCTCGCCCATGCCCTGATCCTGGCGCGAGGTCACATTCGCGACGTTTCGGTGGTCAGTGCTGTACAGGGCCCGGACGAACGGATGTGACCGAACGGATGTGACGGATGGACGACTATCAGGTGTTGGCGGAGGTTTTCGAGGCGCATCGCGCCCGGCTCAAAGCGGTGGCGTATCGGATGCTCGGCTCGGTGAGCGAGGCGGACGACGCCGTCCAGGAGGCGTGGATCCGGCTGAGCCGCTCGGACACCGGCGAGATCGCCAACCTCGGCGGATGGCTGACGACGGTGGTCGCGCGCGTCTCGCTGAACATGCTCCAATCACGGCGAACGCGACGTGAGGAGTCGCTCGACGCCGTCCACGTGCCGGAGCCGATCGTCGACCGTGTCGACGGCACCGACCCCGAGCACGAGGCGCTGCTGGCCGACTCGGTGGGCCTCGCCCTGCTGGTCGTGCTCGAGACGCTGAGCCCGGCCGAGCGGCTCGCGTTCGTGCTGCACGACATGTTCGCTGTGCCCTTCGAGGAGATCGCGCGGATCGTCGGCCGTTCCCCGGAGGCGGCCCGCCAACTCGCCAGCCGCGCACGCCGCCGCGTGCGCGTCGAGGAGACGGTCCCCGACTCCGATCCCGGGACTCAGCGCGAGGCCGTCGAAGCCTTCCTCGCGGCCGCGCGTGACGGGGACTTCGACCGGCTGGTCTGCGTGCTCCACCCGGACGCGGTGCTGCGAGCCGACGTCGGCGCCGCCGCCGGGTCGGGCGAGGTCCGCGGGGCGGAGGCGATCGCCCGCCAGGCGATGACCTTCTCGCGGCACGACCTGACCATGGAGTTGGCGCTGATCAACGGCACGGTCGGGGTGGTCACCAGGCGGGACGGCGAGCCCTTCTCGGTCGCCGGATTCACCGTCAGAGGCGGCGCGATCGTCGCGATCGACATTCTCGCCGATCCCGAGCGCCTCCGCCGCCTCGACCTGACTCCCCTCAACTGAGCCGGGGCCGGCGGTCACATTCGTTCGCCGCCATCGGTCATACCGGTAAAGACCAGGAACGCGGGAAGGACAACGATGCTTCAAGGAATCGCCTACGCGACCGTGCTCGTCAGCGACCAGGACACGGCGCTCGACTTCTACACCGACGTGCTGGGCTTCGAGCGGCGGTTCGACAACCCGACGCCCGACGGACCACGGTTCTTGACGGTCGGTCTCCCTGGGCAGGAGTTCCAACTGGTTCTGTGGCCTGGGACGCCAGGGCGGCCCCAGCCGCTCAAGACCCACACCCCCGGGTCGTACACCATCGACACCGAGGACTGCCGGAAGGCGTACGAGACGCTGAAGGCACGCGGC
This sequence comes from Streptosporangiaceae bacterium, assembly GCA_035765195.1. Lineage (GTDB taxonomy): Bacteria > Actinomycetota > Actinomycetes > Streptosporangiales > Streptosporangiaceae > CALAED01. Next base: position 38,909 of record DASTYC010000032.1, read on the forward strand.
GTGCGGTTCGATACGGACGTGCTCGAGTTCCCGTGGGGCTCCGTCGCGGTCTTCCAGGACCCCGACGGCAACCGGCTGCAGGTGCGCGAGCTGCGAGTAGGCCGCTAAAGGCCGGGCACGGCGGCGGAGCCGCGGGCCGGAGGAGCCGGGAAACGGGCGGGCCGGCGTCGACGCGGGGGCGGATGCCGGCCGTCCGCCCTCGCGGCCCACGTACGAAATCGTGCGCCGTGCGCACGGAGAAACGAATCAAAGTGACTTCCGAATGCGCGGCCGATCTATCAAATCGGTACGAGCTCCTGCATAATCGGCGCATCGGGGCTTTGACGATGGCGGACGGTGCTCGCTGGAGGGGCCAAATGAGCACGGAGCCGGACGATGTCGCCCTGGACGATCCGTTCGAGATCGATACCACAGTGGCGCATGGGGCGCGGCGGTACAACTATTGGCTGGGCGGCAAGGACAACTTCGAGGCCGACCGGATTTCCGGTGACGCCTGGGTGGCCGCCTTTCCGACGGTGAAGATAGCGGCGCTGGAGAACCGCCGGTTTTTGGAGCGGGCGGTGACGTTCCTGGTGGAGGAGGCCGGGATTCGGCAGTTCCTTGATATCGGCACCGGTATTCCGTCGGCGAATACCGTGCATGAGGTGGCGCAGGCGATCGCGCCGGAGACGCGGGTCGTGTACGTCGACAACGACCCGATCGTATTGGCGCACGCCCGCCGACTGCTGTCGACCAATACGACCGCCTACATCCACGCCGATGTACGTGAGCCGGCCGCCATTTTGGGCCATCCGGATCTGCGTGCCACCCTGGATCTGAGCCGGCCGGTCGCGCTCATGGTGGTGGCGGTGCTGCATTTCGTCGAAGACGCCGCCGACCCGTACCGTTGCGTCGCGACATTGACCGATGCGCTCGCGCCGGGCAGTTATCTGGCCATGTCGCACGGCACCTCCGACTTCATGTCGCCGGAGGAGCGGGCGAAATTCGAGCGATCGGAGGCGCGCGAACGAACCCGCAACCGCGACCCTTTGCGGCCGCGCAGCGAGGCGGAGTTCGCCCGGTTCTTCGAGGGCATGGAACTGGTCCCGCCCGGCATCGTGGCGTTGCCCGACTGGCGCAGCGAACTGCCGCCGGCCGAGCGCACGTCCGCCGCCGACGCCTTCGGCTACGGTGCGGTCGCCCGCATCTCCTGACCGCCGGGCGGCTCTGGGATCATGAGCGCATGACGACCTGGCAGGACGTAGAGCGGGGGGCGCCGGAGTTCGCGCGGCGCGTGCGGGCGCTGTTCGACGCCCACCGGCACAAGACGATCGCCACCCTGCGAGCCGACGGTTCGCCGCGGATCTCCGGGATCGAGACGACCTTCGAAAACGGCGAACTGTCCTTCGGCTCCATGCCGGACGCGCGCAAGGGCGCCGACCTGCGACGCGATCCGCGGTTCGCCCTGCACAGCGCCACGGTCGACCCCATCGAGGGCGCCGAGGCGCAGTGGCCGGGCGAGGCCAAGATCTCCGGCCGGGCGATCGCGGCCGGGGCGGTCGCCGAGGGATCGGGCGGCGACCTCTTCCACGCCGACATCGCCGAGGTCGTGCACACCCACCTCAACGACGAGGCCACCAGGCTCGTCGTGGAGTGGTGGACGCCCGCGCACGGGCTGCGAAAGATCGAGCGGGAGTAGCCTCATCGCGGCTCTCCGGACCCGAACCGGGTCAGTACGCGTTCCGCCTGGTCCATCATCTCCCGGACGATTTCACCGGCCGGCCTGATGTCGTGGACGAAACCCACGCCCTGCCCCATCAGCCATGGCATCTCCTCCCAGTCGGCCTTGGTCTCGGGCACCGGCGGCAGCACGTTGAACTTGCGCAACACGATCTCCGTCCCGTCCAAGACCGTTGTGCCGACCTGTTCGAGCGAGTCACGGACGGTCGGTACTTGGTCCAGCCGGTCGTGCCACTCGGCCACCACCCTGTCGCGCTGCACCCGCATCGGATTGAACTCCGGCCACTCGGGACCGAAGATCGATGTCAGTACCGTGTCCTCCCCGACGCAGGAGATCAGCCGGCGGTGGTGCTCGGGATGCACGTGCGCCTCCGCCGAGGCGACCAGCCGGGTTCCCACCCACACGCCGTCGGCTCCCAGGCACAGGGCCGCCGCCACCTGACGTCCATCGGTGATCCCGCCCGCGGCGAGGACCGGCACGTGGTCTCCCACGGCGTCCACGACGGCGGGAACACCCACCATGGTGGGCAGGCCCCCGTAGTTGTGCCCGCCGGCCTCCCAACCCTGGGCGACGACGACCTCCACGCCGTCGTCGACGGCCAGCTTTGCCGCGTCGGCGGAGCCGACCTGCTCCCACACCGACACCCCGGCCGCGCGCAGGTGCTCGATGTGATCGGTCGGAGGGTGGCCCCAGTGGAAGGAGACGATCGGCACTCGCTCCTCGGCGCAGACGCGGACCTGCTCTGCGCTGTCGAAGTAGGTGATCAAGTTGATGTTGAACGGTGCCGCTCCGACGCCGTCCCGGACCCGGCGGATGATGTCTCGAAGCCTGTCGGCGGGCGTGAGCGCGGCCCCCACCGCGCCGATGCCGCCCGCCCTGGTGACCGCAACCGCCAGATCAGGGGTGCCGCCCGCGATGGCCATTCCGGCGCAGGCGAACGGATACGGAACCGCGAACCTCTCGGTGAACCTCGTGGACAGTACGCTCACGACGGCAGCCTCCTTGGCGAGCTTGCCCGCATACCGCCAGGAAGATCCGCGGCGGCGACGGTCAGTATGACCCACCGCCCCGGCGCCGGCGAAGGCACTGTCCGCCTACGCTCTACGGCCATGCTCAGCCGGTAGAGGCGCATTGGCCGACCGGGCGCGTGTGAGTGTTGTCTCTGCTGTATGGAGTGCGGGGGAGAGTCCGGCAAGAAGGCGGAGCGGCATCACATAATTTTCGATGAGAATCTACAGCGCCGTCCTGCTTTGGCTGTCTGGGGTGTGGTGCCAGAAGTGTTGGCCGTTGGGGTCGATGGTTAGTCCGAAGGCGTCGATTTCGGGGCTTCCGTGGTCGGCCCACCAGGTATGGGCGTGCTCGACTTCGTGCCAGATATCGGCCGGTCCGCCGTAGTCGACTTTGGCGGGAGTGGTCTTGGTGACTCTCGCCCATGAGCCGTCCGGGGTGCTGACCCGGGTCGCGTCGGGGCCGGGGAAGGCCGCGATGCCGGGGAGACGCTGCCAGATCAACAGTGACAGGCCGGGCGTGTTCAGCGCCTCGCCTCCGATCCCGCTCGTCCGGGTATGTGTGGTGCTGACGTCGATGGGGACCGCCTCGGGGATGCCAGGCCGGTCTACCTCCCGGCGAGTGGACATGAAGCCCCAGGTGCAGGTGATGAGCGGACCGTGGGCGGTTCCGTCGTCGGCGACGGTGAGCCGGGCGAGCGCACCGGCCCAGGTCATGCCTCGCGGTCGAATGTCGGCGAGGATGACGCCGCCGGGGCGGGTCTGCTTAATCCATGGATACGGCACCTGTTCGTGGGCGACGGTGGCGATGATCCGGTCGTACGGGGCCCGGGCGGGGTAGCCGCGAAGGCCGTCGCGAGTGGCGATCGTCGGGGTGTATCCGGCTTCCGCGAGCCGGACCTGTGCGGCGGCAGTCAGTTCTGGGTCGATGTCCACGGTGGTGACGTATTCGGAGCCGAGTCGTTCGGACAGCAGTGCGGCGTTGTAGCCCGTGCCGGTACCGATCTCCAGAACGGTCATCCCGTCTTCGACGTCGAGGAGGTGGAGCATCCGAAGCATGAGGCTGGGACGGGTGCTGGAACTGGTGAACCACGCGAAGCCCGGTTGGTCAGGATGTTCCCTGCGCTGCGTGGCGAGAGTGTCGTCGCTGTAGACGTGTTCCAGCCATCGTGGGTTGTCGGCCGTGATGAGGTCGGGCGGGTCGTCATCGCTGTAGAACTCGGACACGAACACATGCCGCGGAACGGTGGCGACTACGCGTCGCCAGATCGGGTCGGTGATGATGCCCCGCTCGGCGAGCGCGTGGGCCAGATCCGCCGCATGGGTTCTCCAGTCGTCGGGGTTCCCGCTCATTCGCCTGCTCCCGTAAGCGTGTCAGCGATCGCATCGGCGATGGGAGCACCGGTTGCCTGCTGCAACCATGCCCATTGGGAGCCGGGACCGCACTCCAAGAACCACCATGCCCCGTCCTCGGTCACGACGAAGTCGAAAACGCCCAGGTTCAAGCCAAGCGCCTTCAGGTAGGCGTGACAGGAGCGGGCCACGCTGTTGGGAAGGCTGGTGATCTCGTACGTCAACGCGTCGTAACGGGTCCGGAAGTCCTGCAGAGCAGCCGGATCGTCGGTGCGTATCGCGACGGCATGTACATGCCCGCTCCCAGTCACCGCCACGCGGGCATCGTGGCTCTTAGGGACGTTGCACTGAAACAGATGTAACGTCGCGGCGACTCGATCGTCGATCGCGGCCGGCTCGACAGCGGTTGTATAGATCAGCTTCACTTGGTCGGCTTCGCTGATCAGCTTATGCATGGTCGCTTTGTAGACGATTCCCGGCCTCGTACGGCTGAAATCGCGAACGTCGACGGGGCGATTGGTGAGCAGGCTTTCGGGGAGGGCGAATCCACACCGTGCGGCGACGGCCATCTGAAGCGGACGGTATTCCGCATCGGCGAGCCGTGCCGGGTGCGAGACCCAACGGACCGGTAACGACATGAACAGTCCGCCGAAGCCGAAACGGGCTTCAACGGTGGCGAACCGCCGTTCCGGCTTGCTCATGGTCTTGGGGAACGTGAAAGGTTGGGACTGCCGGTAGTACACCGCCGTAATCTCTTCCAACCGAATGGCTCCGTTCGGAGTGACGATCTCGCCGCGCCAGCCTTGCGGTCCGAGTCGCACACTCGCGTCGGCCTTCACGGGAAACCATGCGGTGTCGAACCACACGACCGGGATGCCCCGCCTCGCGAGCGCTTCGGAGACATAACCGGCCTCTCCATCCTCCTGACCGGCCAGCATAAGTACGCTACTTGGCGTCATCAATCGGTCACCGTCTGGGTGTAGTCATCCGACTTCGTTTTGCTGTCGTCGGTGTAGGAGGTCGGAACCTTTTCTGTCTTGGTGCCGGTGGGCTTCTCGTGCTTTCCCATCGACCGTATCGGCGCCAGGACGACGGCGAGGTCCATCCCCCAGGGACGCCCGGTCACGGTCGGCGACTCGGAACTGGCGGGCACCGTATGCCCGGGAAGTCCGAGTGGAAATCGATCAGACGGATTGACCAGCGGGCTCTCGCTCATCTCGAACGGTCCTCCCATAACTCATTAACGGTCGGATCATGGCGTTCGGCCACCCAGGTCCTAGGCCGGATCCGTTCGCCGCCCGGGAGAAGCCGCGGCGAGGGACCGGTAGCGCTCCTTCAGGTCGCGGACGGCCGGGACGTCGTTCCACTTGTCCAGGCCGTGCAGCGTGTCCTTCACTTCCTCCATCAGCCGCGCGGAGTGGTTGCGCGCGGTCAACTCGACGACCTCGCCGATGAGCGTGGCCGCGTGCTCGACCTCGCCGGTCTGGAGATGGGTCGTACCCAGGAGAAGGATGGTGAAGGCCCGATCCCGGACGAACGACGGCCCCAGGAGCGAAAGCGACTTCTGTGCCTTCGCCGCCGCGGCGGTGGGGTCACCGACGTACAAGAAGAACCGGCTCTGATCCCATAGCAACTGGGCGCGGCCGTTGAAGTACATGACCGATTCGGGCGAGTTGTCGGCCATGGCGGCTTCCGCGTGTTCCAACTCGGTGTGACCCTGTGATCGAGAGGTCGCGTCTGCGGCGTCCATGGCATAAGCGCGGGCGGCCATCTGATGGGCGTAGGCACGCAGCGGGGCATCGTCGGTACGATCCGCCCAGCCCTGGGCGGCGATCGCGTGGTCGATGGCGACGCGCGGCTTTCGCTGCCAGGTGGCCAAATAGCTCATCTGGCAGAGAGTGGCGGCGGCGAGCGCGTTGTTCTGCGCCTCATGGGCCGCGGTGCGCGCTTCTTCGTAGTAATACCAGGCGCCGTCGAAGTCCTTGAGATCGAAGGAAAGCCATCCAGTTTGCCGGCTGAGATCGCCATAGACCGAAAGCAGGCGCGGCCGGAGGCGGTCCGGGCATTCGGTGAGCATGGCCTGGACGAGGCCGCGCTGGGCGAGCACGGTGTCGAGCGTCGCTTGCGCGCCGAGCACATCGTCCTGCAGCCGGCAGCGCTGGAGAACGGCCTCGATGTGGCCGATGGCGGTTTCATCCACTCGGCTCGGAGTGGCGATGACGCCCGCTATTCGTTCTTGCGCGTCGGCATCAAGCATGGTGAAAACGGGGGCGGCCATGGCGGCCGAGGTGGCCCAGCCAAGGATTCGAAGGAGTACGCGGCGTTCCATAGTGTCTGCCCATCCAATCAAGAAGCGCACGAGCCGGGCATAAGCGTCGTCCCGCTGTCGTGCCGAAATCCGACCATTGTTATCTAGCAGCATCAGTGGCCGAATCTGATCGCTTAACAATTCCGCCAGTTCAAGGGGAAGCCGCATGTCGCGCGGCGGGGTGAGGAGATTGCCGGTGATCGCCTCGGCCGGGGCCGATTCCGTGGAGGCTCGATCGAGGTGGCTGTAGTCTCCGTCGTCGATGAGGTCTTTGGTGTCGCACTGGTAGATCTGCGCGAGTCTTTTGAGTGCGGTGAGGCTCGGCTCTCGCCCCGAATGCGGCCAGGTCTCCCAATAGGAGATCTGCTTGTCCGTCAGCGGTCTATCGCCCTGACCGGCCGGAAGAAGACCATTCCATTGATCGGCCACTTCCTGCTGGCTCAGGCCGTGCGCCAGCCGGAAGGCGGTCAGGGCGCCCACGCGCTCGTCGGCTCTGATGCGTGCGGCGATCTGCGTCCACGTCTCACCTGCCGCCCGCAGCTCGGCCACGAGCCTGGTCCGTTGTGCCTTCCGGCTGCGACGAGTCGATGTCATGGCAGGCACCTTTGCGAGTCGCATCGTGAGGATGAGAAGCCTCGCAGGTCAGATTACGCGTCAATGGTCAGTTCGGCGACCGGTTGAGGTGCCAATGGTCACTTGGAGCGCGATCTTCCACACCATGTCGAAAACTCAACGCAGGCGTTGAGTTTTCGACCTCGCAGGGCCGAACGAAGGTCCCCTGTGACGTGGGGGTGGATGTGTGCCTCGTGCGGCAGCCTTAGGCCACTTCGAAAGCGAGCGACGCCAAACTTATCGCAAGTCTGGCAAAAGGGATAGATCCGGAGTCCAGATGACCATCAATGGCACGGCCGGCCACGGGGGCTCGGCGTTCAGTCGGGAGATCAAGCTGGATCCGGACCCGGCTTCGGTCCGCAAGGCCCGCGATTTCGTGCGAACGAATCTGTGCGAACTCGGGTTTCCCGGAAGCGTGGACAATGGGGTCTTAATCGCCAGCGAGCTCGTGACCAACGCCGTGCGCGAAGCACCCGACACGCCCTGCCTGGTCGCCGTGAGGGTCGGCGCCGGGCACCCGGTCATCGAGGTGCACGACTGCTCGCCGGAGCCACTGGAAATGCGGGCGCCGGACGTCGTCGCGGAACGCGGCCGCGGGCTGCACATCGTCGATGCCCTGTGTGCGGACTGGGAGTGCGTCCGGTCCGGCGGCGGCAAGGCGGTGATCGTCGTCCTTCCCCGTTAGACCAGGAAACGCGACGTTCCGTACACCAACGCCGAGAGTGATGAGGAGCCATGCAGAGTCAAGCTGAGTTCGGTGACGATGGGCGGCTGCGCGCCACTGCCGCGGAACTGCAAACGCTGGCCGACCTGATTCAGAAGTATCCGGCCGAGGCGCAGCTCATCATGGCCGCGCTCGAGGACGGCCTGCGGCTCGGGCCCATGCAGGTCATGGAACCGGATTCGGATCGAGCGCCCTCTGTTTCGCGGTCTTCATGAGATATGCCATGGATTATCGAAGAGACCAGCGATTGTGGCGTGCACTGGCAACGCGCCGAGCTGACGTACTGCTACTGGCATCCGCGGATCGCGCTGCTCGACGCGTTAGCGATCATCAAGGACGAGTGGCGTCCGCCGGCGCATGCGTACGAGCAACTGAGCTTCGCGTTGGAGCGCGAGTCGGTGGCGCATTACTGGGAAAAGGGGCTTCGAATAGTGCGCGCGGCCGGCCAGGTCACCGACCTGCGCGCCTGAGCGCGGCGGGTGCCGAGGTGTAGCTGTCCAGCAGGTCCGCCAGTTCCCTGGGCCGGCTCAGCGCGGGGCAGTGGCCGCTGGCGATCTCGTCGGGGACGATGCCCAGGCGTTCCGCGACGAGACGGCGAAAGAAGTGGGGCGGGAAGAAGCGGTCCTCGCGGCACAGGACGAACTTCGTCGGCACGTCCGGCCACGCGTCCAAGGGCCACGGCTCGACCATCGAGGCGTGCGACGGGTGCGCGCGGTCCCTGCTCAGCGCCTCCTCGGCCAGCTCACGCGGTACGTCGTGGTAGAAGCTCACGTACGGGTCGGCGTGGCCGGTCAGACCGCCGTCACGCGCGGCTTGCTCCGCCACCGCGCTGTGGTAGCCGGTGTTGTGCCACCAGTCGTTCGGCGACTCGCCAGGTGACGGGATCATGCCGGTGACCAGAACCAGCACATCGGCCGGGAGCCGATCGGCCACCAGCGGCGCGGTGAACGCGCCGTACGACTGGCCCACGACAACCAGGTTCCGCTTGCCGGCGACGGCGTCCGCCACAACGTCGGCGTAGTCGCTCAGCGTCGCCGATTCGTCGTCGCTCGGAAGATCGGGGGCCACCACGTCGTGCCCGCGCGTACGAAGCTCGGCGGCCACCAGATGCCAGTACCAGCCGACGTCTCCCGCGCCGTGGATCAACGCGAACGTGCTCACTTGGGTCCTCCTTCAGACTTGTCGTGCGGCCGTTCGGCGCCCACGACGACGGCGACCGCGACCACCACGACCGCTCCGCCGACGATGGTCGGCGTCGTCACGGGTTCGGCGAGGATCAGCCCGCCCAACAGCACGGCCACCATCGGGTTGACATAGGCGTAGGTGGCGGCCAGGGAGACGGCGGCGGCCTGCAGCAGCCAGATGTACGCGGAGAACGCGACGACCGATCCGAAGACGACCAGGTAGGCCCACGCCGCCCAGGAGCGTGCCGAGTAGCCCGACGGATCGAACCCTTCCCCGCCGGCCAGGCCGAGGAACGTCAGCACCCCGCCGCCGACGAGCATCTCGTAGACCACGATGACGAACGGGTCGCGAGGCAGCCGAAGCCGGGGCTGGCACCACGAGCCGAGCGCCCACGACATGCCGGCGAGCAGGACGACCGCGATGGTCCAGGGCGGGAAGGAGCCGCCGGCGCCATTCGCGGTGATCAGCACCGCGACGCCGCCGAATCCGAGGAGAACGCCGGCGACCGTCCGGCCGGCCGGGCGCTCACCCGAAAGGACGCGGTAGCAGATCACCCACAGCGGCACCGCCGCGATCAGCAGCGCGGTGATCCCCGACGGGGCGCCGCCGTGCTCCCCGATGGTCACCATGCCCTGGCCGAGCACGGGAAGCAGGACCCCGATCAATACGCATCCCGCCAGCTCCCGGCCGGTCACCGCCATTTTTCGCGGCCCGCCGCGGGCGACGAGGACGCCTGCCACCACGAGACCTGCCGTCAGGAAGCGGACCCCCGCCCCCATGAGGGGCGGCATCTCCTCGACCATGATCCGAATCGCGAGATAGGTCGAGCCCCAGACGACATAGACGATCCCCAACGCGGTACCGACCATCACCGGCCTGCTCTGCGCCGGCGCCCGCGCCGGCGCGGCGTCGGCCGTCGTCGTCACCATCGACGCCCGCCCCTGCTGGTGTGCTCGCGCGCCGGCGGCTCTTGGTCGTCGCGCTCGGAGGTACGCCGGCGCAGCGCCGGCGCGGCTGCCTGCTGGACGGCGAACAGCGCGACTCCGGTCACCGTGCAGCCCGCCCAAAGCGGTGCGGGACCGACCCGCTCCAGCAGGGCGGGGCCGAGCAGCGGGCCGAGCACGCCGCCGACGGCCCACGCGGTGGCGGCGACTCCCATGTATCCGCCGCGCAGGTCGGCCGGCGCCAGGCCGGCGAAGGTGGCGCCGAACATGACGGCGACGCCGACCTCGCCGGCGGTCCACACCAGAACCGACCCGGCGTATCCGGCGCCGGTGTGGACGATGGAGTTCAGCCCGAGCCCCATCCCGACGAGGAGCATCGAGGCGCTCAGCACCGAGTACGGGTCCCGGCCGGCGAGGAGCCGTACCGCGAGCGGCTGAGCCGCGAGGATCATGATGCCGTTGGCCGCGAGCACCGTTCCGTACGTCGCCGCGGGCAGTCCGTCGGCAGCCATGGCCAGCGGGAGCGTCGAGAACGCCTGGAAGAACATCGAGAAGTGCGCTACGAAGATCAACGCCATGGTGATCAGCAGACGGTCGCGCAGCACAACCGGCAGCAGCGCCCGCCTGCTCGCCCTCGGCGTCGGCGGGCGGGTCTCGGGCACTCGGCGCCAGACGATCAGCGCCGCCGCGACCGAGGCGGCCGCGTTGAGCCAGAACAGCAGCCGGTACCCGTGCTGGACCAAGATCCCGCCCGTGACCGTGGAGACGGAGAAGCCGAGGTTGGCCGCCCAAAAGAGCAGCCCGAAGGCACGGATCCGCTCCCGCGGGTGAGGCAGATCGGCCACCGTCGCCGAGCCGGCCGGGCGGGACAGCTCCGAGACCAGGCCGACCCCGGCCGCCGACGCCCAGATCGCCGGCATCGTGGCCGCCGAGCCGAGCGCGGTCAAAGCGAGCGCGGTGCCCAGGTACCCGGCCAGCATCGTGCGGCGGCGGCCGACCCGGTCGCTCAACCAACCGCCGATCAACAGCGACCCGGCGGTTCCGGCGCCGACCGCCGCGGCCACGGTGCCGGCGGTCGTCGGCGAGAGCCGCCTGTCCTCTGTCAGATAGAGCACCAGAAACGTCTGCGCGAACCCGCCGGCCCGGCTCACGAAGTGGCATGCCGCCAGCGCCCTGATGAGGCCGGGCAGACCCGGGCGCGGCCCGGAGGATCGGGCGGATGGGCCCCGGCCCCGCCGTCGCTCGGCGCGAGCAGTGGTCGAAAAGGCGCTCATGCGCGTCACACTAGGTCGGGCCGTTGAGAAGAAAAAGCGATGGTTTTCGATCGAATCGATCGCGATGTCTTATAGTCAAATGTGGCCGACATCGAGCTGCGGCATCTGGCGACGATGGCCGCCATCGCCGAGGAAGGCACCTTCGGGCGAGCGGCCGCGCGACTCGGCTACACCCAGTCCACGGTGAGCCAGCAGATCGCCGCCTTGGAGCGGGCCGTCGGCGGCCCCGTCTTCGACCGGCCGGGTGGCCCCAGGCCGGTACAGATCACGCCCCTCGGCGCCGTCGTCCTCGAACAAGGACGCGACCTGCTGGCGAAGGCGGAACGGCTCTGCGACGCCATCGAGCGGTTCAAGGCCGGCGACGGCCGGATCGACATCGGCACCTTCCAGAGCGTTTCCAACGTGCTGCTGCCGTCGATCGTGAGCAGGTTGCGCAGTGAGCATCCCGGCTGCGACATCAGACTGTCGGAAGAGGAACCGGAAGATCCTCAGGTCGGCGATCTCGACCTGCTGTTCTACGACGGCCCCGTCGACGGCGACGTCGAGCACCTCAAGCTGCTCGACGACCCCTACCTGCTGGTGGCGCGGCCGGGCGATTTCCCCGACGGCCCCGTACGACTCAACCGACTCGACGGCGTGCCGATGGTGGCCTGGCCATCGACCTGCGATCAGCCGAGGATGGAACAGGCGCTCATGCGCAGGGGTGCGCGACCGAAAATAGTCTTCCGCTCCGCGGGCAACGAGACCATCTTGTCGATGGTGCGGGCCGGCATGGGAGTCGCGGTGCTGCCGTGGCTCGCCCTGCACGGGGCGAACGCCTTCTCCGACGACCGGCTGCACATCCACGAACTGCGACCCTCGCCGGCTCGCGAAATCTTCCTGCACTGGCTCGCGGGGCGGACCCAATCTCCCCTCGCCGCCCGGACGATCCAGATCGCCGTCGAGGTGGCCGCCGACCTGGCCAAGCGAATGTGACCCGCCGGACAGTCCGCCGCGGCTGTCTGGAAATCAGCTCCTGACGTGATTCAGCCAGGCTCTGGTGTTGTCCGGGGAGCGCAAGACCTCCCACATCGCCGCCGGATCATCGAAGTTGTTGATGAAAGCGTCCGCGACCCGCTGATCGGCCGTTCCCGCCCGCATAATGTCCAGCACGTGGTCGGGGGGCGGCCCGAGGGCGGCGTTCGACCAGCCGACCACCGGCTCGGCCAGCCGCCACAATTCCCTTTCGGCCCGTCGGCAGAATTCTTCGTCGAACGGACCGCCGGCCGTTATCAAATCGGCGAGCGCGAATGCGCAGGCCGAGCCGAGATTTGCCCCTTGGCCGGCGATCGGATCGTTCAGCACCCAGGCGTCGCCGAGGGCCATCGCGTAGCGGTCGCCGGAAAGCCGGGCCCATCCGCCGCGCACGGTGGGCGTGATGGCGCCCTGGAGCAAATCGATGGGACGGGCCAATCCGAACGCCGCGGCCTCGATGCGTTCCCGCAGCGGCGGTGCGTGCTCGGCGAGCAAATCGAGCAAGTCGCGCTCGAACTTCGCGGGTGCCTCGCTGTACTCCAAATGGGCCATCCGCTCCAGTGGTCCGCCGGGGATCGCCTCGATGACCATTCCGTGGATCGAGCCCTCCAGCGACAACAGCCTCGTCGTGAAGATCTCCCCGACATCCGGTATCAGCTGGAAATGGACCCACGACGGATCGCTGGGGGCGATGCCTTGGTACAGGCCGGCGCAGAGCAGCCGCTGCGGACCGCCGTACGGCGAGCGGGCGGCGTCCCTGGGGAACAGCTCACCCACGTCACGCCGCCCGGCGGCGACCACCATCATGTCGTGTCGCCGTGCCAGCCGGTCGATCACCGTCGCGTCTGGCGCCAGGACCTCGAAACGGCCGCCGCGATCGACATAGTCACGAATAAGCCGAGGCAGATAGACCCGGAAATCCACGCCGCCGGCGGGTTTCGTCAACCTTCCGAAAAACCCCAGTGGCGGGGTGGTTTCCGCCGCGACGTTGAGGCCACGAACGTCCAACTCGGGGTCGTCCCAATGTGCGACGCCCAGGAGCCGCTCGCGCTCCCGGGTCTGCCCGAAACGGACCACCAGATTGCTCGGCCTGCCATTGGCGATCTCCTCAGGGCCGCGCTCCGCGTACAACACGGTGGGCACGCCAAGCTGCTGCAGTCGTAACGCCAGGTGCAGCCCGGAGATTCCGGCGCCGATAATTCCAATTTCGGGCATATTCGGGCGCTCCCTTCAGCGGCGAAGGAATTATAGAACCGCGCAGCGCAGCCTTCGACGATCGCTTTTCCGCGGGCGCGTGCTCCTTCGAGGGGGAGCCGGTCAGGTGCCGGGGCGGTCGGTCTCTTGGCGCAGCCGCCGGGTGACCACGCCCAAATGCCCCGCCACCAGTGCCATGACCAGCGCCGCCGCGATCCGGGCCCACATCGCCCGGGCGTCTTCTGCGCCCTCGGCCGCGGCCGCTCGGACGGACGACCGGCCGGGGACGCCGAGCACCTCTGGGTAGGGGTAGGACGGCTCGGCGTTCGGCAACTGCACGGAAGCCGGCATGGAGGACGGCATGAACATGGTGGCCGGCCCGACGTTCGCGCCGCCGTCTCGGGACTTCTCGGCGGCGGGCTCGGCCGCGGCCGGCGCGGATCGCCGCGCCGGCCGGGTCGACGTCGATTGTTCACTCGCGCTCGGCTTGGCGGCGGGCGCGCTCGTGCGTACGGGCGCGGGAGGCGTCGTCGGCACCGAGGTCGCGGGCTTGCTGGGGAGGACCCGCTGGGTGACCTCGTCCACCGGGCACTTCACGCTGCCCAGCGGATCGCTGAGGTCGATGCCGGGGCAGTCCGCCGACCCGGACGCGGCCGCGGCGGGCACCGCCATCGTGATGGTCATGGTGGCGGCGCCGACGCATGCCGCCGCGGCGACCCGCCCGAGGCGTTGCTGACGCCAGGACATATCTCTCCCTCGACCCGCCCGGAATGCCGTTGTTGACGATGTGTCCAATGCGGCGAAGTTTATCCTTTTGTGCAGCTTTATGTGGATCACGGCCATGACCGGCCATTAAGGCCGTTTAGTGGATCATGGGCCGGGGTCGGAGTTACGGCCAGGCCGGGAGTTACGGCCAGGCCGGGAGTTACGGCCAGGACTGGAGGCCGGCGCCGTAGGGGTAGAGGGGGTTGCCGTAGGTGGTCGGGACGGGCTGGCCCGCGTCGACGCGGGCGCGGATGTCGGCGCGTTCGGCGGCGGTGGCGCCGAGGTCGTAGGGGATGTTCCAGTCCTCGATCGCGTCGGCGACGACGTCGGTGCCGCCTGGCCGCAGGATCTGGTCGACGGCGCGGGGGAGCTGCCAGGGCAGCCGGCCGCGCGGCTGGTAGTCGCCGAACAGCAGGCTCGCGGTCGCCGGGCCGACCTCCTCGCCGCCGCGGTAGGTCATGACGATGGCGTTCGCGAGCCCGTTCCATTCGGTGATCACGGTGGGCCTGGGCAGGTTCATCACCACGACCACCGGGACGCCCTGGTTCCGGAAGCCCTGGATGACGGCGAGCTGGTCGGGCGGCAGGAACGGCTGTTCCTTCACCCAGGCGGTGGCGTGGGTGTAGGACGGCTCGCCGACGGCGACCACGGCCAGCTTGGGCGACGGACCTGAGCCGGAGTGGACGTTGACGCCCGCGGCCGCGGCCCGGGCCCTGAGCGCGTCCAGCAGGTTGAGCGAGTACTCCTGATGGAAGTAGCTCGTCCAGATGCAGCAGGAGGCGCCGTCGGTGGCGCGCGGCCCGGCCACCACGATGTTGTCGCCAGCCTGAAGACGCAGTGGCAGCACGCCGTCGTTCTTCAACACGGTGAGCGACTCGCGGGCCGCCTGGTTGGCCAGCGCGGCGTACGACGGCTGGTGCAGCCGGTACGGGCCGTTCACCGGGTCGCCGTAGGGACGGTCGAAGATCCCGAGCTGGAACTTCAGCCGCAGGATCCTGGTCACCGCGTCGTTGACGCGGGCGATCGGGACGCTCGACAGGAAGCCGGAGATGGTGAACCCGGCCGCGCCCGGGTCGGCGCCGCCCATGACGTCGGAGCCGGCGTTCGCCGCGCTGACCCAGGCGCCCGACGGCAGCCAGTCCGTCGTGATGAGCCCGGTGTAGCGAAGGTTGTCGCGCAGGTAGCGCAGGATCGGCGCGCTGTTCCCGGCGCCCGGCCCGCCCGGATCGAGATATGAGCTGCCCGCGTAGCCCGGCATGACGTTCACAGCCCCGGCCTCGATCGCGGCCCGCCACGGGATCATGTGGTACTTGATGGTCACCGCGTCGAACGTGATGCCGGCCTCGCCGCCGGCGCCCTCGCCCGGCCAGTGCTTGACGGTCGCCAGCACCGAGCCCGGGTTCAGCTCGGGCCCGCCCTGCAGTCCGGCGACCAGGGCCCGCACCTGGGCGGCCGCGACGTCGGCGCTCTCCCCGTTGCCCTCCTGGATGCGCGGGTAGAGCACCTTCGTGCCGACCTCGGCGAGCGGGCCGAGCACGCCGCGGGCGCCGACCTCAAGCTGCTCGCGCCGCTGCATGTCGCCGAGCCGGTAGTCCAGCGCGTAGTCCTTCGCCGCGGCCAGCGCGCTCTGCAGCGGATAGGTGGTCTGGTGGCCGGCGATCGTGTCGCCCGCCGAGACCGGCGGGATGCCCAGGCGGGTCCCGGCGGCGGCGCGCAGCACCCTGTCGAGGTCGCCGGCCTGTGCGGGGCCGAAGTGCCAGCCCGACAGGGCGTACGCCTGCGCGTTGTAGAACATCTGGTACGCCTTCTCCTCGGCGGTCATCCGGCCGAGCAGGTCGCCGACGCGCGTCTCCACGGGCCGGCGCCAGTCCTCGTACGGCTCGGTCGCGCCGTTCTTGTTGAGGTCGCGGGCGCCGCCCACGATCGGGACGCCGTCGCCCGCGGCCTCGATGACCGGGAGGTAGACGCCGAACGTGCGGATGTTCGACGTGGTCGTCGCGCCGCCGCCGCCCACCGCGACGACGAACCACTGGTACGTCCAGCGGTCGGCGATGTCCCAGGTCGGCGTGTAGCCGGTGCCGGTTGTCTCGGCGACCTTCGTGTAGAGGTCGAGCAGCGGGCCGGACGCGGTGAAGTCGTAGTCGGTCCGGCTGATGTTGATCCACACCTCGTAGCGCACCGCGCCGGGCACGCTCGCCCACGACAGCGCGGGCCGCCGGGTGTTGGTGATCAACGCGTGGTCGGCGGGCGCGGACAGCGCGAACTGCCCCGTGGTCGCCGGCGCCCGCGTCGGCCGCGACAACAGCGGCGGCGTGGCGGCCGAGGAGTCCACGGTGCCGAAGACCTGGAACTCCCACAGCGAGTAGCCGTATCCCGTGGCCCGGGCGGTGCCCACGAACCGGATGTAGCGGCCACGGCCCGACACGCCGAGGTTCTCCACGCCGCCCCGGCCCGTGGCCGTGGTGTAGATGGTGGTCCAGGCCGAGCCGTTGTCCGACACGTCGATGTGGTAGCCGGTGGCGTAGGCGTTCTCCCAGTTGAGCGTCACGCCGGTGATGGTGGCGGTGCCGCCCGCGCCGCCCAGGTCGACGCGCAGCCACTGGTCGTCGCTGAACTGACTCGACCAGCGCGTGTTCGTCCGGCCGTCCAGCGTCGCCGCCGGTGCGTTGCCGCCCTCATGCGACGACGCGGCGACCTGCTTGAACGCCGAGATCGGCGTCCCCTGCGGCGGCAGGCTCTCGATCGAGCCGTAGACCTGGAACTCCCACAGCGAATAGCCCCACCCGGTGGCGCGGGCGGTGCCGTACATCCGCACGTAGCGGCCGGTGCCGGCGACGTCGAGGGTCTGCGTGCCGCCGGTCCCGGTCGTCGTGCTGTAGATGGTGGTCCACGAGGTGGCGTTGGCGGAGGTCTGGAGCTGGAACGCCGTGCCGTACGCGGCCTCCCAGCGCAGCACGATCTGGCTGATGGAGGCGGTGGCGCCGAGGTCGACCTGGAGCCACTGCGGGTCGCTGAACGCGCTGGACCAGCGTGTTCCGGTGTTGCCGTCGACGGCCGCGGCGGCGGGCGTGCCGGCGCCTTCGGTCGACGACGCGGTGGCCGGCCGGTTCAGCGAGAGCAGGGTCGCCGCGTGTGCACGGTGCGCGGGCACGGCGACGACGACGCTCGCGGCCAGCACGACCGCCGCCGTGATCAGATTCGAGATCCTCATGTCGCACCCCGGGTTACCAGCCGACGGCGACCAGCAGCCACTGCGGGTCGCCGTGGGAGATGAACGAGGACTGGTTCGCGACGTCGTCGTACGGGAAGCCGTAGGCCAGGCGGCCGATCGCGTGGTCGTGCCAGAACTTGGCGTAGTAGTTCGCCGGCGCGGCACGGTAGTACTGGCTCGGGTCCGACCACTGTGACTGCGGGAGCGTGGCGACGTGCCTGTTGAGCGCCGCGCACCTCGCCGGATCCTGCGCCAGCGGCCCGGCGCAGCCGGTGACCTGCGCGGTCGTCGCCGAGACGCCGATCGACGCCGCGTAGGAGGTGAAGTAGTTCGCCTGCGCGCCGCCCGGCTGGAAGGCGGGGGAGTTGCCGGGAGCCGGGATCCGGAACGGCGCCTCAACCTGCGCGAGCTGGTCGAACTCGGCCGGCACCTCGTTGACGAACCGCTGGAACGTCGCCGAGCGGTCCTCGGCGAACGTGGCCTGGTCCTCGCCGACCGACACGTCGAAGCCGTCGTGGGCGTGCAGCCGCATGGCGAGCTTCACGCTGAACCCGTCGACCCGGGTGGTGTTCCCGTTGAACACGTCCGGGCCGACCGTGAACTCGATGAAGTCCTGGTAGCGGCTGGTCGGCGAGCCGAGGTAGAAGTACATCCGGCCGGCGGAGTTGGCCGGCATGTCGAGGAACGGCTGCTCGGCGATCGAGCGGACCTGCCCGTTGAAGCTCCAGAACACCTGGCTGTCGGGGTACTGGCCGTTCGTCCGGTTGAGCACCTTGACGGTGAGGACGTTGCGCGCGGGCGGGATCGCCGAGGTGTCCCCCCAGAACGAGTCGGGAGGCGGCGGCGGGGGCGGGGTGTCGGTCGGCGTGCCGAAGACCTGGAACTCCCACAGCGAGTAGCCCCACTGGGTGGCCCGGGCCGTGCCGAACATCCGCACGTAGCGCCCGGTGCCAGAGACGTTGAGCGTCTGGACGCCTCCGGTCGCGGCCGTCGTGCTGAAGATGGTCGTCCACGAGGTGGCGTTGGCGGAGGTCTGGAGCTGGAAGGCGCTGCCGTACGCGGTCTCCCAGCGCAGCACGACCTGGGTGACGGTGGCGGTGGCGCCGAGGTCGACCTGGAGCCACTGCGGGTCGGAGAACGCGCTGGACCAGCGCGTCCCGGTGTTGCCGTCGACGGCCGCGGCGGCGGGGGTGCCGGCGTTCTCGGTCGAGGAGGCCGTCGCCGGCCGGCCCTGCGAGAGCAGGGTCGCGGCCGCCGCGCCCCGCGGGGTCGCCGTCAGGCCGGCGACGAGCGTCAGGGCGAGGATCAATGCGGCCGGCCGGGCTCGGCGGGCTCGCGATCGAGATGGGCGGGGATGGGTGTTCATCTCGTCTCCTTCATGGCGGGGGGTGAAGGGTCGCGGCCCGCGCTGGGCCCGGCCGGGGTCGTGTGGCTTCAGGCCACCCTGCGGGTGCGGCCGCGGTGCCGGCGGATGATGTCGTTGAAGCGGTGGCCGCTGCCCTTGATGGTGCGGACCTGTGTGGCGTAATCGACGTGGACGAGGCCGAACCTGGCGTCGTAGCCGTACGCCCATTCGAAGTTGTCGAGCAGCGACCAGGCGAAGTAGCCGGCCACCGGCGCGCCCCGGCTGACGGCGCGGGCGCAGGCGGCCACGTGCTCGTCCAGGTAGCGGACCCGCTCCGGGTCGTCGACCTGCCCGTCAGGGCCGACCGTGTCGTGCCAGGCCGAGCCGTTCTCGGTGACGTACAACCGGGATGGACGGTAGTCGGAGGTCACCCGCAGCAGGGTGCGCTCGAGCCCCTCGGCGCGGATCTCCCAGTCCAGCATCGTCCGCCTGGTGCCGGGCGGCGGCACCAGCCGTCCGTACGGCGGGGGACCCTCGGGGTCGGCCACCACGACGCTGGGGTTGTAGTAGTTCACGCCGAGCCAGTCGAGCGGCGCGCCGATCGCGTCGAGGTCGCCGGGGCGTTCCGGCAGCTCGACGCCGTACAGGTCGATCATGTCCGCGGGGAAGCCGCGGCCGTGGACCGGGTCGAGCCACCACCGGTTGGCGTGGCCGTCGTAGCGCGTCGCGGCCGCGACGTCGGCCTCCCTGCCGGTGCCCGGCTCGCACGGATGCACGAGGTGGACGATGCCGACCTCGGCCCCGGCCCCGGCACCGGGCGCGGCCGCGCGGATGGCCTGCGCGCCCAGGCCATGGGCCAGCAGCAGGTGATAGGACGCGGGGACCGCGACGGTGATGTCGCTCACGCCGGGCGCGTGGCGGCCCTCGATGTGCCCGATCCACGCGGCGCACATGGGTTCGTTGAGCGTGGCCCAGCGGGTGACGCGGTCGCCGAGCGCCGCGACCACGTGGGAGGCGTACGCGGCGAAGTGCTCGGCGGTCTCCCGTACCGCCCAGCCGCCGCGGTCCTGCAGCGACTGCGGCAGGTCCCAGTGGTAAAGCGTCGGGAAGGGCGTGATGCCGGCCGCCAGCAGCGCGTCGACGAGCCTGTCGTAGAAGGCCAGGCCCGCCGGGTTCACCGGGCCGTCGCCCCCCGGCACCACGCGCGGCCAGGCGATGGAGAAGCGGTAGGCGTCCACGCCCAGCCGCTTCATCAGCTCGATGTCCTCGGGCCAGCGGTGATAGTGGTCGCAGGCGACGTCTCCGGTGTGGCCGCCGTCCACGTTCCCGGGGGCGTGGGCGAACGTGTCCCAGATGGACGGCGACCGGCCGTCCTCCGCCACCGCGCCCTCGATCTGGTACGCGGAGGTGGACACGCCCCAGATGAACTCGGTCGGCAGTTCGTCGAGGTCGTTCAGGTCGTTCATGAACTCCCTTTCCTCGGTCCCGTTGAGGGTCACTTGACGGCTCCCGCGGTGAGGCCCGCGACGAGGTAGCGCTGCAGCAGGAGGAACCCGGCGACGACCGGCACGCTGACGACCAGCGAGGCGGCCATCACCTGGTTCCAATAGACGTCGTTTTGGGTGGAGTAGCCGCGCAGGCCCACGGCCAGCGTGCGGGTGGTGTCGTTGGTCATCACGGAGGCGAACAGGACCTCGCTCCAGGCCGTCATGAACGCGTAGATGGCGACGGCGACGATCCCGGGGGTGGCGGCCGGGATGACGACGCGCAGCAGCGCGCCGACCGGGCCGCAGCCGTCGACCCTGGCCGCCTCGTCGAGGCCGCGCGGGATCGAGTCGAAGTAGCCGACCAGCATCCAGATCGAGAACGGCAGCGAGAAGGTCAGGTAGGTGAGGATGAGGCCGGCGCGCGAGCCGTACAGCGCGATCCCGGTCGCGTTGCCGATGTTGACGTAGATCAGGAAGAGCGGCAGCAGGAACAAGATGCCCGGGAACATCTGCGTCGACAGCACGGTCACGGTGAACAGCCGCCTGCCGCGGAAGCGGTAGCGGCTCACCGCGTACGCCGAGAAGATCGCGATCGTCACCGACAGGCCGGTCGCCGCGCTCGCCACGATGGTCGAGTTGAGGAAGTAGCGGGCGAGCGGGACGGTGTGCCAGATGTCGACGTACGGGCGGACGGTCAGCTCGCTGGGGAACCAGCGGAACTTGCCCTGGACGTCCGCCAGCGGCTTGAGCGAGCTGGTGAGCATCGCGTAGACGGGGACGGCGGCGAACACCGCGAACAGGGTGAGCACCACCCGCCTGGTCCACACGAACGACCGCGGCGGCGCGGTCGGCAACCTGCGCGTCCCAGGAGAGCCGCGCTCAGGAGAGCCGCGCTCAGGAAGGCCGCGCATCGCGTCTCCTCCTCCGGGAGGTGAGCGGCAGGTACAGGCCCGTCACCACGAGCAGGAACAGCAGCAGCAGGACGGACATGGCCGAGCCGGTGCCGAAGTTCCAGGTGACGAACGACCGCTGGTAGATGTGGACCGAGATCAGGTCACCCGCGCTCGGCGCGGACTTGCCGAACAGCACGTACGGCACGTTGAAGTCGTTGAACGTCCACAGGAACAGCACCAGCACGAGCACCTGGTTGACCGGCCGCAGCGCCGGCAGCGTGATGTAGCGGATCTGCTGCCAGACGCCGGCCCCGTCGATCGACGACGCCTCGTACAGCTCCTTGGAGATGGTCTGCAGCCCGGCCATCACGATGAGGAAGGCGAACGGCCAGGTCCGCCACACCGACACGACCACCAGCGCGACGAAGCTGTTGTCGCCGATCAGCCAGAACGACGGCTCCCCGGTCAGCCCGAGCTGGTCGTGCAGGACGTGGTTCACCAGGCCGTTGTCGTGCTGGAACATGAACGCCCAGATGATCACGGCGGCGTACGTGGGCAGGGCGTACGGCGTCAGGAACAGCGCGCGCAGGCCGCCGCGGCCGCGGAACGTGTCCTGCATCAAGATCGCGACCGTGACGCCGAACAGCCAGCACAGCCCGACGGCGATCACGGTGAACGCGCAGGTGACGCCGAACGAGCGCAGCAGCGCCGCGCCGACGGGCCGGTTGACGTCGATGACGAACCGGTAGTTGTCCAGCCCGGCCCAGGGCGCCCGGCTCCAGTCGCTGATGAAGAACCGCGTCAGCTCCTTGAAGCTCATCGTGATGCCGACGACCATCGGCACGATGTGGACCAGCAGCTCCATGACGAGCGCGGGCACCAGGAACAGGTAGGGCAGGCCCAGGCGGCGGACCCGCTCCAGAAGGAGGGACCTGGACGTGGGCCTGGGCCGGTGCTGGGGCCGGTGCTGGGGCTGGGACCCCACCCCGGGCCGGACGGCCGTGCTCATGCGCGTGGCTCACTTCGGCATCTGCTGCTGCGCCTCGGCCAGACGCTTGCGCACGGCCTCGGTGGTGATGGGCCGGCCCGCCGCCGCGTCGGCGAACAGGTCCTTCATCGCCGTGCCGATCAGCTCCTCGAACTGCGACTCGTCGGCCACCTGGGGGAGCGGCGCGGCGCTGTCGGCCAGGGCGCCGCGCAGCACCGTGAGCTCGGGGGTGTTGAACGCCGGGTCCTGCTGCGCCGAGATGACCGGGGGCAACGAGCCGTAGGTGGAGTTCAGCGCCTTCTGCTCGGCGTCACTCGTCATGAACCGGACGAACTTCAGCGCGCCGTCGAGGTTGCGGGTGTTCTTGAAGACCGCGATGTTGATGCCCGCCACCATCGAGTTGACGCTCGTGCCCTGGCCGGGTGTTCCGGACTGCACCGGCACGGGCGCCACGCCATAGTCGCCGGCCTTCATGCCGCGCGCCTTGAGCTGGCGGCCGGCCGCCTGCCACAACAGCATGGCGGCCTTGCCCTTGGCGAGGTCGGTGACGGACTCGTTCTGGGCGTACTCGGCGTTGCCAGGAGCGACGATCTTGTCGTTGCCCATGAAGCCGACGTACTGCTTGACGCCCTCGACCGCCTGCGGCGAGTCGAGCCGGGCCTTGCCCGCGGCGTCGAAGAAGTCGGCGCCGTGCTGCTTGGCGAACACGAACGCGTGGTGGGCGTTCTCGGAGTTGTTGGCGCCCTCGATCGCCAGGCCGTACCTGCCGCCGCGAGTGAGCTTCTTGCCGTAGGCGACCAGCTCCGCCCAGGTGGCCGGCGGCTTGGTGATGCCCGCCTCCTTGAAGCGCTGCTTGTTGTAGTAGAGGCCGTAGGCGAGCGAGTAGAGCGGGACGGCGGTCGGCGCCTTGCCCGGCGTGCCGGTGGAACCGAGCGCCGAGGCCACGAAGCGCTCCTTGCCGCCGATCTTGGCGAAGGTGGCGTCGTCGAAGGGCAGCAGCGCGCCGGTGGCCTGCAGCGAGGCCGACCAGGTGTTGCCGATGTTGAGCACGTCGGGGCCCTGGCCGGACGAGGTGGCGGCCAGGATGCGGTTGAGCAGGTCGGGCCAGCCGATGACTTCGAGGTTCACGTGGATGCCGGTCTGCTGCTCGAACTTCCGCAGCTCCGGCGTGAGCACGCGCTTGTCGTCTTCGAGGCTGCTGCCCTGGTTGGTGGCCCAGTAGGTGAGCGTCGTGGGCTTGTCGTTGCCGGCGCCGCCGCTGGTCGTCGTGCCGCCGCCGCACGCGCTGACGGTGGCGAGCAGGACGGTGGTCGCCGCGACGGTCGCGCCGGCGATACGAAGTCTTCGCATGATCGGCGGCCTCTCTGTGAGTAAACGACCCCGACTAAATTTAAGGTCTGATTTAAGGTGTAAGGCAAGCCCCCGGCAAGGACTGTTTCGTCAGCCCTCGATCAGTGTGTTGATCAGCTCGCTGACCGGCTCGCCCCCGGCGACGCCGCAGCGACGCCGTTGAGCAGCCGCTCGACCGGCAGCGTGGCGGCGCCGAGGGCGACCGCGTCCGGCCCGAGCCGGCACAGCTCGATCGAGGTCTCGGCGAAGGGCTGGCGCAGCGAGTGCCGCCGGGCCTCCTCGCGGATCGCCGGCAGCGACCGCTCGCCGAGGAGCAGCCCGGCCCAGCCGCCGAGGATGATCCGCTCCGGGTTGAACAGGTTGATCAGCCCGCCGATCCCGGCGCCCAGGTAGCGGACGGTGTCGTCCAGGACCTCCGCCGCCCGCGCCGACGCCGGCCCAGGCGCGGCTGCGGCCTCGATCAGCGCCGCGAGCGCGGACTCCTGATCGTCGCCCGGCAGCGGCAGGCCATAGCGGTCCAAGATCGCCTCGGCGCCGGCGTACGCCTCCAGGCAGCCGGACGCGCCGCACCGGCAGGTCCGACCGCCGACCATGATCGTCGTGTGGCCCCACTCGCCGGCGCTGGAGGAGGAGCCGCGGTAGGTCGAGCCGTTGGTGATGACGCTGGCGCCCACGCCGGAGCCGATCAGGGCGATCACGGCGTTCTGCGCCCCCCTGCCGGCGCCGAACCACAGCTCGGCCTGGCCCATCGTCTTGGCGCCGTTGTCGATGTAGAGCGGCAGGTCGGTGCCGGACCGCAGCAGGCCCTCCAGCGGGACCGCGTCCCAGCCGTACGTCTGCCCGTGGACGAGCGCCTCGGCGCCCTGCTCGACCACGCCGGGCACGCCGATGCCGACGCCGAGCACGGCCGACGCGGCCACGCCGCCGTCGGCGAGCACGGTGGCCAGGCCCCCGAGGATGCCGTCGACGACCTCGCCGACGCCGTGTTCGTTGGGGTTCAGCGGATAGTCGGCCTTCGCCCGTACGGTCATCATCAGGTCGAACAGCTCGACGCGAATGCGGGTCTCGCCGACGTCGACGCCGATGACGTAGCCAAAGGAGGGGTTCATGCGCAGCAGCACGCGGGGCCGGCCGCCGTCGGAGTCGACCGAGCCCGCCTCCACGACCACGCCCTCGCCGATGAGCTCGCGGGTCACGTTGCTCACCGACGCCGGCGACAGGCCGGTGGCCTGGCTGAGGTCCTGACGGCTGAGCGGCTGGTCGAAGTAGAGCGTCCACAGCAGCACCGACCGGTTGTCCCGGCGCAGGTCTCGGACGGTTCCGCGTCTGCGCTCCATGCTCGCCACCCCATGTCGCTTGCTTCAGCTCTTATTACAAGCAAGACATGAGCCTATGACCACAGACCTCCGCCTCTTGACTGCGACGATTCCGCGTGAGTTAAATCACGTCATGAATTAAGGCGTGTCGCAAGGAGAGGCGGCGCGCCACCCCGCCCGTAAAGGAGATGCTCATGCATCCCGCCCCACTCTCCGGCCCCCTGCTCCGCCAGATCGCCCGATCCGTACGCGTCGTCGTCCGGGGCGGGGCGCCCGCCTTGCTCACCGCCCTTTTGCTGCCGCTGAGTCTGGTGCTCGTCGCGCCCGGCGGCACGCCGCGGGCCGCCGCGGCCGAGTGCGGCACCGCCAACGTGGCCCAGGGCCGGCCGGCCACCGCCTCCTCCACCGAGAGCGCCGGCCTGTCCGCCGCGAACGCGGTGGACGGCAACGCCGGGACGCGCTGGTCCAGCGCGTTCGGCGACCCGCAGTGGCTCCAGGTCGACCTGGGCGCGAGCCAGTCGATCTGCCAGGTCGTGCTCACGTGGGAGGCCGCGTACGGCCGCGCCTTCCAGATCCAGGTGTCGGCGGACGCCTCCGGCTGGACATCGATCTACTCGACCACCGCCGGCACCGGCGGGACCCAGACGCTCGACGTCTCCGGCACCGGCCGGTACGTCCGGATGCTCGGCACCGCCCGGGCGACGCAGTACGGCTACTCGCTGTGGGAGCTGGCCGTCCGCACCACCTCGCCCGACCAGCCGCCGGGCGGCGGCGGCGACCTCGGGCCGAACGTCATCGTCTTCGACCCGTCCATGTCCGGCGGCACCATCCAGAGCCGGCTGGACTCGATCTTCAGCCAGCAGGAGTCCAACCAGTTCGGATCCCAGCGCTACGCCCTGCTGTTCAAGCCGGGCAGCTACAACGTCAACGCCAACATCGGCTTCTACACCTCGATCGCCGGCCTGGGGCGGAGCCCCGACGACGTGACGATCAACGGCGGCGTCACCGTGGACGCCGGCTGGTTCGGCGGCAACGCGACCCAGAACTTCTGGCGCTCCGCCGAGAACCTGTCGATCACCCCGGCAGGCGGCAACAACCGCTGGGCCGTCTCGCAGGCCGCGCCGTTCCGGCGCATGCACGTGCGCGGCGCGCTCAACCTCGCGCCCACGGGGTTCGGCTGGGCCAGCGGCGGCTACATCGCCGACTCCAAGATCGACGGTGAGGTCCAGCCGTTCTCCCAGCAGCAATGGCTGACCCGCGACAGCCAGATCGGCGGCTGGCTCAACGGCGTGTGGAACATGACGTTCTCCGGCGTGGTCGGCGCGCCCGCGCAGAGCTTCCCCAGCCCGCCGTACACGACGCTCGCCACCAGCCCGGTGACGCGCGAGAAGCCCTACCTCTACGTCGACTCCGGCGGCGCTTACAACGTGTTCGTCCCCTCCCTCCGCCAGAACTCGCGCGGCACGACGTGGGCGGGCGGCGCGACGCCCGGCACGTCGCTGCCGCTCAGCCGGTTCTTCGTGGCCAAGCCGGGCGTCTCGGCCGCCACCATCAACGCGGCGCTCGCCTCCGGCCTGAACCTGCTGTTCACGCCGGGCATCTACCACCTCAACCAGACGATCAACGTGACTCGGCCCGACACCGTGGTGCTCGGCATCGGCTATCCGACGCTCATCCCCGACGGCGGCGTGACGCCGATGACGGTCGCCGACGTGGACGGGGTCAAGCTGGCCGGCCTGCTGTTCGACGCGGGCACGGTCAACTCGCCGGTGCTGCTCCAGGTCGGCCCCACCGGCTCGGGCGCGAACCACGCCGCCAACCCCACGTCGATCCAGGATCTCTTCTTCCGCATCGGCGGGGCCGGCGCCGGCAAGGCCACCACCAGCCTGGTGGTGAACAGCAACAACACGCTCATCGACCACATCTGGGCCTGGCGGGCCGACCACGGCAGCGGCGTCGGCTGGACGACGAACACCGCCGACACCGGCCTCATCGTCAACGGCGCCAACGTCATGGCCTACGGCCTGTTCGTCGAGCACTACCAGAAGTACGAGGTGATCTGGAACGGCAACGGCGGCCGTACCGTCTTCCTGCAGAACGAGATGCCGTATGACCCGCCGAGCCAGTCGGCGTGGCGCGCCGACTCGGCCGACGGCTACGCCGCCTACAAGGTCGCCGACTCCGTCACCACCCACGAGGCGTGGGGCGTCGGCAGCTACTGCTTCTTCAACGTCAACCCCTCGATCGTGGCCGCCCGCGGCTTCGAGGTGCCCAACCGGTCCGGCATCCGGTTCCACGACCTGCTCACCGTGTCGCTGGGCGGCAACGGCACCATCTCGCACGTCATCAACAACACCGGCGCGGCCGCACAGGGCACCGCCACCGTCCCGTCCAACCTCGTTAGCTATCCCTGACGGGTGCTGAGCCAGTCCTGAGCGGCGCGCCGCACCGCGCGCCGCTCGGGACGCAGGAGGAAATCCGCGAAGCGTGGACGACCATTCGGCGCATAGGGTTCCGGCATGGCTCATCGCGCTTCCGTATAACGAACAACTCGGACCGCGAGGCCAGCGCGTGGCCGCGCAAATGTGTCGGCAAGAGCCCACGGTAAAAGAGGTCCTCAAGGTTCTCGACCGGAAACTCGCGAACTTTCACTTCGACGCCAGGATGACCACGCGGTTCTCCGAGGTTCGCGACGACGTTCAGCGCCTCTCTGACCCGCCGCCTTCGGGCAAGTCCCGCCTCGTGGTGAGCACCGCCGGACTCAACGATCAAACCGCCAGAGGCATGCAAGAGGCGGTCAAGCGTTTCGCCATGGGCTGCTATCAGGCCATTCGCAATCCCGCGGCACATGAACACGGCGACGATTGGGAAGAACAAACCGCTCTCGAATATCTCGCCGCCTTCAGCGTCCTCGCACGGTGGATCGACACGGCCAAGGTCGAAGTCCCATAGCATTCAGCGGAGGAGGTGGCGTTCGCGACCAAGCCCCGCCAGGCGATGGCGAGGCCGGCGCGGGTACTAGCTCCTTTCGTGATCCGGCAGCTCTGCCCAGAAACTCGTCAGAGCCTTGGCAACCGGCGTAGGCGTCTCCTCGGGCCACCAATGGCCCACGCCCTCAAGATGCGCCATCCTCGCGCCCGATTGCCGCGCTGCCCACTCGTGCTGCACCAGCGTCCCGCTAGCTCGCTCGAAGTCGTCAACGGCGATGAGAGCGAGCCCTGGACGTCTTGCGGCGCTCGGGAGCAGCCGTCCCGCTTCGGCCATCGCCGGCTGTCGTGCCGACCGCAACAGCTTGAGGACGGCGCGCCCCATCTCGGGATCCATGCCTGCCGCGACCCGCTCCGCCATGCGCCCGGTCATACCAAGGGCCGACGTCACCGCGAGTCGCTGCTCCAGATCGCCTCCCCACAACTTCTGCACCGAGGCTTCCCCTGGACCCTCCTGCTGCCACACCTGTGCCCGCGGATGCCAGACGTAGTCGGGCGCGAACACGCCGAGTGCATCGGAGGCCCAGCTGCGAATCAAATCCGGACGGCTCATGGCCAGCGCCGCGACGTGGATTCCGCCCCAGTCGTGACCCACCAGGTCGACCGGAGCGCGGAACATCTCCAGCTGGGACGCCAGCCAGTCCCGATAGGCCGTCGTCGACGAGTCGAAGCCGCGGGGCGCGGGGACGCCGAACCCGGGCGGGGACAGGACTACCGCGTCGGCCCGACCGAGCTCCCCGATGAGCGGTCCCCAGATGGCCGCTGTCTCGGGGTTGCCGTGGACGAGGACGAGTGGAGTGCGCGACACAAGACCACCTTCAGATACTTGTTGGTTGACACACAAGTATCATAACAGGTCGTGCCCCGCATGCAGAACAGGCGGACCATATGCTTGGCCGACCCGATGTCTGAGGAGTCCTGTTGCCCGATCAGCCTCGCGCTCGCCGCACGCAGCGAGAGCGTCGCGAAGAGACCGAACGCAGGGTGCTGGCTGCCGCGACGGAGCTGATCGCCCAGCACGGGTCGCGCGCGCTCACCCTGGCGGCGGTCGGCGAGGCCGCCGGCTACAGCCGGGGGATCGTCTCTCATCACTTCGGCAGCCGCGAGAATCTGCTCCGCGCGGTGATGCGAGATGCCCAGACCTTCACTCTTCCGGAGCTCGGGGATAGCGCCGCGGACTGGCTGGCGGACACGGTTCGCGCCTACCTCAAGAACGTCACCAGCCGACGTCCGGCAGCCGGCGCGTTTCTGCAGATGTGGGGCGAGGCGATTGCCGCCGATCCTGTCCTGATGCCGCTCTACGCGGAACAAGACGCCGGCTTCCGGCGCCTCCTCGCCGACAAGGTCCGCGAAGGAATCCGCGACGGCTCGGTGCGAGCAGATGCCGACCCCGAGGCGATGGCCGTGTTCCTCGTTGGCCTCGTCCGTGGGATCGCACTGCAGCTGATCTCGACCCCACCCCCGGCGCGGGTCAAAGCGATCATTGACGAAGCCGAGCGGTCCACGCTGCGTGCGCTCAGACCGTGACCCGAACGGCCTTAATCACGGGGGCGTGTGGAGAGTGACTCAGAGCCGACAAGGAGACTTGGCCCCCTTCATTACGAGTCGCTCTTTCATCGCAACACGCTAGGTACTCGCCCTGCTGGCCGCCGTGGATGGTCTGGTCGCCCGCCGCATTGTTGATGTTGGCAGCCTGCTGCGCCGCGCTGAGCTGATGTGCGTGTACCCCATGGGAAACTATCCGCTTCTCTATGACGCGGACGCTCTTTGCCCGGCAGGTGATCGAGCAGCATTGGCGGCAGTTCGGTGCGGAGGCCGTATCCCTGCCGGGGCCTGGTCTCCGAGAAATGTCAGAGGGGCGGCGTAACTTTGGGTGCGTGAGCGAACGCGGAGCGGGTTCGGTGGCCGTGCTGCCGGAGGGGTTGGCTGAGCTGCCGCCCGGCCCCGCGCTGGCCGCCGCGCTCGCCTCGATCGACCGCGCCGGGTTGTCGGGCTACGACATGGTGATCCTGCTCCAGGCGCGCAGCCGTCAGCTCGCCCACGAGCAGGCCGAGCTCGCGGCAGACCTGACGGCGGTCGCCGATTGCGTGCGGGCGGAGACGGCACATATCTCCTCGGTGTGGGATTCCGACATTCCCGTGCTCGCGGCGGCGGAGATCGCGGCGGCGCTGACGTGGACCAAGCGGGCGGCCAAGGCCCGGCTGGAGGACGCGTGGCTGTTGGTCGAGGGTGTTCCGGCCGTCTGGGCGGCGCTGCGGGCCGGTGACATCGACCTCCCCAAGGCCAGGGTGCTGGCCGATGGCACCTCGATGCTGCCCGCGCAGCACGCGCGGAGCGTGGTCGAGCAGATCCTGCCCGAGGCGCCGGGGCTGACCACCGGGCAGTTGGCCTACCGGCTGCGCCGGCTGGTGATCGAGGCCGACCCGGCCGCCGCGCGGAAGGACTACGACGACGGCGTGGCCCAGCGGAAGGTGGCGCGCGGCCTCAACCCCGACGGCACCGCCTACTTGGCGGGCTGCAATCTTCCCCCCGACCAGACCGCGGCCGCCGACGAGCGACTCGACGCGCTCGCGCGGGCCGCCAAGCAGGCCGGCGACGACAGGCCGATCGACCAGATCAGGGCCGACATCTATCTGGCGCTGCTGGCCGGCACCTACAGCGGGCCAGGCCCCGTCGACCGGCGCGGCGTGATCGAACTGACCTGCGACCTGCCCACCCTTCTCGGCCTCGCCGACCACACCGCCGAGCTCGCCGGATGGGGCCCGGTGATCGCCGACATCGCCCGCCAGATCGCCGCCGCACGCAGCACCCCCGACACGGTCTGGCGATACTCCATCACGCACCCGGTCACCGGCGGCCTGATCCATCACGGCACCACCCGCAAGCGGCCCGCCCCGCCCGATGAGTCGCCCCAGCGCGACGCGCGCCGAGCTCCGACGGGCCGCCAGCGGTCCTTTGTCGTGGCCCGCGACCGCACCTGCCGCGGCGTCGGCTGTCGCGTCCCCGCCCGCCGCACGGAGATCGACCACATCCGAGATCACGCCCACGGCGGCCCCACCCAGGTCTGGAACCTCGACTGCAAATGCACCGCCTGCCACCGCCTCAAAGACGGCGGCTGGAAAGTCCACCGCAACCGTCTCGACGATGTCGTCTGGACCAGCCCGCTCGGCCACACCTACACAGTCCCGGCCCAGCCCCTCACGAAGCGCCGGCGGCTGTCCCCCGTCGAGGACCTTCTCCTGCAAACCCTTCGCCGTCGTACGTGATCGGTCCCGGCTGTCAGTGCGCCCGCCGAGAACGCACGGATTCGTCATCCAGTGACCGGATCCGCAGAACGTGGGTCGCCTGGGGAGCCCGATCAACGACCTCGGTGGAGAAGGGACACTCGACCGAAATTCTGGCTCTGATCAGGGGTTCCTTGAGGAAGGCCGGGTCTGTGACCAGTCTCGCGCCGGCCCATGTGCCATAGCCGTAGCACCCCGCGATGATCAGGACCGATGCCCGCGGGATTGTGGAACGTGCGTCTCGTCCGCGCGCGTGGATGGCAACAGCGTCAGCGCCCGAATCGCCGAAATGAAGCGTTCCGCGAGGCGTCCCGTCTGCTCCGGTGTCAGCGGGCGGATGGGAGCAGGACGGTGAAGGTGGTGCCTTCCCGTGGGGTCGACGCCACGGTGATCCGGCCGCCCATGGCGCGGACGATCGAGGCGGCGATGGCGAGACCGAGTCCGGCCCCGCCGGGCTCGGTCCGGGACCGGTAGAAGCGGTCGAAGACGTGGGGGAGATCGGCGGGCGCGATGCCCGTGCCGTCGTCGTGGACCTCGATGGCGACCAGCCCGTCCGCGCGCCGGGCGGCGCGCAGCGCGATCCGGGCGTCGGCTCCCGCGTGCTGGACGGCGTTGGTGACGAGATTGGACAGCACCTGCAGCAGCCGATCTCGGTCGGCCGGCACGAACAGATCGGGATCGACGTGCACCGTCGCCTCCCGCCGGGCCGTCCGCAGCCCGCGCAGCAACGCCTCCTGGGCGATCAGCTCGACCTCGACGGGCTCGCTGGCGAGCGGAAGCCCCTCGTCGAGCTTGGCGAGCAGCAGGAGTTCTTGCACGATGCGCGCCATGCGGTCCAGCTCGGTGTCGGCGACGGCGAGCGCCTCGCGCACCTCGCCGGGATCGGGCTCGCCGGCGGCCAGCTCGAGCCGGCCCTTCGCGACCGTGAGGGGAGTGCGCAGCTCGTGCGAGGCGTCGGCGACGAACCTGCGCTGGGACCGTACGGTGTCGTCGAGCCGGCCGAGCATACGGTTGAACCCCGCCGCCAGGCGGCCCACCTCGTCGTTGGGACCGTCCTCGGCCACCCGGCGGGACAGGTCACCGCTCGCCTGGATGGCCGCGACCTGCCCGGAGATCCGCGACAGCGGTCGCAGCGCGCGGCGCATCATCACGAACGCCAGGACGGCGGCCAGCACGAGGCCGATCGCGCCCGCGGCGGCGGCCGTGGTCAGCAGGGTCCGCCAGGTCGCCGCCGTCCGCGTCTCCTCGGCCACGACCACGAACGTGCCGGCCGGCCGCCCGCCCCGCAGGAGCGGAACGGTGAGGGCGAGGAAGGATGTGCGGTCGCCGCCGGTCAGCCGCCACCACCGGGACTGCGATGAGCGCAGCAGCGCCGGCGCCTGCGGGACCCGCCGCAGGTCCAGGCCGCCGGAGGTGGTCAGCACCTCGCCCAGATCCGTGCGTACGGCGACGACCTGGTCATCGGGGAAGGCCTGCGCGGCGAGCCAGCGTTGCGCCTCGACCGCGAGCGCGTCGGGCCGCCCGTCGATACGACGCGCCGGTCCCTGCTCGAAGGACCGCGCGGCCACGTCGAGGCGCTGTCTGAGCTCGCCTTCGAGATGGTTTCGGGTGATCTGCAGGGTGAGGCCGATGACGACCATCAGCGCCGCGGCCATGACCAGTGCGGTGAGGGCGGCCAGCCGGACGGGTAGCGGCAGGGCGCGCCGCCGTGGCGGGGTCGGCGTGGCGACTGGTTCGTCGTCCTGATGCGGTGCGGGCGGCCGCACCCGCGGGGGCAGCGGCTTGGTGTGGCAACCGTCCCCGTGGGGTTCGTCCGCCTGAAGGGCGGGGCCCCCGTGCAGTGCCCGGGTGAGGTCGGCGCGCAGCTCGCGCACGCTTTGGTGGCGGCCGGCGGGTTCCGGGGCCGTGGCCCGCTCCACCACGGCGAGCAGGCGCGGCGGCGGGCCGGGGTCGTCGCCGTCCGCCGCCGCGCGGCCGGGCAGCGCGCCGGTGAGCATGCGATGCAGGACCAGGCCCAGGGAGTAGACATCGGAGCGGCCGTCCATCGGCCCGCCCGACAACTGCTCGGGGGAGCAGTACGCGCGGGTGGCCAGGACGAGTTCGTGCTCGCCGCTCGCGTCGCCGGCCGCGCGGGCGGTGCCGAGGTCGATCAGCTTTACCTGGCCGGACTCGGTGATCATGATGTTCGCGGGCTTGACGTCGCCGTGCACGACGCCGCGGTCGTGGACGGCGGCGAGGGCCGAGCAGACCCCGATCGCGATCTCGGCCGTCCGCGCGGGCGGCAGCGAGGTGCGGTCGAGCAGAAGGTCGTGCAGCGTGTCGCCGGGCACCAGTTCCATCACGATGAAGTGCGGCTCGCCGTCGAGGCCGGCGTCGTAGACCCTGACCACGTCGGGGTGGGCCAGCGCGGCGCCGAGAGTCGCCTCGGCCTTGAACGCGCGGACGATCCGTTCGTCGGCGGTCAGGTGCGGATGCAGCACCTTCACGGCGACCCGGCGCTGCAGTGCCTCATCGACGGCCCGGTATACGCGGGCCAGCCCGCCCGCGCCGATCAGGCCCGACAGTCGATACCGGCCGGCGAGAACCCGCCCAAGAGATATGTCGCCCGTGACCGTTCCGCTCATGGTCAGCCGCCCGGGCGATCGTCGCCGGAGCCGGAGCCGGAGCCGGAGCCGGAGCCGGAGCCGGAGCCGCTTCCGGGCCCCGATCGGCTTCCGCTGCCGTGGCCGCTCGAGTCGTTCCCGCCGCGCCGGCCGCCGTGGTCGTCGTAGTAGTCGAGGCCGCGATGGTCGACGTCCCGTTCGACGGTACGGGTGCCCGACGGGCTCGGAGAGGGACTGATGACCGGCTCGGTCGCCTGCCGCAGCTCGATCGGCGCGGGCGAACGCCGGTCGGTCGCCGGACGCTGGCCGATGCCCACCAGCACCGCGGCCAGGAACAGTACGGCGATGCCGCACGCCACCATCGCCGCCTTCAACGCGCACCCCCTTCCGGCTCGTGCTCCGCGACCGCTTGATCGGGGACGACGAACCGGTAGCCGAGGCCGCGCACGGTCTCCAGGAAGGAAGTTCCGATCTTGCGCCGCAGCGCCGCCACGTAGACCTCGACGACGTTAGAGCTGGGATCGAAGTCGATGTCCCAGACGAGTTCGAGCAGCTGACGCCGGGACAGCACCTGCCCGACGTGGCGGATGAAGGTCGCGAGCAGCGCGAGCTCACGGGCCGACAGCGCCACCTCGCGGCCGTGCAGCACCGCCCGGTGGGTGATGAGGTCGACGGTCAGCGGACCTGCCTTGAGCGTGGCCTCGGCCGCGCCGCCCGCGTCGCGGAACCGCAGCCGGGCCCGGATCCGGGCGGCGAGTTCCTCGATCGAGAAGGGCTTGGTCACGTAGTCGTCCGCGCCGGCGTCCAGCCCGCCCACCTTGGACCCGGCGTCGTCGATCGCGGTCAACACGATGACGGGCAGCCGCGGCCGGATGGTCCGCAGCTCCTCGAGCACCCGCAGCCCGTGAGTGCCGGGGAGGATGAGGTCGAGGATGACGAGGTCCACCTCAAGTTTGTGCACCATCTCCAGCCCGGACGGGCCGTCGTGGCTCGAGGTGACGACGAAGCCGCGCGCGCCGAGTCCGCGCTCCACGATGACCCTGATGCGGGGGTCGTCCTCGATCAGCAGAATGTGGGGCACGCGCAGACCCTTTCGATGCCGCGTCCGTACGTTGTTCCTGTAGGCACGCGTGATCGCCGCGCTCGGTTCAGGCGCGCCGGATCCGGCCCGGCCGGAGGTCACCGCACCCATGACGGCCACATCCCTTCCTCCCCTGGCGGCAGCGATCGGGCCAGCGCCGTGAGCACCGAACGGGCGTCTCCCGGCCGCCGCTCAGGCAGCGGATCGAGCAGCGCACGGATCACCTCGGCCAGCCCCGCGGGCACAGCGTCCTCCGGCAGCGGTGGGGCGCCTCGCTCCTGCGGGACGGTCCAGCCGTCCGGCGTCTCCTCCGGGTTGTACGGGCACTGGCCGCGCACGGCTTCATACAGCACGGCGCCGAGCGCGAACAGGTCCGATCGCGGCGTCACCTCGTCGTCGTGAAACTGCTCAGGGGCCATGTACGGCGGAGAGCCGATCGGCGCGCCCGCGGGGCGCCGCCGCCCCGCCCGGCACGCCGCGTCGAAGTCCAGCAGCACGGGGCGGCCGTCGACGAGGCAGATGTTGGACGGCTTCAGGTCCAGGTGCACGATCTCCGTCCCGTGGAGATAGTGCAGCACGCCCGCGAGCTGAAGGCCGAGCCGGACGACATCACCGGGGTCCAGCGGCCCTTCGTCGTCGAGCGACGCGGACAGCGTCGGCCCCTCGGCGTACTCGAAGATCAGATAGCGGGTGCCTGTGCCGTTGCCGTCGTTGCCGGTGCCGAGCAGTCGCTGCACGCCGGGATGCGCCAGCGAGCCGGCGAGCCGCGCCTGCCTGGCCAGCCCCTCGATCGTTCTCCGGTCGCGGGCGCGATCGGGCACCGGCAGCTTCACGACCACAGGGCTCCAGTGCCGCTGCGACCAGGCGAGCCAGGATTCGTGGCGATCGCCCGCCCCGAGACAGGTCCACGCGCGCAGCCCGGGTGCCATCTCGGCTCCCGGTTCGAAGGCCCATGCGTTGGCGTCCGCGATCACCGTCGTCCATCCCGTCTGTCGGGCCGGGGCGGCCGACGGCCGCCCCGGCGCTTCGTGCGTCAATCTCTCGTGCGAGTCCGTGTGCGCGTCCGGGACCGGCTACGGCTCTTGCTCCGATCATGTCCGTGCGCCGCGAATATGCGGTGCCCGCCGCGGACGCGGCGGCCGCTACCGTGCGACATTGAGGTCACCTCCTTTCTCCTCCGTACGGGAGTGAACGGATCGCCCCGGGTCCGTGCTCGCCGCCGAGCGCGGAACCGTGCTGGAGCGACCACAACCGCGCGAAGGCCCCGCCGCGTTCGAGAAGCTCGCCTGGTGCGCCCTCCTCGACGACGCGGCCGGCCTCCATGACCACCACCCGATCGGCTTGTGCGGTCAGGTGCAGGCGATGGGAGATCATGAGCAGCCCGCGCCCGGCGCACGCGCGTTGGATCGACTCGAGAACGGCCCGTTCCGCCGCGGCGTCGAGCCCGCTCGTCGGCTCGTCCAGCAGCAGGAGCACCGACCCGCGCAGCAGCGCCCGGGCGATCGCGATGCGGCGCCGCTGGCCGCCGGACAACATCACGCCGCCCTCGCCCACGACCGTGTCGTAGCCATCCGGCTGGCGGCGGACGAACCCGTCGACGAGGGCGAGGCGCGCCGCGGCCACCACTTCGTCCCGGGCGGCGGTCGGCCTGCCGAACGCGATGTTGTCGGCGATCGTGCCGTCGAGGATCCAGGGATCTTGCGGGACGAGACCGATCCGTTCCCGCAACGATGTGAGCGTGATGTGCCGCAGGTCCACGCCGTCCAGCTCGATCAGCCCGGAGCCCGGGTCGTACAGCCGGACGAGCAGGGACAACAGCGTGGACTTGCCCGCCCCTGACGGTCCGACGAGGCAGACCTTCTCGCCGGGCCGCAGGGTCAGGCTCACGTTCTTCAGCACCGGCGTCCGCGGCGCGTACCCGAACGACACGTCGCGTACCGACAGGCCGGCGGCGGTGAAGGCGGGGGCGGGCACGGCGCCCGGACGCTCGGCGACGCGGTCGGTGGAGGCGAGCACCGCGGCGAGGCGTTCCCGGCTCGCCGCGCCGCGCGCCATGGTGGACGCCAGCCGGGTCAGCGACCGGACCGGGCCGTACAGGCTGCCCAGGTACGAGAGCACGACCAGCAGCACGCCCAGCGACATCTGCCCGCTCGTGACCCGCAGCACGCCGATCCACAGCACGAAGCCGGCGCCGGCCGCGAGGAGCAGGTCCGCCGCCGGACCATACCTGGACTCGACGTCGAGCGAGTACACCTGCGCCTCGGTGAGCCGCACGTTGTCGGTGCGGAAGCGGTCCCGCTCCGCGGCCTGCTGACCGAACGCCTGGACCGCCCGGATGTGCCGCACCGTCTCACCGGCGCGCGCCGCGAGTTGTCCCTGGCGGGCGCGCGCGCGACGGCGGGCCGACCTCATCCGGCGCCGCCGGAAGACCGTGAGCACGGCGAGTCCGGGCAGCACGGCGAACGACGCGGCGCCCATCGCCGGGTCGATCACCACGATCACCACGGCCATGCCGGCCAGCGTCAGCACCTCAGGCAGCACGGTCACGAACCACGCGACGAGCGCGTCCTGCACGTGCCCGACGTCACCGGTGAGCCGGGTGACGAGATCGCCGCTGCGGTTCCGGTCGTGGAATCGCGGCGACAGGTCCAGCAGCCGGCCGAACACGGCCGACCGCATGTCGGCGCCGATGCGTTCCGCGGCCGCGCCGCTCAGATAGCTGGTCAGGTATCCGATCACGCCGCCCACCGCCACCAGCGTCACGGCCGCGACCGCCGCGACCAGGCCGAGCATCGGCGCGGAGAGCCCGGCGAGCGGGGCCGCCCAGCCGCGCGGCGGCCGGCCGCCGATCGCGTTGTCGACGGCCACCTGCAGCGGCCAGGGCTGGGCCAGCCCGATCGCGGTCTCGGCCACGGCAAGGACGCCGGCGAGCGAGAGGGGCAGCCGGTAGGGGCGGAGGAAGGCGCGCATCTAGCGCAACCTCCGCAGCCGGTTCCGTACGCTGAAGCCCGCCCCGACGAGCGCGCCCAGGCCGCCGAGTGCCGCCAGCGATCCGGCGAGGACACCGGCGCTGAGCCCGGCCCCGGCTCCGGCGCCGGGGCCGGGGCCGCGGTCCTGTCCGTCCGTGGAGGCGGGCCGGGCCGACGAGTGTTCCGAGGGCGACGAGTGGTCCGAGGGCGTCGGTGTCGGTTCCGGGGTCGTCGGTGTTGGGGCCGTGGGCGTCGGGGCCGTGGGCGTCGGGGCCGTGGTCGGGGACATCGACGATGCCGTGGCCCTCGGCGTGGCGTGGTGGTCCTCCGCACAGTCGCCCCCGCGGCGGCCGCCGCCGCTGCCCCTGCCGCGGCCGGAGGGACCTGGGTCCCCGGCCGTTCCTGTGCCCTGGCACACCGACGCGCGGTCCGGGGCGGCGAACGCCGCGGGCGACGACGCCGGCGGCCACGCCGCGCCGATGAGTGCCGCGAGCACCACTGTCCAGCACCGTCGTCCGCGCCGTCGCTTTGTCATGCGCCCTTTATTTCGCGGCGGCCTAAAACGGGGGTGAGCCGAACATGAGGATTCCTTCAGGTCCTTCGTCGCTGTTCGTCGGCCGTACGACCCTAGGGCGCGGGGGCCGGACGGCCGAGCATTCTCGTGGACGATCGGACGGCCGACGGAGGAACTCACTCCGCAAGATCCGGAAGGGGCGTCGATGATGCCGCCCACACTCAGCGTTGTGGTTCCGTTCTACGCGGTCGAGCAGTATCTGGCGGAATGCCTTGAGTCACTGCGGACGCAGACGCTGCGGGACATCGAAGTGATCATGGTGGACGACGGGTCGCCGGACGCCGCGGCCGTGATCGCCAAAGACTTCGCCGATCGCGATCCGCGCTTCGTGCTCCTCCAGCAGGCGAACCATGGGCTGGGTCCGGCGCGCAACGCGGGCGCCGCGCGCGCCCGCGGCACCTACCTCGCCTTCGCCGACAGCGACGACGTGGTCGCACGCACCGGCTACGAGCTGCTCGTCGGATCGTTGGAGGAGACCGGGTCGGACATCGCCTGCGGCAACGTCGCGCGGTTCGACTCGGCTCGGATCTATCCGTCGGACATGCACATCGCGACCTTCCGTACCGCCCACCGGACGACGCATGTCACCCAGCGGCCCAGCCTGCTCATGGACCGTACGGCGACGAACAAGGTGTTCCGCCGGTCGTTTTGGGACACGTACGGCTTCAGCTTCCCGGCGGGCCTGTACGAGGACATCCCGGTGACGATTCCGGCCCATTTCCGCGCCGCCTCCGTGGATGTGCTGACCGACGTCGTCTACTACTACCGCGTGCGCGAGAACGGCGACGCGTCCATCACCCAGCGGCGCAGCGAGATCGCGAACATGACGGCCAGGCTCTCCCGCGTCAGCGGGATCCGGGAGTTCCTCGCCGAACACGCGCCACCGGAGCTCGTCCGCGCGTACGACGGGTACGTGCTGAGCAGCGACCTGCGGCCGTACGTCAACGCGCTCGGCCGGGCCGACGGGGACTACCGGCGCCGGTTCCGCGAGCTGAGCGGGGCCTATCTGGCGCAGGTCGACGCGTCGGTGTTCGACGGACTGCCGGCGATCACCCGCCTGCGCTACCACCTGCTCCGCCGGGGCCTGCTGGACGAACTGCTCGAGGTGCTCGACTTCGAGGCCGGCGGCACCCGCCGGGCCGGACTGGTGCGCAAGCGCCGCCGCTGGTACGCGAAGTACCCGTTCTTCGGGTCTCGGGACATTCCGGACAGCGTCTACGAACTGGGACAGGAGCTCAGGCTGCGGACCGGAGTGGACGACGTCGAATGGCGGAACGGCCGGCTGTGGATCAGCGGGCACGCCTACGTCGACGGCCTGGGCACCCGGCACCGCGGGCGGTGCCGGCTGGTGGTGCTGCTGCGCCTGGCCGGGACCAGGCGGGCCTGGCCGGTGCGCGTCAGACGGGTCCGGCGTCCGGATGTCACCGCGACGATCAACCAGCGGGGCCGCTGCTTCGACTGGTCGGGGTTCGAGGTCGAGATCGACCCGGCGCGGCTGGGCGCCATGTCCGGCAAGGTGCCGAGGACGTGGGAGCTCCATGTGCTCCTCGCGACCAGGGGGACGTTCCGGCGCGGGCCGTTGGCCGGGCCGCTGCCGGGCCGGGCCGAGCATCCCCCGTTCCGGGACATACCGGACGGCAAGGGCGGGCTGATCCGCGTCCAGCCGGCCATCAGCCAGCGCGGTCACCTGGTGATCAGGACGGCACAGGTGGCCGCGCGGCTCGTCGAGTACCACGTCGGCGGCGACGCTCTGCACCTCACCGGATGGACGGACGTCGCGTTGCCGGACGACGCCGTGCTGGCCGTACGGCTGCGGCGGAACACGCTCACGGTCCGCGCGCCGCTGACCGTCGGCGCCGAGGAGGGCGGCCGGCGCCGGTTCGCCGCGACGTTCGCGTTGGAGCGGCTGCTCCCGGCGGAGTCGGACCGTCGGCCGATGCCGCCGGCGATGCCGGCGCTGCCGGCCGTGCCAGTGGCGCCGGTTTCCAGTCGGTCCAGGCTCGCGCTGGATGCGGGTGTCCAGTGGAGAGTCACCATCGAGCAGGGCGGCGACGCCGATCCGCTCAACGTGACGGTCGGGGACGACTTCACCGCCACCCGCCACGCGTTGCGCGGCAACGAACGGGAGAACGCGGAGCCCGCGCCCGCCAGGGAGATCGCGATCACCGGCAACCGGTACGGCGAACTCGTGCTGATCGAGCGGGCGCCGCACGTCGTCGTCGATCGGATCGACTGGACCGGCGACGGACGGCTGAGCCTCGCCGGCCGCTGCGCGGATCCGGACACCCGCCCGGCCGAG
The DNA here is from genome assembly GCA_035765195.1 of Streptosporangiaceae bacterium. GTDB lineage: Bacteria > Actinomycetota > Actinomycetes > Streptosporangiales > Streptosporangiaceae > CALAED01. Next base: position 79,396 of record DASTYC010000032.1, read on the forward strand.
ATCTCCTTCTGTCACCACAGCGGGTCGGGGACGCTGCGCTTCCCGCTGCGCTGGAGCGGTTCGCGGTTCACGGCGGCCGTGTCGCTCGACGAGGTCGGCAGCTTCGGCCACCGCCTGGCCGGCGCGCTGGGCACCTGGGACATCCGCGTCGAGGTGGCGGGGGAGCGCCGGCCGGTCCTGGTCGAACGCGACCTGCTCGACGGGCTCGGCGGCTGGCACCGGATCGGGGCGCAGGACATGGAGCTGCGCACGTACCGGGTCGACGCGCTGCGCCTGGTGATCCGCGGCGGTTACGCGGACGACGAGCGCGGCGCCTACGCCCAGGGGCTGCTGCGCCGTCGCACCTATCCGCTGCTGCGGCAACGGCCGCTGCGCGACCTGGTCGTGTTCGAGAGCTACTTCGGCACCCAGTACGCCTGCAACCCGCGGGCGATCTACGAGGAGATGTGGGGGCGCGGCCTGGACCTGGAGTACGTGTGGACCTCCGACGGCGGGTGCCTGCGCCCGCCCGGCCCCGCCCGGATGTCGCTGATCGGGAGCAAGGAGCACTACGCGGCCCTGGCCACCGCCCGGTACATCGTGAGTAACTGCGGACTCCAGCACTGGTACGTCAAACGCGCCGGCCAGGTCTACGTCCAGACCTGGCACGGCAGCCCGCTGAAGCGGATCGGCTTCGACATCGAGGCGCCGGCCTTCGAGCGCGGTCGCAGGCGCATGGAGCTGCTGGGCGCCGATGCCGCCAACTGGGACCTGCTCGTCTCACAAAGCGCGTTCACCACGCCGATCCTGCGCCGCGCCCTGCGCTACGAGGGCGCGGTCGGCGAGTTCGGCTACCCGCGCAACGACGTGCTCCATGCCGGCGGCCCCGCCGCGGTGGCGCGGCGCGCGGCCGCGGCCCGCGCGCGGCTGGGAATTCCCGCGGGGAAGCGGGTGGTGCTCTATGTGCCGACCTGGCGGGACGACCAGAACTCGGGCCCGGGGGTCTACGGCTTCGACCTGAAGCTGGACCTGGAACGGGCCCGCCGCGCGCTCGGCGACGATCATGTGCTGCTGCTCCGCCTGCACCACCTCATCACCAAGGCCGTCCGGGTGGAGGACAGCCGCTTCGTCCGGGATGTGTCCACCTACCCCGACGTCAACGAGCTGTATCTGGCCAGCGACATCCTGGTGACGGACTACTCCTCGGCCATGTTCGACTTCGGCGGCACCGGCCGCCCGATGCTCTTCTTCGCCTATGACCTGGAGCGCTACCGCGACACGACGCGCGGCCTGTCGTTCGACTTCGCCGCCCGCGCTCCCGGCCCGTTGCTCGCCACCTCGGAGGAGGTCATCGAGGCCGTCCGGGCCGTGGACGACGTGGCCGCCGGCTACGCCGAGGCCTACGCGGACTTCCGCGACACGTTCTGCGCGTTGGACGACGGCAACGCGGCGGCGCGCGTGGTGGACGACATGCTCCGCCGCCGGCCACCCGCCTGACCGCGCGGGGTCAGGGGGTGGCCGCGGTGATCCGAGCGGCTCAGCCGCCTTCGATGATCTCCTCGGACAGGGTGCGCACCACCTCGTCCACGCCCCGGTCCTGGGACAACTCTGTGATCTTGGCGGTCAGCTCGGGCCCGGGGGTGGCGCGCACCGACAGCAGGGCCACTTTGCGGATGCCGACGTCCTCGTCGTCCAGCAGGGTCAGCAGGATCGGCTCGGCGGCGTCCCCGCCGAGGTTGCCGGCCGCGCCCGCCGCGGCCACTCGTACGACGGGTTCGCTGTGCTCGGCGGCGGTCCGCACGGCATTGGAGGTGTCGGCGGGGTCGATCATGCTGGCCAGGTAGGTGGCCTTCGAAGCGAGGTTGATGTCGTCGCCGGCGACCAGGGCGGCGAGATGCGGCAGGGCATCGGTGCCGAGGCTTGCCGCGGCGGCGGCGTACTGGGGTTCGTCCGGCAGCAGCGCCGCGCGCACATCGTCAAAGGTGACAGGCATGGGACTGTTCCTCCTACGCGGCCACGGTGAGCACGCTGGACTTCATGGTCGACACCTCGGAGGCGATGACATCCGGAGGTGCGTTGGTGATGTTGTCCGTACCCTGACCGGTCATCAGGCGATCGAACAGGGGCGCCATCGCCGTGTCGCAGTGCGCCAGACCCAGCACGTGGCCGATCTCGTGACCGAGCGTCCACTGGCTCGCGATCGAGGCGACCACGGCGCCCGGCTGCCCGGCCGGGTGGGTCGCGCAGCCGTTGAACGCCGGCACCGTCGAGCGCACGAAGTAGATCACGAGGTCGTTGGCGCCGACGTTGTTGCGGTTGCTGAACAGCGAGACCTGCTCCGCGGTGGGCGCGCCGCTGCAGGCGCCCACGTCGCAGTCGTTGAGGGCGGGGAGGTTCAGGTTCTCCGTGCCGGCTAAGTCGACCCCGATGCCCACGGCGTTGTAGACCTGCCGCATGCCGTCCAGCATCTCGTTGACCGTGAACCGGGAGGGGGCGGTGAGCACCTTGACGTGCACCCGGACGTTCTGCGGGAGCTGGGCGATCCGGTAGTCCCCGCTGCCCGAGCTGGAGTGCGTGCCGCCCGCCTTGCACACACCTTTGGTGGCGTGGCCGTTGAACCACAGGCCCTGGCACTTGTTGCACCAGCGCCAGTTGCTCTGCTCCGGCACGCTGGGCGTGTTGTGCACGATGGAGTAGTCGCCGCTGCCGGCCTGCGAGTGGTCTCCGCCGGCGGGGCACGGCCCCTTGGTGATGTTGCCGGCGAACCACAGACCCTCGCATTTGCCGCACCAGCGCCAGTTCGGCTGCCGTGCGCCGCCGGGGAAAGTGTCGATCAGCGCGTAGTTGCCGCTGCCGGTGAGGTCGTGTGCGCCGCCCGCCGGACACACGCCCTTGGTGGCGTGGCCGTTGAACCACAGCCCCTCACACTTGTGGCACCATCGCCAGTTACCCTGAATGTGCTGCGGCATATCAGAACTCCTTCCGTCTCCGCGCACTTGGACGGCCTTGGAAACTGCACCACGCAAACGGCAAGCGGCCGTGATCTCCTTTGTTTTTTCGCGGGGCATGCCGCAGGTGATGTTGTTCCAGAATTAACCGGGAAGATCTATATCCGCGCCTGTTCAGGTAGCCGGCGCGCGCGAATACTCCGCCTTTCCCAGTACACTTGATCGGCGACTATCCTGCGTGTCACCCTATATGCGGACAGTAGCCATCGTTCGTATATGCAGTCAAGATGGCGTTGTCGCCGGGTGTCGGTCCGCATGTGGTCAACGGCGCGGCCACGCGAAAAGAGGTTGACGGCTCAACTTCGCGCCAATCATCATTGTTGATCTAAAAGCGCCTTGGGGGTCGACGCTGCGGCTCGCGGCGAAGGCAAGACCGAGTTTTGATCGGCAACTCCCTGCACCGCGAAATCGTCGATAGGGGCGGTGTTGATTGCGGGCGGCGACCCGGCGGGCAGAGGGCTTTCGAGATGGCGAAGACGGCAGGGCGATCGGTAATTACGAGGCTGGGCCAGGGTTTCATACTCGGATACGACACGACGATATTCGTTTTGTTAGTGGCGCTGCTCTTGGGTCGACCGTTTCGTTGGCTGGGCGCAGGTACGAGAACGAACCGCGGTCCGAGCGGCAGCAATGGAACGCCTGGCACCTGACTCGTCCGCTGCTCGGCACGGCGTTCGGCACGTTCGCGGCGCTGATCGTGGTGCTGATCCTGGGCACGGTGGGCCAGGACGGCGGTGGCGAGCCCGACCTCACGCCCAGCGGCGCGGCCACCCTCATGGTGATCGCCTTCGTCGTCGGCTATCGCCAGCACGTCTTCATGCGGCTCGTGGAGCGGGTCACCGACATCATTCTCGGCCCGGGCAAGAAGGCGTCCGAAGCGGAGGACGTGCCGTTCGAGGTCACACCGTCCTCGCTCGACTTCGGCGAGGTCGCGGCGGGCTCCTCCACGAACCTCGAGTTCACGATCGCCAACAGGGGCGAGGCGCGGCTGCAGATATCGCCCGTGGAGATGGCCAACGGTGCCGTGTTCGCACCCGTGGGTGAGGCGGCGGATGTCGAGCCCAACAGGGCGCGGACGGTGGCGATCCGCTTCACGCCGGCGACGGCGGGCATCTTCAAAGACACCGCGAAGATCACGGCCGGCGGCCAGAGCAAGACCGTCAGACTGACCGGCATCGGCGTCGGCGTCGGCATCGGCGCCGCCGCGCAGCCCGCCCTGCCGCCCGCCGGACAACCGTCGGAGTAGGGAAGACGCCACTGTGGATTATGGTCCGGTGCGGCCGATGGCCGAGCGCGACATCCCCGTGCTCGTCGACGTGAGCCGGCGCGCCGACACGTTGTTCCACACCCGCGGGCTGTACTTGCCGCCCGATGAGCCGGAGGAGAGCCTGCGCGGCGCGCGGGACGTCCTCGTCCTGGGAGACCCGGCGGTCGCCTTCGCCGCCGTGGGCGTTCTCGACGGGGCGTCGCACCTGGAACAGTTGGCGGTGGATCCCGGCCACGGTCGGCGCGGCGCCTGGGCTCGCGGCTGCTCGACGCGGTGGCGGCGCTCGCCGGCGACCACGGCCTGCCGCGCATCACGCTCACGACCTTCCGCGACATCCCCTGGAACGGTCCTTGGTATGCGCGGCGCGGCTTCGCGGAGCTGCCTCGCCCCGAGTGGGGCCCACAGCTGCGGCGGCAGTGGCAGATCGAGGTCGACGCGGGCGTCCACCTCGCCCCGCGCATCGCGATGGTCCGCGTGCTGCCGCCTCGGCACCGCCGGTAGAAGATCAGGTAACCTGCCCTGCGACCGGACGGAGAGGTGCCCAACGCATGGCCAATCGGGAGTTCACCGTAGCCGAGGCGCGCGCCCTGCTGCCGCGGGTGCTCGAACAGGCCGACGAGTTCGTCCAGGTCAGGGCCGATCTCAGCCAGCTCGCCTATGAGCTGCAGACGGCCGGCTCCTCGGCGCTGGGCGGCGTGGCCGAGGCGAAGGCGTTCGAGGCGCGGCTGGACGACGTGGCCAGCTGGTTCAACGACCGGGGCATCGAGGTCAAGGGCGTGGCGCCGCTGCTGCTCGACTTTCCCGCCCACCTCGACGGCCGTTCCGTGCGCCTGTGCTGGCTCGAGGGCGACGTGGAGCTGGCGTGGTACCACCTCAGCGAGCTCGGCTTCGCCGGCCGCCGGCCCCTTCCAGACGCTTAAGCCCCCGAGCGCGACGCCACCGGCACCCGGGGCACCGTGACCGGTGCCCGTGTCCCACCGGGTGGCGGGACACGGGCACCGTCGCGGTCGTCGCCCGTTGGCTATCGGGTGAGCGCGTGGTCGTGCCGGTCGGCGGCCTGCAGGGTCCGGGCCGTCGCCGCGGCGGGGCGGGTGTCCGGGCCGGGCAGGTCGCCGGCGAACGCGTACGTCACCGCGGAGTGCGCCATGGCGCCGGTGTTGACGGCCAGCGCTCTTTGGTCGACGTTGTCGATGGTGTCGCAGCCCTGGTGGTAGCAGCTGTCGTACGCGACGTCCGCCTCGCCGCCGAACAGCGCGGCCTCCTCGGCGGTCTTGACGCCCTCGGCGCCGGTGAACAGGCCGCCGGACGGGATCCCGGCCGCGATGAACGGGCCGTAGTCCGAGCGCCCGTCGAAGTCGGTGCCGACGTGCCCGAGGCGCAGCGCGTCGAAGTACTTCTCGAACGTCTTCTCGATCTCGTCCGACCCGGGCGGCCCGGCCGGGGCGCCGACGGCGTCGGAGTCGTCACCGTCGTAGATCTTGAACGCGTAGTTCGGCGAGGCGACCATGTCGTAGTTCAGATAGAGCTTGATCTTCGCCAGCTCCTCCGGAGACAGCCTCGCGACGTAGTGCTCCGCGCCGAGCAGGCCCAGCTCCTCGGCGCCCCACCAGGCGAACCGCAGCTTGTTCTTCGGCGGGATCTTGCTCAGCTGAACGGCGACCTCCAGCAGCGCCGAGCTGCCGGAGCCGTTGTCGTTGATGCCCGGCCCGGGCAGCACGCTGTCGAGGTGGGCGCCGCCCATCACGACCCGGTCCGCGCGGCCCTTCTTGGACTCGGCCAGTACGTTCCAGGTGGTCCGGACCTCGCTTTCGGTGTCGGTGGCGACCCGTACCACGGTCCCCGCGGGAGACGCGAGGTCTTCGCCGACCGCGAAGCTCGTCCCCACCACAGGGAACGCGAAGTTCGGGGTGCCGAGCGTGCCCTGCAGCGTCTCCGTGCGGCCCGCCTGGCCCTCGTTGAAGATGATCACGCCGGCTGCGCCGGCGGCCCGGGCGTTGGCGGCCTTGGCCTCGAAGGTGCAGGTGCCGCGCTGCACCAGCGCGATGTTGCCCGCGGTGAAGCCGGTGAAGTCGGCGGCCTCACACCCCGAGGTGGAGGTGTTGGGTTCCGCTCCCGGCGGCAGCACCAGGTCGACGGCCTGCACCGGGGCGGTCACGTCGCCCGACCCGGAGTAGGTCATGGTGGCGAAGTCGCCGACCGAGCTGCCGTCCGGCGGCGTCGGCGCGTACGTCGTCGGATCCGGCGACACCTGGTTCAGCGTCGCGGTCGAGTTCTCGGCGAAGAACGGGAACTCGAACGGCTGGACGGTGACGTTGTAGCCGGCCTTCCTCAGCTTCCCGGCCACGTAGTCCCGCGACGCCGCGAAACCCGGAGTGCCGGACGCGCGGGTGCCGTCGTTGGCGTCGGCGATGGCCTGCAGCGCCCGCAGATGCCGCATCACGCTCGGCGCGGTGATCGAGTCGGCTCGCTGCCGCGCGTCGGCCGCCGGATCAGCCGCGGCAGGGACGGCGAGGGAGACAGGCAGGGCGATCACCGCGACCGCGGTCGCGGCGCGGATCACACCCCGGCGAGACGAAAGACGCATTCGTGACATCCTTCATGAGACAGGTGGACACCCCCAGCACCCCCGAGAAACAGGAATCTAGCGGTCCAAATCCCCGCCAGGAAAGTCCCAGCTTGCGCGCCCGCCATGTCGGTCCGCCGGGGACGGCGAGCCGGTTGTTCATTCCTGCTCGGTGTAACCGCCGCAGGTCTCCGCGTTGGCACGGGGGTCACCGGTCCGCAGCGTGGTCACGATCCGCTCGGCCTGGATCTCGGCCGGTTCAACGGTGACAGGGAAGCGCAGCTTGTACTGGGTGTGCTCCAGCGGCCGGCCGTACTGCTCCCAGTGCTCGTGGATCACCTCTCGGGGCGGGGAGGTGAACACGACTTCGACTTCGCCGCGCTTGCCGGGCAGGGAGCCGACGAAGTCGAGGCCGCTGTTCCACCGGCCAAGGACCTCGGGCCGGGCCACGAGCAACGCCTCGGTGAGTCGGGCGATGGCGCGCCCCGGCCACTCCCATGCCCGGTCTTGCCGGGCTCGGAGCAGTTCGGCCTCGTACTGGGCGACGTCGAAGCGGAACTCGCCGAGCGGGACACCGTCGGCGTCGGGGTTGTGCCATTGGTCCCAGACGATCTGATCGCCTTCGCGGTGAATACGGACGTTGATGCAGCCGCAGCAGCCCCAGCTGCACACCGCCTCGGCGAGGCGGACCATCGTCGCACCCTCGGCGGCCGGCAGTAGGCCGTCCGGGCCGAGCAGCCGGTCGGGATCCGCGCCGGGGCCCGCGTCGAAGACCTGCTCGAGCACATCGTCGCCGTCGATGAGGAACCGCAGCTCCAACTGCCGCCACGGGGAGTCCTCGGGCGAGATCACCGCGATGTCCAGCCGATTGGGCACGTCGGCACCCTATCCGGCGCCACTGCCCGTGGCCGCTCGGAGCGGTGCCGTCAGAGCTTGCGGAGGAACACGTCGCGCACGCCGTTGGTGTCGCGTCGTACGAGGTTCGGTGCTTCGGATTCGAAGGTGACGTATCGGCCGTCCGCGCTGATGTCGGGGTTGGCGGAGGAGCCTGCCGCCTGGGCGCCGATGCCGGACACGCTGACCCTGCGGGTGACGCCGGTGAGCAGGTCGCGGACGAACACGTCGAAGGCGCCGTTGGTGTCGCGCGGTACCAGGTTGGTCGAGAACGAGGCGAAGGCCAGGTAGCGGCCACTGGCGCTCAGCGCTGGAGACCTCGCGCCCGTGTCCGACTGCTCACCAGTGCTGGACACGCTGACCCGGCTGGTGGTCCCGTTCCGCCGGTCCCGCAGGTACACGTCGTCGAGCCCGATGTTCCTGCCCGGCGCCAGGTTGCTCGCGCTCGAGCCGAAGGCGACGTAACGCCCGTCCGCGCTGATCACCGGGGTCTCGCTGTAGTCGTCCGCCTCTTCACCCGAGCTGGACACGCTCTCCCTGGTGGTGGTGCCCGTCCGCAGGTCTCGCACGAACACGTCCCTGATCCCGTTGGTGTCGTCGGGGATCAAGTTGGACGCGGCCGAGGGGAAGGTGATGTACCGGGCGTCCGGCGTGAGCACTCCGGCGTAAGTCTGCTTGTCGGCCTGTTCGCCCGTGCTGGACACGCTCACCCTGGTGGTGGTCCCCGTCCGCAGGTCTCGCACGAACAGGTCCCCCTGCGCGTTGGTGTCACCGGGCACCAGATTCGACGCGAACGACGTGAACGCGACGTAGCGCCCGTCCGCGCTCAGGTCCGGATCGGAGCTCAACTCGTTGGCCTCCTGGCCCGCGCTGTTCACGCTCACCCTGGTGGTGGTGCCCGTCCGCAGGTCTCGCACGAACACGTCTGAGGCCCCGTTGGTGTCGTCGGGCACCAGGTTGGACGCGTACGAAACAAAGGCGACGTAGCGCCCGTTCGCGCTGACCGCGGGATATTCGTTCACGTCGTTCGCTTGGGCTCCCGTGTTGGACACGCTTACCCGTATCGTCCTTTCCCGGACCGCCTCGGCCGGTGCGGCCGCTACCGCCACCAACAACCCGGCCACGCCGGTGACCAAAAACCCGCGCAGAACCATCGCCCCACCCCCGTGAGATCGCCGGGACGGCTCGCACGCTCGTCCCGGCCAAAAACAGGCCGATTGGCCTTGTGACCAGGCTCGAGATTACTCGGAACCCGGCAGTGGAACGCCACCTCATCGCCGCACAGCAATTTCATTTGATTGAACTCTAGGCAACTCACGGCCCCTCCGAGCCGTCTCCGTGCTCGTGTGCCAATCAGGCGTGAGATGTGTGTTCAAAAGAACCTCATGCGCCGTTTCCCGGCGCCCCGTCCTTCCGACCAACCCCCGCGGGTCGAGAACGTGGTTCAGGGTCTCACGTACTTGAGTGGGCTTTGGTGACAGTAATAAATGATTTTTACCCAAGATGGCCATATTGAGGGTATGGGGTGGGAAGTCAGGATGCTCGCGAGGAGGGAGAGATCATGGCGGTGGAAACGATGGAACTTAACCCCGAGGCGCTTCCAGATCAGGACATCTGGGTGTATCTCACGGTACGGAGCACTGAGGGCGAAGCGCTGGATGTGGCCGGAAAGTCAGCGGGCGAAGGCGCGGCAGTCATTCAGTGGCCGTGGACCCAGAATAGCTCCAGCCAACAGTGGCAGCCCCAGCGAGTCGGCCCGAGCTACGAATATTTCAAGCTCGTCGTAAGGCACAGTGGCAAGTTTCTCACTGTGGTGGACGCCTCGACGGATGACGGCGCGGCCGTTGTCCAGGAAAGCTGGAACGGCGGCGATAATCAACTCTGGAAGTATACGCCCCTCACGACCGGTGGGCTTATGGTCACCGCGAAGCACAGCGGCAAGGCGCTGCAAGTGGTCAACGGTTCCGACGGTAACGGCGCCGCGATCATTCAGAACGCTCCGGACACTGGCAACCCGGCGCAGTCTTGGCATTCTTGGTATCTGAGACAAGAATGAGACGGATCTGGAGCGTAGCCCGCCCACAGCCGGTCAGACGACGGTTGTGGGCGGGTGGGCGCTCAAAGAGGGGCGCCCCCGGCAGGGATCGAACCTGCGACACCAGGTTTAGGAAACTAAGCGGGTGTCCGGCTGGTGTCGCGGCGTTAGCCGAGGTAGACCGCTCGCGAGTGCAGAAAACGCCTGGTCAGACCCTGCAAAACGGGTATCCGGCGCTGCCCGCCGTTGCCCACGGCTAACCGCCGTTCGCTGCGGCTTCCGGAGCGCGAGCGGAGCGCCGGTATGCAGCCCGCGCGACACACGGAAATGGCCAGAGCCCAGCCGAACCGACCAGACCCAGCCCGGCCCAGCCAGAGCGCGCGGCGTGTGGCGAGCGGCCATCTCCGGTGTGCAGAGACAACAGGAGACCCCCAGACCGGCCGTAGTGCACCGGGGCTCACGGTCTGGGGGTCTCGCTTGTGAGCGGCCTAGCTGCCGCGCTTGCGTAGCTCCACAACCTTGGCGTCTGCCGGGTTGCGGGCGCGTTCGGACGCGCGGCGTAGCGCGCGCTGCACCCCGTCCGGTATGCATTTGAGGAGTTCATCACCCGCGTCACGCTCCAGCGGGTCATCCCAGTCCAGCGCGTCCAGCACGAGCGCGACCGTCACCAGCGGTACGCGTATGTAGGGCTGCGTGTCGTAGGGTCCGCTGTTACTCATGCGGCCGGTCGCTCGGGATGCCGTGCGGGTGGACCGACGCGAGGATGACCGTTAGCGCATCATCGCTGTAGTCGAGGAAGTACCCCGTGTCCGTGAGCAGTGCGCGAGTCTTCGGCCAGTCGCGTACACAGATGTAGTGCGGCGTACCGACTGACCCCTGGAATGTGATCGCGAGGTCTGCTGTCAGGTCACATTCACTCGCCATGCACTCATGGTCATCGTCCGGTATCGCGACGTATGCAGTGCGCCGCTCATCCGGTTGCCTGCTGATCAAGGTTTGACTCATGCTTACCGCCCTTGTGCTGCTGAAACTCCCTTCTGCAACCCTCCCCTGGGCGGTTAGGGTAGGGAATGCAATAACACGGGATGCGCCGGAAGTATAGATCTGGCCGACAAAAGTACGACCAAGGTACGAAGGAAGTACGGACGATGGCAGGCAACCGCGTGACGGCGCGTACCACTGTTGGCCGCGAGATCCGGCGTGCACGCGAGGCACGCGGGTTGAGCCGTGCGGAAGTTGCTGCCGAATTCCCTGTGTCTGAGTCACTTGTGGCGAAATGGGAAGCCGGAACGCAAGCCATCAAACCGGAATACATGCGCCGGTTGATCGAGGTACTACAGATCAGCCCGGAGGAGGTTGTGCGGATTCTCGGGGAAGTGGTTGCTGGTGAAGCGGTGCCGGAATGGTCGGGACGCTGGCCCAGCATCGAGGGCAATGCTGTCGAGGTCTACTCATTCGACTTGTCGGCCGTGCCGGGACTGCTGCAAACTCCGGAGTACGCGCGGACGGTTCTGCAATACAACCGACACGCACCGATTGACATTGAAGAGCAAGTCCAGGTGCGACTTGATCGGCAAAAGATCCTAGACAAAGACCGCCCACCGACAACGGTATTTGTCATTGACGAATATGCACTGCGGCGGCGTGTTGGTAGCGCGAAAATTATGGCTGAGCAGTTAATGCGGCTGGTGGAGTTCGCGCAGCGGCCCGATGTGTTTATTCACGTTGTACAGTCAAACGTCGAGTACTACGCAGGGTGCCCGTTCATGATCGCCAAAGTGGACGGGACGGAATATGTATCACTCGATGACGCACGGCAAGGCCGTGTTGTCGATGATCCGGAGGAGGTCTCAGTGATCTCCCGTATCTGGCAGGGCATCCGGTCGGCCGCGCTTCCAATGGCGGCGAGTATCGAGCGCATCCAACAAGCAGCACAAGAGTGGAGTGGGGAAATATCATGAACTGGCGGAAGTCCTCTTACAGCGGGTCGAATGGCGCGCAGTGTGTTGAGGTTGCGGCCGTGCCCGAGTCGGCCGACATCGCCGCGCGGGACTCCAAGCAGCCGACCGGCCCACACCTGCGGTTCAGCCGTACCGAGTGGCGCGCCTTCCTGACGGGAGTGAAGGCCGACCGATACGACCTGTCGTGAATCGGAAGCCAAGATACGAGATTGCGCTTGTCTGGATCGACAAAGACGGGAAGATCCAGACGCAGACCGGGAATGTCACTGAAAGCAATCTCAAGTTTCTGCGGGAACGTCTGGCCGAGTACACAGACGAGTAGCCGCTACGCGCCACGGAGCGGCCCAGAGCCCAGCGATACCGGCCGGACGCATAACGAGACCCCCGGAACGTGTCCGGGGGTCTCTCGCGTGGTTTCGTTGTTGTCAGCAGTTACGACGGCAGCACCGGCCGGAGTCCGGCGAACAGTCCACACGCCGCGTGCACCGTGACGACGGTCCCCGCGTCATTGGTGAACTCGGCGGCTTCCGGCGAGTCATCCGGGAGGTCTGCCCCGCACAGATCGCACAGCGCGGGCGGCAGGCCGAACCAGGCGAATCCGGTTGTCATCACTTCGCCCCCATGATCTTCCGCGCGGCGCTGGCGTTGAGCAGCTTGATTGCTGGCCGGTCCTTGCGCTGGAGCACGCTGGGTCCGTACTGGTAGGCGCCGTTTCGCCAGTACAGCGTGATCGCGTCGCCGGTCTTGCTGCGCGCGGTGGCCACGTAGACCGTTGCGTCGCTGTCGGAAACCTGGGCCACGGCCTTCCAACCGGCCTTGTTGGCGTCGGCCGCGAACCGTTCGGCCTTGGCCATACCGGGGTTGGTTGCGGCTTGCGCGTCGGCCGGAGCCTTGGCCTTGTTGGCGCCCTTGGCCTTGGTGTCGGCCTTGTTGGCGTTCGCCTTGCTGGCGGGCCTGGCGGTCTGCTGCCGGCCAGCCTGCCGCGCCCTGAGGTTCTGCGCGGTCTTGATCTCGTGGGCCTCCAGCCCGGCCACGAGGTCAGCCTTGCGGGCCTTGCTCGCGCCCTTGACGATTCCGGCGGCCAGCTTGCGGAGGTCCGCAACGCTCATGTCGGCGTAGGTCTTGGTCATTGTCTGCCCCTTTGCTCTGTAGTTGAATCTTCAACTAACTGCAAAGGACGCTACGCCAGCAAGATCATGAAAGCTACAGAATGATGGGAACTGGTGTTCGACCAGGGCAGCAGGCCGGAGACGGGGGCTGGCGGTTCCGCTCCGGCCTGCTGCGGCTTGTGAAGCTCAGCCGGTCGGCATCAACACCCCAGCTCCTCCATGCGCCGCTGCGCTGCGGTCATGTACGCGGTGTCGATCTCCGCGAGGTCAGCGCGGTTACGCTCCAGGTCCCGCCCGTGATTGCGGTCCGCCTTGTCGAACTCACCTTGCAGCGCGTCACAGTCGGTCTGTGCGGCTATCCGCTGGTACACCGCAGGATTGCCGGGCGGGGTGGTGGTCGAGTCGGACCCACCACCCCGCCGCTGCCGCTCCGGCCAGCAACGCGAGCACGGCGCTCCAGCACAACCGCCGCATCAGACGTTCACCATCAAAGACGTACCGTTCCGCCACCCCACGCGCGTGTTACCGCTCGCGGTCGCGGTCAAGGTGCCGTCACTTTGCGCGTAGACCGGTCCGCCGTCAGCGACTCCGGCGACCGCACCCACGCGGGGCATTTCTCCATTCGTCACAACGCGGACGCTGCTGCCAGCGGTCCAATCGGCGCTGAGGGTCGCCACGCCGATCACACCAGAGCTGCCGGCACCCTTCACGACAGACCCGCTACTCAGGCCGACGCCAAACGTGCCGCTGGTGCCGAACGTGGCCAGTGGTGCGACGAATGACGCCGCATTCGGGTACGACTGGCCGTAACTGGAATTGATCCTTGCATCAAACACTACCATCGGGTTTCACTTCGCCTTTCTGCGGAGTTGAATTACATTGCCTTGTTGCTGTGTTGCGTGTTCGTTGTAGAGTCCCTCCAGTGCAGTTCGCTGGTTATCAAGCGACCGTTCCTCGCGGAAGTGCACATAGATATCCATGGTCGTCTTCACGGACTCGTGGCCGAGTGCGGCTGAGATCTCCTCAATTTGCAGCCCGGCCTCCCGCAGCCAAGAGGCATGCGTATGCCGCAGGTCGTGAAAGACGACCGCGTCGGACAGGCGCGCCAGCCGGACCGCACGGCGCCATTCCCGCCCGTACCATGCGTTGTGGCGGAGTCGTTTCGTGTAGTCCCAGCGAATGACATCAAACTCGCCGGTCGCCTTGTTCTTTCCGCGACGCCCGGCCGCAGTTCCGATGAAGAGCGGCAACCGGTCGTCACCCGGATACTTCAGCTCTGGGTGGGCTGCGAACCAGTCCCGCGCAGCCCGCTTGTGATCGGTGATGTACGGCTCCAACAACGCCACCAGGAACGGCGGCAGTGGCCGAATGCGTCGCGAGCGTTGCGACTTCGGCGTGTCGATCGTGAGTATGCCGTTGACATCCACGACTTCCCGCCGGACGCGCAGCGTGCCCGCGCGTAGGTCGATATCCCGCAGCTCCAAGCCGCAGACCTCACCCGCGCGGAGTCCGGTGTACGCCGTGAGGATCACCAGCAGGCCGAACGGGTCCGGCAGCTTACTTGCCAGCGTCGCGACTTCTGCGCGCGTGAGGAAATGCAATTCCCCGTCATCGTCGCGTTCCGCATAAGTCACGAGCCGAGGCAGCGTGATACCAGTGCACGGGTTACGCGGAATGCGGTCACGGATTACCTGTTCCTCCATGACCTGTGAGATCACATAGTAATTGTTGCGTATGGTTTGTGGACTGCGCCCGGCCTGCTCCATCTCGGCAATGAATGCCTGGATATCCTCGCGCCGAATGTTGCCGATTGGCGCGGTTGCGAACCGCTGGCGGACCCATGAGCGCTGGCCGGTGATGGTCGATTTGTAGGTGTTGTGAACTGACTTCTTGAGTCCCTGTTTGGTCTTGAGCCACTCCAAGGCGGCAACCTCGAATGTGATCTGTCCGGCTTCATCCGGCCGGTAGGTCCCGCCGTCAACGCGCCGCAGAAAGTCACGTTTCCACGCTTCGGCGCATGTGGTCTTGTCGTCACCGTGCCGCTTGGTGAAGCCGCCCTTTGTGCGTTTCCGGCCGGTCAGCGGGTCTATGTAGGTGACTTCCCAGCGGTGCCGACTCTTCGGCCGGTCCTTGTTCTTGCTGCTCGGCCGGACCCACGCGCGGCCAGTTCCGGCGCTCATTTGCTCGGCTCCATTCGGGCAAGAATCCGGCTGACGACAGGGGAGGACCATTGCCCGCCGCGCTGCGTGGGGTGTCCTTCAGCCGCGAGAATGGCGGCAATCTGGCGTGTAGAATTCCCCGCGTCGCGCAACTCCCGCATGCGTTGCCGTGCCTTTTGTTCCGCAGGAATCGGAGTGCGCTTGCCTTTGTTGCTGCGCCAGCCGTATTCCGGTCGCCCTTCACAATGGCCGGTTGCGGCGCGCTTTATCCGGCGCCCGTCACGGAGTCGTTTGTTGATCAGCGCTCTGTCGAGTTGTGAGAATACGCCGCGCATTTGACGAATTGCGGTGCGCATTGGGTCGTCTGGATCATCCTGCAAGATCTCGCCGGTATCGGCGCTGAATGCCTTCCGGTCCAGCGACCAGACGAGCATGAGGATTGCCTCCTGCTCGACCAACAGCCGTGAGAGCCGGTCGAGCTGGCCGACGATGAGCCCGTCTGCCGTCCCGTCACGGATCATCGCCAATGCCTCGGTGAGCCCAGCCCGTTCGTCAGGTGGCAGCGCGCCACTCAGGCCCGCGTCGGTGCACCACTTCACGACGCGGTGCCCGTTGGTCTTGGCGTAGCGCCGGATATCGGCGCGCTGCGTCGGTAGGCCGTAGCCGTCGCGGGCCTGTCCGGCGGTGGACACGCGGAGACTCGCCACGAGCCTCATCGCTGGTGCTCCGGCGCGTGGCTCTCGTGGCCGTAGCCGCTGCCGGCACTTCCGGGGGTCGCTCCGGTTGGGTCGGCCGGTCCGGTCGCCGGAGCGACCACTACGGCCATGGGGAGGCAGCCGTACGCGGCGCTGTCACTCGCTGCCATTTGGAATCTCCTTTCGTCACGCTCTGTAGCTGCATTTGGGCAGACGGCTCCACAACTCGAATTTGGGTTGTGAAAGCCGCTTACCTGGTGCGCCGCTTAATCTGGAGGTTAAGCGGCGAAACGGGACGCTACGCCAGCGCTGCCCGCATCGCTACAGAGCGTGATCGTCTGGGCATTTCCTCACCACCCAGGCGCACCAGGGGCAGGACGGCGCCAACGGTTGTAAGGGTGCGGCGGATGTGGCGCCGGAGCGTCATCACCATTGAGCACGACGCCGTCAAGTACGTCGTCGTCATCCTGCTCACTGGAGTAGCCGCCGGAGTCGTCGGCCGGATATGCCGTGCGGCCACCTGGACCCCAAGCCTCTGGCGGCCAATCGTCGCTGTAGTGGGCCGACGCGCCGGAGTCGGGACGGCTCCCCGCTGGCAGCGTCGGCCGTGGACCCGGTAGGCGTCGCTCACGCGTCGGCTTGGCTTCATGGTCCTTGTCGTCAACGTCGAACAGGATCGACTCAATGAGCCGGTCAATCGAGCCGCTGGTTTGAATCTCCACTCGCAACGCGTCGCTGATCCCTGCACGGTCCAGGATTTCCCGCGTCGCTGCAAGCCGAGTTGGATAGGGAACGCGCTTACTCGTCATGAACTCAATGAGGTGTTTCGCTGCCAGGTCCGCAGCGGCCAAAATCCGCTCTTGCGCCTTTGCGCGGGCTGCTTTTGTCGCACCGCCATGCATACGGCAGACTGCCTGTCCATTCATCGGCGCGTTCTGGCACGGCTTACCTGTCCGCTTCGATTTCGCCGTGCAACGGGTCCGCGCCTTCAAGGGGTCCGCCGACTTCTGCACTCGCTTCTTATTCGCCATCTGTAGATTCCTCTCAATTGCGAGTCTGATGCTAATTCTTTCAACCGCGTCACGCCGTGCCCACTGATCGGCGGGCTATCCCACTTGCGTCACGCCGTGCCCACTTGCCTTTTCCCTGGTCAGACCATGCGCCAGTGGGGAAGTGGGCTAAGTGGGCAAGATTCCGTCTCATTCTCTTTTGTGTACTTCTCCAACGGCACGAGGCGCCGGAGGGAAAAATCCCGGAATTAAAATTCTCACCCTTCTAAGTAGAGAGCCCACTTTGCCCACTAGCCCACTTTTCCCTGGTAGGACCCAGTGGGCAACGCCGTAGCGTTCCCACTTCGTGCCCACTTATCTCCACAAAAAGGGGCCTCACGCGGGCGGTTGAATCGACCAGCGCCGCGTACCGTCCCTGATTCGGTCCTCAATCGTCCAGCCCGCCTTCCGCAATCCGGGCGCATTCCGCCGTAGCGCAGCGCTCAGCGTCTTTGCTGATTTGGGGAAACCGTGCCTCCCAGGTTCAAACTCGGTAAAGCGCTCGATATCCGCGAGCAGTTCGGACGCCTTCCCGCCGCAAGGGTTCTTCTGCTTCGTGAGCGCTTCCAATGCAGCCGCAACGACATCACCCTTGGAGATATCGGCGGACAGCTGATCCTGAAGTCTGCAAAAATGCCGGAACGTGGCGAATCCATTCAGCGACAAATCAACCGCGTGGAGGTGGTAGGCAAAATCCGCCAAACGCGGCGCGCGAACCGTGACGTGCTTTCCAGTCTCAATTATCTTGAGCACCGCGGCAAGGCCATCGAGAATCGCGCCAAACACTGCCGGCCGGACTGCTGCAAATTCACGTTTCATAACATCTTCGCTTTTCCGGTCGGCAGGGGCAATCCGGCTCAGGTTCAACATCAGCATCCGGTCGGCCAAGTCAGGCCGAATTCCCAGCGTCTCAATCCCGTTCAGCACAATAATGCGGCGAAACGACCGCACATTTACATCATCATTCGAGTAAAGCTGTCGCTCCACCACCCCCTCACCGGATACCGCGCGGCAAAGGTCATCACTCAGCCACTCCGGAATATTGGACATGTTCTCCAAAGGAACAACCCATGACGCATTAGCAGCAGAGGACCATTCGCGGTCATCGCGTGGCTTCTTTCGTAGTGGCACTGACGTTGGGTCCATCAACATAACGAGCATTCGTGTCATGTCGCTTTTCCCGGTGCCCTGCTCGCCATTGATATACAGGACTGCGTGTTGAATCTCCGGAATGAACGACACGATCAGATAAGCGACCACCAATTTCCAATCGGCATCGCCCACATTCAGCAGACCACGCAAACCCGCAAAGTCACCACCACGGATCGGCTCAGGAAACGGCAGCGTCGCCTTTGTCCGCCGGAACAGAATAGGTGACTTGTCCACCAGTTCCCAAGATCCAGGCCGCACCACGATGGCCCGTTCGTCTGCGTCACCCATGTCAATCACGATGGCTCCGGCCGGTCCCGCGTCGCGCCCTACCCGCAGTGCAACCGGTTCGGCCTCCCCTTCCGCAGCCAAACCCGCCAAGACGTTTCGCGCTTCGCTGATGGCATTTGCTGATGGAGGTTTGCCGGCCTTGCGGTAAAACTCCTTAGCCAGCTCATTCGCCAATTCACTGCTCTTACCGAGGTAGCGAACTACACCGCTACCGTCCAACGGCACCGCAAACGGCTTGCCGAGGTCATCGCGCCCAAAGCGATACCGCGCCAGCGCAATTCGCATGAGCTTCTGCGATTGGGTCTCATACCGACCAGCCGACCCAGCTTGCTCCCCTTCGGCTTCCTGGCCCGCGTACGTGGCCGTAGCGGCCGCTCGCGGGTGACGTGCCCGCAACCGGGCCACGTCCACAAGTCGGAAGTCGGCAAGCCCGTAGCCATCCGTATAGGCAGCGTCAACGTCATAGCCGTCAGGGGTGGGGGAACCATCCCGCAAGGTGTCCGGCGGTAGGTAGATCCGGATCTGTCGAGAGGTCAGGCCCGCATGCTCCACCAGCAGGTCATGCCGCCGCAGCGCGCAGTACCAACCTGCCTCATCATCATCGGCCAAGATGAGCACAGTTCCCGCATAACCTGCGAAATGCAAAAAAGCTTGTCGCGCGGTGAATTTCCCTGCACCGCCGTGATGCGTCGCTGTCGGGATATCGGTCTCTCGCTGAAATCTCTTCTGGTCTGGCTCGCCTTCCGTCAGCGCGACGATATCTGCGCCCGCGTCGATCGAATCGAGTACGCCCACGCCGCCCAACAGATAATCCTCAGCACCAGGCCGCTTTTCGAGAATCCAATCCCCATTCAACCGGTAGCGCTGCCAGACTCGTTTTGTCTTCCCTCTGCCGCGTCGGACAACTTGGAAGAATTCGCAAAGTTCGTCCGGATACGAATAAGTAGTAAGCTTATCCATAGCGGGAGTTCCTCCTTTCGGGTTGGGCTTCCTTTCGAGGTTCGGGTTGTTGCCTTTCGGGTTGTAGCCCTTTCCCGTTGTTGTGCCGCTCGATCAGGTAGAACCGGCCCTGTAGGCGAAGCAGGGCCGGTTCTGGCTTTACTCCTCCTGTTCCCTGCGCATTTCGTCGCGGTAGATCTCATTGAGGTAATCCCACCATCCGTGCAGCTCGCCCCATTCTGTAAAATCAAACCCATCGCATGAATTGTCGTCAGCCTCTGACCATGCGCGGTCTGCTGGCCCTTGCAGAATCCAGCCACAAGCGACACAGACGATAAAGACCACTGCTATGTCAGCGTGCCGCGCGACGTGTACCCGGCAATCACCACCGAGCGATTCACGGCACCAGTCGCACCGCCGAATGAGCCCTGCCGATTCACGCCGGAACTTGGTAATACAGCGCCTACAGAACACGCGCCCACGCAACAAGCCGACCCCAACCGCTGGCGCAGCCGAGCCAGCCGCATAAAGCCGGTTGAGGTGCTCGCAGGGGACAGCCTCAACAAACCCAGGCCAGACCGCCGCATAAAACGCCGCATTGTGCGGCACCTGGACCGGCGCAGTTGTCGTGATGAGCCGGTCCAGCATTGTGACAGCCGCTTGCCGCTGATCACCGTTCGCAATGCGCGCCGGATTGTTCATGGCAAGCTTGGATATTGAGGTCGCCGGAGCGCTGGGAATTTCGCGAGCAATGAGCAGTAATAGCCCAAAGGATCGCTGGCGATTTCCCGTAGCCGCTCATCCCGGCTGCGGAGACTCTCCAAATGGTCCTCTGCTGCCGCCTGCTCTTTGGCCAGGGCTTCAAAACGTTCTTGGAACTCCTGCGCCGTCATGCGCCCCTTTTTGCCTTCCGCGACAAGCGTTTTGTAGTCGCCTCGCAAGGTCTCCAGTCGTGCGTCTAGCTCCTTTTGCGCCGTGTATAGAGCTTGCCGATCACTGTCGTGTTGCTGCATCACTTGCGACACGAGGCCATTGTTCACGCGCTGGACTTCCGCCTTCATGTGTCGCGCTTGTGCGGCCGAAAGCCCGGGAATCTGCTCAAGAACGCGCAGCGCATTTTGTGGGTCATATTCGCCCATTGTTCACTCCGTGGTGTTGGTCCGGGATTTCAACTGCGGGTATTTGTCGGCCAACTGCCGCTCTGTTGCGGACCCGCGTGCATCACGCCGTGTCTGCAGATCCTCCAATTCGCCCAGCACGCGCTCAGCCTCCAGCCGGACGGTTTGGATATTGTCGGTGTCCCGCTTGAAAGAGTTGTACCAAGCATCGGGATCTGGCGTTGTCACGGTTGCCTGCTCCTGTTCCATCCATGCATAGAATGCTTCACTGTCGCGCTGGCGCCGTTTGTCAGGTCCCATTCGTTCACCTTGCCTTTCCCATGAGCCGCTCGTCCACGAGCGACCGAATAAGGGCGCTCACGGAGCAATTGAGGTATGCAGCCGTCGTCTCCACAACCTCCCGTTGTTTTTCGGAAAGCTGCACCTTGGTTTCGCGCGGGAATATCCGGCCTGGTGGCCGTCCAACGCGCCGTTTGGGCATCGCGCCCTTTTTTGTTGGGGGCATCTCGCCTCACTTCATATCGTCAGCCGACGAAAGGGAATGATAGCCTGCGCGTGAATTACTGAGCTTCGACGCGCACCGAGTCGATAAAGGCTTGCAAATCCTCGGGGGTGAACATCAATCGGCCTGTGTGGCCGCCCGGCTTGAGATATGCGACGCGACCGGCCTTAGCCGCACGGTGCAATTGGCGCGGCGTGATGCCGACAAAGTCGGCTGCCTCTTCCAGGTTAAGCAGCTTTCGTTTCTGGTGTGCCATTACGGCGCTCCCCTCGAATGAGGAGCTGGGCGGCTTGATCGCCAGAGGTGAGCAGCGACGACCAGACGCCCAGCTCAAAACGCTGGACTGGTCGTCACCGCGAGACTGTGAGGACTAGCACGAAGCGGCAGGCCTGGTCACGACTTCGCCTCACAGTCACCTGCATCTGCGGCCCTGTAAGGGCGGTCCCTCGACGCAGCGACGCGAACAGCGTAGCCGGTTGACGAGAGTTGGCGATGATCATGGACGGGCAGCGATGGGGAGCGCTGGTCAGCCGGTCTGTTGCAGGCGTCCGGCTGGAGATCGCTACGCCGGAGGAGCGCCGGAGGAGCGCGGGCCGGATATTGGGGCGCCCCCGGCAGGGATCGAACCTGCGACACCAGGTTTAGGAAACCTGTGCTCTATCCACTGAGCTACGAGGGCAAACGTGCGTCAGCCAGCCTACCGAAGCACCCGCCGGAGCGTCCGGGGGAGAGCCGAGACCACCGCTCCAGACCGGAGTTTAGGAAACCTGTGCTCTATCCACTGAGCTACGAGGGCTTAAGTGCGCCAGCCAGCCTACCGAAGCCACCAGAGCAGAGCCGAGACCATCGCTCCAGTGCTCCATCCCCTGAGCTACGGGGCCTCGACGCCGGTCAGAGCCTAGTCGTCGAGTGCGGAACTCGCTCCGGCGGCTGCAGGCGTCGGGTAACAGGGTACGCGTGTGATCGGTGTGCGCGCGTACCCGACGGACAAGACGGTGCGACGGCGGCGACCGCGGGTGGGTGCTGACTGTGACAGGGATGGTGGGGACGCCGCTGATGGTTGTGGCGGGGCCGCGGAGTTGCTGATTCTCGGTTCGTCTGGTGGTGCGGCTCAGGCGGCCGTCTGCGGCGATCCGATGGGGAACGGCTCGGGGGAACCGCGCTTGGGCCAAGCGGCGTAGCTGATTGATACAACCGGTTGTTCGGTCTGGCGGCCCTGGAACGGCAACGACGCCAAACGGGAGGGGGTGGCCGGCCATGGACGCATTCGAGGAGTCGGAGTTACTGACTCCGGCCGAGGTGGCGCGGTTGTTCGGGGTGGACCCGAAGACGGTGACACGGTGGGCGCAGGCCGGACGGATCGGCTCGATCCGCACGCTGGGCGGGCATCGGCGCTTCTTCAAAGAGGAGGTGGACGCGCTGCTGTGCGGCAAGCCCTACGTGCACGATGACCAGGAGCATGGCGGTCGCGAGGGCGCGGCGGGCTGATCCGAGTCGTCGCCGAGTGGCGGTTGAGTCGTGGGCATTGTCAAGTTCTCAAACGGGGCAGGGAGGCTGAGAGTACGCTCTGTGACGTGGCAGGGCGGCATCGTTCGGGGGAGCGCGGTCAGGAAATGCGTACGTCCGATGCGGAGAGCGAGCCGGGGCCCGACCGGCGGCTTTGGACGGCGTTGCTGATCGGCGGGCTCGCGGTGCCGGTGGCTGTGGGCGCTATCGTCGCGGTCGGCGTGCAAGATGGCGACGATCGGCCGGCGCCGCCGGTGACGAGCAGCCAGGCCGCGCCGCCTACGCCGGTGCCGCCGCGGCCGCGGGTCTATCCGACGTACGGAGAGTACGTGCCGCCGCGGGCGGTGGCGACGTTCACGCAGCGGGCGCCGGTGCCCCCGCGCAGGACGACGGCGTCGCCGAGTCCGTCATCTCAGTTCTCCTGTCCGCCGGAGTGGTGGCGCAACCCGTGGTTCCGTCGTTGGTGTCGGATGCATGGGTCTGACACGAATGTCCCATGATCCGCAGAGGACACTCCGGAACCTGTAGTACCTTCCGTGTGGCGTCATGTCGCACAGCATTCGGAGGAACCGACTCGTGGTGACTCCCCGATCGGTAGCAGTGATCGCGGTTTTCGTGTCGCTGGTGGCCGGAGCTCCCACAGCGTCTGCGCGGGACACGGAGAGCGACAACATCGGATCGCTGCGGCGCGCGGCCGACAAGGCGCGGGCCGAGCTGGAGAGCGCTACCAAGAAGTGGGAGAGCAGAAAGAAGGACTTGGCACGGTCCCAGGCGAAGCTGAAGGCGACGCTCAAGGATCTGGGCGCGGCCGACGTCGAGCTCAACCGGATCCGCGGGCCGCTCGCGACGCTCGCCAATGCCGCCTATCAGGAGCCCGCCGCCGGCTCGATGGTGATCTTCGGTGAGGGTTCCCCTGATGACGCGCTGCGGTCGGCGGCCGATACGAACCATCTCGCGGACAGCCAGAACGCCTTGGTCGAACAGGCCGCGCGGCTGCGACGGCAACACGACCAACTGGCCGCGAGCGCACAGGAGCTCGAGTCGAGGAACGCGGTCGAGCAGGCCGGTCTCCAGCAGCAGATCGACGGCATCAAGCGGCGGTCCGCGCAGTTGACCCAGCAGCTCACGCTGGCGCTCGACCGGATCCGCGCCGACCGCGACCGGCGGCTCGAGATCGGATGCAGCGCCGGCCTCGTCGCGGACGCGCGCAAGTACCCCAACGGGTTGATCCCCTCGCGGTACCTCTGCAAGCTCCCGCAGAAGGGGGCGCTGCTGCGCGCCGACGCCGCGCGCTCGTTTCTCAAGCTCAACGCCGCCTACAAGAAGCGGTTCGGCCGCGACATGTGCATCAGGGACTCCTACCGCAGCCTCTACGCGCAGCAGCAGGTCTACGCGCAGCGCCCTGGCTTCGCGGCGGTGCCCGGCCGCAGCAACCACGGCCTCGGTACGGCCCTGGACTTTTGCGGCGGCGTACAGAACCAGGGCTCGGTGCAGTTCAACTGGCTGCGGGCCAACTCGCTGAGGTTCGGATGGTTCCATCCGTCGTGGGCGTACTCGAGCCCGTTCGAGCCGTGGCACTGGGAGTACAAGGCCGGCAGGTAAGGTCAGCCGGGCGTCTCCGTCGCCGGCACGACCTGCGCCGTGCAGAACTTGCAGCGGCGCGCGGCCATCGGGATCGCGCTCATGCATTCGGGGCAGTCGCGCTCGCTTTGCTCCTGGTGCCGGTCGAGAAGGGCGAGGAACCGGCTCACGGGCAGCACGACGACGAAGTAGACGATCACCGACGTGATGAGAAAGGCCGTCGCCGAGGTCAGAAAGATCCCGTACGGAAACCTCGTGTCGTTGATCGTGAAGGCCAGTCTGGTGAAGTCGGGCTTCCCGCCGAAGACCGCCAGCAGGGGCCCGATGAACGAGGTGGCGAAGTCCTTCACCATGCTGGCGAAGGCGGCGCCGACGACGAACGCGACCGCGAGGTCGATGAGGTTGCCGCGCATCAGGAACGTCCGGAATCCGCGCATGAACCTGCCTCCGGGGGCTGCGGGTGTTGGTGGGGAGTTTTACCCTGGCGGCCGGATTGAACCAAACCGGTGGGTGCGATGGATCTCTATCCGACGATGACGAAGGACAGGCGCGCCCCGGCGGCCGGGCCGGCCAGCGTCGCGGCCTGGTCGTGGTGGGCCGCGACGACGATCAGCGCGCCCTCGCCGGCCCCGGCGTCGTCGTCGGTCGGGTGGCCGCCCACGCCCGGGACCGCGATGACCTCGACCGCGGACACCAGCGGCCGCGCTCGCGTCGCGGTCGGGCGAACCTCGAGATCCGCCATCTCGCCGCCGCCCGGATCGGCGGCGCCGGTGGACCCGGCCAGCAGGTCGATGCGGTCGCCCGGGTGCAGCAGGCGGACGGAGGCGGCGTCGGCCACCCGGACCGGCACGGCCACCAGGTCGGGACCATAGCCGCTCAGCAGCCGCCGGCCGACCACACGAGCGTCGGTCAGCGGCTCGCCGCGGCGCATCGGCCCGGCCAGCACGCGCCCGGCGAGTGCCGTCCGGACGATGCCGGCCGGCGCCGCCGCGGCCGGCACCGTGACCGGCCGTATGTCGGACGGCCGCAGCGTGGCGCCGGCCGGCAGGTCGCGCGCCGCGGTCGGGACCCGCACCCCGGACGGCGCCGCGGGCCGTAGCGCCGCCAGCGCGAAGGCCACGGCCGCGGCGGCACATGCCGCCGCGAGCAGCCGGCGGCGGCGGCTGACCAGCGCCGCGGCCCGCCCGCCTAAGCCGACCCGGGTCATGGGAGATCGATGGGCAGCTTGATGCCGTCGAGCACGTGCGGGCACGGGCAGTCGCGCTCGGCGGGCAGCGCCTTGACGACCTCGGCGATCAGGTCGCGCAGCCGGTCGACGTTTTGCGCGAAGACGCGGAAGACCTCTTCTTGCGTCACGCCTTCGCCGACCGTGATGCCGGCGTCGAGGTCGGTGACCAGGCAGACGGGCGTGTAACACAGCGCGAGCTCACGGGCCAGCACCGCCTCGGGGTGGCCGGTCATGCCGACCAGCGTCCACCCCTGCGCGGCGTACCACTGTGACTCGGCGCGAGTGGAGAACCGCGGCCCCTCGATGATGACGAGCGTGCCGCCGTCGACCGGCGACCAGCCGTGGTCGCGACCGGCGGCGAGGGCGACCTGCCGGCCCGCGGGGCAGTAAGGGTCGGCGAAGGAGATGTGCACGGCGCCGCTGTCGTAATAGGTCTGGCCGCGACTGGAGGTCCGGTCGACGATCTGGTCGGGGACGGCGAGCGTGCCCGGACCGTACTGCGGGATGAGCGAGCCGACCGCGCTCGGCGCCACGACCCGGGTCACCCCGAGCGAGCGAAGCGCCCACAGGTTGGCCCGATAGGGGATGGTGTGCGGGGGGTAGCGATGATCGCGGCCATGTCGCGGCACGAAGGCGACGCGCCGATCGCCGATCGCGCCGATGGCGATCGGATCGCTCGGCGGCCCGAAGGGGGTGTCGACACTGACCTCCTCGATGTCGTCGAGGAAGGAATAGAACCCAGAACCGCCAATGACGCCGATCTCGGCGCGTCCTGCCGCAGGCTGCATATCCAAGGACATGGCGCGACCCTAACCAGAATGGCAAGCCGCCGGGAGACCTGGTGCGACTTGTGGATAACCCGCTCCGCGCGGACAAGCGGGGCCCCGGGAAGGGTGGGGGCCCCGCATGTCATCTATGGTGATCAGCCGACCGGTTCGAGGACCTTCGGCTCGCTCGGCGTCTCACGCTCGGCGGCGAGCCGGCCGGGGGTCCAGATGCGCCGTCCGATGTCGAAGGACAGGGCGGGCAGCAGCAGCGACCGCACGACCACGGTGTCGAGCAGCACCCCGAACGCCACCACGAAGCCCATCTCGACCATGCCGACCAGCGGCAGGGTGGTGAGCGCCGCGAACGTCGCGGCCAGCACGAGCCCGGCCGAGGTGATCACGCCGCCGGTGACCGTCAGCCCGCGCAGCACCCCGCGGCGCGTGCCCAGCGCCTGGGACTCCTCGCGGACCCTGGTCATCAGGAAGATGTTGTAGTCCACGCCGAGCGCCACCAGGAAGATGAACGCCAGCAGCGGGAACCCGACGTCGGTGCCCTCGAAGCCGAACACGTGCCGGAAGAACAAGGCACTCGCTCCGAGCGACGCGGCGAACGACAGCACCACGGTGGCGATCATCAGCAGCGGCGCGACGATCGCCCGCAGCAACAGCACCAAGATGAGGAACACCACGGCGAGCACGATCGGGATGATGAGCCGGTTGTCGTGGCTCGCGGCCTGGTTGATGTCCATGGTGGTGGCCGCCATGCCGCCCACCTTGGCGTCCGCGTCCGGCACCGCGTGGACGCCTGCGCGCAGCGCCTCGACGGTGCGCTCGGCCGCCTTGCTGTCCGCCGCGTCCCGCAGCGTCACCTCGTATTGCACCAGCCCGGCCGCGGTGGCCGGCTTGCCGACCTCGGCCACACCGGGCGTACGGGCGATCGCGTCGGCAATTGGCCCGCTCGCGTCCGCCTTGCCGATCACGACGGTCGGCGCGCCCGAACCCGCGGGGAAGTGCCGTGCCACGACCTGCTCGCCGACGATGGAGTCTGGCTTGTCGACGAACTGACCCGCGTTGGACAGACCGTCGGCCTTGAGCGAGCCGAGCCCGAAGGCGAGCGCGACCAGGGCGATCGAGGTGGTCGCCCAGATCACCCGGGGCCGGGCGCTGACGGCGCGGCCGATCCGCGACCAGATGCCATGCTCACGCTCGTACGCCTCGGGGTCGTGCTCATATTTCGCGTCGTAGCGCGGGATGAGCGGCCAGAACACCCACCGCCCGCAGATCACGAGCAGCGCGGGCAGCAGCGTGATCATCGCGGCCAGCGCGCAGATGACCCCGGCGGCGGCCACCGGCCCCAGCCCGGCCGTGGAGTTCATCTCGGCGATGAGCAGGCACAGCAGCCCGGCCGCCACCGTCGCGGCGGACGCGAGGATGGCCGGCCCGGCGCGGTGCAGCGCGAACGCCATCGCCTCGTGCCTGTCCTCGTGCCGGTGCAGTTCCTCGCGGTAGCGGGCGACCAGCAGCAACGCGTAGTCGGTGGCCACGCCGAACACCAGGACGGTCAACACCCCCGAGCTTTGCCCGTTGACCGTCAGGTCCGCGTACCTGGCCAGCAGATAGACGACCGCTTGGGAGATGCCGAGCGCGGCGACCGCGGTGAAGACGGGGATGATCCACAGAGTCGGGCTGCGATAGATGATCAGCAGCAGCACGATCACCACGAGGCCCGCCGCCATCAGCAGGAAGCCGTCGAGGCTCTCGAACACCTTGAACATGTCGGCGCCGCCGCCGGCGGGTCCGGTGACGTGCGCGGTCAGTCCGGGCGGCCCGCGCTTGGCGAGTTCACGCGCGTCGTCGACGGCCTTGACTATGTCCACGTCCGTCAGCGGCACCAGCGTCTGCAGCGCCTTGCCGTCCTTGGCCGGGAACGGCCCCTGCGGCTGCTTGGCGCCAGGCAGCTTGGTGAACGCGCCCGCGTCTGAGCGCGCCTTGGCCGTGTCGGCCGCGGTGATGCCGCTCGTACGCTCGTAGACCACGACGGCGAGTGCGGTCTCCTCCTCGCTGAACCGCTTTTGGAGGTTGACGACCTGCGTCGACTCCGCCCCACCCGGCAGCCAGGCCGCGGCGTCGTTCTTCTCGACGTCGCCGAGCTTGCCGGCCAGCGGGCCGAGGAAGAACAGCAGCAGCAACCACGCGCCGAGCACCACCCATTTCGTGCGCCGCCCGGAGGGCAGGCCCGTCAGCCGATGCGACCGACCCTTGGGCGGGCCTTGGCCCACAACACTCATGATCTTCTCCCCGTGCCTGTCGAGATATATCGCAAACGGTGCAAGAATGTCTCGACTTCCGAGACTTGTCAAGTACTATCTCGATCGCCCGAATTATCGGGCTTGGTGCCTGGTTCAGCGTCGACCACTTCGGCGTACGAGGCATCCGGGGCGGCCCCGACCCTGGCCCTGATCCGACCCTGAGCGGAGTCCGGGGCCGCCCTGGCGCCCGGCGCGCCATGTACGGGACCGATAGTGCGGTACGCGGGCCTACCTGCGCGTCGTCCACGGGAGGTGACTCGCGCTACCCCCGAAGGGGTAGTCCCGAAGCGCCGGCTAGGACGTACGGTGTAGCGTCCCTGAGACAAGCAGGCGCCCCGGCGCGCGCGAAGGCGAGCCGGGGCGCCGTCAAAGGGCGATCAAACGATCAGCGATCAGCGATCAAGAAGATGTGAAGAGGCGCCCGACGGTCCTACGCCACCTTCTCGGAGGTGGTGGAGGCGGACGAGCCGTTCGAGCCGCCGGACGAGCCCGACGAACCCGACGAGCCCGAGCTCTTCGAATCGGACCCCTTGGCGTCGGAGGTCTTGGACTCGGAGCCGCCGTCGGAGTCGGCCTTCTTGCCGGCGCCGTTCGACGCGCTCTTGGCCCCGGCCCGGCTGTCCGTCCGGTAGAAGCCCGAGCCCTTGAAGATGATCCCGGCGGCGGAGAAGACCTTGCGCAGGCGGCCGCCGCACTCCGGGCACGTGGTCAACGCGTCATCGGTGAAACTCTGTACGACTTCGAGCCGCTCTTCGCACGCGGTGCAGGCGTATTGATACGTCGGCACGGGCTCCTCCTCGCTGCACGACCCACGAACCTGGCCCATGGGGGCTGGCACTCAAGTCTATCGACTGCTAATAGTACTGCGTATCGGGCTAGTCTCCGTGCTCGCCGTACCAACCGGCCAATTTGCCGCGACGGCTGACGGCGCGCAACCGGCGTTCGGCGGCGTCGCGCGTGCCGGCCGCGGCCACGACCAGCAGTTCGTCACCCGCCCGCAGCATCGTCCGCGGATCGGGCACGAAACTGCGCCCCTCCCTCACGATCAGCGTGATCAACGCCTCGGCCGGCAGTCGCAACTCGAAGATCTCCACTCCGTTCAGCTGGGAGTCCGCGGGGATGCGGACCTCCAGCAGGTCGGCGTTCAGCTCTTCCAGCGGCGCCGTCTCCACGTCGATCTCGCGGGCCTCCCCCGGCGCGGTCACGTGGCACAGCCGGGCGACCGTCGGCAGGGTAGGCCCGCCGATCAGCGTGAAGAGCACGACGACGACGAAGACCAACGCGAACAACCGGTCGGCCCCGGGCACGTCGTGGGTCACCGGCACGGTGGCGAACACGATCGGCACCGCGCCGCGCAAACCCGCCCACGAGAGGAACACCCGTTCGCGCCACGGCATTCCAAAGCCCAGCGTGGACAGCATGACCGAGAGCGGACGGGCCAGCAGCACGAGCACGAAGCCGGCCACCAGGGCCGGCAGCACCTGGCCGGGCAGCCGGCCCGGCGACGCGAGCAGCCCCAGCATCACGAACAGCCCGATCTGCGCCAGCCACGCCAGGCCCTCGGCGAACCCCCGGGTGGCCGGCCGATGCGGCAGCCTCGTGTTGCCCAGGACCAGCGCGCACAGGTAGGTCGCCAGGAACCCGCTGGCGTGCAGCAGCGCCGCCAGGCCGTACGACCCGATCGCGAGCGACAGCACGGCGATCGGGTACAGGCCGGACGCGGGCAGCGCCACGCGGCGCAGCGCGTACGCCCCGAGCGGGCCGACGATCAACCCGACCGCGGCGCCCACCGCCAGCTCGTAGGCGATCGTGCCCAGCAGCACCCAGAGGTTCGGCGTCTCGCCGGGGTGCACGCTGAGGGCCACCACGACGATCACCACCGGCGCGTCGTTGAAGCCAGACTCGGCCTCCAGCACGCCGACCAGCCGCGGCGGCAGCGGCAGCCGCCGCAGCACCGAGAACACCGCCGCCGCGTCCGTGGGCGCGAGCACCGCGCCCAGCAGGAACGACAGTCGCCAGTCGAAGCCCAGCAGCCAGTGCACGGGCAGGGCCACGACCAGGATGCTCACCGTGGTGCCGACGATGGCGAGGGAGATGGCCGCGGGTACGCCGGGCCGCACCAGCCGCCAGTTCGTGGTGAGGCCGCCCTCGGTGAGGATGATCACGAGCGCGGCGAGACCCAGCGTCTGCGCCAGCTCGGCGTTGTCGAACTCGATGCCGAGGCCGGACTCGCCGATCAGCAGCCCGAGCCCGAGGTAGGCGAGCAGGCTGGGCAGTCCGGTGCGCAGCGACAGCCGTACGGCCAAGATCGCCGCGAGCACCAGCGCCGCCCCGCTGAGCAGCCACACGTCCAGCCGCACGCCCGACCCGCCCCCAATCCCGTTTCCCTGCCGCCCCGGCGGCTTCGATCAGCCGCTTCAATTATCGGCCCGCGATCATGCGCTCCCATCGGCGCGGCGGCGATGGCGATCGAAACAAGCGCGACCCGCTCAGCGGCGGCGGCGGACGACGGGATCCACGCCGTTGACCACGTTGCGCACCGGACGGCCCGCCACGGCCGCCGCGATGTTCTCGACGACGAACGAGATGATGTTCAGCTGCGCCTCGCCGGTGCCCCCGGCCACGTGCGGGGACAGCAGGACGTCCTCGTGCGCGCGGAGCGGGTGGCCGGCCGGCGGGGGCTCGGCGTCGAACACGTCCAGCGCCGCGCCGCCCAGCCGCCCTTCGTCGAGCCCGGCGCGCAGCGCGTCCTCGTCGACGATGCCGCCGCGGGCCACGTTGATCACCATGGCCCCCTGCGGCAGCAGCGCCAGCTTTTCCGCGCCGAGCAGCCCGGACGTGTCGTGATTCAGCGGTACGGCCACCACCAGGATGTCCGAGGTCGCGAGCAGGTCATCGAGGTCCCGGTACGTCGCGTCGGCCTCGGGGCGCGCCCGCCGCGACCAGTACGACACCGGGCAGCCGAGCGCCGCGAACAGCCGCGCCGCCTCCGCGCCGATCGCGCCGAAGCCGAGCATCCCGACCCGGCGGGTGTGCAGCTCGCGCGAGCCGCGCCGCAGCAGTTCGGCCTGCGGCCACTCCCCGGCGCGCACCCGGCGATCGCCCCACGCGAGCCGACGGCACAGCGCGAACGCCGCCCCCACCGCCCACTCGGCCACCGCTCGCGCGTTCGCTCCCGCCGCGTTGGCGAGGGGGACGCCGGCGGCGGCCAGCGCGTCGAGGTCGCAGCTGTCGACGCCGACCTGCGGCATCTGCACGAAGGCCAGCCGCGGCGCCGCCGCCACCGCCTCGGCGTCCATGGCCAGCTCGCCGGTGAAGTCGCCGACGACCACGTCGGCGTCCGCGAGCCCGGAGAGCAGGGAGGCGCGGTCGCGGCGCGCGGGCAGGGCGACGGCGATGTCCCGCTCGAGCGGCGCGAAGATATGGCCGATCAGGCCTTCGTCGAGCGGGAGCAGCGCGAGGACTCGCCAGGTCATGAGGCTCCCTTCTCGGCTCCGACGGGCAGCCGGACGACGCCGCGGGCCGGCGTCACGACCGCTCGGACCCGCTGGTCGTGCGGCTCGCGCGGCAGCGCGTCGACGAGTTCGGCGTCGTACACCGGCGCCACCGACAAGATGCCGGGCCCGAGCCTGGCCAGTACCCGATCATAGGAGCCGCCGCCGCGGCCGAGCCGCATGCCGCCGCGGTCCACCGCCAGCGCCGGCACGATCACGACGTCGGCGGCCCGGACGGCGTCGACGCCGCGCGATGGCGCCGTCGGCTCCATCAGCCCCAGCCGCCCCGGCACCAGCGAATCGGGCCCCTCGTAGGTGCCCCAGTCGAGGTCGCCGCCCGGCAGCAGCTTCGGCAACAGCACGTAGGCCCCGCGCTTCCAGAGGGCGAAGACGAGCCCGCGCGTCTCCGGCTCGGTGCCGATCGAAACGTAGGCGGCGACGCCGGCGGCCATGTCGACCTCGGGCAAAGTGAGCACCGCGTCGCGCACCGCGCGGGCGGCGACGGCGCGGTCGGCCTCGCTCATCGCCCGTCTGGCGGCGAGCAATTTTGCCCTGAGGTCGCCCTTGGACTCGATCTGATGCACGCTGCCATCCTCGCGGGTCGTTAAGGTCTGTTCATGGCCGACTTTTCACCCGTCACCAAGGCGGTCGTCCCCGCCGCTGGCCTCGGTACCCGATTCTTGCCCGCGACGAAGGCGACGCCAAAGGAAATGCTGCCCATCGTCGACAAACCTGCGATTCAGTACGTCGTCGAAGAGGCGGTCACGGCCGGCCTGAACGACGTCCTGCTCATCACCGGTCGCAGCAAGCGGTCCATCGAGGACCACTTCGACCGAGCGTATGAGCTGGAGGAGGCGCTGCACGCCAAGGGCGACAGCGAGCGGCTCGCCGCGGTCCGCGAGTCCGACGAGCTGGCGATCATGCACTACGTCCGCCAGGGCGAGCCCAAGGGCCTCGGACACGCGGTCTACTGCGCCCGCCAGCACGTCGGCCACGAGCCGTTCGCCGTCCTGCTCGGCGACGACATGATCGACGCGCGCGACGCGCTGCTGGAACGGATGATCGAGGTGCGGCGGCAGCACGGCGGCAACGTCGTCGCGCTGATGGAGGTCGAGCCGGAGCAGGTCTCGCTGTACGGCTGCGCCGCGATCGAGCCGACCGACGACGCCGACGTGGTCCGGGTCACCGACCTCGTCGAAAAGCCGGTGCCGGGTGAGGCGCCCAGCCGGTGGATCATCATCGGCCGCTACGTCTGCGACCCGGCGATCTTCGAGGTGCTGGAGAAGACCCCGCCGGGGCGCGGCGGCGAGATCCAGCTGACCGACGCCCTGCTCACGCTCGCGAGCCGGCCCCCGGCCGAGGGCGGTCCCGTGCACGGCGTGCTGTTCCGGGGCCGCCGCTACGACACCGGCAACAAGCTCGACTACCTGCGTACGGTCGTGCAGTTCGCCGCCGACCGGCCCGACCTGGCCGATGAGTTCCTGCCCTGGCTCGAAGACTTCCTCGCCGAGCAGCGCGGCCGGTCATCGGGCCAGCGGCGCGGAAACGACCGATAGCGATGGCCTTGCGTACCGTCGACGAGCACCTCGCCGAGATTCTCGCCGCCGTCATGCCGGTGCCGCCGCTGGAGGTGGCCGTGCCCGAGGCGCGCGGGGCGGTGCTGGCCGAGACCGTGACCGCCCCCGTGTCGTTGCCTCCTTTCGACAACTCGGCGATGGACGGCTACGCGGTGGTGGCGGCAGACGTCGCGGCGGCCTCGGCAGAGACGCCGGTCACCCTGCCGGTGATCGGCGACATCGCGGCCGGCGAGCCCGGCGTCGAAGCGATCCGGCCCGGCATGTGCGCGCGGATCATGACGGGCGCCCCCATGCCCGCCGGCGCGGACGCCGTGGTCCCGGTGGAGTGGACCGACGGCGGGACGGCCACCGTGCGGATTTCCAGGTCGGCCCCGCCCGGTCACTACATCCGCCGCTCGGGCGAGGACGTGAAGGCCGGTCAGGAGGTGCTGCCCGCGGGCACGCTGCTCGGCGCGGCCCAGGTGGGCATGCTCGCCGCCGTCGGCCGGGCCCAGGTCGCCGTGCGGCCACGGCCGCGGGTCGTCGTGCTCTCGACGGGCAGCGAGCTGCGCGAGCCCGGCTCGCCCCTCGGACCCGGTGAGATCTGGGACTCCAACAGTTACATGCTCGCGGCCGCGGCCGCTGAGGCCGGCGCGCTCGGCTACCGCGAGGCGACGCTGGCCGACGAGCCCGCGAAGGTCATCGAGGCCATCGAAGACCAGGTGACGCGGGCCGACGCCATCGTCACCTCGGGCGGGGTGTCGATGGGGGCGCGCGACGTGGTCAAGGAGGTCCTCACCGGCCGGGTGACGTTCACCAAGGTCGCCATGCGGCCCGGCAAGCCGCAGGGGTTCGGCGTGCTGCGCGAGCAGACGCCGATCTTCACGCTGCCCGGCAACCCGGTCAGCGCGTACGTCTCGTTCCAGGTCTTCGTCCGGCCGGCGCTGCGAGCGCTGCAGGGACTGCCGCCCGAGCCGCCCGCGCTGGTGACGGCCGCCCTCACCGAGGCCGTGACCTCGCCGCCGGGCCTGCGGCACTTCATGCGCGCCACGCTGAGGTTCGACGCCGGCCATTACTCGGTCGCGCCGGCCGAGAGCCAGGGCTCGCACCAACTGGCCGCGCTCGCGGCCGCGAACGCGCTCATCGTCGTGCCCGAAGAGGTCGAGTCCCTCCCCGCGGGCGCCCAGGTCGAGGTCATGAGGCTGCCGTGAGCGAGATGAGTGACCCGAGCGGGGGAGCGGGGCCGGAGCGGCGGTTCACCCACCTCGACGCGTCGGGCGCGGCGCGGATGGTGGACGTGTCGGCGAAGGACGTGTCCGCCCGTACGGCGATCGCCTCGGGGTTCGTCCGGCTGTCGGCGGCCTGCGTGGCCGCGCTGCGGGCCGGCGACGTGCCCAAGGGCGACGCGCTCGCGGTGGCCAGGATCGCGGGCATCCAGGGCGCCAAGCGCACACCCGATCTGGTGCCGCTGTGCCACCCGATCGGCCTGCACGGGGTCGCGGTCACGCTGGAGGTCGAGGACGCCGGAGTGTCGATCGCCGCGACCGTCCGTACCGCCGACCGGACCGGCGTGGAGATGGAGGCGCTCACCGCGGTGTCCGTCGCCGCGCTCGCCCTCATCGACATGATCAAGGCGATCGACCCGGCCGCCGTGGTCACCGACGTCAAGGTGGAGGAGAAGACCGGCGGCAAGACCGGCCACTGGCGCCGCGGGGGCTGAGCCGCCCCGGCGCCACCGAGAGGAGAACGGATGATCCGGGCGATGGCGGTGACGGTGTCGAATCGCGCTGCAGCTGGCATTTATGCGGACAAGTCCGGGCCGGTGCTGGTCGAGCTGCTCGCGGCCGCCGGGTGCCAGGTGGACGGGCCGGTGGTCGTCCCGGACGGCGAGCCGGTCGCCGAGGTGCTGCGCGACGCCGTCGCCGCCGGCTACGACGTCGTGGTGACCAGCGGCGGCACCGGCCTGACCCCGACCGACCTGACGCCCGAGATGACCCGGCAGGTGATCGAGCGGGAGGTGCCGGGCATCGCGGAGGCGATCCGGCTCGAGGGGCGCGACAAGGTGCCGGCGGCGATCTTGTCCCGTGGGCTGGCCGGGCTCGCCGGGCGCACGCTCATCGTCAACCTGCCCGGCTCGACCGGAGGCGTACGGGACGGGATGGCCGTGCTCGCCTCGGTGCTTGCGCACGCGGTCGACCAGGTGGCCGGCGGCGACCATCCCCGCGCCTGACCTCGCGGCTGACGCCCGCGCCCCCCGGGTGTGGCGCCTTCGCCCGCTACCGGGAATCATTGAGGTGTGGAACGTATGCGGGGCTGGCCGGCCACCCTGGTCGAAGGGCCCGTGGGGCTGCGCCCGCTCCGGCTGAGGGACGCCGCCGCCTGGCGCGAGTCGCGGGTGCGCAACGCCGACTGGCTCCGTCCGTGGGAGCCGACCAACCCCGAGACACCGCTGTTCCGCAGCGGCCTCGGTCCCTACTTCGGCATGGTGCACACGATGCGGCGCGAGGCCAGGCAGGGCCTCGCGCTGCCGTGGGTGGTCACCTACGACGGGCGATTCGGCGGCCAGCTCACCGTCGGCGCCATCGTGTGGGGGTCGGCGCGGTCCGCGCAGATCGGTTACTGGATCGACCGCGCGATCGCGGGCCGCGGCGTGATGCCGTTGGCCGTGGCGATGGCGGTCGATCATTGCTTTTTCACCGTGGGGCTGCATCGCATCGAGGCGAATATCCGTCCTGAGAACGCCGCCAGCCGGCGCGTGGTGGAGAAACTCGGCTTCCGCGAAGAGGGAATTCGGCGGCGCCATCTGCACATCGACGGCGCCTGGCGTGACCACATCTGTTATGCCCTCACCGTCGAAGACGTCGGCGGTGGCCTGCGGGCACGCTGGCTCCCCACCGCTCGTCAAGCGTTTCCCCGATCCCCCACGTGAACGCCGGAAAGTCACGACGTAGATGGCTTTCCCTGACGTTCGGTAAACCGGCGTTCAATCTCGCGACACACCGCCCCTAATACTCGTCAACGACTGACAGCGGGTCCTAGCGTGCGGGACATGAATGTGTGCGTGTCGGGAGCCGGGCGACCGCTTCCGCACGCCGTCGCGACGCCACCGGCCGGCCCGAGCACGGGCCGCAGCACGGGCCGCAGCACGGGCCGCAGCGCGACGCGAACCGCTGGTCTCGAGCGGGCGGCGCGGTGAGCAGCGCGGTCCTGTATCTCGCCATCGTCGCGTTGTGGGCCGTCGTCCTGGTGCCGATGTGGCTGCGGCGCGACACCGAGGTCACTCGGCCGGGCCTGTCCTGGCTGCCGCATCGCCGGCCGGTGATGATGCCGGAGTACGCCACGGCCGAGCACCCGGCGACGGGAGCGGTGGCCGGCGGCGCCGCGACGGCGGAGCACGCCGACGCGTCCCTCGACGTACCCGCCGCCGGCTCCCGCGATGACTCCGCCCATGATTCCGCCGACGACTCCGGGGCCGCGCCCGCCGCCGACTTCGTCCACCGGTCCGGCCCGTCCGATCCTCGGGCCGGGCGCCGCGGCCGCGGCGCCGTGATGGCCCGGCGCCGGCGCCGCACGTGGGGGCTGTCGCTGCTCGTGCTCGCCGCCGTGGGCGTCGCGACTGCCGGGCTCGTACCGTACTGGGGCGCGCTGCCGCCCATCGGACTGCTCGCCGGCCACCTGGCGCTGCTGCGCGTCGCCGCCGACATCGACGCCGCGCGCCGAGAGGCGGCAGCACAGGCCCGCGCGGCGGAGCGCGCGGAGGCCCGGGCGGCCCGCGCCGCCCGCGAGGCCGCCGCGGAGGCGGCCCACGCCGAGATCATCGATCTGATGGCGCGCAACCGGGCCAGGGGAGTCTTCGACCAGTACGCGCACGACGAGCTTCGCGTGGTCGGCGACTGAGACGTCCTCCCCGCACGGAGGCGTCGGTCGCACGCAAGAGTGGTCTGACCACTTGACCAAGCGACCTCCGTACCAGCAGACTGACCGCTATGCCCGACTTCGCGCAGGTACGCCGCACATCGGTGTCGGCGGCCGTGTTCGACCAGATTGCGGCGCAGATCCTCGACGGGCGGCTCGCCGCCGGCGCCACGCTGCCGCCGGAGCGTGTCCTGACCGAGGAGTTCGGTGTCAACCGGCAGGCGCTGCGGGAGGCCCTCCAGCGGCTCGATCAGCTCGGCCTCGTCGAGATCCGGCACGGGGGCGCCACGCGCGTCCGCGACTATCGGCGCAGCGCCGGCCTCGACGTGCTGCCCCGCCTGTTCCTGCGCCAGGACGGCACGATCGACGTCGACATCGTCCGTTCGGTGCTGGAGATGCGCACCGCGATCGGCGCCGACGCGGCCGCGCTGAGCGCGGCGCGGATGCCGGCGCCGCTGCTCGACGAGCTCCATGAGCTCGTCGCCGGTCTGGCGGCGGTCGACGGCGACGACGTGGCCCGCCTGGCGAGCATCGACGGCCACTTCTGGGACCTCGTCGTCGACGGCTCGGGCAACGTCTGCTACCGGCTCTCGCTCAACGCCCTGCGCCGGGCCTATCAGTCGGTGGAGCCCATCGTCGACCGGCTCATGCTCGACGAGCGGCGCGACGTGGCGGGCCACGGCGCGATGATCTCGGCCATCGCGGCCGGCGACGCCGCCGCGGCCCGAGACGCGGCCTTCCAGCTGCTGAGCCAGGGCAACGCCGCCATGCTGCGCCATTTCCACGACCCCGAGGAGAATCTGTGAGCGTCGCCACGGGCACCCCCGGCACTCGACCCGACACCCCCGACTGGCTCGCGCCCGGTTTGACGCTCGGCGGGGCCGCCAGAGCGTTCTTCCGCCACCCGAGCCCCAAGATCCTCTTCCCCGCCGCCGCCACGGCGGTGGCGGCACGCCTCGCCGCGGGACGGTGGGCCAAGCGCGACGCCGTCGTGCCGGCGGTCATCTTGGCCGCCGAGCCGTTCGTCGAGTGGCTCATCCACGTCAACGTGCTGCACCTGCGTCCGCGCACCCTGCGCGGACGCACGTTCGATCCGCTGCTCTCGCGCAAGCACCGGGCCCATCACCGGGACCCGCGCGA
The DNA here is from genome assembly GCA_035765195.1 of Streptosporangiaceae bacterium. GTDB lineage: Bacteria > Actinomycetota > Actinomycetes > Streptosporangiales > Streptosporangiaceae > CALAED01. The sequence continues at coordinate 117,610 of DASTYC010000032.1, forward strand.
CGCCGAGCTGGTCTTCATCCCCACGCCGGTCGTCGTGCCGTCGGTGCTGGGCCTCGTCGCGATCAACGTGCTGGCGACCAGGTCGACGCGCCCGGCTCTCACCGGCATCGCCACCTCGCTGGTCACGTTGTCGCTGTATGAGTGGACGCACTTCCTCATCCACTCCTCCTACCGGCCCAGGCGCGCGCCCTACCGCGCCATCTGGCGCAGTCACCGGCTGCATCACTACCGCAACGAGCGCTACTGGTTCGGCGTGACCAACCCGGTGGCCGACCACGTGCTGGGCACCTACCCGGACAAGGACGCGGTGCCGCCGTCGCCCACCGCCAAGACTCTGGGCGTCGACGAGGACGCCATCAGATAACGGACCGCGTGTTCTCGCAGGGTGGGGTGCGGTCACCCGAACGAACCATATTCGGATTCATGCCGAATATGCGATTTGCTGTTCCAGCATTCGACGGATTCGTTATCCTAACGGCACAGTCAGTAATTCTGCACCTTGCATTGCGCTCCCGGCCGAGGTTCACGCTTTCCACCTCGGACGATTGCAACGCGTGTTCATGACAGCGCTGACAAGATCGTGTAACAAGCGATAAATTCCTCGTTAAAGAACCTTGTATCGCTAGTCAAGCCTCGGGCCAGGTGAGAGGCTCTGGCCTAGTTGAACGTTCTAGCAACCTGGCGGAGCGCCGATGAGCATCGACACAGCCGCGGAGGTTACGGTCGACGGAGGGCTGGACTATCAGCAGGCCGGGCCGACCGTGGTGCGGATGCTGGTAGGTGCGCAGCTACGTCAGTTGCGCGAGTCCGCCGGCATCAGCCGTGAGGACGCCGGCTACGCCATCCGGGCGTCGCACTCCAAGATCAGCAGGTTGGAGCTGGGACGCACCGGCTTCAAGTCGCGTGATGTGGCCGATCTCCTCACGCTCTACGGCGTGACCGACACGACGGAACGCGACTCGCTGCTCGCCCTGGCCGAGCAGGCGAGCTCGCCGGGCTGGTGGCGCCCCTACGCCGACCTGGTGCCGCCCTGGTTCGAGGCCTTCCTCGGGCTCGAGCAGGCCGCGTCCGCGGTCCGCACCTATGAGGTGCAGTTCGTCCCCGGCCTGCTGCAGACGCCCGACTACGCCCGCGCCGTGATCATGCTCGGCCACCGCGACGAGTCGCCGGACGACATCGACCGGCGCGTCGCGCTGCGCATGCGACGCCAAAAACTCCTGCACAAGCCCGACGCGCCGAGCCTGTGGGCCGTGATCGACGAAGGAGCGCTGCGCCGCCCGCTCGGCTCCCCGGCCACGATGCGCGAGCAGCTCGAGCACCTGTGCGCGGTCGCCGAGCTGCCCAACGTCACCGTGCAGCTGCTGCCGTTCAGCGCCGGCGGCCATCCGGCGGCGGGCGGACCCATCACCGTCCTGCGGTTCCCGGAACGCGAGCTCCCCGACGTGGTCTACCTGGAGCAGCTCGTCAGCGCCCTCTATCTCGACAAGCCGGGCGACACCGACCACTACGGTCATGTCATGAACCGGCTGGCCGTGCAGGCCGAGACGCCGGCCGCGACCAAGCGGGTCCTGCGCCAGCTGATCAAGTCACTTGCGTGACTGCGCGGTCTTGCGGCGGTTGGCCTTCTTGATGGCGTTCACGAGCTCGCTCTTGGACATCGAGGACCTGCCCTCGATGCCGAGCTCCTTGGCCACGTCGTACAGGTGCTGCTTGCCGGCGTTGGCGTCGACGCCTTCGGCGGTCTCGGTCGGCCGCTGACGCGATCGCGGCGTGCTCTTGCGCGCCTGCGCGTCCGATGGGCCCTTTGCGCCCCGGCTCTTCCTGCGCCACCGGTCGCCGACCTTCTCGAACTTGTGCTTCAGCGCGCTGAAAGCGGTGCGATGCGCACGCTCGCCTTCGCCATATTGGTCGACCGCCGAATCGTGCGCTTTCACCCAGGTGTCTTGGGCCTCCTTCGGGGAACGCCGAATCGTCGACGGCATGTCTTCGCGACCTGGCATCTCGTTCTCCACCCCTTCCCCTTTTGGCTACAAACCTTTTTCGTACCCACGGTGGGACCGTGAAACAGGCGGGAACGCATAGTACTATCGCAACTCGGTATCGCAAAGTGATAGCATCTCTCGGAGCCCGGGCCGGACGTGCCCGGGGAGGAGGAGGAAGGCACGGTGCCGACCCAGCAAGAGCTCACCGCCGCTGAGGCGGTCGCCGGCGAGACCAAGGTCTCCGCGCGGCGCATCGGCCTGATCGGCGACGACCACAATGCCCGGCCGGACGGCGCCGACCTGCCCGCCGAAGTGCTGCGGGCGTTCGACGGCGTCGACCTGATCATCCATCTCGGCCACATGGGCTTCAGGGAGATCCTGGCCCGGGGCGTCCTCGACCGGCTCGGCAAGGTGGCGCCCGTGCTGGCCGTGCGCGACTACTCGACCGACTCCGACGGCGACACCTTCGTCACCCCCGCCGACGGCGATCGGGTGGCCGGCCTGACCCGCGTCGTCAACGCCGACGGCGTACGGATCGGTGTCGTGCACAACCTCGCCAGGCCGCCAGGCCAGGAAATCCCCACGCCCCCCGGCGGCCTGCCCGACCTGACCGGCGTGGACGTCCCCACGGCGCTGACGGAGAAGTTCGGCGGCCCGGTCGACGTCGTGGCCTACGCGAGCAGCCACCGCGCCGCGGCGGTCGCGGCCCAGGGGGTGCTGTTCGTCAATCCGGGCAGCCCGACCTATCCCAAGGCCCCCTGGCGGCCGACCGGCAAGAAGCTCCTGGGCACGGTGGGGATCCTCGACCTCACCGGCGGCGCCGCGGCGTTCGAGACGATCGAGCTGTCGCTGCCGAGGTAGCCCGTACGCGTCGCCCCTCAGCCGGCCTGCCGCCCGGCCGCGCGGACATCGTCGATCGTGCGGCCGGGGGCGAGCCGGCCCGAGGTGACGCGCAGCTCGATCAACGCGGGGCGGTCCGCTCGCAGGGCCCGATCCAACGCCGGGCCGAACTCCTCCGTCCGGGTCACCGTCTCCCCGCTCGCCCCCATCGCGCGCGCGTACGCGGCGAAGTCGACCGCCCCGAGGCCGGTGCCGACCACACGGCCGGGATAGTCGCGTTCCTGGTGCATGCGGATGGTTCCGTACATCCCGTTGTTGACCACGATCACGATCAGCCGCGTGCCCGCGGCGACGGCCGTGGCCAGCTCCTGGCCGTTCATGAGGAAGCAGCCGTCACCCGCCACCGTGAGCACCGTCCGGTGCGGGTACTCCAGCGCGGCGGCGACCCCCGACGGCACGCTGTAGCCCATCGAGCCGTTGCGCGGGGCGAGCTGGGAGGGGAAGCGCCGGTAGACGAGGAAGCGCTGCGGCCAGATCGCGTAGTTGCCCGCCCCGCAGGTCACCAGCGCGTCGTCCGGCAGCCGCGCCGCCAGCGTGGCGTACACCACGCCGAGGTCGGGCTCGTCGCCGTCGGGCGCGGGCGTGCGATAGCGCAGGTACGCCTCGTGGGCGGCGGCGGTGCGGCCCTGCCAGGGCGGCGGCGCGCTCGGGCTCAGCTTCCTGACGGCGGCGCCGAACGACGCCGGCGCGGCGAGGACGACCAGCCGCGGCCGGTACGCCGTGCCGGTCAGGTCGGCGTACGGGGTGACCTGGACGAGGGGCAGCGGCGCCGGCGGGCCGATGGACTCAAAACCGTCGGTGGCGACGTCGCCCAGCGTGGTCCCGACGGTGATCAGGAGGTCGGACTCGGCGAACAGGCGCGCGAGCCGCTCGTCCCGGGCGAACTGGACCGGACCAGCGAACGCCGGGCTGTCGTTGTCGATGTGGTCCTGGCAGCGGAAGTCGGTGACGACCGGCAGCGCCCAGCGCTCGGCCCACTCCCGCACGTCGCGCGCCGCCTCCTCGGTCCACCGGTTGCCGCCGAGCAGGACCAGCGGCCGCCGCGCCGCGGCGAGCAGCCGCGCGAGCCGATCGAGGTCCTCCTCGCCCACCGCGCCCTCGGCCACGGGGATCGGGTCGGCGTCGGGCACGTCGACGACGTCGCTCAGCATGTCCTCCGGCAGCCCGAGCACCACCGGGCCGGGCCGGCCGGACGATGCGACGGCGAAGGCCCGGGCGACGTGCTCGGGCATCCTGGCCGCGTCGTCGACCGTCTCCACGAGCTTGGTCACCGATCCGAACAGGCCGCGCAGGTCGATCTCCTGGAAGGCACGGCGGTCGCGGTGCGCGCGCGGCACCAGGCCGACGAAGACCACCATGGGAGTGGCGTCCTGATAGGCGGTGTGCACGCCGGCCATCGCGTTGCTCGCGCCGGGGCCGCGGGTCACGAACACCACGCCGGGCCGCGAGGTGAGCTTTCCCTGGGCCTCGGCCATGTAGGCGGCGCCGCCCTCCTGGCGGCAGACGACCAGCTCGATGGGGGCGTCGTGCAGCGCGTCGAGCACCGGCAGGTAGCTCTCGCCGGGGACGCAGAAGGCGCGGCGCACGTCGTGCCGGAGCAACTGGGCCACCAGCACCTGGCCGCCCGTACGCGGGCTCAGATCTTCCAACGGGCCGGTCATGTCGTTTTCCTCTGCCTTGTCCCTGTGCGGTTCTCAGCGGCCGTGGTATTCCGCCTGGCCGCCGTTCCGAAACGCCGCCAGCGCCGTCGCCGTGTCCTCCATGGACAACACGACGGCCATGTGGGACGAAACGAGGTCCAGGCTCGTGGCCAGGTCGGACCGGGCCGACTGGTAGGTGGCCCGCTTGATCAGCTGGGTCGCGACCGGCGGGGCGGCGGCGACCCTGGCGGCGAAGTCGTAGGTCTCCTCGATGAGCAGATCGTCGTCGTAGACCCGGTTGACCAGCCCGATGCGCAGCGCCTCGGCGGCGTCCACCGCGTCGCCGCCGAGCAGCAGCTCCAGCGCCTTCGCCACGCCGACCAGCCGGGGGAGCAGATAGCAGCCGCCGGCGCCGGGCACCAGACCGATCTTGATGTATCCCTCCGCCAACCGGGCCGACGTGCCGGCGAAGCGCATGTCGCACATCAGGGCGAGGTCCAGCCCGGCGCCCACGGCGTGGCCGCGCAGCGCAGCGATGACCGGCTTGTCGAGCCCGACGAGGCCGCGTACGACCCGGTGGACGTGGTCGGTCAGCAGCCGCCTGCGCGCGATCGGCGTGGGCTCGACCGCGGCGAGCTCGTCGAGGTCGACGCCGGCGCAGAAATGATCTCCCGCCCCGACGATGATCACGATGCGGACGGCGTCGTCGGCCGCCGCCTCCGCCAGCGCGTCCGCCCACGCGTCGAGCATGTCGAGCGTGAAGGCGTTGCGGCGCCGCGGCCGGTTGAGGGTGACGGTGGCGATTCCCTCGCTGACTTCGTACTCGAGCGTCATGTCTCGACCTCCTGAAGCTCCGGAAGGCGGTCATCGGTGAGCGCCGCCCACAGCGCGCCGGGCCCGGTCCGCGCCACCCGGGCGCCGATGGCCGCCGCCCACTCGGTCTCGCTGCCGAACTCATCGCGCCAGGCCCACAGCCGGGTCGTGCCGCGGCGCAGCCCATGCTCCCAGGTGACGCCGAGTGCGCCGTGCACCTGATGCGCGAGCGCCGCGATCTCGCCGGCGGCCCGGCCGGCTCGCACCTTGGCCGCCGCCACCGAGGCCCACGCGCGCCCGCCGGGGCCCCCGGCTCCCGGCTCGGAGTCGGGCACGGCCACGGCCAGGACGGCGGCCTGCGCCGCCGCCCGGAGCGCGGCCGTCTCCGCGGCGATGCGCGCGAGGTGATGCTGGACGGCCTGGAACCGGGCGAGCGGGCGGCCGAACTGCGTCCGCTCCCTGGTGTAGCGGACGCACATCTCCAGCGTGCGCTCCGCCGCGCCGGCCATGAGCAGGACGCGGCCGAGCGCGCCGCACAGGCGCCATGACTCATGCGTGTCCGGCGGCACGGGGGCGGCCGCGTCGCCGCCCAGCCGTACGCCCGACAGGTCCAGCGTGTCGCGGGGCTCGCCGGCCAGGTTGCGTCCGGGCGTGACCGGCAGGCCGCGCGCCGGGACGAGCGCGACGACCGGGCCCGGCTCCGCCCGCGCGAGCACGGCCACATGGCCGGCGACGCCGCCCCACGGAACCCGCCGCACCGAACCGCTCAGCGCCCAGCCGTCCCCGGCGGGTACGGCGGCGCCGCCGGCGCCCGCGCTGAGCGGGCCGTCGGGCAGGCGGATTCCGGCGCGGGCGAGCAGCCGGCCGGCCAGCAGCGTCGCCTCCGTCAGCGGCAACGGCGCGGCGGCGTACCCGGCGGCGTGCAGGACGACGGCCGTCTGGGCCGGGTCGCCGCCCGATCCGCCGATCTCCTCCGGCACACCGACGCGGGTCAGCCCCGCCCGTTCCAGCTCCGTCCACGCCGACGGCGACCAGCCGGCAGCGTCTTCGTCCGTCGGGACGCGGCCGAGGATGCCCCGTACCGTCTCGGCTATCAGCGTCAGCTCATCCATGATCGGCAATCACCTCAACAGCGCCCGGGCCACGATCTGCCGGAGGATCTCCGTGGTGCCGCCGCGCAGCGTGAACCCGGGGGTGTGCAAGACGGCCTCGGCGAGCAGCCGTTCGTACGGGTCGGCCGCGGTTATGTCGGGCTCGGCGGGCGCCAGCCGGCGCGCGGCCTCGACCACCTTCCGTTCGAACGCGGTGCCGAGGTCCTTGACCAAGGCGGCGTCCACCTCCGGCGAGCCGCCGCGCTCCATCCGGCACGCGATCGACCACGACAGCCGCCGCAGCACGAGCAACTCGGCGAACAGCTCGCCCAGTTCGCCCAGTTCGCCGTTGTCGTGCCTGCCGGTCGCCCGCAGGCGCTCGACCAGGGCGACGAGCAGCGGATAGGTCGACATGAACCGTTCGGGGCCGCTGCGCTCGACGGCGAGTTCGGAGGTCACCTGGTGCCACCCGGCGCCGATCTCGCCGAGGACCATCTCGTGCGGCACGAAGACCCGGTCGAGGATCACTTCGTTGAAATGCTCCTCGCCGGTGAGCAGCCGGATCGGCCGGATCTCCACCCCGGGGGCGTCCAGCGGCACGATGAGCTGGGAGAGCCCGGCGTGCCGGTCGGCGCCCCGCTCGCCCGTCCGGCACAGCACGAAGAAGGCGTGCGCTCGGTGCGCGCCGGACGTCCAGACCTTGCGGCCCTCGACGAGCCACCCGCCGTCGGTCGGCACGGCCCGGGTCCGTACCGAGGCAAGGTCCGAGCCGCTGTCGGGTTCGCTCATGCCGATGGCGAAGAAGCACTCGCCGCGGCTGATCGCCGGCAGGAACCGCCGCTTGACCGCCTCGCCGCCAAAGCGCAGCAGACTCGGCGCGGTCTGCCGGTCGGCGATCCAGTGCGCCGCCACGGGGGCGCCCGCGGCCAGCAGTTCGACCGTGACGACGTGGCGTTCCGGCAGGCCGCGCCCGCCGCCGCCGTACTCGGCCGGGATCGTCATGCCGACCCAGCCGCGCTCGGCGAGGCGGCGGCTGAAGTCCGGGTCCCAGCCGCTCAGCCACGCGTCACAGCGCGGGACGAACCGGCCCGCGGCCAGCTCGTCGGCCAGGAACGCCCGCACCTGTTCGCGAAGCCGCCGGCAGGACGCGGCGAGCTCGGGCGGGACCGGGTCCAGCCCGTCGGCGAAGGACGCGAACGGGGACGACGACGGGGACGACGACGAGGACGGGGTCGGGGTCGGGGCCGGCGATCGGGTCATGGCGTGCTCCGGAGGGTCGGCGGCGCGGCGGGCTCCGGGCGGCGGCGGAGCAGGAAGTCGAGCGCCAGCGCCCCGCCGCCCTCCGGGTAGACCCGGACGGGATTGATCTCGAGCTCGAGCAGCCGGTCGCCGATGGCGCCGCACAGCTCGCCGACCTTGACGATCATCTCAGCCAGCGCGTCGGCGTCGACGGCCGGTCGGCCGCGGAAGCCGGCGAGCAGCAGACGCGCGGCGCGCAGCCGGCCGATCAGCCGCAGCGCCTCCTGCCGATCGAGGGGCAGCAGGGTGTGCACGCGCTCGTCGTGCAGGTCGGTCTCGGTCCCGCCGACGCCGAGCGACAGCACGGGCGGGAACCCGTCGGCCGAGCCCACCACGCCGATGAGGAACTCGGGGCCGGGCGGCGCGACGGCCTGCACCAAGACGCCGCGCACCGCGCCCGGGGCGAGGCGTTCGCCGATCTCCATCAGCTCGCGGAAGACCGCGCGGACCTCGCCGAGCGGCACGTTCGGGCGGACGGCTCCGACGTCGCTCTTGTGCGGGATCGCGGGAGACTGCAGCTTCAGCACGACGCGGCCGCCGCCGTCGTCCGCGAGCTCCCGGGCCGCTTGGTCAGCCTCGTCGGGGGTGCGCGCGAGCGCCCCGCGCGGGCGGCCGATGCCCAGCGCGTCGAACAGGGCGAGGCTCTCACCTTCCACGATCGTCTCCGGCGGACCCTGGGGCTTCGCCCCGCGGCACACCGGGAGGACGATCCGCGCCGTCGACGTCCCGTCGGGCGGCGCCCCCGGCGCGGACGCGGCGTCATGCAGCCGGCGCAGCACGCCGATCGCGTCCGGAACGCGGCGGAAGACCGGAAGGCCGGCATCGCCGAAGACCCGGCGGATGTCACCGGTGTTGAGATCGCCCGCCAGCCACACGGTGACGATGGGCTTGTCCGTGGCGGCGATGGTCGCGGCGAGGTCGCCGGCCAGCGCCTTGGCGTCCTCGCCCGTGACCATCGTGGCGATGAACAACACCGCGTCCACCTCGGCCGAGCCGGCGACGGTCGCGCAGATCCGGCTCACCCGCGAGGCGTCGGACAGCACCTGCGCGGTGAGATCGACGGGGTTGGCGGCGGCGCCGAAGGCCGGGATGTCGGCCGCGATGCCGGCGCGCAGCCCGGCCGAGAACGCCGGCACCCGCAGCCCGGCCCGCTCACAATGGTCGGCCGCGACCGCGCCCGCGCCTCCCGAGGTGGTCACGATGCCGATCCGGCCGCCGCGCGGCGCCCGATGGGCCCGCGCGGACTGCGCGCCGAGCAGCATCTCGTGCGGATCGTCGGCGAGGATCACGCCGTGCCTGGCGGAGGCGAGCTCGAACGCCAGCGTGGGCCCGATCGTCGCGCCGGTGTGCGACACGTTGGCCCGCCGGCCGGCGTCCGACCGGCCGGAGCGCAGCACCACGAGGGGTTTGCCCGCCTGCCGGGCGCGCTCGGCCAGCTCGACGTACGCGGGGCCGTGCGGGGTCGTCTCCAGGTAGCACATGACGGAGTCGATGCGCTCGTGGGACAGCAGCAGGCCGGCCACCTCGATCGCGTCGACGTCCGCCTGGTTGCCGGTGCTCACCCACGCCGCGACGGGCAGGCCGTACTCCCTGGCGTTGTCGAGCACGCAGCCGCCGATGGCGCCGCTTTGGCCGACGTACGCGGCGCCCCGCGGGGCGAGCTCACCGGCCAGCCCGGCGGTAAAGGTGGCGGCGAGCCGGCCGGGCCCGAACACCAGCCCTTGGGAGTTGGGGCCGAGGATCCGCAGGCCCGTCCGCGTGCCGGCCGCGGCCAGCGCGGCCTGCAGATGCCGGCCGGTGGCGCCGGTCTCGGCGAAGCCCGACGAGCACACCACGGCGGCCCCGGCGCCCACCTCGGCGGCCTGCTCGATCGTCTCGATCACGTGCGCGGCGGGCGTGAGCACGATGACCAGGTCGACATCGACCGGCACGTCGCGAAGCGACGGGACACAGCGCAGGCCGTCGATCTCGGCGTACTTGGGATTGACCGGGACGACCTCGCCATCGAACCCGTGGCGGATCAGGTTGCGCAGCGGCCGGGCGAAGGGACTGGCGGCGTTGCCCGACGCGCCCACGACGGCGACCGAGCGGGGCGTGAACAAAGCCGGCAGCGCCCGGGGCGGGTCGTCCACAGCCATGGATCCTCCAATGGATCCATTAGAGGATCCACTTATTTGGTCAGATGGGCAAGGGCAAGGGAGCCGCTGAAGATGACGGCGGCTCGGCCGGCTCGGCCGGCTCGGTCGGCCCGGCCCGCCTGGCGCGCTCAGCCGGGATGCGCCCGACCGGCGCGCAACGGGGACCGGGAGGCGCGCCGGTCGCGCAGCGTGAGCCGGCCGCAGACCTCTTCTTCGGCGGCGCGCCGATGCTCGCTGAGAATCCGCGCGCAGCGGGCACGGTCGTTCGCGCGTACCGCGTCGATGACGCGCTCGTGCTCCTCGATGATCTGTTGCTGCGCCTCACCGCGGTAGAGGTACAGCGCACGGTACTGCTCAGACAGGTTCCACAGCCGCTCCACCTCGGCGAGCACGAGATGCAGCGGTGACTGCGCGTAGAGCAGGAAGTGAAACCCCCGGTTGGCCTCAGCGAAGGCATAGAAGTCCCCCGCCTCGGCGGCCTTGCGGATGTCGTCGTTGAGGGCGGCCAGGCGGTCGACGTCCGCCTCCGCCATCGGCCGCATGCTGGTGACGAGCTCGGTTTCGAGCAGCTCGCGCATGAGGTAGACCTGGCGCATGTCCTCCGCGCCCATCTGGGCGACGAAATAGCCGCGGTTCCGGTCGTAGACGACCGTGCCCTCCGAGACCAGGCGTTGCAGCGCCTCGCGGACCGGAAAGCGGCTGACCTCGAGTCGCTCGGCGATCGCCTCCTGGCGCAGGTGCTCTCCCGGCGCGATCGTGCCTTCGAGGATCGCCCTGCGGATCTCGGACATGACAAGGCCGGAGACGGTCTGGGCTCCTTCGCTGCTCTTCTTCGGCACGACAATCCTTCCCGATGACGGTGCCGCGGCCTCGGCGTCTCACATCATCGTCGCTGTCGCCACCGGACACCGACAAGCATCGCCCTGTCAACATCGCTCCCAACGCCGCAATCCCGGGCTCGTCCGCTCACTATCGGATAGTGATATCATCATACGAGATCTAGGGGAAGTGGAGGTTGCCGGATGCCGGACCTCGATGCGCGCGAGTCCGTCGGCGCGAAGCTGGCCGCCGAGATCCGCGCCCGGCTGGAGCCGCGCCGGGGCGAGATGGCAGACCTCCTCGTGGAACTGGTCGGCATCGAGTCGCCGACGGACGACCCGGCCGGACTCGACCGGATGGCCGATCGGCTGCACGAGTTGTTCTCGCCGTTCGGCCCGATCGTCCGGCACCCGATCGGGCCCGGGGGCGCCGGCCATCTCGTGCTGTCCGTCGACGGCGCCGCGCCCGGCGCGGACGGGGCGGACGGGGCGGGGGACGGGGCGCGCTTCGCCGCCGTGCTCGGTCACTACGACACCGTCTGGCCCGCGGGGTCCATCGAGCGCTTGCCGGCGCGGGTCGACTCCGCCGGCATCGCCACCGGGCCTGGCTGTTTCGACATGAAGGGCGGCCTCGTACAGCTGTATTACGCGCTCGCCGAGTTGCGCCGGCTCGGCCGGCCGCCGCGCCGCGCGTTGCGCGTCTTGTTCAACTGCGACGAGGAGGTCCGCAGTCGAACGTCGCGCGGGCTGATCCACGAACTCGCCGCCGGCGCCGGGGTGGCGTACGTCCTCGAGGCGCCGCTGCCCGGCGGGGGATTGAAGATCGCGCGCAAGGGCGCGGCCATCTATCGCCTGGAGATCGAGGGCCGCGCAGCGCACGCCGGCATCGAGCCGGAGAAGGGCGCCAGCGCCATCGTCGAGCTCGCCCATCAGATCCAGGCCGTGCACGCGCTGGGCGACCCGGCGCGCGGCACCACGGTGAACGTCGGCGTCGTCGGCGGCGGCACCCGGCCGAACGTCGTCGCCGCGCGGGCGCACGCGGAGATCGACGTACGGACCGCGACCATGGCCGAGGCCGAGCGGGTCGATCGCGCGATCAAGACGCTGCGGCCGGTCGTGCCGGGCACCCGGCTGAACCCGGTGCCGGATCTGTCGCGGCCGCCGATGGAGCCCACCGAAGCGGGGCGGCGATTGTTCGAACGCGCCCGTGCGATCGCCGCGAACGTGGGCATAACGGACCTGGCCGGCGGGGCGACCGGCGGGGCGAGCGACGCCAACCTCATCGCCGCGGCGGGAGTTCCGACCTTGGACGGCCTCGGTCCGGAGGGCGGGGGCGCGCACGCCGACGACGAGCACGTGCTGACCGAGAGCATGCCCAGGCGGGCGGCGCTGATCGCCGGCCTGCTCGCGGAGGTCTGACCACCTTCCTCTATTATCGTCGAACGATATCGATTGCGCGGGAGTGGTGACAGTGTCGAAGCCGGACGGTGCGGCGACCGAGGAGGCCGTGCGGCCCGGGCGGCCCGAGCCCCCGGAGGCCCCCGAGCACCCCGAGCCGCCGTCGCGGGGGACCGCCCGAGAGGTCTTCACCGTGGCCCTGCGGCTCGGCTGCACCTCCTTCGGGGGGCCCATCGCCCACCTCGGCTACTTCCAGAACGAATACGTCCGGCGGCGCCGCTGGGTGAGCGAGGACACCTACGCCGACCTCGTGGCGCTGTCGCAGTCGCTGCCCGGCGCGGCCAGCAGCAAGCTCGGCATCGCTGTCGGCATGATCAGGGCGGGGATGCGCGGCGGGATCGCCGCGTGGATCGGCTTCACGCTCCCCTCCGCGGTGCTCATGACGCTGTTCGCGTTCGGCGCGAGCAGCATCGGTTCGAGCGCGAACGGGTGGCTGCGCGGTCTGCAGATCGTCGCGGTCGCCGTCGTCGCGCTGGCGGTCTGGAACATGGCCACCAAGCTGATCACCGCGCTCAGCCTGAGCGCGCTGGCCGTCGTCGCCGCCGTCGTCGAGCTCACGCTCCCGTCGCGCGTGACGACAGTGGCGATCATCATCGTCGCCGGGGTCGTCGGCTACTTTCTCGGCCCGGACAAGGCGGCGGCGGGGCCCGCCCACCTGCCCATCGGGTTCGGCAAGCGCGCGGCGATCGTCGCCGCCGTCCTGTTCTTCGGCCTGCTCGTCGCCTTGCCGGTGCTGCGGCACGCGACCGGCAGCCACGCGGTCGCGCTCTTCGACAGCACGTACCGCGCGGGCGCGCTGGTGTTCGGCGGCGGCACCGTCGTGCTCCCGCTGCTGCAGGGCGAGGTCGTGGCCCCCGGCTGGCTCGGCCAGTCGCAGTTTCTCGCCGGGTACGGCGCCGCCCAGGCCATGCCGGGGCCGTTGTTCACGTTCTCGGCCTTCATCGGCGCGGCCGAGAACCCCGCGCCGAACGGCGTGCTCGGGGCGGCGATCGCGCTGGTGGGGATCTTCCTGCCGTCGTTCCTGATCGTCGTCGCCACGCTGCCGTCGCTGGGCGCGATCCGCAACCGCCCGAACGTACGCGCCTGCCTGCGCGGCGTGAACGCCGCCGTGGTCGGCATCTTGCTCGCCGCCCTGTACGACCCGCTGTGGACCGGCACCATGCATCACACCTACGACTTCGCGCTGGTGCTCGTCGCCTTCTGGCTGCTCGCCATGGCGAAGCTGCCGGCCTGGCTCGTGGTGGCGCTGACCGCCGCGGGCGGCGCGCTGATCACCGCGCTCGGCGGTTGACCCGTCGTTGTCATCCAAGGGAAGTGCCGATTATTGTCCGCGGCGCTTCGGCAAGCCGGAAAACATGCTCAAGGTATTGCGGCCAAAACCCCGTGAGCGGCTCGAACGGTTCCAGCGCACGCGGCGCTGCCGGTCGTGGTCGTGGTCGAGGCCGCGGCGCCGGCGGACATCGCGCGGCCGGAAGAGCGGCACCCGACGGCGAGGTCGCCTCATGCGCGGCGTGGAAAACGGCCCTGGCGCGGATTTCCGCAACCTATGACGGACGCCCGCCGCGGCATTCGCCGCGGCGAACCAATCGGCATGGTTCCGCCCGTTGTCAAGCCCCTCGCTGAAATCGGGCGACCCGGTGGTACACTGCGAGAGGCTTCCTCGGGGCCGGGCCGCAGAAGGCGATCCGGTTCTGCGCGGGCCGGACAACAAGCTCCACTGGGACTGCACTGGAAAGAAAGTGGTTCCCACCATTGCCCGAGGTGTCGAGCAGGGTGAGGGCGCCAACAGCCTCACTCCGCGCCTTTGGTATGCGGCGATGTCGTCCGCTGACGCCCCCGACCCGCGGCGTGGCATCATTTGCCGGCGGGAAGACATCGACCTGAACGAGGTGTTCGAGCAGCTGTCAAGCCTTCCATGGGCGCACGGCAAGAATACTGTCAAGAAGACCCTCGATCGTTTCGTGCCGATTGCCGCCCCCATTCCCGACCTTCGTGGCGCCCGTCGCGGGCCCGCTCATTTCCCCAATGCAAACCCCGATACGGAGCGCTTCCCGCCCTACGGCGAAAGGTGACGATGGCTGGGCAACGGAACAAAAACTCGGCGCCGCTGGAGAAGTCCAAGCTACAACGTGACCTGTTGCTTGGCTTCGTGAAGATCCACGTGCTCTATCATGCCGCTCAAGAAGCGATTTATGGCGCGGGGATCTCGGCCGAGCTGGAAGAGCACGGCTACCATCTGTCCTGGGGGACGCTCTATCCGCTGTTGCACAATCTCGAGGCGGCCGGATTCCTGGCGCGCGAGGAACAGGTGGTAGACGGCAAAGTCCGGAAGTATTACCGCATTACCGATCTGGGCCGCGAAGCGCTCGACGAGGCCCGGAGCAAGGCCGTCGAGCTCGTCCGCGAGATAAGCGTGCCCGACTCCGTGCCCGTCGAGTGACGGAGGGCACACCCGGCCGCCGGTGAGCGGTGGTTCAGCTCACCGGCGCCGTCTGGAAGTCGCGGGCCTCGTCCATCAGCTTGAGCTTCTCCTCGGTGTCCTCCCCCCGGGTGCCGATGATCAGCGCGCAGTTCACCTGGTACTCACCCGCGGCGAACGTGCGCGTCCGGCTCCCCGGGATCACGATGGCGCCGGCCGGCACGCGGCCCCGGTAGGTGACGGGCTCGGGGCCCCTGACGTCGATGATGTGGCTGGAGCCGGTCAGCGACACCTGCGCGCCGAGCACGGCGCCCTCCTCGACGAGCACGCCTTCGACCACGATGCACCGCGACCCGACGAACACGTCGTCCTCGATGATCACCGGCCGGGCGCCCACCGGTTCGAGCACGCCGCCGATGCCGACGCCGCCGGCCAGATGGACGTTCCGTCCGATCTGCGCGCCGCTGCCGACCGTGGCCCAGGTGTCGACCAGGCTGCCGGTGCCGACGTAGGCGCCGATGTTGACGAAGCTCGGCATCAGCACCGCTCCCGGCTCGATGTGGCTGCCGTACCTGGCGATGCCGCCGGGGATCACCCGCAGCCCGCGGCCCTTGTAGTCGCGCTTGAGCGGAATCCGGTCATGGAACTCCAGCGGCCCGGCCGACAGCGTCTCCATGTCGGTGAGCCGGAAGTACAGCAGGATCGCCCGCTGTATCCACGAGTTGACCCGCCAGGTGCCGTCGACCTTGGCCGCCAGGCGCAGCTCGCCGGCGTCCAGCCGCGCGATGGTCTCCTCGACCGCCGTTCGGTGCTCGGCCGAGTCGAGCGCGTCCGGCCGGTCGGCGGTCTCCTCGATCAGCGACCGCAGGTCCGCTGGGGTGGGCGACATTCGGTACTCCTTCGTGCTTGTTCCGGGGGCGGCGGGTCACGCGGAGCCGCCTTGTTCCAGGACGGCGTCGATCAGGTACGGCCGGCCGGACTCGACGGCGCGGTCCAGGGCCGAGCGCAACTCGGCCGGAGTCGCCGCCCGCTCGCCGGCCACGCCCAGCGACCGGGCGAGGGGGACGAAGTCGACGGGGGGACCGGCGATGTCGAGGCCGGGAGGCAGGTCGCCGCTCGCGCTCCACGGCCCGCCCATGCGATCCACGATGAGCTTGAGCACGCGGTACTGGCCGTTGTTGAGCACAACGAACACCACGGGCGTCCCCCGGTTGGCGGCGTTCCACAGCGCGTGGGGGTAGTACAGCAGCGAGCCGTCGCCGACGATGTTCACCACGCGTCGATCCGGCAGCGCCTGCTGGATGCCGACGGCGGCGCCCGGTGAGTAGCCGAGCGACAGGCCGTTGGCCGCGAAGTAGCTCAGCGGGTCGGCGAAGTCGAGGACGTTGACGAACGCCTCCCGGTTGGAGATCGTCTCGTCCACGAAGATCGCGTCGGGCAGCCGCTCGCGCAGTTCGGCCGCGATCGCGACCGGGGAGAGCCGGCCGCCGGACCGGGCCGCGCTCACCCGCCTCGCCCACGTGCCGGCTCGTTCCGCGTTCGCCCGCTCGGCCGCTGCCCGGCGCGCGGCGACGAGCGCGGCGGGCGGCGGCGCCCGGTGGACGGCGTCGACCAGCACGCGCAGCCCGGCGCCGACGTCGCCGATCAGGCCCACCTCGACAGGATGGTTCTTGCCGACCTCCCAGGGGCTGTCGTCGAGCGCGACCGTACGCACATGCCAGGGCACCAGCGGCCCGCCGCCGTCGTACCGGGAGACCGGGGTCTGCGCGGTGACCCCGCACAGGAACACCACGTCGGCCGCGGCGAAGACGGGGCGCATCGCGCCGGCGGTGTTGGGCAGCGGCCCGCCGAACAAGGGATGCCGGCTCGGGAAGTTCCACAGCGTCGAGTAGCTCTCGGTGCGCACCGTGGCCCCCACCGCCTCGGCCAGCGCGGCGACCTCCGGCCAGGCGCGGGCGTGGCCGACCCCGTCGCCGGCCACGATCATCGGATGGTCGGCGCCGGCCAGCAGGGCGGCGGCCCGTTCGAGTTCCGTCCGGTCGGCGTGCGCGGGCGCCGTGCGGCTGGTCCGCACCGGGGGCGCCCCGCCGGCCGTTGGGTACTCGTCGAGCATCAGGTCCATCGGAAACGACAGGAACACCGGCCCGTACGGCGGCGTGGTCAGCTCCTTGAACGCGCGCTGCAGCGCGATGGGCAGCTCTTCGGCGATCCGCACCTCGTGCGCCCACTTGGTGAACGGGCGGACCAGCGCGGCGAGGTCGGCGGTGAGGATCGGCTCGTGGACCAGCAGGCCGGTGTGGTGCTGGCCGGCGGTGACGAGCAGGGGTACGCGGGCCCGGAAGGCGTTGTAGAGGTTGCCGAGGCCGTGCGCCAGCCCCGGCGTGACATGGAGGTTGACGACGCCGATCGTGCCGGAGGCCCGGGCGTAGCCCATCGCCTCGGCGACCGCGACGTCCTCGTGCAGGGACAGCTTGTAGTCCACGGACGGGTGGTCGCGGCACCCGTCGAGCAGCGGCAGCTCGGTGGTGCCGGGGTTGCCGAAGACGTAGCGGATGCCGTGGTCCTCGAGATAGGCGAAGAACAGGTCGCGGCAGCGCCAGACCGCCGTGGCGGCGGCCGGACCGGCGGGCCGGACGGCAGACCCTGGACTGGACACGGCGATCCTTCCCATTGGCGAACGTGCTAGCGAGTGACGATATCGAGTAGCGATTATATTATCTACTCTTGGCTCGCGATATCGAGATTCGATGTAACATCGGAGCCGGCCACCGCACCCCAGGCGAGGACACCGAGGACGACCCATGGACGTACGCAAGGCGGAGCGGTTGCGACAGCTGCCCCCGTTTCTCTTCATGGAGACGCGCCGCCGCATCCGCGAGGCGCGCGAGCGGGGCATCGACGTCATCAGCCTCGGCGTCGGCGATCCCGACGGCGTGACCCCGCCGCACGTCCTCGCCGCCTTCCGCGCGGCCGCGGGCGACCCCGCCCAGCGCAAGTACCCGGCGGGGGAGAGCAGGGGGCTGCCCGCCCTGCGGCGGACGACGGCCGGCTGGTACGGGCGGCGCTTCGGCGTCCGCCTCGATCCCGGCGCCGAGGTGTGCGCGCTGATCGGCAGCAAGGAGGGCAACCACCACGTGGCGCTCGGACTGCTCGACCCGGGCGACGTCGCGCTGGTGCCCGACCCCGCCTACCCGGCGTACGCGGCGGGCGCCGTCCTGGCCGGCGCCCGCGTGGTGTCCGTGCCGCTCCGCCCGGAGCGCGGCTACCTGCTCGACCCGGCGGACATCTCGCCGGCCGACGCGCGGGCGGCCCGGCTGCTGTGGCTCAACTACCCCAACAACCCGACCGGCGCCGTGGCCACCGGCGAGTTCTTCGAGGAGATCGTCGACTTCGCGCGCCGGCACGACATCGTTGTGATCAACGACAACCCGTACGCGGACCTGTGTTTCGACGGCTACCGGGCGCCGAGCATCCTCGCCGCCGCCGGCGCCATGGACGTGGCGGTCGAGTTCACCAGCCTGTCCAAGACCTACAGCATGGCGGGCTGGCGCATCGGCATGGCGGCCGGGAACAGGGACGTCATCGACGCGATCGTCAAGGTGAAGGAGAACACCGACGCCGGCGCGTGCACCGCGGTGCAGGTGGCCGCGGTCGCCGCGCTGGACGGCCCGCAGGACGCGGTCGCCGACTCCGTCGCCGTCTACCGGCGCCGCCGCGACCGCACGGTCGCCGCGCTGCGCGACGCCGGGTACGCGGCCGCGCCGCCATCGGCCACCTTCTACGTCTGGATGGCCGTCCCGGCCGGCCTGACCAGCACGGACTTCGCCAACCGGCTGCTCGACGCGGCCGGCGTCGTCGTCATCCCGGGCGTCGGCTACGGCGCGCGAGGCGAGGGGTTCGTCCGGCTCTCGCTCGCCGTCCCCGACGAGCGGCTGGACGAGGCGCTCGCCCGGATCGTGAAGGCCGGCGACCTGTCAACGAAGAACGATGAGGGAGTGCGAGCATGACGATCGCGGACAGTCCGGAGCGGACGCTGACGTCCTACGTGGACGGCGCATGGCGGCCCGGGCCTGCAGAGTGCCCCGACACCAACCCGGCCGCCCCGAAGGAGGTGGTGGCGACGGTGTCGCTGGCCGACGCCGCGCTGGCCGAACGCGCCGTGCGCGCCGCCGCCGCCGCCCTCGCCGGCTGGCGCGACACCCGCCCCGCCGTACGCGGCGAGGTGCTGCGCACGGCCGCGGACCTGCTCGCCGAGCGGGCCGCCGACATCGGCCGCGACCTCACCCGGGAGGAGGGCAAGACGCTCGCCGAGGGCGTCCGCGAGGTCACCGCCGCGGCCGCC
This sequence comes from Streptosporangiaceae bacterium, assembly GCA_035765195.1. Taxonomy (GTDB): domain Bacteria; phylum Actinomycetota; class Actinomycetes; order Streptosporangiales; family Streptosporangiaceae; genus CALAED01. Next base: position 136,510 of record DASTYC010000032.1, read on the forward strand.
ATCCTGCGCTACCACGCCGGGCAGGTGTACGAGCCCGACGGGGAGACCTATCCGTCGTTGCGGGACGACACCCTGCTGTTCACCAGGCGGGAGCCGGTGGGCGCGGTGAGCGTCATCACGCCGTGGAACTTCCCGATCTCGATCCCGGCGTGGAAGATCGGGCCGGCGCTGGCGTTCGGCAACACGGTGGTGTGGAAGCCCGCCGACCTGGTGCCGCTCACCGCGGTGCACCTGACCCAGGCGCTCATCGACGCCGGGCTGCCCGCCGGGGTGCTCAACCTCGTGCTCGGCCGCGGCTCGGAGGTCGGCGACGTGCTCACCGGCCGGCCGGAGGTGGCGGCCGTCAGCTTCACCGGCTCCAACGCGGTCGGTCGCCTGATCCAGGGCCGGGCCGGGGCGGCCGGCAAGAAGGTCCAGCTCGAGCTGGGCGGCAAGAACCCCGCCATCGTGCTCGCCGACGCCGACATCGAGCGCACGGCGAAGGAGGTTGCGGGCGCGGCGTTCGCCGGCACCGGGCAAAAATGCACGGCGACCAGCCGTGTGATCGTGGCGCGTTCGGTGGCGGGCGACTTCGTGGAGGCCCTGCGGGCCGCGGCGGCGGCCTGGGGGCCGGGCGATCCGCTGGCGGCGGGCAGCGCGATCGGTCCGGTCTCCTCCGCCGGCCAGCTCGACGGCGTGCTCGGCCACCTCGACCGCGCGCGCCGCGACGGCGCCCGCGCGGTGGCCGGCGGCGGCCGGGCCGGCGGCGACCTCGCGGAGGGCTACTACGTGGAGCCGACCGTGCTGGTCGACGTCGAGCCGAGCCACCCGGTGGCCCGCGAAGAGATCTTCGGCCCGGTCGCCGTGGTGCTGCCAGCCGGGTCCTATGAGGAGGCCGTCGCGCTGGCCAACGACACGCCCTACGGGCTGAGCGCCAGCCTGTTCACCGGCGACCTCTCGGCGGCGATGCGCTTTTCGCGCGACAGTCACACCGGCATCGTCAAGGTCAACCAGAGCACCTCGGGTGTGGAGTTCCACGTGCCGTTCGGCGGGACGAAGGACAGCGGCTCGGGCCATCGGGAGCAGGGCAAGGCCGCGCGCGACTTCTTCACCGAATCCAAGACCGTCTACATCGGCTACTGACCCCGTCCGCCCACGGGTGGCACTCGGTCGCTCACGATCCGGGGACGAGTTGGTTGCCTTCGGCGTCGAAGACGTGGAGGGCCTCAACGGGGCACGCCTCGCAGGCGCGCAGCAACTGCTCCCTGGACACCCGGTCGGGGGACTCGAACCGGACGATGTCGCTGTCGTCGAGCCCGAAGGCCTCCTCGGACTCGTCCACGCACTGGGCGAAACCGACGCAAAGGGAGCGGTCGATGCGGAGGGTCAGATCACCCACGGCGCGTTCCACGATCTCTGACATGGCGGACCCTCCCCACACCCGACATCCACAGCGGAAGCCGATATCGAACTACGCTATATACTACCCGTGCGGCGAGGTTGACGCCGCGACCGGATGGAAATTATCTTAGATCGATATCGAAACTTGATTCCTAGGGTGCACATGGCTGAGACCGACACGGACGAGGTCCACGAGACCGTAGAGAAGCATTCGAGAGTCTTTCGCGATCTCATGCTCGGCTTCGTCCGCATCCACGTCCTCCACCACGCGAGCGCGGGACCGATCTACGGGTCCGGCATCTCGGCGGAGCTGGAACGACACGGCTACCGCCTGTCGTGGGGGACGCTGTATCCGTTGCTGCACAATCTCACGGCCGAGGGGTTCTTGGAGCGCGAGGAGCGGGTGGTGAGCGGCAAGGTGCGCAAGTACTACCGCATCACGCCCCTGGGCCGCAGCGCCCTCCGCGAGGCCGGCAACAAGGCGCTCGAGCTCGTCAACGAGATCACCGACGCCGAGATCGTGGTGGACGGCACCCCGCTCGGCGTCTGACTCAGGTCCGCGGCGCGCGCACGGCGAACCGGCTCGGACGGAACGGGGTCAGGTCCACGGTCGGCTGCGCGTCGTCCATCACCTCGTGGATCAGCCGCGCCGTGATCGCCGCCGTGCCGAACCCCTTGTGCCCGTGGCCGAAGGCGAAATACGCGTTGTCGCGTCCGGGGGCGCGGCCGATCACGGGCAGCGAGTCGGGCAGGGAGGGGCGCGCCCGCATCCACGTGGTGCCGCCCTCGGTGCGCAGCTCCGGGAACACCATCGCGGCGCCCGCGCGGACCCGGTCGGCGAGGCGGAGGTTGGCCGGCGCGGCGACCCCGGCGAGCTCGTCGATGCCGCTGATCCTGATGCCGCCGTCACGGAACGGGCTCAGCGCGACGCTGCGGTCGGCCACGACGATCGGGACCTCCAGCTCGAACCCCGGATCGGGCAGGTCGATTCCATAGCCGCGTTCGACGTGCAGGGGGAGCCGGGTGCCGAGCCGGCGGGCGAGCCTGCGCGACCAGGGCCCGGCGCAGACGACCACGGCGCCGGCGCGCACCTCCGCCGCGCCCGCACCGGTCGTGACCCGCAGCGCCTCGACCCGTCGCCCGCGCAACCGGAAGCCGTGGACGTCGCAGAACCGCACCGTGCCGCCCTCCGCGGCGAACTGGTCGGCCAGCCGGCGGGTGAACGCCGCGGGGTCGTCGGTGTACAGCGCCCGGTCGAGGTGGATCGCGCGCAGGAACCGGCCGGCGAGCGAGGGGAACCGCGCCGCGACCGCGTCCGCGTCGAGCACCTGGTGGCTGACTCCGTTCCGCGCGCGCAGCCGCAGCCCGAGTCGCGCCGCGGCGAAGGCGTCCGCGTTCGCGTAGCAGAACAGCATGCCGCTTGGGCTGGCGAACGACTCCAGCTCCGTGCCGGCGATGAGCGGGCGGTACGCGTCGGCCGCGTGGCTCATCAACGCGCCGAGCGCGGCGGCGATGCCCTCGACCCGGCTCGTTCTGCTGGCGAGCGCGAAGCGGGTCAGCCAGGGCGTGAGCCCGGGCACGGAGCGCCACCTGATGGCCAGCGGTGACAGCGGATCGCTCAGCAGCCGGGGGAGGGAGCGGATCACGTGCGGCAACCCGGTCGGGAGGCAGTCGCCGGACAGCAGGCCGCCGTTGTGTCCCGAGGCGGCGTCGCCGATCGCGCCGCGTTCGAGCAGCATGACCGAGCGCCCGGTCCGCCGCAGCTGGAGTGCCGTGCACACGCCGACGATTCCGCCGCCGATCACCGCCACGTCGGGCGACCGCGAAGGCTCCGCCATGACATCCCTCTTCCGAGACCGACCGCGGCGAGCGAAGCTGAGTCCATCGCCGTCATGGCTGCGACCGTACGCGGGTGCTAACCTACAAATCAATATCCGATATCGGATTTCGTTTTATGCCGGACGATGCGATGGGCGAGGAGGCGCACGTGGTGGGTGCCCCGATGGACGACCGGCAGGGCACCTGGCGCCATGGCCTGGCCCGGCGGCTCGACGCCTTCGTCTTCACCCGCGGCGGCTTCGTGCTCGCCCCCGGCCCGCAGGACGCCGTGATTCCTGCGGCCCGCTTCTTCGACCGCGACTACCTGCGCCGGGCGATCGCGCAGACCGTCCCCGCGCTGCGCGGGCGCGACCCGCTGCCGGGCGGCGACACCGACCGCGAGATGCGCATCGCGGTGTCCCGCTTCAGCAGGCGCTACGCCTCGCTGCTGTCGGCGGCGACGCTCGCCGGGTTGGCGAACGGGATCGGCCTCGACGTCTCCCCGGCCCGGTGCTCGGCGATCGTCCGGCCGAACGGGCAGTACCAGCTGCTGCTCGACGGCGACGACGAGGTCATGCTGTGCGCCGAGCGGCCGGCCTCCTGGCCGGCCCGCGGCCCGGTTGTCCGGACGGTCGGCGACCTGCGCGCGTACGTGTGGCGGCGGCTGTACGCCGATCACCTGGCCCCGATCTACGCGCTGGCGCTCGAGGTCGTCCCCGTCGCGCCGCGGCTCGTCTGGTCGAGCGCCGCCGAGTGGGCCGGGCTCGTCTCCGACCTCGCCGAACAGCACCTCGATCCGGCGGCCGCCCGTCCGTACGTGGACGACCGCCGCGCGCTGCTCGAGGCGGCGGCGCTGCCGGGCGTCCCCGGGCCCAACCCGCTCCGCGACAAGGTCGACTGGCACCCGGTACCGGGAAGCGATCCGGAGGCGGTGCAGACCCGCCGGCACTGCTGCATCACGTTCCTGCTCGAAGACCGTTTCGGCCGGCTGTGCAACAACTGCCCGTACCTGGCCGTCGAGGACCGGGCTGCCCTGGTGCGCGCCAAGCGCGGTGTCCCGGTGGGCGCGCCCGCGTCGCCGGAGGAGCAGGCGATCATGCGCCGCGCCCTCGAGCTGCCCGTGGTGGAGCGTGCCATGCGTGCGCGGCGACGGCAGCGGCAGCGATAAAAAGCCGGTCGCCGGCCCGCGGGCATATCGAACGATTCGTTGACAGGCCGTCGGGCCGATCCTACTATATCTCGATATCGGATATCGATGTGTCCTTGACCTCGGCCTTCGCGAGGAGACCCGGTGCTGAGTTACGTGGCGCGGCGGCTGCTGTTCGGCGTGTTCACGATGTGGGCCATCTCCGTGCTGACCTTCGTGATCATCCAGCTGCCGCCCGGCGACTTCGCGACCACCTACCTGTCCCGCATCGCCGATTCCGGCGTGGCGGGGTCGGCCGAGTCGGTCGCGCGGCTGCGCGCCGAGTTCGGCCTCGACCAGCCGCTGTACGTCCAGTACTTCCGGTGGATCGGCCAGGTGCTGCGGGGCAACTTCGGGATGTCGTTCGACCTGAACAAGCCGGTCGCCGACGTCATCGGCGGTCAGCTGCTGCTGACCGTGGTCGTGTCGGTGGCGGCGATCGTGTTCACCTGGATGGTCGCGCTGCCGCTCGGCGTGTACTCCGCGGTCCGCCGCTACACCCCGGGCGATTACCTTTTCACGTTCGCCGGCTTCATCGGCCTGGCGATCCCGCACTTCCTGTTCGCCCTCGCGCTCATGTACTTCGCTTTCTCGTGGTTCGGGCTGAGCGTCGGCGGCCTGTACTCGCCGGGGTTCGAGACCGCGCCGATGAGCCTGGCCAAGTCGCTCGACCTGCTCAAGCACCTGGTGATCCCGGCGATCGTGCTGGGCACGGCGGGGACCGCCGACCTGATGCGGATCATGCGCGCCAACCTGCTCGACGAGCTGAGCAAACCGTACGTCGTGACGGCGCGGGCCAAGGGGCTGACCGAGCGGCGGCTGGTGGCGAAGTATCCGGTACGGGTGGCGCTGAACCCCTTCGCCAGCTCGGTCGGCTTCCTGTTCCCGCAGGTCGTGTCGGGAGGGATCATCGTGGCCGTGGTGCTGGGGCTGCCGACCGTGGGGCCCACCCTGCTGTCGGCACTGCAGAACCAGGACATGTTCCTCGCCGGGGCGATCGTGCTGATGGTGGGCGTGCTGACCGTGATCGGCACGCTCGTCTCCGACCTGGTGCTGATGTGGCTCGACCCGAGGATCCGTCATGCCGGATAGCGCGGTCATGGCGGATAGCCCGGCCACGGCGGACAGTCCGGCCACGACGGACCGCATCTCGGTCGCCGGCCAGCGCCAGCTCATCTGGTGGCGGTTCCGCAGGCACCGGCTGGCGATGGCCGGCGCCATCGTCATCGGGCTGTTCTACGTGCTCGCGCTGGGCGCGGACTTCTTCGCCTACGCGCCCCCGAACCACACCGACGGCGGCCGCACCTATATATCGCCGCAGCGGATCCACCTGCTGGACGGCGCGGCGCTGTCGCCGCACGTCTATCCGCTCCGCCCGGGGCGCGACCCGGAGACGTTCGAGCCGACCAACGTCGAGGACAGGAGCAGGAAGATCCCGGTGCGGCTGTTCGCCCACGGCTATGAGTACAAGCTGCTCGGCGTGCTCCCCACCGACATCCACCTGATCGGCACCACCGGCACGCCGGCGGCCGGGGCGCTGGCGCTGCTCGGCACCGACGAGGAGGGCCGCGACGTCTACTCCCGGCTGGTGCTGGCGACCCGGACCTCCCTGGCGATCGGCCTCGCCGGCGTCACGGTGAGCGTGCTGCTTGGCGCGCTGCTCGGCGGGATCTCCGGCTACTACGGCGGCTTCATCGACTCGATCATCCAGCGCACGATCGAGATCGTGCGGTCGGTGCCGACGATCCCGCTGTGGATGGGGCTGGCCGCGGCGCTGCCGCGCGACTGGAGCGTCACCCGCACCTATCTCGCGATCACCGTCATCATCTCCCTGATCGGCTGGACCGAGCTGGCCCGGGTGGTGCGCGGGCGGTTCCTGCAGGTGCGCGGCGAAGACTTCGTGCTGGCCGCTGAACTGGTCGGCTGCCGGCCCCGGCGGGTGATCTTCTCGCACATGATGCCGCTGTTCACCAGCCACATCATCGCCGCCACGACGCTGGCGCTGCCGCTGATGATCGTGGCCGAGACCTCGCTGAGCTTCCTCGGACTCGGTCTGCGCCCGCCGGCCGTCTCGTGGGGGGTCATGCTGCAGCAGGCGCAGAACATCCAGTCGGTGGCGCTGTCGCCGTGGATGCTGCTGCCGGTCGTCCCCGTCGTCGCGGCGATCCTCGCGTTCAACTTCGTCGGGGACGGGCTGCGCGACGCCGCGGACCCCTACTCCTGAGCGGGCCGAGCCGAAGGGATGCGGTATGGGCGCCGAGCCTCTGCTTTCCGTACGTGACCTCAAGACGTACTTCTTCGCCGACGAGGGCACGACCCGGGCGGTCGACGGGGTGTCGTTCGACGTCCGCCCCGGCAGGACGCTCGGGATCGTCGGCGAGACCGGCTGCGGCAAGAGCGTCACGGCACGCTCGATCCTGCGCATCGTCGACCGGCCGGGCCGCATCGTCGGCGGTCAGATCCTGCTGCGCCGCGATGACGGCGTCGTCGACCTGGCGGCCCTGCCGGCCAAGAGCGCCACGCTCCGCGAGGTGCGGGGCGGCGAGATCGGGCTCGTCTTCCAGGAGCCGATGACCTCGTTCAGCCCCGTCCACACGGTGGGCGACCAGCTCATGGAGGCGGTCCGGCTGCACGCGGCCAAGAAGACGGCCAAGAAGACGGACAGGAAGACGGCCAGGAAAACGGATAAACGGGACAATGCCGCCGTCCGGGCGCGGGCCGTCGAACTGCTCGACATGGTCGGGGTGCCGCGGCCGGAAGAGCGCCTAGCGGCGTACCCGTGGCAGCTGTCCGGGGGACTGCTCCAGCGCGCGATGATCGCCATGGCGCTGGCCGGCGACCCGCGGCTGCTGATCGCGGACGAGCCGACGACCGCCCTCGACGTCATCACGCAGGCCCAGATCCTCGACCTGATCCGCGACCTGCAGGAACACAACGACCTCGGCATCATCCTGATCACGCACGACCTCGGCGTCGTCGCGCAAATGGCCGACGACGTGGCGGTGATGTATCTCGGCCGGGTGGCCGAGCAGGGGCGGGCCGAGACGATCTTCTCCGCGCCGCGGCATCCGTACACGCAGGCGCTGCTCGAATCGATCCCCAGCGTGCACCACGAGGCGCGGATGAAGCTGCCGACGATCACCGGCGGCATCCCGCATCCGTTCGACCGGCCGGCCGGCTGCGCCTTCCACACCCGCTGCCGGCACACGGTCCCCGGCGTGTGCAACGAGAAGGAGCCGGACCGGCGCGTCCTCGCCGGCGACCACGAGTCGCGCTGCCATCTGGAGCAGCCGCCGGTCTTCACGCTCACGCCGACGGGCTACGGCACGGGCAACGGCGAGCGCCTGGCGGACAACGGCTCGGCGCGCGTGACGGTCGTGGAGCCGACCGCGCCGGCACTCCTCGAGGTCGCCGAACCGGCCCCGGAGCCGGCAGCCGAGCCGGCCCCCGAGCCGGAGCCGCTGCTGCGGGTCCGGCACCTGGTCAAGCACTACGCGCTGGGCGAGCGGCGGTTCGGCCGGCCGCGCGGGACGCTGCGGGCGGTCGACGACGTCGGCTTCGACCTGCGCGAGGGAGAGACGCTCGCGCTCGTCGGAGAGAGCGGCTCGGGCAAGACGACGGCTTCGCGGTGCATCCTGCGCGCGGTGACGCCGGAGTCGGGCGACATCTTCTTCCGCGCCAGGTCCGGCGACGTCGTCAACCTCGCCACGGTGCGGCGCAAGGATCTCCGGGCGCTGCGCCCGGAGATCCAGATGGTCTTCCAGGACCCGTACTCCTCGCTCAACCCGCGGATGACGGTGCTCGACATCATCGGCGAGCCGTTGCTCGTCAACGGCGTGCGGAGCCGGCAGCAGCGGGTCGACCGGGTCGAGGAGCTGCTCGGCCTGGTCGGCCTGCGCCCGGAGTACATGCGGCGCTTTCCGCACGCGTTCAGCGGCGGCCAGCGGCAGCGCATCGGCATCGCCCGGGCGCTGGCGTCAGGCCCGCGGGTGGTGGTGGCCGACGAGCCGGTGTCCGCCCTCGACGTCTCGGTGCAGGCGCAGACGCTGAACCTGCTGATGGATCTGCAGGAACGGCTGGGCCTGACGTATCTGTTCGTCTCGCACGACCTGAGCGTGGTGCGGCACATCGCCGAGCGGATCTGCGTGATGTACGCCGGTCAGCTGGTGGAGTCGGGCCCGGCCGCGTCGGTGCTCGCGGCGCCGCGGCACCCCTACACCGCGACGTTGCTCGCCGCGGTGCCCAAGCCCGATCCGCGCGCCCGCGCGCGGTTCGACATCCCCCGGGCCAAGGGGCCGGAGCAGACGCCGCGGCCGCCGGGGTGCCAGTTCGAGCGGCGGTGCCCGCATGCGACCACGCGGTGCGCCGCCGAGGCGCCCGCGCTGCGGCTCATCTCCCCGGGGCGGGAGGTCCGTTGCCACCATGCCGAAGATCTCGTGCTGCCCGTCCCGTGACGAGCCGTTCTCCCCGCTGACCTGCGATTGCGGGACATTGGATCCATTGACGACGATATCTAATCTCGCTAACATATCCCGATATCGGGGAGCCAGCTCGGCCGCCTTCTGAAAGCAGTGATCCCGATGGGTAAACCGGACTTCTCACGACGCGACTTCCTGGCGCAATCCCTCTTCGTGGGGGGCGGCGCTCTTGTCTTGACCTCGTGTACGAGCTCACCCCCCGGCGGCTCCGGCGGCGGGAAGGTCGGCGCCGGCGGCCTGCCGCCGATCGAAGGCCCGACGATCATCACCGACCCGGCGAAGTTCCCGAAGACGTTCGCCGAGTCGCCGGCGTTCGCCGGCATGGTCAAGGCGGGCCGGCTGCCGCCGGTCGCCCAGCGGATCGGGCAGGACCCGCTCGTCGTCCAGCCGCTGCGCGAGATCGGCACCTACGGCGGCGAGATCCGGCGCGGCTACCTCGGCGTGACCGACTTCCAGAACGCCAATCGCTTCTGCTCCGGACCGGACAACCTGCTGTATTGGGACTACCAGCGCAAGACCGTCATCCCCAACATCGCCCGGGCGTTCGAGCTGAGCGACGGCGACAAGGTGCTCACGATCCAGTTGCGGCGCGGCATGAAGTGGTCCGACGGCCACCCGTTCACCGCCGACGACATCATCTTCTGGCGGGAGGACATCAGCCTCGACTCCGACCTGTCGCTCGGCTCGCCCTCGCTGCGCATCAACGGCGAGGAGGTCAAGGTCGAGAAGGTCGACGACCACACCGTCCGGTACATCTCGCCGGTCCCCAATCCGTTGCTGCCGCAACTGCTGGCCGGCTGGACGGACATCGGCGGGCACGCCCAGTGGGGCGCACAGGGCGGCGGCGGGTTCGCCCCGAAGCACTACCTGTCGAAGTTCCATCCGAAGTACACCTCCAAATCGGAGGTGGAAAAGCTGGCGGCCGCCGCGGGGGTCAAGAGCTGGCCGGCCTTCTTCCTGCGCATGAACGACTGGTCGCTCAACACCGAGCTGCCGATGCTGACCCCGTGGAAGACGACCCGCGCCATCAACAGCTCGCCGTGGACCCTCGAGGCCAACCCGTACAGCATCTGGGTCGACGCCAAGGGCAACCAGCTGCCCTACATTCCGAAGATCACGATGCGGGAGGCCGGCGGCCCGCAGGTGCTGACCCTCCGCGCCGTCTCCGGCGAGTACGACTTCCTGGACCGCAAGCTGTCGCTGTCGAGCATGTCGGTGCTGCTGAAGAACCAGAAGCGGGGCGACTACACGATCCACCGGACGCCGTCGACCACCGTGATCGACCTGATGCTCCGGCTCAACCTCGCCTACAAGAAGGACAAGGTCATCGGGGACCTGCTCCGCGACGTCGACTTCCGCCGGGCGCTGTCGCTTGGGCTCGACCGCAACCAGTTCAACCAGACGTTCCTGCTCGGCACCGGCGTCCCCACCGCCGTCACCCCGCACGAGTCCAGCCCCTTCTTCCTCGGCCCCGAGTGGCGCACCAAGTGGGCCACCTACGACGTGGCGCGGGCGAACCAACTGCTCGACAAGATCGGGTTGACCAAGAAGGACGCGGCCGGCTACCGCCTGCGCCCGGACGGCAAGGGCCGGATCAAGCTCGACCACATGGGCGGGCCCGGCTTCGTCGACTACACGGCCGTCGGTGAAATGATCAAGCGGCAGTGGAAGGCCATCGGCATCGATGTGGTCAACCGCGTGGTCGCGGGCGGTCTTGGCGTCCAGGACATCTTCGCCAACCAGGTCGTGCTCCAGGTGAACGCGATGGCCGCGGACGACCCGCTCATCAAGCCCGACCAGTTGCTGCCGACCAACAACGTCCAGGGCGTCATCGGAATCCCCTACGCCAAGTGGTTCGACACCGGCGGCAAGAAGGGCGAGGAGCCGCCCGAGTCGCTGCGGCTGCTGCGCGAGGCGATGGAACTGCGCAGGAAGGGCCTCACCGCGCCCGAGCCGGAGCGGCTCGCGATCGGCAAGCGCATCTACCAGATGCACGCCGATCAGGTGTGGTCGATCGGGCTCGCCGGCTTCGGCATGTCGGTCTACGGGTTCTATCTCGCGAAGAACCGGCTCGGGAACGTCCCCGCGCGGGTGGTCAGCGACGAGTTCGTGAAGTCGCCGACCAACGCGCTGCCCATGACCTTCTACTACAAGAAGTGATACCAGATGACCGGCGACGGGCCGTTCGACTACGCACGTTTCTACAAGGAGCTCCGCGAATCCGAACGGCTCCAGGTCTCGCGCGATGAGATGACATGGGTCCAGCGGTACCGCGCGCCGGAACGCCCGGCGGACGTCCTGGTCGGCTTCAGCTGCGGGATGCAGTCGGTGCCGCACCTGATGCTGGTGCTGACCGCGCTGCTCGAACAGCTCGGCGTGGACTTCGTCGGCACCGCCGGCCCGGAGTTCTGCTGCGGCAAGCCCTACCAGCGGTCGGTCAAGCGTCGGGAGATGGGCGACCGCGTGGCCGCCACCACGATCCGCCGCAACGCCTCCTACCGGCCGTCGGTGAGCGTCCAGTGCTGCGGCTCCTGCTTCGTCGAGTTCACCCGGCAGGTGGGCGCGCTGCGGGACCGCACCGGCAGCGCGCCGTACGAGGTGGTCCACATCACCCGGTTCATCCTCGACACGCTCAAGCGGCTCGGCGACGCGGTGCCGTGGCGGCGGGAGATCCCGTGCCGTGTGCTGCTGCACGCGGAGGGGGCGGAGGTGCATCCGTCCAAGGTGGTCCACCGCGACGACGTCATCGAGACGCTGGGACTGATCCCCGGCGTCGAGTACGCCGGTCTGGTCGCCGACCCCGCGCGCGGCAGCCCCTGCGTCAGCAGGCAGGGCGAGGAGGCGAGCGTGCTCAGCGACCTGAGCGCCGATGAGTACGAGGAGGTGCTGGCCGAGTTGCGGGCCCAGGCCGACGCGGCGGACGCACAGATGATCCTCACCCTGCACCACAAGTGCCATCGGGAATGGAGCAAGTTCACCAGCCGGCGGCTGCCCGTCGTCTACTACCCGGCGCTGCTCTGCGAGGCGCTCGGCGTGGCCGTCCGTGATCGCTTCCAGATGCTGTGGCGGCTCGGCGACCCCGAGCAGGTCCTCGCCCATACCCGCGGCAATTGGGAGTCATGGGGCATTTCAGAGGAGGAGGCCCGGGAGCTGGTGAGGAAGTTCTTCGTGCCCGAGTACGCCGACGGCATCCAGCGATGTCCGTGCGAGGGCACCTGTTTCACCGCGCCGGCAGGCGCGGGCGACGACACCCTGTGCACGGCCGCCGGGCTGTGGGGATGAGGACGGAGGAACGCGCGCCATGACTGGTGAGACAGCCCCGAACGCGACCGCCCCGCGGGCCGAGATGCCGCCCGACGCGCCGAAGGTCGCCGACTTCGACTTCCCCGACTTCTACCGGGCGATGGTCGAGCGCGAGCGGATGCAGGTCGCCCGCGACGAGATGACGTGGACGGAGGAAGGGGGACGGGCGGACCGGCCGGATCGGCCGGTGGAGGTGCTGCTCAACTTCGGGTGCGCCGTCCGCCAGACGCCGCACCTGCAGCGGGACGCCGTCGCCGTGCTGGACGTCCTCGGGGTGGACTTCGCCGCCGTCGCCGGGCAGAAGTTCTGCTGCGGCAAGCCCTACAGCGGCAACGGCCTGCCCGATGCCGCCAGGCAGGTCGTCCGCGGCTCGGTCAAGCGCATGGCCGGCTACCGACCGAGCCGGGCGATCCAGTGGTGCTCGGCGTGTGAGATGCAGTTCCGCGACATCGTCGCACCGGAGATCGGCATCGACTTCCAAAGCGACGGGCTGGCCGCGTTCCTGGTCGAGCGCCTCGACGCGCTCGGCGACGCGGTCCCCTGGCGCCGCGAGACGACGATCAAGGCGCTCGTCCACGGGCATCTGGGCGAGCACCCGGTGCGCGACGCCCACCCGCCCATCGCGATGCGGCTGCTGGAGCGGATCCCCGGCGTCGAGCTCGTCGGGTACGCCGAGACGCCCTCACTCGACCTGTGCGACAACCACGGGCTGAAGATGGCCGCGATCGGGACCGGGGAGTACCGCGCGGCGCGGGCGCGGCTCGAGAGTGACCTGGCGGACGCGGGCGCCGACACGCTCGTCACCCTCTACCACGGCTGCACCCGCGAACTGGGCAAGTTCGCGAGCGAGCGGCTCGCGGTGCGGCACTACGTCTCCATCGTCGCCGCGGCGCTGGGCGTCGACCATCCGGACCGCTTCTCGCGGTACTGGCGGCTCGCGGATCCGGAGAAGATCAAGGAGGCCGCCCGGCCGAACTGGGAGTCGTGGGGGTTCACCGAGGAGGAGGCGCTTCGGATGGCGCACAGGTACTTCGTGCCCAGCTATGCCGTGTCCGCTCCGGAGTGCCCCTGCGCCGGGGAGTGCACCCGGACGGGCGCGGCCTTCCTCGCGCCGCGCCGGATCGCCGCCGAACCTCGCCGGGCACCGGGAGACGCCGGATGACGCGCGAGAACGAGTCAGGCACGATGTGCGGGCGGCTGGCCGGCCACGTCCACGGGCTCCGGTTCGATGACATCCCGGCGGACGTGATCGACCAGACCAAGCACCATCTCGTCCACGACCTTGGCCTGGCCTTCGGCGGGCGGTTCGAAGAACGCGGCCGCCAGGCGGCCCGGCTCGTGGAGATCCTCAGCCCGCACGGCGGCGACTGCACGGTCATCGGGCAGGCGCGGCGGGCGGCGGCGGTGGACGCCGCCTTCGCCAACTGCACGCTGATGACCGGCCTCGACGACGTGCTGTTCCCCGGCGGCATCCACGCCGGACTCGTCACCATCCCGCTCGCGCTCGCGCTCGGCGAGCGGGAACGGCACTCCGGTCGCGAGGTGCTGACCGCCATCGTGGCCGCCTACGACGTGATGGGAAAGCTCAGCCGGCCGGTGTGGGCGTGGAGCGCCACCGTGCCGCGCCGGCCCACGATCGCGTTCGGCTCCTTCGGGGCGGCCGCCGTGTCGGCCCGGCTGCTCGGCCTGGACCCCGGGCAGACCGCCACCGCGCTTGGCTATGCGGCGCACTCGGCGATGGGCCTGGCGGTGGGCGCGCTGGCCACCCACTACTACAGCCTGCTCGCCAGGAACGGCTACATGGCGGCGTTGCTGGCGCGCGAGGGCGGGGTGACCTCGCCGGTCGCGCTGGAGGGGCGCTTCGGCTTCTTCGACACGTTCTTCGGGGGGCTGCCGGGCGGCATCGACGCCTCCCTCGACACGCTCGGCGAGACGTTCGAGATGTCCAGCGCGACGACCAAGCACTATCCCGGTACCGGGCTGAACATCGTCCCGGTGCAGCTGATGATCGACCTCACCCGGGAGCACGCGCTCACGCCGGACAACGTCGCCAAGATCCGGCTCGACCTGCCCGTCGAACGCGAAAACTTCGCCTCCGGCCACGCCGCGCCGCCGTTCGGCGACGCGGCGTCGGCCGCGTCATCGGTCCGGTTCCACCTCGCGGTCGTGCTGCTGGAGGGCGGCCCGCGCGACGAGCGCTACCAGCAGTTCGACAACCCCGAGATCCTGGAGATCGTCGACCGGGTCGAGGTCCGCCTCGTGCCGGGCCGGCCGATCCGCTACGCCCGCCTCCAGGTCACGACCGTGGACGGCGCCGAATGCTCCGCCGAGGGCGACACCTACGTCTTCCCGCGCGCGGAGTGGTCGTCGTGGCTGGCCCGCGACGGGGCCCGGCTGGTCGGCGCGGACAAGATCGGCCGGCTCGCCGAGCTCATCGGCAGGCTCGACGACCTCGACGACATCTCCGAGGTCCTCGCATGCACGACGCCGGACGAATGAGCCCCCTGCTCGATGCCGACCTGCTGCTCGTCGGCGCCGGACCGGCCGGGCTGTTCGGCGCGTACTACGCCGGGTTCCGCGGCCTGCGCACGGTCGTCGTCGACGCGCTGCCCGAGCTCGGCGGCCAGATCACCGCGATGTACCCGGAGAAGCTCATCCACGATGTGGCGGGGTTTCCCGCGGTACGCGGCCGCGACCTCGTCGCCGGCCTCATCGCGCAGGCGACGCCGTTCTCGCCGACCTACCTGCTCGGCGAGACCGCGGCCGAGCTGCGTTACGCCGACGGGCTGCCGGAGGTCCACCTGAGCGGCGGGCGCGCCGTGCGGGCGAAGGCGGTCGTCATCACCGGCGGCATCGGCAGGTTCACCCCCCGCCCGCTGCCGGTGGGCCAGGAGTTCCACGGCCGCGGCCTGGAGTACTTCGTGACCCGCCCCGAGGACCACGCGCGGCGCGACCTGGTCATCGTGGGCGGCGGCGACAGCGCGCTCGACTGGGCGCGGGCGCTGCACCCGCTGGCCCGTTCGGTCACGCTGGTCCACCGGCGCGAGCGGTTCCGCGCCCATCAGCACACCGTCGACGAGGTATGCCGGTCGCCGGTGCGCGTCCTCACCGACAGCGAGGTCGTCGCCCTGCACGGCAACGGCCGCGTCCAGGCCGTGGACGTCGCGCACCGGCCGTCGGGCGCGGTCCGGCGGCTGCCCGCCGACACGGTCGTCGCGGCGCTCGGCTTCGTCGCCGACCTCGGGCCGTTGCGGACCTGGGGGCTGGAGCTGCGGGCGCGCCGGATCGCTGTCGGCACCGACATGGCCACCAACCTGCCCCGGGTGTACGCGGCCGGCGACATCGTCGCCTATCCCGGCAAGGTACGGCTGATCGCGTCGGGCTTCGGCGAGGTCGCGACCGCGGTCAACAACGCCGCCGTGCGGATCGACCCGGAGCGCGCCCTGTTCCCCGGCCACTCCACCGACGCCCCCGTGGGGGGTTGAGACGGTCGGCTCCCGGCGCCGACTGGCTCAACACGGCGAGGGGACACCCATCCTGTCGGCCGCGAGCTTTCCGGTCAAAGGCACGAGTCGGAAACTGCCATCGAACGTGTAAGCGTGCTTATAACTGACGAAGCCTTTCCGGCCGGCGCAATGTAGGCCGGTAATGCGGAACGGCCGGCCGCCGTTGCCGATCAGCTGTCGCTTACGCTGTGTCCCCAGCAGGTAATCGATCTGCAGCCGAAAAACCACGTAATGGCGGCTCGTCATGGTGCGGAAGACGACGGTCTGCTGTTTGCGATCGGCCAGCCATATGGTGTGTCGTTCGAAGTAGGGCGCGGCGGGCTGATATTCGGCGTTCATCTCGCGGGCTATCGGATTGTGCTCGTCGACATCCGCGATCATGTCGAGAGCAGGTTCCTCGCCCTGGGACCAGAACCCGAACAATGTGCCATCGAGGGGCTCGGTGCGCTGGAGGATGACCGGTCGGATCCCGAGGATGCGTATGCCTTGGCTCCGGCGTCCTTCGAGGATCAGCCGCACGGTCAGCTTGTGCAAGAAGGCGGCGCCCGCGTCGAGCAGTCGCAGGTGGACGCGTTCGTCGACGACGCCCTCGGGCACGGACATCATCTGGCGCAGGTCCTCCGGGGGCTGATAGTCGCCCGGGACGACTTTTGGCCTTCCTTCGTCGTTCAGATAGACGATCTCGCTGATGATCCGCAGATCGGGGTCGGGTCTGAGCTTGTCTTGGGCGGCCGGCACATCTATGAGCTGTGCCGGGATGCCCACCAGAACGCTGGTTATCACCGTGGCGGCCGCGCCGACGGCGACACCGCCGAGCCATACGGCGGGTCGCCGTAAGAGCGGCTTGCGTCCTGGCGGGGGCGTCGAGACATCGCTCTGGAGCCGGGAATGTCCACGTACTTGCCGCTTCGGCTTACGCATGATCTCCCCTGACTGTTTCTCGCGCACTGCCCGACCCGAAGAGCGCAGCCGTCGGCTTCAGCTCGGTGGACAACCCCGTTACTTTCAACGTATTAAACCCCACAGCGCACACCCTGTCCCCGCCGTCCTCCTGGCCGACCTCCGCGACATCGGCACCGACCTCGGTGTTCCCTGTAGAGCCGTCCACAGGCCGCGGCCGCCCACCGTCTCGCGGTTCCGTTCCGGGGGACAGTGGCACTGGACACAAACGCGGGGAGCCGCGGCGGTTACGATGACGTCCCAGTGCGCCACCGCCAAAAATTCCGGACCGCCATCTGGCGGCATCCGTAGTTGCGTTGATCTTGCTCCGCTGTAGGGATGACAGGCGCGATGTCCCGTTCCGGTCGCCCATATAGCGCGACTATTGCCATCCTCAATGCGAAAACGCGACCGTTTATGTCCGCCATTATGGCTGCGACGCGGTTTTGTGAGGAGTCAGCCGACACGGCTGGAGAGGCGGCGGACATGGACTGCGGCAGCGGTTCGGACAAGAACCTACTGATCCTCATCATCCTCTCTCTGTTGGTTCCTCCTCTCACGTTCCAGTTGGCTACCGCGCTCGGCGGACTCGACGTGCTGGAACAGATCCTGAAGGGTCAGGTACTCCTGCTGAGTCTTGCGGTGGCCCTGCTCGCTCTTTTCAAGGAGACGCGGTTGTGACCACGCTTCACGATCACCATCGCCCGCGCAAGTTCTGGAAGCTACTCCCCGAGCGGGAGAAGCAGGTGCTGAGACAGATCGCCCGACCAGTGCGGTATGCGGGCGGCACCCGGATCTTCGCCGAAGGCGAGGAGTCGAAGTTCGCGTTGCTGATAGAAGTGGGCGCCGTCAAGGTGACTCAACGCCGCCTCGTCGGCGACGGACTGGGCGAACTGGTCGCGATCCGAACGGTGGACGAGCTCGTCGGAGAGGGAGTCTGGTCGGAGGACCAGCGAAACGCGACCGTTGTCGCTCTATGCGAGGTCCGAGCCTTGCGTATAGAAGCGGCGGATTTCGCGGCGTTTTTGAGCGAATTCCGCGAGGCCGAGCTGGCCCTCAGGAGGACGGCTCGAGACCGGTCGGACGACTCCCTCCGTAAAATGCTGGATCCACGCAATACGAGCAGCCGACGGCAACTGGCCCGTATCCTCATCGAACTTACCGATAGTTTCGGGAGTCGAGCCCGAGGCGGTTCGAGCGGATACGAGGTTGATCTGGGACTCTCCCAGGCGGAGCTGGGTCAGCTGATCGGGTTCTCGGAACGAACGGTGCACCGGGTGCTGGCGGATTGGCGCCGGCGCGGTCTCGTGAGCATCGATGATCGTAGAGTGATCATTCACGATGACGTCAGCCTCCGGCGCATCGCGGGCTGGTCCCGCCACTGACCGGCACGGGAGTGGCGGCATACGGTGGATGGGCACTTATCGGCGAGAGCCGTTGATGAGGCAGGATGAAGGGGCGTATTTCGCCCTAAATGGCCTTTGTCGGCCCCCTGCGATCTTGCGCTCCCCGCCGCCGAGGGGCGCCGAGACGGTCGTAGGGTAAACGGCGTGAGTCCGCGGCGGAACCGGCGACAGGGCCGCGACGCGGCGCCGGAGGGCAGGGAGCCGGCGCACGGTCTGGAACGCGTCGAGTCGGGTAGGGACGGAGACTGGGTCGTCCGGGCGATACCGGCGGCCGGCGCGACGAAGGCGTACCGGTGTCCCGGTTGCGATCAGGAGATCGTGGCGGGCGTGCCGCACGTGGTCGCCTGGTTGGCCGACCGGCCCGGCGCCGAGGACCGGCGGCACTGGCACACGTCGTGCTGGCGGGCGCGCGAGCGGCGGGCGCCGCGCGTGCGGCGCTCGCGGGACGCGCCGCGGCATTGAGGAGCGACATGGAGATCCGGGCGAGCACGGTGCTGCCGGCACGGCGCAGCGAGATCGAGCTGCACACCGCCGACGGCCTCACATTGGTCGGCGAACTCGCGCTGCCGGCGGACCGGCCTCCCGTGGCCACGCTCGTGTGCCTGCACCCGCTGCCGACCGCCGAAGGGATGATGGACAGCCACGTCCTGCGCAAGGCGGCCTACCGGCTGCCCGCGCTGGCCGGACTGGCCGTCCTGCGGTTCAACACCCGGGGCACCTCCTCGGACCGCGGCACCAGCGAGGGCTCGTTCGGCGAGGGCGAGACCGAGCGCTACGACGTCGCCGCGGCGTTGGAGTACACCGAATTCCACGACCTGCCGCGCGTGTGGCTGCTCGGCTGGTCGTTCGGCACCGAGTTGGCGCTCAAGTGGGGCCGCGATCCGGTGGTGGCCGGCGCGCTCCTTCTTTCACCGCCGTTGCGCCGCGCGACCGACGCGGATCTCGACGCGTGGGGCGCCGACGGGCGTCCGGTGGTCGCGCTGGTGCCCGAGCTCGACGACTTCCTGCGGCCGCCGGAGGCGCTGGAACGGTTCAAGCGAGTGCCGCAGGCCGAGGTCATCGCGGTGGAGAAGGCCAAGCACCTGTGGGTCGGCGAGCCGTACGTGCGGATCGTGCTGAACGAGATCGTCAAACGCGTCGCTCCAGACGCCTACCCGCTCCCAACCTCGTGGGACGGGTAACTCGTCAACCTTACGGCCGAAGACGGCCACTATCTCGGCGTGACGTCCTAATCACGCCAGTATGGCCTAACCGTCGAATTGACCCCCCGAAGGGTGCGTCCATGACTGTGCCGTTGTATGCCAGAGATGTCGGGGAGGGGACTCCGCTTGTGCTGCTTCACGCCTATCCGCTGTCCTCCGCGATGTGGCTGGCGCAACGGGAGGATCTCGCCAAGCGGTTCCGGGTGATCACCCCGGATCTGCGCGGCTTCGGCGGTTCGGTGCTGGGCGAGGACGAGCCGTCGATCGACGTCATGGCGGACGACGTCGCGGCGCTGTTGCGCGGCAAGGGCATCGATCGGGCCGTCATCGGCGGGCTGGCGATGGGCGGGTTCGTGGCCATGGCGCTGTGCCGCCGGCATCCCGAGCGGGTGCTGGGCCTGGTGCTGGCCAACACGAGGGCGAGCGCCGACTCGGTGGAGCAGGTGGCGAGCCGGCAGGCGCTGGCGGAGCGCATCGAGGCCGAGGACTCGGTGAGCGTGCTGGCGCAGGAGTTGCTGCCTCAGCTGGTCGGGCCGACGACGTTCCGGCAGCGGGCGCTGGTGTACGGGCGGGTGCGCGGGCTGGTGCAGGCGACCCCGGCGAAGGCGGCGGCGTGGGCGCTGCGGGCCATAGCGGCCCGCGCGGACGCCACCGAGGCGCTCGCGTCGATCCGGGTGCCGGCGCTGGTGATCGCGGGCAGCGAGGACGAGGTGGCCACCGAGGCCGACGCCCGGGCCATGGTCGACGCGCTGCCGAACGCCGAGCTGCTGGTGATGCCGCGCTGCGGTCACCTGACGGCGGTCGAGCAGCCGGACCTGTTCAACCAGGCCGTCGCCGAGTTCGTCACCGCCCTGGCCCGCACGTCCCCTCGTCGATCTTGATGTGCCTCTCATCAAGGTCGGCGGTCGCGTCGGCTAGGCCTGTTCCTGGCGGGGGAGGACGACCTCGCGGACGATGAGTGAGATCGCCGCGGCGGCCGGGATGGCGAGCAGCGCGCCCACGACGCCGAGAAGCGTGCCGCCGATGAGCGCGGCCACGATGGTCACCGCGGGCTGCACGTCGACCGACCGCTTCATCACGCGCGGCGCGATGACGTAGTTCTCCACCTGCTGGTAGACGAGGAAGAAGATCGCGCACGCGATGCCCTCGGGCACGCCGTGGAGGAAGGCCACCATCGTCACCAGCACCGCCCCGATGGTGGCGCCGATGAGCGGGATGAGGTCGGTGAGCATGACGATCAGTGCGAGGGCCAGCGCGTACGGGATGCGGGCGATTTCGAGGAACGTGTACGAGCTGACGCCCGCGATCAGTGAGACGGTGAGCTGCCCGCCGACGTAGCCGCCGATCCGGCCGAGGATCTCATCGCCCAGCAGGGCCACGCGGGCCCGCCGCGACCGCGGGGTCATCCGGTAGAACAACGCCTTGATCTGCGGCAGCGAGCTCAGGAAGTACAGGGTCAAGATCAAGATGGTCAGCGCGCTGAAGACCCCGCTGATCGCCACCTTGCCGAGCCCGAGGGCGCGGTTGGCGAGGTTCTTCTGGAAGTTGGGATCCTGGATCGCCTCCTGGCCCTTTTGCAGCAGCTGGTAGCGCTGGTCGAGGTCGGCGATCCGGGGGTTGCGCTGCAGTTGCTCGATGTATTGCGGGAGGTTGTCGATGAACCCGGTGATCTGCTGGGTGAGCGGCGGCACCATCGCCGCGATGAAGCCGGCGAAGAACAGCACGACGCCCAAGAAGACAAAGGCCACCGACCAGCGCCGGGACATGCCGATCTGCTGGAGCCGCTCGACCGCCGGGTTGAGGCCGACGGCGAGGAACATCGACACGAGGATCAGGACCAGCACCTGACGGGCGCTGAGCACCGCCTGGACGAGCAGCCAGGCGGTGATGACGCCGAGCGCCCCGGTGAAGCCGAACAGGAAGGGATGGGTACGACCCAGCGGCCGCCCCGGCCGCCCGAACGGGAAGAAGGTGTCGGCCTGCGCCTCGCGCCTGCGCTGGTCGATGTCGGTCAGCGGGTCGGCGCCGCCCGGCTCGGGGCCGCCCGGCTCGGCGCCGCCCGGCTCGGGGTCGTCGGTGGCGCCGGCCGGCCGCTGCTCGGGGACCTGGGCCGGCGTGTCCAGCCGTTCCTTGCCGGGGGGTTCCTCAGACACGCCGTACTCCTTGGTGGTTGCGCCCCTAACACGTTCATCGGAAGAACTGCAAGACTACGCGTCGTGGGCGGGGCCTACCCCGTCCCACGACGCGTAATCGGCAGTCCTCCGGCGGAGCCCGGCGCCTGCTAGCTCGACCGATGCGGCGGCGTTACTCCTGCCACCAGTCGTCGTCGTCTTCCTTCTTGCCCTGCGCGGGCTTGGTCTTGGTCGCCGCCCCTGCCGTCTGCTTGGCCGGTGCCGCGGCCGCCGCCGGCTCCTTCGCCGGCTCGTGCCCGGCGGGCGGCGCGGAGATGGCCGCCTTCTCCGGTGCGGGGGACAGGGCGTCGTCCGAACCGCCCATCGGCGGCTGCATGCCACCGATCAGCTGACGCAGCTGGTTGAGGTGGCTGGTGATGCTGTCGCGCTGGCGGGTGAGCTCGTCGACCTGGCGCTGCGCGGCCGTACGGATGCGGTCGGCCTCGGACTTGGTCTCGGCGAGCAGCTGCTCGGCCTGTCCCTTCGCCTCGGCGAGCACCTGGTCGGCGTTCTTGCGCGCGTTGGCGACCAGTTGCTTGGCGTGCGAGTCGGCCTCGCGCCGGGTCTGATCGGCCTGCTGGGTCGCCTTGGCGGCCCGCTGCTCGGCGGAGGCGGCGCGCTGCTCGGCCTCGGCCACCAGCTTCTGGGTGGCGGCCTGCGCGGCGGCGTGCCGCTCGGCGTCCTGCCGGTCGGCCTCCTCGCGGCGGGCGGCCAGCTGGATCTCGAACTCGGCCTCGGCCTGGGCGCGCTGGGCCTCGCTCTCCTCGAGGATGCGCTGGGCCTGGGCCCGCATCTCGTCGGCCTGGCGCTTGGCCGTGGTGAGGATCTCGTCGCGCTCGCGCTTGGTGGACGCGCGGAGCTGGGCGACCTCGCGCTCGGTGGTGGTGCGGAGCTTGGCGATCTCGCGCTCGGCGGCGGCGCGCTTCTCGGCGACCTCGTGGTCGGCGGTGGCGCGGAGCTTGGCGACCTCGCGCTCGGTCGTCGAGGTCAGCTCGTCGGCCTCGCGCCGGGCGGTGGTGCGGACCTCGTCCGCCTCGCGCTCGGCGGCGTTGCGCATGTCATCGCCCTCGCGCTGGGCGGTGGCGCGCAACTCGGCGGCCTCGTTCTCCGCGGTGGCGCGGAGCTCGGCGGCGTCGACCTTGGCCGCCGCCTTGATCTCGTTCGCTTCCGACCGGGCGGCCTGGACGAGTTCGGTGGCCTGCTCCTCGGCGAGACGGAGCAGCTGCTCGATCCGGGCGCCGAGGCCTGAGTAGGTCGGGCGCTCCTGCTCTTGGAGCTGACGATGGGCGTCGGACAACTCCCGCTGGAGGCCCTGCTGCGCCTCTCGGGCCTGGCGCACCTCGTTGTCGAGCTGCTTGATGTGCTCGTCGACTTGGTGCCGGTCGTAGCCGCGAAGCACCACGTCGAACTCGCGCGGGGGCGTGTCCTCGAAGAAGTTGCTGAGCTGGGCGTCGATGTCGGACTGCATGTGGCTCAATCCTGCTGTGACGAGACGGCTACGGGTAAATGTTCAGGCCTGGTTGATCATCTCATTGCGACGCTCTGCCTCATCTTGCGTTCTTGGGGCTCGCGTGCAGGGAGACCTCTCTTCCGGCGACAGCAGCGTACTCCCGCAGCTGCCGTGTTGGAGGCTCATCTAGACGTCCTGCGTTTTTTGTCGTGATTGTGAGATTACCGATCCCGACCCCCCGCCCCGCACAGCACCCCGGAAAAGGGCCAAAGAGCAGGACAAACACCTCCTAAGGCGGACATAGGGGCGGGGTTTCGGCCTGGTGGTTTCAGTCACGTCACGATTCCCGAACGTGGTCGTGAACGCCGCTGGGACCCCGTCGCCCGCCGCTCCCGGCGGGGCTCAGCGGGCCGCTTGGACGAGCTCGGTGAGCACGCCGCCGCAGTCCTTGGGATGCAGGAACGTGATCCGCGAGCCCATCGAGCCGTGCCGCGGGCTGTCGTACAGCACCTGTACGCCGGCGCGCGCGATCCCGTCCGCCTCGGCCTGGACGTCGCCGTCGGTGCCGAACGCGACGTGGTGCAGGCCCTCGCCCCGCCTGGCGAGGAACTTGGCCACCGCCGAGTCGGGCCGGGTCGGCTCCAGCAGCTGGATGTACGTGGCGCCGCCGTCGCCCGCGTCGTTTATCTTGAGCATCGCCTCGCGCACGCCCTGCTCCTCGTTCACCTCCACATGGACGTCGGTGAAGCCATAGGTGTCGCGGTAGAACGCGAGGGTCGCGTCGAGGTCGTGGCAGGCGATTCCGATGTGGTCGATCCGCGTGAGCATGGGCGATGCCTCCCGGAGGCGTTTTCGTGGTCGTGGGTATGGTGACAAACGTCGTCGCCGTGGACTCCTGGAGGCCCTGACATGCCCTCGAACTCCGTCATCGTCGCCGGAGCGCGCACGCCCATCGGCCGGTTGCTCGGCTCGCTGAAGGACTTCAGCGCCGCGGACCTCGGTGCGCTGGCCATCAGGGCGGCGCTGGAGCGCGCCGGCCTGCGCGGCGACCAGGTGGACTACGTGATCATGGGGCAGGTGCTCCAGGCGGGCGCGGGCCAGATCCCGTCCCGGCAGGCGGCGGTCAAGGCCGGCATCCCGATGAACGTCCCGTCGATCACGATCAACAAGGTCTGCCTCTCCGGTCTCGACGCGATCGCGCTGGCCGGCCAGCTTATCGGGGCCGGCGAGTTCGACGTCGTCGTCGCCGGCGGCATGGAGTCCATGTCGCGCGCCCCGCACCTGCTGCCGAACTCGCGTACGGGCGTCAAGTACGGCTCGATCGAGGTCATCGACTCGATGGCCCACGACGGGCTCACCGACGCGTTCGACCACATCTCGATGGGCGAGTCGACCGACCGGCACAACGCCAGGCTGGGCATCACGCGCGAGGAGCAGGACGAATACTCCGCCCGCTCGCATCAGCGCGCCGCGGACGCCATCAAGAACGGCCGCTTCGCCGCGGAGATCGTCCCGGTCGAGGTCCCGCAGCGCCGCGGCGACCCGCTGCCGTTCGACACCGACGAGGGCGTGCGGCCGGACACGACGGTGGAAGGGCTCGGCCGGCTGCGGCCCGCGTTCGGCAAGGACGGCACGATCACCGCCGGGTCCTCCTCGCAGATCTCCGACGGCGCCTGCGCCGTCGTGGTGATGTCCAAGGCCAAGGCCGAGGCCCTCGGCCTCACCTGGCTGGCCGAGATCGGCGCGCACGGCAACGTGGCCGGGCCCGACAACTCCCTGCAGTCCCAGCCGGCGAACGCGATCAAGCACGCGCTCGGCAAGGCCGGCCTGGACGCCGGCGCGCTCGACCTGATCGAGATCAACGAGGCGTTCGCGTCCGTGGCCGTGCAGTCCATGCGCGATCTCGGCCTTGGGCCCGACAAGGTCAACGTCGACGGCGGCGCCATCGCGCTCGGGCATCCGATCGGCATGTCGGGGGCCCGGATCGCGCTGCACCTCGCCTACGAGCTGCGGCGCCGCGGCGGCGGCACCGGCGCGGCCGCGCTGTGCGGCGGCGGCGGGCAAGGCGACGCGCTCATCCTGCACGTCGATGCGTGAGGTCGACGTCACCGACCTGGTGTCGCGCGCGACGAACGGTTCGCCGCGGGCCGTGGCACGGCTGATCTCGCTGGTCGAGGACGCCTCACCGCGGCTGCGCGAGGTGACGGCCGCGCTGACGCCGCTCGCCGGCCAGGCCCGGATCATCGGCCTCACCGGCTCGCCCGGCGTGGGGAAGTCCACCTCGACCAGCGCGCTCGTGTCGGCCTTCCGGGCGCGGGGCAAGCGCGTCGGGGTGCTGGCGGTGGACCCGTCATCCCCGTTCAGCGGCGGCGCGCTGCTCGGCGACCGCGTCCGCATGCAAGACCACGCCACCGATCCCGAGGTCTTCATCAGGTCCATGGCGAGCCGCGGCCACCTCGGCGGACTCGCCTGGGCCACGCCGCAGGCGATCAGGGTGCTCGACGCGGCCGGCTGTGAGGTCGTCCTCGTCGAGACCGTGGGGGTCGGGCAGGCCGAGGTGGCGGTGGCGTCGCTCGCCGACTCGACGATCGTGCTCGTCGCGCCCGGGATGGGCGATTCCATCCAGGCCGCGAAGGCCGGCATCTTGGAGATCGCCGACATCTTCGTGGTCAACAAGGCCGACCGCGACGGCGCCCAGCAGGCCATCCGCGATCTGCGCAACATGCTGGCGCTGGCCGAACGCGGGCCGGACGCCTGGAAACCGCCGATCGTGTCCACCGTGGCCTCGAAGAACGAGGGGATCGACGAGGTGGTCGAGGCCCTCGACAAGCACCACGCCTGGCTCGCGGCCGGCGGGGGGCTGCGCCGCCGCCGGCTCGTCAGGGCGCGCGAGGAGATCGAGGCGATCGCCGTCACCGCGCTGCGCGAGCGCATGGACGACCTGCACGGCGACCGGCGGCTCGACGCGCTGGCCGACGGCGTCGTGTCCGGCGACCACGACCCCTACACGGCCGCCGACGAGCTCATCGCCGCCGTCACCGGGCGGGCTCGCTAGCGCGCCGGGCTCACTGCTGAGCGGCCGAGGTGACCGTCACCTTCCCGAAGCCCAGCGCCCGCAGCATGTTCTCCAGCATCAGCTTGGTGTTCTGGTCGGCTCGTTCGCGCAGCCCGCTCTGCTGGGCCGCGGTCTGGATCTTCTGTGCGGCCAGCGCGTACAACTGCTGCTGGTCGCCCGGGTTGGCGCCGAAGAAGTCCCCTATCCGGTTGAAGATGCCGCGCTGGGTGGCGAAGACGTAGCTGTTCTTGGGGTCGAGGTTCGTCGGCTCCAGCTGCGCGCGCGGCAGCCGTACGGTGACCGCCGTACGGTCGGCGTTCACGGCGACGCCGCCCCTGCTCAGCCGGGAGAAGTCGACGAAGGCGTCGACGCTGCCGTTCCCCACGAACAGGGTGCGCCGGCCGCGTACCGCGTCCGGCAGGAACTTGGCGTCTCTTTCGAGGTCGACGACGACTTGGAAGTTGCCCGTCGCGGCCTCGTATCGGGATAGGTCGCGGATCGACTTGAGCACCACGGGGCTGCTGCGGTCTTTGGTCTCCTCGCCGAAGGGGTTGAGCCAGCCGGGCACCAGATGCAGCCCGCGCAGCACCGAGACCGCCGCGATCACCGCGACGACCGCGATGACCGCCAACAACGAGGGGCGGAGCCGGCGCCGCCGGTCGACCCTCACCTCTATCGTTCGCTCAGGTCCGACCCGCTCCTGATTGTCCGAGTCCGAGCGTGTCATGAGCCACGACATTCCCGGATAACCGGACTCGTCACCTACGGCGGAGGTGACGGCTTCGTCACAGCGGCGGCCGCGCCTGCCAGGCGAAGTCGGACGGCCCGAGCAGACAGGCGCGATAGTGCGCGTAGTGCTGGCGCAGCCACAGGTGGCGGGCGCCCTCGCTCCAGCGGGCGAAGCGCCGCGCGGCGGTCGCGTCGTGGATGTAGGGCGGGTCCTCGTCGAGCAGCCAGGCGTTCACCAGCGCGGTGTAGGCCGCGCCGCGGGCGTGGTGCGGTGCGGCGCAGGAGGCCGCGCCGGTCAGCGTCGCGCGCAGCTCGCGGACCGCCCGCACCTGGTATCCGGGGGACAGGTCGGGCAGGTGGATGCCGGCGACGCCGTGGCGCACCCCCGCGGGCTGGTCGGCCGGGCGCTGCTCCACCCGCGTGAACGCCGCGGGCGTGCCGTTGAGCCGCGCCGCGAGCGGGGTCAGGGCCGCCTCCAGGTCGGGCAGCGCGGCCCGCAGCGCCGGATGGACGCAGACCTTCAGCGGCCAGTGCCGGCAGACGCTGCCGGTCGGCGCCGGCTCGGCGGCCGCGCCGCCATAGGAGTGGATCCGGGCCGTCGCGACCATGGTGACCGCGATGCCGGCCAGGATCGGGACGGCCAGCGCCGCCCGGCGGTCCAGCGACCACGCGTAGCTCACCACCATCGCGGTGGCCAAACCGAGCGACCAGAGCATCTGGTCGGCGAACAGGCCCGGCCGCACGCCCGCGTACAGCCCGACCCGGTCGATGGCGGCCGGCGGCAGCAGGCTCCACCACGCGTCGCCGCTGCGCAGCGCCGCCCACAGCCACGTGCCGCCCCCGGCGAGCAGCGCGGCGAGCGCGACCGGCAGCGGGCCGCGCCAGCCGCCGGCGCCCGCCGGCGGCCCGCCCTCGACCAGCCGGCCGAGCAGGAACCCGATGACGACGTGCAGCGTGAGGGCGGCCGCGCCGGCGAGCAGCCCGAGCGGGTGCAGCCGCCCCGCGTCCTCGCCCAGCGCGGTCTGCACGAGCACGATCGTGCCCACGATGCCGTAGGCGAGCAGCGTGACGGCGGTCAGCAACAGCAGGTCGAGCAGCGGGCCGACGGCGGGCGAGCGCGTGGTGAGTTCGCGCAGATAGTCGAGCCGGTGTTCTCGCACGGCGACCCACGCGCCGAGCGCCGCCGCGGCCGGGCCCAGCAGCCGCACCGATGCGCCGAGCGCCGCCACCGCGTTGTCCCAGTAGGCCACCCCGGGCAGCAACGTCGGCCAGGCGGCCGCGATCCCGACGAGGACGAGCACCGGGATCGAGATGAACACCGCTGTGCGCCGCGCGTCGATCCGCAGCATCCGGCCGAGCTCAACCACGTGCGCCGCTCCCGACCGGCACCCGCGGGAGCGCCGGGCCGGGCGCGGTGACGTCGCCGCGCCGCCCCGCCCCCCAGATCGCCTCCGTCGATCCGGTCAGCCGGCCGCGCACCAGCGTCAGCACCCGGTCGCACCAGCCGGTGAGCTGCTGCGCCGCCGGGGCGGTGAGGACGACGGTGGGCGCGAGCGAACGGATCAGCGGCATCAGCTCGGCGCGCGCCGGCTCGTCGAGTTCGCGGCACGGCTCGTCGAGCAGCACCAGGTCGGGCTCGTGCACGCAGGTGGCGGCGAGACCGGCGCGCAGCCGGACGTCCGCCGGGAGCACGCCGAGCTCCATCGACGCGACGTCCTCGAGCTCCATTCGCGCCAGCATGGCGTCGACCGCGGCCTTGGGTGCGCGTTTGTAGTAGGCGACATAGCCGACGAAATCGCGGACATTTAGTGTGGCCGCCCACCTGAAGTTGTCCGGCAGATAGCCGAGCCGGGCCCTTATTTCCCGCAGATTATGAGAATCCCCGGTATCGAAGCCGAGGATTTCCAAAGTGCCGGTATTGGGTCTACGCAGTGTCGCGAACGTGGCCAGCAGGGACGTCTTTCCCACTCCCGGCGGACCGGCCAAGCCGGTCACCCCTTCGGCGATGCCGAAGGCAGCCGGACGGAGGAGCCACCGCCCCCCGCGGCGGACTCCCATGTCCCGGGCCACGATCGCGGGTGACTCCACGATCATTTAATAACCCCCGATATATTCACGATGTGATCGCGTCGGCTTTATACCCCTGGCCCGCGCAGTGGCGGTCGCCCCCCTTTTGCCGTCGCAACACGCATCGACAACCGCACTATAACGAGGCTTGGTCTGCGCTGTCAGCTAACTTGTTGCTGACGGCTGTTTCGGCC
The DNA here is from genome assembly GCA_035765195.1 of Streptosporangiaceae bacterium. Classification (GTDB taxonomy): domain Bacteria; phylum Actinomycetota; class Actinomycetes; order Streptosporangiales; family Streptosporangiaceae; genus CALAED01. The sequence goes on from DASTYC010000032.1 coordinate 165,394, forward strand.
CCCTGCGGCCTCCTGGGGCGACCGCCTGGTTGTCATTAATTTGCCGACTTATCGGACGGACCTGGCACGTCGAATGAGTTCTTGTCGGTAACGCTACCGTTGTCACGTGCAACGCAAGCCGCTCAGCCTGCCGTTCGATCCGATCGCCCGCGCCGGGGCGCTGTGGGAGCGCCGCTGGGGAGCCTCCCCGGCGATGCTCGCCGTCACCTCGATCATGCGCGCCCAGCAGATCCTGCTCGCCGAGCTCGATGCGCTGCTCAAGCCCTACGACCTGACGTTCGCCCGGTACGAGGCGCTGGTGCTCCTCACCTTCAGCCGGACGGGGGCGCTGCCGCTGTGGAAGATCGGCGAGCGGCTGATGGTGCACCCGACGAGCGTCACCAACACCATCGACCGGCTGGAGCGCCAGGGTTATGTGATCCGCCGGCGCAACCCGCGGGACGGCCGCGGCGTGCTCGCCGAGATCACCGAGCGCGGCGGCGAGGTCGTGGAACTGGCCACCCGCGACCTGATGAGCCATGACTTCGCGATGCGCGGCTACGAGGACGACGACGAGCTGTTGGCGATCTTCGACGCCCTCTGGCCGCTCCGCGTCGCCGCCGGCGACTTCACCGCCCCGCCTCCGTAGGCTCCGGAGGCGAAAATAGTAGGACGTCCTAGTATCTTGGGTAGGAAGCTCTCGAGGGGGGATCGCCCAATGGATGCTCGGGACATCGAGGCGGGACGGGCCCGCTGGCAGGCGCGCTACGCGGCATCGCGACGCCGCGACGCCGACTTCACCACGCTGTCCGGGCTCGAGGTCGACCCGGTCTACGGACCGCCGGGCGCCGACCCGCGCTTCGAGCGGATCGGCTGGCCGGGCGAGTTTCCGTACACGCGCGGGCTGTACGCCACGGGCTATCGGGGCCGAGCGTGGACGATCCGGCAGTTCTCCGGATTCGGCAACGCCGAGCAGACCAACGAGCGCTACAAGATGCTGCTGCGAGCCGGGGGCGGCGGGCTCTCGGTCGCCTTCGACATGCCGACGCTGATGGGGCGCGACTCCGACGATCCGCGGTCCGTCGGCGAGGTCGGGCACTGCGGCGTCGCGGTCGACTCCGCTGCCGACATGGACGTGCTGTTCGATGGCATCCCGCTCGGCGACGTCACCACGTCGATGACCATCTCCGGGCCCGCCGTGCCGATCTTCTGCATGTACCTCGTCGCGGCCGAGCGGCAGGGCGCCGGCATCCGCGGGCTCGACGGCACGCTGCAGACCGACATCTTCAAGGAGTACATCGCTCAGAAGGAGTGGCTGTTCGCCCCCGAGCCGCACCTGCGGCTCATCGGCGACCTCATGGAGTTCTGCGCGGCGGAGATCCCCGCGTACAAGCCGCTCAGCGTGTCGGGCTATCACATCCGCGAGGCGGGCTCGACGGCCGCGCAGGAACTCGCCTTCACGCTCGCCGACGGGTTCGGCTACGTGGAGCTCGGCCTGTCGCGCGGGCTGGACATCAACACGTTCGCCCCCGGGTTGTCGTTCTTCTTCGACGCGCACATCGACTTCTTCGAGGAGATCGCCAAGTTCCGGGCGGCCCGCCGCATCTGGGCCCGGTGGCTGCGCGACGTGTACGGCGCGACCGCCGAGCGGGCGCAGTGGATGCGGTTCCACACCCAGACCGCCGGGGTGTCGCTGACCGCGCAGCAGCCCGACAACAACATCGTGCGGACCGCGGTCGAGGCGCTCGCCGCGGTGCTCGGCGGCACGAACTCGCTGCACACCAACGCCCTGGACGAGGTGCTGGCGCTGCCGTCGGAGAAGGCCGCCGAGATCGCGCTGCGCACCCAGCAGGTGATCATGGAGGAGACCGGCGCCGGCAACGTCGTCGACCCGCTCGGCGGCTCGTGGTACGTCGAGGCCCTCACCGACCGGCTCGAGGAGGAGGCCGAGCGGATCTTCGCGCGGATCCGGGAGATGAGCCCCGACGGCTCGATGACCGGCGGCATCCTGCGCGGCATCGAGGAGGGCTGGTTCATGGCCGAGATCGCCGACGCCGCCTTCACCTATCAGCAGCAGCTCGAAAAGGGCGAGAAGAAGGTCGTCGGGGTCAACTGCCACACCGACTCGATCGAGGAGCCACTGGAGATCCTCCGGGTCAGCCACGAGGTCGAACGGGAGCAACGGCGCGCGCTCGCCGCCCGGCGCGCCGGCCGCGACCAGGCCGCGGTCGACGCCGCGCTGGCCCGGATGGCCGAGGTCGCCGCGACCGACGACAACATGATCCCCGCGATGTTGGAGGCCGCCCGCGCCGAGGCGACGCTCGGCGAGATCTGCGGCGCGCTGCGCGACGAGTGGGGGAGCTACGCCGAGCCCGCCCGCTTTTGACCCCTGCCCACGTACGGATCGGCACCTCGATCGGGCAGGATGGACGCATGCCATCACCGGACTTCTCGTTGCACGGGGCCATCGACCTCGGGGCCCGTCAGGCCGCCGCCAAAAAGCAGCAGGAACGCCAGCGTGCGGGCGGCGGCAGCCAGTACGTCGTCGATGTCACCGACGACACCTTCAACGGCGATGTCGTCCAGCGCTCGCGCACCGTGCCGGTGATCGTCGACTTCTGGGCGGAGTGGTGCGGTCCGTGCAAGCAGCTCAGCCCGATCCTGGAGAAGCTCGCGGCCGAGGGCGCCGGGCGCTGGGTGCTGGCCAAGGTCGACATCGACGCCAACCCGCAGCTCGCCGCGTACATGCAGCAGCTCGGCGTGCGCGGCATCCCGTTCGTGGCCGTCGTCGTGGCCGGTCAGCTGATGCCGTTCCTGCAGGGTGCCGCGCCGGAGGCCGACGTACGCCGCGCGATCGATCAGCTCTTCGTCGCGCTCGAGGAGCAGGGCCTGTTGCCCGACGCGCCGCCGCCGCAGGAGGGCGACGAAGAGGCTGAGGAGGCCGGGGCGCCCGCCCGCGATCCCGCCCTGGCGCAGGCCGAGGAGGCGATGCGCCGCGGCGACGTCGAGACTGCGGCCACCGCCTTCCAGCAGATCCTCGACGCCGACCCGCTGAACCCCGAGGCCAAGCGCGGGCTCGCGCTGGTCGACCTCGGCCGCCGGGTGCAGAGCTATGACCCCGCCCAGGTGGAAAAGGACGCCGCCGAGCGTCCCGGCGACGCCCAGGCGCAGCTGCGCCAGGCCGACGTCGAGTTGGTCACCGGGCGCATCGAGGAGGCCTTCGAGCGGTTGGTGCAGACGATCCGCCGGACCGCGGGCGACGACCGCGAGGACGTGCGCGTCCACCTGCTGCAGCTGTTCGAACTGCTGCCGCCCGACGACCCGCGCGTCGTCAAGGGCCGCCGCGCGCTGTCCTCCGCGCTCTTTTAGCGTTCCGCCGCCCGCATTGCGCCGAACCGTAGTTCTGGGCGGCCTCCGGTGGGCATCTACATGGGATGAGCGCGTCCATCGTGACGATTTCGGCGACGTTCGGCGCCGGCGGCAGCGTGGTGGGTCCCGAGGTGGCCGAGCGGCTCGGCCTGCCGTTCATCGACCGCGCGATTCCCGTCGCTGTGGCCGCCGAGATCGGCTGTACGCTCGACGAGGCGCTGGCCCATGACGACCGGGCCGAACGCGGCATCGGGCGCATCCTGGCCGGCGCGGCCCGGCTGCCCAACGTCGCGCTCGGCGGCATGGACGTCTATCTGCCCGACCACGGCCTGCTGCCCGAGGAGGAGTTCGTCGCCCGCACCGAGAAGGTGCTGGAGAAGGTCACCGAAGGCGTCGTGCTCGGCCGTGCCGGCGCCATCGTGCTGGCCGACCGGCCGCACTGCCTGCACGTGCGCATCGACGGCGGCAAGGAACGCAGACTGGCCAAGGTGGCGAGGTCATTCGGGCTGGGGCCGCGCGAGGCGGAGCGTATGCTCAATGACAATGACCGCGCCCGCGCGGCGTACGTCAAGCATTTCTATCGAGTCGATCCGGCCGATCCCGGCTTGTACCACCTTGTGCTCGACGGCGCGAGGCTCCCCGAGAGCGTGTGCGCCGATCTCATCGTCGCCGCCGCACAGGCGATGTGACGGTGGCGGCCACGTGGCCGCGCGCGGTCTGACCACCCCGCCCGAGCGAGCGGTCCGGGGCGACCGCCGACGAACCACCCGGAGGTGAGGGCAGCATGACCAGCGTGCCCAGCGTGTCGTACTCGATCACGATACGGCTCGAGGCGCCGGCGGGCGGCATGGCCGTCAGCCAGATCACTCAGGTGGTCGAGCGCACTGGCGCGATCGTCACCGCTCTCGACGTGACCACCGCGGGCCACGAGAAGCTCCGCATCGACGTCACCGTCGCCACCCGCGACACCGAGCACGCCGAAGAGATCGTCGGCGCCATAGAGTCGATCGAGGGCCTCAAGATCCACAAGGTCAGCGACCGCACGTTCCTCATGCATCTCGGCGGCAAGATCGAGATGCGGTCGAAGGTGCCGCTGCGCACCCGCGACGAGCTGTCGATGGCCTACACGCCCGGGGTCGCCCGAGTGTCGCTGGCCATCGCGCGCAACCCGGAGGACGTCCGCCGGCTGACCGTCAAGCGCAACAGCGTCGCCGTCGTCACCGACGGGTCGGCCGTCCTCGGGCTGGGCAACATCGGCCCCCGGGCGGCGCTGCCCGTTATGGAGGGCAAGGCCGCCCTGTTCAAGCGGTTCGGCGGGATCGACGCCTGGCCGATCTGCCTCGACACCCAGGACACCGAAGAGATCGTCCGGACCGTCCAGATCATCGCCCCGGCCTTCGGCGGCATCAACCTGGAGGACATCTCCGCGCCGCGCTGCTTCGAGGTCGAGGCGCGGCTGCGCGACCTGCTCGACATTCCCGTCTTCCACGATGACCAGCACGGCACCGCCATCGTCGTGCTGGCCGCGCTGACCAACGCGTTGCGCGTGGTCGGCAAGGACCTCGGCACGGTACGGATCACCATGGCGGGCGCGGGGGCGGCGGGCAACGCCATCCTCAAGCTGCTGCTGCACGCGGGCGCCAAGCACGTCATCGTCTGCGACCTGCACGGGGCGGTGCACAAGGGCCGCGACGACCTCGACGACTCGCTGCGCTGGGTCGCCGACAACACCAACGCCGAGAACTACAGCGGCGACCTGAAGGGCGCGGTCGCCGGCGCCGACGTCTTCATCGGGGTGTCGGCACCGCGGATCTTGACCGGCGCCGACGTGGCCACGATGAACGACGACGCGATCGTCTTCGCGCTCGCCAACCCCGAGCCGGAGGTGGCGCCCGACGCCGTCCGCGGGCACGCGGCGGTGGTGGCGACCGGGCGCAGCGACTATCCCAACCAGATCAACAACGTGCTCGCCTTCCCCGGCGTGTTCCGCGGCCTGCTCGACGCGCAGGCCACCGTCGTCACGCAGGACATGCTGCTCGCCGCCGCGCAGGCGCTCGCCGACGTGGTGACCCCCGGCGAACTGGGGCCCTATTACATCGTGCCGAGCGTGTTCCATGCCGACGTCGCGCCCGCCGTCGCCGCCGCCGTACGCGACGCCGCGGGCGGCCGCCCGTCGCTGGCGGAGTCGGCTACTTCCTGACCCGCAGGACCTGGTCGCGGCGGCGCGGCCAGATGCCGCCGTACCAGAAGACGACGACCCCGGTGATCATCGAGGCGACGCCGGTGGCCACCTTGGCGACCACGGCGGCGCTGTCGGGGCCGGTGTGCGGCAGGTTCCGCCGCGGGGATGGCGCGGGAGCCGGGGCGGCCCGATGGGCGCAGTTGGCGGTGCGCCGCACCGACCGCAGCGTCCGGTTGGTCCACACCACGGCGATGGTGGTGCGGTCGTCCTCTTTGAGGGTGAGCCTGCTGGTCCGCGTCGCCCCCGCGCCGATACGGTCGGCGACGGTCGGGGTGCCGTCCTGCTCGATGGAGTAGTCGACGGCCTGCCGGCTTCGGTTCGTGACCTCGACGGTCACCGAACGGGACGGGCACCGCACGGCGCCGATGGAGGTGGTCAGCGGGCTCGCGGGCGTCGGGCCCACGGTGCCGGAGCGGCTCGGCGTGGGGCTGGGGACTGTCCTGGTGGGGGTCGCGGTCGGGGTCGCGGTGGGGGTCCTGACCGGACCGCGGCCGGCGCCGGTGCGCGTGGGCGTGGCGGCCGGAGTCGTGGTCGGCACCGGCGTTGACGTGCCGTTACGGGCGGGCGACAAGGTACCGGCCGGCGTCCGCGGCTCGCCGGTGGCCGGGGCGCTCGATGTCGGCGCGCTGGAGGCCTGGGACGGCGTGTTGTTGGACCGCAGCAGCGCCGGGATGGCGATGCCCGCGCCCAAGACGAAGAACACGGCCGCGATGACGAACCTGGACCATTGCATCGCGTCCCTCTCCTCGCCGACTCGTCAACGGCGCCCCTGTAAAGCCTAGATCATTCTTTACGCGGGGCCGTATTGGGCGATTACCCCGGAGACAGGACTCAGTAACGGCCAACTGTGCGGGGTGAGTATCCCGGCGCGCTTGAAACCCGCATGATGGAGCCATGGACGACGGCATCGTTGTAGGGGGCCTCCTCGTCGCCACGCCGTTGCTCGACGACCCCAACTTCCGGCGTGGCGTCGTCCTCGTCGTGGAGCACGATCCGGGCGAGGGGACCCTCGGGGTCGTGCTCAACCGGCCTACCGAGGTGCCGGTCGACCGGGTGCTGCCGCCGTGGGCCACGCTGGTGACCGGCCCTTCCGTCGTCTTCCAGGGCGGTCCCGTGGCGCTCGACAGCGCGCTGGCGCTGGCCCGGGTGCCCGGCGCCGGCGACCCGCTCGGGTGGCGGGCGCTCGACGGAATCCCGGCGGGGTCGCGGCTCGGCCTGGTCGATCTCGATGCCCCGCCAGAGGTGCTGGCGGCCGAGGTGACCGAGCTGCGGGTCTTCGCCGGGTACGCGGGCTGGGGGGCTGGCCAGCTTCGGTCAGAGATCGAGGAAGGCGCCTGGTTCGTGCTGCCGGGCGAGCCGCACGATGTCTTCATCGACGACCCGGAGCAACTGTGGCGGCAGGTCCTGCGCCGCCAGGGCGGCGAGCTCGCGATCGTCGCCACGTTTCCCGACGATCCGAGCCTCAACTAGCCGCCGACTAGACTGAGTCCGGTGAGTCCCACGACGTTTTCCTCGCCCACGACCGTTCCCGAGAGCGATACCCGGCCGGACCTCTCGCATGGCGACGGCGATCACGAGCGATTCGCCCATTACGTACAGAAGAACAAGATCATGGAGAGTGCCGTGAGCGGCGCTCCGGTGATCGCGCTGTGCGGCAAGGTCTGGGTGCCCAACCGTGACCCGAAGAAGTATCCGGTGTGCCCGGAGTGCAAAGAGATCTTCGAGTCCATGGCTCCCGGCGGTGACGGGGAATAACCTGACCAGCTGGCAATAACGCGGCTGTCAGAGCCGGCAGGGCCGCTCCAGGCGTGCCGCACATCGCTTGGGGGGGCGGCATGAGGCTGCGGCGTGTCTGCACCCTGCTCGGGGTCGTGACGGCGGCGACCGTGCCGGTGCCCGCGGCGACCGGACGCCACGCCGGCGCCGGCTGCTCGCCCGCGGCCCTCCACGCGCGGCACGCCGACGTGCCCCGCGACCGTGACGTGCTGTCCCCGACGCAGGTGCGCGGCCTGCTCGATGATCTGCGCCGCACGCTGATCGCCAAGTTCGGCACGGCCGACGAGATGGCGTTCGACCCGGCCCGGCTCCCGGACACCGGCGAGAAGATCGTTATCCCGCTGCGGTTCCACGTGATCACCAACGGCCGGGTGGGCCGGGTCCCCAAGGCCAGGGTCGTGCGGCAGGTGGCCGCGCTCAACGCGGCGTACGGCGGCCGCACCGGCGGCGCCGACACCGGCGTGTCGTTCCGGCTGACCGGCGTGAGCGTCACCGCCAACGCGCGATGGTTCGCCCGGCCCAAGCAGAACGACCGCGCCATGATGACCGCCCTGCGGCGCGGCGGCGGGAACACGCTCAACGTCTACAGCGCCGTCGTCGGCGCCGAAGTGCTGGGCTTTTCGACGTTCCCGCAGTGGTATCGCGGCCATCCCGGCCTCGACGGCGTCGTGGTCGACTACCGCAGCCTGCCCGGCGGCGGCACGGCGCACTTCAACCGCGGTTACACGGCCGTGCACGAGGTCGGCCACTGGCTCGGCCTGCTGCACACCTTCGAGAACGGCTGTGTGCCGCCGGGCGACGGGGTCGCCGACACGCCGTACGAGGCGGCGCCGACCGAAGGCTGTCCCGCCGCCAAGGACACCTGCCCGGCGCCCGGAACCGACCCGATACACAACTTCATGGACTACGGCAACGACGACTGCATGCGGGCGTTCACGCCAGGTCAGGCCCGCCGCATCCGCGCCTCGTGGGCCGCCTACCGCGCGACTCCCTCGAGGTAACCGCGCCATCCTGTCGGCCGGGCTCGGTACTCTTTGCCAACCGTGAGCACGTTCGCCGCTTCCTCCATACCGCCCGCCCTGCCCGATCGGGCCGCCTGGGGCACCGCCGCCTCGCTGCGCGCCTGGCAGCAGCAGGCGCTGGAGGCCTACTTCCGCACCGAGCCGCGCGACTTCCTCGCCGTGGCGACGCCCGGCGCCGGCAAGACCACCTTCGCGCTGCGGCTCGCCCGCGAGCTGCTCGACCGCAGGGTCGTCGCCGCGCTCACCGTGGTGTGCCCCACCGAGCATCTGAAGCGGCAGTGGGCCGAGTCGGCGGCGCGCGTCGGCATCAAGCTCGACCCGGAGTTCAAAAACTCCCAGGGCCGCACGGCGAAGGACTTCGTCGGCGTCGCGGTCACCTACGCCCAGGTCGCCGCGCATCCTGCGCTGCACCGCGGGCGCACCGAGAACCGCAAGACGCTGGTGGTGCTCGACGAGGTGCACCACGCCGGCGACGGCCTGTCCTGGGGCGAGGCGATCCGCGAGGCGTTCGACCCGGCGGCGCGCCGGCTGGCGCTCAGCGGCACGCCCTTTCGCACCGACGTCAACCCGATCCCGTTCGTGGCCTACGAAGAGGGCTCGGGGGGCGTGCGGCGCAGCCGCGCCGACTACACCTACGGCTACGGGCCGGCGCTGGCCGACGGAGTGGTCCGGCCGGTGATCTTCCTGGCGTACGCGGGTGAGATGCGCTGGCGCACCCGGGCAGGCGACGAGCTCACCGCGTCGCTCGGCGAGCCGCTCACCCAAGACCAGACGGCGCAGGCGTGGCGGGCCGCGCTCGACCCCAAGGGCGACTGGATGCGCCAGGTGATCGGGGCGGCCGACCGGCGGCTCGGCGAGATCCGGCGCGCCATGCCCGACGCCGGCGGTCTGATCATCGCCTCCGACCACGACACGGCCCGGGCGTACGCCAAGATCATCCGGGGCGTGACGGGGCGGGGCGCCACGGTCGTCCTGTCCGACGACCCGGCGGCGAGCCGCAAGATCAAGCAGTTCACCGAGTCCGACGACCGCTGGATGGTCGCGGTGCGCATGGTGTCCGAAGGCGTCGACATCCCGCGGCTGGCCGTCGGCGTCTACGCGACCAGCACCTCGACGCCGCTGTTCTTCGCCCAGGCCGTCGGCCGGTTCGTCCGGGCCAGGCGGCGCGGCGAGACCGCCTCGGTGTTCCTGCCCTCGGTGCCGACGCTCATGGGCCACGCGGCCGACATGGAGGCCGAGCGCGACCACGTGCTCGACCGCCCGGTCCGCGAGGACGGCCTCGACGACGAGCTGCTGGCCGAGGCCAACCGGCGGCACGACAGCCCCGACGTCGGCGAGGAGCTGCCGTTCGAGACGGTCGAGGCTTCGGCGCACTTCGACCGCGTGGTCTACGACGGGGGCGAGTTCGGCATGCAGGCCGCGCCCGGGTCCGTCGAGGAGGAAGACTTCCTGGGCATCCCGGGCCTGCTCGAACCCGAGCAGGTGACCGCGCTGCTGCGCAAGCGTCAGGCCGAGCAGGTGGCCGCGCGGAAAAGGCGTGCGGCTCGGCCGCCGGACCAGCAGGAGGCCGAGCCGGCGCTCGCCGCGGCCGATCTGCACGCCCTGCGCCGGGAGCTCAACGGGCTGGTGGGCGCCTGGCATCACCGGACGGGCCAGCCGCACGGGGCCATCCACGCCGAGCTGCGCCGCGTCTGCGGCGGCCCGCCGGCGGCCCAGTCGTCGATCGACGACCTTCGCAAGCGCATCGACAAGATCCGGGAGTGGGCCAATACCCGGAGATAGCAAGACCAATATGTAACAGATGCCCCACTGGTTGAGCCGTTTCACTACTCTCACCGTGCAACCCACATAGGCCGATCGCGCAGACGGCGGAAGGGGCTGACGCCCGGTGGGGGTTTCCACCCATGACTTGATCATTACCGCCCTGGTGGCATGGACCGTCACCGAGCTGTTCGGCGCCAATCTGCTGTTCCGGGGACGCGCATACCTGCTGTGGCGGCGGCTGCGGCGGCACCTGACGCCCGGGCGGTCGCACCGGCGCCGGCGGGCGCTGCGCCCGCGCGCCGTCCTGATGCTCCTGCACATCACGTTCGCGGGCTGCGGCCTGGCCCTGTGGCTGCTGTACGTCGTGGTCGACCGCGCCGAGCTGGCCTATGTCAGCGCCGGGCTGCTGGTCGTCGTGTCGATCATCGGGTTCGGCATCGTGGACCGCTGGCGGCACGTGCCGGGCCGCCACGCGCCCGCGGGGACCACCGGCCCGGTGTTCCCGATCTGGTCGGCGACCGCGCACGTCATGGCCGGTACGGCGACGTTCGTCCTGGTCCTGCTGGCGCTGCTCGCCGACCACGGCGAGTGAGGCCCCACCGGCCGGTCAGGCGGCGTCCAGCCGACTCATGATCCGCCGTACGGTCTCCTCCGGCTCGCCCTCGATCGAGACCGTGTGCGACCGCTCGTCGGGGCCCGGCGGTTCGAGGTCGCGGAACTGGCTGTCCAGCAGCGCGGCGGGGAAGAAGTGGCCGCGGCGCTCGGCCATCCGCCGCGCGATCAGATCGCGATCGCCGTCCAGGTACACGAACGCGACCTCGGGCCGCCGGAGCGTGTCCCGGTAGGCCCGCTTCAGCGCGGAACACGTCACCACGCCGTCCTTGCCCGCCGCGACGCGATCGTCGATCCAGGCGGCGATCCGGCGCAGCCATGCCGCTCGGTCGGCGTCGGACAGCGGCGTGCCGGCCCGCATCTTGGCCACGTTGGCCGCGGAGTGGAAGTCGTCGGCGTCGGCGAACTCCCAGCCCAGCCGGTCGGCGAGCAGCCGCCCCACGGTGGTCTTGCCGCTCCCGGACACGCCCATCACCACAAGGATCATCAGCCGGCCGCTCGCACGACGGGAGTGCCGGTGAGGTCGACGCCGGCGGCGCGCAGCCCCGCGAGCGCCCGGTCGGTGGTCTCGCGCGCCACCCCCGCGGTCAGGTCGAGCAGCACCCGCGTGGCGAAGCCGGCGGCAGCCGCGTCGAGCGCGGTGGCCCGGACGCAGTGGTCGGTGGCGATCCCGACCACGTCGACCGCGTCGACCTCGGCCTCCCGAAGCCATTCCGCCAACGAGATCTCCTCGTCGGTGGCGCCCTCGAAGCCGCTGTAGGCCGCGGCCCGCTCGCCTTTGCTGAACACTTCCTCGACGCCGGCGAGGTCGAGGTTGGGGTGGAACTCGGCACCCGGCGTGCCGACCACGCAGTGCGCCGGCCAGGTGTCGACGTAGTCGGGCTTGGTGGAAAAGTGCCCGCCCGGGTCGACGTGATAGTCGCGCGTCGCCACCACGTGCGCGTAGTCGCCGCGCAGCACGTGGTCGGAGATCGCCGAAGCGACGTCGGCACCGCCGGTGACGGGCAGCGACCCACCCTCACAGAAGTCGTTCTGCACGTCCACAATGATCAACGCGTTGACCATCAGACCCTCCTCCCGGGAACGCCGAGGCTCCACTCCGCGGGTACACCGGCCCTCTTCGCACGCTACCCGTGCCCCGCCGCGGCGGGGTTTTCAGGTGCTGATGAATTCGGTGGGGATGGCCGGGTCGCCGCGGGCGAGCTGCCGGGCGTCCGGCGGAAGCTCCCGCAGGGCGCGCCCGTGGCGGGCCCGGGCCGCGTCGAGGGGCTCGCGGCCGACGACCGTGCCCGCCCGGACCAGGGGGACGAGCAGCTCACGGTCGTGCGGGCCCGGCGTCGGCGCTCCCGTGGTGACGATCTCGGCGCAGGCGACCCCGTCGCCGTCGATGTGCCGGACCGCCCACTTGCGCCCGCCCCTGCTCGGCTTGCCGATGGAGCGCTTGGCGACCGGGCGCAGCGGAGCGCCCGGGTCGGCCGAGTCGGCCCGCGCCACGAGCTTGTAGACTATCGAGGCCGTCGGCGCGCCCGAGCCGGTCACCAGCGAGGTGCCCACGCCGTATCCGTCGACGGGGGCGATCGCCAGCCCCGCGATCAGGTACTCGTCGAGGTCGCCGGTGACCACGATCTTGGTCTGCGTGGCCTCGAGCGAGTCGAGCAGCCGCCGCACGTCGGTGGCCACCACGGCCAGGTCGCCGCTGTCGAGCCGCACCGACCCGAGCTTCGGGCCCGCCAGCTCCACCGCCGTCCGGACCGCGCGTTCGACGTCGTAGGTGTCGACGAGCAGCGTCGTGCCCGGCCCGGCCGCCGCGAGCTGCGCCTCGAACGCCCGCCGCTCGCTGTCGTTGAGCAGCGTGAAGGCGTGCGCGCTTGTGCCCGCCGTCGGGATGCCGTAGCGCCGCCCGGCCTCAAGGTTCGAGGTGGTGGCGAACCCCGCGAGGTAGGCCGCCCGCGCGCTGGCCACCGCCGCCATCTCGTGGGTCCGCCGCGACCCCATCTCGATGATCGGCCGGTCACCGGCCGCGTGCACCATCCGGGAGGCGGCCGAGGCGATCGCGCTGTCGTGGTTGAAGATCGACAGCACCAGCGTCTCGAGCAGCACGGCCTCGGCGAAGGTGCCCTCGACGCGCAAGATGGGCGAGCCGGGGAAATAGCAGTCGCCCTCCGCGTATCCGGAGATGTCGCCCGAGAATCGGTAATCCGCCAGCCAGTCGGCCGTGACATCGTCGACGACGCGCCCACGGAGAAACTCCACCGTCTCCTCGTCGAAGACGTACGCCTCCAGCGCGTCCAGCAGGCGCCCGGTGCCGGCGACCACGCCATATCGCCGCCCGTGCGGCAGATGCCGCGCGAAGACCTCGAACACCGCCCGGCGCGAGGCCGTGCCGCTGTGCAGCGCCGCCTGGAGCATCGTCAGCTCGTAGTGGTCGGTGAGCAGTGCCGTTGTGCTAGCCAGGTCCACGAGTGGAACACTAGAGGGGGAGTACGACCACGATGTACGCGAGGCCCTGGTGCCAGAGGGGGGCGAACGGTGAGCACGGCTCCGGTCGAGGTCGAGCGGCCGAGGTCCGAAGAGGACGTACGGCCCGACCGGCCCTGGCTGACGATCGTCTGGAACGACCCGATCAACCTCATGTCGTACGTCACGTACGTCTTCCAGGCCGTCTTCGGGTATTCGAAGCACAAGGCCGAAAAGCTCATGCTCGATGTCCATCACAAGGGCAGGGCGGTCGTGTCGAACGGCACCCGCGAGGAGATGGAACGCGACGTGCAGACCCTGCACGCCTACGGCCTGTGGGCCACGGTCAAGCAGGACGTCTGAGTGTCCACTGGGTTCCGGCGCGGCCGGCACGGGCTGCGCATCACGTTGTCAGCCGACGAGACGACGATCATCCGGACGCTCATGGAGCAGCTGCTCGAGCTCATCGGCGAGCTGCCCCGCGGCGATCCCGGGCTGGCCGAGCTCGGCATCTCCGAGAACCGCGAGGCGCCGGGCGACCCCGTGCTGGCCCGGCTGTTCCCCGACGGCTACCGCGACGACGCCGACGCGGCCGTCGAATTCCGCCGCTACACCGAGTCCGCGCTGCGCGACGGCAAGCGCGAGGCGGTCGAGGTGGTGCTGGCCAGCATCCGCGAGCCCGGCGACATCACGCTCGACCACGATCAGGCGCGGGCCTGGCTGCGGGCCCTCAACGACGTGCGGCTGGCGCTCGGCACCCGACTGGAGATCACCGAGGAGTCCTACGAGCGGATGGGCGAGCTCGACTGGGACGACCCCAAGTTCGCCATGTACTCGATGTACGACTGGCTGACCTTCCTCCAGGAGTCGCTCGTCCGGGCGCTGAGCTGAGCACCGGCCGGCCCGCGGGCGCCCGCGGGCGACCGGGTCGGCGGGCGCCCGCGGCCCGGGTAATCTGCACCCCATGGAGTCGAGGCTGACGATCGAGCGGGCCGTCGTGGACAAGATCGTCGCGCACGCGCGCGCGGACCACCCCGACGAGGCCTGCGGGGTGGTGGCCGGGCCCATCGGGTCGGACCGGCCGCTGCGCTTCATCGCCATGACGAACGCCGAGCGCTCGCCCACGTTCTATCGCTTCGACTCGATGGAGCAGTTCCAGGTGTGGCGCGAGATGGACGACAACGACGAGGAGCCCGTCGTCATCTACCACTCCCACACCGCCACCGAGGCCTATCCCTCCCGCACGGACGTCTCCTACGCGTCCGAGCCGAACGCCCACTACGTCCTGGTGTCCACCCGCGATCCCGACGAGCACGAGTTCCGTTCGTTCCGCATCGTGGACGGAGAGGTGACCGAGGAGGAGGTCCAGATCGTGGAGACCTACGACTGACTGGGTAAACTCGGGAGCATGCGGATGATCGACCAGAAGGCCGCCGCGACGGGCGTCGCCCGCCCCTCGCCGGTGCAGAGCTTTCTGTTCGGCCACTCCCGCGCCGAAGTCATCTATGACTGTCACTGAGCGCTCGCTCTCTTGCCGGCCCGCAATCCCCCGGAATGCTCCGAGCGCCCGATCGTGTTGTGAGGCGTGGGCGCCCGGCACGTACGACGCGAAGGAGACCACTCATGGCGATCGAGGTCCGCATCCCGACGATCCTGCGTAACCTCACCGATGGCGAGAAGACCGTCGAAGGCAAGGGCGCCACGCTCGACGCGCTCTTCAGCGACCTGGACGTCCGCCATCCGGGGCTGCGCGACCGGCTGGTCGACGACAAGGGCCTGCGGCGGTTCGTCAACATCTATCTCAACGACGAGGATGTCCGGTTCCTCGGCGGCCTGGAGACCCAGGTGTCCGACGGCGACACCGTGACGGTGCTGCCCGCGGTGGCGGGTGGGTGACGTTGCGCTTCGACTCGCTGCTCGACTCGCTCGGCGGCACCCCGCTGGTGGGGCTGCCGAAGCTGTCGCCCACCGCGGACGTGCGGCTGTGGGCGAAGCTCGAGGACCGCAACCCCACCGGATCGGTGAAGGACCGGCCCGCGCTGTGGATGATCCAGCGCGCCGAGAAGGACGGCGTGCTCACGCCGGGCTGTACGATCCTCGAGCCCACGTCGGGCAACACCGGCATCTCGCTGGCCATGGCGGCCAAGCTCAAGGGCTACGGGCTGGTCTGCGTGATGCCGGAGAACACCTCGATCGAGCGCCGCCAGCTGCTGGAGATGTGGGGCGCGGAAATCATCTACTCGCCCGCCGCCGGTGGCTCCAACGAGGCCGTCCGGCGGGCCAAGGAGCTGGCCGCGCGCAACCCCGACTGGGTGATGCTCTACCAGTACGGCAACGAGGCCAACGCGCTGGCGCACTACGAGACGACCGGGCCGGAGATCCTCGCCGACCTGCCGTCCATCACCCACTTCGTGGCCGGGCTGGGCACCACGGGCACGCTCATGGGCGTCGGCCGGTACCTGCGCGAGCAGGTGCCCGGCGTGCAGATCGTCGCGGCCGAGCCCCGCTACGGCGAGCTGGTCTACGGGCTGCGCAACATCGACGAGGGCTTCGTGCCCGAGCTCTACGACGAGTCCGTGCTGACCACACGGTTTTCCGTGCCGTCGCGCGCCGCGCTGCGGCGCACCCGCGAGCTGCTCCAGCAGGAGGGCATCTTCGCCGGCATCTCCACCGGCGGGGTGCTGCACGCCGCGCTCGGCGTGGCTGCCAAGGCGGTCAAGGCCGGGCAGCGCGCCGACATCGCCTTCATCGTCGCGGACGGCGGCTGGAAGTACCTTTCCACCGGCGCCTACGGCGGCACCCTCGACGAGGCGGAGGCCCGTCTCGAAGGCCAGCTGTGGGCCTGACGACCGCGCCCCCCGCCCCCGGCTTCGCTAGGTGGCCGAGAGCCATTCCTCGGGGCGGGCGATGAGACGGGCCCGGGCGTAGGCCACATCGAGCCCGAGCACCGTGTGGCCGTGGTAGGCCTCGCCTTCGGGCGAGGTGACGAGCGCCACGTCGACGTTCTCCGGCGCGGTCAGCGACAGCGGCAACAGCAGTTGCAGCCGCTCGCGCGCCGGGTCCCAGCACGGCACCGCGGCCCGGTAGCTGCGCCGCACCCGCGCCTCCGCCCGCCGCACGGCGCCCTCCATGACGAGGCTGGCCTGGTAGGGGTTGCTGCGCAGCGGGTCGGGGAGCGAGCCGAGGTTGTCCTGGGAGTCGAGCAGGTGCTTCGGGCTGACCACCAGCTCGCGGCGCCAGTCGTAGACGAAGTCGGCCGGATCCTCGGTGTAGGAGGCGAAGCCGGGCAGCGCGGGGAAATGCTCGTGGAGCTCGCGGTCGCTTTCCGGCAGCCAGCCCTTGAGCTGCCAGGGCGGGCCGTCGGGGTCGCGGTTGGGCACGAAGAGACCGTAGATCGTCTCCTGCTGCGCCGTGGCGAGCCCGGTGTTGAAGACGCTGTAGCCGCCGTCGGGCGAGTTGACGATCTGACGCTGCTGGTAGAGGCGCTCGAACGTCCACTCGATGTACTCGCGAAGCACCCACGTCCCGTCATGCTTGGCCTGGGCCGGCCCGGCCCAGTTCTCCGGCTCGGCGATCCGCGCCAGCTGGTCGAAGGCGTCGTCGTCGGCGGCGGGCGCCGGCTCGGCCTCGCCGCGGAGCCGGCCCAGATCGGCGTGCTTGTAGATGGCCCGCTGCGCGCGCTGCCCGCGGCGGGGCAGCGCCGTCCGCGGCGGCACCGCCTGCTGTGCGGCGGCGGGGGGCGGCAGCGGGCTCGGCGGCAGGGGAGGCGTACCGCCGTTGGGCAGCGCGGGCGGGAACTCCGGCGCGCGCGCCGCCTGACCGGCGACGGCGGACGGTGACGACGGCGCCGGCGGTGCGGACGGGGGAGCCTGGTGACCTTGCGGGGTGTGGTGACGGCCGAGGTCGTTGTATCCGGCGTGCTTCGATTCGTGCAGCGTCACAGCAAACTCTCCGCTCGGTCCGGTGTCACCACAGGCGTAGGTCCCCGCCCGACACCATTAATCCCATGCGTAACGGTCTTATGCATTCCTACCGCAAGATGGGGACTCGCGGGGTGGAGAGATACAGTTCGGACTCGAACCAGGGACTCGGGAGATCCGGGGATTCCAGCTGCGGCGGCGAGGGCGAGGAGATGGGTGAATTCGGCGCGGCCACGGCGGTGCGACGGCTGACCGACGGCCGTTACCGGGCCGAGCTCGACGGCGGCTACGGCATCGCCGAGGCGCTCAACGGCGGCTACCTGATGGCCGTCCTGCTCCGCGCAGCCGTCGACGCGGCCCCGCATCCGCACCCGGTGGCGACCAGCGCGAACTTCCTGCGCGTCGCCCGCCCGGGCCCGGCCGAGATCGCGGTCGAGCCGCGCAAGACCGGACGGACCACGGCCGTCTCCCGTGTCACCCTCCTGCAAGACGACCAGCCCATCGTCGACGCGCAGGTGAGCACGGGCACGCTCGACGCCGCGGCTGTCGCCGAGTGGAGCGGCCCGCGGCCCACCGGGCTGCCGGCCGTCGAGCAATGCCTCACGTTCGACTCCGGCGAGCGGCACCGGGGCTTCGCCGACCAGGTCGACATGCGCTTCGACCCCGCGACGATGGGCTGGCTGGACGGCCGGCCCGCCGGGTCGCCGCAGATGCGCGCCTACTTCCGGATGCGCGAGCCGTACCCGCCCGATGGCTTCCTGCTGGCGCTCGCCGTCGACGCGCTGCCGCCCGTCGTCCTCAACACCGGCGCCGGCGGCTGGGCGCCGACGGTCGAGCTGACCTGGCATATGCGCGCCGTACCGGTGCCGGGCTGGCTGGCCGTCCACGGCAGCGGGCGGCTGGTCAGCGACGGATGGTTCGACGAGGAGGTCGAGGTATGGGACGAGGCCGGCCGGCTCGTCGCCCAGAGTCGGCAGCTCGCCCGCATCGGCCGCGCCGAACGTCGGTCATAGCCCATTGTTCTCGCCGCCGGTCTCCTAACCTTGGTGAACCATGTCTGACGCACCGATCGGGATCTTCGACAGCGGGGTCGGCGGGCTCACGGTCGCCCGCGCCGTCCTCGATCAGCTCCCTAGTGAGCCGATCTATTATGTGGCCGACACCCGGCACCATCCGTACGGCCCCAAGCCCATCGCCGAGGTCCGCGCGCACGCGCTCGGCTGCATGGACCACCTCGTCAAGGAAGAGGACGTCAAGCTCCTGGTGATCGCCTGCAACAGCGCCAGCGCGGCGGTGCTGCGCGATGCCCGCGAGCGCTATGACGTGCCGGTGGTGGAGGTGATCAACCCGGCCACCCGCCGCGCCGCCCGGGCGACGCGCAACGGCTCGGTCGGGCTGATCGCGACGCGGGCCACCGTCATCAGCAAGTCCTACGACGACGCGTTCGCCGCCGCCCCGCACATCAGGCTGACCAGCGTGGCCTGCCCGCGCTTCGTGGAGTTCGTCGAACGCGGCGTGACGATGAGCGACGAACTGCTCGAGGTCGCCGCCGGCTACTTGGACCCGATCCGCGCGGCCGGTTGCGACACCCTCATCCTCGGTTGTACGCACTATCCGCTACTCACCGGTGTGATCTCGTATGTCGTCGGTGATGGGGTCACACTGGTCTCAAGTGCCGAAGAAACCGCCAAGGACGTCTACCGTGTGCTGCATGACGAGGGGCTGGCCCGCGCGGATTCGTTGTCACCTCCCGTGCATCGCTTCCGTGCCACCGGCGACGCCACCGTCTTCGCCGCACTCGGCCGCCGCTTCCTCGGCCCTGAGATCGGGTCGGTCGAAACCGGCTCGACGAGGCGCCTCAGCGTCTAGGAGGACCCGCCGTGCTGGTGACCGTGATCGGCTGCTCGGGCAGCTTTCCAGGGCCGGACAGCCCGGCGTCGTGTTATCTCGTCGAGGCGGACGGCTACTCCCTGCTCCTCGATCTCGGCAACGGCGCGCTCGGCTCCCTGCAGCGGCACCGCTCGCTCTATGAGATCGACGCGGTCTGCCTGACCCACCTGCACGCCGACCACTGCCTCGACCTGTGCGGTTATTGGGTCGCGCGGCGCTACTGTCCGGACGGCCCGCCGCCCAAGATCCCGGTGTACGGGCCGGCGGGCACGGCCGACCGGATGGCGCGGGCGTACGACCTGGATCTCGACCCCGGCATGCGCGAGATCTTCGACTTCGAGGAGTTGCGGCGCGGGCGGCAACAGGTCGGGCCGTTCACGATCACGGCCGCCCGGATGTCGCACCCGGTCGACGCCTTCGGCTTCCGCATCGAATACGACGGCCGGGTCGTCGCCTACTCGGGCGACACCGGGGCCAGCGAGAACGTCGTCGAGCTGGCCAGGGACGCCGACCTCTTCCTGTGCGAGGCGTCCTTTCTCGATCGGCCGAACCTGCCGGCCGACCTGCATCTGACCGCGCGCGAGGCAGGCGAGTACGCCGCCCGCGCCGGCGCCAGGAAGCTGATCCTCACCCATCTCGTGCCATGGAACGACCAAGATCAGTCGCTGGCCGAGGCCAAGGCGACGGGGTACGAGGGCGAGATCGAGCTGGCCCAGCAAGGGGCCACCTACGAGCTGCCGTGACGCCCCGGCCCGGCGCGGTGGCGTGGCCACGTCCGGGGTGGCGTTAGGCTCGCTGCTATGCCTCGCCCAGACGATCGCACCAACGATCAGCTACGGCCCGTCCGCATCCAACGCGGCTGGCTCGACCACGCCGAAGGGTCCGTGCTCATCGAGTTCGGCGACACCCGCGTGCTGTGCGCCGCGTCCGTCCAGGACTCGCTGCCGCGGTGGCGCCGCGACAGCGGGCTCGGCTGGGTGACGGCCGAATACGCCATGCTGCCGCGGGCCACCAACACGCGCGGCGACCGCGAATCGGTCAAGGGCCGGCTGGGCGGCCGGACGCAGGAGATCTCCCGGCTGATCGGCCGGTCGATCCGGGCCTGCGTCGACTTCAAGGCCCTCGGCGACAACACCGTCATCCTCGACTGCGACGTGCTGCAGGCCGACGGCGGCACCCGTACGGCCGCGATCACCGGCGCGTACGTGGCGCTGGCCGACGCGGTCGCGTGGATGAACAACCGCAAGATGACCAAGGGCGACCCGTTGATCGCGTCGGTGGCCGCGGTCAGCGTCGGCATCATCGACGGCGAGCCCCGGCTGGACCTGTGCTACCACGAGGACGTCGCGGCGGCCACCGACATGAACGTCGTGTGCACCGGCGACGGGCGCTTCGTCGAGGTGCAGGGCACCGCCGAACGGCAGCCGTTCGACCGCTCCGAACTCGACCACCTGCTCTCGCTCGCCGCCGACGGCTGCGCCGAGCTCACCCGGCTGCAGCGGGCGGCCCTGAGCGCATGAAGATCGTGCTGGCCACCCGCAACCCCGGCAAGATCGAGGAGTTGCGGCGCATCTTGACGGACGTCGACGTGGTCGGGCTCGCCGACTACCCTGACGCGCCGGAGGTGGCCGAGACCGAGCTGACGTTCGCCGGCAACGCGCTGCTCAAGGCCAGGGCCGTCGCCGCCCACACCCGCCTGGCCGCCGTCGCCGACGACTCCGGGCTGTGCGTCGACGCGCTGAACGGCATGCCCGGAGTGTTCTCCGCGCGCTGGGCGGGTCGGCACGGCGACGACCGGGCCAACCTCGAGCTGTTGCTCGACCAGATCGGCGACGTGCCGCCGGCGCTGCGCGGCGCGCACTTCGCGTGCGCGGCCGCGGTGGCGCTGCCCGACGGCACCGAGCGGGTGGTGACGGGCCGGATCGACGGCCGGATCATCGACACGCCCCGCGGCACCGGCGGCTTCGGCTACGACCCGATCTTCGTCCCCGATGGCGAGAGCCGCACCACCGCGGAGATGCCGCCCGCCGAGAAGGACGCGATCAGCCATCGCGGCCGCGCCTTCCGCGTCCTGGCCAAGATCCTGCCCGAACTCGTCGACCCCTGAGCGGATCCGGTACCGGCTGTTGGGTCGCCCTATTGGGTCGCCGCGGTGAGGGCGGCGCGCAGCGCCGTGGTGGCGGTGCGATCCCCGGTGATCCGTACGGCGGTGTCGTCGCGGCGGCCCCACAGCCACAGGTAGACCTCCGCCGGACCGCCGAGGACGAGCGCGTCGGCGTCGTGCGGCAGCTCCGGCGAGATGTCCACCGACGACTCGCGCAGCTCGACCCGCCACACCCGCGTGCCGGCCGCCACGCCGATGACCTGCCCCGTGCCGTGATAGCGCCGTTCGGGCGGCGTCTCCGGCAGCACGTAGGCGATCAGCCGGTAGCCGAGCCACGTGGTCAGCACCTCATCGACGCCGTCGGTGGCCACATCGCGATCGATCGGGCCGACCGGGCCGAAGGCCGACTCGATGTCGGTCCGGTGCACGAGCGTCTCGTGCGCCATCCGCCGCCACCAAAAGTGCACGGTCTCGTCATAGGGCCACCACGTCGCGCACGGCTCGCCGGGCGCCCGCCGGGCCAACTCGGCGTACAGGTCGTCGGCGCCGCGCTGGAACCAGTCGATCAGGTCGGCTCCGGCGGCGGGCGCGGTCTCCCACGTCTGTGGCGGGGCCTGCGCGCGGATCCAGCCGGCGACGCGGCGGTAGACGCCGCCGAGGTGACGGATCACCTCCCCGGCCGTTCGGTCGGGACACGAGGGAACGGGCGCGCCGGGGTCGCGCCCGGTGCCGAAGACGGTGATGTGGGCGGCCTCGGCGCGGAACACGCTGAGCAGGCGATCCGGCTCCATCACCCGGTGAGCCTCATGCGCAGCCGGACCACCGTGCCGTCCCAGCCGGCGCGGACCTGAACGGCGTCGGCCAGCATGCGGACGCCCCACAGGCCGAACCCGCCGCTCGTCGCGGCGGCGGGGGGCACGAAGCCCAGCAGGGCGTCCGGCCGCCACAGGCCGCAGTCGGCGACCTCGCACACCAGGTCGGGGCCATCGGCCCACAGCCGCACGGCCATCGGCGGGGTTCCGTGCTTGACCGCGTTCGCCGCCAGCTCGGTGACCGCGACCAACAGGGCGCTCAGCGCGCGGCCCGGCAGGCCGTGCCTGGCGGCGCGGGCAGCGACGAAGGCCCGGACCTCGTGCAGATCGTCGGACTCGATCGGCAGCGAGTCGAAGACTGGCGGCGGCGGCAGCGGCAGCGGCTCGCGGTCGAACTCGGCGAACAGCCGCCCGGGGTCGGTGTAGTCGGCGCTGGAGCGCGGCCTGCCGTCCTCGACGAGCTCCCGGTGTGTCCGGCGCACCTCGGCGAGCATGCCGGGCGCCGTGGCGTGCCGGTCGTACGCGCACAGCGCCCGCGCCCCGGACGTGCCGAAGACCTCGTTCACGACGGCTTCGTACCGCGCCCACTCGCGGGCCTCGCGCCGCCTCCGGTCCGCCCAGTCGAGCTCGGCGAGCGCGCGCACCCGCCGCGGTGCCTGCGCCCGCAGGAACTGGTCGTAGGCGGCGATGGTACGGACCGGGTGCCGGTACCACTCGGCCACGTCGAGGAACAGCACCGGCTCCGCGGCCGCGCCGAGCGCCCGCCGCACCCGGTCGAGCCGCGGCGGCGACGCCGCGACGAGCACGACGTCGTCGGCGGTGAGCCCGGCGCGCAGGAACGGGACGGCGGCGGCGAGGAACTCGCGTTCGCCCGAGTACACGAGGGCTCGGTGGATCAGCGACGTACCCTGCCCCGCCGTCATGATGGCGCTCCTTGTCCGTGGGCGGCCATGCCCTGGGCCAGGCCGGGCATCCGGTGCCAGCCGACGGTGTCGATGACGGCGGCCAGATCGGGCGCGAGGTTGTCGAGCAGCAGCCGCCCGCCGCCCCGGCGCCGGCTCGCGAACGCGGTCAGCAGGTGCAGCGCGCCCAGGTCGAGGAAGCGGAGCCCGGTGAGATCGAGGTGCACGTCGCGGTCGACGTCGGCGACCGACGCGAGCGCCTCGGCGAACGCCGCGTGCCTGGCCGCGTCGAGCTCGCCTTCGAGCCGCAGGCCGGGCGGCGTGAACGTGCGGGTGATCCGCAGCACGGAGTCCTCGAATTCGGGGTTGGCCTCCACGATCACCGCGTGCGTGTCCTCGAGGGCATCGAGCTGCCGCGGCGAGCAGCAGTGCGGCCCGAACTGGCAGATGGCCATGGCCAGCGTGCTCGCCGCGATCGTGGCGTCCATGCGCCGTTCGCACCCGAGTACGCGCTGGTGGCCGCCGGGCTGGCGCACCGCCCAGGTCATGTCGCCGGTGATCCGCACGCCCCGGTAACCGGCGGCGAACGACTCGCCGATCTCCGCCGCGACGGCGTCGAGCAGCCGGTCGGGGTCGAACCGCCCGTCCGCGTCGCAGGCCTCCCGCGGGGAGATGATCTTCAACTGGCCGGTCGCGGCGAACGGATCGGGGTCGGTGCGATAGCGGGTCAGCAGGCCCGGCAGCTCACGCGGGCAGGCGCCGGTGATGTAGACGACCCTGTCGGTGCCCGCCAGGCCTTCGTGCACGAAGGCGCCGATGACGTGCTCTTGTTCTTCGCGGCTGCGGAAGGCCAGCCACGCGTGGTCCCCGGGCCGCAGGTCGCGGACCGGCCGCCGCGCGAACCAGGTTTGCATCGCCACGTCGTTCCCGTTCCGGCAGGTTTGTCCAGCGTACGCGCCTCACCAAGCGTACGACGGCGCCACCCTCCGTCTCCGTGAAAGACGCAGCCGTGACGAGAAAAAACGAATCTGTCATGGATTCGGGCGGAAGCTCTCTTCCTCCGCCGCCCACCGGCGGTGTACCACTAGGGATGACGCCACTGCGGTACGTTCCGGGCAGCCCCGTGCGACGGGGCGGCGCCGTGGTGCGGTCACGTGAGGAGGGCTCATGTACGACTACATCATCGCCGGGGCCGGCTCGGCCGGCTGCGTGCTGGCGGCCCGCCTCACCGAAGACCCGGACGTGCGGGTGCTCGTCGTCGAGGCCGGGCTGCCCGACACCGATCCGATGCTCCACGCCTCGTCGGTGTGGCCGACGCTGTGGCTGTCGCGGTACGACTGGGCGTACTTCAGCGAGCCCGAGCCGGCCCTGCACGACCGCAAGGTGTTCCTGCCCCGCGGCAAGGTGGTCGGCGGCAGCTCGTCCATCAACGCGATGATCTACATCCGGGGCAACAAGCTCGATTACGACGGCTGGGCGGCCGCCGGGGCGACCGGCTGGAGCTACGCCGACGTGTTGCCCTACTTCATCAAGGCGGAGGACAACGAGCGGGGCGCGAACGAGTTCCACGGCGCCGGCGGCCCGCTGGGCGTGTGCGATCCGCACTACCGGCATCCGGTCATGCGCGGCATGCTCGACGCCGCCCTGCAGGCGGGCCACTCCTTCAACGACGACCTCAACGGGGCGGAGCAGGAGGGGTTCGGCGTCTACCAGTCCACGCAGCGCAACGGCATGCGGTGCAGCGCCGCCGACGCCTACCTGCACCCCGCGCTGCACCGGCCCAACCTCGAGCTGCTCACCGGAGCGCTGGTGCACCACCTGGTGCTCGACGGCACCGCCGTCCGCGGCCTCGCGCTGGACGTCGGCGGCGAGCTGCGCGAGATCCGGGCCGAACGCGAGGTCATCTTGTCGGCGGGCTCGTACAACACGCCGCAGATCCTCATGCTGTCGGGCATCGGGCGCCCCGACGACCTGGCCCCGTTCGGCATCCCGTCCGTCGTCGACCTGCCGGTGGGGGAGAACCTCCAGGACCACATCCTCGTGCAGCTGGCCTACCTGAGCGTCGAGGAGTCGCTGATCGCCGCCAATACGCCGGAGAACCAGGAGCTGCTGGAGAAGGAGCACCGCGGGATGCTGAGCTCCAACGGCGCCGAGATGGGCGGCTTCATGCGTTCGAGCCCCGACCTGGAGGCCCCCGACATCCAGCTGCAGGGCGTTCCGGTGCTGATCACCCAGCACGGCCTCGGTGTGCCGTACGACCACGGCTACTCGGTCGGGCCGACGCTGCTCACCCCGACCAGCCGCGGCAAGGTCTCGCTGCGCACCCCGATGCCGGGCACGGCGCCGCGCATCCTGCACAACCACTTCAGCACCGAAGAGGACCGGCAGGCCATGCTGCGCGGTCTGCGGATGGTGCTGGACATCATGGAGCAGCCGGCGATGCTCGAGCACCGGCGCGGCGAGCCGGTGAACGTGCCCGCATCCGACAGCGACGCCGACCTGATGGCCTGGCTGGAGCGCGAGGTGTTCAGCGTGTTCCATCCGGTGGGCACCTGCGCGATCGGCGCCGTCGTCGATCCGGAGCTGCGGGTGTACGGCGTGGACAACCTCCGCGTCGTCGACGCGTCCGTGATGCCCAACGTCGTGCGCGGCAACACCAACGCGCCCACGATCATGATCGCGGAGAAGGCGGCCGACATCATCAGGGGACGGACTCCGGCCTAGCCTGTACTGGCCCCGCATTCATGGAACGAGGAGATATTTCAGTGGCGGAGATACCCGCATCCCATCGTGATCTGCTGGACGAGCAGACGTTGACCCTGGCCACGATCGATCCCGCGGGGCGTCCGCAGCTGACGCTCGTGTGGTTCCTCGCCGAGGACGGCCTGGTGCGGATCTCGCTCAACACGACGCGTAAGAAGTGCAGGAACCTGCGGCGCGACCCCGCCTGCTCGGTGATCATCGTCGATCCGAAGAACCATTACCGCTACCTCGAGATCCGCGGCACGGCGGAGATCGAGCCGGATGACGACTACGCGTTCGCCGACCGCCTCGGCGCCAAGTACGGCGCCGACGTACGCAAGATGGACGGCCCCGGCGAGACCCGCGTCGTCGTCACCGTGCGGCCGGCCAGCATCAACCCGGTCAATATCGGAGGCTGAGCAACACCTCATAACCCTATTTCGGACGTCCGAAATAGGGTTATGAGGTGTGCACTCGTTCCAGTGCCGCTGTCCCGCCGGCGGGACAAGTGTCAACTGCCTGTCATGCGTTCGTTGACGCCGGATATTCCGCTGATTGGCCACGTCAGTGCAAATCTCATTGTTCGTTATTGGTCCGGCATTTGGTCCGCGTAAATCCGCTGGGTACCTTGATGATCAATCTTCAATAGCGGACAGGAGGGACCATGGGCAAACGGCGTGTGGTGGTGCTGGGAATGTTCGCCCTCGGGCTGGGCTACTTCCTCTGGTACACGCCCTACAGCTTCCTCGGTAAGGGCATTTCCAGTGCGCTGCTGCCGGGCGTCGCCGAACCGGTGGGCGGACTTGTGTTGCTACCGGCCTCTGTTATCGGGCAATTGATAGCGATGCCCGTTTTCGTCATTGCCAGCGGCTGGTGGCGATATTCGCGGAGACGTCGTATCAGGGGACGTGACCTGCTCTTCCCGGTCCGTGTCACGGCCGAGTCGGCCTTCTGGATGGCCATCATCGTGGGCACGACGACGCTCAACTTCACCTTCCAGGGAGCGTCGATCGTATTGATGCTCGTGCTCATGCGGATAGGCACGCTCATCATCGCGCCGACCTGGGACCTGCTGCGCGGCCGGAGGATTCCGTGGTACTGCCAAGGAGCGCTGGCGCTCTGCCTGATCTCCGCGGTAGTAGCACTTACCGATATCAATAACTACACTCTCACGGCCGGCGCGATTATGAGTCTCGTCGCCTATTGCGTGGCCTACTACCTACGGTTCCGGGTGATGAGCGCGCACGCCAAGACCGGCGACATCACACTGGACCGGCGGTACTTCATCGAAGAGCACATGGCGACCCCGATTCTGCTGCTCTTGATCGTCGGTATTCCGGCGCTGATAAACCAGGGCACGTGGGGGCACGCGCTGCATGTCGGCTTCACGTCCTTCCTCACCACCCCGGCCGTGTTCCCGGCACTCATGATCGGCGTGTGCTACGAGGGCCTCTACATCATGACCAGCCTGATCTTCATCGACCGCCGCGGATTCTCCTTCGGCATGCCGGTGCACGTGTGCGCCAGCCTGCTCGCCGGCGTGGTGGCCTCGTTCGCACTGCACGGTTTCTTCGGGGCCGCGCTGCCCAGCCCCGCGCAGTACGTGGCGGCGGTCGCGGTGATCGGCGCCGCGTTCCTGCTGAGCTACCCGACGATCAAGGCGTTCGCGGCCAAGCGTTCTGGGAAGCCCCAGGTCACCCGGCGCCTCATCCTGTTCGTGTGCGGCGGCAACACCAGCAGGTCGCCCATGGCCGCGGCGATCGCCCGCGCCGAACTCGCCACCGCCAACGGAAACGGCAACGCCAACGGCGGTCTCAATGTCGGCGAGTTGGTGCAATGGGAGGTCGACAGCGCCGGCGTCTCGGTCCGCGAACAGGGAGCGCCCATGACCACGGAGGCGATGGCCGCGCTGCTCGACATCGGGGTGGACGCGCCGCTGGACCACCGGGCCAAGCACCTCACCCCGACCATGTGCGTCGATACCGACGTGGTCTACTGCATGACGCGCGAGCAGCGCGAGCGAGTGATCGCCATCGCGCCGGGCGCCGCCGGCCGGACGGTGTGCCTCGACCCCGCCGACAGGGACGTGGCCAATCCGGACGGCCACGATGCGGAGGTTTACCGCGACACCGCCAACCAACTGCGGGAGCTGATCCGCGACCGCCTGGAGGAACGCTACGCGTTGTCGGCCGCCGGAGCGGGCGTCCCGTCTCCGGCCGAGGAACCGGTCGGCGGCACTCGTGATGGCGTCTCCGACGGCACCTGATCGTGCCACTGCGTGTATTCCGACAGCGCCGCCCGCTGCGGGTGGAAACGGTTGATCGCGGCGGACTCGTCGACGTGGCCGACGGATAGGCTGCAGACCACGAGGCGGTCCGCGCCGAGACCGAGCACGTCGCGGATGACGTCCGCGTAGCGGGCGACGCTGTACTGCGGGCAACTGCCGAGCCCGGCCGAGACCAATCCGAGCATGACGTTCTGCAGAAAGAATCCCATCTCCAGGAAAGTGCCGGCGACCGCGTTGTGCGGCAGGTGGAAGATCATGGCCACCGGGGCGCCATAAAAACACAGATTCCGTCGCTCGAACTCGCGGCGCGCCGCCCGGTCTTCGCGGTTGACGCCCATCGCGCCGTAGAATTCAGCCCCCCAGGCGAATGCGCGCTGTTCATAGGTCGCGCCCATCGGTGACGGCCGGTTGGTGTAATCGTGTTCGTATTGCTCGGGCGAATCGAGCGCCGCGCACAGCCGCCGGGACAGCTCGGCGCGCGCCTCGCCCATCAGCACCGCCACCTGCCAGAACTGAGTGTTGCGAGGCGACGGCGCGTGTGCCGCCGCGGTGAGCACCCGCTCCAAGTCCGCACGCGAAACGGGCTCGTCGAGGAACGCCCGTTTACAGTGCCGGCTGGTGATGACCGACAGAAAATCAAACGTCGCTGGTCCGGTATCGTGTTCCGCTTTCACTCTGTTCCAGACCTCGCTTCTCCTATAACGTATTTATCCACGGACAATGCGACCCGGCTTGGCCCGCGAGGTGATGATATGACCATCAACGGCGTGATCGACGTCTCGTCGATCGTCGACCTGAGCACCGAACATCAATCTCTCTTGAGCCGGGTTGGCGAGGTGGCGCGCGGGTGCGCCGAGCGCGCCGACGAATACGATCGCACGGCGCGTTTTCCGACGGAGGACTTCGCGGACCTTTTCGCCGCGGGTCTGCACGCGCCGACCGTGCCGACCGAGCACGGCGGCCTCGGCGTCGGACCGGTGCGCGGCGACGCGCTGACGCTGTGGCTGATGACCAAGGAACTGGCCAAGGCCGACCTGTCGCTCGGCCGCTGCTGGGAGGGTCATGCCAACTCGCTGCTGCTCATCGACGCGCTGGGCTCGCCCGAGCAGCATGAGCGGTGGTTCGGCGGCGTGGTCGAGCGGGGCGAGATCTGGGTGGGCTGGAGCGGCGAGCCGCAGGCCCGCAAACCCGGGGAGAAGCAGCGCTTCGGCACGCACGTCACCAGGACCGACGGCGGCTGGATCCTGAACGGCACCAAGGGCTTCGCCACCAGCGCCACCGGCGCGCGGTGGGCCATCCTTCTCGTCAACACCGCCGGTCCGGGCGGCGCCCGGCACGCGGAGAAGGACCCCGACGGGCTGCTGATGCTGGCCTGCGACATGTCCGACCCGTCGGTGTCGGTCGACGACTCCTGGTGGGACCCGATCGGCATGCGGGCGACCGTCAGTCATCTGGTGAAATTTGAAGACACGTTCCTGCCCGACGCGAACGTGATCGGGCCGCCCGGCGCGTACCTGCGCGACGGCTGGCAGACCGCCATGATCCCGCACTACGCGGCGAGCTTCCTCGGCGCGGCCGAGGGCGCCTACGAGTACGCCGTCGAGTACGTCATGCGACAGGGCAAGGCGACCGACCCGTATGTCCAGCAGCGGGTGGGGAGCATGGCCGTCAACGTCGAGTCCGGACACCTGTGGCTGCGCCACGTCGCGCGGCTGTGGGACACCGGCCGCCGCGACGAGGCGCGGCTCGCCGGCAGCCGGGCCCGGCACGTCGTCGAGCACCTGGCGCTGGAGACGGTCGACCACTGCGTGCGCGCCTGTGGAGCGCGCAGCCTGGTGCGCCCCAGCCCGGTCGAGCGCATCCTGCGCGACCTGACGTTCTATGTCCGTCACGACAACGACGACCACGTGCTCGCGACGATCGGCCGCGCGCTGCTCGACCAGACCCACGACGCCTCGTTCTACAAGCCCTAGCAGGGCACGCGCCCCACCAGGGCGACGGCGGTCAGCGGCGGTAGCACTCGCGGATGAAATAGTCCGAGCGACCGCTGCCGTCGGTGAACTGGGTGAACTCGCAGACCACGAGGACCCCCCTGTTGATCCGCGCCTGCAGGTGAACGCGCATGTAGCCGTGGTCGAAGGTGGCGAGGAAGGCCGGCGGGTAGTCCGGGTAGGCCGCGTCGGCGTACAGCCGGCCGGGCGTCGTCCCCCAGTCGACGGGTCCGTCGGCGCCCACGCCCTCCGCGCGCACCGCGAAGTCGCCGTCCGCCATCTCGCATTCGAGCGTGGCGATGCTCTTGGTGGCGTCGGGGGCCAGGCCGGTCCAGGTGCCGAGCAGCTTGCCCGGGTCGTTGCGGCCCGACTGCAGCGCAGCGGGGAACTCGCCGCAGGGAACGGGCTGCTGTCCGGCGGCCGGCACATAGAACTCACGGGTGAAGTAGTCGCGCCGGCCCGAGCCGTCGGTGAACCGGTGGAAGGTGTGCCCGGTCAAGACGCCGACGGCCTGATAGGACTCCAGCGTGCTGCTGACCTCCGGGCCGTCGAAGTGCGCCGTGAAGGCCATGCACTCGGTGGATCGCAGCGCGTTGGCGAAGGCGTCGGCCGGCACCTCGCCCCACTCGCCCGGCCTGGGCTCGCCCTGCCCGCGGACGGACACGGTCAGCGCCCCGTCGTCGCCGGCGCGGGCCCGGATCAAGGCGACGCCGCCGCCTAGCCCGGTCACGCTGATCCAGTCTCCCGTCACCCCCGTCAGATCGAGTGGCCGGGCCGCTCCCGCGGCCTCGCCTGTCAGCCGGTCGGCCTCCCGCGCGTACGACATGGTGGTCATGGCTGGCGTCTCCCTCTGGTACGGGCCTGATGCGGCCGGAAAACCTTCCGCTTACCTACCGTGACCGGGCAGGGCCGGGGAAGCCTCCCGGGCCCGCACCCGGGGCATCACGTCTTGACCGAAACATCGCAGCCAGTCGAGGCAGGGCCGACTGGGCCCGCCCGCGAACACGAACTGCGTGACCCCCACCTCCCGATAGCCGAGGATCGCCTGCGCGAAGTCGTCCGCGGACGCGGATCCCGCCGACGCGGCCACCCAGGCGGGCAAGGTGGCCGTCAACCCGGCCTCGACGCCGGCGGCGAGGACGGGCTGGATGTGGTCGGCGAGCTGCTCGGGGCTGGTGGCCCGGGTCAGCAGGCAGTCCGCGCGCCGGATCGCCAGCTCGGCCGCGGCGGCGTTGTCGCCTTCGACGTAGATCTCGGGACGGTCGCGGCCGTTGCCGGAGACGAAGTGCATGTTGATCTTCGCGTCGTCGATCGTGTAGTGCCGGCCGGCCAGGCTCACGGCCTCGGTCCCGCGCCACAGGCCCAGGCAGACCTGCCAGAACTCGTCCGCGCGCCCGTACCAGTCCTCCGGAGTGATCGAGTCGCCGTACCGGGGCTGCTCGGCCGGATGCCAGTCGGTCGCGATCTGCACGGCGACGCGGCCGCCGAGGATCGCGGCCAGCGTGTTGACCTGCTGGGTCCAGTAGGTCGGCGACGAGACCCCGGTCCGGATCCCGACGATGAAGCGGATCCGCTCGGTGCGCCGGCCCAGCGCCGCCGCCCAGGCGAACGGCTCGGGATCGGCGAGGTCGAGCGGGAGGAGCACGGACTCGATGCCGTACTCCTCGGCCTGCCGGCACACCGCCAGATGGGTCTCCACGTCCGGCGCCTCGCGCAGGGCGGGCAGCCTCCAATGGAAACGCAACGTCATCTCTATCTCCGATAGGTCGCCTTGTCGAGGATCACGCAGGACTGCCGCTCCGGCGGGATCGGGTCGAGCACCCGGCCGGTGGGGAACAGCTTTTGCATGTACTCCGGCGTGCAGAACGTGATGTACGCGCGCTGGGGCTTGTCGTCCGAGAGCCCGTCGTCGTCGGGGTCGAAGTACAGATCGTCTTCGTTGACGAGCGTGGTCCACGTCTGCTCGGTCTCGTCGGCCAGCTTGAGCAGCGCGGGGACGTCCATCTCGGGCTTGGTCGCGTGCCGCGCCTCCAGCCGCCAGTGCAGGTTGGACAGGCCGGGGGACTCGGTGTCGCGCACCCACCCGGCCGGCGGGGTCCAGTTCGGGTCGATGAACGTGAACGCGCCGACGCCGCCGTCGGCCAGCATGTCCATCAGCTGGTCGGCGAACTCGAACGTCTCGGCCTTGCTGACGTGGGTGAAAACCGACCAGCCGATGATGATGTCGAACTTGACGCCCGGATCGGGGATCGGCAGGCCGACCGTGCCCGTGGGGTTGTACTCGAAGTTGTAGCGGTCGTAGAAGACGAAATGCGCCTCCGGGTGCCGCCGCCTGCCCTCGGGGATCGCGTCTCGCGACACGTCCACGGACCAGTAGTTCGCCGGTTCGATCTTGCACTTGGGGTCGAGCAGGATGTTCCCCACGTTGCCCCCGAAGTCCAGCACCTTCTTGCCGGACCAGTCAGGGTGTCCCAGTTGGCTGTCGAAGTAGGCGAACTGACCGGTGCGCGTCGAAATCCATGTCGCCATTACGCCTGGTTCTCCTCTCGGGCCACGCTGGCCTGTTGGGCGGTTCGAGCCGCTCGGGCTCCGTGGTCGGCTGGGGCTCTGTGATCCACGCGGGGAGCCGGGACTTCTTCGCGGGCTTCCCGGGCTTCGCGGGCACGTACGATCGGCAGCACGTCACGACCGAACGCGATCATCGATTCGAGGTCGGGGCGCCCCTGGAAGACGAACTGGCTGATGCCGATCCGGCGGAAGTCGAACAGGCCGTCGGCGATGTCCTCGGGCGAGCCGACCAGCGACATCGCGGTGGGGCCGAGATAGGGCACGAGGCCGATCCACAGGTGCGGCCACAGCCAGCCCTCCTCCACGCTCGTGCCGGCCTCGCGTTCGGCCATCGCGTGCGCGGTGGCCCACCCGACGGAGTCGGTGTACGACTGGAACTGCCGCTGCACCTCGCGGGCCTGCTCGCCGGAGGCCACCATGAGGTCGTGCGCGGCCCGCAACGCCTCCCGCCGCGTCGGGCGGACGATCACCGAGACGACGAGCCCGACCTCGATCCCGGCGCGCAGCGTCTCGGCGACCTTCGGCCCCAGCCGCTCCGGCGCGTCGGCGAACCGAAGGTGACAGTCGGCCTGGGCGATCGCGACGCGTTGTGCCTCGCTCGAGTTGCCGCCGAGGTAGATCTCCGGCCGTGTCCGTTCGTCCGACCGGAACGGCACGCCGACCTGCGCGTCGCGGATCCGGTAGTAGGCGCCGTCGAAGTTCACCGGCTCCTTGGCGTCCCACAGCGCGTGGCAGATCGCCCAGAACTCCTCGGTCCGCCGATAGCGCTCGTCGTGCGGGAGCATGTCGCCGAAGAACCGCTGCTCCTGCGGCGAGTGCCCGGCCACGGAGTTGATGGCCACCCGCCCGTTGGTCAGCATCGCGAGCGTGTTGACCTGCTGCACGAAGTACGTGGGGGAGACGATCCCGGACCGCGTGGCGAGCATGAACTTCACGGTGGCGGTCTCGGCGCCCATCACCGATGCCATCGTCACCGGGTCGGCGCGGTAGTACCCGATGGGCACCAGCACCGAGTCCATGCCGGCCTCCTCGGCGCGGCGGGCGAACTCCACGAAGCTTGCGACATCGGGCAGCCCGCTGGTGTCCTCCCGCGCGTTGGCGCCGCGGATGCCCTTGGCCCCCACGGAGCCCGGCACGCTCCAAATGAACCTCAGCGGCTTCGGCGCGCCCATCGTGATCACCCTTCCGTCCCGGCGAGGGCCACGGCGACCTTGGCGGTCGGCATGGTGCGGCCGGTCATCAGCTGGAATTGGCGAGACAGCTCGGCCAGCAGCATGTCTTTGCCGTCGATCGTCACGTGCCCGCCGGCTCGCGCGGCCGCGACGAGTGCGGTGTCCTCGGCCCGATAGTTGAGGTCGAAGATCACCGTTTCCGGGTCCAGGCCGTCCATCCTGAACAGCAGGTCGTCGACCACGGGGGTGGCGTGGACCAGCACCGAGTAACGCGTCGGATCGAGGTCGCGCAGCGGCACGAACGGCAGCCCGAGCAGCGCGGCGGCCCGTTCGCCGTTGCCCGTCCCGCGGTTGGCCAGCGTCACCTCGGCGCCGGCCGCGGCGAGCCCCGCCGCGGCCGCCCGGCCCGCGCCGCCGGCGCCGATGACGGCGATCCGCCTGCCGGCCGGCGCGGCGGCCTTTCCGGTCAGCGTGGCCACCACGCCGGCGGCCTCGGTGTCGGCCCACCACCCGGTCTCGGTCCGGACCAGGAGGCTGGCGGCGTGCGCGCGGCGGGCCAGCGGGCTGGCGTCGGCGGCCAGCTCCAGCGCGGTGTCCTTGTGCGGGCGTACGACGGTCGCGCCGGACAGGGGGAGGCCGAGGTCGTCGAGCCCGGGGCCGAGCTCCGCCAGCGCACCGCCAAGGTCTTCGACGCTGAACGGCAGGAACAGCGCGGGCAGGTCCAGCTCCCGGTAGGCGGTGTTGTGCACCAGCGGGGCCAGCGACAACGTGGTCGAGGCGCCGATGATGGCGTACAGCCGTTCGGCGCGGGACACCAGCCGATCGGGGTAGTCGGCCAGCAGCCGCGGCAGCGGCAACTCTCCGTCGGGCGGCGCGGGTCCGGTCCCCGCGGCCGCGGCCGCGTCGAGCCGGCCGATGGCCAGCGGCGCACCGTACTTCGCCGTCAGTACCCGGGTCCAGGTGCCCGCCGGACCCGCGGCGTAGGCCATGACGTCGTCGCGGCCGGCCGATGCGAGCAGCAGCAGCGGCAGGACGGCCTCGCCCGGCGTGTCGGCGCGGGACACCAGCCGGTACAGCCGCGCCTTGACGGCCGTCACGCGGTCGAGCGCGCGACGCAGCCCCGCGAGATCGGCGGCCGCCCCGTGCCAGGAGACCACCCGGCGCTCCGGGGGGATCGCGGCCAGCACGTCGGGGTGCAGGTCGCGATCCGCCTCCAGATCCACATAGTCGTAGCGGCCGGCCGCGGCGATCAGGCGAGCGTGCCGCCGCTCCGTCGAATCGGGGCAGTCGCCGCCCGCCGCCGTGCTGCGCAGCGTGTAGAGCAGGGCGGCGGAGA
Source organism: Streptosporangiaceae bacterium (assembly GCA_035765195.1). Taxonomy (GTDB): domain Bacteria; phylum Actinomycetota; class Actinomycetes; order Streptosporangiales; family Streptosporangiaceae; genus CALAED01. The sequence goes on from DASTYC010000032.1 coordinate 200,339, forward strand.
TGTGCGCGCGGAGCGGCTCCGGCGGGACGTCGCCGGTGATGTCTGCGCGCACCTCCACATAACGGACGACCGGCGGAGTCAGGTATTTCAGGTATTTCAGGTACGCCCGGCCGGAGTCTCGGTGAGTGTCCGCGAAAGGCTCCGACAGCGTTGCCATCACGGAGATCGGCCGATCACCTCCCGGCCGGGCGCCATTGTGTTGAGGCGCGAGTGCCGAGCGGGCCGCGCCGTCCATTCTCTGTCCTCGCGTCGAAGACTACGTACGGGCGGTGACGACGACGCGCTCGCGAGAACCGCTCAGCGGCCGATCGTAGGTGAACCACGTTGTCCAGACGTCCTGGAACCCGGCCGCCTCGGCCTGCGTGTGCAGGAACGGGCCGGACAGCCAGGAAAAGCCCGGGACCTCTGAATGCGCCTGGACGTGCGTGTCGGTCCGCGGTTCGTCGTTGGACATGACTAGAACGCCCTTGCCGTCCGGCAGCCAGGACCGGAACCGCGAGAGAACGTGCTGAACGCCGTGGTCCTGATCGAAGACGTGCCCGAGAATGCCGTCGGCGTAGACCACGGTCCATTGGGTCGATTCCGGCGGCGTCCAGGAGAGGATGTCCGCGCACACGGCGTCGACGCCTTTCCCTCTGGCCAACTGCACGGCCTCTTCGAGGGCGTCCACGCCCAGTACCTTGTAGCCCGCCGCGGTGAGTTCCGATTCGATGACCGCGTTGCCGCATCCCACGCTGAGCAGGGCGGGAGCGTCACCATCGTCGAGGAACTTGCGCAACAGATCGCACATCCACAGTTGGTATGGCCTGCTGTAGGTCGACGGCGTCACCGAGTCGCCGACCGCTTCCCCTCTGTCCCAGATATGAAAGCGGCTCTCCGCCCCTTCGGCGTCGCCTAGATAGAAGGCACGAAGTGCCTCGATGCCTGACACAAAAAGGCTCCTTCCATACTGCGGACGTTTCGGTGTACTTTCCGCAGAAGTGGCACTTGCGCGGCGCCACGGCACGGCATGTCCCGCCGGCGGGACACCTTGGTCGCGCACTGAGTTTGTTAGTGTGATGGTGGGCTGACAGCCACCGGAAGGCAAGCCCCATCGCCTTGCTTACCTGGCGAGAGATAGAAAATGCCCTGGTCAGGCCGCGATATCGGCAAAGCGAACAGACTCCCCCCGAGTGGGCCCGGGATACAGTTCAAGGAATACTCCCGCAAATGTTGGGGGCCGACGCCGGCTGACGCACCTTCTGACGGCGCGGATTCACCAAGTAACCGGCAGTTCGCGGACACCGTAGATGTGCGTGTCTTCCATGAATGAAATGTCCGCGAAGGGAACGGCCAACTGCAGCGTGGGTATCCGGACGGCGAGCGCGCGAAGGGCGATGCACAGCTCGGCTCTGGCCAGACCGCGGGCCACGCACCGGTGTACGCCGGCGCCGAACGCCAGGTGCCGCCCGGCACGATGCCGGGTCATGTCCAGCTCGTTCGGGCGCTCGAACACCGAGGCGTCGCGGTTGCCCGAGGCCAGGGAGACGATCACTCCGTCGCCCGCGGCGATGGTGACGCCGCCGACGACCACGTCCTGCGTCGCCACCCTGGGCAGGCCGATGTGGTTCAACGTGTGGAAGCGGAGCAGTTCCTCCACGGCGCCGGGCACCGTCTCGGGGCTGGTCTGGATGGCCCCGAACCACCCCGGCGTCAACAGCATGGTGAGGACGGCCAGGGAGATCATGTTGGCGGTGGGGTCCTGCCCCGTGACCATCAAGAGCTTGACCATGAGGCTGAGCTCCTGATGGGTGAGCGGCTGGTGGCCGCGGTGGGGGCGCAGGCCGCGGGCGACGAGCCGGCCGATCATGTCAGGCGCCTCGTCGGCCGGTCCGCGGGTGGACTCGCCGGTGGACTCGTCGGCGGACTCGCGCATCCGCCGGGCCACCAGGTCGGCGCAGTACTCGTACAGGGCGTCGTCGGCCGCGGTCAGCTGATCGAAGCTGCTGACGCGGGAGGTGAGGACTCTGGTCCAGCCGCGCAGCATCACCTGATCCGTCGCCGGTACGCCGAGCAACTCGTAGATCAGCCGTCCGGGCACCCGTACGGCGAACGCCGCGTGGAAGTCGACGGGATGGGCGTCGACGGCGAGCATGCCGTCGATCGCGGTCGTCACGATCCGCTCGATGGTCGGGCGGAGGGCGGCCACCCGCGCGGGCGTGAACTCCGCCGCGAGCACGCGCCGCAGGTCCGCGTGCCGGGGGTCGTCCATCCGGCTCATCGTGCGGCGGGCCGACGGGAAGACCCGGCCCCGGCTGAGCGACGGCAGCCCGGGGTTCGTCGCGTCCGCGCTGAACCGTGCGTCGCACAGCACGAAGCGGACGTCGTCGTAGCGGGTGACCAGCCAGGCCTTGCGGCCGTCGTAGAGCGTCACCTTGGTGATCGGGTCACCTGCTCGCAGCCGGCCGAGCAGATCGGGTGGATTGAACGGCCCGCGCCGAGGCGGCAGGAAGTCGGGAACGGCGATGGACCGTTCCCTGACCGGATTCACCGGCCGCACCCGTACTGGGCCTGCCGTATACATGGACCGTGCCAATCAGTGATCTGAAGTTTCGGGCACCGAGGCGTCGAGCTGCCGGAGCGGCGTGCTGAGCTCACGGACGCGCGAGTCGATGCGCCGAATGGGCGGCGGGGCCTCCAGCTGCGCCATCTCGGCGGCCGAGTCGAGATTCGCCACGATCCAGCTCTCCAAGGTCATTTGCATCTGCTCCGCGCTCGCCCGCCACCGGGCGATGCGCTCCTTGGTCACGATGATGCGCGGCAGCGCGCTCGCCTTCGGCGCGTTGTCGGTTCCGACGCTGCGGCTGTTCCTGATCTCCTGCCGCAGGCGGTTGCGCGACCAGCCGCGGTCCTCGGCGCGATCGAGCCAGTAGTCCTGCTCCTCGGGCGGTAGCGAGGCGACCTCGGCGTGATGCTGGAAGCTCAGCGTGTCCCGCCGGCGGGACAATTCGAACCGGCGGGCGACCCACGCGTAGTTGCGCACGGTCTGGTAGTCCAGCCCGACCGCCTCGATGACGTGCTTGTAACGGTCGGTGAAACGGGATTGACCCACGATGATCCAGTCACCGAGGCACCACGCGGACGAACTGACGATGCGCGAGATCTGCTCACCGGCTCGCTCCCAGCCTTCAAAGCTGAGCGCACCTGCGAAACGAAGCCCCAGGCGCGTCGCGAGCACCTGGTTGCTGATTCGGGTGCCTTCTTTTCTCGTCTGGCGGTACGAGCTCATATTCGCGAGAACGGGGCGGGTGTCCTGACCGGCCACCATGGGGCAACCAACTCCTTCGACTACCCCCGTGTGATGGGCTCGGTGTGGGAGCTAGTACAACCTTCAACTGAGAGTGGAGGGGATGCAAGAGCAACCGGAAGGATTACTTCCGTCAACTTCTTCACTCGCAGGTCAAGGGGCACAGTCGGGGCGGCGGGGCGAGGGGACAGAGGCGACATTTCGCCTACCGAAAAGATTGGCCGGAGGCGGTTGATCTATTGCCATGATCACCGCCAATAATGGTGGGCATACAACAATTCATTCTGACCAACCGTAAATACGGTCATATGGGCCCCTCTGGCACTGATTGTGCGGTTGGAGCGATCCAACGGCAAGCGTATGCCGCGGTGGGGCCGGTCGGCGGTCGCGATCCGTAACTACTCGACACTTCTCCTGGCTCGCGCGTGAGGCCCTGTCTTACATAGAGCCGTGCCCGGCGCGATTCGCCGCCCCGACACTGGGCAGCAACCGTCACGACGGGGGTCGCGACACCTGCTGTGCAGACCCTGACGTTGTTCGACCGGTACCTCTTGTGGGTGAATGTCTGACAAGAAGAAAAGGGGGAGTCAGTGACAGAACCCTCAGAGTGCGCTCCGCCCACAGCGAGAAGACCGACCCCGCCCGAGCGCTCGTCAGACGATGCTGTGGCAGAACCCGTCCGGCGGCCGCCCGCCGCGCCCCCCGCCCCGCCGGAGTCCGCGCCGGACCGGCGGCTGTTCGCGCTCGGCGTCGTCGTCGTGCTGGGCACCCTCCTGACGTCCCTGTCCACGACCATCATCAACGTGGCGACCCGCACGCTGGGCAGCGAGTTCGGCGCGCCGCTCACCACCATCCAGTGGGTGCTCACCGGCTACCTGCTGGCGTTCGCCAGCACCATCCCCGTGGCCGGCTGGGCCTCCGAGCGGTTCGGCGCGAGACGCGTGTGGATCGCGGCCCTGCTGCTGTTCACCGTCGGCTCGGCGCTGTGCGGCCTGTCCTGGTCGGCGGGCGCGTTGATCGCCTTCCAGGTTCTCCGGGGGATCGGCGCCGGGCTGATCCTTCCCGTCGGTCAGGGCATCTTGGCTCAGGCCGCCGGCCCGCGGCGGATGGGCCGCGTGATCGGCATGATCGCGGTTCCGCTGCTGATGGGCTCGCTGATCGGGCCGGTGATCGGCGGCTTGATCATCTCCACCGCGGGCTGGCGGTGGATCTTCTTGCTCAACCTCCCGCTCGGCCTCCTGGCCGTGCTGACCGCTCGCCGGCTGATGCCCAAGAGCGCGCCGCAGCCGGGCAACCGACTCGACCTGCGCGGGCTCCTGCTGCTGTGCGTGGGCGTGGCCGTCTTCATCTACGGCACGTCCGAGGCGGGCCTCAGGGGAGGTCTCGGCAGCCCGCACGCCGTGATCGGGCTGGCCGCCGGCACCGTGCTCATCGCGCTGTACGTGGTGCACGCACGCGGCCGGCGCCACCGGGCGCTCATCGACGTCATGCTGTTCCGCGAGCGTGCGTTCATGGCCTCGGCGTCCACCAACCTGATGCTCTCGGTCACGAGGTTCGGCGTCCTCATCCTCATGCCCCTTTACTGGCAGATCCTGCGCGGTCAAAGCCCGCTCACCACCGGGGTGTTGCTGATCCCGCAGACCCTGGGCGCGGCGGCCGCGATGCCGCTGGGCGGGTGGGTCGTCGACCGGGCCGGCCCGCGGGTCGTCGTGCCGTCCGGAATCCTCATCGGCATGCTCGGCGCGCTGGCCTACAGCCAGTTGGGCGCCGACACTCCGGTGATGGTCTGCAGCGGTGCTCTCTTCTTGATCGGGTTGGGGCTGGGTGTGGCTGTCGTACCGGCGACGGTCACCGCATATGTCACGCTTCCAAATCCCGCGATCCCGCGCGCGACGTGTGCCATCAACACCATTCAGCAGCTGGGCGCCTCCATCGGGACGGCATTGCTCGCCGTCGTCCTGCAACGCTCCATCACCGCCGAGGCGCCGGAGCTTGGCCCCTCGGCGCTCGGCGCGCTGCCGTCGCACGCCCGCGACGCCCTCGTGCCCGCACTCGAGCGGGCGTTCGGGCAGGCCTTCTGGGTCGCCGCCGCGTTGATCGCCGTCACGCTCATCCCCGCGATGTTGCTGCCGCGCAGGTCGTCCGTGACCCGGCGCTCCGCCGTGGCCGAAGGCTAAGCTGGGACCGCGCCGCCCCGGGGCGGGCGGCACGCGGGCGTGGCGAAATCCGGTATACGCGGCAGACTTAGGATCTGTTGGTGGCGACACTGTGGGGGTTCGAGTCCCCCCGCCCGCACGCGCCGGCGCGCTCGATGACGCCGGGCGCGGCCATGGTCAGAGGTGCCGGGGTCAGAGGCCATGGTCAGAGGCCGAGGTCGGCGCGGAGGCGGCCGACGTGGCCGGTGGCCTTCACGTTGTAGTAGGCCTTCTCGATCTTGCCCTCTGCGTCGATGACGAAGGTCGAGCGGATCACGCCGACCGTGGTCTTGCCGTAGAGCTTCTTCTCGCCGTACGCCCCATAGGCCCGCAGCACCTTGGTCTCGGTGTCCGACAGCAGCGGGAACGTGATCTCGTCGCGGTCGCGGAACTTGGCGAGCCTGGGCTCCTTGTCGGGCGAGATGCCGACGACGGAGAGGCCGGCCGCCGACAGCTCGGGCAGCGCGTTGCGGAAGTCGATGGCCTCCTTCGTGCACCCCGGGGTCATCGCCGCGGGGTAGAAGTAGACGATCACGCGCTTGCCGCGCAACGACGCCAGCGACACCTGGTTGCCCTCGGCGTCGGGAAGCGTGAAGTCCGGCGCGACGTCCCCGGGCTGCAGCCGCTCGCTCATTGGGTCTCCATTGGGTCCATGTGCCGTACCACCGTACCGGTCCACCGGTCGGACCTGGCAGACTGATCACCGCATGCGTCGGTGGCCGCACGAACGGAACACGAACGGAAAAGGACACACCATGGCCGACACCGCCCGCGACCCGCAGGCGCTGGAGCGCGAGATCGAGCGCACCCGCGCGGAACTGGCGCGCACCGTCGACGCTCTGGTGGACCGGATCAATCCCAAGACCGCCGCGTGCCGCGGCGTCATGCTCGTCAAAGAGGAGGCCGGGCAGTTGACCGCGGCGGTGGGTGCGCTGGTGGGCCCGGGCGACGATGAGGAGCGCGCGCGTGAGCGCGGCTCGGTGATGCTGATCGGGGCCGGCGTGGCGCTGGCCGCGACCGCCGTGGCGATCATGGCCTGGCGCCGCCGGCGTCGTTAACGGGCGAACTGCGGCAACTGTGCGCGGTGCGCGGCGAGGCCGTCGCGCAGGATGCCTTCTGCGACCGACTTATCGGTAATAAGGGGATGTGCCATAAGGGCCCGGAGCGCGATCGCGGGATCGCCCTGGACGGCGGCATCCGCGGCGAGCCATTCGTACTCGTGCACCGCCTGGGTCAGCCCCCGCACGGCGCGCGGCAGCTCGCCCATCACCAGCGGGGTCGGCCCCTGCCCGCCGACGACGCACGGCACCTCCACCACAGCCGCCGCCTCCAGCGACGCGATGGCCCCGCGATTGACTGTGTTGACGACGAGGCGCCGGCGCTCGTCGCGGGCGATGGCGCAGATGACGTCGACGGCGAACTCGCCGTGCTCCCCGCCGCCGCGCTCGGTGCCGGGCCGCGGGTCGGGCCTGCCCGCCTCCGCGGCCACCCGTTCGTAGTACGCGGGCAGCATCGCCATGATGTCCTCGGCCCGCGTCGTCGCCTTCGCCCGCTGCTCCCGTACGACCTCGTCGTGACAGAAGTAGTACTTCGCGTAGGAGTTGACCAGCACGCCGAGGGCGCGGCCGAGCTCGGCCATGCGCGGCGGGTCGCGATGCGGGGTGACGGCGGCCGCCGATGACACCGACGCCGATGACGCCGGCGGCGGCGGCGCGGCGGCGAGCGCGGACTCGACGTCGATCGGGGCGCCGTGCAGCCGGGCCCGCTCTGCCCACGTGCAGTGGTTGAGGCCGATCCAGTCGATCTCCAGGCCGCCGGCCGGGAGGCCGAGCAACGCCGCCCAGGTGGCGGTGTCGCCCACCCATTGGTCGCACAATCCGACGATCTTGGCGTCGGTGTACCGGGTGACGGCGTCGGTGACCACGTTGGTCGGGTTGGTGTAGTTGACGATCCACGCGTCCGGGGCCACCCGGGCGAGCACGCCGGCGATGTCGAGCAGCACCGGCACCGATCGCAGCGCCATGAAGAAGCCGCCCGGCCCGATGGTCTCCTGCCCCACGACTCCGTACGCGAGCGGGATGGACTCGTCCAGGTGCCGGGCCGCCAGCCCGCCGGGCCGGAACGTGGTGAAGACGAAGTCGGCGCCCTCCAGCGCCGCTTCGAGCCGCGAGTGGGACGTGACGACGATGTCCGCTCCGCGGGCCGCGACCATGGCCCTGGCCAGCCTGGTCATGATGTCGAGGTGACCTTCGTGGATGTCGAAGCAGGCCAGCTCGGCACCGGCGAGATCGTCGGCGCGATGCAGCACGCCCCTGATCACGCCGGGCATGTATCCGCTCCCGGCTCCGATGATCGATATCCGCATCGGGCGCGCCACGGCTAGCTCTGCTGCCGGAGCGTCGGCTCCGCCCGGGCGACCGTGTCGGTCGCCGCCTCGGGGATGTACGGGATCACGAAGGCATAGTCGCGGAGCACCTCGTCCGGCACCTCGGCCGACTCGCCGAACGCCGCGATGTCGCCCCAGCACGGCGCGCCGAGCGAGCCGCTGTAGTGCCGTACGGACAGGCCGGCGCACAGGTTGGCGAACTTGAGCCGCTCGGCCAGCGGCCAGCCGGCGAGCGTGCCGAAGATGAAGCCGGCCGCGAACACGTCGCCCGCGCCGGTCGGGTCGAGCGGCCGGACCGGCAGCGCCGGCGCCGCGGCCCGCTCGCCGGTCGTCGCGTCGGCCGCGATCGCGCCGTGCGCGCCGAGTTTGATCGCCACGACGGGGACGCGGGCGATGAGCGCGTCGAGGGCGGCCTCCGCCGTGTCGGTGCGGGTGTAGGCCATGGCCTCGATCGCGTTGGGCAAGAAGACGTCGACGTGGCGCAGCCGGTCGAGGACCTCCTCCGACCAGACCTCGGTGGGGTCCCAGCCGAGGTCGGAAAAGACCATGGTGCCGCGCCCGCGCATCTCCACCGCCCAGTCGGGCACGGGCCGATCGACCTCGATGAAGCAGGCCCGGGCTGGCGGCGCGGCGGCGACGAGCCCGTCCCGCGGGATCGGCAGCGGCTTGGTGTAGGTGATGAAGCTCCGGTCGGAGTCGTAGGCGAGGGAGACCGTCACCGGCGTCGGCCATCCGATCAGCCGGCGGGACAGGCCGAGCTCGACGCCCTCCTGCTCCGACAGCGCCCGCCAAAGGTAGGCGCCGAACATGTCGTCGCCGAACGCGGCGGCCAGCCCCACCCGCAGTCCCAGCCGGCTCATCGCGACCGCGATGTTGGCGATGCCCCCGGGCGCGGAGCCGAGGCCTTCGGTGACGAACTCGGCGCCGGGCGGCGGCAGCCCCGGCAGACCGGTGAAGATCATGTCCATGAAGACCCGGCCGGACAGGAAGGTGTCGAAGGCGCCGTCATCGCCCTGCGGATCTCCGCGGTCCACGGCGCCGTCCATGCCATTGGCCATGGCATCACACCCTCCGAGTCACAAGAACGTCTGGCCCTCGCCACGGTACGTCGGGACGGTGCGGGTGATGCGGTCGCCCTCCACGATGTGCAGCGCGGCGAACCGCTCGCACAGCTCACCGGCCTTGGCGTGCCGGAACCAGACGCGGTCGCCCACGCCGAGCGTGTCGGCGGCGGGGCCCAGCAGCGGGGTCTGCACCTCGCCGGCCCCCTCGGCGGAATCGTAGGACAGTCCGGCGGGCAGGTACGGCTGCGGCAACCGGTTCCGATCGGCGTTGCCCGAGGCCGGGTAGCCGCCGCCCAGGCAGGTCACCACGCCGGGTCCGGGCCGCCGGACGACGGGCAGCGCGAACAGCGCGGCGGGCCGCCCGGTGAAGTTGGTGTAGTGGTCGAACAGCGTCGAGTGGTAGAGGCCGGACCCGGCGGCCACCTCGGTGACCGCGTCCTCGGCCGTGGTCTTCTCCACGCTGCCGGTGCCGCCGCCGTTGACGAACTCCAGGCCGGGGCACACCTCGCGGACCGCCCGCACCACCTCGGCGCGGCGCCGGGCCAGTTCCGTCCCCGACCTGGCCTGGAGCAGGCGGATCGCGCGCGCCCGGAGCGGCCGGCCCGGCGGGTCGTCGCCGACGCCGGCGATCTGCGCCTCGTAGGCCATGATCCCGGTCAGCACGAGGCCGGGGCGCCGGCCGATCTCCTCCGCCAGCTCGGCGGCCTGCTCGGGGGTGTGCACGGGGGAGCGGCGGGCGCCGACGCGCAGCCGGCCGCCCAGCGCGCGGTACGCGGCGTCGAGGTCGAGGCAGACCCGCACGGGGTGGTCGCCGGCGGCCTTGTCGATGAGGTCGAGGTGGTCGGCCGAGTCGACGACGACGGTCACGGTCGCGGCGGCCTTCGGGTCGGCGGCGAGCGCGGCCAGGGCGGTGCGGTCGGCCGTCGGGTAGGCCACGAGGATGTCGTCGCTCGCCCCGTGACCGGCCAGCCAGAGCGCTTCGGGCAGCGTGAACGCCATGATCCCCGCGAAGCCGTCCATGGCGAGGATCTCCTCTAGGATGGCCCGGCACCGGACGGACTTGCTCGCCACCCGGATCGGCTTGCCGGCCGCCCGGCGCACGAGGTCCGCGGCGTTGGCCCGCAGCGCCTCCATGTCCACGATGGCCAGGGGCGGCTCCACGTCCGCCGTGGCCGCGTCATACCGCCGCCTGAGCTCCATAGGACGCAGCGTCCCATACATCCTCGCTGGATGTGAAAAAGGTTCATATCCATCGGGCGACAGTCCTGTGGCCCGATCACGCAGAGTAACAGTATGATCGCCTGCGGCACCCTGGAAGGACGGTTCGCGCGATGGCCACCTCGGTGGAAGACCTGCTGGGCGCGTCGGCGCTGCGCCGTGCGGCGCGGCTCGCGGCGCTGCGCGAGTTCCGGCCGTCGCGCATGCCGGCCCGCATGGCGGTCGCCCTCGTCGCGATCGCGATCGGGGGGCTGACGGCCCTCGCCGTCGTCACCTGGCCCCGCTCGTTCCTGCGCGGTCCGGTCGAGCGCGCCGATCACGCGCTGCGCACGCTGCCGCCGAGCGACCCGGCCGCGCTCGCCGTCGCGGCGGCGCTGGCCGGGCTCGGCCTCCTCCTGGTGCTGCTCGCCCTGCTGCCCGGCCGCACCCGGATGGAGCCGTTGCGAGGCGCCGACCCCCTCGTCATCGCCGGCGTCGACCGGCGGCGGCTGAGCTGGGCGCTGGCCGCCACGGCCGCCGACGTCCCCGGCGTCGGGGAGGCGACCGTTCGGCTGCGCGGCCGGATCCGGCGGCGGGTGATCGTCCGCGCGATCACGGCCTACCCCATGCCCGGCACCCTCGCCGAGGAGATCCGCGACGCCGTCGCCGTCCGGCTCGCCGAGATGGAGCCCGTCTATCCCCGTACGGTGATCGTACGGCTCACCTGGCAGTGAAGTGGCGGCGACGTTGAGCGAGGCGACATGCGGCATCGGCTAGGACTCGCCGTGGCGGGAAACGTCCTGCTGTGCGCCGGCGTGCTCGCGCTGGCCGGCGGCCTCGGCGCCTTCGGCGCCGGCGTGCGGGCCGAGCCCGTGCTCGACGGCGCCTCGTCCCGGTTGCTCGCCGAGTCCCGGTGGCTGTGGCCGGCGGTCGCCGTCCTCGGCGGGGCGGTCGCGCTCGGCGGTCTCATCGGCCTGACCGGGCAGGTGCGTACGGGCCTGGCGCGCCATATCCGGCTCGGCCGCATCGCCCCGCGGCTGGCGGTGATGGTCTCGCGGACCAACTTCGTCGAGGAGGTCGAGCGGCTGCCCGGCGTGGTGGCGGTGCGGGCCAAGCTCACCGGCACCCGGCCGCGGCCCCGGCTGGCCGTGACCATCACCTGCGCGCCGCGTGCCGACATCGGCCTGCTGCGCCAGGAGATCACCGCGGGCCCGGCGCCGCGGGTGCGGGTGGCGCTCGGGCGCGCCGAGCTGTGCACGGTCATCCACTTCCAGATCGCCGGGCCCATCTAGCGCCTCGCGCCTCGCGTACGCTGAGCGCGGAGGTGCCCGATGAGCTTGCTGACCGACGCCGCCGACCTGCACGACGACCTCGTCGCCTTCCGGCGCGATCTGCATCGGGAGCCCGAAGTCGGCCTCGACCTGCCGCGCACCCAGGAGAAGATCCTCGCCGCGCTGGACGGGCTGCCGATCGAGGTGGGCACCGGCACGGCGCTGTCGTCGGTGACGGGGGTGCTGCGCGGCGGCGGGTCGGGCCCGCCGGTGCTGCTGCGCGCCGACATGGACGCGCTGCCCCTGTCCGAGCGGTCCGGGGTGCCCTACGCATCGACGGTGGCCGGGCGGATGCACGCCTGCGGGCACGACCTGCACGTCGCCATGCTGATCGGCGCGGCCCGGCTGCTCGCGGCGCGCCGCGCCGAGCTGGCCGGCGACGTCGTGTTCATGTTCCAGCCGGGGGAAGAGGGCCACCGCGGCGCCGCCTACATGATCGACGAAGGCGTGCTGGACGCGGCCGGCGCCCGCCCGGCCGCCGCCTACGCGCTGCACGTCGCCTCGGCGCAGCTGCCGTCCGGCTGGTTCGCCACCCGGTCCGGGCCGGTCCTCGCGGGCGCCGACGTGCTCGAGGTGACCGTGCGCGGCGTCGGCGGGCACGCCTCGCAGCCGTACCGCGCCAAGGACCCGGTGCCGGCGGCCTGTGAGATGGTGCTCGCGCTGCAGACCTTCGTGACCCGCGCCTTCGACGTCTTCGACCCCGTCGTGATCACCGTGGGCAGCTTCCACGCCGGCACCAAAGACAACATCATCCCGGCCGAGGCCCGTTTCGAGGCCAGCATCAGGTCCTTCTCCGAGCCGTCGCATGCCAGGGTCCGGGAGGGGGTCGTCGAGGTCGTCCGGGGCATCGCCGCGGCGCACGGGCTGACGGCGGAGGCGAAGTTCACGATGAGCTACCCCGTCACGGTCGCCGACGCGACCGAGACCGAGTTCGCCGTGGGGCGCGTCGGGGAGCTGTTCGGCGCCGACCGGCTGGTGCGAATGCCCAACCCGGTGCCCATGGCCGAGGACTTCTCGTTCGTGCTCGCGGACGTGCCGGGCGCGTTCATCTTCCTCGGCGCGTGCCCGCCCGACCGCGACCCGGCCACCGCGCCTTACAACCATTCGGCCGAGGCCGCGTTCGACGACGACGTGCTGCCGAGCGGCGCGGCGCTGCTCGCGGACCTGGCGCTACAGCGCACGGCAGCGTAAGCGGTCCTCTTGTCACCGCTTCCGTCCGCGTGGCAGTTTCGGATCATGCGCGACGACATGGCGGGCCACGTGGCGGCCTACGAGCACACGGTGCGATCCACGATCGCGCTGGCCGAGGCCTTCGAGGCCGCCGACTGGGAACGCCCCACCGAGTGCCCCGGCTGGTCGGTGCGCGACCAGATCTCGCACATCGTCGGGGTCGAGCGGCTGGTGCTCGGCGACCCCTTGCCCGAGCACACCCTCCCCGGCGACCTGCCGCACGTGCGCAACGACATGGGCCGTTTCAACGAGATCGCGGTGGACATCCGCCGGTCCGTCCCCGGGCCCAAGGTGCTCGACGAGCTCCGCGACACGCTGAACCGGCGGCTGGCCGAGTTGCCGGACGTCGATCCTGATCGTCCGACCAGGCTCCCGAACGGGCGGATGGACACCTACACCCGGTTCATGGCCTTCCGCGCCTTCGACTGCTGGACGCACGAGCAGGACATCCGGCGCGCCGTCGGCCGCCCGGGCAACCTCGCCTCCCCCGGCGCGGAACGCGCCCATGAGATCCTCACCGGCAGCCTGCCCTACGTCGTGGGCAAGCTCGCCGCGGCCGCGCCCGGGCAGTCGGTGACGCTCGAGATCACCGGCCCGCTGCGGGGCACCTCGCACGTCGTGGTCGGCGACGACGGACGGGCCGTCCGCACCGACGCGATCGCCGCCCCCACGGTGACGCTGCGCATGGACTGGGAGACCTACGCCCGGCTGGCCTGCGGCCGCGTTCCGGCCGCGAGCGCCGCCGTCACGATCGGCGGCGACCCCGACCTCGCCCGCCGCGTCCTCGCCGCCCTGTCCGTCACGCCCTAACGCTCGGTGACGTTCAGCCCATCGGCGATCTCCTTGACCTCGATCTGCGAGCATGAGATGGCAATGCGCATCACGAGATCGAACGCCTCGTCCTCGGACAGGCCGGAGAAATGGCCGTTGGCGACCAACATGGTCTCCATCGCGGCCCATCCGGTCGGCTTGTTGCCATCCACGAACGGGTGATTGCTGATGACCGAGTGGAGCAGTGCCGCCGCTTTTTCCTCGAGCGTCGGGTAGGCGTCGGCTCCGAAGACCACAGTCTGTGGACGGGTGACCGCGCTTTGCACCAGCCCGGCATCTCGCACCGCGGGCCGACCTCCCAGATGGCGAGCATTGATCATAATGACCTGCTCGGCGGTCAGATAGATCACGAGTCGGCCAGTCGCCTGAACAGCTCCCCGCGGCGGGCGAACACATCGTCTGCGGCTTGCGCGATGGTGATCTCGTGTGCGAGGCGGTCGAGCGTCTGCTCGACGGCGCGGACGATGACGGCGTTTATCGACATGTGGCTGGCCTCGGCGTACTCGACCAACCTTTGGTCGAGGTCGTCGGGGATGCGGACGCTGCGGGTCGTCATACCAAAATGGTATCAACGTGCGGGAGTCTTGGTCAGCACTCGATGACGTTGACGGCGAGGCCGCCCCGGCTGGTCTCCTTGTACTTGGCGAGCATGTCGCGGCCGGTGTCCCGCATGGTCTTGATGGCCTTGTCGAGCGAGACGAAGTGACGGCCGTCGCCGCGGAGCGCGAGGCGGGCGGCGCTGATGGCCTTGATCGAGGCCACCGCGTTCCGCTCGATGCACGGCACCTGGACGAGCCCGCCCACCGGGTCGCAGGTCAGGCCGAGGTTGTGCTCGATGCCGATCTCGGCGGCGTTCTCGACCTGTTCCGGGGTGCCGCCCAGCACCTCGGTGAGCCCGGCCGCGGCCATCGAGCACGCCGAGCCGACCTCGCCCTGGCAGCCGACCTCGGCGCCGGAGATCGAGGCGTTCTCCTTGAACAGGACGCCGATCGCGCCCGCGGTGAGCAAGAACCGCACGACCTGGTCGTCGTCGCCCGGCCGCACGAACCTGTCGTAGTAGTGCAGCACGGCGGGGACGATGCCGGCGGCGCCGTTGGTGGGGGCCGTGACGACGCGGCCGCCCGCGGCGTTCTCCTCGTTGACGGCGAGCGCGAACAGCGTCACCCAGTCCATCACCCGCAGCGGGTCGGGGCCGGTCTCGTTGATCAGCTTGGTGTGCAGGTGGGGCGCCCGGCGGCGCACCTTCAGCCCGCCGGGCAGCAGGCCCTCGCTCGTGCAGCCGCGCGTGACGCACGCGCGCATCACCTGCCACAGCTCCAGCAGCCCCGACCGGATCTCGGCGGGGGAGCGGCCGAACGCCCGCTCGTTCTCGAGCATGACCGACGAGATCGACAGGCCGGTCTTGCCGGTCCATTCGAGGAGCTCGGCGGCGGTGGCGAAGGGGTAGGGCAGCACCGTGTCGTCGGGCTTGATGCGGTCGGCGCCGGCGGCGGTCTCGTCGACGACGAAGCCGCCGCCGACCGAGTAGTAGACCTTCGCGCGCAGTTCGCGGCCCGCCTCGTCGCGGGCGGTGAACCGCATGCCGTTGGGGTGGCCGGGCAGCGACTGCTTGCGTTCGAAGACCAGGTGCTCGCCGACGACGAACGGCACCTCGCGCTCGCCGAGCAGCCGGACCGTGCCGCGCTCGGCGACGGCGGCCAGCCGGGCGGGCACGGCGTCGACGTCGACCCGCTCGGGTTTGTCGCCTTCGAGGCCCAAGATCACGGCCTTGTCGCTGCCGTGACCCTTGCCGGTCAGGCCGAGCGAGCCGTACAACGTCACCTGGACCGTCGCGGTCGCGGGCAGCAGGCCGTCGGCCGCGAGCCCGCGCACGAACCGATGCGCCGCCGCCATCGGGCCGCCCGTGTGCGAGCTCGACGGGCCGATGCCGATCTTGAACAGATCAAAGACTGAGATGGCCATGGCGGCGTTCGCTGGTCACAGGTCGGGATAGAGCGGGTATTTGGCGGTGAGGGCCCGGACGCGCGCCGACAGCGCGTCGGCGTCGAACGACGGCTGCAGCGCCAGCGCGAGGATGTCGGCGACCTCGGCGAAGTCCGCGGCCTGGAAGCCGCGGGTGGCTAGCGCCGGCGTGCCCACCCGCAGCCCCGACGTGACCATCGGCGGGCGCGGGTCGTTGGGCACCGCGTTGCGGTTGACCGTGATGCCGATGTCGTGCAGCCGGTCCTCGGCGTCGCGCCCGGTGAGCTCGGAGTCGACGAGATCGACCAGCACCAGGTGGACGTCGGTGCCGCCGGTGAGCACCTTCACCCCGGCCTTCACGCAGTCGTCCTCGAGCAGCCGCGCCGCGATCGTCCGGGCGCCCTCGACGGTCCGGGCCTGCCGCTCGGCGAACTCCTCCGTCGCGGCGATCTTCAACGCCACCGCCTTGGCCGCGATCACGTGCTCAAGCGGCCCGCCCTGCATGCCAGGGAACACCGCCGAATTGATCTTCTTGGCGTACTCCTCGCGGCACAGGATGAGCCCGCCGCGCGGCCCGCACAGCGTCTTGTGCGTGGTCGTCGTGACGACGTCGGCGTACGGCACCGGCGAGGGGTGCAGGCCGGCGACGACGAGGCCGGCGAAGTGCGCGATGTCCACGAACAGCAGCGCGCCGACGGAGTCGGCGATCTCGCGGAACGCCGCGAAGTCGAGCCGGCGCGGATAGGCCGACCAGCCGGCCACGATCATCTTGGGCCGGTGCTCGGCGGCCAGCGCGGCCACCTCGTCCATGTCGACCAGGCCGTCGTCGGGGCGCACGTGGTAGGGCACCACGTTGAGGACCTTGCCGGAGTAGTTGAGCCGCATCCCGTGGGTGAGATGGCCGCCGTGCGCGAGGTCGAGGCCCAAGATCGTGTCGCCCGGCTGGAGCAGGGCGAAGTAGACCGCTGTGTTGGCCTGGGCGCCCGAGTGCGGCTGGACGTTGACGTGGATCTCATGGTCGGCGCCCGCGCCGAACAGTGCCTTCGCCCGGTCGATGGCAAGCTGCTCGACCACGTCGATGTACTCGCAGCCGCCGTAGTAGCGCCGCCCGGGATAGCCCTCGGCGTACTTGTTGGTCAGCACCGAGCCTTGGGCCTCAAGCACCGCCGTGGGCACGAAGTTCTCCGACGCGATCATCTCCAGCGTCGCCTGCTGCCGGCGCAGCTCGCCGTCCACCGCCGCGGCGATCTCGGGATCGACGGACGCCAGCGAGTCGTAGTGGGCGCGGCTGTCTTCAGACACTGTTCAGGACTCCTCGATGAGCTTCGCGTATGCCGCCGCATCCAGCATGCCCCCTGGTTCGCCGTCGAGTCGAACCTTGAACAGCCAGCCCTCGCCGTACGGATCGGAGTTGATCATGGCCGGATCGTCGGTGACGGCGGCGTTCGCGGCGGTCACCTCACCTGTCACGGGGGCATAGATATCGCTTACCGATTTCGTTGACTCGGCCTCGCCGCACGGCTCGCCGGCCTCGACCCTCGCGCCCTCCTCGGGCAACGAGACGTAGACGATGTCGCCCAGCTGCTCGGCGGCGTACGCCGTGATCCCGACCGTGACGACGTCGGCGGCGCCGTCGTCGAGGCCGGAGACCCACTCGTGTTCTTCGGTGTACCGCAGCTGCTCGGGAACGGAAGGAACGGTCACGGATTTACTCCCACTGTCACTGTGACGAACGTCGGTAGAACGGCAGGGGGACCACGTCGACCGGCTCGCGCCTCCCGCGGATGTCGACCGCGAGGTCCACGGGCTCGGTCTCGGCGTTGAGGTAGGCCATCGCGATGGGTTTGCCCAGTGTCGGGGACGGCGCGCCGCTCGTCACGACTCCGCACGGCGTGCCGTCCTTTTCGGCCATCGCGACGACGTCGTAGCCGTGCCTCGGCACCCGGCGTCCCCTGGCCACCAGTCCAACGAGGGTACGCCCGTCCGGGGTGTCGGCGCGCGCGGCGAGCGCGGCGCGTCCGACGAAATCTCCGGGCTTGTCGAGCTTGACCACCCGGCCGAGCCCGGCGTCGTACGGGGTGGTCTCGGCAGTCAGCTCATTGCCGTACAGCGGCATGCCCGCCTCGAGGCGCAGCGTGTCGCGGGCGGACAGGCCGGCGGGGACGGGCGGCTCGGGGGAGGCGGCCAGCTCCCGCCACAGCCGGGGGGCGTCGCCGGCGGAGACGAACAGCTCGAAGCCGTCCTCGCCGGTGTAGCCGGTCCGGGCGATCAGCACGTCGATGCCCGCGACCCGGTGCGCCATGATCGCGTAGTAGCTCAGCTCGGCCAGCGGCGCGTCGGTGTGCTTGGCCAAGATCCGCTGGGCGTTCGGCCCCTGGACCGCGATCAGCGCGTAGGAGTCGGAGCGATCGGTGACGACCGCGCCGGGTGCCTCGGGCCGGGCGCGCTCGGTCAACTCGGCCGTCACGGTCGCGGCGTTGGCCGCGTTGGCGACGATCATGAACGTCTCGGGGGCCAGGCGGTAGACGATCAGATCGTCGAGCACGCCGCCCGCGGGGTCGCAGATCATCGTGTACCGGGCCCGGCCCACCCGCAGCGCCGAGATGTGCCCGACCAGCGCGTAGTCGAGGGCGGCCGCGGCCCGCGGCCCGGTGACGAAGATCTCTCCCATGTGCGACAGGTCGAACAGGCCGGCGGCGGTGCGGACGGCCTGGTGCTCGGCGGTCTCGCTGCCGTACCGCAGCGGCATCAGGTAGCCGGCGAACTCCACCAAGGTGGCACCGAGCTCCCGATGGATCTCATAGAGCGGCGTGTGCTTGACCGGTGGCTGGGCTGCGGGCATAGGCGTCGGGCTCCTCGGGCGCCGCGGTGCGCGGCGGTGAGTGGCTGGCAGGATTTCATGGTCCTACCTGCATGGTCTCACCGAGCTCGAGGCCGCCCATGAGCAGGTCGACGTAGTACTCGCTCACCGCGTGCGCGGCGAGCGGGCCGTGGGGGTGATACCAGGTGCTGAGCTGATGCACGGCGCCGAAGAAGAACTGCACCACGATGTCGGCCGGGACGTCGCGCCGGAAAATGCCGGCCGCCTGTCCTTCTTCCACGAGCCCGCGGAACCGTTCGTGGTAGCGCCGCCGCTCGGCGCGTACGGTCTTTCGCTTCTCCTGCGGCAGCATGTGCATCGACCGGAAGAAAACGGTCAGCTCGTCGAGATGCAGAAAACTGGTGTCGAGCACGTCCACGGCGGCCGCGCGGAGACGTTCCTCGACCGTTCCGTTACCGGCCGCGAATTGCTCCAGGCGCCGGGTCTGCATCATCAGCAGCCGATGATAGATCTCGAAGAGAAGATCGTCCTTGGACGCGAAGTAGTGGTACATCGCGCCCTTGGTGACCCCTGCCGACGCCACGATCTCCTGGACGGAGGTGGCCTCGAAGCCCTTCTCCGCGAACAGCCGAGTCGCCACGGCGAGCAACCGCTCGGGCAGCGCCCCCGTCCGCCGCTCCTCGGCGCCCGCGGACTCGCCTGCCATGACGTGCCCTCCTACAAAACCAGGACCGAATTCGGAACCTATACTAGGGTGTCGATACCGACCGGTCGGTACGTCGCTTTTGCAGCACCTTCTGGAAAGTGTTGTACCGCCGCCGTCGGCCGCTCGGGGATGTCCGTGCCAGGCGTCGAGACGAGGAATGATGGTCGATCCTTCCCCGATGCTGCTCGAACTTCGCGACGTGACGGTGCGATTCGGCGGGCTGACCGCGCTGGACGGCGTCTCCTTCGGTGTGCCCCAGGGCCGGGTCGTAGGCGTGATCGGTCCCAACGGCGCCGGCAAGACCACCTTGTTCAACGTGGTGTGCGGGTTCATCCGGCCGCACACCGGCGAGCTGCGCTGGCGCGGCGGCAGGCTGCGCCGCCATCGGCCGCACCAGCTCACCCGCCTCGGAATCGCCCGCACTCAGCAAAATCTTGGCCTGTTCTCCGGCCTGTCCGCGCTCGAGAACGTCATGGTCGGGGCCGACCGGCACGCCCGCACCGGCGTGCTGTCCGCTCTTTCCGCGCTGCCGCGGTCCGACCGGGACGAGGCCGCGCTGCGCGACCGGGCCCGCCGGCTGCTGGCCGACCTCGGCGTCGCCGACGTGGCCGCCCGGCCCCCCGGCCAGCTGCCCTACGGCGTGCAGAAGAAGGTGGCGCTGGCGCGGGCGCTGGCCGCCGAGCCCGACCTGCTGCTGCTCGACGAGCCGGCGGCCGGGCAGTCCGCCGCCGAGATCCGCGACCTCGGCACGCTGCTGACCAAGCTGCGCGAGGACATGTCGGTCGTGCTCGTCGAGCACCACATGGACTTCGTCATGGGCGTCTGCGACGAGGTGGCTGTCCTCGACTTCGGCCGGCTCATCGCGCACGGCACGCCCGCCGAGGTGCGCGACGACCCCCAGGTGACGGCGGCCTACCTCGGCGACGAGGTGACCCCCGCGGTCGAGGAGGGGGCCTCCGGTGCTTGAGGTCAAGGACCTGGTGGTCGGCTACGGCGCGGTCAAGGCGCTCGACGGCGTGTCGATCGAGGTCGAGGTCGGCAGCATCACCGCCATGCTGGGCGCGAACGGCGCCGGCAAGACCACGTTGCTGCGGGCGGTCAGCGGGCTGGTCCGCCCGCGGTCCGGCCGGATCATCGTCGGCGGCCGCGACATCGCCGGCCGGCCCGCCGAGGAGATCGCCCGGCTGGGGGTGGCGCACGTCCCGGAGAACGGCGGCGTCATCGTCGAGCTGACCGTGGCGGAGAACCTCCGGCTCGGCGGGCTGTGGCGGCGCGAGCGGCGCGGCCGCCGGAACGGCGAGAAGAACGGCCGGAAGAACGGCGGGCGCCCTGGCCTGGACCGGCGGATCGACACCGTGTACGACCTGTTCCCGCCGCTGGCCGAGCGGCGAGGCCGGGTCGCCGCCACGCTGTCGGGCGGCGAACGCCAGATGCTGGCGCTCGGCCGGGCCCTGGTCGGCCGGCCGCGGCTGCTGCTGGTCGACGAGCCGTCGCTGGGCCTCGCGCCCAGAGTCGTCGCGCAGCTCATGGCGGTGCTGCGGCGGCTGCGCGACGAGCACGGCCTGACCGTGGTGCTCGTCGAGCAGAACGCCCGCAGCGCGCTGTCCATCGCCGATCGCGCCGTCGTGCTCAATCTCGGCACGGTGGCCGCCGACTTCGACCAGACCGCGGCGGTGGACGACCGGCTCCGCCACGCCTACCTGGGTTTCTAGGGCTAGGGGGCCGAGGGTTCGCATGGACAAGTTCATCAACCTCACGCTTTCCGGGGTGACCTCCGGCATGGTGTTCGCCACGGTCGGGCTGGCGCTCGTGCTGATCTGGCGGGCCACCCGGATCGTCAACTTCGCCCAGGGCGCCATGCTGATGTTCACCACGTTCCTCGCCTGGGCCGTGGTCCAGCAGGGCGGCTCGTACTGGCTCGCCCTCGCCGTCGCGCTCGCGTCCGGGCTGGTGCTCGGCGCGGTGGTGGAGCGGGTGGTCATCCGGCCGGTGGAAAACAAGCCGCCGCTCAACGCGGTGATCGTCACGCTCGGCCTGTTCGTGCTGCTCCAGGCGGGCGCGGGCATGATCTGGGGCGGCCAGCCGCACTCCTACCCGCCCGCGTTCACGATCAGGGGATTCACGGTGGCCGGCACGCGGCTGCTGCTGTCCCCGTTCGATCTGTTCGTCATCGGGTCCGTCGCCGTGGTGATGATCGCGCTGACCGTGCTGTTCCGCCGTACGGACGTGGGCCTGAAGCTGCGCGCGGCGGCGTTCGCGCCGGAGGTGTCCCGGCTCCTCGGGGTGCGGGTCGGGCGGATGCTCACGCTCGGCTGGGCGCTGGCGTCGCTGGTCGGCTCGCTCGCCGGGGTGCTGATCGCGCCGTCGGTCTTCGTCGGGCCCACCCAGTTCGACGCCATCTTGGTGTTCGGCTTCACGGCGGCGGTCATCGGCGGCCTCGACAGCCCCATCGGCGCCGTCGTCGGCGGGCTGCTGCTGGGCTGCACGCTCAGCTACGTCTCCGGATACGTCAGCTCCGACATCGTCACGCTCGGCGCCTTCGCCGTGCTGATAGCGGTGCTCATGATCCGGCCCAACGGGTTGTTCGCCGTTACCGCGGGGAGGCGGGTGTGAACGCCGTTCTTCGGCTCTGGCGGCTCACCATGGTCCGGCATACCGCGTGGGCGCTGCTCGCGGGCGCCGCGCTGCTGGTGCTCACCTTGACGCTGAGCCCGTACCACAACCTGCAGCTCGCGCAGGTCGGCTACATCACGTGCGCGGCCGCCGGGCTCACCGTGCTGACCGGGCTCGGCGGGCAGATCTCGCTCGGGCACGGCGCGTTCATGGCGGTCGGCGCGTACACCGCGGCGCTGGTGCTGGAGCACCTGGAGTGGTCGCTTCCGCTCGTGATGGCGGCCGCGGCCGCGGTCACCGCCGCCGTCGGGCTGATCGTCGGGATCGGCGCGGCCCGGCTCTACGGTCCCTACCTCGCCGGCGCGACCCTCGCGCTCGCCGTCGGCCTGCCCGGCCTCGCCAGCTACGAGCCGCTCACCGAGTGGCTGGGCGGGCAGAACGGGCTGAGCGTGACGCCGTCGCCCCCGCCGCTCGCGCTCGGCGAGACGTTCCCGCTGGAGCGCTGGCAGGCGTGGATCAGCTGCCTCGCCACAGTGATCGTCATGTGGTTCCTGGCCAACCTGATCCACGGACGCTTCGGCCGCTCGCTGCGCGCCACCCGGGACGACGAGGTCGCCGCCGCGCTCAGCGGGATCAAGGTGGCCAGGGTGCGCATCGTCGCCTCCGTCGCGGCGGCCGCCTCCGCCGGGCTGGGCGGCGCGCTGCTCGCGGTCGTCGCGACGCTGGCGGCGCCCGGCGCGTTCACGCTCACCCTGTCGCTGCAGCTCATCGCGGCGATCATCCTCGGCGGCCTGGGCAGCCTCGCCGGCGCGGTCTGGGGCTCGCTGATCCTCGTCCTGGTGCCCAGCTGGGCCAGCGACTTCGCCACGTCGGCGCACCTGCCGCACGACGTCGCGTCCAACCTGCCGCCGGCCATCTTCGGGCTCGTGCTGATCGGCGTCATGCTGGTGTTCCCCGGGGGCCTGCAGGGCGCGCTGCGGCTGGGCGTACGCCGGCTGCGGGCGATCCGCGGGCGACCCTAGGGTTGTGGCCGCCGGCCGGCCCTCAGATGCCGAGGACCGTCTGGCGGACGTCGTCGCTTTCGCGCAGCCGCTCCGGCGGCGCCGAGGTCACGATCCGGCCCTCGACGAGCAGGTAGCCGCGGGCGGCGACGGACAGGGCGCGCTCGACGTCCTGCTCCACCAGCATGATGCTGACGCCGTCGGCGTTGATCGTCTCGATGGCGGTCATGACCTCGTCGACGACGACGGGCGCCAGGCCGAGCGAGGGCTCGTCGAGCAGCAGCAGCCGCGGCTGGGCCATCAGCGCCCGCCCGATGGCGAGCATCTGCTGCTCCCCGCCGCTGAGTCGGCCGGCGGGCTGGTGGTACCGCTCGCCGAGGCGCGGGAACAGCTCCCGGACCCGGCCGATGACGTCTCGATGGGCGGGGCGGGCCCCCTTGCGGTACGCCCCGAGGCACAGGTTCTCCTCCACGGTCATGTGCGGGAACACCCGCCGGCCCTCCGGCACGATCGCCACGCCCCGCGAGCAGACGCGGTGGCCGGGGAGCCGGGTGAGGTCGGCGCCGTCGAAGATCACCCGGCCGCGCGTCGCGGGGTGCAGGCCGGCGATCGTGTGCACGAGCGTCGTCTTGCCCGCGCCGTTCGGACCGATGATCGTGACGATCTCGCCGTCCCGGACGTCGAGGTCGACGTCCCACAGCGCCTGCGCGTCGCCGTAGTGGGCGGCGAGCCCGCTGACCTCAAGCATGGGCGCGCTTCCCCAGGTAGGCCTGGACCACGGCCGGGTCGCGCATGACGGTCCGCGGCTCGCCGTCGGCCAGGAGGGTTCCCTTGTCGAGCACCACGATGCGCGTGGCCAGCTGGTTGACCACCCGGAGCAGGTGTTCGACGATCACGATCGAGGTGCCGCCGCGCTGGATCCGCCGCACGACCTCGACCGCGTTGTCGATCTCGGCGGGGGTGAGCCCGGCGAGCGCCTCGTCGAGGAAGAGCACCTTGGGGTTGGTCCCGAGGGCGCGGGCCATCTCCAGCAGCTGCCGCTGGTGCAGGTTGAGCGCGTCGGGCCGCGCGTCGGCGAGGTGCCCGAGCCCGACGAACCCGATGTGCCGCTCGGCCGCCGCCCGCGCGCGCGGCAGCGAGCGCGGCTCCCGGCCGAACATGATCGCCATCGCCACGTTGTCGCGTACGGTCATCGACCCGAACGGGCGCGGGATCTGGTAGGTCCTGGCGACGCCGGCGTGCGCGACGCGATGCGGCGGCAGCCCGGCGATGTCGCGCCCGGCGACGCGGATCGTGCCCCGGGTCGGCCGCAGCGTGCCGGCGAGCAGGCTGACCATCGTCGTCTTGCCTGAGCCGTTGGGCCCGACCAGCCCCACCAGCTCGCCAGAGCCGATCCGCAGTGTGACTCCGTCGAGCGCCCGCACCCCGCCGAAGTACCGTGCCACGTCCTCGCACTCGACGAGGACTTCCGCGCCGGTCGGCGCCGGCTCGTCGTCATCGGGCGATGGCCGGTCCGGGACGGCTGCCTTTCGTTCCGTTGGTTCCGGCCGGTCCGTCCGTTCCGCCCTGGCTGTCCCCGTTTTGCGGCCCAGGCGCCCCGGCAGGACCGCGATCACGACGGCGGCGAGCGCGCCGTACAGGATCCAGTCGAGCGGCCCGCCGAACGCGTTCGCCAGGCGCAGGCCGACGACGATCACCGCGAACGCGGCGAGCGCGGGCCACGGCCGGGCCCGCAGCCGGACGTAGAGCCCCTCGGGGGCGATCACGACGAGCACGGCGAGGACGCCGCCCAGCACCACGAGTCGCCAGTCGGCCAGTCCCGAGGCGGTCAGCCGGTCCTGCAGCAGCGTGACGAGGCCCGCGCCGAGCACCGGACCCAGCCAGTGCGCGCGCCCGCCGAGCACGCTCATGACGATGACGAACAGCGGCACGGTCAGGTTGAACACGCTGGTCACCGCGACGAACCCGATCTGCAGCGCGAAGATGCTCCCGCTCACGCCGCCGATCACGCCGCTCACCATGATGGCGAGCATCTTGTACCGGAATGTCGCGACCCCGAGGCCCTCGGCCACGTCCTCGGCGTCCCTGATCGCGGAGAGCGCCCACCCGAACCGCGAGTGCTGGATGGCGTAGGCGGCCCACACCGCCCCGACCGCGACGGCCAGGCTGATCAGGTAGAGGTAGTCCTGGAACAGGCCCAGCTGGGAGGGGAACGGCGGCACCGTGACGATGATGCCCTGGCCGCCGTCGATGGCGGAGTTGAGCTGCGCCAGCGCGCCCAAGATGAAGGGGACGGCCAGCGTCAGCAGCGCGAAGATCTCACCGCGCAGCGACCTGAGCCGGAACGCCAGGCCGCCGACGAAGAGCGCGAGCACGGCGCACAGCACGGCCGAGCAGCCGAGCGTGACGTAGAAGTCGACCTGATGCCGCCCGTACAGCACCGCGGTCGTGTAGGCGCCGACCCCGACGAACGCCGCTTGCCCGAAGCTGAAGTAGCCGCTGTAGCCGGACAGGATGTTCCAGCTGGTCGACTGCGCGGTCCAGAACAGGATCGTCGTCAGCAGCGTGAGGTAGAAGACGGGGAAGCCGATCGTCTCCCTGTACAGCGAGAGCATCGCGAGCGCGACGAACGCCAGCGGAAACCCCCACAGCCCTCGCCTCCGCGACAGGGCGGCCCTCACCGGGTGCCGCCGTGGGCGAACAGGCCCTGCGGGCGCAGCAGCAGCACGAGGACGATCGTGGAGAACAGGACGAACGGCTCTGCCGCCGCCGAGATCAGCACCGTGACGACCGCGCCGAGCGCGCCGACCAACAGCCCGGCGACGAGCGTGCCGAGCAGATGCCCGATGCCGCCGAGGATGACGACCGCGAAGACCGTGCCGAACCATTCGAACGCGGTGGCGGGGGTGAGCGCGGTCGACATCGCGAACAGCATCCCGGCCGCGGCCGCCGTCGCGCCCGCCGCCCCCGCGAGCAGCACGCCGATGCGGCGGTGGTCGATGCCGAACGCGGCCGCGATGGCCCGGTCCTGGGCGAACGCGCGCAGCGCCCGGCCGGTGAAGGTGCGCCGCAGCGCCACGTGCGCGCCGCCGATCAGCACCACCGCCAGCCCGAACGCCAGCAGCGTGGGGAGCGGGAAGACGAGGTCGAGGCCGCCGAGCGAGACCGACCGCGTCGCGTACGGGTTCACCTCGGCGCTCATCTGCCGGAAGTCGGCGCTCCACAGGTTGCTGATGCCCTGCACGATGACGATCAGCAGGCCGAAGCTGAGCAGCAGCGAACTGAGCTCGCTGATGGCCAGCCGGTCGAACGTCCACTGCACCAAGGCGCCGAGCACGAACAGCGCCGGCATCGTGATCACCAGCGTGAGCATCGGGTCGACGTTCCACGACGAGGCGATCTGGAAGGTCAGGTACGCGCCGAGCAGGATGAGGCCGAAGTGGATCAGGTTGATGATCCGCAACACGCCCCAGGTGATCGACAGGCCCGCCGCCATCAAGGCGTACAGACCGCCGACGAGCACCCCGCTGAGTCCCGCCTGCAGCGTGTCCATCTTCGCGGACCGCTCAGCCGGCCGAGGCGCGCAGCTTGGCGGCCGCGCGCTCGGCCGGCCAAACGGTGACCCAATCGCGGTCTTGGATCTGCTTGATGGCCAGCGTGGTCGGCCAGAAGTTGTTCGCCTTCGGGTCGAAGGTCAGGTGGCCGCTGAAGGTGGTGTCGGCGCCCTTGGCGTGCAGGGAGTCGCAGATGGCCTTCTGCTCCAGCTTGCCCGCCCCCTTGACGCCGGAGGTGAGGATCTCCCACGCGTTCCAGGAGGCGGCCGCCTGCGTCTCGAAGACCGTGTAGGGCAGCTTCGCCTGGGTCGCCCGCGACTTGAACTCGTCGACGATGGAGGACGCGTTCTGCCCGAGCTTGTCCAGCGTCGGCTTGTTCGGCTCGAAGATCGTGACCGAGAGCAGGCCCTGCGCGGTCTCGCCGAGCCCCAGCAGCGGGCCGGGCGCGGGGAACAGGCTGAACATCATCGGCGGCCGGTAGTTGAGCTGCTTCATCGCCTGCAGCAGGCCGACCGGGTCGACGCCGAGGCCGTCGTTGACGACGAGATCGGGCTTGGCGTCGCGCACCCGCGTGGCGAGCGAGGCCCAGTTGGTCGTGGTCGGGGGGTAGCGCGCCTCGAGCACGACGTTGAGGCCGCGCTGCTTGGCGATGGAGACCATGCCGGTCTTGTTCTCGCCGGCGCCGTACGACACGAAGTCGGTGGAGCCGTTCTGGTTGGTCAAGATGGCCACGCGCTTGGGCGGGTCGGGCGTGCTCGCCACCGCGTCGAACAGTTGGTTGGGCACGTACTCGTTCGGCTTCGGGCCGATCGACCAGGCCGGGAACTGGCAGCTGTAGGTCATCAGCGGCGCGATGACGGCCGTGTGCTGCGGCAGGGTGTAACCGTGCCGCGCCGCCACGGCCATGGCCGACAAGATGTTCGGGGTGGCGTACGGGCCGATGATCAGGTCGACCTTGTCCTGCGTGATGAGCTGCTCGTAGAGCGTGCTGACCTTGGCCTGGTCGGACTCGTCGTCGCGGACGAGCCATTTCACCTGCCGGCCCAGCAGCCCGCCGTTCTTGTTCAGCTGATCGACGAACTGCTGTCCGGCGATCTTGTGGATGTTTCCGGTGGCCGCGAAGGCTCCGCTGAGTGAGAGGGTGGAGCCGACGACGATCGGCTTGTCGCTCGCCTGCGAGCCCGAGTCGGTACCGGACTTCTGCTCGCAGGCCGCGGCGGCCGACGCTACCAGGGCGCCCGCCGCGACCAATGTGAGGAGACGGTACTTGCTACTGCGCATGGCCAGCCACCTCGCCCGGGGGGTTCGTGAGGCGTGAGTGTACGTTGTCACTGCACACCGTGCAATAGGACTGTCCAGTAGCCTGACCGGGACGATCGCTAGCACTTAACAGCCCCGCCTTGATCTACGGGGATCGCGCGCACGTATCTTGCCGTTGAGGTGCTTTCCGAGTTTCCTTGTGAGAGGCCCCATACCGACCGGTCGGTATGGCGGCCGGCCGGGGTCGATGTCATTCCGTACGGAGGTCGTCGTTGAGCGCATCATCTCTATCGCCGCCATCGCCTCCCTCGCCGCCGGACGCCGCGGAGCTGCGCCGCCGCGTCCAGGAGTTCCTCCAGACCCACGATCCGGGGGCCATGGAGCGGCTGGAGTTCCTGCGCGCCCGCTTCGATGCGGGCCTGGCCTGGGTGCACTTCCCCGCCGGCCTCGGCGGACTCGACGCGCCGCGCGCGCTGCAGCCTCAGGTCGACGCCGACTTCGCCGCCGCCGGCGCGCCGGACAACAACCCCGAGCGCAACGGCATCGGGCTCGGCATGGCCGCCCCCACCATCCTGGCCTTCGGCACCGATGAGCAGAAGGCGCGCTGGCTGCGGCCGCTGTGGACGGGGGAGGAGATCTGGTGCCAGCTGTTCAGCGAGCCCGGCGCCGGCTCCGACCTCGCCGCCCTCGGCACCCGCGCCGTGCGCGACGGCGACGACTGGGTCGTCTCCGGACAGAAGGTGTGGACGTCGATCGCGCACGAGGCGCGCTGGGCCATCCTGGTGACCCGGACCGATCCCGATGTGCCCAAGCACCGCGGCATGACGTACTTCGTGTGCGACATGACCGCCCCGGGCGTCGAGGTGCGGCCGCTGCGGCAGATCACCGGCGAGGCGGAGTTCAACGAGGTCTTCCTCACCGAAGTGCGGATCCCCGACGCCCACCGGCTCGGCGAGGTCGGCGCCGGCTGGGCCGTCGCCCAGACCACACTGATGAACGAGCGGGTCGCCATCGGCGGCCGCGCGGCGCCGCGCGAGGGCGGGATGATCGGTGTGGCCGCCGGAGCCTGGCGGGCGCGTCCCGAGCTGCGCACCCCCGGGCTGCACGACGCCCTGCTGCGGCTGTGGGTCGACGCCGAGGCGGCCCGGCTGACCGGGGTGTGGCTGCGCCAGCAGCTGGCCGCCGGGCACCCCGGCCCGGAGGGGTCGGCCGTCAAGCTCGCCTACGCCCGGATCAACCAGCAGGTCTCCGGGCTGGAGCTGGAGCTGCTCGGCGTCGACGGGCTGCGCTACGACGACTGGACGATGCGGCGGCCCGCGCACGTGGACTTCACGGGGCGCTCGCCGGGCTACCGCTACCTGCGGGCCAAGGGCAACTCCATCGAGGGCGGCACCTCGGAGATCCTGCGGAACATCATCGCCGAACGCGTGCTCGGCCTGCCCGGCGAGATCCGCGTCGACAAGGACGTCGCGTGGAAGGACCTGCCCAAATGAGCGAGCTGCTGTACAGCGAGGTCGAGGACGAGCTGCGCGGCAGCGTACGTGCGCTGCTCGCCGACCGGGCGCCGTGGCCGGCGGTGCTGGAGCGGACAGAAAGCGCCGAGCCGTACGACATGAAGCTGTGGCGCACGCTCGCGACCGAGGTGGGCTGCGCGGGGCTCGCGGTGCCCGAGGAGCTGGGCGGCGCGGGCGCGTCGTTCCGCGAGACCGCCGTGGTGCTGGAGGAGCTCGGCCGGGCCGTCGCCCCGGTGCCGTTCCTCGGCAGCGCCGTGCTCGCCACCGCCGCCCTGCTCGCGGCCCGCTCGGACGACTCGGCCCGCTCGGACGACTCGGGCGGCTCCGGGGAGCTGCTGGCCGCGCTGGCCGCCGGCACCCGTACGGCCGCGCTCGCCGTCCCCGTGACCACGCCGCCGGACGGACCGCTTCCGCCCGGCCTCGGCGTGGCGGACGGCGCGGTGAGCGGCACCGTGCGCGGCGTCGCAGACGCGCTCGTCGCCGACGTGCTGCTCGTACCGGCGGGCGGCGCGCTGTACGCCGTGGACGCCGGGCCCGCCGACGGAGGCGTACGGCGCTCCGCCGTGACGTCGCTCGACATGACCCGGCCGCTGTGCGACGTGACGTTCGACGCGGCGCCCGCCCGTGTGGTCGCGGGCGACGACGCGGCCGTCCGGCCGGCGCTCGTCGCGGGCGCGGCCCTGCTGGCCTCCGAGCAGCTCGGACTGGCCGAGCGCTGTTTGGAGCTGACCGTCGAGCACGTCAAGAGCCGCTACCAGTTCGGCCGGCCGGTCGGCTCCTTCCAGGGGCTCAAGCACCGGCTCGCCGACCTGTGGGTGGCGATCACCCAGGCGCGGGCGGTGGCCCGCTACGCGGCCGACTGCGTGGCGACCGGCGACCCGGACGCGCCCGTCGCGGCGGCCGTCGCGCAGGCGCACTGCTCGCCGGTGGCCGTACTGGCCGCCGAGGAGTGCGTGCAGATGCACGGCGGCATCGGCTTCACCTGGGAGCACCCGGCGCACCTTTATCTGAAGCGGGCCAAGAGCACGTCGATCGCGCTCGGCACCGCCGACCGGCACCGCGGCGCCCTCGCCACGCTCGTCGACCTCCCCGGCTAAGGAGATCTTCCGTGGAATTCGGCTTCGACCAGACCACCCAGGACTACCGCGACCGCCTCCTGGCGTTCATGGACGCGCACATCTATCCGGCCGAGCCGGAGTACGCGGCGCAGGCCGCCGCCGGCGAGGACCCGTGGGCCACGCCGCCGATCATGAAGGACCTGCAGGCCGAGGCGCGCTCGCGCGGCCTGTGGAACCTCTTCTTGCCGAAGTCGCCGTACGGCGCCGGGCTGACCAACCTGCAGTACGCGCCGCTCGCCGAGATCACCGGCTGGTCGCCGCAACTCGCCCCGCTCGCGCTCAACTGCGCCGCGCCCGACACCGGCAACATGGAGATCCTCGCCCAGTTCGGCACGGACGAACAGCAAAAGCAGTGGCTGGAGCCGCTGCTCGAAGGCGAGATCCGCTCGGCGTTCTGCATGACGGAGCCCGACGTCGCCTCCTCCGACGCGACCAACATCGGGCTCCGCATCGCCCGCGACGGTGACGAGTACGTGCTGAACGGCCGGAAGTGGTGGTCCACCGGCGCGCTCAGCCCCGACTGCAAGCTACTCATCGTGATGGGCGTGACGTCTCCCGACGCCGACACCTACCGACGGCAGAGCATGATCCTCGTCCCCAAGGACACGCCCGGCGTCACCGTGCACCGGGGCCTGCAGGTCTTCGGCTACACAGACGGCACCCACGGCGGCCACGCCGAGGTCTCCTTCACCGACGTGCGGGTGCCCGCGGCCAACATCCTGCTGGGCGAGGGCGAGGGCTTCCGTATCGCCCAGGAGCGCCTCGGGCCTGGCCGCATCCACCACTGCATGCGCACGATCGGCGCCGCAGAGCGCGCGTTGAAGCTCATGTGCGAGCGGGTGACCGGCCGGGTCGCGTTCGGCAAGCCCATCGGCGCCCAGGGCGTCGTGCAGGACTGGATCGCCGAGTCGCGCATCCGCATCGAGCAGGCACGGCTGCTCGTCCTCAAGACCGCCTGGCTGATGGACACGGTCGGCAACAAGGGCGCCCGCGTCGAGATCTCCGCCATCAAGGCCGCCGTGCCCGAGATGGCCAACTGGGTCATCGACCGCGCGATCCAGGCGCACGGCGGCGCCGGCGTCTCCCAGGACTTCCCGCTGGCCCAGCTGTGGGCCGGCATCCGCACCCTGCACCTCGCCGACGGCCCCGACGAGGTCCACAAGCGCTCCATCGCCCGCCGCGAACTCGCCCGCTACCGCTGACCCTCCGCGTCCGCCCGCGCGCCCTCCAGGTTGCCCCTGATGATGCCGATCCAGGGATGCCCCGAGCTCAGCACTCGCTCGCATGTCGCGAGCGCCTGCTCGAAAAGCGCGATGGCGTCGTCGAGGCGGCCCGCGTCCTGGTAGGCACCGGCGAGATTGTTGCGGGTGTTCAGGGTGTGGGGGTGGTCGGGTCCGAGGGTGCGTTCACGGTCGGTGAGGGTGCGTTGGTGCAGGGTGATGGCGTCGTCGAGGCGGCCCGCGTCCTGGTAGGCGTTGGCGAGGTTGTTGCGGGTGGTCAGGGTTTGGGGGTGGTCGGGTCCGAGGATTCGTTCAGCATCGACGAGCAATTCGCGCCCCACCCGAATCGCGCCATCCAGGTCCGCCAACTCACGGAGATACCACGCGGCCCAGATACGGAGATTGATCAGGCTGGGCGCTGGATCTGAGTCATCCGGTGCGACGGGCAGATCGGCGACGGCCGAGTCCCAGAGGGCGGTGATCTGGAGAACGAGGTGGTCGACGATCGGCCTTTTCGCCCATGTGTCGTCTGCGGCCACAAGTGATATTTCCAGTCGCCGCGCGGCCGCGCCGATCGATGCGATCAGGGTGCCTTCTTTTCGGGCCCGGTCGCGGACGATGCGCTGGGTGAAGCGGTGCATGATGACGGACTGGCCGTCGAGCCCGAAGGCGATCAGAGATGCATCGGCCAGCTTGCCGAGGGCGAGATCGATGTCGTCGGCGTCACCTGGCACGATGCCCTGTTCGGCGGCCGCGTAGAGCAGGTCGCGGTTGACCCCCGCGGGAGACAACACGGCGAGCAGGTCGAGCAGTGGGCGGGCCAGTGGGTCTTCGCCTTCGGCATCGCCGAGGGCGAGCAGCACCGCCTCGGCGACGCTGCGCGGATAGGCGTCACCCGCTCGTCGTTCGAGATAGTCCTTGATCGGCAGGCGCCGGAGCCTGTCGAGGAAGGCCCGATACGACAGCCCGCGCCTCTTGATGACCGAGGCCGATTGATCGAGCGCCAGCGGCAGGCAACCGACCTGCTCGGCGAGTTTCCGCGCCCCGGCCTTGTCGTTGAGGCCCGTCTTTTCAGCGAGGAAGGCGAGCGCCTCGTCCATGCTGAAGACATCGATGTCGACGGCGACACCGAGGTTTTCGAACGCGTGGTGGTTGCTGGTGATGATCACCTGGGCGTGGCCGGACACCGGAAGGAGGGGCGCGAGCAGGTCGGCGGCCACGGCGTTGTCGAAGACCAGCAGGCTGCGCTTGGGTGCCCACGTCTCCAGCCACCGCCGCACCTTGCGGAGCGTCGTCTGCGAGTCGTCGCCCGGCGTGCGCAGGCACAGCGCGTCCCCGAGATCGGTCAGGCCCGCGGTGACCTGCTCGGGGTCTTCCGCCGGAATCCACGCGACCAGCGGCCAGCAATCGGCCATGCACGCGCGGGCGTACTCGGCGGCGAGTTGGGTCTTGCCCACCCCGCGTGCACCGGTGAGCGCCTGCACGATGGCGATCCGGTCGGCATCGGTGATCCGGCTGTACAGCTCGGTGCGCGGCTGGAAGGCGGGTGGTCGGCGGGGTATTTCGCCGACCCGAATGGGAAACTCCGGTTCTTTGCCGGAGGCGGGCGTGTCCGGGGTCATTCTCGCCGGGTGGAAATGAATGTCGCCCTCGACGTTGCCGAACTGAAAGGCCCCGCCATCGATCTTCGCCGCACCGCCGATCTCGTTTCGCGGCGTATGGATCGCGTTAGCCCGTGTTGGGGGCCGAGCCCCGCTTGCGGTCTGGTCGGCCGGTGGTCGGGGGCGATGATGCGCTGTGGCCCACGTCTGCAGGCCCGCGAGCGCTAAGGCCGCGGCGAGCGCACCGAGCCCGAGCGCCCAGCCCTCGTTGGCGCCGGCGAGCGCTGTCAACCACGTCACCAGGCCGAAGGCGGCGATGGTCCCGATGATCGTGATGGACCATCGGAGGGCGACCCTCATGTGCCCACCTCCGTTCCCCGGCGTGACTGCGTTCATATTAGGACGCTTTCGGGCGTACGGGAGCCATTCGAGGAGAAGCTGTGTCGCCAAATCGTTGCACCGATATCTATGAACTGTCCCATTTGCCCATTAAGTAATTCCCGCTGCCCATTGGTTTATCAAACATGGATGCGATAGTATGTTCGAAGACTGAGTGACCTTTCAGGGGAGGTGTTTCGGATGTCATTGGCGACACTGGAAACGCCTCCCGTCGGGCCGGAGTCAAGTCGGCTGGATGACTTGGATGATTTCGGTCTCATCGAGCTGGCGCGTTCGGTGCGGCGGCTGGCCTCATGGGCGACGGCGGTTGAGCTGGGGGCGATCGCGGAGTTGTCGGCCCGGCGTAGGGCGCAAGGGGAAAAGCTGGGCGCCTGGGATTCTGAGGTCGGTGAGTGGGTGAGCGACGAGGTCGCCGCCGCGTTGACATTGTCGTGCGGGGCGGCCGCGCATCGGGTGGTGATGGCCGAGCAGCTCGCCACGACACTGCAACTGACGTTCGGGGCGTTGCGGGATGGCCGTATCGACGCGGACAAGGCGAGGGTGATCGCCGATGGCCTCCGCGGAGTGCTGCCGGGGGTCGCGGCCGAGGTCGAGCGGCGGGTGCTGCCCGCCGCGCCGGAGCAGACCTGCGCGCAGCTGCGCTATGCGGTGCGTAAGGCGATCGAGGATATCGATCCCGCCGGCTGTACGGAGCGGCGCAGGGCGGCCGAGGAGTCTCGGCGGCTGGAGCTGTGGGACTCCGACGCGGGCACGAGCGATCTGTCCGGGCGCGACCTGCCCGCCACTGCCGCCACCGCCGCGTGGAACCGCGTCAACGCCATCGCCGCCGCCCTCAAGGCCGACGGAGACCCCCGCACGATCGATCAGCTCCGCGCCGATGTGTTTCTGGGGCTGCTCCGCAACGAACGCCCGGCGCCCGCTCAAAGCCGCGATGACACGTCGCCGCTAGGCGAGAGCGACCGGCTCGGGGCGAGCGGCCCGGCGACCGCGACGGCCCCCGGGGCTGAGGACGGTTCCGATCTCGGCGTTCCGGATCTGTCAGAGCCCTGGCCAACTGGCCACGGCGACACGTTGGGTAGGCATGCTCGCGGCCCGATGCCTCGCGGTGTGAACCTGGCTGGTGCGGACAGTGCCCCCGGCGACGTCGCCGACACGCCAGTTCTGGCTGGCTCGGGTGCGGCGGCTCGCGGCGTGCGCGATGCCTCCGCCGACTCCACTGACTCGACCAACTCCGCCGACCATGCCGAGGAGTGGAGTGCGGCGGACGTGGTGGCCGGGGCGGTCCGTGAGGGGCTGACCGGGCTGACCGGCGGGCTCGGCCGCGATGGTCGGCGGCGGGGCGGTCAGGCGGTCTTGGTGAACGAGGCCGTACGGCGGATCAAGGCGGCGACCGCGGAGCTGGGCTCGCGGTGGTGCACGACCATCACCGATGAAGGTGTCCGGCATGGCGCCGACTCCTATCGGGTGCCGGCCGCGATGCGACGGTCACTGCACGCCAGGGACGGGACGTGCCGGTTCCCCGGATGCGGGCGGGCCGCCGATCGGTGCGACGCGGACCATACGGAGCCCTACCACCAGGGCGGCGCGACGTGTCTGTGCAATTTGGCGTTGCTGTGCAGGCGGCACCACCGGCTGAAACAGCGGCCCGAATGGCGGCTCGTCCAGGTGTGGAGCGGCGTGCTGGTGTGGATCGCGCCCACCGGACACTGGTATGTGGTCGGCCCCGGATGACCGGATGTCCGAGCCGGTCAAGACGGCTGACGGCCGGGCGGTGCGCGAAGAACGGTGTGTGCGCCTACCGGACAGTGGTGTGGGGGCGGCCCCGGATGACCGGGTGCCCGAGCTGGTCGGGGTCGGGTCCGGACGGCCACACGCCGCCGCGGTAGCTGCCGGCCGCGGTCGCGCCGAAGAGCCGGTGGTAATGGTCTGGCAGTTCCGGGCTGTCGGCGATGCTCAGCCACAGCCGCAGCATGAGCCGGCCGGCGCCGTGCGGTGCGTCCGCGAACGCGCTTCGGGCATGGAGCAGTTCGGCGTTGTAGAACAGCTCCAGTTCGCCGGGCCGCAGGTCCACGTCGAGTGAGACGCCCGGCCGCTCGAGGATCTCGTCGAGCGCGTCGAGGGCCGCGATCTGGTTCTCGCTCAGCCGGGGCACTTCGTCGTGTCGCTGCGCCGCTCGCACGTGCCAGCGTGCGTGCCGGACGGTGAAGTCGCCGTTCGCCGCGCGGCCGAACACCGGCACCGCGGTCCACGACCACCGCTCCGGCTGCCTCCTGCACTCTTGCGGGAACGGTCGATAGAGCTCGACGAGATGGTGGGGCGCCTCCGCCAGCAGCAGGTCGTGCACGGCACGCGCCGATGCCAGCCGCGACAGACCCCCGGACGGGGCCGGGCGGACGCAGAGCATCGTGACGAGATCGGCCGGGTCGGTGTGGAACGGCAGCGCGTTGGAGGCCTCCCACTCGCGCCGGTCACGGTCGCGCGGAGCGTGGACCTCGATGTTGCCGATGAGGGTTCGCTGGGGCGACTGCGAGATCGGGTCGCCGAGCAGCAGCCCCAGCAGCCAATAGGCGTCTTGTGCGGTGGAGATCGGTTCGTACGGAAATCCGGACACCACGGCGAAGTAGCAGCCCGAGGTGAACATGTCCCGCAGGCGGGACACGAAGTCCGCGGTCGCCCGGCTCGTGCTCGGCGCCGTGTCGTCGAAGGCGGCGGTGCGTCCGGCTCGCTTCGCCGCCAACTCCATGAGCTCGTCGCGCACCGCCGGTGGCAGCTCGATGCGCCAGCGGCTCGGGTCGGCGGCCAGGTCGGCGCCGAGCCAGCCGCCGCCAATGGGGGTCAGCGAGTCGCGAACCAATTCCATGAGATCGCCTCATATCTTTCAGCCGGCTACGCATTGCAATCAACAAATCAGTTGATGGATTGTCAAGGCTTGGTCACCTGTGCGTGTGGGCTGAGCGGTGAATCCGTGACGTGGGTTCGGCTCGTAGGTCTAGCGATCGTGCAGGGCAGCGACTGGAAGGGACCCCGCCATGTTCTCCAGCCGGTTGGCGTCGTTGTTCGTCCTCGTCGTCGGGTTGGTGGTGGTGCCCGGCGCGGTCGCACAAGGCCATACCGGCGGGAACGCGCCGCCGACGGCGGCGCTGCGGCTGGTGGCCGACGGGCTGACGTCCCCGGTCACGATGGTGCCGGCGAACGACGGCAGCCGGCGGATGTTCGTGGTCGACCAGGCGGGACCGATCCGGATCATGCGGGCGGACGGCACGCTGGCGCCCGAGCCGTTCCTCGATCTGAGCGACCAGATCGTGCCGCTGATGCCCAACTTCGACGAGCGCGGCGTGCTCGGCCTGGCCTTCCACCCCAACTACGCCAGGAACGGGCGGCTGTTCGTCTACTACAGCGCGCCGCTGCGGGCCGGGGCGCCCGAGGGCTTCAACGTGACGAGCCGGATCTCGGAGTTCCGCGTGTCGCGGAGCGACCGCGACCACGTTGATCCGGCCACCGAGCGGGTGCTCCTCGAAATGGACAAACCGCAGTTCAACCACAACGGCGGCACTATTTTGTTCGGTCCGAAGGACGGTCTGCTTTACATTTCGATCGGAGACGGCGGCGGAGCCCACGACATCGGCCTTGGCCACGTCGACGACTGGTTCGCCGACAACGCGGGCGGCAACGGCCAGGACATCACCCAGAACCTGCTCGGCAGCATCCTGCGCATCGACGTGGACCGCGGGCGCCCGTACGGCATCCCGCGCGGCAACCCGTTCGTCGGCAAGGAGGGGCTGGACGAGATCTACGCGTACGGCTTCCGCAACCCCTACCGGATGTCGTTCGACATGGGCGGCCGGCGCAGCCTGCTCGTCGGCGACGAGGGGCAGAGCGGCTGGGAGGAGGTCGACATCGTCACCCGCGGCGGCAACTTCGGCTGGAACGTCAAGGAGGGCACGCACTGCTTCGACGCCGAGGCCCCGACCGTTCCGCCGGCCGCCTGCCCCGCCACCGACCCCGAAGGCGACCCGCTGGTTGACCCCGTCGTCGAGTACCCGAACGCCGCCCAGGCCGGCGGGCTCGGGGTCGCGGTCATCGGCGGCCACGTCTACCGCGGCCGCGACCTGCCGCGCTTCCGGGGCCGGTACGTCTTCGGCGACTTCAGTCGCGCGCTCGACCAGCCCGACGGGTCGCTGTTCGTGGCCACCCCGCGCCCGCGTGGCCTGTGGAGCCTCCAGCAGCTGCGGGTGAGCAACACCGCCGACGGGCGCGTCGGGCACTACGTGCTGGGCTTCGGCCAAGACCTGCGCGGCGAGATCTACGTGCTCACCACCGACAACACGGGCCCGACGGGCAGCACCGGAAAGATCTTCCGGCTAGCCTGATCATCCGTCCGGGAGAGGCCGGAACGGATCTTTTCCGCGCGCCGGAAGCCGGACTGGTGATCGGCGGGTCCCTGGTGTGGGATCGGCCTGGAGCTCTCGCGATCGTGCGGGGCAGCGACTGGAAGGGACCCGCCATGTTCTCCAGCCGGTTGGCGTCGTTGTTCGTCCTCGTCGTCGGGCTGGTGGTGGTGCCCGGCGCGGTCGCACAAGGCCATACCGGTGGGGACGCGCCGCCGACGGCGGCGCTGCGGCTGGTCGCGGGCGGGCTGACGGCACCGATCACCATGGTGCCGTCGCCCGATCGCAGCGGACGGCTCTTCGTGGTCGATCAGGCGGGCACGATCCACATCCTGCGGGCGGACGGCACGCTGGCGCCCGAGCCGTTCCTGGACCTGCGCGACCGCATGGTGCCGCTGATGCCCACCTTCGAAGAGCGCGGCGTGCTCGGCCTGGCCTTCCATCCCCGTTATGCCAAGAACGGGCGGCTGTTCGTGTTCTACAGCGTGCCGCTGCGGGCCGGGGCGCCGGACGGGTTCAACGTGACGAGCCGGATCTCGGAGTTCCGCGTCTCCGCGGCCGATCCCGACCACGTCGACCCGGCCACCGAGCGCGTCCTGCTCGAGGTGGACAAGCCGCAGTCCAACCACAACTCCGGCACCGTCGCGTTCGGTCCGCGGGACGGTTACCTCTACATCTCGGTCGGGGACGGCGGCGGCGGCAGCGACATGGGCCTCGGCCACGTCGAGGACTGGTATCCCGCCAACGCCGGCGGCAACGGCCAGGACGTCACTCAGAACCTGCTCGGCAACATCCTGCGCATCGACGTCGACCGCCCGGGCCGCGGCCGGGCGTACGGCATCCCGCGCGGCAACCCGTTCGTCGGCAAGGAGGGGCTGGACGAGATCTACGCGTACGGCTTCCGCAACCCCTACCGGATGTCGTTCGACCTGGCCGGCGGGCACGATCTGATCGTCGGCGACGCGGGGCAGAGCGGCTTCGAGGAGGTCGACGTCGTCCGGCGCGGCGGCAACTACGGCTGGAACGTCAAGGAGGGCACGCACTGCTTCAACGCGGCCGACCCGTCCGTCGACCTGCCCACCTGCCCGAGCACCGACCCCGAAGGCGACCCGCTGATCGACCCGGTCGTCGAGTACCCGAACGTCGCCAGGGGCGCGGGCGGCCTGGGGGTCGCGGTCATCGGCGGCTACGTCTATCGCGGCCGTGACCTGCCGGGCCTGCGGGGCCGCTACGTCTTCGGCGACTGGAGCCGCGCGCTCGACCGGACCGACGGAACGCTGTTCGTGGCGACCCCGGCGCCCCGTGGCCCGTGGCGTTTCGAGCAACTGCGGGTCGCCGGCACCCCCGATGGGCACGTCGGCCACCTGGTCATCGGCCTCGGCCAGGACCTGCGCGGCGAGATCTACGTGCTCACCTCCGACCTCAAGGGCCCGGCGGGCAGCACGGGACAGATCTATCGGTTGGTCCAAGGGTGACCGACGACGACGAACTGGCGCGGCGATGCGCGGCCGTGATGTACGACCGCGACCGCGCGTCGCAGCGCCTGGGGATCGAGATCGAGAACGTCGGGCCGGGACGCGCCGCCGCGCGGATGCGGGTGACCGCCGAGATGGTCAACGGGCACGACATCGCCCACGGCGGCTATGTCTTCCTGCTGGCCGACGACGCGTTCGCCTTCGCGTGCAACACCTATGACAAGATCACGGTGGCGGCGGCGGCCGAGGTGGTGTTCGTCCGCCCGGCGCGGCTGGGAGACGAACTCGTCGCGGAGGCGGTCGAACGGACCAGGTACGGGCGCAACGGGATCTACGACGTCACGGTGCGCCGGGCGGCGGACGACGCCGTGGTCGCGGAATTCCGCGGGCACAGCCGCAGCCATGACGGCAGGGTCATAGACGAGTGACACGACCTTTATCGCGGTCACATTGGTGGTCGCGTACGCTGAACGGCGTTGCCGGGGAGCACGGAGGGCAAGCGGATGGTATGGCTGGCGGGCGCCGTCATCTTCTTCTTCGGGCTGATGGTGTCCATCGCCCTGCACGAGTTGGGGCACTTGTCGTTCGCGAAGCTCTTCCGCGTGCGCACCACGCAATACATGGTGGGCTTCGGTGGGACCATCTGGTCTTTTCGGCGGGGCGAGACCGAATATGGCGTGAAATGGATCCCCTTCGGGGGCTATATCCGGATGATCGGCATGTTGCCGCCCCGCAGGGAAGACGCGCCCGGCACCGTGCGCAGGCTGACCACCGGCCCGTTCCAGGGGTTGATCGACTCGGCCCGCGGCGCCGCCCTCGAGGAGGTGCGGCCCACCGACGGCGACCGCGTCTTCTACAGCAAGCCGTGGTGGCAGAAGGTCATCATCATGGTGGCCGGTCCCGCGATGAACCTCCTGCTGGCGGCCGTGTTCTTCGCGGTCGTGCTCATGGGGTTCGGGACGTTCGAGGCCAAGACCACCGTGTCGGCGGTCAACGCGTGCGTGCTGCCCGCCAACGTCCAGCAAGACTGCAACAGCCCACAGAGCCAGCCGGGCCCGGCGGCGCGGGCGGGCATCCGTCCCGGTGACACCTTCCTGACCTTCGGCGGCACGAAGGTCACCTCCGGCGACCAGCTGCGCGACCTCATCCGGGGTTCGGCGAGCAAGACCGTTCCCGTGGTGGTCGAACGCGACGGCCGTCAGGTCCCGCTGACGCTGCGGCCCATCCCCAACCAGGTGGAGTCGGACACCGACCCGAACAAGCTGCAGACGGTCGGCTTCCTCGGGGTCGTCTTTGAGCGGGCGCGGGCGCCGCAGGGTCCGGGCGCGGTGTGGGACCAGATGACGTTCATGACCGGGCGCACCATCAGCGCGCTGGCCCATCTGCCGGAGAAGATGGTCGGCGTCGCCCAGGCCGCGTTCGGCGCCGAACGCGACCCGACCGGGCCCGTCGGCATCGTGGGCGTCAGCCGCATCGGCGGCGAGATCGCCTCCGCCCCGGCGCCCACCACAGACAAGATCGCCGAATTCCTCGGGCTGCTGGCGTCGTTCAACTTCGCGGTCGGCATCTTCAACCTGGTGCCGCTGCTGCCGCTGGACGGCGGGCACATCGCGGGCGCGCTGTGGGAGGGGATCAAGCGGGGCTTCGCCTGGATCGCCCGCCGCCCCGACCCCGGACACGTGGATGTGGCCAAGGCGCTGCCACTGGCGTACGGCATGGCCGCGATCCTCGTCGTGATGGGCGTGCTGCTGGCGTACGCCGATTTGGTCAACCCGATCAGGATCGGCGGGTAGCTCCGCGTCCGTCCCCCTGGTCACGGCATGATTGGTGACCGGGGGATCATGGGGGACTTCTTCAGGCAACGGATCATGGACACCGGCCGGCTGCCGTTGTTCTGCTTCTTCGTCGCCTTCATTGTCACGTTTATCCTGACTCGCGCAAATGTGCGGTTGATCAGGGCGAATGTCCAGTGGTGGTTCAAGAACGTCCAGGCCGGCGACGTCCATATCCACCACGTCGTGTTCGGCGTCGTGCTGATGTTCCTGGG
Organism: Streptosporangiaceae bacterium; assembly: GCA_035765195.1. GTDB lineage: Bacteria > Actinomycetota > Actinomycetes > Streptosporangiales > Streptosporangiaceae > CALAED01. Next base: position 241,538 of record DASTYC010000032.1, read on the forward strand.
CGGCATCGCCGGCCTCGCCATCCCGGAGAAGTATCTCGGCCTCTACATGGCCGGCGCGGTGGTCTTCGGGATGGGCACCGCGCTCGTCCTCGACGAGTTCGCGCTCATCCTGCACCTGCGCGACGTCTACTGGCGCGAGGAGGGCCGTGCCTCGGTCGACGCGGTGTTCGTGGCCGCCGCCGTCACCGGGCTGCTGCTGCTCGGCGCCCGCCCCGTGGGCTTCGGCGACCCCCGCGTGACCGGCGCCGGCGACCACACCGCCGTGGTGTGGCTGCTCTACGCCGTCACGCTGGTCGTCAACCTCACCGTCGCCGTCATCACCCTCCTCAAAGGCAAGATCTGGACCGGACTGGCCGGGCTGTTCGTGCCCGTCCTGCTGTACGTGGGCGCCCTCCGCGTCGCCCGCCCCGGATCACCGTGGGCGCGCTGGTTCTACCGGCCGGACACCCGCAAGGCCCGGCGCGCCCTGCGCCACGAGGAACGCCTGCGCCGCCCGCTCATCCGCGGCAAGATCTGGCTCCAGGAGTTCATCGCCGGCCGGCACGACTAGTGATCGGGGAGTACGTCGTAATAGGCGGCGTTCAGCGCGGTCCAGCCGTAGTTGACCGCGTCGGCGCCCCGGATCGGCTCGATGGGGTCGGCGTCGAGGAGGCGAGCCGCGACGTCGAGGCACAGGTGCCAGCCGGCGGCGATCTTCGGCAGCCAGTCACGGTCCTTGAGGGTGTGATGCAGCACCAGGCGGGTGCCGGACCCGGTCAGTCCAGCCAGGGTGCCGTCTCTCGCACGGTCTCGACCGTGTCGGCCTCGGCGGGGGACTTGTCGGGACGGTAGCGAAGCACCCGAGCGAAGCGGAGCGCCATGCCGCCCGGATAGCGGGTGCTGCGCTGGACGCCGTCGAAGGCGATCTCGACG
>DASTYC010000033.1:0-14167 GCA_035765195.1 Streptosporangiaceae bacterium
GGCCGCCCCTACTGGGGCGGCCACGGCGGCGGTTCAGTGGTTGAGCGCTACGTAGCGGGGGGACAGGTCAGGACTTCTTGCCGCGGGTCGCTCCACCGCGTCCACGCAGGTTAACGCCGGACTCCGTGAGGATGCGGTGAATGAAACCGTACGACCGGCCGGTGGCGGCAGCCAGGGCGCGGATGCTCTCGCCGGAGTCGTACCTCTTTTTGAGGTCCGCCGCCAGCTTGTCGCGCTCGGCACCGGTCACGCGTGTGCCCTTCTTGAGGGTCTCGGCCACGAGTACCTCCCGTAGTGATGTGGTGACCGCTGCGTTATCTCTCGCCATGATCAGTCATTCCCGCCGGATCGGCTACCCACTACGCCAGAAAAGATCTGCTTCCTTGTCCTCCGGGTCAGCCGCAGGTCAGGCAAGTTCCACCAGATCGGAAAACTCATCACTCCAGATGTCTTCAATACCATCCGGCAGCAAAATGGCCCTTTCTGGCCGCAGGGCTTCCACGGCCCCTTCATCGTGAGTCACCAAGACGATCGCCCCGGCGAATGTCCGCAACGCCCGCAAGATCTCCTGGCGGCTGGCCGGATCGAGGTTGTTGGTGGGCTCGTCGAGCAGCAGCACGTTGGCGCTGGAGACCACGAGCGTGGCGAGGGCCAGCCGGGTCTTCTCCCCGCCGGACAGCACGCTCGCGGGCTTGTCGACGTCGTCGCCCGAGAACAAGAACGACCCGAGGATCTTGCGGATATCGACTTCGGGCAGGTCAGGGGCCGCGGAGCGCATGTTCTCCAGGACGGTGCGGCCGAGGTCGAGGGTCTCGTGCTCCTGGGCGTAGTAGCCGACGCGGAGCCCATGCCCGGGCGTCACGGTGCCGGTGTCCGGCTCGTCGAGGCCGGCCAGCAGGCGCAGCAAGGTCGTTTTGCCCGCGCCGTTCAGGCCCAGGACGACGACCCGGCTGCCCCGGTCCACGGCCAGGTCGACGTCCGTAAAGACCTCCAAAGATCCGTACGATTTGGACAAACCCGTAGCCGTCAGCGGCACCCGGCCGCAGGGGGCGGGCGCCGGGAAGCGGATCTTGGCCACCTTGTCGGCGCGCCGCTCGTCCTCCACGCCGGCCAGCAGCCGCCGGGCCCGGCGCTCCATCTGCTGGGCCGCCTTCGCCTTGGTGGCCTTGGCGCGCATCTTGTCGGCCTGCGACTGCAGCGCCGCCGCCTGCCGCTCGGCGTTGGCGCGTTCGCGCCTGCGCCGCCGCTCGTCGGTTTCGCGCTGGGTGAGATAGGCCTGCCAGCCGACGTTGTAGATGTCGATGACGCAGCGGTTGGCGTCGAGGTGAAAGACCCGGTTGACCACGGCCGCGAGCAGCCCGACGTCGTGGCTGATGACGACGAGGCCGCCCTGATGGGTCTTGAGGAAGTCGCGCAGCCAGACGATCGAGTCGGCGTCCAGGTGGTTGGTCGGTTCGTCGAGCAGCAGCGTGTCGGCCCCGGAGAACAGGATGCGGGCCAGCTCGACCCGCCTGCGCTGGCCGCCGGACAGCGTGCGCAGCGGCTGGGCCAGAACGCGGTCGGGCAGCCCGAGGCTGGAGGCGATCGAGGCCGCCTCCGGCTCGGCCGCGTAGCCGCCCAGGACATGGAGCCGTTCCTCCAGCCGCCCGTACGTCCGTACGGCACGGTCGCGCTCGTTTCCGGTCGCGGACGCCATCGTCGCCTCGGCCGCCCGCAACCCGCGCAGCAACTCGTCGAGCCCGCGCGCGGACAGGATGCGGTCCATGGCGAGCACGTCGAGCTCGCCGTCGCGCGGGTCTTGCGGGAGGTAGCCGAAGGTTCCGGACGAGGTGACCGAGCCGGCGGCAGGCTGCCCCTCGCCGGCGAGGACTCTGGTGAGCGTGGTCTTGCCGGCGCCGTTGCGGCCGACGAGACCGACGCGGTCGCCGGGGTTCACGCGGAAGGTGGCGCCGTCGATCAGCAGTTGCGGGCCCGCGCGCAGCTCGACGTCTGTCGCGATGATCACGGTGAGATTGCTCCAGGGACGAAGGGATGGGCCGACAGCACAACACGGCGCGCCGGAGACGAGGAGCCTCGCGCGGCGCGCCTGGGTCGGCCTATCAGCTCGGGAGCATGCGGTCATTATACGGGAGTTCCGCGGGCGCCCCCCGGCGGCGGGTCAACGCTGCGATGACAGCCGTTGTCTATTGCGCCCGCGCCCGGCCCGGCGTGAGATTTTCCAAACGCCCATCGATCAGGCGGTCCAGGAGCGGTGGCGGTCCGGCTCGGGCCGCGGCCGCGTAGAGGAAGCCCGCTGATGGATTTCGAGTTCTCCCCCGAGCAGCGGGCGCTGGCCGAACGGATCCGGGCCTTCGCGGCCGAACGGCTCGCCCCGGCGGCGGGCGAGGGCGAGCGGCGGGGACGGCCGCGGCCCGGGTTGTTCGCCGAGCTGACCGCCGAGGGCCTGTTCGCGCTGCGGGTGCCGGTGGCCTACGGCGGCCAGGGGGCCGGCGCGGTCAGCACGGGGATCGTGCTGGAGGAGCTGGCCGCGGGCGACCTCACCGCCGGCTACCCGGTGCTGAACGCGGCCCTGGTCGCCGATGCGCTCGACGCGAACGCCACCGACGAGCAGCGCGCCCGCTGGCTGCCGCCGATCGCCCGCGGTGAGGCGATTCTCACGGTGGGTCGGACCGAGTCCGGCGACGGCGACGGCGGCGGCGACGACGACAACGCGGCCGGCATCGGGCTGCGCGCCACGCCCGCCGGCGACGGATGGCGGCTGTCCGGCGAGCAGACCTCGGCCGCGCCGGGCGGCCACGCCACGCACGCGCTGGTCTTCGCCCGCACCGGCGAGGCGGACGCACCCGGCGTCACCGCGTTCTTCGTCTCCCTCGACCATCCGCGCGTCGGCCGCGCCGGCGGACCGGCCACGCTGACGTTCGACGACGTGCGGGTCGGCCCGGACGACGTGATCGGCGCCCCCGGGCGCGGAGCCGTGCGGGTCCTGCGCGGGTTCGACCACTCCCCCGCGCTCATCGCGCTGATGTGCCTGGGCGCCGCCGGGGCCGCGCTGGATGAGGCGCTGGCGTACGCGCGGCGGCGGCATGCGTTCGGGGAGCCGATCGGGCGCTTCCAGGGGGTGGCGTTTCCGCTGGTCGAGCACGCGACCTTGCTGCACGCGGCGCGGCTGTTGGCGTATGAGGCGCTGTGGCGCAAGGACGCCGGGCTCGACCACAGGACGGAGGCGAACATGGTCAAGTGGTGGGCCCCCAGGGCGGCCGTCGACGCGGCCCACCAGGCGCTCCTGACGCTCGGCCACCTGGGCCGGCCCGAGGACGGGCCCCAGAGCAGGCGGCTGCGCGACGTGATCGGCGCCGAGCTTGCCGACGGCACGGCGAACGCGACCAAGCTCGTCGTCGCCCGTCAGTTGCTCGGAGGCGATCACGCGCCCAGCGGGATCTAGGAGGCCGACGGGCCGACCTGGTCGCGCGGCAGCGAGGCCATGAGCCCGGCGCGATAGGCGAAGGAGACGAGCTGGGCCCGGTCCTTGAGGTCGAGCTTGGTGCGCAGCCGATGCAGGTACGTGCGTACGGTGCTGATCCCGATGTAGAGGTCTTTGGCCACGTCTTCGGTCGACATCCCCTGAGCGATGAGCAGCAGCACCTGCCGCTCGCGCGGCGTCAGATCGGGCACCGCCGGACGCGCCGGCCCGATGGGCCCGATCTGGTGCTGGCGAAACCATGTGACGAGCCGCTCGGTGACCTCGGGTGCCAGCATCGTCTGCCCGCGGGCCACGGCGCGGATCGTGGTCAGCACCTCATCGCGGCCCGCCTCCCCCGTTAAGACGCCGTTGGCGCCCGCGCGCAGCATGTCGGTGACCATCTGGTCGCTGAAGCTCATGCCGAACACGACGACCCTCGGCGGCTCTTCGAGGTGCTCCTTCTGCAGCCGCCGGATGAGTTCCAGGCCCGACAGGCCGCGCGGAGTGAGCCCGGAGACCACGACGTCCGGCCGGTCGCTGCGGACCACCATGATGGCGTGGAGGCCGCTATCGGTGGTCTCGACCACCTCGATGTCCGGCTCGGCTTCGAGAATGCTGCGCAGCCCGTCCCGCACGATCAGCGTCTCATGGCAGATCAGAACGCTCAGGGGCATGACGTTTGATCTCCTGTGATCAGGCCAGCTCATCCAGAGTTCGGACAGGCCATGACTCAGTCCGTCAATACGCCGGAAACCGCTTCATCGCCTAGGGTGAGCATGCCATGCCGGCCAGCCCAATTGTGTCATTTTCAATCGTATTTCGGCAGAATTTTCTGTCGAAATTAAACGGTCGCATGTTATTAAATCACTAGGCGCCGGAAATAAGCCACCACAATGCGATTACGCAGGTGGCATACCACATGGTGACACCTCGGGTAAGGGACCTTACTCATTTGGTTGAACCGCGAGACCAATTCGGGCGTCGAGTCCCCGCCATACCTTGCCGACGAACGGGGGCAGGCACGCCACCAGGTAGATCGCGGCGAAGGCGAGCATTGTCGCGGTCAGGCCGATCGAGCCGGCCAGCGTTCCGGCGAGCAGTCCTCCGACCGGCATGCCGGCGTAGGCGCCGGCGTCGCCGGCACCCATCACCCGGGCGCGCAGCCGCGCGGGGATGCGCTCGAACTCGACGACGCTGATCAGCGGATTCAGCGCCCCGGACACCAGGCCGCTGAGCGCCTGCACGCCGATGAGCGCAACGAAGGGGGCCTGGACGGCGAACACGAGCATGACGGGCACCGAGCCGGCCAGGAAGCACGAGGCGTAGGTCTTCCGGCGCGGCAACCGCGCCCCCACCGCTCCGTAGGCCAGCGCCCCGACCATCGCGCCGCCGCCGTACACCCCGAGCAGCAGCCCGAGCGCACGCGGATCGCCCAGCACCTCACGGGTGTAGACGGGCAACAGCACCTGGGCCCAGCCCACGTTGAGCATGTTCGTCACGAGGATCATCACCGAAAGGGCGCGGAGCACCGGCTCGCGCCACAAGAAGGCCAGCCCCTCGCGCAGCCGCGCCAGATAGCCGTCGAGGTCCCGTCCGCCGGCCGGCGGCGCGGCATCGTGGCCGGCCCGCGGTACCCCGCAGCCGATGAGCAGCGCGGACACGAGGAACGTCGCGGCGTCGACGAACAGCAGGGCCACCGGGCCGAGTCTCGTCGCGCCGAAGACGGCGATGAGCACGCCGGCCAGCGGCGCGCCCACCATGCGCGCGCCGCGCGAGACCGCGTCGAACGCCGCCGTGGCACGTTCCATCCGTACGGCCCCGGCGCCGGCCAGGGCGGGCACCAGCGCGCGGCGAGCGGTCTCCCCAGGGCTGGCCAGCAGCCAGCGGCCGAACAGCAGCGCCAGCATCGGCGCGAACCCGAGGCCGGTCGTCAAGAACAGCACCGGGATCGCGGCGGTCAGCACGCCGCTCGCGAGATCGGAGACGACGCTGAACCGACGGTGCCCCATCCGGTCGGCGATCGCCCCGCCGAAGATCGCCGAGATCACGATCGGCAGCAGCGACACGAACGCGGCCACCCCGGCGCGCGCGGCGCTCCCCGTGGTCGTCAGCACGAACCACGGCACGGCGATGGTGGTCATGCTGGTGCCGGTGATCGACACCGCGTCGCCCGCCAGCAGTAAGGCGAGCCCGCGCCTGGCCCGCCTCCGGCCGCTCATCGCGCCTCGTCCCGCGGCCGCGGCGGGGTCGCGAGCGTACGGCGGGGGAAGGCGTGCAGGTTGACGACGATCTGCTCGGCGCCGGGCTCGGCGGGCGCCTCGCTGAACCGGACGAGCACCGCGTGCAGGTCCTCCCTGAGCCGGGTGAGCTGCCCGGCGCTGAGCCACAGCGTCCAGTCGCTGAGGTCGGCGGCCTCGACCCAGCTCTTGTCCCACTCGGCCCGCTCGGCCAGCCACGTCTCGGCCCGGCGGAGCTGCGCGCGCAGCACCTCGTGCAGCCAGCCGTCGAGCACGCCGCGCAGCTCCGGGTCGTAGATGAAGTCGGTGTCCCGCCATTCGGTGTACGCCTGGGTGGCGCGCCACCATCGCTCCCTGCCGATGCCGCCGCGCTCGGGATCGTCCTCGGCGAAGCCGTGTGCCGCGAGCTGCCGAAGGTGGTAGCTCGTGGCGCCGCTGGACTCGCCCAGCCGCTTCGCCAACAGGGTGGCGGTCGACGGCCCGTCCTTCCTGAGCAGACTCAGCAGCCGGATCCGCAGCGGGTGGGCGAGCGCCCGCAGCCGCCGGGGATCCAGCTCGATCGCATCTGGCATAGATCCATCATCTGGCCGCAAAGAGTTCTTTGCAAGGATTTCTTTGCATATCTCGGCCATAGGAGAACCTGGGCGATGGATGCGGATCACCCGGATCGCCGTCCATGGTGCGGGCAACGGGTTCAGGATGGTCGGGAGCAAGGAAATCGGAGGGATCAACGTGACTGAGATAACCGGCAACGCCGCCAACGGCACCCCGACGTGGGTAGACCTGGGCATCCCCGACCTGGGGCGCGCCGAGGAGTTCTACGGCGCCGTGTTCGGCTGGGAGTTCGAGGAAGGGCCGCCGGAGACCGGCCGGTACACGATGTGCCTGCTGCGCGGGCACCCGGTCGCCGCCATCATGCCCAACCCGGACCCCGGCGCCGACACATCCTGGTGGAACACCTACTTCGCCACCGACGACTGCGACGGCGCGGCGAAGCGCATCGCCGACGCCGGCGGCTCGGTCGTCATGGAGCCGATGGACGTCATGGACTCCGGCCGCATGGTGATGGCCCTCGACCCGCACGGCGCCCAGTTCGGCCTCTGGCACGGCAACGCCCACAGCGGCACGCGCTTCCGCGACGAGCCGGGCTCGCTCACCTGGACCGAGCTGGAGACGCCCGACTCCAAGGCGGCCACTGAGTTCTACGGGGCGGTGTTGCAGCGACCCATCGAGTCCATGGGCATCCCCGACTTCGACTACTCGACGGTCAACGTCGACGGCAACCCGGTCGCCGGCATCTGGGGGCAGCCGGAGCGTAGCTCGGCCCGCTGGATGACCTACTTCGCGGTCGCCGACGCCGACGCCACGGTCGGCGTCGCCACCGAGGCCGGCGGCACCGTCGAACGGCCCGCGCAGGACTCCCCCTACGGGCGGTTCGCGGTCCTGAAGGACCCCTTCGGCGCGTCCTTCGCCGTCATGGTCCTGCCCGAGAACCCGCCGACCTGACCCGTCCCTCGGGAGCCATCGCATGGTCACGGCCGAAGGGAGCCGCTCCCGCGTGATCGTGCGATGGCCGCGGCGGGCACGACGGGCACGACGGGCGCGGCGGACGCGGCGGACGCGGACGGACCGCTCAGGACGGCGATCGCTCGGGCGCCTCCGTGAGCCGGATGCGCACGGCGCGAAAGCGGCGCGGCGCGTCCTTCAACACGGCCGCCGTGGGATCGGGGACGCTCAGGAACGGCTCGGCGGCCAGCGCGAACAGCGGCGCCAGCCGGGCGTCATCGCGCACGGCAGCGACGGCCCGCCGGTCGCCGCCGAGGACGACGGCGTCCAGCCTCCGGGCGTAGGGGCCGAGCACGCCTGCGGCGCCGGTCGCCGCGGCGGCCAAGGCCTCTCTCGCCTGCTTGTCCCTGCGACGGGCGAACCGATGCTGCGACCAGCCCCCGGCGCTGCTGCGGCCGTGCACGGGGCGCGACCCCACCCTGGACGCCACCAGCCGCTCCCCCTCGAACACCCCGGCCGCGTACCCGCCGAGGCGGACGAGGATCACGCCCACCAGCCGGTCCGCCGCGGCGTGCGCCGCCAGCGCGGCCGCCGGATCCGGGCCTGCGTCTTGATCGAGCAGCGGCGGGAAGGGCACATGGCATTCGGCGACGGCGCCGTCGGCGCCGCGAAACGACACGGTACGCCGGCCCCGCTCGACCGCGGACAGGCCGCCGTGCCGGTCGGCGAAGCCGGCGAGCCAGCGGACCAGGCGGTCGGGACCCACCTCCAGCCACCGGCCGCCCCCCGCCGCGGGTCGCCCTGCCGCCACGACGCCCACGCTACATCGATCATGTTCCGGCGACACGGCCGGGACGTTCGACCAGTCACGTTATTCCAGGGAGGATGAGCGGTATGTGGATCACGCCGGAACGCCGTGGCATGCGGCACTGGATCGTGCCCGGATTCGTCGCGCTCGTCGGGGTCGCCCTGGCGATCGTCCTCATGGTCCGCGACCGCGCCGACTCGGCGCTGGCCGCGTTGGCCGTGCTCGCCGGGTACGCGCTGCTGCTGGCCTACCGGGCCGGGGAACGGGCGTTCGCCGTCAGCGACGCCTTCGGCGGCGGACGCCGCGCCGACCTCCGGCTGCGGGCCGCGGCGATGACGGGGGACGTCCTGGTCGCCGCCATCGTCGGCGCGCTCGTGGTCCAGGCGCTGCGCGACGCCGCGGTGGGTCCGCTCGCCTGGCTGGCCGCCCTGGCGGGCGTCACCTATGTGGTGTCCCTGCTCCTCGTCGATTCCGGGCCGTGACGCCGGCGGACGAATTGTCGGTGAATTTCATCTCACAATCGGTGATTCGCACCTTACTGGCACGGCATGATGCGAGCTGTGGCCGTATCCGACGTCACGAGCCCGGCGCATGTGATGTTCTCCCCCATCGTCGACCTGGACACCGGCGAGGTCGTCGCGGTCGAGACCCATGGCGGACCCGAACCGGGCGAAGCTGAGACCGTCCCGCCCGCCGTCCCGCCCGCCGGCCGGCCCGGCGGCGCCGACGGCGACGTCCGCAGGGCGCTCCGCGCGGCGCGCATGACGGCCGAGACGAGGACCCGGCTGCCGCTGCTATTGACGCTGCGCGCCGAGACGGTCGCGGAAGGCCGGCGGCCGCTCACCACCCTGCATCATGGCCTGGCCGAGACCGGCCGCCGCCCGCACGAGGTCATCGTGTGCGTGTTCGGCGGGTTCGCCCCCGCGCAACGACCTCTCGTACGATCCGGGATCTCCGGCCTGCACGCGGCCGGCTACTTAACGGCCTTCGCCGGCGTCGGCGCCGCGCACGCGCCGCTGGACATCCTGCTCGAAGGGCCGCCGTACCTGCTGAAGCTCGACGCCGAACTGGCGCGCAGCGCCGCGCGTGATCCGCGGCACCGCGCTCTCGTGGAAGCCCTCGTCATGGTGGCGCGCCGCATCGGCGGCCACGTGCTCGCGCCGGGCGTGGCCGGCGAGGAGCAACTCGCGCGGCTGCGCGCCCTGGGCGTCCGGCTCGCCCAGGGACCGCTGCTCACCCCGGCCGGCTGGCGTCCGGCGACGGGCGCTGCGCAGGTGCCGGTGCCGGTCCCGCCCGCCGAGGTGGTGACGAGCTCCGGCCCGATCGCGCCGGAGCTCATCGGCCCGCGGGTGACGGAGTTCCTGTTGCCGGCGGTGACGATGCCGGACACGGTGACGGCCGACAGCGTGCTCACGGTGCTCAGCTCCGAACGCGGCACGACCAGCATCGTGCTGGTCGACGAACAGCAGCGGCCGCGCTACAGCATCGACCGCACCCGTTTCCTGCTGGCCGTCTCGGGGCCGTACGGACACGCCCTGCACGCGCAAAAGCCCGCCGCGAGGCTCGCCGACGCACCCTGCCTCGTGCCGCGTACGGTGCCTGCCATCGCCGCGCTGCGCGCCGCCGGCGACGCGGGCGACCGCGCCTACGACGACCTCGTCGTGGTCGACGAGGTCGGGCGCTGTATCGGGGTCGTGCGGGTGAGCGACCTGATCCGCGGCGTCACCCGATAGGTCAGGCGTCAGGGATCAACAGGGATCAGACGTTGAAGCCGAGCGCGCGCAGCTGCTCGCGCCCATCCTCGGTGATCTTGTCCGGGCCCCACGGCGGCAGCCAGACCCAGTTGATCTTCACGTCGCTGGCCATGCCCTCCAGCGCGCTGTGCGCCTGGTCCTCGATCACGTCGGTGAGCGGGCAGGCGGCGCTGGTCAGCGTCATGTCCAGCGTGACAACCTTTTCATCTGAAATGTCCACGCCGTATACGAGGCCGAGGTCGACGACGTTGATGCCGAGCTCGGGATCGACGACGTCCTTCATCGCCTCGAGGACGTCGTCCTGGGCGACCGTGGTCTCACTCATCGCTCGTCTCCGTCTCCAAGGGCTCGGGCGGTGGCGTCCTTCCACGCCATCCACGACAACAGGGCGCATTTGATGCGGGCGGGATACTTCGACACCCCGGCGAAGGCCACGGCGTCTTCGAGGACATCCTCGTCGGGCTCGAGCTCGCCGCGGGACTGCATGAGCGACAAGAACTCATCGCCGACCGCCATGGCCTCCTTGACCGTCTTGCCGATCACGAGGTCGGTGAGCACCGAGGTGCTGGCCTGGCTGATCGAACAACCCATCGCGTCGTAGGAGACGTCGGTGATCCGGGCGCCGTCACCGGCGCCGTCGAGCCGCACGCGCAAGGTCACCTCGTCGCCGCAGGTGGGGTTGACGTGGTGCACTTCAGCGTCGTACGGCTCGCGCAGCCCCTTATGGTGGGGGTTGCGGTAATGATCCAGGATGATTTCCTGGTACATCGACTGAAGTTGCATCACCACATCCCAACGTCACGCGCTACCGAAGAATTTCTGCGCCTGCCGTATCCCGTCGACGAGCGCGTCGATCTCTTCCCGCGTGTTGTACAGGTAGAGCGACGCGCGCGTGCTGGCGTTGACCCCGAACCGGCGGTGCAGCGGCCTGGCGCAGTGATGCCCGGCCCGTACGGCGACGCCCTCGGCGTCGAGGACCTGGCTCACGTCATGCGGGTGGACCTCGCGGCCGTCGCCGCCGGTGAGCGTGAACGAGATCGCCGAGCCCCGGTCGGCGGTGTCGAGCGGGCCGAGGATACGCAGCCCGGGCACCGCCGTCAGCGCATCGAGCGCGTAGCCGACCATGTCGAGCTCGTGCGCCCGGATCTCCTCCAGGCCCACGCCGCCCACATAGTCGAGCGCGGCGGCCAGGCCGGCGGCCTCGGCGATCGGCATGGTGCCCGCCTCGAACTTGTGCGGCGGCGGCGCGTACGTCGAGCGCTCCATCCACACGGTCTCGATCATCTCGCCGCCGCCGAGGAAGGGCGGCAGCGCCTCGAGCAGCTCCCGCCGCCCCCACAGCACGCCGATGCCCGTGGGCCCGCACACCTTGTGCCCGGTGAACCCGTAGAAGTCGACGCCGAGATCCTGGACGTCCACCGGCATGTTCGGCACCGCCTGCGCGCCGTCGATGACGGCGAGCGCCCCGACGGCGTGGGCGCGGGCGGTCAGCTCGCGTACCGGGTTGATCGTGCCGAGGACGTTCGACTGGTGGGTCAGCGCCACGACCTTGGTCCGCTCGGTGATGAGCTCGTCGATCGCGTCGAGGTCGAGCCGGCCGTCGTCGGTCACCCCGAACCACCGCAGCGTCGCGCCGGTGCGCTGCGCGAGCAACTGCCACGGCACGATGTTGGAGTGGTGCTCCATCTCGGTGATGACGATCTCATCGCCCGGGCCGACCCGGAACCGCTCCGCCTCGGGGCCCGCGGTGGCCGCGTTGCCCATGGCGTAGGCGACCAGGTTGAGCCCCTCGGAGATGTTCTTGGTGAAGACGATCTCGGACTCGTCGCGGGCGCCGATGAAACCGGCGACCTTGATGCGGGCGCCTTCGTAGGCCTCGGTCGCCTCCTCGCCCAGCTGGTGGGTCGCGCGATGGATGTTCGCGTTGTGCCGCGCGTAGTAGTCGTCGATGGCGTCGATGACCTGCTGCGGCTTTTGCGAGGTGTTGGCGCTGTCGAGATAGACCAGCGACCTGCCGTCGCGGACGCTGCGGGTCAGGATCGGGAAGTCCTTGCGGATCCGAGCGACATCGAAGCCGGGGCCGCTCACGTCGCCGCCCCCGCCTTCACGAACCGCTCATAGCCCTCGGCCTCGAGCTGCTCGGCCAGGTCGGGCCCGCCTTCCTCGACGATCCGGCCGCCGGTGAAGACGTGCACGTAGTCGGGCTTCACGTAGCGGAGGATCCGGGTGTAGTGCGTGATCAGCAGCACGCCGGTCTCGTCCGTACGGAACTTGTTGATGCCCTCGGCGACGACCTTCAGCGCGTCGATGTCGAGCCCGGAGTCGGTCTCGTCGAGCACGGCGATCTTCGGCCGCAGCATCTCGAGCTGCAAGATCTCGTGCCGCTTCTTCTCGCCGCCGGAAAAGCCCTCGTTGAGGTTGCGCTGGGCGAAGGCCGGGTCGATCTGCAGCGCGTCCATCGCGGCGCGCATCTCTTTGCTGAACTCGCGCAGCTTCGGCGCCTCGCCGCGGACGGCGGTGACGGCGCTGCGCAGGAAGTTCGACACCGAGACGCCCGGCACCTCGACGGGGTACTGCATGGCGAGGAACAGACCGGCGCGGGCGCGCTCGTCGACCGCCATGCCCAGCACGTCCTCGCCGTCGAGCAGCACCTCGCCCTTGGTCACGTCGTACTTGGGATGTCCGGCGATCGCATAGGCGAGCGTCGACTTGCCCGAACCGTTGGGCCCCATGATCGCGTGGGTCTGGCCGGCCGCCACGGTCAGGTTGACGCCGCGGAGGATCTCCTTGTCCTCGACCGCGACGTGCAGGTCGCGGATCTCGAGCGTGGACATTTCTATGACTCCCCAAACTCGGACGACCCCGTGAGGGAGACATACACCTCGTCGTCCTCGATTTTTATCTGGTAAGTGGGCACCGCCGCGGTGGCGGGCGGGTTGGTGGGCTTGCCGGTCCGCACGTCGAAACAGGATCCGTGCAGCCAGCATTCGAGCGTGTGGTCGTAGACGTCGCCCTCGCTCAACGCGACCTCGGCGTGCGAGCACACGTCGTGCAGGGCGTAGACCTCGCCGCCGGTGCGGACCAGCGCGACCGGGGTGTCGTCGACCTCCACCCCGAGCACGCCGTCCTCGGGTATGTCGCCCACCGAGCAGACCCGGGTGAAGCTCACGAGTCGAGCTCCTTTTCGATCGCGGCAGCCACCTGGTCGCGCACCTCGGGCACCTGGAGCTTGGCGATCAGCTCGCCGAGGAACCCGCGGACGACCATGCGGCGCGCCTCGTCGTAGGGGATGCCGCGCGCCTGGAGGTAGAACAGGTGCTGGTCGTCGATGCGGCCGGAGGCCGAGGCGTGCCCGGCGCCGACGACCTCGCCGGTGAGGATCTCCAGGTTCGGGACGGAGTCGACCCGCGTGCCGTCGGTGAGCACGAGGTTGCGGTTGAGCTCGTAGGTGTCGGTGCCCTCCGCCTCGGCCCGGATGATCACATCGCCGATCCACACGGCGTGTGCGCCCTCGCCCCGCAGCGCGCCCCGGTAGTCGACCCGGCTCCGGCAGTTGGGAACCGTGTGATCGACGAGCAGCCGGTGCTCGAGGTGCTGGCCGGGGTCGACGAAGTACACGCCGTACAGTTCGGCGTCGCCGCCCTGCCCGCCGTAGGAGATGGACGGGGCGATCCGGACCACGCCGCCGCCCAGGCTCACCACGAAGCCGCGGAAGCGGGCGTCCTTGGCCAGCGCGGCGTGCTGATGCGACAGGTGCACGGTCTCGGGCGCCCAGTTCTGCAGGCTGACCACCGACAGGGACGCGCCCTCGCCGACGACGAACTCGATGTTGTCGGCGTAGGTCGCCGCGCCCACGTACTCGAGCACGATCGTGGCGCGAGCGTACGGCTGGACGTCGACGAGCAGGTGGCCGTAGGCGGCGCCGTCGGGGTCCTCGCCGCGCATCCGGACGACCGTCGGCGTGTCCGCGACCGCCTCCTGCGGCACGGTCAGCACGGTCGCCTGCGTGAAGGACTCCCAGGCCTGGGCGCTCACCCGGTCGGCGGGCACGTACGCCCGGCCGAGCCGCTCGTCGCCGCGGCCCACCGTCTCGACCCGCACCTCGGGGGCGGCGTCGACCTCGACCAGGACCTTGCCGTCGGCCGGGGCGCCCTTGTGGAGGTTCCGCAGCCGGCGCATGGGGGTGAACCGCCACTCCTCCTCGCGCCCGTTGGGCACGTCGAAGTCGTCGACCGCGTAGGAGGACCTCTCGTGCAGGGTGGACGGCCTGGCGCCAACCTCGCCCATCACAGTCGCGCTCCCCTTCTCGCTTGCTTCGCGGACGGCTCGTTCCTCGCCTGCCGCTCCGCTCGCTCGGCGGCTCGCCGCTCCGGCCCTATGGGTCGCGCTCCCCTTCTCGCTT
>DASTYC010000034.1:0-22556 GCA_035765195.1 Streptosporangiaceae bacterium
GCCGTCTCTCGCACGGTCTCGACCGTGTCGGCCTCGGCGGGGGACTTGTCGGGACGGTAGCGAAGCACCCGAGCGAAGCGGAGCGCCATGCCGCCCGGATAGCGGGTGCTGCGCTGGACGCCGTCGAAGGCGATCTCGACGACGAGCTCGGGTCGTACGTAGACCGTCCAAGAGTCGCGGTGGTCGGCGAGCTCTTGCAGGCGCTTGGTCTGCCAGGCGAGCAACTCGTCGGTGAGGCCCTTGAAGGTCTTGCCCAGCATGACGAAGCCGCCGGTGGCCGGGTCGCGGGCGCCGAGGTGGAGGTTGGACAGGTAGCCGCTGCGCCGGCCGTGTCCCCACTCGGCCGCCAGCACGACGAGATCGAGCGTGTGCCGCGGCTTGACCTTGATCCACCCGGCGCCGCGGCGGCCAGCGATGTAGGGGGTGTCGAGCGACTTGATCACGACGCCTTCGTGGCCGTGCGCGATCGCGTCGGTGAAGAACTCGGTGGCGGCCGCTACGGCCTCGTCGCGCGCCGCGAGGTCGACGACGCGGCGGGGCATCCGCAGCGCCTCGGGTGCGGCCCCGGCCAGCGCGGCGTGCCGCTCGGAGCCGGGCAGATCGAGCAGGTCGGCGCCGTCGAGGTGCAGCACGTCGAACAGGAAGACCGACAGCGGCACGCCCGGGTCCTTCGCGCTCGCCGTGCGCGCCGAGGTGATCTGAAAGGGGTGCGGGCGGCCGTCGGGCCGCAGCGCGATGAGCTCGCCGTCGAACACCGCGGCGCCCCGGGGCACCGACCGCGCCGCGGTGACCACCTCGGGGACCCGGGCGGTGATGTCGTCGAGCGTGCGGGTGAAGACCCCGACGTCGCCCTCGGCGATGTGGATCTGGGCGCGGATCCCGTCGAGCTTCCACTCCACCGCCACCTGGCCGGCGCCGGACGCGGCCGCCTTGTCGAGCGCCGCCTCGATGGACGGCGCGCTTTGCGCCAGCATCGGCTTGAGCGGGCGGCCGACCTCGAGCCCGAAGCCGCGCAGCCCCTCGGCGCCGTCGCGCAGCGCGACCGCCGCCACGGCGCCCAGCGACCCCCGGAGCATCAGCGCCCGCCGCACCTCGGCCGCCGGCAGCCCGGCGGCCGCCGCGACCGCGTCGGCCATCACCCCGTCGAGGGCACCTTGCCGCAGCTCGCCCGCGAGCAGCCGGATCATGAAGTCTTGCTCGTCGTGTGTGGCCCGGCCGAGCAGGCCGGCCAGCAGCGCCCGCCGGGTCGCCACCGAGCCCTTGCCGGCCACGGCGCCGATCTCGGTGCAGGCGGCGTCGACCTCGGTGACGGTGAGCGTCGGGGCCGGCGCGGGCGGCGGCAGGTCGCGCAGCGAGGCGTAACCGACTCCGATCTGGCGCTGCGGCAGCTCGCCGGACAGGTAGGCGACGGTCACCGGAACCTCGGCCCCGGCCGCCCGCCGCAGGCACTCGGCGAGCAGCTCGATCTTGGCCCGGCGGGCCGACGCCGCGGCGACCGCCCTGGAGGTCTGGGCGACATCTGCGAACAACACGATCACATTGTCGCTCGCGGGACCGACAATGAGCCGGCATACCTGGGTTGCCAGGGTTTTGTACGAGCCCTGGATCCGGGCGGCGTCGCCGGTTAGGTTGCGGGGTGGAGATTGCACATATGGGGGGAAGGTAGGGAGTTGGTTTGGGGCTACCACGTCCCCCGGAGCCGTTCCACCGGGTCTATTCGCCGCCTGATCCGCCCCCGCAGAGCCGCCGGCCGGCGGTCGTGGGCGTCCTGCTGACCGTCACCGCGTTGGCGCTGGGCACGGCCGGCTTCGTCGCCTACGACCGGTACGACGCCGGGCCGCGGGCGGCGACCGAGACGCGGGAGGCACGGGCCGGGAAACCGCCGGCGGCCGAAGCCGCGCTCACGCACCGGGCGGCGCCGCGGCTGTTCACGCTGGCGCCGCAGGCCTGCGTCGTGGTGTCGCCCGACACCGTACGCCGCCTCGTCCCGGCCGCGACGATCGCGCGCGGCGGCGGGCCCACCGCCTCGACGTGCGACTATTCGGCCAAGTCCGGCTCCCGGTTCCGGGAATTGCGGGTCGAGACCCAGATCTTCGCGCCGGCCGTCAGCCCCGACCCCGTCGACGACGCCAGGCTGGCGATCGGCAACCGCTGGGCGGACGCCCGCGAAGACCCCGTCGTCCGCACCGTGGCCATGGAGCACGTTTCCGGCCTGGGCGACGAGGCCTACCAGCGATACGCGGCCGACAAGGGCCAGCCGACGGTCGTGGGCGAGGTCGTCGTGCGGGTGCGCAACTCGCTCGCGGCGGTGAGCTACGTCGAGAACCGGCCCCCCGGCGGCGCCGACGCCGCCAGGGAGCGGTGCGTCACCGAGGCGACGGCGGTGGCCCGCGAGGTCCTGCGCGCATTCGAATAGCGCGAAATCAGGAAACAGGAAAGCGGCTGCGTCGAATTTCCCACGCTTAAATCGACTACTCCGCACGCGTGACGCTTGCGAACAATGTAGCCTAGAGCCCCATCTAATCAGTTGCCTTGGGTTTGACGACACAGCGCATTGGTTCCGTCACGGAATTTGCGGGAACGAAACCGGCGGAGGGGTCCCTCGGTAGGCTCGTTGAGGAGGTGGAGGCGGTGGCCGCAAACGGAGCCGGAATCTCTTGGGCCCGTTAGTCGGTGTATTTCTGCAGGTCAGGGGAGGTTTGACGTCGACCAGAGTCGCCGAGCAGTCTGGCTCGGCGACTCTTTGCGTTTGTCTCGTTGCTTTCCGCAGGCCAATCGAGATAACGATTCCGCGTAGCGTGAATAACTGACCGCGAACATATGTGGACAGAATGTCGATGCCGCCCGGGAACGCGCGACATAATGGGTGTTCGGCGGATGGGCGGGGGAGGCCGGATTGGTCGGCACAAGACCCACATGCGACGTCTGGTGGGCGACACTGGCCGATGTTCGGGCGGAGCACACGGCGCTGCTCGACGCGGTTGAGCGCGGCAGGCGCGAGCGCTACCTGCGCGCCGAAGATCGCGACCGGTTCACGCTCGGCGTGGCGATGACCCGCCTGGCGCTGGCCCCGCTGCTCGGGCTGGAGCCGGAGCGGGTGCCGCTGAACCGCGAGTGCCGCGACTGCGGCAAACCGCACGGCCCGCCCGTGGTCGCCGGCGGCCCGTGCCTGTCGGTGTCGCATTCAGGTGACCGGGTGGCGTTGGCGCTGTCGGCGCACGGCCAGGTCGGCGTCGATGTCGAGGCGTGCTCCCGGCGGCTGGAGCAGGGCATCGAGCGGCACGTGCTCGCGCCGGCCGAAGCCGATGGCGGCGACATCTTCGCGTACTGGACGCGCAAGGAGGCCATCGTCAAGGCGACGGGCGACGGGTTGCGTGCCCCGATGACCGAGATCACCGTGTCGCGGCCGGACGAGCCGCCGCGCCTGCTCGCGTGGTCGGACCGGCCCGACCTCGTCGGCCGGATCACCATGCACGCGCTGCATCCCGGCCCGGGCTACGCCGCCTGCCTGGCCCTGATCGACCAGCCCGGCGCCGAGGTACGCGAGCGGCCCGCGGCGGAACTGCTCCGCGGTTCGCTTGAGTGATTACGCGGTGTCGCCGGCGGCCTCGGCGGCGATGACGGCGTCGACCTCGGCCTTGCGGTCGGCCTCCTCCGCGGCGAACCGGGCGGCGTCGTAGGTTTCGGCGATGTCCTCGTCTTGGGACATGAGCGCCTCGAGGTCGGCCTTGGAGTAGTCGAGGACGCCCATGTCGTCGTAGGCCTGCCGGACCCGGTCGGTCCACAGCCCGATGTCCCGTACGCACGGCACGATGCGGCTGAACAGCAGGCTCTGGAACATCCTCATGTAATCGGAGTTCTCGATCAGTTCCGTGATCTCGCGGTGATCGATGCCGAAGTGATCCCAGACCTCGTAGCTGCGGATGCGGTCGCGCATGAGGTAGCAGCCCTCGATGACGAAGTCCTCGCGCTCCTTCAACTCGGCGGCGGAGATCTGCTTGTAGTAGTCGCGCAGCGCCATGCGGCCGAACGCCACGTGCCGCGCCTCGTCCTGCATGACGTAGGCCAGGATCTGCTTGGGCAGCGGCTTGGTGGCGACGTCTCTGATCACGCCGAAGGCCGCCAGCGCCAGCCCCTCGATCAGCACCTGCATGCCGAGGTAGGGCATGTCCCAGCGCGAGTCGGTCAGCGTCTCGCCGAGCAGGCCCTGCAGGCTGTTGTTGATCGGGTAGACCATGCCGATTTTCTCGTGCAGGAACCTCGAGAAGATCTCGACGTGCCGCGCCTCGTCCATCGTCTGGGTGGCGGAGTAGAACTTCGAGTCGAGGTCGGGCACCGTCTCCACGATCTTGGCGGCGGTGATCATGGCCCCCTGCTCGCCGTGCAGGAACTGGGAGAACTGCCAGGCCGCCTGGTGGCGGCGCAGATCGTCGCGTTCGCGCTCGCTCATCATGTCCCAGTACTTCGAGTCATAGACGGCCAGCGCCTGGTCGGGCACGCCGAGCACGTTGTACGGGTCGACCTCGATGTCCCAGTCGATCCGCTTGACGGAGTCCCACTGCTTGTCCTTGCCCTTTTGGTAGAGGGCGAGGAGCCGGTCACGACCCTCGTCGTATTCCCAGTTGAATCGTGCGTTGCCCGCGAGGTCGAGCCGCCATTCCTGCTCCTCAACGGGTGTGGTGTACAGGTCGCGGGTCGACACCGGCGCTACCCCCAAAGTCAGGCCAACAACTGCGCGTCAGGCCAGAAAAACTCCGCGTACGAGCCCAGGCGCACGCTAACGTACATTGTACGTAGACGGTGGCACGGAAGTCTCGCGAGTGTCAATGGGAGGCAATGCTGCTCACCAAGGATCGCATCGTCCGGGCGGCCACCGAGCTGATCGAGCGTGAGGGCGCCGATGCGCTGTCGATGCGGAGGGTCGCGGCCGATCTCGACGTCGCCGTTATGTCGCTCTACAACCACGTGTCCAGCAAGGCCGCGCTGCTGGACGCCGTGGCCGAGCGGATCCTGGCCGGCATGAGCGTGCCCGCCGACCCGGCCCTGCACTGGACCGAGCGGGCGCGGTGTCTGGTGCGCGCGTTCCGCAAGGTCGCGCACGACTATCCGCGTTCGGTGACGCTCGTGCTGACCCGCAGGGTCACCGCGCCGGCGGGGATGCGTCCGGTCGAGCACGCGCTTGCGGTGGCGGCCGAGGCCGGCTTCGACGGCGAGACCTCCGTACGGATCATGCGCGCGCTGCTGGCGTACGCGATCGGCGCCCAGATGCGCGAGGTGGGCGCGGCGAAGATGCTCGACTACCTGCCGAAGGACCCGGCCGACCCCGGCCGCCCCGCGCGCCGGCTCGGCTTCCTCGACCCGGCCGAGTTCCCGCACGTGGTCGCGCTGCAGCAGAACCTGCTGCGCCACGATCCCGAGACCGACTTCGAGTTCGGCCTCGACCTGCTCCTTTCCGCCGTCGACCGTCTGCCGCGCGCTCCGCGCGAGTAGAGGGATCAGCGATAGCTCACCCGGCCGTGGTCGATGACGACCGTGCCGTCGCCCGTGCGCGTCTGGAACAGCGCCTCGCCGGGCCCGCTCGCCCAGATGGAGACGGTCAGCTCGTCGCCGGGGTAGACCGGCGCGCTGAAGCGGCCCGACATCGACCCGAACCGCGCCGGGTCCGAGCCGCACAGCGCGTGCAGCAGCGCCCGCCCCGTCACGCCGTACGTGCACAATCCGTGCAGGATCGGCCGGGAGAACCCGGCGCGCGCGGCGAACGCGGGATCGGAGTGCAGCGGGTTGCGGTCGCCGGACAGCCGGTACAGCAGGGCCTGGTCGGCGCGCGTCGGGCAGGTGACCTTGTGGTCGGGGGCGTGGCCGGGCTCCGTCCAGTCGGCGGCCGGCCCGCGCTCGCCGCCGAACCCGCCCTCGCCGCGGATGAACGCCGACGACCGTGTCGAGACCAGCTTCTCGCCGGTGAACGGGCTGACCCCGGTCGACTCGGTGACGACCAGCGCGCCCTTGCCCTTGTCGTAGATCCCGGTCACCGTGGTCGTGACGCGGACGGCGCCCTCGACCGGCAGCGGCCGGTGCAGCGTGACGGCCTGTTCGGCGTGCACCAGCATGGCCGGGTCGAAGTCGCCGATCGAGACCCGGTCGCGGGTGCTGCCGGCCTGGACGAGCACGACCCCGAACGTCGGCAGCACCTGCTGCTCGACGTCCTGGGAGTTCTCCGTCGTGAACTCCAGCTCGCGCAGCGGGTCCTGCTGGCCGGCCCCGACGCCGAGCGCGTACAGCAGCGCGTCGGCCGAGGTCCAGGACCGTTCGTAGGGCTCCGACGTGCGTCCGACGGCGGAAAGGTCGAGGGGCATCGCGGTCACCTCCGAGGTGGTGTGTCGAGGTCGAGCGGGCCGGGCGAGGCGGGCTTGGCCGGCTTGGCCGGTTTGGCCGGCTTGGCGGTCGTGGCGGGCACGGCCGCCGTCACGTCGTTGACGCGACCGGCCACGGCGGCGAGCACGGTGAGAATCGCCATGGCGAGCATGGCGACGAGGGCCCGGTGGAAGCCGCCGAGCAGGTCCGGCAGCGACGCGTCCGGCACCATGCCCGCGTAGATGAGCGGTCGTTGCGTACGGGTCAGTGTGCTGGCGATGAGGCTGAGCGCGAGCGCGATGCCGAGCGTGTTGCCGACGTTTTGCAGCGTGAGCCGCATTCCGTTGACGACGCCGAGCTGCTCCGACGGCACCCGGGACAAGATCGCCGTCGTGTTGGCGGTGAGGAAGATCCCCGAGCCCGCCCCCGTCAGCGCCAGGCCCGTCGCCATCATCGCGTACGACGCGTGCGGGCGCAGCGTGGGCAGCAGCACGATGAGGCCGATCACGATGAGCACGGGTCCGGCGACGGCGACCGTGCGCGGGCCGGCCCGGCGCGCGAGCGCACCGGCGAGCGGCGAGGCGACCATCATCGCGAGCGGCACCGGCAGCACGGCGAGTCCGGCGACCGCCGCGTCCTGGCCCCACACGCTCTGGAAGAACAGTGAGAAGACGAGCACGATGCCGAACCTGGCGAGCGTGTGCAGGAAGGCGGCGACGTTGGCCAGCGTGAAGCCGGAGTCGGCGAACAGGCGCAGATCGATCAGCGGGTGGGCGGTGCGGCGCTGCGACCACCAAAACAGCGGCGCCAGCACCGCGAACGCGAGCGCGCCCGCGACGACGAGCGGGCTGCGCCACCCGAGCGCCCCAGCCTCCGACAGCGCGAGCAGCAGGCCGCCCAGCCAGCCGAACAGCAACGCGGCGCCGACGACGTCGACCGGCTCGCGAGGGCCGCGCGGCACCTTCTTGAGCGCCGCCGCGCCCCAGATCGTGGCGGCGACCCCGAACGGCACGTTGAACCAGAAGACCCACTGCCAGCCGGCGGCCTCGGCCAGAAAGCCGCCGATCGACGGGCCGAGCACCTGCGCCACCGAGATCGTGGAGATGTAGACCCCCATGCCGTGGCTGAGCAGATGGTCGGGAAAGGTGTGCGTGATGATGGCCGTGGCGTTGGCCAGGATCATCGCGAAGCCGAGCGCCTGCACCACCCGCAGCGCCAGCAGCACCCCGATGGAGGGGGCGAAGCCGAGCGCCAGGCACGACAGCGTGAAGATCGTGTAGCCGATGAGGTAGATCTCGCGCCGGCCGAACACGTCGGCCAGCCGCCCGCACACCACCAGCACGACCGTGTTCACGAGCATGAACGACAGCAGCACCCAGCCGGAGGCGAACGCGCCCGCGTGGAAGTGCCGTACGACGACCGGCAGCGCGACGTTGAGCACGCTCGCGTTCATGCCGGTGAGCAGCGTGCCCAGCATGATCACCGACAGCACCCGCCAGTGGTACGGCACTCTCGGGAGCATGCGCGCGGGCCCGGTCAGGCCCGGGGGCCACCGGCGACGTAGATGACCTGGCCGGTGACGTAGGAGGAGTCGGGGCCGCACAGGAACGAGACGACGCCCGCGATGTCGTCGGGAACGCCGACGCGGCGCAGCGGGATCACCTTCGACGCCTCGGCCTTGCGTTCCTCGGGGTCGACGCCGACGCGGCGGGCCGTCAGGCGGGTCATCTCGGTGTCGATGAAGCCGGGGGCGACCGCGTTGACGTTGATGCCGAACGGGCCGAGCTCGATGGCGAGGGTCTTGGTCATGCCCTGCAGGCCGGCCTTGGCGGTGGAGTAGTTGGCCTGGCCGCGGTTGCCCAGCGCGGACACGCTGGACAGGTTGACGATCTTGCCCCAGCGCCGCTCGACCATGTGCTTTTGGGCCGCCCGGGCGCACAGGAAGCTGCCCTTGAGGTGGATGTCGATGACCGTGTCCCAGTCGTCGTCGGTCATCTTGAACAGCAGGTTGTCGCGGGTCACGCCGGCGTTGTTGACGAGGACGTCGAGGCCGCCCAGCTCGCTCACGGTGCGCTCGACGGCCGCCTCGACCTGGTCGCGCTGGGACACGTCGCAGCCGACGACGATCGCGGTGCCGCCCGCGGCGCGGATCGCCTCGGCGGTGGCCTTGCCCGCGTCGTCGGTCAGGTCGACGACGGCGACCGCGGCGCCGTCGGCGGCCAGCCTGATCGCGGTGGCGGCGCCGATGCCGCGGCCCGCTCCCGTGACGAACGCGACCCTGTCGGCCAGGGGTTTTGCCAGGGGAGATGCCATCAGAGCGGGCTCCATTCGTGACGTTCGGCGCGGTGCGTTTTAGAGCAGCATTCTAGAAATTCTGATCGGTTTCGGCCAGCCGCCCCAGGATGCGGACGACCTCGTCGATGATCTCGGTGGCCGCCGCGTCGTCCTCGGCGGTCGCGACCTCGCGGCCGGCCTCGCCGATCACCGTGGTGAGCACGAGGACAAGCACCTGACCGGCCCGCGCGTTCTCGTCGACGCGCAGCAGCCGGGTGTTCTGCTCGGTCCACTGCCGCCAGCGCTGGCGGCGCAGCAGGCCGAAGCCGGCCGGGCCCTCGCCTTCGTGGAACAGCCGGGCGATGTCGCGGTCGGCCCAGCAGACCTGGAGGAAGGCGCGAGCACCGGCGATGAACAGCCGGATCGGGTCGCGCTCGCCCGCGCCGCGCGCCGCGGCGACCGACCCGGTGGCGCGCTGTTCCTGGGTGGTCGTGTGCTCCTCCCACAGCGCGAGGTAGAGCCCGGCCTTGCCGCCGTAGTGGTGGTAGAGGCTGCCGACGCTGATCCCGGATCGCGTGACGATCTCGGCGATGCCCGCGTCCGCGTAGCCCTGCTCGGAGAACACCTCGCGGGCCGCGGCGAGGAGCGCCTCCCGAGTCGCGTCGGCCCGCGCCCACTGCCGCCCGCCCCCGCCTCCGCCCGCGCCGTCAGAGCCCGTACGCGTACGCATGCCCCCCATCGTGCACCGCACTCGCTCGCGGTTGTAGCCGGAGAAGCTCGTATGTAGAGTACGAGCCATGAGGTGGTATGTAGAGTCCGAGGATCATTCGGCGGAACGGCGGGCCGGGGTGTTCATCCCCCGGGACGCGCTGGTGATGTTGTGCATCGCACTGGTGGCCGTGGCGGTGATGGTGCTCATCGCGATCGTCCCGCGCATCGGCATCCCGGTCGCCGTGGGGGTGGCGGTGGCCACGCTGATGTTCACGGTGTGGTCGCAGTACGCGGGCAAGGCCGGGGGATCACGATGACCCCGGGCCCGCGGATGACGTTGCAGACCCAAATGGTGCTGCGCCAGGCGCTCGTCGAGCCCGACCGGGAGTGGTACGGCCTGGAGATGGTGCAGACCACCGGCTTGCCGACCGGCACGGTCTATCCGATCATCACCCGGCTGGAGCAGGCCGGCTGGATCACCTCCCGCTGGGAGACCCCCGCGGAGCACGCCGAGACCGAGCAGCCGCGCCCCCGTCGCCGCTACTACCAGCTCACCAAGGACGGCGCGGAAGCCGCTCGCCTCGCTCTCGCCGCCGCCCACGCCAACCGCGCCACTTCCCCAGTCCCATGGGGCAGGGTCCGCCCCCAGACCCCAGGAGCCCCCGGATGAGCCGCCGCAACCGCACAGTTCGAGATCTCGGAACCGCTCGGACGCCTGTGCAGACCGCAGCCGAAAAGGCAGATCAGGCAGACAAGGCAATGCTTGTGGCGGAGACGGTGCGGGTGGCGGCGGAAACGGCAAGGTGGTTGGCCGAAGCGGAGGAAGCGGTGAGATCGGCGGCGGAAGTGGCGGATGCGGCAAGGAAGTCAGCGAGGACGCCGGAAGAGGAGAGGTGGGCGGCGAACGCGGCGGAAACGGCGAGATCGCGGCGAACGCGGCGGATACGGCAAGGAAGTCAGCGACGATGGCGGAACGGGCGAGGTGGGCGGCGGAAGCGGCGGAGACCGCCGTGGAGGCGGCGCACGCGCTGGATATTGCGAGAAGGGCGGCGAACGCGGCGGCGGGCGCGACTACGGACGCGGGGGAAGCGGCGCACGCGGTGGACACTATGCGGAGAGCTGCGGCGACTGAAGGTGCGACGAAGTCGAAAGTAGTGCCGGTGGCGGTGCGACCGCACGGGCGCGTGACGGGTCGGCTGGTCACGTTAAGCGCGGCGATGCTGCCGGTCGGCCATCGCGGGCGCTACGCCGAGGAGTGGTCCAGCCTTGTGTTCGAGCTGGGGAGTCGCCGAGCACGTGCGGGGCAGGTCGTGTCGATTCTGACAAGAGGTGCTCCCAGGCAGGCATGGACGTTGCGCCACCCGCCGCGCGAGACCCCTCCGGCTTGACCGGCCTCAGCGCGCGGCGTCCGCCCGTACGACGCGGATGGCTTTGTGCCAGAAGTGGGCGACGGACTCGCCTTGCAGGGCGTGGACGAGCTGGCGCAGCGAATGCTCGGGTGGCCGCCATTCGTCTTGGATGATCTCCAGGGCTTCCAGCATGGCGACGCGGGGGTGGTAGTAGCAGCAGGTGAGTTCGGCTCGCCGCCAGGAAACACCGCAATCGTCGGACTCTTCAATGTGCCAGGGCATGGGGGCGGCGGGGTGCGGGCTTGGGGTGGAGGAGTTCGAAGGTGGCGATGGCGGCGTCGAGCGCATCGGGGGTGGCCGCGCTCAGCAGGGCGTACGGGCCGGGCGCCCAGTTGGCCAGCGCCCAGTAGTGCCCGGTGTATTTGCCATGCCACACCAGCCAGCCAGGCGAATGCCGGTGTTGAATTCGCCGCGCCATCTCGTCGGGACCGAGCAACATGACGAGGCTCACGAATCGCGGCCGGCGTCCGCCACTCGCATCGGGCCGAGCGTGAGGCCGTCTTCGAGTGCGGCGATGATGAGCTGGGCCTCGGCCGGGTATTTCCCGATGAGATCGGCCATGGTCTGCAACTCGGCGGCGGTGGCCAGCAACTGTTCTTGGTTGCCGCACTCGGCCTGAACGGACATTTCCTCTCATCCCTTCCTTCGAAATTCACACCAGACGACGCGGTTGAGGTCGGGATCTTGATGGGAACCCCACTGATCGGCGACCTCAGAAACGATCTTCAGTCCGTGGCCGTCCTCGGTGAGCAGCTTGTCCGTCACGCGCGGGACGGTCGCCGCCGAGCCCCCATCGGTGACCTCCGCGCGGATCGTGTCGATGGCCATATAGACCGAGACGGTTATCAGCCCATCGGCGCGGCCGTGTTTGCGTGCGTTATCGACAAGTTCCACCACACACAGCGAAACATCGAAGATCGTGTCTTGATCGACGTGGTCGGCGAGCACCTTGCGAACCCATATCTTCGCGTACGACACTTGTTGCGGCGTCGCCGCATAATTGCTCACGCCGAGCAAGCGCCGTGCATCTGTGATCATGCAGTGCTCCTGTGTGTGTCCTGTGACACAGCATCATCGCCGCGACTTCTGACTACAGCTAGTTGTGGAATCATGACTCCCGATACGCTTCCCTGCATGGAAGTTCGAAGCCTCCCTGAAGCCTTCAAAATGATCATGCGCAAGCGTGGTTACACCCAGCACCAACTCGCCCGTGAGCTGGGCAAGGGTCAAGGATGGGTCTCCGATGTGATCAATGGGAAAGGCGGCCTGGAGTTCGCCAAAGTGATCAACACCCTGACTCGTGTAGGGTTGGAAGTGGTCATACGTCCCATTAGGGAGAAAGCGGACCCCGTGAAACGCCGAGAATTCGTCGCCGCGGCTGCCTCCGTGATGTTCGTGCCGTCCCCCAAGACCGGTCCCTATGAAGACCCCGCGTATCTTCGAGAACTCACACGACGGGTCGCCGCCGACAGATATCAAAATGGCGGTGCACCTGGAGCCGTGCCCGCGATGCGGCATATTCGACAGATAAGGTCCGCTGTAGGCAGCCGTGATAAGCAGCTACAAATGGCCGCGTCGGGGTTGGCCGTTGAGGCGGTCTGGACGCTCAGCGACGCCGGCCAGTACGACGCAGGGCAGAAGGTGGGCGAGCTCGGTCTGGTGCTCGCGCGGACTTCCGGAGACGCCGATACTCAATCACGAGCCTTGAGCGTATTGGCTCGCATTCAACATCATCGGGGCGACGCAGGATTGGCCGTCAAGTACGCGCAGCAGGCGACCAAGCTCCACGATGTTCCCGCTCAGCAACAGGCCTGGCTAAAGCTGCGGCACGGCTGGTCGCTGACTATGGTGAACGGTCACGAGGGCGAAGCGCGACATGTGCTCGACCACGTGGGAAATTTTCTCGGCGAACCCAGGGGCGGCGACCCTCAAGCAGCTCGTGACACTGCGGATTTAATGGGCAGCGTCGGAAGTGCCCTCTACGATTTGGGGGAATACCGTGAAGCCCAGGTCTGGCTGGATGAAGCCGTGCAGAGCCTTGGAGGGTCCTGGCCGCGGCTGCATGGCGTTTTCCTGGCACAACAGATCTCCGCATCGCTGCGTGCGTCTCAACCCGAGTTCGCCGCCGACCGCATGCTGACGCTGGCCCGCGTCGTTCCGCTGGTGAACTCGGTTCGGCTCAACAAAGAAGTGAAAGGCGTGCTCGCAGCGTCCGGTCCCTGGTGCACAGTTCCCGAAGTCCGTGCGGCCCGCGACCAGCTCCGCGCGGTGTGGACAGAAACTCCTTCCAAGAAGACCTAGATCTTCCCTCGCTCTGATCTCTCACCGTTCCGCCTCAAGCTCACTTACCCACTGCTTCACGTCACGCCGAACGTGTTCGTGGGGGTCGTTGGCGGCGCGGTCTTGTAGCCAGGTGAGGGTGTGTGGGTTGTCCGGCCATCCTGAGGCGACCGCCTGTACCGCAGCCACCCGGACGGACTCGTCTGGGTCGTTGACGGCGCGGTCTTGTAGCCAGGTGAGGGTGTGTGGATCGTCCGACCATCTCGATGCGACCGCCTCGACCGCAGCCACCCGCACGTATTCGTGGGGGTCGTTGGCGGCGCGGACTTGTAGCCAGGTGAGGGTGTGTGGGTCGTCCGGCCATCCCGAGGCCACCGCCTCGGCCGCGGCCGCCCGCACGAACTCGTGTGGGTCGTTGGTGGCGCGGTCTTGTAGCCAGGTGAGAGCCTGCGGGTCTTGCGGCCATTCCGACGCGACCGCCCCCACCGCAACCCCCCGCACGAACCCGTCTGGGTCGTTGACGGTGCAGTCTTGTAGCCAGGTGAGGGTGTGTGGATCGTCTGGCCATCCCGACGCGACCGCCTGCACCGCGGCCGCCCGGACGGTCCCGTCTGGGTCGTTGGCGGCGCGGTCTTGTAGCCAGGTGAGAGCCTGCGGGTCTTGCGGCCATCCCGAGGCCACCGCTTCCACTGCGGCCACCCGGACGAACTCGTCTGGGTCGCTGAGGACTTGCCGTACCTCACCGCCGGGGTGAAGCCGCAAAGCGACATTAAGACGTGCCGCGACGCGCGTTGTACGAAACGCGCGAGGTGGCAGGCGCGGACGAATGGTCTCGTACCAGCCGAGGTATCTATTGTGGTCGAGCCATCGTGGTGGGGAGCCGTCCAGGAGTTGGCGCACGACGGATTCGACGGTCCCGATCAAAGGGCTGTCGATCCGCCTCTCTTCCTTTCGCGCCGCGGCTCTCAGGAGATGGGTGAGGTGGCGGGTAATGGTACGGGCATGCGGGGCCAGGACCGAATGCCGGCGGACCTCACCGATGGCGCGCAGCCCGAGGATCAGGTGGCGTGGTGGCCGCGTTCTGATGCGCCAGCGTGGGTCGGCGGCGAGCAGGCGAGTGATGGCCTCGACCGCGAACCGTTCCGGGATCATGCCTGCCAGCAGCAGCAACACCTCTGCCCACGCCGGATCGGCCCAATGGTCGTCGAAGACTGTGAAGAGCTCTTGCTCATCCAGTTCGCGCGCGTTGAACCGGTGGTAGATGTCGTCGGCCGCGAGATATTCGAGGAAGGCGCGGTGTACGAATCCGTACACGCCTGCGCCAAAGCTCGACAGGATGAAGTTCCGTTCCTGGAATTGGCGGAGCATCGCACGCGCGGCAGGCACGGAGCGATCCTTGGGCAGCGAAAACCGCTCGTCCAAATAGCCTTCGAACCGTTCGAGGAGGTCTGTGGCGGGCAGATGGTTGCCGGCCAGCCCCGCGGGGCCGTCCTGCATGCGGCGGGCGATCAGGTGCAGCAGCGACAGCTTGTCCTCGTGATCCAGCAGCGGCAGGTCGGCGCTCTCGTCGCGCAGGTGCTTGTTCACGTCCCAGTGTTCGACGAGCACCATGACGGCATGCTGGTAGACCGTACGACGATCTCGGGGGAGTTCCCGGCGGCGGCCGATGATCGCCAGGATCGTCAGCAGCATCGGGTTGCCCGCCAGCTCGGCCACCGCGGTCGAGTTGTCGATCGCGCCCAGCAGGCGATCGCGCAGTCGTTCGGCCTGGGCCGGATCGCCGGCGCAACTGTGGCGATACCAGGTGGTGGCGAACTCCTGGATCTGGGCGGGATCCAAGTCCTGCAGCATGTAGTGGGCGAACCCGGCCCCGTCCAAGAGGCCTCGGCTGTATCCCACGACCCGGGACGTCACCACGACCCTGGCGCTGGGATAACGGGCCGCGAACCCTTCGATCTGCCGGGTCACCTCCGCCCGTACGCGCGGATCGAAGATCTCGTCCAGGCCGTCGAAGATCACCAGTGCGCGGCCGCCGGCGCGCAGGAACTCCTCCAGCAGCGACCCGGGTATCCCCAAGCCCTCGCCGCGTTCGAGTTCGTCGATCATGTCCAGGAACGTCTTGCCGCGCCAGCGCTGGTCGGCGAAGGTCCGCAGCTCCACCAGCATCGGCAGCCGGCCCGTCAGTTCCGGCGGGACTTGCCAGCCGATGGCCTCCGCCGCGTTCTCCTCCGCCAGCGCCAGCATGAGATATCTGGCCAGGGTCGACTTGCCCGCTCCCGGATCTCCGAGGACGACCGTCTTCCGGGCGGCCGGATCCGCCAGCGCCTGCAGCACCGGCCGCGCCGGACGTTCCTGATAGGTGCGACGCGCCTCCTCCAGCCGCGTGCGATCCAGCTCCGGCGGTAGGTCCGCCACCTCCAGCTGCCCCTCCTCGGCCAGCCGTCGCCACACCTCACGCGGCAGATCCACCGGCGGCGGATTCTCACGTACCGCCTGTGGTACGAACAACCGTCCGAGCAGCATGTGCGGATGCTCACCCTGCTCGGTCAGCGGCGTGAGGATCTCGAGGTCCACCCGTCCGTACCGTTCGAGCAGTCGGCGCAGATACCGCTCGCGCGCCGTTTGGAACTCCTCGGCCGACCTCGCCGCACGATCCAGCAACAGATCACGGATATCCGCCAAGCTGCCCGAGATTCGCTCGGCGACCTTGTCGGGAACCGACGCTAACTCGCTCGACGCTCGCTCCGCCCGTATCCCGCCGACCAACTCGGCAGGGCTGGACGCGGTGACAGCGCGCTCCAGCGCGGCCACGAACGCCTCGGCCAACTCTTCCGCCAGCCAATCGGGATCCACAGAGACGGTCTCGAAGAACGGCCGGCCGGACTCGTCGCCCATGTCACGCAACAGGTCGACTTGGGCGACCACCGCCGCCCGCAGTCCGTCACCCGCACCGCTCGCCTCGGCCCGTACCGCTGGAGGCTTGGTGAACACCAGCGCCAGCCCCTTGCGCAGCGGCTTGTGCGCACGGGAATCAGCCCTTGCGATCACCGCCTCGACGGCGTTGGCCATCGAGCGGCGTACCAGCCGCTCGTCGGGCGAGCCGCGCAGCAGCGCCACCCAGCCGTCGCCGAGCAGACCGGCGAGCCAGCCGGTGACTGGATCGACCAACCCCGACACGCCGCACCCCTTCCGCAGACGCCACCGTAAGGAACATTGCCATAGCAGCCCGTACATGCGGGCGGTGAACGTCCCCAAAAGGGATTCTCCGGCGGCGCGGCTTGGTCGGTGTCGGACCTGCCGAAACTGACCTATATCCACGACGGTGCCATGCCGGTCGGCGGGAGAGTCGGCGGGGAAAGCCGAGACCAACGGGCGAACAAGCGACCGGGGCGGCCCCTAGACTCACCTCACATGACTTCCCGCTTTCGATACCGGCTCGCCGTCCTCGCGTTCGTTCCGCTCGTCTTTGTCGCAGCGGGCTGTGGCGGGCAGGGCACCGAGACCCAGTGCTCGCTCAGTGCGTGCACCGTGACCCTGGACCGAGGTGTTGACGCGGAGGCCTCGATCCTCGGCATGAAGGTCCAGCTCGTCGGCGTGAAGGGCAGCCAGGTCACACTCAACGTGGCGGGCCAGGAGGTGACGGTGCCGGCCGGCGGCCAGACGACAGCCGAGGGCTTCAACGTCGCCGTCCAGGACGTCACCCAGGACACGGTCGTCGTCAAGGTCTCCCGCCAGGGCGGCGGGGAGCAGGGCGAGCAAGGCGGCGGCTGAGCCGGCCAGATCAACCTTGGGCGCACCGTGGGCGGTACGGTGCGATGAGTTTTCGGCGCGGGGGGAGTCACCATGGTCATGACTACGCAGACCCTTGAGACTCCTGAGGTCGACCTCGTCTACGACGTCCACGGCCCGCTGCCGACCGCCGACGGGCGCCCGCCGCTGCTCATGATCGGCCAGCCCATGGACGCCGCCGGCTTCGGGACGCTGGCGTCGTACTTCCCCGACCGCACCGTCGTCACCTACGACCCGCGCGGCCTGGGCCGCAGCACCCGCAAGGACGGCCGGGTCGACCACGTGCCCCAGATCCAGGCGGCCGACGTGCACGCCCTCATCGAGGCGCTCGGCGCCGGTCCGGTCGAGATGTTCGCCAGCAGCGGGGGTGCGGTGACCGCGCTCGCCCTCGTGGCGGCCCACCCCCGTGACGTGGTCACCCTGGTGGCGCACGAGCCGCCGCTCATCCCGGTGCTCCCCGACGCCAAGGCCGCCGAGCGCGCCAGGGCCGGCTTCCGGGACGCGTACGAGGCCAAGGGGCGGGGCGCCGGCATGGCGGCCTTCATCATGATGACGTCGTGGCAGGGGGAGTTCACCGACGACTACTTCGCCCAGCCCGCTCCGGACCCCGCCGCGTTCGGGATGCCGGACGACGACGACGGGTCACGCGACGATCCGCTGCTCTCCGACCGGTCGTGGGCGATCAGCGGCTACCGGCCCGACATCGACGCGCTCGTCGCGGCGCCGACGCGGATCGTGGTCGCGGTGGGCGAGGAGTCCCGCGACACCTTCACCGGGCGCACCTCGGTGGCGACGGCCAAGCTGCTCGGTCAGGATGCCACGGTGTTCCCCAGCCACCACGGCGGCTTCCTCGGTGGCGAGTTCGGCTACGCCGGACAACCCGAAGCCTTCGCGCGCAAGCTACGTGAAGTCCTCGACGCCGGCTGACCGGTCGTCCTGTCTCTCATCATCACGCGGCGTTCGAAAGAATCAGATAGGTAGGTTCCGGATATGGAGATCATCAATCTTGGTGAGGCGGAAGGGCTGCCGCCGGTGGACTGGGCCGGCATCGTCGAGAAGCTCAGTACGGGCTCGGCACCGCGGCCGGACGCCCCGAACGCCCGCTCGACGTGGCTGGCCACGGTCAACGAGGACGGCAGCCCGCATGTGACCGCGGTCGGTGCCCTCTGGGTGGACGGCGCGTTCTGGTTCCAGACGGGCGCGGGTACGCGCAAGGGGCGCAACGTCGAGCGCGATCCGCGGTGCTCGGTCGCGGTGTCGATCCGCGACGCGGACGTCGTGATCGAAGGCGACGCGACGCGGGTGACCGAGGCGGGCGCGGTGGCCCGCATCGCCAAGGCGTGGGCCGACCAGGGTTGGCCGGCGGAGCCGGATGAGAGCGGGTCGGGCATCACCGCCCCGTTCAACGCACCGTCGCAGGGGCCACCGCCGTGGAACGTGTATCGCATCGAGCCGCGCTCGGCGACCGTGGTCTTGTCGGCGGAGCCGGGCGGCCTGACCCGCTTCCGCTTCTGACGCCGTCCAAGGGGCTACGCCCTTCGCCGTAGTTGGGACGCCGCCCTACGGGGGACGCGCCGGTCCGGCCCGGCAAGGAGCATCGTTCGCGAATCACGCATTCACGGACGAAGGACAGATCGATGCTCTTGTCAGGAATAGTGGCCCTCGTGACCGCGACCGGGGTCGTCGTGACACCGCACCCCGTCACCGGCTGGGTCGAGGCGAACGCCGTACCGCTCGCGACCATCGACCCGGCCGCCCCGATGGACGACCTGGCGCCGCTGCGGAAAGCGGTCGGGTCCGCCACCGTGGTGGGGCTCGGGGAGTCGCTCCACGATTCGCACGAGGAGGCAGTACTCAAGCACCGCGCGCTGCGCTACCTCGTCGAGGAGCTGGGCTTCCGCACGATCGCCTGGGAGGAGGACTGGACGGTCGGACATCAGGTCAACGCCTACATCGGCGGGGGTGAAGGCGACCTGGACGGCCTGATGCGGAGGATGACCGCCACGTGGCGAACGCGCGAGGTGGCCGACGTGCTGCGCTGGCTGCGCGACTACAACGCGGCGAACGACGACAAGGTCGAGTTCGTCGGCGTGGAGGTCTACGCCACCGGGCTGAGCGCGTACGACGCCGTCGCCGCGTACATCGCCGAGCACGCCCCCGGCCGCCTGGCCCAGGCCGAGCGCCACCTGAAGGCCATCAGGCCGCCCTCGGCCGACATCGGCGCCTGGGCGAACCGGTATTTCTCCGAGATCGACGACAAGCGCCCCTACATCCGCCACGCGCGCGGCCTCTACGACCTGGTCGCGCGGCTGCGCGGCGGCGGCGCGGAGCACCGCGCGGTCCTGCAGGAAGCCCGCCAGATCCGCTCGTTCTACGAGTACTACGCCCAGACGAACCTGGGCGCCTACCGGGACGCACGGGCGGCCGAGAACCTGCGCTGGTGGCGGCGCGAGTCCGGCGACAAGATCGCCTACTGGGCGGCCATCCCGCACACGGCCAACGCGCCCGGCCAGCGCCTCCAGATCGGGCCGGGCGAGCCGGTGAGTTTCGCCGCCGCGGGGTCGTACCTGCGGCGATGGTACGGCCGGAACTACGTATCGATCGCCTTCACCTTCACCAAGGGCCGGGTGGCCAGCGGGGACGTGCCGCCGCCGCCACCCCGGTGGAGCGACGCCCCGCTCGGCGCGGCCGGGTCCGCCCAGTACCTGCTCAACCTGCGCGCGAATCTCACCCCGGAGGCGAAAGCCTGGCTGAGCGCACCGGCCAAGATCCGCATCCTGGCCCGGTGGGATCCCGCGCAGCCGGAGCGGTTCCACATGTCCGGCGGCACGCTCGGCCAGTGGTTCGATGTGATCATCCACCAGCAGACGATCACTGCGATCCGTCCACTCTGATGGCGGCCTGGGTCGGCTCGGCGCCGGATGGGGGCCGGCGGGCCGCGCGCACCAGGGCGCCGATGTCGCCGACCCGGTCGAAGTGCCGCAGCTTGTCGGGGTTGACGATGGACCGGATCGCCTGGATCTGACCGTCGGCGATATCCAGCCCCATGACCCCGACAAGCAGGTCCTGCGTGTCGAACACCATGGCGCCCGGCTGGCCGTTGACCTCGACGGCGTGGAAGCGCACGCCACCGGCTCGTGCCAGCACGGACGTCACCGCCGCCAGGATGCGCGCCACGCGCTGCCGGCCGTTGACCGGCCGCCCCAGCGCCGGCACCTGGCCGCCGCCATCGCCGTGCAGCGCCACATCCTGCGCCAGCAGCTCTTCGAGCGCGCGCAGGTCGCCCTGCTCGACGGCGGCGAAGAAGCGCCGGGCCAGCTCTTGGCGCTGCCGCCGAGAGGCGTGGTAGCGCGGCCGGCGTTCCCGGATGTGGCCGCGGGCCCGCGCGACCAGGTGCCGGGCGCCGTCCACGTCGGTGCCGATGATCTCGGCGATCCGCGCGTACGGATACTCGAACACCTCGCGCAGCAGGAACGCCGCCCGCTGGCGTGGCGACAAGCTCTCCAGCAACACCAGGAACGCGAGCGACAGCGAGTCGGCGGTCTCGGTGAGCTCGGCCGGGGACGGATCGGTGACCAGCGGCTCGGGCAGCCATTCGCCGACGTACCGCTCCCGGCGCGCCCGGGCCGAGCGCAACTGGTCGATGGCCAGGCGGGTGACCAGGGTGGCGACGTACGCCCGCGGCGAGGCGATCGACTCGTCCCGCCGCAGGGTCTTGTGCAGCCGCAGGAACGCCTCCTGCACCACGTCCTCGGCTTCGCCGACGCTGCCGAGCATCCGATAGGCGATGGCGAAGGCCCGCGGCCGCAGCTCACCGTACAGGTCCGACGTGGACATATCGGGTCAACTCAATCCGTCGGCGAAGCCCGTGCGCCAGCTCGGGTACCGCGGCGTCCACCCCAGCTCGCGCTTGGCCTTGTCGCTGGAGATCCCGCGGGCCCGTGTCATCAGGTCCACCGCGCCCTGGCCGGCCACCAGGCGGGCGAGCCAGGCCGGTACGCGGCGGGGCGGCTCGGCGCCGAGGACGCGGGCCAGCTCCAGCAGGATTTCGCGCACCTGGGCAGGCTCGTCGTCGGCGACGTGGTAGATCCCGGGCCTGCCGCGCTCGATGGCCGCGACCGTGGCCGCCGCGGCATCGGCGATGTGCACCATCGACCACACCCCGGTGCCCCCGCCGACGATCGGGAACTTCCGCTTGCGGATCTGCTCGGTCATGACCGCGTCCGGGGCGGCGCTGAGGCCGGTGCCGGGACCATAGAAGGCACCGTAGCGAAGCACGATGCCGTCGGCCCAGGTGATGCCGGTCACCGCGGCCTCCACGTGGCGCAACGCGGCCACCGCCGCCGCGGCGATGCCCGCGGGCGGGCTCGGCTCGAGCCTGTCGTCCTCGACGGCGACCGGCCCGCCGGTGCGCTCCATCCACGAGGCGTTGCTCTGCGCCACGAACGTGCGGACGCCGACGGCGCGCGCGGCGGCCAGCAGATGGTCCGTGCCTTCGGTGCGCAGCCGGTTGGTGGCCGCCGCCATCCGCTTGACGTGCCGCATGGTCATCGGCCCGTTCAGCGCGGTGAGCTGATGGACGATCACCTCCGGCTCGGCCTTCGCCACCGCATCGGCCACCGAGTCGGGGTCCAGTGCGTCGACGATGACCGGTTCGGCGCCGAGCGCCCGAAGCGCGCCGGTCTTGGCGGCCGAGCGGGTCGTGCCGACGACCTCGTGGCCGCGCGCCACCAGTTGGGGGACGAGCCGGCCGCCGATCGCACTGGACGCTCCGGCGATGAAGATCTTCATGGACGTCTCCGTTCGTGTGCTCACCAACACAGACGAGACACCCCACCACCCCATGACGGGCGGTGACCCACTTCACAACCCCATGCCCGCCGGGCACTGCATCGCTGGCCAATAGGCCACGCGGCGCGGCACAGCCGGGTCGTGCCGACGCCGACGATCGGGAAACTTCCGCGCAGCGAGTCGGGCGACGAGCCTGCTGCCGATCACGCACAGAGACGCAGTGGCTACCCTCGCGAATACTACTAAGGGTAATGTGTATACCACGGATCGCGAGTAGGCATCGTCGCCGTTGGGGCTCTGCCGCCGGCGGCGCGTGTGGGTCCCCACCCATGAAGAAGGACGATGTGGTGAGTACAGGGCAGCTCATCGCGCTTGAAGGGCCAAAAGGCTGCGGAAAGACAACGCTCATCGCCGCGTTGAGTAAGCGGCTGGATAAAGACGCCCAGCAGATGCGCGTCATCCTCACCAAGGAGCCGACACCTCATTTTGATCTTTCCAATGAGCAGCGGTTACGTGGCCTCGCGTTGGCCCAGGCGATCACTGAGGATCGGAGCCGCCACGTTGCCGAGGTGATCAGTCCCGCGCTCGCTGCGGGCCATACAGTGGTGTGTGACCGTTACATCCTGTCGTCTTTTGTTTTTCAGACCCTTGACGGGGTGTCCGAATCGGTCATTTGGGGATTAAATTCCTCCTTTCCGCCGCCGACGTTGAACCTGATTCTGCGCGTTACGACCGAGGAGTTGCGTCAACGAAGGTACCGTCGGCCTACCGCAACGCGGTTACAAGCGGCCAGCGTTACAGAAGAGGCTGAGGCTTGTCGGCGGCGGCTGAAAAATGACCCCCTGTGGGCGCGCGAATCTTGACCCCCTCCAACCTCTGGAAGGTGATCAAGGTGGAGGAGTGGGCGGAGATCCGCCGGTTGCATCGGGCGGAGGGGATGCCGATCAAGGC
>DASTYC010000035.1:0-79633 GCA_035765195.1 Streptosporangiaceae bacterium
CCCCCGGAACGAGGTGAGACGAGGCCATCGGAGCGGCTGTCGGGCCTGGGTTGATACGCCCCGAGCGAAAACGCGGACCTCACGACCTGAGCGGTGTCCGGAGCGCGTTACTGTCCAATCAGCGGACTTGATACCGACGGAGGAACACCCCCGTGAGCGAGCTTGTGAGCGAACCAACGAGCGACGAGGGAAGTGTGCGCCCCCAGGGCGCCGAAGCCGCGCGGGAGGCGCCCGGCGCGGCGCCTGGGCCGATTGTGTCCCGGGTGACGGATCCCCAGCTGCTGCCGCTGTCGGACCAGCTGTTCCAGCGGCTGCTGCGCGAGCGGATCATCTTCCTCGGCCAGCAGGTCGACGACGACATCGCCAACCGCATCTGCGCCGAGCTTCTGCTGCTGTCGGCCGAAGACGGCCAGCGCGACATCTACCTCTACATCAACTCGCCCGGCGGCTCGGTGACGGCCGGCATGGCGATCTACGACATCATGCAGTACGTCCCCAATGACGTCGCGACGGTCGGCATGGGGCTGGCCGCCTCGATGGGGCAGTTCCTGCTCTGCGCCGGCGCCAAGGGCAAGCGGTTCGCGTTGCCGCACGCCCGGATCATGATGCACCAGCCGTCCGGCGGCATCGGGGGTACGGCCTCCGACATCAAGATCCAGGCCGAGCAGATGCTGTACGTGAAGAAGACGCTCGCCGAGCGGATCGCCTTCCACACCGGCCAGCCCCTCGACCAGATCGAGAAGGACTCCGATCGCGACCGCTGGTTCACCGCCGAAGCGGCCAGAGACTACGGCTTCGTCGATCAAGTGGTGTTGAGCGCCAACCAGGTGCCCTCCGAGGGCCCCGTTTCTTGAGGCCAGGACTGAGCGGAGGCACAGACAATGAGTGATCTGATCCGGCCGAACATCGAGGTGGGCGGCGGCGTGCGCCCGGTCGAGAGCCGATACATCATCCCGTCCTTCGTCGAGCGGACGACGTACGGGGTCAAGGAGATGAACCCGTACAACAAGCTCTTCGAGGAGCGGATCATCTTCCTTGGCGTGCAGATCGACGACGCGTCGGCCAACGACGTGATGGCGCAGCTGCTGACGTTGGAGTCGATCGACCCCGACCGCGACATCAGCATCTACATCAACTCGCCCGGCGGGTCCTTCACGGCCATGACCGCGATCTACGACACGATGCAGTTCGTGAAGCCCGACATCCAGACGGTGTGCATCGGCCAGGCCGCGTCGGCCGCCGCCGTGCTGCTGGCCGCCGGGACGCCCGGCAAGCGGGCCGCGCTGCCGCACTCGCGGATCTTGATCCACCAGCCGGCCACCGAGGGCACCTACGGCCAGTCGAGCGACATCGAGATCCAGGCCCGCGAGATCATGCGGATTCGCGAGCAGCTCGAGGAGATCATCGCCCGGCACTCCAACCGGAAGCTCGAGGAGGTAAGGGCCGACATCGAGCGCGACAAGATCCTTACCGCCGAGGAGGCCAAAGCTTATGGTCTCGTCGACGACGTCTTCGCAAGCAGGAAGCGCCGAGCCGAGGTAGTGTCGTCGTAAGGACGGCGACCGGCCAACAGCCCGGCTGACCGTCAGACTTCCGAAGGAGGGGCTTACCAACCGCCCCAGAGACGGTAACGTCGGAGCCAACGTCGAAAGCTTCCAGGGCGCGCCTTTCATCGCATCTTGGACGCGCGGCCCCACGAAAAGGAGAGATCTGGGTGGCACGCATCGGCGACGGTGGTGACCTGCTCAAGTGCTCGTTCTGCGGAAAGAGCCAGAAGCAGGTAAAAAAGCTCATCGCGGGCCCTGGCGTGTACATCTGCGACGAGTGCATCGATCTCTGTAACGAGATCATCGAGGAGGAGTTGTCCGATTCCTCCGACATGAAGTGGGACAACCTGCCCAAGCCGCGGGAGATCTACGAGTTCCTCGACTCCTATGTCATCGGGCAGGAGAAGGCCAAGAAGGCGCTGAGCGTCGCGGTCTACAACCACTACAAGCGGATCCAGTCAGGCGACAACAGCAGGGATGACGCGGTCGAGCTGGCCAAGTCCAACATCTTGCTGCTGGGGCCGACCGGGTCCGGCAAGACACTGCTCGCGCAGACGCTCGCCAAGCTGCTCAACGTCCCGTTCGCCATCGCGGACGCCACGGCCCTGACCGAGGCCGGATACGTCGGCGAGGATGTCGAGAACATCCTGCTCAAGCTGATCCAGGCGGCGGACTACGACGTCAAGAAGGCCGAAACGGGGATCATCTACATCGACGAGGTCGACAAGATCGCTCGCAAGAGCGAGAACCCGTCGATCACCCGTGACGTCTCCGGCGAGGGCGTCCAGCAGGCCCTGCTCAAGATCCTGGAGGGGACGACGGCGAGCGTGCCGCCACAGGGCGGCCGCAAGCACCCGCACCAGGAGTTCATCCAGATCGACACGACCAATGTGCTGTTCATCTGCGGTGGTGCGTTCGCGGGCCTGGAGAAGATCATCGAGCAACGGGTCGGCAAGCAGGGCATGGGGTTCGGCGCGGTGCTGCGCTCGAAGGACGACTTCGAGGACACGGCCGACGTCTTCTGCGACGTCATGCCCGAAGACCTGCTGAAGTTCGGGATGATCCCGGAGTTCGTCGGGCGGCTCCCCGTCATCACCTCGGTGCACAACCTCGATCGCGAGGCGCTCATCGAGATCCTCACCGAGCCCAAGAACGCCCTGGTCAAGCAGTACCACCGGCTGTTCGAGCTCGACGGTGTGGACCTGGAGTTCACCGACGACGCGCTCGAGGCCATCGCCGACCAGGCGGTGCTCCGCGGCACCGGTGCGCGCGGCCTGCGGGCGATCCTGGAAGAGGTCCTGCTGTCGGTGATGTACGAGGTGCCGAGCCGGGCCGACGTGGCCAGAGTCGTCATCACGCGCGAGGCCGTCCTCGAGCACGTCAACCCGACCCTGGTGCCGCGCGAGCGCACCAACAAGCGGGAGCCGCGGGAGAAGTCCGCCTAGTCGGGTTAAAGCAGCCCAAATTTCGACCAAGGGGTGCACAAAACGACATTTCGGCGTCGACGAACGCCATCTGGTCCCTCGGATCGAAGCGAAGCCAACCGAGCGAGGCCCCGAGCCATCCCGGCCCGGGGCCTCGCTCGTGGTCATCCCGGGGCGCCATCCCGGCGCTGTCGCGGCGCCACCGGCGGTCCCGGCGGGGTTTATGTCACGTGCTCGAGGTCGGGACGCATCCTGCGCATTTGGGCGGCGACCGACC
Source organism: Streptosporangiaceae bacterium (assembly GCA_035765195.1). Taxonomy (GTDB): domain Bacteria; phylum Actinomycetota; class Actinomycetes; order Streptosporangiales; family Streptosporangiaceae; genus CALAED01. The sequence continues at coordinate 3,249 of DASTYC010000035.1, forward strand.
CGACCGACCTGCCGGGCGTCGTCGAGACGATCTCACCGAAGGAGTCGGTGGTCGCCCACGCACAAAAGGCGATGGTCGTGCTGCCGGCCCGGGCGTCGGCGCAGACCGCCCGGCCGCCCCCGGCTCCCGGGTCGACCTCGGTGACAGTGCCGGAGGCCGATGCCGCGCTCCTGAAGCTCGATACGAACGCGGCGGGATCGCCCAGGGGGCCGGTGCCGCCGAGGAAGATCACCCCGGCCGGCAGGCCATTGCTCGATGTGGCGTTCTCGTCCTTGTAGAACCCGGACACGACCTTGGTGAGCCTGCCACCCGTCGCGTTCCGCAGCGTGCTCTTCTGTGAGTTGATCGTGGAGGCCAGTTCCCGTTCCCCGGCCGGATCGCGGGGCCACCCGCCCGCGGTGTCCGCGGCGATCACGTCGTGCCGCCCGGCGCCCACCGGCGAGGCGCTCTGTGACCGGCCGGCGGCTGTGGTCGAGGTGCCGGCGACGGGAGATGTCGTCTGCTTCCGCCCGTCGCGGTCGGAGCTCAGCGAGACGACCACCACGATGAGCAGCAGAGCGATCACGGTGACGCCGCCGGCGATGAGCAGGCCGATCTTGACACCCTGCCCCCTCGAAGAGCCCGCACCGTACGGCCCGGCGGCGGGCGTCGACCCGGCCACGGGCTGGTAGGGAGCCGGGTAGGGCGACGGGGACGGGACGTGCGGGGGAGGGGCATGCCGGGGAGGGGCATGGGGCGGCGGCGCCTGCGGCGTATAGGCGTGCGGGGGATAGGCCTGCGGCGGTGGCGCCGCGGCCGCCACTTGAGCTCCCTGGTTGAGCAGGTTCTGCGGCGCGGCCGGCGGGACCGGCGGCGTCGCCGGGGTCGCCGGGGTCGCCGCCTCCTCCGCGCCGCCGAGGAGGCGGAGCAGAATCTGCCGGGCCGTCGGGCGCGCAGCCGGATCCTTGGCGAGACACCGCACCGCGATCTCGCCGAGCGGCCCGGACATGGTGCCCAGATCCGGTGGCTGGTTGACGATGCGATTCATGACGGCCGGTACGGAGTCGTCCCCGTGCGGCGGCCGCCCGTTCGCGGCGAACGCCATCGTGCAGGCCCAGGCGAAGACGTCGGCGGGCGGGCCGACGGGGCGGCCGGAGAACTGCTCCGGCGCCATGTAGGCCGGCGTGCCCACCGAGGCGTTCGTCAAGGTCCCCGTCATGTCGAGCGCCCGCGCGATGCCGAAGTCGATCACTCGCGGCCCGTCCGAGGCGATGATCACGTTGCCGGGCTTGAAGTCGCGGTGCACGATCCCGGCTTCGTGGATCGCGGTGAGCGCGGTGATCGTGCCGATCGCGAGCCGGTCCAGGGCCACCCCGGTCGTCGGCCCGTTCTTCGTGAGCACCTCGGCCAGGGACGGGCCGTCGATGAACTCGCTCACGATGTAAGGGACGTCGCCGTCGGCGTCCGCGTCGAGGACCCGGGCCGTGCAAAACGGCATCACCCGCTTGGCATGGCCCAGCTCACCGGCGAATCGGGCGCGCGCCCTCGCGTCCCCGATGAGCCAGGGATGCAAGAGCTTGACGGCGACCCGTTCCCCGGACGCGCTCTCGCCCAGGTAGACGGTTCCCTGGCCGCCTTCGCCGAGACGGCCGGTGAGCTGGTACGAACCCACACGTACAGGGTCATTGGCACGAAGCGGATTGACGTCGGGCATCTGTCTCCCGCTCTGGGGGATCGTGGGGAGCCAGGGGGATGAGCGAGAGATCGTCGTGCCGGTCCCGGTCCCCGTTCACCCCGGCGACATCCGATGGACTATGGAATCTGGTCAGCGGATTCGCGGATTACTTCTCGCGTTCGAGGTCGGGACGCATCTTGCGCATCAGCTCCGCGATCTCCGTCGCGGACTTGCCGGGGCTCGTGGAGACGATCTCGCCGAAGGAGTCGTTGGTCGCCCACGCGCAAAAGGCGATGGTCTGGCCGGCCGCCCTGGCCTCGGCGCATACGCCCTTGCCGCCGCCTTGGCCGGGGTCCACCTCGGTGACCGACCCCGCCGCGGACGCCGCCGAGCTGCGGAAGCTCGACACGAACTTGTCCGGATCGCCCAGCGGCCCGATGCCCCCCAGGAAGATCACGCCGGCCGGCACGAGGCTGCTCGACGACGCGTTCGGGTCCTTGTAGAACCCGGACACCACCTTGTCGAGCCGGTTTCCGGTCGCCGACTGGAGGATGTTCTTCTGGCTGTTGATCGTCTGGGCGAAGCGGCTCTCCCCGGCGGAGTCGCGCGACCAGCCGCCCGCGGTTTCCGCGGCGACCACGTCGTGCTTCGGCCCCCCGCCGCTCGTCACCGCGACGACCACCACGATGAGGATGACGAGCGCGACCGCGCCGCCCACGATGCCGAGGATGAGCCCGGTGTTGGACTTCTTCGGCGTCCCGTACGTCGTGGGCGCCCCATAGTCGGGCAGGCCCTGCTGCTGGCCGTACGGGTCGTACCCCTGCGGCTGCTGCCCATAGGGAGACTGCTGCCCGTAGCCCTGCTGTCCGTAGGGCTGCTGGGAGCCATATCCCCCTTGATCACCCTGCTGTCCGTAGCCGCCGCCCTGGCCGCCGCCATAGCCCGGCTGCTGGCCGTAACCGGGCTGCTGTCCGTAGCCGCCGCCGTATCCGCCCTGGTCGCCTTGCTGTCCGTAGCCGGGCTGACCCCCGTACGGCTGCTGGCCGCCGGGCTGCTGCTGCCCGCCGTAGCCGCCGCCCTGCTCGCCATATCCCGCCTGCTGGCCATAGCCGGGTCGCTGACCATAATCCGGGCCACCGCCGTACGGCGAGTCTTCCGAGCCGCCCGGTGGCGGGTTCCAACCGCTCATCGTCTCTCCTCAGCGTCGCCGGACATCCGGCCGCCATGTGCTGGTTCCGTCTGACTGGTGTCCCGCCGTTGACGTGGTCCGGTTGGCCTGGTCCCGACTCAGGTACCTGTCAGGCTGTTGGAGGGGATTCTCCTCCATTTGGTTCCCTGCCAGCTGCCGCGCCCGGGGATCCGTCTCCGCCCAGACGCGCCAACCGCCTACATCCTCCGTCGACTCTCCCCCCGTGGCCGAGCCCCCCGAGCGCGCTGAGCTGCGATGTGGCACGCGCCCATGGACGCAGGGCAGGTTCTACGAACGCTGGATCTCTTCCGGCCTCTTCACGGTGGACCCAACCCGCAACCCTGCCCGGCCCTTGTTCTCGATGGTGATCCCCCCGCCAAACGTGATCGGATCGTTGCATATAGGACACGCGCCGGCTCATTGTATCCGGGTCATGCATCGTCGCCGCCGGACGCGGCGGCTGACCGCAACGACGGCGGGCCGGCCGGCGGCGACGCCCGAGGCGGACACCGCCGCCCCCGGTGGGGCGGTGTCCTATCGAGCCACCGGCGGCCGGCCGATCGCGCCGATCCCTCCTGGCTAGTGGGCGGCCCAGTGACGCAGCAGATGGGGAACGAGGTCGGCCGGGCGCTCGTCGGGGAAGAACAGCTTCGCGCCCTCGACCTCCACCACCTCGGTGCCGCCGGGAATGGTGTCGTGCAGCCAGTGGGCCCAGCTCACCTCGAAGAACTCATCGCCGGTGCCCCAGACGACGAGAGTGGGCACGTCGAGCTTGCGCAGCCCCGGCTCGGCGTCGAGCAGGTCGTCGGCGCGCAGCGAGACGAGGAACCGCTCGAACTCGCGGGCCCGTTCCGGGGTGCGCCTGATCGGGTCGATGTAGACGCGCAGCGTCTCGTCGCTGAGCGCCTCGGCCCGTTCGTAGCCGGCGCCGAGGCTGGCCCGGGCGACGTCGAGGCCGTCGCCCGCCGCGATGAGCGGGGCGAGCTCGCCGCGCTCGGCCAGCTCGATCGTCGCCTTGAACTGCTCGGGCGGCATGTTGTCGTGGGCATCGCAGTTGGTGAGCGTGAACGTCCGCAGCCGCTCGGGGTGCCGGGCCGCGAAGACCTGGGCGATGGCGCCGCCCGTGTCGTTGCCGACCAGGTCGATCCCGGTCAGGTCGAGCGCGGCGCAAAAGTCCTCGATCGCCTCGGCCAGCGCGGGCAGCGAGTAATCCGGGCGCGGCGGCGTCGCGCCGTGCAGCGGCAGGTCGATCGCGACACACCGCCGCTCCGGCTCGTCGCGCAGCGCCTCGATGACGTTGCGCCACAGGTGGCTGCTGGTGCCGACTCCGTGCACGAACAAGGCGACCCGCCCCTGCCCCGCGTCGACATACGCCATCTCACCGGATCGAGTTTGGACCGTACGCATGACACAATCCCCCTGGATTCCGTACCGACTGTCGGTTTGACATTCCCATACCGACAGTCGGTACGTCAACGTTCCGGTATGAAAGATGCCCATGAACAAGAAGGTCGAGCGTGGCCGAGCCACGCGCGAGCAGCTCATAGAGATCGCGACCCCGCTGTTCGCCGGCCGCGGCTACGAGGACACCTCGATCGAGGCGGTCCTGCAGGACTCAGGCGTGAGCCGCGGGGCTCTCTATCACCACTTCGCCGGGAAGGAGGGTCTCTTCCAGGCCGTGCACGAGGCTGTCGAGGCCAAGATCGACCAGGAGATCGCGCGCGCCACCCAGGGCATAGACGACCCCGTCGCGGCGCTCCGCGCCGGGTGCCTCACCTGGGTCCGCTCTGCCGGCGATCCGATCGTCCAGCGCATCCTGCTCATCGACGCCCCGGCCGTCTTCGGCTGGCGCCGCTGGCGCGAGCTGGAGGAGCAGCACTCCCTCGGCATGATCAAGGTCGCCCTCCAGGCGATCTCCGACACCGGGCGCCTGCCCGCCCATCTGGTCACGCCCTTCGCCCACATGCTGCTGGCCGCCCTCAACGAGATCGCCATCGTCATCGCCAGGTCCGATGACACCGACGACGCCACCCGAGAGGGCGAGGGCGCCGTCGAAGCCCTCCTTCAACGTCTCCTCGTCCCCTGAGCGTTCGCCCCGGCAGGTGATGGCCTCAGGCCGGGGCGGCGAAGAGCCGTTCGGTGTCGGCGTCGACGAGGTCGAGGACCCTGGCGATGAAGTAACCGGTGCCGAGCGCGACCAACCGCCGGCCGCGCGCCGCGAGGAAGGCGCGATCGACGGCGGCGATGTCCACGATCTCCCAGCTCGGGGGCAGCGCATGCGTGAACCTCAGGCGAGGCCTGTCATCCAGCCGCACGAAGGTGACCGGCAGGTCATCCAGCTCTAGAACGGTTCCCGTCACGTCCTTGTGGTCGGGCATCGACACCAGCACGCGATCGATGGTGTTCCAGTGCCGCGACACTTCGGTCAACGCCGCGGCGACGCCGGCCCGATTGATGGCGGCGTCCGCGAACAGCCGGCTCGACGTGCCAGGGACGTCATGCCACGACGCGCGCCCGGGCAGGACCACCGAGGCCAGGACCTCCTTGAGCCGTTCGCCTCCCGGCGCCGGTCGGCCGGTGACATCGAGCAGACTCTGCGCGGCCACGCAGCCCAGCTCGGCATTGTGGTGGCTCAGCCCTTGGGGGAGCAATCGGGCAGGAATGCCGCTTGTACCCGGTTCGACCGTTTCCACCCTGACGCGGCCGCCCGTCGCTGCGGCGACCCGGTCGTTGATCGCGTCTCGGATCGGAGCATCCTGCGGCATCGAGATCACCGCCCGCGTGCCGGAGGTCACGACGCCGGCCTTGTCGGAGGCGATCTCTGCCGGCGTGTCTCCCAGCACCCCGAGGTGTTCGCCGAACACCGATGTGATCGCGACGACGGTGGGCGCGAACAGGCTGACCTCGTCGGAGATCCCGCCCATTCCGGCCTCCAGCACGATGACGTCCGCCTCGACGTCGAGCGCGTGCAGCACGCCGCCGATGATGAACAGGCCGCTCGGCGACAGATATCCCATGCCCGGTCGATAGGGCGGCAGCGACACCGCACGCGCCTCGTCGAGACGCTCCGCCAGCCGGGCGAGATCCTTCTCGCCGATCGCCCGGCCGTCGACGCGGACGCGGTCCCTGACCTCTCGAAGCCGGGGACTGGTCACGGTGACCACCCGGGCGCCGGTCGCGGCGAGGTAGGCGGAGGCATACGTCGCCGCTGTGCCTTTGCCTTTGGACCCGACAACGGTGAGGACGGGGCGTTGAGGATCTTCCACCTCAAGGGCCCGGGCGAGCGAGCGAGCGCGCTCGATGTCACGCGTTTCGCCGGCCGCCCGCCTTTCCCACTCCGCCCAGAAGACGCCGAGCGCGCTCATCGCACTCTGCCTCGCGGGTTGCGGCGAAGACGGAGTGGGATGATCAGCAGCGCGAAGACCACCACAGTCGCGATCGCCAGCTTCCACATCTGCAGCTTCACGTTCACGGCCAAAGCGATCAAAAGCCCCGTTGTAGGAAGGATCAGTTCGTTGAGCTTACCCAGAATCAGTGATGTGACCCGACGGCGGATCGTGACGACGGCCATCCTCGGGATGCCGAGGGCCGCTCTCGTCTCGGCGCCGACGCGAACGAGGGCGAAGAACGGGACTTGGTCGACGCTCTGTCCGACCGGGCCGATGACGTCCGTCCGCGCCCAGCGGCCCTGCCTGGTCGTGTCCGGCTCGGCGAGAGCGGTGGCGATTGCCTGGCAGCGCGGGCCCCACGTGACGAAGACCTGTTGACCAGCCGTGGTCCCAAGCAATGGGAACAACTCGGCGGAGATCCGTACGACCATGGACCGGTCCTCGCCCGGCTTGGCGTCCGCTGTACGCAGCGCGACCTCCGGGGCGCGGAGCAACCCCCTCGCACACGTTTCCAGCACGCTGCCCGGCAGTCGAAGCGCCCGGCGCCACGAGCCGGAACCGGGTCCTTCGAAGCGCGGCTCACCGATGAGTGGTGGACGCCCATAGGCCGCCGCCGGCCCGAGCAACACTTCAGGAAGCAGGCCATGGCGACGTTCCGGTACCCCCAAGAGCATCCGCGCCTGGTAGGAGAGACGGACAACGCCTCGATCACGGGCGTCGGAGGACGTGCGCACCCGGAAGATCCCTGGCACTCCGCCCCAATTGACGAAAGCCCAATCTCCCGCCCCCAGCTCAGTCGCATCGTCACGGTGTAGACCCAGCTCGTTGCCCGCGAGGAGCCGTTCGACGCGAGCCGGGCGGACCGGGAGGCGAAAGACCGGAACCTCAATCTCGACGCTCTCGCCCGATCGCGGAGCTCCCGCACCCACGAGGTCCCGCCACGCGGCGGACGAGAGCTGCGCAGCACGATGCCAGGGCGTCACGCATCCGTCCCAGTCACCGTCGCCACCCACCATCCAGGCCGTACATCTGCGGTGACTGCCGGGCATCGCGATGTTCACGAGGGTGAATTCGGGGAAGCCGAGGCTGGACAGGACCGTCGGATGCACCCGTACGGCGGGGACCTGAAAGAAGAAGCTATGCCTTTGGTCTATGCGCATCCGTAGCACGGTTGTCCGCTGCGATCCGACGGAGGCGTCCACAGTCGCGGGATGGTAGTCGGCGTACTCGCCCAAGCGACAGGCCTGGATTTCGGATCAGTAGGCTGCAGGCGTACGGATGGCGGCGTGTGTGGAGCAACGTGAGCGACTACAGGGCGGTTATCGGCGCGATCAGGTCGCGTGGGGTCGAGTGGGACATCGACCCGACCCTCGAGCGGATCCGCGACCTGATGGACCTCCTGGGGGCTCCGCAACGGACGTATCCCGTCATCCACGTGACCGGGACGAACGGCAAGTCGAGCACGGTCCGGCTGATCGACGCGCTGCTGCGCGAACGAGGGCTGCGGGTGGGCAGCTTCACGAGCCCCGAGATGACCACGATGCGGGAACGGATCGCGTTGGACGGGCAGGCGATCGGTGAGCGGCGGTTCGTCGAGACGTACGAGGACATCCTGCCGTACGTGCGGCTGATCGACGATAAGCATGGGGTGCGGCTGTCGTTCTTCGAGGTGCTCACGGCGATGGGGTTCGCGGCGTTCGCGGACGCGCCGGTCGACGTGGCGGTCGTCGAGGTGGGCATGGGCGGGGTGTGGGACGCGACCAACGTGGCCGACGGGGCGGTCGCCGTCGTGACGCCCATCGGGCTCGATCACACGAGGTATCTCGGGGAGACGATCGAGGAGATCGCGGGGGAGAAGGCCGGGATCATCAAGCCGGGTGCGATCGCGGTGCTGGCGCAGCAGCCGGTGGCCGCGGCCGAGGTGTTGCTCAGGAGGGCCGCGGAGGCGCGGGCGACGGTCGCGCGCGAGGGCATCGAGTTCGGGGTGTTGCAGCGCGACGTGGCCGTGGGCGGGCAACTGCTGCGGATCCAGGGGTTGCACGCGATCTATGACGAGGTGTTCTTGCCGATGTTCGGGGAGCACCAGGCGGGCAACGCGGCGTGCGCGCTGGCCGCGGTCGAGGCGTTCGCCACCGGGGCCGCGACCGCGGGGACTCCCGATCTCGACGCCGTCACCCGCGGGGTCGTGGCCGAGGCCGAGTTCGAGGGATCGGCCGAGCAACTCGACCCGGCGCTGGTGCGGGCGGCGTTCGCCAAGGCGGTCTCGCCCGGGCGGCTGGAGGTCGTACGGACCGGGCCGACGGTGCTGGTCGACGCGGCGCACAACCCGGCCGGGATGGCGGCGAGCGTGGAGACGGTGACCGAGTCGTTCGGGTTCACCCGGCTGGTCGGGGTGATCGCGATCGCGGCGGACAAGGATGTGGTGGGCGTTCTCGACCAGCTCGAGCCGGTGCTGGCGGAGCTGATCGTCACGAGGAACTCCTCGCCCCGGTCGATGGTGCCCGAGGAGCTCGCCGAGATCGCCGAAGGGATCTTCGGAGCGGAGCGGGTGCACGTGGCCGAGCGGATGGACGACGCCATCGACCAGGCGATCGCGCTCGCCGAGGAGACGGGCGAGTACCAGGGCGCGGGGGTGCTCATCACGGGCTCGGTGATCACCGCGGGTGACGCCAGGACGCTGCTGCGGGCCGGTGAGGCATGAGCGCGAGGAGTCCGATGAGGCGGTTGTGCGCCATGGTGCTGGCGTGTGAGGCGCTCGTTTTCGGGTTGGCGATCCCGGTGGCGATCACCATCTCGGGCGCCGACGGAGGGCAGGCGGGGATCGTCGGGGGCGGGCTCGTGGTGAGCTGTCTGCTGGCGGCCGGGCTGCTGCGGTATCGGTGGGCGTACGTCCTGGGGACAATTCTCCAAATAGTGGCTATCGCGGCGGGAACGGTGGTTTCCGTGATGTTTTTCTTGGGTGCGCTCTTCGCCGCGCTCTGGGTGACCGCCATTTGGCTCGGACGCCGCATCGAAAGTGCCGAGGCAGGCTAATCTCCGGGGAGAGTAAAACCCTCGCCCGCCGCATATCGCCATTCGCATATTTCATTATAAATTTGGACATATGCCGTTATGGTGCGGCGGTTCCCGTCCCTTCGGGAGGAGAAACGTCGTGGCCGTTCCCTCGTTGTCCACCTCACCGGGTGGGAATGACCAAAAAGCCGCTGAATCAACCGCGGGGTCGGCATGGTGGAGCCGTCTCGGCGCGCTACTCATCGTGATGACCGCGGTGCCCGCCGCCGTGCTCGTGGTCCCGAACACGATGTCCTACGTTGTCGCGCAGGCGATCCGCGACCTCGGCCTGCCCGCCGGCGACGCCGCCGCCATGGTGCGCGCCGCCGGGCTGGCCCTGCCGGGCCTGCTGCTCGCCGTCCCGCTCACGGCCGTGCTCGCCCGCCGCGTCCCCGCGTCCCTCGTGCTGATCGCCGGCCTCGGCGTGGTGCTGGCGGCCGAGGTGGCCGCGGAGTTCACCGGGTCCCTGCCCGTGCTCGGACCGGTGCCCGCGGTCGGCGTGCTGCGCTTCGTCGAGGGGCTGGGCGCGGGCGCGGTGCTGCCCGCGACGCTCGTCCTGGCCTGGCGTCACGACGGGGCGCGCGGGCGGGCGCTGACCGCGTTGTGGGCCGGTTCGCTGGCCGCCGCGCTCATGCTCGCCGTGCCGCTGGCGCTGTTCGGCATACCGATGGCCGGCGTCCCCGACCCCGCCGCGCCCGGCGTCGTCCCCGCCGGTCAGTTCCCCGGGGAGTGGCGCGCGGCGCTCCAGCCCTACCCGTGGCTCGCCGCGCTCGCGCTGGTCGTCGCGGCGGTGTGCGGGCCGCTGCCCGCCCGGGCGGCGCTCCCCGCGTTGCGGCACGCCGAACGCACCCAGCTGCTGCTGCCGCTCGCGCCCGCCGCCGGGTTCGCGCTGCTCGCGGTCGTGTCCGCGTACGGCTGGTCGCCCGGGGGGCAACTGATCGTCGCCGGGGTCGGCCTGGCCGGCCTGGCCGGACTCGGGGTCGTCGGCTCGCGCGACGCCACCGCGGGCACCCCGCTCGGGTTCGCCGTGGTGGCGCTCACCACCGGGGTGCTCGCCATGCCGCTGGCGGCCCCGCTGGCGGGCCTGGTCAGCACCTACCTGGGGCCGCGCGGCGTGCCGCTCACCCCCTATCTCGGGGCCGCGGCGGCCGCCCTCGCCGGTGCGCTGCTCGCGGCGCGGCTGCGCACGACCGCGGCGCGGGCGGCCGTGCTCGCGGGCCATGGCCTGGCCGTCGTGGCCATCTTGGTGCTGCTCGCGACCGACACCATGGCCGGCGCGTGGTCGCGGCCCTGGCCGGTGCTGGCGCCGCTGGTGCTGCTCGGCGCCGGCCTCGGCATGGCGCTGGCCGCGTCGTTGCGCGCGGCCGGCCTGGGCGCCGCGCTGTTCGGCCTCACGCTGTGCTTCCCCGGCGTGTTGTGCGGATATCTGGTGATCGGCCCGCTGCAGGTGCACCGGGTGGACGCCGCGATCGACGCCGGCGGCGGGGCGCGCGACGTCGTCGTCGCGCTGACCGCCGCGTTCCGGGGCTGGCTGATCGTGGCCGGTGTCATCACGGTGCTGCTCGCGGGCGTCGCCGCGGTGGCCGGCCGGCTCTCCGGCGCGGCGGTCCTGCCCGCCGGTCGCGCCCCAGAGCCGGCCGGCGGTGCCGGAGAGCCGGCCGGCGGTGGCGGAGAGCCGGCGGACGGTGCCGGAGAGTCGGCGGACGAGGTCGGCGAATCGTCCGGAAACACCGCTGTGGCCGGGTAATCCGGGTCGGCCCGGGTACGTCGCACTGACCGGGTAAGCTGCGCCCGCGTCCAACAAAGTCTTGAGGAGAATTTCCGTGTCCGAGCGCACTCTTGTCCTGGTCAAGCCCGATGGTGTCCGCCGCGGCCTGGTCGGCGACGTCATCTCGCGCATCGAGCGCAAGGGCCTGTCGATCGTCGCGCTGAACCTGCGTACGCTGCCGCGCGAGACGGCCGAGACCCACTACGAGGAGCACCGCGCCAAGCCGTTCTTCGGCGACCTCGTGGAGTTCATCACCGGCGGCCCGCTCGTCGCGATGGTCGTCGAGGGCCCGCGCGCGGTCGAGGCCTTCCGCTCGCTTGCCGGCGCGACCGACCCCGTCTCCGCCGCGCCTGGCACCATCCGCGGCGACCACGCGTTGGAGATCCAGGAGAACGTCGTGCACGGCTCTGACTCCACCTACTCGGCCGAGCGCGAGATCAAGCTGTTCTTCCCGGACCTCTTCTAGGGCGGTCCGAGCCCGGCGCGAGAAGCCGACGGAGAAGGCCGCCGAGAAGTCGTCCAAAGCGCGGCGGAGGAGTGCGACTAGGCGAATTTTCAACGACCGTACGGTGTCGCAGCGGCACCTCGACACGCGCGGGCCGGGGGCTTCGGCCCGCGCGTCTTTTTGCAGGTAAGTTGCCACACCATGGCCGTGTTTTCGGACAACTCTGTTTGCCCCCGTACCTGTCCAACCTGCGCTATCGCGTTACGATGGACATGCCTCTCTGTACGCCCGCCGCACCGGGAAGGGCCTCATTTCTTCATGGGTAACAAGCTGTCGTTCCTCGGCCGCGACATGGCGGTCGATCTGGGTACGGCGAACACGTTGGTGTACGTCCGCGGCCGCGGCATAGTCCTCAACGAACCCTCCGTGGTAGCGATCAACACCAACACCGGCAAGATCGTCGCGGTCGGCATCGAGGCCAAACGGATGATCGGCCGGACGCCGGGCAACATCGTCGCCGTACGCCCGCTCAAGGACGGCGTCATCGCCGACTTCGACGTCACCGAGCGGATGCTCCGCTACTTCATCCAGAAGGTTCACAAACGACGGCATTTCGCGAAACCCCGGATCGTCGTGGCGGTACCGAGCGGCATCACCGGCGTGGAGCAGCGCGCCGTCAAGGAGGCCGGCTACCAGGCCGGGGCGCGCCGCGTCTACATCATCGAGGAGCCCATGGCCGCCGCCATCGGGGCCGGCCTGCCGGTGCACGAACCCACCGGCAACATGGTGGTCGACATCGGCGGCGGCACCACCGAGGTGGCGATCATCTCCCTCGGCGGCATCGTCACCAGCCAGTCCGTGCGGGTCGGCGGCGACGAGCTCGACCAGGCCGTGATCGCCTACTCCAAGAAGGAATACTCCCTCATGCTGGGGGAGCGCACCGCCGAAGAGATCAAGATGGCCATCGGCTCGGCCTACCCCTTCACCGACGAGCCGCACGCCGAGATCCGCGGCCGCGACCTCGTGAGCGGCCTGCCCAAAACGATCATCATTTCGGCCGAGGAGGTGCGGCGCGCGATCGAGGAGCCGGTCAACGCGATCGTCGACGCCGTCAAGACCACCCTCGACAAATGCCCGCCCGAGTTGTCCGGCGACGTCATGGACCGCGGCGTCGCGCTGACCGGCGGCGGGGCGCTGCTGAAGAACCTCGACGAACGGCTGCGTGAAGAGACCGGCATGCCGATCCACCTGGTCGACAACCCGCTCGACTCGGTGGTGCTCGGCACCGGCAAGTGCGTGGAAGACTTCGAAGCCCTCCGGCAAGTCCTCATTCCCGAACCGCGACGCTGATTTCCCGGAGGTAGGCGGGTGAACGACACCCGACACACCCGCACGGTCCTCGGCGTGCTGTTGCTGCTCGCGATCGCGCTCATCACCATCGACTACCGCGGCGGCGACCACTCACCGCTGCGGGGGTTGCGCGGCATCGGCGCGGCGATCTTCGGGCCGATCGAGAACGTCGCGGCGGCGGTGGTGCATCCGATCGGCGACACGATCGGCGCCTTCGCCGACGCGCCGGGCGCCCAGCGCCGCGCCGACCGCCTTGAGAAGGAAAACCAACGGCTGCGCGAGCAATTGCGCGCCGAGAAGCTCGACGCCGCGCGCGCGGAGCAGCTCGACCGGCTCCTCGGCTCGGCCGGCCTCGGCGGCTACAAGGTCGTCGCGGCCCGGGTGATCTCCGCCGGCCAGGGCTTCGAGGACACCGTCACGCTCGACGTCGGTTCCTCCAGCGGCGTGCGCAAGGACATGACCGTGATGACCGGCGACGGGCTGGTCGGCCGGGTCACCCGCGTCGGCCCGTCGACCGCGACGGTGCTGCTGGCCACCGACGCCGCCTCCTCGATCGGCGGGCGGCTCGAAGACTCCCAGGAGATCGGCATCGTCCAGGGCCTGGGCGCCCGCCGCATCGACGGGCGCGACACCCCGCTCGGCTTCCAGCTGCTCGACGGCGGCGCCGACCTGCGCCCCGGGCAGCGCATCGTGACCTTCGGCTCCGAGGGCGACCGCCCGTACGTCCCCGGAGTGCCGATCGGCATGATCCAGCGCGTCGAAAAGACGCCCGGCTCGCTCACCCGCACCGCGTACGTCACGCCGTTCGTGCACTTCAGCAGGCTCGACGTCGTCGGCGTCGTGGTGGCGCCGCCCAAGACCGACCCGCACGACGCGGTGCTGCCGCCCAAGCCGGCCCCGCCGCCGACCGCGACCCCCACCCCCGGTTCCACGTCGACGGGGACGCCCGGTGCGACCGCGCCGTCCGCCTCGGCGACGCCCACCGCGCGAACGACGCCCACCGCGCGAACAACGAGGAGGTGACGATGTCGCGCAACGTGCTCGCCGCGGCCATCGCGGTGCTGGCCCTCGTCCTGCAGGTGGCGGTGGCCAACCGGCTGCCGCTGCCCGGCGCCGTCACCCCCGACCTCGTACTGCTCGCGGTGGTCGCGCTCGCCCTCACCAACGGGCCGATGCTCGGCATGGTCACCGGATTCGGCGCGGGCCTGGCCGCCGACATCGTGCCGCCGGCCGACCACACGATCGGCCGTTACGCGCTCGTCTACTGCCTGATCGGCTATGCCTGCGGGCTCCTCGCCGGCGAGCTGGACCGGACCACCGTGGTGCCGTTCGTGGTCGTCGCCACCGGCGCGCTCGTGGGCACGGTGCTGTACGCGGGGGTCGGCATGCTGCTCGACGACCCGCGTGCCACCTGGCCGATCGTCTCCCACATCGTGCCGCTCGCGGTCCTGTACGACGTGCTGGCGAGTCCGTTCGTGCTGTGGGCGGTGCTCAGACTCAGCCGGCGGGCCGACGGCGGCGTCACGCGCGACCGCAACGCCCTCGAGCCGACCCGCTACCGTGCGCTGCAGCGGGAGCGGGTGTGACCGCGCCATGAACAGCACATCGCACTTCCGGCTCCTCGTCTTGCATGTGCTGGTCGCCTCGCTGCTGGTCTCGCTGGCCGGCCGGCTGTGGTACCTCCAGGTGCTCAACGGCGATCACTACCAGCGTGTCGCCGCCGAGAACCGCACCCGCGACATCGTGGTCCCCGCCGTGCGCGGCCAGATCCTCGACGACGTCGGCCGCCCGCTGGTCCGCAACCGCACCGCGCTCGTCGTGTCCGTGGACCGTACGGTCCTGTCCCGGCAGCGCGATGGCGGCACGGCGCTGCTCAAGCGGCTGGCCAAGGTGCTGGGCACCTCGCAGCGCAAGCTGACCGAGCGGGTCCGGCTGTGCGGGCCCGGCATCCAGCGGCCCTGCTGGCCAGGCTCGCCCTACCAGCCGATCCCCGTCGACGACCGGGTCTCGATGCGGGTGGCCCTGCAGATCATGGAGCGGCAGGAGGAGTTCCCCGGCGTGACCGCGCAGGTGCAGGCGGTCCGGCAGTTCCCGCGTCCGGCGGGCGCCGGCGCGGCCCAGGCGCTCGGCTACCTGCAGCCGATCACCCAGGAGGAGCTCGACCGGCGCAAAGGCCTCAAGGTCACTGGCTTCAGCGGGGTGGACCTCATCGGCCGCGACGGCCTCGAGGGCCAGTACGACGGCGACCTGCGGGGCACGCCCGGCGTTCGCACGGTCATGGTCGACAGCAAGGGCCGGGTCACCGGCACCGCCCGTGAACAGGCACCCGTGCCCGGCAACAACCTCATCACCAGCATCGACGCCAGGGTGCAGCGCATCGTCGAAGATGCCCTCGGGCAGGCCGTCGACCGCGCCAAGCAGCTGCGCAACAAGGGCGACGCCGCGGCCGGCGTCGTGCTCGACGTGCGGACGGGCCGGGTGGTCGCGCTGGCCAGCTACCCGACGTACGACCCCAGCATCTGGGCCGGCGGCGTCACGCAGCGGCAGTACGACCGGCTACTCGGCAACGGCAGCGGCCAGCCGTTGATCTCGCGCGCCGTCCAGGGCCAGTTCGCGCCCGGCTCCACGTTCAAGATCTCCTCGCTGGCGGCGGCCATCGGGGCCGGCAACAGCCTGACCGGCACCTACGACTGTCCCGGGTCCTACCAGGTCGGCGACCGGGCGTTCCGCAACTTCGAGGGCGAGGCGCACGGCCGGATGAACCTGCACGAGGGCCTCGTCGTCTCCTGCGACACGATCTTCTACAAGTTCGCCTACGACGAATGGCTGCGCGACGGCGGCATGCGCCCGGTCAAAAAGCCCAGGGACCCCATGGTGAAGATGGCCATGGCCTACGGCTTCGGCAGGCCCACCGGCATCGACCTGCCGAACGAGTCGAGCGGCCGGATCCCCGACCGGTCCTGGAAGAAGGCCTACTGGGACGCCACCAAGAAGTCCGACTGCAAGCATGCCAAGACGGGATATCCCGACCTGGCGCGGACCAACCCGAGCCGGGCCGCCTACCTCAAGGCCATCGCGACGGAGAACTGCACCTCCGGCTATGTCTGGCGGGCCGGTGACGCCGCGAACTTCTCCGTCGGGCAGGGCGACGTGCTGGTGACGCCGCTGCAGCTGGCCGCCGCGTACGCGGCGCTGGCCAACGGCGGCACGCTCTGGCAGCCGCGCATCGGGCGCGCGGTGGTCGCCCCGGACGGCACGTTGATCCGCGAGATCGAACCGGTCAAGGCCGGCCGGCTGCCGGTGAGCCGCCGGGTGCTGGCCTACATGCGCGCCGCGCTCGCCGACGTCCCCAAGAGCGGCACGGCGGCGGGCGCGTTCAGCGGCTTCGAGTTCGACAAGCTGGCCGTGGCCGGCAAGACGGGCACCGCGGAGGTCTTCGGCAAGAAGGACACCTCCTGGTTCGCCTCGTTCGCGCCCGCCAAGCGCCCGCGGTACGCGATCGTGGTGATGGTCGCCCAGGCCGGGACGGGCGGGCAGGTCGCCGCCCCGGCGGTGCGCGGCATCTACGAGGGCATCTACGGGCTCGGCGACGTGAAGGATGCCGCGCTGCCGGGCGGCGTACCGCCGAGCAAGCTGCCCAGAGTCCGTCCCGACGGCACCGTGGCCGCCCCGTCGGGGTACTCCCTCGGACCGGTCGCCGCCCCGTCGGACGAGCCCACGACGTCACCCAGGAGGAGTGGGTGATCGGCCGATGATCGACGGGTCGCGGATGATCGACGGCTACGGCGTCCGCCGGTCGTGGACGCGGCGGGCCCGAGAGTCGCCGTTGCGCCGCCTCGACTGGCCGCTGATGCTGGCCGTCGTCGCGCTGTCGATCTTCGGCGCGGTCCTGGTGTGGTCGGCGACCAGGGCGGCGCTGACCGAGCAGGGCGGCGATCCGCAGGCCTTCCTCAAACGGCACCTGCTCAACCTGGCGATCGGGTTCGTGCTCGGCGGGCTCGTCGCGTCGCTGGACTACCGGCTGATGCGGGCGTACGCGCCGATCCTGTACGTCGTGTCCTGCGCCGGTCTGATCGCCGTGCTGAGCCCGCTCGGCGCCACGATCAACGGCTCGCACTCATGGATCGTGATCGGCGGCGGATTCCAGGTGCAGCCGTCGGAGTTCGCCAAGGTGGGTCTGGTCGGGCTGCTCGCGATGATCCTCGGCGAGCCGCGCGACGGTGAGGTCGGCCCCGGTCACCGTGACATCCTGCTCGCCCTCGCACTGGCCGGGCTGCCGGCCGTGCTCATCTTGCTGCAGCCCGACCTGGGCACCACGCTGGTGTTCGCGGCGGTCATCCTCGGCATGCTGGCCATCTCGGGGGTGCGCAAGACCTGGCTTGTCGGGCTGGGCGTGGCGGCGGCCGGCGGCGGGTTCGCGGTCTGGTGGTTCGGCATCTTGAAGCCGTACCAGATCGCTCGCTTCACCGCTTTCGCCAATCCCGCCGCCGACCCGCGCGGCGCCGGCTACAACGCCCAGCAGGCCCGCATCGCGGTCGGCTCCGGCGGGATCTTCGGCAAGGGGCTGTTCGAGGGCGGGCAGACCACCGGGCATTTCGTACCCGAACAGCAGACCGACTTCATCTTCACCGTCGCCGGCGAGGAGCTCGGCTTCGTCGGCTCCGCGATGATCCTGCTGCTGCTCGGCGTGATCTTGTGGCGCGGGCTGCGCATCGCCACGCAGGCCGCCGACCTGTTCGGCCGGCTGCTCGCGACCGGTGCGGTGTGCTGGTTGGCCTTCCAGACGTTCGAGAACGTCGGCATGACCGTCGGCATCATGCCGATCACCGGCCTGCCGCTGCCGTTCGTGTCGTACGGAGGTTCGGCGACCTTCGCCAACATGATCGCCTTGGGCCTGCTCCAGGCCGTCCACCTGAGACGCACGCCCTTCGACTAACGACTTGAACATCACCCGATACGTGCGACGCCAAGCCGGCCAAGGCCGCGGGCCATCAGGCGATGATCCGGAACTATGGCGGTTGACTCGGCTCACGACGCGGGCCGGGAGTCCGCGGGCGTAGGCTGGGTGGTTGATCCCGCGCCTGCTCCCGGAGGCCTTCATCATGCCCGTTGAGTCGATATTTCCGCGCTTGGAGCCCCTGCTGCCCCTGGTGCAGAAGCCGATTCAGTACGTGGGGGGCGAGCTGAACTCCTGCGTCAAGGACTGGGACGAGGCCGCGGTCCGGTGGGCGCTGATGTACCCCGACGCCTACGAGGTCGGCCTGCCCAACCAGGGCCTCCAGATCCTGTACGAGATCCTCAACGAGCGCGCCGGCGTGCTGGCGGAGCGGACCTACAGCGTGTGGCCCGACCTCGAGGCGCTCATGCGCGAGCACGGCGTCCCGCAGTTCACGGTCGAGGGGCACCGGCCCGTCGGGGCCTTCGACGTGCTCGGGGTGAGCTTCGCGACCGAACTCGGCTACACCAACCTGCTGACCGCGCTCGACCTCGCCGGCATCCCGCTGGCGGCGGCAGAGCGCACCGACGAGCACCCCATCGTGATCGCGGGCGGGCACGCCGCGTTCAACCCCGAGCCGATCGCCGACTTCATCGACGCGGCGGTGCTCGGCGACGGCGAGCAGATCGTGCTGGCCATCACCGAGGTGATCAGGGAGTGGAAGGCCGAAGGCCGGCCGGGCGGCCGCGAGGAACTGCTGTTGCGGCTCGCGAAGTCCGGCGGGGTGTACGTGCCGGCGTTCTACGACGTGACGTACCTGCCGGACGGGCGGATCCAGCGGGTCGCCCCCAACCGCCCGGGGGTGCCGTGGCGGGTGGCCAAGCACACGGTGATGGACCTGGACCAGTGGCCGTACCCGAAGAAGCCGCTGGTGCCGCTGGCCGAAACCGTGCACGAACGCTACAGCGTGGAGATCTTCCGCGGATGCACGCGCGGCTGTCGGTTCTGCCAGGCCGGCATGATCACCCGGCCGGTGCGGGAGCGGTCGATCACCACGATCGGCGACATGGTCGACACCGGGATCCGCGCGTCGGGGCTCGACGAGGTCGGCCTGCTGTCGCTGTCCAGCGCCGACCACAGCGAGATCGGCGACATCGCCAAGGGCCTCGCCGACCGTTACGAGGGGACGAACACCTCGTTGTCGCTGCCCTCGACCAGGGTGGACGCGTTCAACGTGACGCTCGCCAACGAACTGTCGCGGGGCGGGCGCCGCTCCGGGCTGACGTTCGCGCCCGAGGGCGGGTCGGAACGGATGCGCAAGGTGATCAACAAGATGGTCACCGAAGACGACCTGATCCGGACGGTGACGACGGCGTACGAGCACGGCTGGCGGCAGGTCAAGCTCTACTTCATGTGCGGGCTGCCGACCGAGACCGACGAGGACGTGCTGGCCATCGCCGGCATGGCCCGCCGGGTCATCCAGGCGGGGCGCGAGGCCACCGGCCGGCGCGACATCCGCTGCACGGTCTCCATCGGCGGGTTCGGGCCGAAGCCGCACACCCCGTTCCAGTGGGCCGGCCAGTGCGACCACGAGACCGTCGACCGGCGGCTGTACGCGCTGCGCGACGCGCTGCGCGGCGACCGGCAGTACGGCCGCGCCATCGGGCTGCGCTACCACGACGGCAGGCCGTCGATCATCGAGGGCCTGCTGTCCAGGGGCGACCGCCGCGTCGGCGCGGTGATCAAGGCGGTATGGGAGGCGGGCGGCAGGTTCGACGGCTGGTCGGAGCACTTCTCGTTCGACCGCTGGGCGGCCTGCGCCGAGCGGGTCCTCGCCGGCGAACCGGTCGACCTCGACTGGTACACCGTGCGCGAGCGCGACGAGGTCGAGGTCCTGCCCTGGGACCACCTCGACGCCGGGCTCGACCGCGAATGGCTCTGGCAGGACTGGCAGGACGCCATCGACGAGATCGAGGTCGAGGACTGCCGGTGGACGCCGTGCTATGACTGCGGCGTCTGCCCCACCATGGACACCGAGATCCAGATCGGCCCGAGCGGGCGCAAGCTCCTCCCGTTCAGCGTGGTCTAAGGGCCGTAAGGGTCCTCCCCCAGAAGAAGCGCCGGTGAACAACCCCTCACGGTTAGTTGAACTCCAGGGTCCGCCCGATCCGCCGGTCGTACCGTTTGGGCTCTTCAGGGGCATTGTGGCGGGGCAAAGGGGATCATGACGGACGGCGGCGGCGACGGCTTCGGCGGCGGCTTCGGCGGCGCGGAGCGGACGCGGCTGTGGGCCGCTCAGGCGCGGGCCGACCGGCACGGGGAACGGCTGAACCGCCTCGTCGGCGAGGTCTCCGCCGCCCGCCGCCGGATCCGCGAGCTCGAAGAGCGCCTCGCCGCGGCCGACTACCGGGCGGACCGCCTGTCCTGGCAGCTGGAGTCCGTGCGCGCCGGCCGGTGGTGGCGGCTGGGGCAGGCGCTCGCCGCGGCCCAGCGGCACCCGATCGGGCTGCCGGGCGGCCTCCTGCGCGCGCTGGAGGGGCGGCCGCGACCCGAACCGCCCGTCAGGACTACCGGGCGGCGCACGGAGAACCCCGCGGGGGACGCGCGGTCCTTCCTTGAGGTCGCTCCGGTGCCGCTGCCCGATGGCCCGGTCCACCTGCCGGACCTCACCGTCGCCGTCGTCCATGACGTCGCGACGACGATCGGCTTGCGCTACGAATGGCGGCAGCTCGACGGATTCGGGCCGGATGACTGGCGGCCTGTGTTCGAACGCGAGCGGCCGCGGCTGCTGTTCGCCGGCCCGGCGCCCGGATGGTCGGCCGCCGCATTGGAACCGCTGGTCGCCTGGTGCCGTGAGCGGCACATCCCGACGGTGTACTGGCTCGTCGGCGACGACCCGCCCGAGGACGCCCACGACGAGGCGGCCAGGCTGTTCGACCATGTGTACGTCGCGGACGCCCGAGCCGTGCCGCGATACCGGGATGTCCGCGGCGACGACCGCGTCGATGTCCTGCCGGTCGCCGCACAACCCCGGGTCCATAACCCGATCGGCGTTCCCGAGCGGGGGGCCTTCGACATCGCCGGTCCGCCGGGTGCGCTGGTGGACGGGATGCGCGAGCTGGGCCCGCATGTGTACGGGCCGGTGGGCACGCCCATGCCGCGGCCGGGCTGTCTTCTCCTCGGCGACCTGCCGTACGAGGCCACGCTCGCCGCGAGAAAGCTCTACAAGGTCGTGGCCGGCGGCGGCCCACGGGAGATCGTCGAGCTGGCGGCCGCCGGCATTCCGGCCATATCGCGCCTTTCCGATCACGTCAGGGACGTGTTCGGCGATCTCGTGCCGAGGGCGGTCAACCACCGTGAGGCCGGCCAACTGGCCCGGCTGCTGCTCGCAAGCACCGAGTTGCGCGACCGCAACGCCCACCTCGCCTGGCGTGCGGTGTTCGAAGGGCACACCTATCGGCATCGGGTCGCCGCCGTACTGCGCGGGCTCGGCATCGGGCCCGCCGCGCCCCCGCCGGAACCGCCGGTGTCGGTGGTGCTCGCCACCTGCCGGACGGCGAACATCGACCACGCGATCGAGCAGGTGGCTCGCCAGACCTGGCGTCCGGTGCAGTTGATCATTGTGTTGCACGGCCTCGACGTCGAGGCGGGCGCCGTCGAGCGGCAGGCCAAGGCGGCGGGAATCGACGACGTCGTCGTGCTGTGCGTCGACGGCGCACGCACGCTCGGGGCCTGCCTCAACGCGGGCATCGAGGCGGCGGACGGCGCCTTCATCGGCAAGATGGACGATGACGAGCTGTACGGGCCGCGCTACCTCGCCGACCTCCTGCACGCCTTCGACTACACGGAAGCGGGGATAGTGGGGAAACTGGCCCACTACGTCCACTTGAGCGGCTCGGGGGCGAACATCCTTAGATACCCCGAGCTCGAGCACAGCTATGTCGATCTCGTCCGCGGTGGCGCGCTGCTGGCTCGGGGCGATCTGCTGCGTACGTACCGGTTCGACGACGTCACCCGAGGCGAGGACACCCGGCTGTTCCGCCGCTGCCGGGCGGACGGCGTCAAGATCTACTCGGCCGACCGCTTTTCGTTCGTGATGGTCCGGCACCACGACCCGGCACGGCACACCTGGCAGGTCAGCGACCGTGCCCTCATGGCCGACGGCCGGATCGTCTTCTATGGCCCCCCGCACGAGCACGTGCTCATCTGAGCACGGGAGAGCCCCGCCTGGTCCGGGGTATCGCGATCACCCGCCGCTAACGCGCGCCGGTGACGGAGTACGGGGCGGCGCGCCCGCTATGCCCGTGGGGTGCGCTCGAAGGCGTGCAGTCCCTTTTCGAACCGATGGACCGTGCGCCGCAGCTCAGGATGTTCGGCCAGCCACCGCTCGCTGACCGCGCTTTCCCCGGCCCGGACGGTGTCGTCCAGGACGATCAACGCGTCGTCCGTGCACTTGGGCAGCAGCACCGGCAGCGCCGGATAGCGCGCGGTGGGGTCGATCGTGCCCGGCGGGCCGTCCACCAGGATCAGGCCGATCTTGTCGAGGTCCGTGACCGCGCGGACGTCGTACCACGGCTGGTCGCCGGTGCCATTGTCCCAGGGCGTCAGCGGCGCGTGCCGTACCTCGACCACGTCGCCCAGGCCGTGGGCGCGCAGCAGATCGCGCGTCACGGCCAGGAATCGCTCGTCATGCTCGAGCGCCACCACGCGGCCGATGCCGAGCCGCTGGACCGCGTATCCCAGCCACACGCTCGACGAGCCGCTGCCGCATTCGACGATCAGTTGCGGCTGTCGCGCGAAGACCTCCCGCATGATCAACCGAAGGGCGTCGGGCGACAGCGCCCAGCCGCGCAGCTCCGGCAGCGGCGCCCGCGCGCCGATCAGCGCCCGCAGGTCGACCATGGCCTCCAGCTGTCGGTAGACCGTGAAGATCTCCTTGCTCAGCCGCTCGCGGGCGTGCCCGACGTCCGCGTCGAGCCGCTCAATCGAGGTGCTCAGCATTGCCGTCCGGGCCCGATGGTCGCGGGCATGGTCCGCGAGGCTCTCCGCCAGACCGCCGACCCGCTGTTCCACCAGGCCGAGCAGCGCCACGATCGCCGCCAGCACGGCACCATTGAAGATCACGATCGCCGCCACGGTCGGCGAGATGACCTTCAGCGAGAGCAGCGTCGCCGTCACCACGATGGCGGCGCCCCAGCCGGCGAGCCCGAGCGACGTCAGCCGGCGAGGGGACGGTGCCCGCACGACGTCACCTCCCGCGGTCAGTTCTGGGCGAAGCCCAAGCGTTCATTGTTCCCTTGGACGGCTCCGGGCGGTCTGTCGGCTCTCTGTACTTTTGGTGAACGATTTTGCGCCTGTTGGCCGTTCCGCTCCCTTTGTAGGAGGTCGACGCCGGCGCCGCGGCCTCCCGTACGCTTGCGGGCGTCCCGTGGCAGCGAAACGAGAAGGGTGGGCACATGGCGAGATTCGTCCTGCAGCTGTCGTTCAAGAACAACACGCGCCGCCTCGAAGTGCGGCCGGCCCACCGGGAGTACCTACGGAGCCTGCTCGACCAGGGAAGGCTGGTGACCGCGGGCCCGTTCGCCGACGACACCGGGGCGCTGCTCGTCTACGAGGCCGCCGACGAGGCGGAGGTGCGCGACATCCTGGCCGCCGACCCCTATACCGCCGCCGACGTCTACGACATCGAGCTGCTGCGGGAATGGACGCCCATCCTGCCGTGACCCGGCCCTGATGGGGAGCGCGATGAACGGATCGCGCCGTGCGGGCGTCCAACTGCCGTGACCACGCCAGTTCACCGTCGCCTGGCCGCCGGGGACATCGTGTCGCGGGCGCCTGGACGCAGGATCCCGTCGGGCGCCGTACCCTGGAGGCAAGCAGACTTCACTATCCGAGGTTGAATAGGAAGGATTGATAACCCTGGCACCCATGCCGGAGGGTCCCGCACCGGCCCCCGTGATCCAGCGCCTGCGCGTGCGCTATGCCAAGCGCGGCAGGCTGCGGTTCACGAGCCATCGCGACATAGCCCGGGCCGTGGAACGCGCGGTACGGCGCGCCGGGCTCCCTGTGGCGTTCAGCGCGGGATTCACGCCCCACCCGAAGATCTCTTATGCGGGTGCGGCGGCGACCGGGGTGGCCAGTGAGGCCGAGTACCTCGAAATCGGGCTGACCGAGACCCGCGACCCCGCGCGGGTACGAGCCGATCTCGACGCGGCACTGCCCGGCGGGCTCGACGTCCTCGACGTCGTTCCCGCGGCGGGAGGCACCGCGCTCGCTGACAGGCTGACGGCGTCCGAGTGGCGGGTACGGCTGGACGACGTCGAGACCGGCGTCGTGGACCAGGCCGTGCGCGACTTCCTCGCGGCTCACGAGATCGAGGTCGAGCGTCTCACCAAGAAGGGGCGGCGCCGTTTCGACGTCAGGGCCGCCGTGTCCGCTCTCGAGTTGGACCGGCGTGCCATGGCCGAGGCGGCAGTCCCTTGTGCGATACTTCGAATGGTTGTTCGGCATACGAACCCCGCCGTACGACCTGACGACGTTCTCGTCGGGCTGCGACATGTGGCCGACCTGGCGCCGCCGTCACCACCACTGGTGACGCGGCTGGCGCAGGGGTCACTCATCGCGGAAACCGGCGAGCTCGCGGATCCGCTGGATCCCGACCGGCAGGAGCACGATCGGGTGGCACCCGATCGACAGGCCGCACCCGGCGCCGTCGGCGCCCAGGTGATCGGCCATGGGTCCCTGCCGCCGGTCGGGGCGGTGGATTCGGGCGTCGTCGCCGCCCGACCGTAGGATTCCGCGCTCGTCGCGACATCCGCACGTACGGCCGGGCGTGACCAACGGCTTTCGTCGTTGGCGCCGGACATGAGCCGGTGCCGGCGGCGTATGAGAAGAAAACGGAGAGCTCCTGTGCGGCGCACGGTGGTCACCGATTGTGTGACCCGTCGGCTCGCGCCCGGGAGCCTGACGGGAGATTACCCGCATGCTCGAGAACGAGAACGGCGACGCGACAGGCGTCGGCGACGATAACAAGCTCGCGGATGAAGCGGTTCGCGACAACGCCAAGGACACCAACAGCACCCAGAAGGCCGAGAACGCCGAGAACGCCGAAAACGCCCAGGACACGGGGGGCGCCGACGATGACAAGGCCACACAAGCGGCGGCGGCGCGGGCGAAGACGACGCGCACGCGGCGACGGGCGGCGAGCCGGCCGGCCGGGCCTCCGCCCGAGCTGACGGAGCCGCGGCCCGAGCCGGGCACGGGGTCGACGGCGCCGGCCTCGGCGGCGCCGGCCTCGGCCCAGGGGTCAGAGCCGGAATCGGAGCCGACCACGGCCGCGGCGGGTCCCGTCACCGTCCCGGTGGCGACCTTCCAGCCGCCGACCGTGGTGGTGTTCCAGCCGCCCGAGGTGCCCCCGCCCGCCAGGCGTACGGAGGCCGAGGCGGACACCGACACCACGGGCGACGGCACCGACGGCACCGACGTCGATGACGAGGTGGATGAGGGCGGCGACCGCCCCTCTCGGCGGCGTCGCCGGCGCGGTGGGCGTGGCCGTGGCCGATCGAAGGACGCCGACGGCGGCGAGTCCGCCGAATCCGGGGAGGCGGGGGAGGCCGCGGAGTTCGACGGCGAAACCGGCCGATCGGACGACGGCGCCGAGAAGACCGAGAAGACCGAGAAAGCTGAGAAAGCCGAAAAGGCCGGTCAGAAGACGGCCGAGAAGGATCGGCGCAAGGACAAGGGCAAGGAAAAAGACGACAGGGGCAAGGGCAGAGGCAAGGGCAAGGACGAGGCCGCCCAGGCCGCCGGCGAGGAGGCCGGGCGGACCGGCGACACCGGTGAGGCCGACGAGTACGCCGACGACGAGCAGGACGACGGCCAGGGCGCCGCGGGCACCCGGCGCCGGCGTCGGCGCCGGCGCCGTGGCGGCGGGGCCGACGGCGAGGAATCCTCGACCGACGATCCGCCCAACACCGTCGTCCACGTCCGGGAGCCGCGCGCCGTCGAGGACGAGGTGCAGTCCGTCAAGGGCTCGACTCGCCTGGAGGCCAAGAAGCAGCGCCGCCGCGAGGGCCGCGAGCAAGGTCGCCGCCGTCCGCCGATCATCACCGAGTCGGAGTTCCTGGCCCGCCGGGAGGCGGTCGAGCGCGTCATGGCGGTGCGCAGGGAAGGCGAGCGCACGCAGATCGCCGTGCTCGAAGACGGCGTGCTGGTCGAGCACTACGTGGATCGCGCCAGCCACCAGTCGTACGTCGGCAACGTCTACCTCGGCAAGGTCCAGAACGTGCTGCCCTCGATGGAGGCGGCGTTCGTCGACATCGGCAAGGGCCGCAACGCCGTGCTCTACGCCGGCGAGGTCAACTGGGACAACGTGGGGCTGGAGGGGCAGCCGCGCCGCATCGAGTCCGCGCTGAAGTCGGGCCAGTCGGTGCTGGTGCAGGTCACCAAGGACCCGCTCGGCCACAAGGGCGCGCGCCTCACCAGTCAGATCTCGCTTCCCGGGCGTTACCTCGTGTACGTGCCGGACGGCTCGATGACCGGCATCAGCCGCAAGCTGCCCGACAAGGAGCGCAACCGGCTCAAGGGGATCCTGAAGAAGGTCATGCCGGAGAACGCCGGAGTGATCGTCCGTACCGCCGCCGAAGGCGCCACGGAAGAGGAACTGTCCCGGGACGTCTCCCGGCTGTCCGCCCAGTGGGAGAACATCCAGCGGCAGGCCAAGTCGGCGTCCGCGCCCGCCCTGCTCTACGGCGAGCCCGACCTCACGATCCGGGTCGTGCGCGACGTGTTCAACGAGGACTTCACCAAGCTGGCCGTCTCCGGCGACGAAAGCTGGGACATGGTGGCCGAGTACATCGAGTACGTCGCGCCGCACCTGGCCGAGCGGACCACGAAGTGGACCGGCAAGCAGGACATCTTCGAGGCGTACCGGATCGACGAGCAGATCGCCAAGGCGCTCGAACGCAAGGTGTGGCTGCCCAGCGGGGGCTCGCTGGTCATCGACCGCACCGAGGCGATGACGGTCATCGACGTCAACACCGGGAAGTTCACCGGGCAGGGCGGCAACCTCGAGGAGACCGTCACCCGCAACAACCTGGAGGCGGCCGAGGAGATCGTCCGCCAACTGCGGCTGCGCGACATCGGCGGCATCATCGTCATCGACTTCATCGACATGGTGCTGGAGAGCAACCGCGACCTGGTGTTGCGCCGGCTCGTCGAGTGCCTCGCCAGGGACCGCACGAAGCACCAGGTGGCCGAGGTCACCTCGCTCGGCCTGGTGCAGATGACCCGCAAGCGGGTGGGGCAGGGCCTGCTCGAGGCGTTCTCCGAGGTCTGCGAGTGCTGCAACGGCCGCGGCATCCACGTGTCGGTCACTCCGGTGGACGAGAAGCCGGAGAAGGCCGCGACGGGAAGCCGGCGTCGCAAGCGCAAGGGCGAGGTGGAGCGAGCGGTCGAACGCAAGCTCGCCCGGCAGGAGGCGGCGAAGGAACGGATGGCCGAGGCCGCGCAGGCCGCCCAGGTCGTGCAGGCGGCGTCGGCCGCCGAGACGGCCGACGTGGCCGAGACCGCGGAGGCCGAGGCCGTCGAGGCGGCCCACGGCACCGGCGCCCCCGGGGCCGCAGAGGAGTCAGCCGAGCAAGCCGTCGAGGATGCCGCCGAAATCGCGGCCGAGGTCACCGAGACCGGCCCGCCGCAGCTGGAGTCTGTCGAGCCCGTCGCCCCGGTGGACCTCGACGACGAAGACTCGGACGACGACGAAGACGACGACGTTGATGTCGATGAGGCCGAGGACGTCGACGAAGACGACGAAGACGACGAAGACTCGGACGACGAAGACGACGACGATGACGCCGATGTGGTCGGGCCCAACTACGCCTACGACCTCGACGAGGAGTACGAGCCCTACGACGTGGACGAGGTGAACGACATCGACGACGAACCGGTGGGCAACGGGCGCCGGCGCCCGCCCCAGCGGACGACGCCCAACGTCTCGTGATCATGCGGCATTGGTTCGCGTTCGGTGCCGCGGATCCGGTAACCTTGGATTCCGGCACGTCGTGGACGTGTCCATGTTCTTGCGCCTGCGGATCTCCGCGCCTCTCCAGCCGCAGATGTTAAGCAGGTGGCAAGCCCCTGAGCAGTAGCCCCGAAACATGGGCCGGGCCTCCATGAGGAGACCCGCATGGCATAGCGCGCCGTACGGCGCGTACAAGGGAAGGGTTTCGCGGTGTACGCGATCGTCCGGTGCGGCGGCCACCAGGAAAGGGTGGCGGTCGATGACGTCCTGACCGTCGAGAAGCTGACCGGCGAGATCGGCTCGACGGTGACGTTCCCGGCCGTCCTCGTCGTGGACGGCGACAAGGTCGTCAGCGAGCCCGACAAGCTGGCCAAGTACCAAGTCACCGCCGAGATCCTCGGCGCGGTCAAGGGCCCCAAGATCAACATCATGCACTACAAGAACAAGACCGGGTACAAGCGGCGGATGGGTCACCGTCAGCGCTACACCCAGGTCAAGGTCACCGGAATCAAGGCCGGAAGGAAGTAGCGGACCATGGCACACAAGAAAGGCGCCTCGTCCAGCAGGAACGGCCGTGACTCCAACGCCCAGCGTCTCGGCGTCAAGCGCTTCGGCGGTCAGATCGTCAACGCCGGCGAGATCATCGTGCGGCAGCGCGGCACGCATTTCCACCCCGGGGTCAACGTGGGCCGCGGCAAGGACGACACCCTCTTCGCGCTGGTCGCCGGCGCGGTCGAGTTCGGCCGCCACCGTGGCCGTCGTGCGGTGAGCATCGTTCCCCCGCGGCGCCAGGCGGCCGCCCGCGCCAACGGCAAGGCGACGGCGAACGGCCAGGCGACCGCCGCGGCCGACGGCAAGGCGACGGCCGAGGGCGCGACGCAAGACGCCCCCGCCCGACCGGCGAAGGGGGCCAAGCGCGCCCCCGCCCGGTCGTCGAGCCGGGCCAAGAGCGCGTCGGCCCCCGCCGACACCGCGAAGGACGCCCCCGCGACCGCGAAGAAGGCCTCCACCGGCGCGAAGAAGACCACCGCCCGCTCGTCAAGCAAGGCCAAGAGCGCTGCCACTCCCTCCTCCGACGGAGAAAAGTAGCCACCAGGCCAGCCACAGACACCACCTGATGAGGGGCGGACCGTCCGAACGGTCCGCCCCATCGTCGTCGAGGGGAGGGAACTCACCATGGCGGAGTTCGTGGACCGCGTCGTCCTGCACGTGGCCGGCGGCAACGGCGGCAACGGCTGCGCCTCCGTCCATCGGGAGAAGTTCAAGCCCTTCGGCGGCCCGGACGGCGCCAACGGCGGCCGCGGCGGCGACGTCGTGCTGGAGGTCGACACCAACACCGCGAGCCTGCTCGCCTACCATCGCCGGCCCCACCGCCGGGCGGGCAGCGGCCGGCCCGGACAGGGTTCGCTGCGCACCGGTGCCGACGGCGAGACGATCGTGTTGCCGGTGCCCAACGGCACGGTCGTCAAGACGCTCAACGGCGAGGTGCTCGCCGACCTGGTCGGCGCCGGCACCCGATACGTCGTCGCGGCCGGCGGCCGCGGCGGCCTGGGCAACGCGGCGCTGGCCGGCGCCAAGCGCAAGGCCCCCGGGTTCGCCCTGCTCGGCGAGCCCGGCACGGCGCGCGACGTCGTCCTCGAGCTCAAGACCGTGGCCGACGTGGCGCTCGTGGGCTTCCCGAGCGCCGGCAAGTCATCGCTGATCGCGGCGCTGTCCGCGGCCCGACCCAAGATCGCCGACTATCCGTTCACCACCCTCGTCCCGCACCTCGGCGTGGTCAGCGCGGGCGACCGGACGTTCACGGTGGCCGACGTTCCCGGCCTGATCCCGGGCGCGAGCGAGGGGCGCGGCCTCGGCCTGGAGTTCCTGCGCCACATCGAGCGCGCCTCCACCCTCGTCCACGTGCTCGACTGCGCCACGCCGGAGCCGGGGCGCGACCCCATTTCCGACTTCGAGGTGATCGAACGCGAGCTCGCGGCGTACGACGCGGCGTTGACGGGCTCCGCCGCCGCCGCATCGACCGCGTCCGCCGCATCGGGCGCGTCAGGCGCGCCGGCGGAGGCCGCCCTGGGCGACCGGCCGCTGTCCGGCCGACCCCGGCTGATCGTCCTCAACAAGATCGACGTGCCGGACGCACGCGACCTGGCCGAGCTCGTCCGCCCGGAGTTCGAGCGCCGCGGCCTGGTCGTCTACGAGGTCTCCGCGGCCTCGCACGAGGGGCTGCGCGAGCTGACGTTCGCGATGGCCGAGATGGTCGAGGCCCACCGTGCCGCCCTGCCGCCGGAGGAGCCCACCCGCATCGTGCTGCGGCCCGAGCCGGTCGGGGGCGTCGAGTTCGAGGTCAAGGATCTCGGCGACAACACCTACCTCATCACGGGCGAAAAGCCGCTGCGCTGGCTGCGGCAGACCGACTTCGGCAACGACGAGGCCGTCGGCTACCTCGCCGACCGGCTGGCCAGGCTCGGGGTCGAGGAGCGCCTCGCCCAGGCCGGTGCCACGGCCGGCGCCACGGTGCTCATCGGCACCGAAGAAGACTCGGTCGTCTTCGACTGGGAGCCGGACCTGGTCGCCGGCGCCGACCACATCCTCGGCGCCCGCGGCACCGACAGCCGCCTCGAGGGGCGGTAGGCGGCCATGCGCGCGTCGATCGCCGCGGCCCGCCGCATCGTCGTCAAGGTCGGGTCTTCTTCGCTCACCACGGCGCAGGGGCTGATCGACGCCCAGCGCATCGACGCGCTCGTCGACGTGCTGGTGGAGCGCAGGGCGGCCGGCGGCGAGGTGGTGTTCGTGTCCTCCGGGGCGATCGCCGCCGGGCTGGCGCCGCTCGGCCTGACCCGCCGGCCCAGCGATCTCGCCACCCAGCAGGCGGCGGCCAGCGTCGGGCAGGGGCTGCTGGTGGCCCGCTACGCCGCGTCGTTCGCGCGGTACGGCCTGCGGGTGGGGCAGGTGCTGCTCACCGCCGACGACATGATCCGCCGGTCGCACCACCGCAACGCCCAGCGCACGCTCGGCCAGTTGCTCGCGCTGGGCGTCGTGCCGATCGTCAACGAGAACGACACGGTCGCCACCGATGAGATCAGGTTCGGCGACAACGACCGGCTCGCCGCGCTGGTGGCCCACCTCGTCCGCGCCGACGCGCTGGTGCTGCTGTCCGATGTGGACGCCCTGTACGACGGGAACCCGCGCCGGCACGGAGCCGTACGGATCGAGGAGGTCACCGGCCCGGCCGACCTCGACGGCGTGCGGCTGGGCGGGGCGGGCGGCCGGGTCGGCACCGGCGGCATGGTCACCAAGGTCGAGGCGGCCAGCATCGCCACCGGCGCCGGCGTGCCGGTGGTGTTGACCAACGCCGACTCCGTCGCCGACGCGCTCGCGGGAAAGCCCGTCGGCACGTACTTCCGCCCCAACGGCCGGCGGCCGTCCACCCGCCATCTGTGGCTGGCACACGCCACCACCGGGCAGGGGCGGCTCACCCTCGACCACGGCGCGGTCGACGCGGTCGTCAAACGTCGCAAGTCCCTGCTGCCCGCCGGGGTGATCGCGGTGCAGGGCGAGTTCGCGGCCGGCGATCCGGTCGACGTCTGCGACGACGCGGGGCTCGTGGTCGCGCGGGGGCTGGTCAACTACGACGCCGCCGAGATCCCCGACCTGATGGGCCGCTCCACCCGCTGGCTGGCCAGGGAACTCGGCCCCGAGTACGAACGAGAGATCATCCACCGCGACGACATGGTCCTCATCAACCGGGATCGGCCGGCCGCGACCGCCGATCAGGGCCGCCGGGCATGACCGTCGACGCCGACGGTGACCGACGCCGACGGGGCCTGTCGGCCGGGGCCGGTGTGGTGCTTCGATAGAGCTGAAGAAAGGGACGTGGGGATATGACCGAAGGAACGAAGGAGCAGGTGCTGGCGGCCGCGCACCGGGCCCGTACGGCCGCCGCGGAGTTGGCTCCGCTGCCTCGCCGGGCCAAGGACGCGGCGCTGCACGCCATCGCCGACGCCCTCGTCTCCCACGCGGCCAAGATCGTAAAGGCCAACGCGGCCGACGTGACGCGGGCGCGCGAGGCGGGCACCGGTGAAGCGATGATCGACCGGCTCAGCCTCACCGACGACCGCATCGCGGCCATCGCCGCGGCCGCCCGCCAGATCGCCGTGCTGCCCGACCCGGTGGGGGAGACCGTCCGCGGCTACTCGCTGCCCAACGGCCTCGAACTGCGGCAGGTCCGGGTGCCGCTCGGCGTGGTCGGGATCATCTACGAGGGTCGTCCCAACGTGACCGTCGACGCCGCGGCGCTGACGCTCAAAAGCGGCAACGCGGTGCTGCTGCGCGGCTCCTCGTCCGCGTATGAGTCCAACGCCGCGCTCGTCGAGGTGATGCGCGACGCGCTGCGCCGGACCGATGTCCCGGCCGACGCCGTTCAGCTGGTCCCGGGGACGAGCCGCGACTCGGTCACGCACCTGATGCGGGCGCGCGGACTCGTCGACGTGCTCATCCCGCGCGGCGGCGCCTCGCTCATCAACTCGGTGGTGGAGGAGTCGACGGTGCCGGTGATCGAGACCGGGGTCGGCAACTGCCATGTCTACGTCGACGCGGACGCCGACCTGGACACCGCCGTCGACATCCTGGTGAACTCAAAGGTCCAGCGGCCGTCCGTCTGCAACGCCGCCGAGTCGTTCCTCGTGCACGCCCGCATCGCCGACGCGTTCTTGCCGAGGGCGCTCGCCGCGTTGCGCGACAAGGGCGTGACCGTGCACGGTGACGAGCGCGTCCAGGCCTATGACCCGGCCGTGGTGCCGGCGACCCCGGACGACTTCGGCACCGAGTACCTCTCCCTCGACATCTCGGCGGCCGTCGTCGACTCGATGGAGGAGGCGGTCGAGCACATCCGCCGGTACGGGTCGAGCCACACGGAGGCGATCGTCACCACGTCGCAGCGGACCGCCCGGCGGTTCGTGGCGCTCGTCGACTCGGCCGCGGTCATGATCAACGCGTCCACGCGGTTCACCGACGGCGAGGAGTTCGGCTTCGGCGCCGAGATCGGCATCTCCACGCAGAAGCTGCACGCCCGCGGCCCGATGGCGCTGCCGGAACTCACCTCGACCAAGTACGTCGTCACCGGCGACGGTCACCTCAAGGGCGCCTGAGCGCCGCGTTCAGGGCCGGCCGGGTCAGTTGTCGTTGCGGCGGTTGAACCGCTGGAAGATGCGCTCGCCTGCTCCGGCCGCGCCCTCGGCCACGTCGCGCAGCACCCCGACGAACGGGTCGGCGCTGCGGTTCCATGACTCGCGGTAGGAGTTGGCGGCGTTCTTGGCCTCGTCGCGGACCGACGTGTCGCCGTCTGCGGCCCGCCGCGGATACTCGCCTTCGAGGATGCGCCGGTACTCGCCCTCACGGGCCCAGCGGTCGATCTCGGCGAACCGGATGACCGCGAACGGGTGCGACCGCCGCAGCAGGTTGAGGAACTTCAGCAGGCCGTCGCGTACGTCGCCGGCCGCGTCGTACTCCCTGGCCTGCTCGAGGAACGCCTCGGTGTCCATCTCGTGCAGCCGCGTGCCGCCGGCCATCTTCATCAGTCCCCGCTTGACCGCTTCGACGTCCTGACCGGCCAGCAGCCCGGCGCGATCCGCGGACAGCTCCGACTTCCGCATCCACTCGTTGAGGGCCATGATGATGCCGCGCAGCGCGATGCTGCCCAGCGGCAGCCAGGCGATCCGCTCGGCGAGCGAGGTGAGGATCAGCGCCATGGTCCGGTAGACGGCGTGACCGGACAGGATGTGCCCGACCTCGTGCCCGATGACGTACCGCTGCTCCTCGTCGTCGAGCAGGTCGAGCAGCCCCGTGTTCACGACGATGAACGGCCGGTCGAAACCGATCGCCATCGCGTTCGGCTGTGGGTCCTGGATGACGTACAACTCGGGCACGTCGGGCAGATCGAGGATGTACGCGCTGTCGCGCAGCATGTCGTTGAGATGCCGGAACTGGCGGTCACTGACCCGTACCGCGCCGCCGAGGAAGAACAACCGGATCCCGCGCTCGCTGAACATTCCGGCGAGCTTCTTCAGGACCATGTCGAAGCCGGTCAGCGACCGCATGGCGACGAGCGCCGACCGGTCGGCGGGATGCTCGTAGGCCCGGGAGCTGATCCCGGGGAGGCGTACGCGGGCGCGATCCGGCGTGTTCGTCGTCATATCCGGCATGCTATGTCCGACGTACCAGGCAGGCCCAGGGTTCCGCGCCACCGATCCGCGGTCCCCGGCGGCCCGTACGCTGGGCGCGTCCGGAATGTGCGTTCGGGGCGATCGGAGGGCGTGATGTTCGATCCGCGGGCCGAGGCGATGGCGCGGGACGAGCGCGCCGTCCTGCAGCGTGACCGGTTGCGCTCGTTGCTCGACCGGCTCATCGCGGGCGGCGGTCGCCAAGCCGAGCGGCTGCGCGCGGCCGGCGTCGGCGGCGGCGCGAACGTGGCCCTGTCCGATCTGCCGAGCCTGCCGACCACGACGAAGCGCGATCTGTGGGACGCCTACCCGTTCGGGCTCGTCCAGGTCCCGCGCGACCAACTGGTCGCGGTGCACGGGTCCAGCGGCACCCGCGGCCGCCCCACCCTCGTCGCCTACACGCGCGCCGACCTCGATCTGTGGGCGGCCATGTGCGCCCGGTCGCTGGCCTGCGCCGGAGCCACGCGCGACAGCATCGTGCACAACGCCTACGGCTATGGGCTGTTCACCGGCGGCCTCGGCATCCACCAGGGCGCCGTGGCGCTCGGCGCCACCGTCGTCCCCATGTCGGGCGGTATGACGGAGCGGCAGTTGCGGATGCTCACCGATCTGGGCGCCGACATCCTCACCTGCACGCCGTCGTACGCCGTCCGGCTCGGCGAGGCCGCCCAGGAGGCCGGGGTGAAGCTGTCGTCTGTGCGGGCGGGCCTGTTCGGCGCGGAGCCGTGGTCGGAGGAGCTGCGCGCCACGATCGAGCGGCTGCTGCCGTTGCGCGCCCTCGACATCTACGGCCTGTCGGAGGTCATCGGGCCCGGCGTCGCCACGGAGTGCCTCGAGCAGAACGGCCTGCACGTCAACGAGGACCACTTCATCGTCGAGGCGATCGACCCGATCAGCGGCGAGCCGGTGCCGGAGGGCAGTCCCGGCGAGCTCGTGTTCACCACCCCGACCAAGGAGGCGCTGCCGCTGCTGCGCTACCGCTCCGGCGACATCGCCTCCCTGTCGCACGACCCCTGCCCGTGCGGGCGCACGCTGGTGCGGATGAGCAAGGTGCTCGGCCGGGCCGACGACATGCTGGTGATCCGCGGCGTGAACGTCTACCCGAGCGAGGTGGAGCGGGTCCTGCTCGGCTTCGAGGAGATCGGTCCGCACTACCAGCTCGTGATCGACAAGCGGCAGGCCCTCGCCCGGCTCGTGGTGGCCTGCGAGGCGACGGCCCCGGCTCCGGCTTCGGCCGGCATTCGCGCCGAGGCGGTCCGGCACGCGCTGTACGAACGGCTCGGCCTGCAGGCCGACGTCCGCGTGCTGGCCGCCGGCACGATACCGCGCGTGGAGATCGGCAAGGCGGTGCGCGTGGTCACCTGGGAATCCGGTGAACCGCCCATCCCGGGCGTCGAGTGAACCCCGGTCCAGATTGCCGCGAAGTGCCCCGGTTAGGGTCACTCGCATGAACGCGCTCGCGAGCGGCGACCGGAAACGGCGCTTGGGGATCATGGGCGGCACCTTCGACCCGATCCACCACGGCCACCTCGTGGCCGCGAGCGAGGTCGCCCACCTCTTCACGCTCGACGAGGTCGTGTTCGTCCCGACAGGTCAACCCTGGCTCAAGAGCGAGCAAAAGGTCACCGCGGCCGAGGACCGCTACCTGATGACGGTCATCGCGACCGCCTCGAACCCTCGTTTCTCTACCAGCCGGGTCGATATCGAACGATCCGGCCCGACGTACACGATCGACACGTTGCGTGATATCCACGAGCTCCAGGGCCCGGACGCCGAGTTGTTCTTCATCACCGGCGCCGACGCGCTCGCCCAGATGCTGAGCTGGCGCGACATGGACGAGCTGTTCACCCTGGCGCATTTCGTAGGCTGTACCCGTCCGGGGCATCAACTGGCCGATCCCGGCCTGCCCAACGGCCGGGTGAGTCTCGTCGAGGTGCCCGCGCTGGCCATCTCCTCCACCGAGTGCCGCCGGCGCGTACGGTCGGGGCAGCCCATCTGGTACCTCGTGCCCGACGGGATCGTTCAGTACATCAACAAACGGGGACTGTATCGGGAACCATGAGATGGTGGGTTCCTGGGTATCACCCCCGACGAGGAGGATCACGACTCAACCGTGACCGCATCGCAAAGGGCCGTCCAGCTGGTCCGCATCGCCGCCGACGCAGCGGCCGACAAGCTCGCGGACGGCATCATCGCCTATGACGTCAGCGAACAACTCGTCATCACCGACGCGTTCGTCCTGTGCTCCGCAGCCAACGACCGGCAGGTCCGCGCCATCTTGGAGGAGGTCGAGCGGCGGCTGCGCGACGAGGCCGAGGCCAAGCCCATACGTCGCGAGGGCGAGCGCGAAGGCCGCTGGGTGCTGCTCGACTACATGGACATCATCGTGCACATCCAGCACGAGGACGACCGGCTGTTCTACGCGCTCGAACGCCTCTGGAAGGACTGCCCGCAGATCGAGCTGCCAGACGGCGTGAACGCCCACGCGGCGCAGCGCGTACGGGCCGGGGAAGCGCCATGAGCAAACGCCGTGTCGTGCTGTGGCGTCACGGTCAGACCGCGTGGAACGTCGAAAGGCGCTTCCAGGGCCAGATCGACGTTCCGCTGGACGACGAGGGAGTCGCCCAGTCGGCGAGGGCGGCGGCGCGGCTGGCCGCCCTCCAGCCGACCGCGATCTTGTCCTCGCCGCTGCAACGCGCCGCCCGCACCGCCGACGCCCTGGCCGGGATCACCGGCCTGCCCGTCTCCATGGACCCGGACCTGATCGAACGCGGCGGCGGCGAGTGGGAGGGCCTCACCAACAGCGAGATCAAGGCCCGCTACCCGGACGAGTACAGCAGGTGGGAGGCCCCGGGGGGCGAGACCAGCGCCGAGGTCGCCAAACGCGTCGGCACCGCCCTCGAACGCGCCGTCGGCCGCATGCCCGATGACGGCCCCTTGGTCGTGGTC
Source organism: Streptosporangiaceae bacterium (assembly GCA_035765195.1). Lineage (GTDB taxonomy): Bacteria > Actinomycetota > Actinomycetes > Streptosporangiales > Streptosporangiaceae > CALAED01. Next base: position 40,213 of record DASTYC010000035.1, read on the forward strand.
TCCCACGGCGCCGCGATCCGCCTCGGCCTGGCCAACCTGCTCGGCTTCCCCGAAGAGCTCTGGGAACGCCTCGGCGGTCTGTCCAACTGCAACTGGTCCGTCATCGCCGAGATGCGCAACGGCGGGTGGCGCCTGGTCGAACACAACGCCGGCACCCTGCCCGAACCCGTCCTCAGCGACGACAAGGCCGCCGCCGACGCCTGAGTTCGAACCTCGGCGCGCTCTCCTATACACTGGCGAGGCGCCGGATCACCCCGGCGCACGGGGCTATGGCGCAGTTGGTAGCGCGCCTCCATGGCATGGAGGAGGTCTGGGGTTCGAATCCCCATAGCTCCACCCACGGGGCGTTACTCGAACACTGACCCCTCAGGGCAGTGTGGAGGAGCGTCGGGGGTTGTTGATCAGCGGCGGCATCGCCTGGTTGGACGGTCCCGCCGCTGCCGCGTTCTGTGGCCGTGTAGGCGCCTAGGAGCGGCGCGAACGGCTCTGTGGGCTCGTTGCCCGCGACGGCGGGTCCGGTGTCGTCTGCGTCGATGTAGAGCCGTGTGAAGAGGGCTTGGTTGAGTACGCGGCGGGCGCGTGTGCTGGCGAGTTGGTAAAGCTGATCGGGGCGCGCCAAGAGGTCTAGCACCGTGTCGAGGGCCGCGTGTCCGGTGTCGAGTTCGGGGTTTTCGATGTGGTCGAGTTGGCGTTGTAGGCGGGCTTGCTCGTCGCGGATTTTGCGGATTCGTTCGGTACCCATCGGCGGACGGTCTTGGGGTCCACGCCGGTCTTGGAGGCAAGATCCACGGCGTTAAGGTTTGCCGCGTCGAGCGCGCGGCGTAGGGGCTCGTTCATGACCAGTAGCGGAGGACGTCCCCCGATCACCCAGAACCGTGTTCCCTATCGCAAACATCGGTTCGCGGTCGCGACCCGTCTCGGTCTCGATGAGATCTACCTGTGGCCGGACGCTCTTTCGCAAGACCAGGTGGCCGAGGCATCGCACAGCGAGATCGTCTCGATCTACCCGCACCGCTGGGCCGTACCGCGCGAGACGTGGGGTCAGCGGACGCCTCCCCTACCCACGGCACCGCCGACAAGTGGCAGCCCTCCTCAACGCAGACGAGAAAGACCTCTGGCCAGTCGTCGCGCACCGCCCGACCACCCGCCGAGCCGAGCCCGCCACCGAGGTCCTCAACACCTACCCGCACCGCTGGGCCGTCCCGCGCGCCACCTGGCACGCGTTCTTCAACCAGGCCACAACAGAGATCGGCATCCTCGCCTACGCCGCCCTCTTCCTCGCGAAGACGCCGGAATCGTCCGCGCCATCGGCGACCGCGCCCAAAACGCCGTCGCCGTCCGGATCCTGCTCGGCAACCCCGACGGCCCACGAATCCGAGAACGAGGCGAAGAAGAGGGCATCGGCACCTCGATCACCGCCAAGATCCACAACGTCCTAGCACTCATGCGCCCACTACTCGACATCGACGGCGTCGAACTCCGCTTCCACGACACCGTCCTGTACAACTCGATCTACCGCAGCGACGACGAACTCCTAATCAACCCACACGTCTACGGCCTCCCCGCCGCCCAAGCCCCCACGCTCCACCTCCACACCGACGAAGCCGGCAACATGACCCGCATGTACCTCGACAGCTTCGAACGCGTCTGGAACAGCGCACAACACCGTTCAAACCCCACCTGAATCAAGAGGACACTTCGTCGAGTCGGCCGCTGGTCGGACTACGACGACCTGGCCCAGTCCTACTTAGAACACCTTCGTATCGCGTCTGGTCACTTGCCAGACGGCTTGAGCGTCGAATCCAATTGCGGCGGTGAGCCACTTGTCTCGAGGCGCCAAGCTCTATCCGGATCTGCTGTCTGATTCTTTCCGCTGCTTGGTTCGTTTGATCAATAGCCTCATTGACGGCGGTCCGGATTTCGTTGCTGACGTCACCGTCACCCTGGACTTTCTCCGCCTGTTCGTAAATCTTGCCGATTGCCTCCAGCCAAACGCGTGTAAGTTCCCGCACGTCGTCGGATGCGAACGCGTCCACATTGGCGCGAATCTCGAAGGTTCGTGTGGCCTCCAGCTTCCCCATGAGGTCTGAGTCGCCAGCGTCTGTCGCACGCCCGACATGGTGAGTGAACCTGAGCAACTCGGTATAGGCATTAGCGCGTCGGTCCCAAAGTCGGCCATCTTGGGCAAGACTGTTCTGGTGTCGAAGGTTCTCTCTAGAGCCAAGATAGTTCAGACTCATTGCAGCAATGGCCACTGCGCTTGTTGTGCCGGTTCCAATCAGGTTCACGATCTCGACCGAGAGCTTCATGAGGCGGATTGTCTCAGTTAGAGCGCCCTAAAGGAGCCGTCTTTCGTAGAGGCACCATGGATTGCCTAGAGAATCAGCGAGACACATGGTACATAATTGGACAATCAAGACCTGGGGCCGAAATGCCCTATTGGGGGTGTTTCTTTTCAGAACGACAAGTATGGGATAACTCTCGGGGCCCGTAGCCCTCCTTGCACTACGGGCTTAGTCTTCAAGGCAGCGAGAGCAAGGGTTAGGGAGACTAATGGGTCTATCTGGATCGATACCGAGAAAAGGCCGGAGCACGTCGCCCCGCAGATATGCAATCTGCCTACCGCCAGGATACTCTGCAGCGAACATAAGAAGTAGCTCATCGAGAGGAAGTTCTGGTGGCAATTGGATCGCATCGTTATTTACGAGTATTGAGATCGCCGAATTGGATACCAATCTGAAGGGAATGGCGATATCGTCGGCTCGCCAACCGCTGTTAGGGATCCGACTAACCGTTTCCATGTGTAGATTAAAGTACTTCCTGTTTCGGCTGCGTGATGTGATTATCTCTCGTGCAACGCGAAGTTCGATTGTTGATATCGTGACGTCAGCGCGTCCAGTATTGAGAATCGTAAGTGTCAGATTGTTGTCCGGTTCGATATACTCCCCAGGTGAGGTCGACTTTGGAGTTTCCCGCCTTAAACACTTTTACTGCCAGAATTAAAGATAGTGTAGAGACCATCGCCGCGTATGGGGCCAGTACTGATGTAACGGTAGACATTACGGTCAAGGCAGTATCACCTTTCAAGTTGGATGGTTGACTCATTGAATTGCTTAATAAGCGACCCAATGATAAATTGACAGGCAACTACTATGCATGATTTAGAACCTTACCGCCCCTAGTGCCGTGGCTAAGTCTGGCCCGGCTTCGTCATCGTAGATGGCCCAGCAAAGTATTGATATCAATCCGGCCGAGCAACGATAGGATCATTGCTACTACCACAGTGAAGATCGTTGCTCCACTCGCCATAACAGCCGCTATGCCTTTGATGCTGGTTCCAGTCCGCACAAAGAAGCTATGAATGCGTCCAGGCGGTCTGATAGTTACTTCAATCGCCGGGTGCCCTGACTCATCAAAGGCGAAGAGCTGGCTGGCAATATTTTGGCAGAGATCCGGATCTCTCGAAGAACCGAGCAAGACTGCAACATTGGTTAACGTGTCTACAATATGAGTAGGCATCTCGGACGAGAGTGCAAGCTTGCTTCTCAGGAATATTCTCAATTCCTCTGCTGAAGCTCGAAGAATTGTCGATATTGGATGCGGCGTGAAGCCTTGCCGCTGCCGGGCGTCGAGCTCGGCCGCAGCCATTATCATTAAATCGACTACCTTGCACAATCTGTCTCTATAAGAAATAGAGGGATCTGCGATTAGCTCCGGAGATCCCCCGTCGTCGTTGTCGGGGAGGGTGGCCAAGGACAGAATCTCTACTATTTCAAGATATACTTCCACCGCAACCATCCGCCGTTTTACTCGGTGTCCGGCAAAGAACGCTCCTAGCATTGGCGGAGCAAGCACTAATGCAGTAATTGCAAGGGCCGCGAGAAGGGCGGGTGTCTCCGGTGAAGTTGAGGTCGCCTGTGAAGTCGATTTATCTCCGCTTGCCTGCGTGGCGGCGATAAAAATGACTTCCACAGAGTAGATGGAGGAGCAGATCATGGCAGTAGGTATCTGACCATGCCAATATATGTTCAGGGCCATATGGACTCGCGACTTCCTATCATCCACAGGCGGAAACCAGCGACGTGGCACATCTGCGCGTTTCGGAACGTCCAACTTAGCCAAGTGGCTCAATCCGCGAAGCCAAACGAATGTCCCGATTCCGGCGCCAGCGCAAAATGAGATGGCAAACCATCCGCTGATAAACCCGCCAACGGCGCCACTTTGAATCGACGGTGATAGAAAGTTGAGTACAATGAATGGCAAGAGTGCGGCGGCCATGCCGGATGCCCCCGGCACGGCTATGACGAGAAAGAGCGCCAGGACTATCGACGAAAGCTGTTCCTGGATTGGCTGACTATGCATCACCGCTCGCGCTCGGAGCAGTATTGGACAGATTGATCCAAGCAGACCATAGCGCCGAACAAAAGCGAACCAACGCGAATGCGCCGCAAACAAATGCAGATATCGGAAAATCAGGGCTACCGTGACAGCTGTCATCATCGCCCATCCGGACAGGAGCACCGCCACGATGACGTACGCTCCCCAAACAATTAAGATCAACACGAATCTCAATCTTACAGCCTGGCGTACGCCTTACCTTGAGGAAATACGAATCAGGCGCTTCACGCTGCTCAGGCTGATGCCGTACTGGAGCGCAAGCCGTTTCTGAGGCACGCCAGATCGGAAGCTGCCCACTAGTGCCGCTACGTCTTCCGGCGTCAGACGGTCTCGCACAGGTGGTCGTGCTGGGCGAGACTTCGGGCGGGTGCGCGCTTGCGGTGCAGGTAGGTCTGGCTCGTTGTCGGCCAGCGTTATGGAGTGCATCCGCTCGAGAAGGCGCTCTACCTGGTCGAAGGTGTTCGAGTAGTGAACGATTAGGTCCACTCGCGAGTGGGCGAGGCGTGTTCGCGGAAAGCGCGAACCGGCCTCGCTCGTCATGTCTTCCGGGGGACGACCCCCCGGGACCCCCGTTTGTGGAGGCTCCGCCCCCACGCCCCCGGCTCCGTCCGGAGGCCGTCGCCGCAGTGCACCCCGGAGGACGACGCCCCCCGGACCCCCGTTGTGCAATTCGCGTGCTCAGGTGGCGGACGACCAGGCGATCTCCTACTCTTTGTCGGAGCCATTGCCCGACGCTCGTCATGGAGCAGCGATGGCACCGCCGAGTCCCGGTGACGCCCAGTCCTAAGGCTGCCGCCGGGAGCCGGGGACCCGGTTTCATCTGGGGTGAATCCGCCCGTTGTGAGGCGGTAGGGCGACTCCGGCCCGAACCCGTCAGCTAACCCGGTAGGCGGCCCGAGGAGAGGAGCCTTGTGCGGCCCTTGGCGCAGCTACCCCGCCTTGCGTCCTGCCCGGAAGTCCTTGGCCGTCGATGGCCTGGCCGATCCCGCGGCCGGCTCCGCAAGCGGGCGATCGCCGTCGCCGGGACGATCGTGGCAGTGACGCTTGTCCTGCCCGCCGGCGCGGGCCGAGCGGAGCCCAAGCCATCGGCAGAGCAGCTCAAGGCGCAGGCGGAGAAGCTGGGGGATCAGCTCGAGCAGCTGACCGAGCAGTACAACGGCGCGAAGGTCCGCCTGACCCAGGCCCGGCGGGCGGCCAAGGTCGCCGCCGCCAACGCCGAGCGGCAGGCCCAGGCGCTGGAGACCGTACGGGAGCGGGTCGGGGAGATCGCCGCGACCAGCTACATGAACGGCGGCGTCGACCAGGCCGTAGTGTTCGCCGCATCCCAAGATCCCCAGGTCTTCTTGGATCAGGCGTCGACGCTGCAGTACTTCGCCACCAGGGACGGCGCCAAAGCCCAAGCGCTGGTGCAGGCGATGCAGGCCGCACAGCGGGCCGGCAAGGCCGCCGAAGACCGCGCCGACGAGGTACATGGTCTGCGCGTCGACCTCGACAAGAAGCGCTCCAAGGTCGAGGACCTCTACACCAAGGTGCGCGACAAGCTCGTCGTCAAAGCCCCTGACAAGCTCGGCGACCTGCCCGCGGTGGCCGGATCCGGGAAGGGCGCCCAGGCCGTCAAATATGCCCTCACCCAGCTTGGTGTCCCCTACTCCTGGGGTGGCGGCACCGCCTCCGGCCCGAGCTATGGCATCGCTCAGGGTGCGGGCATCAAGGGCTTCGACTGTTCTGGCCTGACCATGTACGCCTACGCGAAGGTCGGCATCAACCTGCCGCACTTCACCGGCAGCCAGTGGAACGCCGGCACCCATGTGTCCCGCAGCCGGCTGCAGCCCGGCGACCTGGTGTTCTTCTACTCCGACAGGCACCACATGGGCATGTACATCGGCGGCGGCAAGATGGTCCACGCTCCGCAGACCGGCGACGTCATCAAGATCAGCCCCATCGCGGACCGCCCGTGGGCCGGAGCCGTACGCGTTGCCTGACCCGCGTTCGGGAACGCGAGAGCCTGGCGTGAACCGAGCGGCACGGCCGAGCGTATCTTCCTACAATACGTAGGAGACCGGAAAGAAGGACTCAGGTAGTGGCGGCAGGCGGACCGGCCCCGGACCCGGCGGCGACGGAGCCCGCCGGGTCTGGTTCAGTCGGCCGGCACGGAGGCGAGAGCCATCCGCGAACCGGGACTTTCCATGGTCGCCCGCCGCGAAAGCCCGCGGCGCCGGCGATGCTCATGGCGCTCCTCAACAGGAAGCGATCGGCCGGTCGGCGGCCGCCGCGGCGATCCGGTCGGCGGCCGCCGCGCAGACTCCTCATCTGCGCGCTCGCCACGGCGCCGACGCTGGCGATCTTTTCCTACGGGGTGTCGGCCGTTCTCTATGCAGGCCGAATACCTCCAGGCACGCGAGCCGGCGGCATCGACATCGGCGGCCTCACCCGTACGGCCGCTGAGGCCAAGCTGCGCCGCGACCTCGCCGGCCTGCAGAGCCGGCCCATCAAAGTCATCGCCGCCGGCAGGCCGATCGCGATCGACGCCGCCACGGCAGGCCTGTCGCTGGACGCGGCGGCGATGGTGGTCGCCGCTCGGCCGGGATTTCCCTCCCCACGCCTGCTGATAAGAGGACTCTTCGGTGGGCGGGACATCGCTCCGCGGGTACGAGTGGACGAAGCCAAGCTCACCACCACCGTGGCGGCCATCGCCGAGCGAGTCGACCGGCCGATGCGCGAGGGCTACATCCGCTACAGCGGGACCACGCCGGTGGCTGTAGCGCCCAGGCCAGGAAGGGTCATCGACCGTACGGCCGCCGCGGCGGCCATCAAGGCGGCGTATTTGTCGCCTGGACGACCGGTCACCCTGGCGCCGAGGCCGGCCAAGCCGACCGTAACGCCCGCGCAACTGCGGCGATTCGCCGCGTCGACGGCTCGTACGGCCGTCGCAAGACCGTTGACGCTCACCCGCGGGAAGAAGACCGCCAAGCTGCCCGCACAGACACTTGCCGAGAACCTACAGTTCGTCGCCGATGGCAAGGGTCGCCTGAAACCTCGGTTCGACGCCGCCGACGCGGTCCGACAGGTGGAGGGCAAGCTCATCGACGCCGCGCAGGCGCCCCGCGACGCGACCTTCAAAATCGTCAAGGGCAAACCCGTGCTTGTCCCCTCCCGGGTGGGCGAGGGCGTCGATGTCGCGAAGCTGGCCACCGCCGCCGAAACGATCTTCTTGGCGGGCGGAAGCCGTACGGTGCCGATCGCGACCGCCGTCACCAGGCCGCACATCACCAGCGCGCAGGCGCGCCGGCTCGGTATCAGCGAGAAGATCAGCAGCTTCACCACTCAGCACCCGTGCTGCGCGCCGCGGGTGACCAACATCCACCGCATCGCCGACATTGTCGACGGCCGCATTGTCAAGCCGGGCGATACCTTCTCGCTCAACACGCTCGTCGGCGAACGGGACAAGGCCCGCGGCTTCGTCGAGGCTCCGATGATCCTTAACGGCCGGTACGTCAACGACGTGGGCGGCGGGGTGTCGCAGTTCGCCACGACGATGTTCAACGCGGTGTTCTTCGGCGGGCTGGCCGACGTGCAGCACACCCCGCACATGTTCTACATCTCCCGCTACCCGGCCGGGCGGGAGTCGACGGTGTCGTTCCCGCAGCCCGACTTCCGCTGGCGCAACGACTCCCCGTACGGCGTGCTGATCAAGACCTCCTACACCGGCACCTCGCTCACCGTGACGTTCTGGAGCACCAAACGCTTCGACATCATCGCCCAGGCCTCGGATCGCTACGACGTCCACAGCTTCGAGACGGCCTACGACAACGGGCCCAAATGCATCCCCATGCCCGGCGCGGACGGCTTCTCCATCGACGTGTGGCGCATCTTCCGGCAACATGGCCAGGTCGTGCGCAAACAGCGATTCCACACCGTCTACCAGCCCGAACCTCGACTTATTTGCGGAAAACGCCCCGGCACCTGAGGCGTGTTTGACCACGCCCACCCGCTGCGCCCTCAGGTCGCGGCGAGCGCGCCGGCGGGGGGTGATCGCCGGGGCAGGTGACCGCCCACCGGGGAACCTTCTACATGATGTAGGTAGGCGGGCCGGCTGCAATAGAGCCTGAGCAAGGGGAATCCGATGCGCGGACATCAGCACGCTTCAGCGGGCGAGTCGGGTCGCAAGCCGTCGGCGGCGGTCGTGTTGCATGTCGGCGGGCTGAACTGGGCGTCGGAGAAGGCGGTCGCCGAGGCGGTGCTGGGCCGCCGACCGGGCGTGCTGGAGGTGGCCGCGAACCCGGTCGCGCAGACCGCGACCGTGACCTTCGACCCTGAGACCACCAGCGTGGCCGAGCTACGCCGGTGGGTCGAGGAGTGCGGGCTGCACTGCGCGGGCCAGTCGGTGCCCCGCCATCTATGTGACCCGATGGCCGAACCATCGCCCGCGACGGCGCCGCGCACCGAGGCGCCGCCCTCGCCGCATGAGGCGATGGGTCATGGCGGGGATGCCGGGATGTCGATGGCGGCCATGGTCGCCGACATGCGCAATCGGTTCCTGGTCGCCGCGGTCCTGTCTGTCCCGATCCTGCTGTGGTCGCCGATCGGCCGAGACGTGTTCGGCTTCGCGGTTGCCGCGCCGTTCGGCCTGCGCGACGACGTCTTCGGCCTGCTGCTGAGCCTGCCGGTCGTCTTCTACTCCGCGTGGATCTTCTTCGACGGGGCCATCCGAGCACTGCGGGCGCGGACGCTGGACATGATGGTGCTGGTGGCGGTTGCCGTCGGCGCGGGCTGGGTCTATTCGGTCGGCGTCACCGTCACCGGCGGTGGCGACGTGTTCTACGAGGCGGCCACCGTGCTGGCCGCGTTCGTGCTGCTCGGTCACTGGTTCGAGATGCGCGCCAGAGGCGGCGCCAACGACGCCATCCGCAAACTGCTGGACCTGGCGCCGCCCAAGGCCACCGTCATTCGCGACGGCGAACCGGTCGAGATCCCCACCGCCGACGTCGCCGTGGGCGACCTTCTGCTCGTCCGCCCGGGCGGCAAGATCGCCGTCGACGGAGTCGTTGAGGAAGGCGAAAGCGCGGTGGATGAGTCGATGGTCACCGGAGAGAGCCTGCCGGTGCCCAAGGTGCCCGGCATACCGGTGATCGGCGCCACCATCAACGCCGACGGAACGCTGCGGGTGCGGGCCACGAAAGTCGGCTCCGACACCGCTCTGGCCCAGATCGTGCAATTGGTGCAGCAGGCGCAAAACTCCAAGGCTCCCGCCCAGCGCCTCGCCGACCGGGCCGCGTTCTGGCTGGTGCTCGTGGCGCTCGCGGGCGGCGCGGTGACGCTCGCGGGGTGGCTGCTGTCCGGCGCCACCGTCTCGCGCGCGCTGCTGTTCGCCATCACCGTGGTGGTGATCACCTGTCCGGACGCGCTCGGCCTGGCCACTCCCACCGCGATCATGGTGGGCAGCGGGCTCGGCGCCGGCCGTGGGATCTTGTTCAAGAACGCCCAGGCCATCGAGCAGGCGGCGCGCCTCGACGCCGTCGTCATGGACAAGACCGGCACCCTTACCAAGGGCGAACCGGAAGTCACCGACGTCATCACCGCGGACGCCGTCGGTGCCGTCATCACCGCGGACAATTTGCTGCGGCTGGTGGCCGCCGTCGAACGTGAGTCAGAGCATCCGCTGGCGCAGGCGATCGTGCGGCATGCCGATGCCGCCGGCCGCGTTGGCGATCGACTGAAGTCGTCACAGTTCACCAGCGTCCCGGGGCACGGCGCCATCGCACAGGTGAACGGACGCCGGATCGCCGTCGGGAACTCCCGGCTGATGGAACGCGAGGGCATCTCCACGGACGGCCTGGAGACCCAGCGCCGCGAGCTGGCCGCGGGTGGTCGTACGGCCGTGATCGCCGCAGTCGACGGCCGCGCGGCCGGCCTCATCGCCCTCGCCGACGCCGCCCGGCCCACCGCGGCGCCCGCCGTCGCCGCCCTGACCAACGCGGGCGTCGAAGTGATCATGTTGACCGGTGACAACGAGGCCACCGCGCGGCGCATCGCCGGCCGGCTCGGCATCGAAACCGTCATCGCCGAGGTGCTGCCCGAGGACAAGGCATCCAGGGTGGCCGAACTTCAACAAGGTGGCCGCACGGTGGCCATGGTCGGCGACGGCGTCAACGACGCGCCCGCGCTCGCCCAGGCCGACGTCGGCATCGCCATCGGGGCGGGCAGCGACGTCGCCATCGAGACCGCCGACATCGTGCTGATGCGCTCCGACCCCCTCGATGTCCCCACCGCCATCCAGATCGGCCGGGGCACCCTCCGCAAGATGCGCCAAAACCTCGGCTGGGCGGTGGGCTACAACTCTCTCGCCCTCCCCATCGCCGCCGGCGTCTTCGAACCCGCCTTCGGCCTCGTCCTGCGCCCCGAGATCGCCGCGCTGTCCATGTCCGGCTCTAGCTTCCTCGTCGCCGTCAACGCCCTCCTGCTCAAAGGCCTTCGACTGCCGCGCCCACCGGCAGACAACGACACCAAAGAAGACAGCAGGTTGGAGGCCGGTAAGTCCTGACCCCGACGACTGCTCCCAGCGGCTTCGCCCTGCCGCTCAGGCGCCTTTGCGGTCGCGGCGGACGAACGCCGCCGCGCCGATACCGGCAAGAACGTCGAAACCGTCAGCCTGGCGCCCTGCTACTGGTCCAACTTCACCGGCGCCGTCCGCATCCTCTGACCGCTCAGCGGGGCGCTGCTGGATGCGGGCTCGCCGGCCTGGGTGAGCCGGCCGGTACGGCGCAGGACGTGAACGGCGCCGGCGCACAGGGCGCCGCCGGCGGCGAGGGTGAGCCAGGGCAGGGCGGGCAGCCCGGCGCGGCGTCCCGCGTCTAGCGCGGCACCGGTGGCCAGGTTGCCGGCCGCGATGCCGATGCCGGCGAGGGTGTTGTAGAGCCCGTAGTAGGTGCCGACCAAACGCTCGCCGCCGAGGGTGACGATGGTGGCCATCTCGAACGGGTACACGATCATGGTTGCGAGGGTGAGCAGCACGGTCGTGGTGAGCACGGGCACCATCGCGATCGCGAACGCGATTCCCGGCGCTCCCCAGTATCCGCCGGCGCCCGGCGCCCCGTCGACCAAGGAGGCGCCGGCGAGGGGCAGGAAGGCACACCCCATCAGCGCGAGCCCGACTGCGATGGCCTGCGGCGGCGACCAGCGGGCTTTCGCCCACGAGGTGACGCGGACCTGCCCGATGACGGACATCAGCGCGGAGACCGCGAACACCAGCATCACCCCGGACTGGCCGCCGGTCAGGCGCCGTACCTCGATGGGCAGGCCGAGGTAGACCTGGAAGTTCAGGACGTACGAGCCGATCATCGCCAAGGAGAACAGCATAAATGCGCGGTTGGTCGCGGCCTCCCGCCAGTCCCGCACCATTCCGCCCCCGGTGCCGGCCCGGCCACCGCGCCGGGTCGGCAGCGCCCGAGCCTGGGCCAGGGTGAGGACCGCGAAGACGCCTGCGGCCACCGTGCAGGTCACCTGGAACGCGATGCCGCCAAGCGCCAGGCCGAGCAGCGGACCGATCAGGACGCCGACCTGGCAGAAGACGTTGAACACCGCGAACGCCTCCACCCTGCGGTCCTCGGCCTCGGCCGCCAGGTACGCCCGTACGGCCGGGTTGAACAGTGCTCCGGCCAGCCCGGTCAGCGCGGAGGCCACCAGCAGCGCGGGCAGGGAGCCGGCGAACCCCAGGAGCGCGAACCCGACGGTGCGCAGCGCCAGCCCGGCGAGGATCAGCGGCTTGTAGCCGAGCCGGTCGGCCAGGCTGCCGCCGAGCAGGAACAGCCCCTGCTGGGACAGGTTCCGCACGCCGAGGATCAGTCCCACCAGCCAGGTCGCCAGGCCCAGGTCGCCCGATAGGTGCCCGGCCAGGTACGGCATCAGCATGTAGAAGCCGAGATTGATGGTGAGCTGGTTGATCAGCAGCAGCCGAATCGGCCGGTTGAAGGAACGGACCTGCACCAGCGTGTCCCGCATCGGTCCCCCCGTCATCACCGCACCACCCCGGCATCGCCGGCCGTCTCACCGTCAAGGGCTGCGCCACGGGTCCCAGCGCCGGCATCCTCAGGTGCGGCCGCCGCGGCACGGCCCAGCGGGTCTACAACGGTGGCGCAGCGGGTCCAGCGGTCCACCTCCCGCTCGCCGGGGTGAGTGATCTCATCTGGTTCGGCGGCCGGGACGGTCTGCAGCAGGCCGTGCCGGGCGCAGTAGTCGTCGTTGTAGACGGTGCCGGCGTACCGCTGCGGCCCGTCCGGGAAGACCGCCGCGATTCGGACGTGGCCGGGCTGGGTCCGGGCCAGCCAGGAGGCGACCAGCGCCACCGCCCCGACACTCCATCCGCCGGTCGCGTACCGGATGGCCGCCAGGCGGCGGCAGGCCCACACCGCCTCGACGGGCGCGACCCAGTGCACCTCGTCGAACAAGTCGTATGCGACGTTGCGCGGATGGATGCTGCTGCCCAGGCCGCGCATCAGGCGAGACCGCGCCGGCTGCCCGAAGATCGTCGATCCGACTGTGTCCACGCCCACCAGCCGAAGCTCCGGAAACAGCGAATGGAGGACCCGGGTGACACCGGCGCTGTGCCCGCCGGTGCCGACGCTGCACACCAGCACGTCGATGCGGCCGAGCTGACCGGCCAGCTCCAACGCCAGGCCCTCGTAGGCGGTGATGTTGTCGGGATTGTGGTACTGATCCGGGCCGTAGCAGCGCGGATGCTCGGCGAGCAGCTCGGCCACGCGGTCGCGCCGCGCCTGCTGCCAGCCGCCGGTCGCATGGGGCTCTTCCACGATTTCGACCCGGACCCCGTACGCCCGCAGCAGCTGACGCATCAGCGGCTCCATCCCCGGGTCGGTCACCAAGATCACCGGATGTCGGTACACGATTCCGGCGAGCGCGAGACCCAACCCGAGCGTGCCGCTGGTGGACTCGATGATCGGCGCGCCCGGTTCCAGTTCCCCCCGGCGACGCGCCTCGGCGATCATGTGCAGGGCCGACCGGTCCTTGATCCCGCCGGGGTTGCAGCCTTCGAGCTTGGCCCAAAAGCCGCGCGCCTGGCCATACTGGCCGGACCCGGCATCCACGTGCAGTTCCGGTGTCCACAGCACTGGGGTGTTGCCGATAACCCCGGTGAGTGAGTGGCAGGTCCGTCCCGACACCAGCCGGCTCGGCGGCGGCACGTCATCAAGGCGTTCCGGATGTGGTTCGAAAAACGAAGGGTGTTGTTGCTGATACCGTCCGCGAATTTCGCGCAGGCCAGATCGATCCGTCATGTGGCTTTCCCCCGTGAAGCGGCTGAGCGGTCACGTACACGAACGACGCGGACAAAGCGCTCGGCAAGCCCCCGACAGCGCGCGACAGCGGCCACGGAACGAAGGGGCCGTACAGCGAGGGGCCAAGGCGCGGCGGTGCCGTCACATACCGGCCCGCAGATCGATCGGCGCCAGTCCGCGTAACCGGATCAGGTCCGCGACAGGCACGCCAGCTTCAGCATCGGCACCCCGCCAGGGGGTGACCGCTCGGCGGGAGGACGGACACGAGCGCCCCCAGCGCCGTCGGTCGGCCGACCAACGAACCAAGCCATCGTGAACGCGATCGTCGGATGGATCAGATGGCCGACTCGCGGCACCACAGCTTGACCATGACACCCGACGTGATCGTCCAACACCGGCGATTGGACCCCATGCTCGCCGATCGCCGCGTGGCGACCATGCATACGGCCCGCGGACCCTGGCCCGAGGCCGACCTCCACTGACGCCTCGCCGGAACTGACACGCAAACCGTGATCGGCGTGGACACCGACCAGACACGACACCAGATGGATGAGCATGACCGCCACCAACACAGCGCGCCCAGACACCACGAACCCTGTCGGTCGCTCGCTCGGCGGCTGACGGGAGACGGTCACGTGGATGAGCCTACATCGCACGGTGTAACTAGATGACTACTTTACGCGAGAGGGCTCAGCCCGATGCGCTGTCCGGCAATCGGCCGGTTCCGGACGAAATGGCCGCGGGGGTTGATCGCGGCAGATGGCCTTCTACGTTGTGTAGGAGGCAGCGAGCGGAGCCGGGGGCGGGCCTCGCGGTGCCGCCCGGCTCCGTGAGCGGTGCTCCGGCTCGGTGGACAGACAGGCCATGCGCCGGAGGTAACCGCGTGCGAACCAAACCTGTCCCGGGACCCTCTCCAAGGAGTCGTGACATGCGTCGCCTGATGCCGCGCTGGCTGGGCGCGTTCGTTCTGGCCGCGGCCGTCGCCGGGGTGATCCCGGCTACGGCGGCGGCCGCTGCTCCCCGGCTCGTTCAGGTGGGTCACAACCCGCTGTTCGGCCGTGGAATGAACGCCGCGCCCGCCATTTACCAGGATCTTCTGTACGTCGGGAACCGCACCGACAACTCCGACACCTGCGCCACCGGCGGCACCGGGTGCCCGCATCCGCATCCGGGCGTGCTCGTCGTGAGCATCAAGAACCCGGCCAGGCCCACCGTGGTTGGTGAGATCGGCGCGCCGCAGGAGGGGACGATCGGGCAGACCTCCCGTGAACTGCGCGTCTGGCCGCGGGCTGGGCTGCTCATGGTGATGAACTTCCGGTGCAGCTCGGTCATCCATGCCTGCCCGGCCGGTCAGCCCGACGTGTGGAACATCAAGTTCTTCGACGTCCGCGCCAACCCAGTGAACCCGCCGCTGGTGGCGACGTACGTACCCCCGCAGCGGCCGCACGAGATGTTCTTGTGGCTCGATCCCCAGCGCCCGGGCCGCGCCCTGCTCTATGTGACGACGCCGTCATCGTCGCTGGATCCGGCCCGGCCCAACCTGGTCGTCACCGACATCAGCCGGGCCCGCGAGGGCGTGTTCGACGAGATCGCGCAGGTCAACTTCAACAACCTGTTCGACCCGGCGTCCGTCGGTCAGCCGGCCAACCTGGCCCTGCACTCCATCGGAGTGTCCCCGGACGGGCGGCGGACGTATTTGGCGCATCTGGACGGCGGCTTCCTCGTCGCCGACTCAAGCGAGGTGGCTGACGCCGTACCGAACCCGACCGTACGGCTGATCACCAATACCGCGGACCGGGTGACGTGGACCAACCCAGAGGCGCACAGCGCCGTACAGGTGCCCGGCCGTCGGCTCGCGCTCACCACCGACGAGCTGTACGGCACGTTCACCGCCCCGGATCACGGCTGCCCGTGGGGATGGGTACGGCTCATGGACGTCAGCGACCCGGCGCACCCACGGCAGCTGTCGGAGTACAAGCTGCCCGAAAACCGGCTGTCGTTCTGTGACACCCCCGTCGGGCAGGACGACGCACGGGTCAGCTTCAGCTCCCATAATCCGACCGTGCTCAAGCACCTGGCACTGGTGACCTGGCATTCCAGCGGATTGCAGGTGATTGACATCGCCGACGCCCGGCGCCCACGCCAGGCGGCGACGATCAGCCCGCGCCCCTTGGCCGGCGTCGCGACCGAGGACCCCGCGCTCAGCCTGGGCCCGAGCAAGGTCGTGATGTGGAGCTACCCCATCATCCGCAACGGCTTGATCTATGTGGTCGACATCCGCAATGGCCTGTACGTCTACGCCTACCGCGGACCGCACGCGGCCGAAGTGGCGACCACCCGTTTCCTCGAAGGCAACTCCAACGTCGGTGGCTGGCCCGCGATCGGAGCAACTCCGCCATGAGACACCATCATGTTTTCCTCGCCCGATGGGCCGCCTACCGGCCCGCCCTGGTCTCCACCCTGCTCCTCACCCTCGCGCTCGCCTTCTTCCCGCAGCCGGCGACCACGGCGACCACGGCCGCGAACAAGCCGCCAGGTCCGTTCGTGCACTCGCGGAACATGAAATTCCTGGGCTTTTCGCCCCAACCCAACACCGCACAGCCGTTCACCGCCAACTCCGAGCTCGCCTTCCGCGGGCATTACGCCTTCCAGGGCCACTACAACGGATTCCGGGTGCTGGACATCTCCAGTCCGGCCCACCCGCGCCAGATCGCCTTTCCCGACTGCCTCGGCGACCAAGGCGATGTCGCCGTGTGGGGCAACATCTTGATCCGGTCCTGGAACTCCCCGGCCCCGGCGGGCGCCACCTGCGACGGCCGGCCCGTACCCCAGGGTTTCGAAGGCGTCCACGTCTTCGACATCGGCAACCTGCGCAATCCCAAACTGGTCGGCGCGGTCGAGACCGAATGCGGCTCCCACACCGCCACCATCGCCCCTGACCGCCGCAACCGGCGGCTGATCGTCTACAGCAACGTCTCCGGTGGCTGCGACGGCATCGACGTCATTGAAGTCCCGCTGGCCGACCCGGCCGCCTCCCGCCTGCTGCGGGTCGAGCCGCTGGACGGGCCCTTCACCCCCGGCGTCACCGTGGGCTGCCACGACATGGCCGTCATCCAGGGCAAGACCAACATGGCCGCCTGCGCGGCGGCGGACGGCACCAACGTCTTCGACATCGGCGCCAACGGCCTCCCGGGCGGCAGCCTCGAAGACCCCGTATTCCTCTACACCATCCGCGAACCCGGCGTCGGCGACCTTACCCAGGGCTCAGGGCGCTCGCACTCTGCGGCCTTCACCTGGGACGGCAAGGTCCTCGTCCTCGGCTGGGAGCCGGGCGGCGGCGGTGGACCACGCTGCGCCGCGACCGGCACCGTCCTGCCCGACGGTGTCGTGCAGACCGACACCCACAAGTCCCTGTTCTTCTACGACACCTCCACCGGCGCCAAACTCGGCCAATGGGTGCTGCCCCGCGACCAGACCGTCGAGGAGAACTGCACCATCCACAACTACAACGTCGTCCCGCTGCGTCACCGGTACGTACTAGTCAGCGGCAACTACCAGTCCGGAATCAGCGTCGTCGACTTCACCCGGCCGGCGCAGGCCAGGGAGATCGGCTTCGCCGACCCCGACCCGCTCACGCCCACCGCGCTCGGCGGGGACTGGTCGAGCTACTGGTACAACGGCCACGTCTACGAATCCGACATCACCCGCGGACTCCTCATCTGGCGGCTGACCGACAGCGCCACCGCGGGGGCCCTCCAACTCCCGCACCTAAATCCACAGACCGAGGAATTCACCCTCTCCTGACCCTGACCGGATGATCCGCTGCGGGCGGCCCGGCACCCCGCCTGGGCCTCCCGCGGATCCGTTCTACGAGGCGTCGGATACGGATCGGCAATGCGGCCGACGGCGTGCCCCGTCCCGTCTCGTAGGTCGAAAGGCGGGACGCGGACGTCCCGATGCGTGAGGCGAACTCCACCCGGCTCAAGCCGGATCGCGTGATGGCCTGTCGGATCTCCGCCGCGACCTGTGCGCGCTCGTCTGCTTCACAGCGGCTTGATGGAGCCAATGTTCCACTTGGGAGGCGTCTTGTGCGGTGGCGTCCGCGATGAGGATGCCGAACGCGCGAGGTGCGGTCTGCGCGGGATCGAGGTCGACGGGCGTGGACCAGGCGAGTGACGAGCCACGCGGCCGATGGCGTCGGCGTCGATCGCTCGCGCGATCACGGGAAGCGCCGCCGAGCCGAGGTCCTGGAAACCGACCTGACAGGCGCGGCCGGTGCGCTCCGCGCCGCTCAACATCCTCTCGAACTCGGAACGGCCGGGCGCCGGCGGCTTTTCCACCAGGACGTGCGAGCCGGCCTCCATCGCCAACACCGCCAGGTCGGCGTGGGTCTGGATCGGCGTGCACACGATCGTGACGTCGGGCCGGACGTCCTCGATCAGTCGTGCCAGGTCGCGGCCCTGCGCGGGACGGCCCAACCCCGACAGCGCCTCGGGGTGCACCGGGACGAGGTCGCACACACCGACGAGTGTCGCGCCACCGTCTTGCGCAAGTCGCCGGATATTGCGCAGATGCCACCCCCCATGGCCATGCGCCCCCGCCAGCACGATTCGCACGGGCCGAGGTGAGGCCGATCCGGTCACGGCGGACCTTCGTGACGAGGGACGAGATGGGGCACGGGCCCACGATAGGTATGCGGCTCCGCCATGGAAAGCGGTTGCTGGCGCCGTTGGCCTACGACGCGTCGAGCGTCACCCTCACCTGGAAGAAGCCGCCGACGATCACAACGCGACTCTCGTGATGATCGTCGATCACGGTCGTTGTTCCGTGAATCCCTTAAGGGATTTGCGTCTTGGTGCGGCTATTGAACGTCGAGAACCAGACCGTGCACCATAAACCCACGCAATGATTGTACTCTGCATAGATGGCCGGGGGGCAGGCAACACCCTAGGTTTCCAGGAGTTTCCATGGTCCTTGTGCGGATGCTCGTCCTGGCCGCCTCTCTCGTCCTGATTTCGGCCTGTGCCGAAAAATCGAGTACTCCACGAAATAGCGGCGTGGAAATAATCGATGTCAGCTTTCAGGGCCATCAGGAAAATCGGCCGCCGTACACCGTCTCCAAAGGGCAACATGTGCAGATCAGAGTGTCCACCACTGTAGCCGACGAGCTGTACGTTCATGGCTACGAACAGAAGGCGGACGCGCCGGCGGGCTACCCGGCGGCAGTCGAATTCGTCGCCGACAAGACCGGCCGTTTCGATGTGGAGATGCGCCGGGCCGGCGTGAAACTCTTCGAGCTCCGGGTGTCCTAGCGGTCTGCCCGCGCCCTATCGCGCCGCTCGGCTGTGGGCCGGCGGGGCTGAGCGCCCCTCAGGCGACGATGACGGATGTACGACGATGGAGCGCCCGCTCGCTGAGTTCGAGCAACTCCCTGAGCAGATCGGCGGGAGCCCGCTGCCTGCGCAGCCTGTGCGCCGCCAGCTGGACCACCGAGCCGCCCAGTTGAGATGTGCGTTGGTCCGGGCCGCCGGCGAGCGGATGATGCTGGTCCCTAGCGAAGATCTGCTGCCAATCGTCCGGGTCGATGCCTGGGGCGTGGCGTCTGAGCAGCCACGTCAGCAGCCTTTGCCGGACAGCGCCGTCGAGTGATTCGAAGAGACGCGTCACGGCCGGAGACACCCCTGTCCGCTTCAGCATGACGTGGTCCGACGTGGCGCTGACATTGTCGATCTCGTCGCGCCCCGCTCTGAAGCGCGCGGAAATCTCTACGGCGCACAGAGGGAGTGCGATCCGGGGGTCCACGGAGCCACGGGTAGCGGGAATGTCTTGTTCCGCGGATGTCTGGATCAGCCAGGCGACCCGGCCCACGATCGAAGTGAGCGGATCTTCGTCATCTTGGCGGAAGGGCGTCCATACCCAGTCCAAGATCTGATCCGCGGGAAATCGCGCATGGGTTCGGCGTATCGCTTCGGTCACCTCGCGGGTGCCGAGTAGCTCGGCGAGGCGCCAGGCGGTACGCGTCGCCCCGGTGCCGTCGGCGAGCAGCGTCACCAGGCTTCCCACGGCCGCCGGCGTTCCGATCGAGGCCAGATCGTCGACCGCGGTCAAGGATCCGCGGTGCGCACGTTCGGTCAGAGCGGGGACCGCGAGCTCACCCATCGCGATGAGCGGTGCGCGCGCCTCGGGCCAGGCGTCGGAGAGGCGGGCCAGCTCCGCCGCGGCCGCCGGTCGGCCGGTCGCGGCCAACGCGTCCCAGACCGCCTGGCGACGGCTTCCGTGTCCGCTCCGCGCGGCCGCCAGCAAGAAACCGAAAACCTCGTCGCCGATCTTGCCGGGCGCCGCGGCGACCGCTCCGAAGGAGGGGACGAGAACCCGAGTCTGCTCCGCGGACAGGCGCATCCGCCCCAGGCTGCGCTGGTGGAAATCGATGATCGGCATCGCGACATCTGGATCGACCTCGCGGGCATCCGCCATACATGCGAGGGCAAGAGCCCGATCTTTTCTATCAACGGCGCGAATCAGCCGTCCGCTGCTTTTCGCCGATGCGCACCACAACCTGACTATTTCGCGCCAGCTCGCGGGCCTCTTGAGGTAGTTGCTCTCCACGAGAGCGGGGTCGTTGGCGAGTTTATGGGCGGCGAAGAACTCCAGCAACGCCTGATCGGCGAACCTGTAGTATTGGCCTCCGTCGAGCTTGACCAGCAGGCCGCTGCGATAGACGATCTCCTCCAGCAGAGGCCGCACATCCGTCCCGGCAAGCCCGAGTTGGGGGAGTTGGCCGGCGACGGTTTCGACGACTTCCCGGTGTTTCAGCTTCCGCGGCCCGTCCTCCATCGCGATGACCGCGAGATGCTCGATGATTTCCCGCTTTACGGCGATGTCATATGTGCAGGTCTGGAGATAGCTCTGCTCTTTGAGCAGTGCCATCGCCACTCGCTCATAGAATTCTGGCCGAGACCCCGGCAGCGGATCTTGTTCGGCCGGCTTCCCGCAGAGGTAGGCGACCATGGTGAGCAGGCGCGGATTGCGGACGATGGCCGACAGCCGCGGTGTCCGCCGAAGGATGGTGAACAGTTGTTCCCGGCTATTGATCGTGAGGCCCGGCCATTTGCTGAGGAACTGAGCGACACGCCCATCGTCGAATTCTGCGAGTTCGTATTTTGTCGCGATTTCTCCATAGAACTGACCATCATAAACCGCGCTACGGCAGGTCACGAGAATCCGGCATTGTCCGTAGCCGACGTTGTGAGCGAAGCCCTTGATCTTCTTGATCAGGCTCTCACGCGTGGGCTCCGGCACCTCGTCGAGACCATCGAACAGCACGGTGAGCCGCCCGCGGCGCAATGCCAGCTGCGTGAACTTCGCCGGCTCGGGGAAGCCCTCTTCGCCGAGCTGTCGCGCGATGTAGTCCTCGATCGTCGGCTCGCCGTCGTACATGTACAGTTTCAGCAGAACAGGGACCCGCTTGTCGTTCTTTGGTCTTTCCTCGGCCCACATCAGCATCGAATAGCGCAGCAGTGTGGTTTTCCCCGACCCCGGCGGCCCTGTAATGACGGCCCGGGGGCAGGAGTGGAGTGCCGTGTACACGTCGATGAGCGTCCCCGTATCCGGATCGACGGCCGCGACGGGCACGTGTGCCTGTAGCAGTGATACGCGTTGCTCTTCCCAAGTGCCGCCTTGCCCGATGGGCAATGAGTTTTCGAGTTTCGCGCATTCTCGCCGGATCGACTCCTGGTAGCGTTTCAGCGCCCGTCGCCACAGATACCTGCGAAACAGCATGCAGGCAAGTCGCTCAATTGCCTTGATGATCCGATCCAGCGCCGGAGATGGCACCGCTCCTACCACAGCCATGAACGAGTGCAGGTCCTTCGGCTCAATACTCGCTCCGCTGTCCATGATCGATCTCCACAGGGCCCATCAGCCGATGGTCGAGGCCGATGCCAGCTCCTCGGATCGCCACACCCGGGCCACACCGCCCCATGCCGAGGCCCAGCCCCCGAGCTGGGTCGAGACCACGGAGAGCCTGTCGACCGCGGCGGGCATGGCGGAGATCCGCAGCTCTCCCTGAATCGGGTCGAGCAGCAACTGGTCGGCTTCGCTGAGCGCGCCGCCCACGACGATACGGTCCGGATTCAGGATGTTGACGACGCTGCCCAAGCCGGCTCCGAGATGTTCGCCGGCCTCGGAGATGCTCCTCCGGCAAAAGGAATTGCCCTCTTTCGCGCGATTCACCAGATCGGCGACGCTGGCGATATCCGGACTCGTCCGCTTCGCCTCCTCGAGCAGCGCCTTGCCCCCGGCGTACAATTCGAGGCACCCTCGGTTCCCGCATGTGCAGCGGTCGCCCCGGTTGTTCACGGAGACGTGGCCCAGCTCGGCGGCGGTTCCGGTCACTCCTCGGTAGAGCTTGCCTCCGATCACGATCCCGGCACCGATTCCGGTGGCCGCCTTGACATAGAGCAAGACCTCACTGCCTTGACCGGCGCCCACCATGTACTCGCCCAGCGCACCGAGGCTTCCGTCGTTGTCAAGGTAGGTGCAGACTCCGCCGAGACGGCGCGACAACTCCTCCCCGGCGGTGTGCTCCAGTTCCCGTATCCATCGGTTGAGGAACGTCGTCGACCCGAATCGTCCCTCGAGCGTGACCGGCGCGGGAATGCCGAGACCGATGCCGATGACCATGTCGAGCCGGGCACCATTCTTGCCGAGAATCTCCTCGATGAGGTCCGCCGTCTGCTGGAGCACTTTCACGGGCTGATTCTCGGCATCTTCGCTCAGGGAAACGGTCGCCTTGGCGAACTCCTCGTGACCGGCGGTCGCGATCACCACGGTGATGTGGGTTCTGCCGATTTCGGCGCCCACGACGAGACCCGCCTCCCGCGTGAGAAGCACCAGGTCCGGCTCGGCCACGCCCGTGACCGGAGAACGCTGCCCCTCAACGATCGTCAACAGGCCGTGCTCCCGCAGCTGCGTGATCCCCGCTTCGGCATCCTCCGCGGTCAGGTGCGCCAGCGTTCTGAGCTGAGTCCGCGTGGCCTGGCCGAACGCGAACAGCGCATCACCCACCCGCTGCGCCTCGTCGCGAAAGGGCGCGGACCGCCAGACGCGTTTTTCGGCTTTCATGGCACGTCCTCACTCGAGTGACCGAACGACGCCATTTCCGTCGCATTGACTACGACGCTGGCACCCTTGGCTCCCATGGCGAAGGGTCAAAGGTCCCTGGGCCCGAAGTGGCCGGTGGCGTTATCAGGTATCCGCCTCGGCGACCTGCCGGCAGTCGACGAGGATCTTCATGACTCCCGTACCGGATTCGAGCGCTTCGAAGGCGCGGGCGGCGCGCTCGAGCGGTTCGATACGCGAGATCAGCGGGGGGACGGGGATCTCGCCCGTCGCGATCAGCTCGACGGCAGTCTCGAAGTCACCCCGGTCGTACAGCCGCGCGCCGAGCATGATGAGTTCGCGCTCGAAGAAGCGGTACAGGCTGACCTCGCGCGGGACCGGATGGATGGCCACCTGAACCAGGCGGCCGCGGGTGGCCAGCGCGCCGGCGGCCGCCGTCACCCCGGCGGGGGCGCCGGAAACCTCGAAGGCCACCGCAGCACCCGCGCCGCCGGTCCACTCCTCGACGGTGTCGGCGAGGCCGTCGCCGCTCGGGTCGAGTGCGGTCAGCCCGAGGCCCTCGGCGACGGACCGGCGGTAGGGGTCCGGCTCGGTCAGCAGCACATCGGCCCCGGACCGGCGGGCGACGAGCCCGATGAGCACTCCGATCGGGCCGCCGCCGACCACGAGCGTCTTGTCCCCCGGCCGCACCTCCGCAAGACGTACATCGTGCACCGCCACGGCGGTGGGCTCCACGAGGGCGGCGTGATCGAGGCGCAGGTCCCGCGGCAGCCGGACCAGTGCGGCGGCGGGGACCGTCCAGCTGTTCTGCATGGATCCTGGCGCGTCGACGCCGAGGACGGTCAGCCGATGGCAGACGTGCGTGTGGCCCGCCCGGCACGCCGGGCACCTGCCGCACCAGACCAGCGGCATGACGGTGACGTGGTCGCCCGGCCGCCATTCGCCGGCGCCGGCGCCGACCTGCCCGACCCGGCCGGACATCTCATGCCCGATCACCTGGGGCGGGGCGACTCTGCCGTCCATCTCGCCGTGGAAGATGTGCAGGTCGGTGCCGCAGATACCGGTGTAGGCCACGTCGACGCGCACGTGGCCGGGTGGCGGCGGTGCGGACTCGGCGGCGTCGACCGTGAGACTGCGGGCCGCTCGGTAGGCGACGCGCCGGGGGAGGCCGTTCATCGCACATCCTCTCCTCGTGCCTGAGCGTCGCCGATTGTAAGCGGACCCGGAACCGCGCGGACGGCGGCCGGTGGCCGCCCGCATCGGTGCGAGGGCACGCCGGAGGTTCGTGATCAGCGGCGGCGCCGGCCGGGAGAGCCGATCAGCCCGGCGAGGAAGTCTTGGGTCTGTGGATCGGCGGAATAGATGACCGTGCCGAGCATCCCGCGGGTGAGCAGCACCTTGTAGATGTTGCGAATGTGCCGGTCATAGCGCAGATCGGTGACCGACCGCCGCCGGAACTCGGGGTCGGCGTTGGCCTCCCTCACGGTGACGGTCCGACCGTGGCGTGCCACCAGATCGGGGCCGATGATGACGCCGGACCAGTCGTATTCGAACCCTTGGGCGGTGTAAACGCAGCCGACCTGTTCGAAGCCGCCGTCCATCGTCGCCCACAGCGCGCTCGGCGGCGCGGTTCCGACGGCACGATCACCCTTGACGTTCCATGGCCTGGCCCAGTCGCCGAGCCGGACGTCGCTCACGAGGCCGCCATCGGGCCGGGCATCACTCCATGGCCAGCAATACCCGGCGGAGATTCGCGCCGAATAGCCTTCGTCGAGCTTTCCCCGCAGCATGTCTTCCATTTCCCACGGTGACTCGGCGAGCCTGACGTCGAAATGGTCGTCGCCAGTCCACGGCTCGGCACCGCCGGGTTCGAGGCCGAGCAGCCGCAGCACCCAAGTTTCGTACTTCCGGCTGCCCCCGCATCGGAACTGTCCGTCGAGCGGAACGTGATGAACGCGGAGCCCAAGGGACGAGGCGTGTGACTTGATGGCCTCCACGGTTCCGACTTCGCCGGGCTTCACCACCTGATGCTCATCGAGCAGGAAGACGGGCACCCGTGCCGCCGCGATGAGCTCGTCGACCTGCGGGCGCCCGGTTCGCTGCGTGGCCCTGGTGAACCGGTTGGCCGACGTTTCCCTGATGCGGTGGGCCTCATCGCAGATCAGTACGTCGACGTCGTTCGGCCGGGCATCGACAAAGCTGTTGAAGTACTTGAACAGGCTCTTGATCCGGGGCGCGCCGTGGCCGACATGCCGCCGCATGGTCTGGGTGAAGGATCGGGATCCGGTCGCGTGCAGCGCCGAATAGCCCTGGCGGTGAAGCTCACCCAGCAGCGACAGCGCGATGACGCTCTTGCCGCTTCCAGGGCCGCCGGTGATGATGACGACCTCCTTGGCGTCCGAGCGCCGTGCCTTGTCCACCGCATGCAGGACGATCTCGTAGGCCAGGCGCTGCTCGGCAAGCAAAGTGAACTGCTCGCGGTCCTTGATCTCGGCCGCCGCCAGCTTGAGCAGCTGCTTGGACGGGCGTACGGCGCTTTTCAGCAGCCGGTCGGCGGCGCCGGTCCCGAGCTCGGGGGCGAACTGGCCGCGCAGATATTCGAGAAAGTCGGCTCGTCCGCTCTTCGTGAAGAGCCTGGTTCTTTCGGTCGTCGCCAGTTCGAAGAGGTCGTACACGTCAACGTCGGCAGCATTGTGCAGGTACGCGACCCCGCGTACGGCGTTGTGGTCCCCGCGCAAAGAGGCCACGAAATCAGCGATGTAATCGCAGTATCCCCGCACTTGGAGCAGCGGATGCTCCAGCTCTCGGTTCATTCCTTCGACGACGACCAGTCGTTCGTTGTCCTCGTACAGCTCGGCCCGGCTCCACTGCTTGAGCTCGACAATGACGTATGCGTCGCCGCCGGTGCGCCGATCAATGCCCGCGAGCACGACGTCGGCCCGCTTGCTGGTCAGCGGCAGCTGATACTCGATCAGCATTTCGATCTCGCCGAGCCCGGCCGCCACCAGGTCGTGCGCCAGAACGGGAAGGCTGCGCCGCCAGGACTTGCGCTCCGATTCCGATGGCGACCGTCCGGTCATCGCCCGCACGTGGTCGGCGATGATCCCTGCGAGCTGTCGTTCCATGGTCGAGCCCACCAGGCTCGCGGCGGAGACCCGGAATCCCGTCAAGAACTTCCCCCAGCCGGCACGAGTTACTCGTGCGGGTGGGGGCATGTCCGTGATCAGAGATGATCGGCGGAAGCCCGTCGGGCCGCATTCCCTGCGTGGAGCAGACTATCGCGACCACCGACATATTCAGGACAAAGGCGGAGCCTTGCGCGCGGAGCCGCGATAATCGTCCACGTTATAGCGGCGCTCGCTCTCGTCGAGCTTCACCTGTGCCGCCTCGATGAGGTCAACGTCGAGCACGTCGGCCAGCCGAACCAGATAAATGGTGACGTCCGCCAGTTCCGATCGCATCCGGGCAGCCGCCTCCGGGTCCGTCATGACCCGTGTCGCCTCCTCGGGCGTCATCCATTGCAATTCCGCGAGAAGCTCTCCCACCTCGCCCGCGAGCGCCATTGCCAGGTTCTTGGGCGTATGGAACCGTTCCCACTCGCGCGCGGCCGTGAACTCCCGTAGCCGGGCGGCCAGTTCGTCCAACGTCACGTCGGCAACAGTACGTCTCGGGCACGCGCGACCGCATGGACGGGTCTCGGCGACTCGTGGCTCGTTTCTCCTGCCACCTTTCGATGCCTGGGCGGGGCTTTTGCGCTGGGCCTACTCCGCGGTGACGGCGCGGAGCGTGTTGGTGCGGGCGGCGCGCCGGGCCGGGATGCCGGCGGCGAGGACGGCTGCCCCGATCGCCAAGGCGCCGAACAGCGCCAGTTGCGCGACCGGCACCCTCGCGGTGGGCAGGTCGAGGGTGACGGTGGTCGCCCACCCGAGGAAGGTGCCGAGTGCCAGTCCGATGACGGCGCCGATCGCGGCGATGATGATCGCCTCCCAGCGGATCAGTGACCGCACCTGGCGCCGATCCATCCCCACCGCGCGGAGCAGCCCGATCTCGCGGACGCGTTCCAAGATCGACAGCGCCAGCGTGTTGGCGATGCCGAACAGGGCGATCACGATCACCAGCCCGAACAGGCTGTAGTACACGCGCAGGGCGGGATCGATCTCCGCCGACACGTCGCGGCGCAGGGCGGCCCGGTCGGTGATCACCACGTTGGGGTAACCGGCGAGGGCACGGTCGATGGCGGCCCGGGCCGCGCCCGGTGCGAGGCCTTGGCGCGCCGTCGCGTAGATCTGGGTTACGCCTGGGTCGCCGGCGAGGCTCGTGTAGTCGGCCGAGGCGATGAGGTAGTCCTCGAACGGCCGGTGCGCGAAGTAACCCTTCGGGAAGTCAAAGATCGCCCGTACGGTGAGGGTGCGCTCGGCGCGTGCCGTCCGTACGGTCACCGGCGAGCCGAGCGCCAGGCCTTCAGCCTCGGCCGCCGAACGGCTCACGGCGATACCGCCGGCGCGGAGGTCGGACAGGGCGCCGGCGGCCGGCTCCGGCGACAGCACCCGTGTCACGGCGGCGGGATCGGCGCCGGTGATGATGTCGTTGTGGCCCGCCACGGTGACCTCGATGTCCTGGAAGGCGCCCACCGCCGCGAGTTCGGGCAGCGCGGTCAGCCTGTCGGCCACCGCCGGGTTCATCCGCGGCCGATGCGGCCCCCCGCCGGCGGCCTCGAGGTGGAAGTCCGCGCGCAGCGTCTTGTCGAACCCGCCCACCGAGGACGCCTTCGTGCCGGCGGCCAGGGTGGCGAGGAAGCCCATCAGCGTGAGCCCGATGACCAGCGGCAGCAGGGTCGCCGCCGTACGACGCGGGCTGCGCACGGCGTTGTCGCGCGCCAGCCCGCCCACGACGCCGCGCACCCGGCCGATCGGTGCGCCGATGACGCGGGACAGCCCGCGCGCCAGCACCGGACCGAGCACCAGCACGCCCAGCGACGTGGCGACCCCGCCGGCCCGCACGTAGGTGGCGTTGGCAGGGTCATCGAGCACGCCGGCGATGACCGCGGCGACGCCCGCGACGGTCGCCGCGGCGCCCACCACGGCGCGGATCCGGCTCGCGCGCCGGTCGAGGGTGAACACGTCGCCGCGCAGGGCCGCCACCGGCGGCACGCGCGTGGCCCGGCGCGCCGGACCCCACGCGGACACCAGCGCGGTGCCGACGCCGACCGCCAGGGCGATGGCCACGGTGCTCGGCGAGATCCGCGGCGCGGTGCCGGACACGTCGGCGACAATGGCGCCGCCGGCGTGCAGCAGCCCGCCGAGGAGCCAGGCGATCGCGACGCCGAACACCAGGCCGAGCGCCGCGGCGAGGACGCCGACGATCGCCGACTCCAGCAGGATCGCGCGGCGCAGTTGGCCGCGACCGGCGCCGACGCAGCGCAGCAGCGCCAGCTCCCGGGTGCGTGCGGCCAGGATGATCGAGAAGGTGTTGCGGATCAGAAACGACCCCGCGAACAGCGCCACGGCGCTGGCGACCAGCAGGATCTGTTTGATCAAGCTGTCGGGTTCGGTGCGTTCGGCGGCCAGGGCGGCTCCGGTGAACGCCTGATAGCCGGGGCCGAGGGCCGCTGTCACGGCGCCGTGCAGCCGCCGTTCGCCGATGCCGGGGGCGGCATGGAGCTCGATGTAGCCGACCTCGCCACGGGGAGCCAGCAGCCGGCGCGCGGTCGCCGGGTCGAACCCGACAAGAGTCACCGCCTCGGTGAACTCGGGGGAGTCCAGCACGCCGACGATCGTGGCCGGCAACGGTGCGCCGCCCGAGACCACGACCCGCACCCGTGCCCCGACCCCGAGCGTTTGATCGTCGGCGGTCGTCTTGTCGATGACGATCTCGCCGGGCGCCTGCGGCACCCGCCCCGCGCGCAGATCCGCGGTGAACGACGCGTCGATCGAGCGGCCGAGCGGCGCCCGCCCGCCGATCGCGTGACCGTCCCGCCCGATCAGCTGCGCGTCGCCGACGATCACGCCGGTGGCGTGGGCCACCCCGTCGACCCGGGCCGCCCGGTCGACGACCGAAGCCGGAATGGGCCGAACGGCGATGAACTCGCCGGTCTCGTCGGAGAAGAGCTCGCCGCCGTCGCCGCCCAGGACGGCCCGCACGGTGACGTCGGCTCGGTGGGTACGGTCGATCAGGTTTCGCCCGCCGGCCTTCGCGGTGTCGGTCAGGATGAACGTGCCCGCCACCATGGCGACGCCGAGCACGATCGCCGCGGCGGTGAGCAGCAGCCGCGTCTTGTGTGCGAAGACGCTCCGCATCGTGTAGCGCAGCATGTCGTCAGGCCCCCAGCGCCTTCATCCGGTCGAGTACGCGCTCAGCGGTCGGCGCCGCCATGGTGTCGACGACGCGGCCGTCGGCCAGGAATACCGCCTCGTCGGCGTGCGCGGCCGCGATCGGATCGTGGGTGACCATCACAATTGTCTGGCCGAACTCATCCACCGACCGGCGCAGGAACGCCAGCAGCTCCGAGCCGGACCGGGAGTCGAGGTTGCCGGTCGGCTCGTCGGCGAAAACGATCTCCGGCCGCGCCGCCAGCGCCCGCGCCGCGGCGACCCGCTGCTGCTGCCCGCCCGACAGCTCGGCCGGCTTGTGTCCGAGCCGGTCGCCGAGGCCGACCGCGTCGATCAACTGGTCCAGCCAAGACCGGTCGACCGTACGCCCGGCCAGCCGAGCCGGCAGCACGATGTTCTCGGCGGCGGTCAGCGTGGGCAGCAGGTTGAAGGACTGGAACACAAAGCCGATCCGTTCGCGGCGCAGCCGGGTCAGCCGGCGCTCGCCGAGCCGCGTCAGGTCGGTGTCGCCGAGGAGAACGGTGCCTTCGTCGACGCTGTCCAGCCCCGCCATGCAGTGCAGCAGGGTCGACTTGCCGGACCCGGAGGGCCCCATCACCGCGCTGAACCTCCCATGGCCGAACTCCACCGACACGTGGTCCAGGGCGGTCACCGCGCCGGGACCGCCGCCGTACGTCTTGACGATCTCGACGGCGCGGGCGGCGATGGCGGGGACGTGTGCGGCTTGACCGGCGGACGCGGCCACTTGGCCGGCACTCATGATCTACCCCACGTCCCGCAGCAGCTTTTCGATCGCGGCGACCCGCTCCGCGAGCCTCGTCAGCTCGGCCGCCAGCTGCTGCTGGCTCGCCGCGCACTGCTCGGCGAGCTCTTGGTAGCGCAGGCTGTGCTGAGTGTCGGCGAGGGCCTGCGCCTTGCGGGCGTTCGCCTGCATCGCCGCCCTCCCCACCACTCCGGCCATGACGGCGATCACCATGACGGTGATCCCCGAGATGACCAGGAGCGGGATCCAGCTCTCATCCATCGGTTCCTCCGTTTTCGTCTTCCGGGCCGGGCAGGACCGGCCGGGTCCGTTGCCGGCTCACTTCGCCCGGCGTGGCGCCGGCCGGCAGGGCGGCCGCGGCCTCGGCCACCACGTCGGGGGTCAGGCGAATGTCGAACGGCTCCAGCTCGTACCACTTGACGGCCTTGCCGTCGCCGCCGAGCTCCAGTGACCCGGTCACCAGCCCGGCCTTCTCCAGCCGGTCCAAATGCAGGTAGAGCAACGGCCGGCTGATGCGCAGCTCGCGGGCGAGTGCGCTGACGTACTGGCGTCCATGGCGCAGCGCCGCGATCACCTTGAGGCGCTGAGGGTGGTCCAGCGCGGCCACCACGAGGGGCAGCCGCGCCGGATCCTGGTGCTCCTCGCCAGCGCTCATGTCTCCCGCCATCCGTAAGCCAGCAGCTTCATCTGTCAGAAAATTATTACATGTGAATTCTTGTGATGACAACGCAGCTGGAGGGGGCGGCGTGCGCGGGCAGTGCGGGGCCCGGCACGGGGAGGCCGGTGCGGGGCCCCGGTGCGGGGTCCGGGCGCGTGACGGCATTCGGGACGGTGGCCCGGGCGACGTGACCTCTTGCCAGGGCGTACTCGGTGGCCGTGGATAAAGCGTCGAATGGCTCGATAATGGCTCGTACGGTCAGCGGGATATTCCGATATAATTCGCGGCGACGACGGGTCGTGCGACCATCGAGTCGCCGCGGCCGATGGAGTCGGCGGTCGCGATCCGGAGCGACCTGTGTAGACACAGTGGCCGGCCCGGCGGAGCCATCACGCAAGCCGGCTCGGCCGATGTGCCCGATGTGGATCAGCGCTCGTTGAATCGACACCTGTACGGTTGATAAATCGCGCTGGGGGCGTCGGTAACGATTTCGTGCGGAGTCATAGGCGACACCGCCGAATCTGTCGCGGCACGGCGTGGCAGGGCCGTGGTTCGGCGGAACTGCCTGTCAGGCGCCGCCCTCCCGGAGTTCCGTGAGTGAAAGCGCAGGTCAGCTTCCTGTCTGGGACGATCTGACGCCGCAGTAAGGATACCCGTTTGTCCTTCTGGCGGCGTAGTGTCACAGTAAAGGGAGCATCGACACTCCATTCGCACGGGGGGAAGCGCACGGGCGGGGGCCATGCAAAGCGTGATGCTAGTCGAGCGAGCCAATGAACTCCGGGCACTGGAGGACCTGTTCAGCTCCGAGCAACGGGGCATCGGCAGGGTCGTGCTCATCGAAGGTGGCGTGGGTACGGGGAAAACAGCACTGCTGCACACCTTCGCCAACCGCGCGGCCGAGTCCGGCGCGGTCTTCATCAGCGCGTCCGCATCGCGCGCGGAGCGCGGCCTGCCACTCAGCGCGGTAAGTCAGTTCTTTCAGGGTCCGGCGTTGCGCGCCCCCGAACTCGAGCGCGCGGCGCATCTGCTGAACGACGGGGCGCTCACGGCCTTGGCGCACGGTCTCGACGCCACCGCGGATGACGAGCCTCGCGTCCTCGTTCCCGCGCCCCTCCTCGGGAAATTGAGCGAGATATTGCTCGACGTGGCGGACCGCGGCCCCTTGATGATCGGCGTCGACGACATCCACCATGCCGATGTCGCGTCTCTGCAATTCCTGCTGTACCTCGCCCGCCGGACGAGATCCGCCAACGTGTTGTTCGTTCTCACCGAATGCGTGCGGGCGACGCGAACTCACCCATTGATCCACGCCGATCTGCTCCGCCTGCCCGGTGCCCGGAAACTGCGATTGAAACCCATGTCGCGGCGAGGCGTCTCCTCCATACTCGCCCAACACCTCGATGAGTCGATCGCCCAGCGCCTGGCGACCGAATGCCATCTGGCGAGCGGCGGGAATCCACTACTCGTCCACGCTCTGATTGATGACCTCAAGACCTCCGGGCCCGCCGTCCCCGTCGATCTCGTCTATGGCGACGCATTCCGACAGGCGGTGCTCACGTGTCTTTATCGCTCGGAATCCACCGCGCTCGCCCGCGGCATGGCAGTGCTCGGCGGCCGCACATCGAACACGCTGCTCGGCGACCTCATTCGGCTCGACGCCGAATCCATCGGCCGGATGCGCACCGTGCTCAGCGCCGCCGGGCTGCTGAATGCGGCCGAGTTCCGTCACGAGGCGGTCCAGGCGGCCGTGCTCGGTGGCATGAGTCCGGACGAGCGGACGGCCTTGCATCTGCGGGCCGCCGAGCTGCTGCACAGCCGCGGCGCGCCCGCGGCCGCCGTCGCCGATCACCTCGTCACCGCCGATGGCGCCACCGCTCCCTGGGCGGTGACGGCTTTGCGGGAGGCCGCCGGGCAGGCCATGGCCGAGGGCGAGGTGACCGGGGCGATCGGCTACCTCCGGCTGGCCTTCCAGGATTGCGATGATGACGAGCGGGCGATGATCCAACTCGCGCTCGCCCGGGCCGAGTGGCAGATCGACCCCGCCACCGCCGGCCGCCACCTGTCCGAGCTGACGCGGCGCCTGCGAGAGGGAATGCTGCCCGCGGCGACCGCGAGCACCCTCATCGGGTGGCTGCTCTGGCTCGGGCGTACCGACGAGGCCCTCGATGTCATGATCGAGCCGGCTCGGCGGAAGGCCAAGGGGCGATTGGCCGGCGACACCCTATTCCAGCGAGATGCCGGTCCCTGGTGGTTGCCCTTTGCCTATCCGGGGCTGATCTCGCCGGACGCCTTGGCGGACGCCCTTCAGGCGTCGGACGAGCCGGACTCGCACGCCTCGCAGGCATCGCCGCACACGCCGTCCGCGCTCTCGTCCCTGGCCGCGCTCGCCGCGCTGCCCGCGCCCTTGTCGCCGCCCCTGCCCGCGTCCCTGCTCGGATCTCTTTCCGGGTCTCTTTCCAGGTCCCTGTCGGTCAGGCTCGGCGACATGCTGGCGAGCGCGCTGACCCCCGGTCGCCAGGACGAGACGATCGCTCGCGCCGAGCGCATCTTGCATGAGTCGGATCTCACGCTGCGGACCATGGCGCCGACCGCGGCGATGGGCGCGATGGCCGCGATGGCGACGCTGATCTACAGCGACGAGGTCGACCGGGCCGCGCACTGGGTCGACCTGCTCGGCAGATCCGCGGCCCAGTCGCCGCCGTTAGGCAATGCCCTGTTCACCGCCCTGCGGGCATTGCTGCGGATGCGCGTGGGAGAACTCGCCGCCGCGCACAAGAGCGCTCATGAGGCGTTCGAGATCATGCCCGCGCGCGGGTGGGGCGTCGTCTTCGGCCTGCCCGCGGCCACGATGCTGCTCTCGCTGGTCGCCATGGGCAAGTACGACATGGCCGAAAACCATCTCGATGTGCCGGTGCCGGAGGCGATGTTCCAGACTCCGTGTGTGCTGCCCTACCTCCAGGCTCGGGGCCGCTATTACCTCGCGGTCAACCGTCCGCAGGCGGCCCTCGCCGAGTTTCGCACCTGCGGTGAGTTGATGACCCGCTGGGGACTCGACCTGCCCGGCTTCGTGCCGTGGCGGACCGATCTGGCGCAGGCCCATCTCGCCCTGGGCAACCGCGACGACGCCAAGTCGCTGGCGGCCGAACAGCTGAGCCGGATCGCGCCCGGTCAGCTCAGGACACGGGGCATCACCTTGCGTACGCTCGCGGCCACCCTCGATATCGAGCCGCGGGTGGAGAAGCTGGACGAGGCGGTGGACGTGCTGGAGAAGTCGGGTGACCGGCTCGAGTTGGCGTACGCGCTCGCCGACCTCAGCGACGCCTACCGTGTCAGCGGCCGCGAGCATCGAGCCAATTCGCTGGGCCAACGGGCGCGCATGCTCGGCACGGAATGCGGCGCAGCCCACGTCGGGACCCGGCGCTCGCCGCGCCTCGTCGAAGTGAAAGGGCGGCGAGCGGATCTCGAATCCGCCTCGCTCACGACGCTGAGCGAGGCGGAACGGCGCGTCGCCACGCTCGCGGCCAACGGATACACCAATCGGCAGATCGCCAACCGGCTGCACGTAACGATGAGCACGGTGGAACAGCATCTGACGCGCGTGTACCGGAAGCTCAACATCAGTCGCCGGACCGATCTCCCGCCGAAGCTGCTGCTCTTATCTCGTCGATGACCCGGACATGGGGGGTGCCGCCCTGATGTGCCGGGTCTCCGTGGGGCCGGGGCCCGGCATGGCTGCTACGGCACGAAGTCCCAGTAGCACTTCTCGTGGTGGTAGGTCCGCGAGCACGCGGTGCACCGCGCCTCTTCCGGCGTCCAGGCGAGCGCGGCGCGGCATGCCGGGCAGACCATTCGCCTGGCCAGCTCGGCCACGCTGTGCGTCAGTCCGGCCGGCGCCGGCCCGAGCTTGGGCCGTATAGGGCTGCGGCGGGTCGCCACCAGGAACTGGCTCGGGCCCCACCAGCCCCTCCCGGTGTTCTGCGCGACGATCTCCAGCGTCTGAACCAGCGGGCGCAAAGTGGTGACGACAGGCTGCGGGAGGGCCTGATCCCAGCGCCGGAAATTGTTGACGCTGGCGACCAGATCGGAGTCCCAGTCGGTCTCGCTGAGCCGCTGCCTGATCACCGGCAGGCGATAGGCCCGGAAGGGGTGCTCGCTGCTGCCGCGGACCACCGGCTCCGGGCTGCGCATCTCCTTCGACTGGAGACGTACGGCACTGCGCAGCCGGCCGAGCGCGTGGTGCTTGATCGGTACGTCGACAAGCCAGTTGCCGTTGATGGTGCGGCCCATCTCGCGCAGCGCGGGCTCGACGTCGCCGAGATGGTGCAGCACGCGGATCACCATGGCGGCGTCGAACGCTCCATCGGCGAAGGGGAGCGCGGTGACGGTGGCCCGGACGAGGTGGACCCGTCCGGCCGCCACGTCGGCGGCGTGCAACTCACCCGCGTGGGTGAGATTGTTGGCGGAGTAGTCGACGATGACGGAGTGGCGTGCGCGGTCTCGATAATGAGGCGCATTCCGTCCGAATCCACCGCCAAAATCAGCGAACCACTGTGGACTTCCGAATTTTGCGATTATTCGGTCGAGTACCCGTGATTCTGCCCAATCTTCATACTGGCGGTCCGTCCAGAAGGTCCGGTAGTCATAACCGCCTTCGTCATAGTCGATGACACCTTGCTGAGACGGAGTGCAAGTGGACATGGTGAAGGGCTCCTCAGACCGCACGACATGCCGATGAACAGGGTGAACACGCGGCCGTGATGTTCGGCGTGATCACATTTGCCTTTGTCAGCAGGGAGGATAGCGGTGGGCGACCACTCTGTCGCCGCTGGAATTTGCCGACGCTTGACATGGTTCAGGAAAACCAAAGCCGTTCATCTGGTCGGCCGCATTGAATGCCGAGAGCGCCGGCCGCGTCGTCGCGCCTCGGAAATGCGGGCGCCGCGACCCATGGTCGAGCGCTGACCAAACGTTGGGGATGCCGTTGGATCCGCAATTCGATCAACCGCGTCGATGGGCATGTCAGCCGGTGCCGGCGGCGCCCCGCCTGTTATCAGATCCCGGTCGCGACGGCGCGACGGCGCGTCAGCTCGTCGGTTCGTCGGCTCGTCGGTTCGTCGGGCTCCCGGCCTAGGCGTCGCGGCCGTCGTCGGCCTGTGCCGGCCGGCTCTCGTACAGCGGGTCTCGCGAAGTTCGCGCCCACGCGCGCAGCCCGGCGCCGCGATTTGTCCCGATAGTTCGTAGTAAAGGCGGGCGGGGGGACACTACCGTCGGGGTCCCACGGCGGCCGTGCGGAGATGCTCAACCGAGGTGGCCGAGCGAGGAGGAGCCCATGCGTCCGAACGGCGGAGGGCTGTGCCGGCTGGCCCTGACCACCGGTCTCGTGCTGACGATGGGTGCGTACGTCCCACCGGCCGCGGTCGCCACCGCGGCGGCCGGCACGCCCGGGCTCATGGGAGCCGCGCATGATCGGCCGTCGAGCGCGCGCGACGGCGTCAGGTTCACCTGGCTGAAGGGGTTCGACGACCCGGAAACCCCCGACGAGCTCGACCGTGTCGGCGTGTTGAAGGTCGGCCCCGAGCGGGCCCGGAACGTCCTCGTCCTGAACCCCGGCACCTCGGCCGGCGCCGCGTACTTCAAGCCGCTCGCCGACGACATCGTCCGGCGCACGCGCGGCCGCTGGCAGGTCTGGTCGGTGGAGCGCCGGGAGAACCAGCTCGAGGACCACTCGGTGGCCGACCGGACGAAGCGCGGAGCGGCGACGCCGCGGCAGTTCTTCGACTACTACCTGGGCTGGCTGGCCGACCCGAGCGTCACCGACCACTTCCAGCTCGTGCCGGACTCGGCCGTGCCGTACGCGCGCGGCTGGGGCATGAACGTCGAGATCGAGGATCTGCGCCGCGTCGTCATGGCCGCCGGGGCACACGGGCGCCGGGTCGTTCTGGGAGGTCACTCGCTCGGCGGCTCGATCGTCACGGCGTACGCCACCTGGGACTTTGACGGTGTACCTGGTGCACGGGGACTGTCCGGCCTGGTGTACATCGATGGCGGCGGCAACCCCACTCCGATCACGCCCGAGCAGGCGGAACAGTCGCTGCGGACGCTCCGGAACGGCTCGCCATGGCTGGCGTTCGGCGGCATCGCCGCGCCGTTCCTCGGGCTGTTCTCGCTGACCGGCTCGCTGGGCACGGTGGCCGATCCCGACGCGCCGTCCCTCGGGCAGGCCTTCCCGCTGCTGCCGGCGAACCTGAAGCCCCCGGTACCGGCGACGACGGAAGCACAGTTCGGTTACGCCGTCGACACAGAGACCTCGCCTCCGGCGCTCGCCGCCGCCCAGGTGCACGCCGGCCACCTCGCGGCGAACGGCGAGCCGCGCGGCTGGGATCGGGCGAACGAGATCACCCCGATCCAGCGGTACGCGCGGATGCTCTCCGGCGCGGGTCTCATCGGGGTGGACGGCGGCGCGTGGTACCACCCGCTGCGATTGACCATCGACGCGGGCGCGGTGGCGGCCGGCAACGCCAACCCGGCGCAGCCCATCCTCGGCGTCAAGGCAGTCCACGGCGACGACCTGAGCAGGCGGCTGCGGATCTACGCCTTCGGTGCCGCGCTGGGCGGCCAGAACGTCCTGGACGCCGCGCGCCTGCTCGCCCGCCAGTCAGGCATTCCCGACCGGCGGCTGACGCTGATCAACCGGCAGGACACCTACGCGCACAACGACCCGAGCTCGGCAAGCCCGCACAACGAGTTCCTCGACAACCTGATCCCGTACCTGAGAAAGATCGGCTGACGGCCCGCGGCGTTCGTCGGCGAGGGGGTGGGTGGCGACCCGGCCAAGGTTCGTGGACATCGCGTTCAGGCGGGCAACGCGAAGCGGGGGAGCGGCGGTCGCCCGTCGACGAGATCGGCGACGAGCTCTCCGGTGAGCGGTGCGAACTTGGCCCCATGGCCCGAGCACGCCGAACAGACAACGATGCGCCCGCGTCGATCGATGACGAAGTCCTGGTTCTCCGTCACCGTGTAAAGGCAGGTCAGCTCCGCCTCCGGGACGGGTTGGAGCCCGGGGAGCCGCTCCCGTACGTACGCGATCAGCCGCCGCCGGCCCGCCGGGTCCACTACGCCGTCTCGCGCGTCGGCCGTCGTCTCCTTGCCGCGATGGTGCTCGGCCACCTTGACCAGGGGTCCCTCTGGCAGCCCGTAGACCGCGCGAGCGTCATGGATGAATGTCGGCCAGGGCCCGGCCTCGGCCGGCCGGAAGAAGAATGCCTGCTCCTGCGTCACTCTGAGCGGCGGCAGCTCCACCAGGCCGGCCAGCAGCGGGGCCGTCCATCCGCCCGCCGCCACCACGACCATGCGTGCCCGCCACGACTCGCCTGCCGTGTGCAGGCGTACGCCGCCGTCGCCGTCGCGCTCCAGGGCCGTCACCGGGTTTTCGTACGACAGCCGCGCGCCCGCGCCGGATGCGAGCTTGGTCATCGCGGCGATCGCCTTCTCGGGATCGATCACCCCGGCATCGGGTTGAAAGAGCACGGGCCCGTCGAAGGCCAGGCCGGGCCAACGCTCGCGCGCGGCCGCCGGCTCGAGAAGTTCCGTGGGCACGCCGGCCGCGGCCAGCACCTCGGCCATCTGGGTCAGGTGGCTCGCCTCGCCGTAATCGATGCCGCCGGTGGGGGTGACGAGCCGCTCGCCGGATGCGTCCTCCAGTCGTCGCCACAGCTCCCGCGCCCGTCTGGTGAGCTCGACATAGAACGGATCGGCATAGGCGTGCCGGAAGATCCGCGAATGACCGTGCGAGCTGCCACGCCGATGCCCGGGCGAGAACGCCTCGAACGCGGTGACAGATCGACCTCGGGCGGTAAGGGCCCAGGCGGCGGCCGAGCCGGCCAGCCCAAGACCGATTACCGCGATGTCAATGTCGGTCATGTCGCCATGGCTACCACGCTGATCGACTGTTGGGCCACCTGTGATCCACGGAAACTCGCAGGTAGGCCAGGTGCGTCCCAGCGGTATGAAGTGTCAATACGGTCGGCTCGCCGAGGCGGCCCCGGCCACGTTTGGGACGGGCCGTCACTCCCCTCGAAGGTCATGCGGCTCTCGGCGGAGAATGGCCGAGACTCGCGACCATGAAGGCGGCCAGGCTGGTCGGCGTCGCTAAAGGGCATGACAGCGCGGCGAGATCTAGTGCGCTGCGCGCGCCCGCCGCTCGGTGCGGTTTGACGGCCGACGCGGCCGGCTACTTTCAGAGGGTTCAACGCGTTCCCGGTGGCGAGCCGACCGTGGCTGTGCGCTTTCCCGCAACGGTCACACAGGGACGATGACGTGGCTGACCTGCGGTTATCTGGAGGTACTCGTCGCGGCAGGAGCGGCGAGCCCGTGGCCCCTTCGCACAGGGCCTGGAGCGCCGGCGGCTGCGTCCTCGCAAACGGTTTGACGAGGGTCCTGCGATCACCTAATCTTCTCTTCGCCCCGGAACGAGGCAGGTCGCTGAGCGGCCCCTCATTCAGGGGTAGGCCACCTGGCTCAAGCCGTTCGAAGCACAGCGAGAGCGGTGTAGGCTGGGGAGGCTAGCCCAGACGGGATGCAGGACGCCGATAGGCGGCCGGCCCGAGGGACTCCACCAGGTGATCACGAGTGAGTGACTGTCTGGTGGGCTGGGCAGAGTCTCGAGAGCGTCTCGGTTCGCTGAAGTCGCTTGACGTAGGCTTCGATCCCGGTAAGATAGATGGGTTGCCCCGATGGGGCCCGTGGTGCGGGTTTCTGCGGTGGGTGTCCGTTTTTTGAGAACTCAACAGCGTGCTTGAATGAGCCAGTGCGTTTGGTCCCTGTGCCATGGGCCTTCTTTTTGGGGGTTTGTGGTTGGGGTTCC
>DASTYC010000036.1:0-112410 GCA_035765195.1 Streptosporangiaceae bacterium
TTTTGCCCCCACGGGGGGCACTTTTGGACGCTGGTTGTTGACAGTCGCCTACTCGCCGGTCTCCATCTCCGAGCGGATCGCCATGCCGAGCACCTCGACCTCGCGGGTCAGCAGCTGCTCGACCCGGGCAACGCCGTCTTCGATGCGATCGAGCTGGCCGAGCAGCGTCCGTGCCGCGGCGTCGACCAGGTCCGCCCGGTCTCGCGCCTCCTCGTCGGCGAAGCTGATCAGCTGGCCGAGCGCGTGCCGCAACTCGTAGACCTGTGCGAGTGCGTTGCCGTAGCCATCGCCGGCGACCGCGGTCCGCTGCATGACCTCACGGGCCGCGGTGATCCGGAAGTCTTCGGTGATCTCGGTGCGGCTGGGCCGCTGGTCGCTAGTGTTTGCCCCCATCGGGTGATCCCTCCTTGCAGGGTGATCCCGTTAGGGCCTGCTCGGGTGCTCGCAACACCCGGGCGGGCCCGCCCATATTTTCTGCTTCGACAGTAATTCATCCTTCGGGGCTTTGCCAGAGCCACAGCGCTACGATTTTCTGCTATGACGGAAAAGCGGAAGCGTGGCCGACCGGCGACCGGCGAGACACCCCAGCGCGGCGTGCGCGTCGATGAAGCGACGTGGAACAAGGCGGCCGAGAAAGCGGCGAAGGAAGGCCGATCCGTCTCCGATGTGATCCGCGACTGCCTCGACTCGTACGTCGCGGACGACGACCGGTGATCTTGTTCCGTCTCTGTTCCGTCAGACGTCACTCATGGGCACCTACCGATACCCGCTATCCACCAATGAGAGTGGCCTGGTCAGAGCACCGAACGAGGGTACGTGCCTGGTCACGGATTCGCTGTCGACAGAACCCGGCCTACAGGCCGACTCGTCCGCCGCCGTTCCCGAGATGAGCTCAGCCTTACGACCGGGCGTGCGGGTGCCTCCTTGGAGGCAATGGACGGAGCTCTGGACAGCCGTGAGGCCGGGAGCGGCCCAGGCCCGGGTCCTGGATGGGCGGCACGGTGCATGGATCATGACAGGCGACTGAGGCGTTACCAGTCGAGGACGTCCTCTATTGATCTGCCTGCCCCGACGGGTTGGTGGCTCCATCGATCCGTGCGGTGCAGTAGATGACGCGTTCAAGTCGAGCTTCCGGCCAGTGGGGCCGGCTGTTGATCAGAGCTTGGGCAAGTTTCAGGCGGAGCCAGATGTCGACGCGTCACCGGTCAGCTGAGCGGAGATCGCCGCTGCGCATCGATCAACGTCTCGGACGATCTCTCCTCCCCAAAAGGACAGGACGGTCCAACCTTCATCTCTCATAGCGTCGCGCTTGGCTTTGTCTGATTCTTGGCGTTCCGGAGTGTTGTGGTGCTTCCAGCCATCGCAGAAGACGGCGACTTTTTGTTCGGGCCATGCGAAGTCGGCAACGGTGACCGGGCGTGGGGTTCCATCGGTGGAGCCGCGGTCGCCCCACGCGTACTGAGCGTGGCCACGTGGGGTGCCGAGGATCATCAGCGCGATGGCCAAACGTCGTTCGATGGCCGAGCGCGGCCGGCCGACGAAGGCGTCCGAGTAGGTCGGGACTCGCCGCCCGGCGACATCGGGCGCGTCAACGAAGCGGCGCAGGAAGTCGGCGGCCACGTGTCTGTCGAGTAGGTCGCCTTCGAGTTGGTTTCCGTACGAGCGAAGGCAGGCGTAGCACGATCGTTCGCACGAGCAGTTGTCGAGCACCGGAACGAGCACGGCCGCCACCTCGCCGAACCGTTCTGCAAGCTGCCGCAGATAGCCAGCACCGCCGGGGACCTCCTCGTACAGGACCGCAAGGCGCAGGGAGACGTCCTCGCTCTCCGGGTCCGGCCGGGGCCAGTCGAACCCGGCGACCTCGTCCTCGCCGGCCTGCAGGACGATCCGGCAGCCCAGGTCGAGGGCGGCGCGGGTGCTGGCGAGAAATTCTTCGAGGCGATCTGGGCGGATGTCGAATGCCTCCAGGTCGGGGAGTATCTGCAGGCAGTCCACCCGCCGATCGGTTTGCAGCACACTGGGTTCGAGCCGCTGATTGGTGCAGATCGCGTCATGCAGCTTGGCACGGTTTTTTTGAGCCTGGGTGGGCTTGGGGCCGGGAATGTCGTCGAACCACAGACCGCAGCCGGTGCACACGATAAAGCGTTCGCTGTCGCGATCTTTGGCCACGCGGCCGCGATTGAGGACGGTGAGGTCGGCGCCGCGTTCCCAGTGCAGCACGAGGCTGGGGCGCTCGAACAGCCAGGTCTCGGCGGTGTTGGGGGCCCCGAGGTGGTGGGTGACGTTGAACGGCATGCGGGCCCGGTGCTCCTCGTCGGCGGCGATGCGCTGACGCCGGGCCGCGCGCATCGCCCGCATGGGGACGCTGAGCTGCGGACGTAGCTCGTCGCTGTTGCAGGACATGCAATGCGCGTCGGTCGGGGCGTTCACCGTGTCGCACCGCGGGCACAGGTTGATGTGGTTGAGTGCGCCGACGCCATCGGAGTTGATCAGGTTGGCGCGCCGGAAGTCCACCTGGTCGACGAGCCATTTGGCGCCGCGTGCGTACACCAGTTGTCCGGGGGCGTAGTCCTTGAGCGCCTGGACGGAGTCTTGCGACAGCTCAGTCGAC
Organism: Streptosporangiaceae bacterium; assembly: GCA_035765195.1. GTDB lineage: Bacteria > Actinomycetota > Actinomycetes > Streptosporangiales > Streptosporangiaceae > CALAED01. The sequence continues at coordinate 2,612 of DASTYC010000036.1, forward strand.
TCGCGCTCCAGGAGCAACGTGGTCGTGTCTGTGGGGAAGGCGTATGAGGGCAGGAAGCCCACGTTGCCCAGATACGACAGTACGTACGCGCGGTTTCGGTCGCCGCGCCGCATGGCTTCCAGGCTGGCACTGATGCTGTTGAGGGCGTCCGCGGCCTCCCTGTTGCCCGGGCGGTTGGCCGCCTGCGTCCACTCTTCGATGAGGGTCTTTTGCCGGAGCCGGTACGGCTCGACCGCTTCGTCGAGATCGGTGATCCAGGAGTCGACCACTCCGCGGGCCCACTCCTCGGTCAGCCAGGGCAGGTCGTCCGGGCCGAGCCCGAGCCGGAACGAGTTGTAGATCCGCCCGGCGATCTGCTCGGCGTCGTCGGCGAGGGCCGCCTGGACGTCCGCGACGCCCTGGAGATCACCGGACTGGTTTTCGGTGACGAGCTCGCGCATCCAAACCGGCAGGTCCTGACCGCACAACTCCAGAGCCATCGCGCGCGCATGCCGCGTGATGACCCGCCGGTTGTCCAGCAGGAAGGCCGGCGGGCGGATGGCGCCGCGGATCATCTCTACGGGGCGGGCGTAGTAGTAGCTGTCGTGCGGCATGCCGCCGGCGAAGGTGACGACGAGGGCCACGCGTTCCTCGCGTCGTCCCGCCCGTCCTGCGCGCTGGGCGTAGTTGCTCGGCCGGGGCGGGACGTTCCGCAAGATGACGGCCAATAGCTGACCGAGGTCGACGCCGAGTTCGAGCGTCATGGTGCACACCAGCAGGTTCAGATCGCCGTTCTTGAACCGCTCCTCGATCTGTTCGCGGTCCTCCAGTGCGATTTGGCCGGAGTGTTCCTGAGCCTTGATGACAAGGGGGGCGTCGCCGGTGACGAGCAGGCGCTCGTGGTCGTCGGGGTCGCCGTGCCAGGGCTCGAGCCGGCCCATGCAGTTGAACGTGGTGCACCGCGCCTTCGGCGACTGTTCCGGCTGGACGGTACGGCAGGCTCGGCATCGGTACAGGATCCTCGCAGCAGGGCGGATTTCCATTTCCTGAGGGTCGAGTTGCCGCAGCAGCACCCGGGCGCGCCCCGTGCCGACGTAGGTGTCGCGCAACACGCCGAGCCGGGCGAGCAGTTCCACCGCGCTGCGGGCGCCGCGCTCCACGGCATCGCTGCCGGTGACCATGGGGAAAGCGATCTTGACCATACGGCCGACCGAGCTGCGAGCGCCCAGGCTGAGCGGGACCGCTCCAGGCGCTCGGATCGTGGTGTCGCCGAGGCCGGTCACGCTGTTGCTGCCGCGCAGCGTGGCGCCCGCCGCCACCAGCTCGGCCTCCACTTTCGCGTCCAAGCGGGCGCTCAGCAGTTCGTGGGCGACCCCGCCGCGGGTGCGTACCAAATCCAGGACCCGCGCCAGCAGCCAGCGCGCGGCCACGGGATCGCCGCCCAAATGCGTTGTCACCGGCTCCAGATCGCGGTCATCGAGAGCCTCGATGGTGGGGTAGCCGACGGTGATCACGCCGAGCCGCTCCAGGGTGGGCGGCCGTCGCTCGTCGCTGGCGACTTCGCCGAGAACGTCCCATTCGCAGACCCGCAGGGCTCGTTGACGGGCGTCCCTGCCCGCCGGGTCCAGGTACAGGCCCGAGGCCTGGCCGCGCCGGAAAACGTCCTCGGCCAGGCCGTTGAAGCTGGCCGGCGGCCTGCCCGCACGTGCGCGCGCGGCCATCGTTTCGACGATCATGCGTCGTACCTGAACGGCACGGGATCGATCGCGTATGTATCCGGCCTGGAAGGCGGTGTCCTGCCGGGAGTCGGCGAACACCAGGAGCCGGCGCAGCATCTCGTCGTCGCTTTGCTCGGCCAACCCACTGTGCAGGCTGAACGCCGCCGCGGTGACGGCCGCCGCCGTACGCGCGGTGAACTCCTGGACGGCTCCGCCGTTGGGTCGCAGATACCCGCACACCCGGCAACGGGTCAGTGGGCGGCCCGGCTCGGGGGTGGCGACAAAGACGGCACGGGCTGGCGCTCCGCAAGCCAGGCAGGTGTTTCCGCTGGCGTCCTTGCCGCACACGGTGCACCGCCGAGCCGGATACCACGTCGTGTTGCGAGGCTGGGGAGCTTCCAGCGGATCATCGGTGATCAGCCGACGCGCGACGTAGCGGACGGTCGGCCCGCCGGGCTCGTCGCTTTCCATGTCGTAGTCCTGGCCGCACCCAAGGCATACACCGACCGGTGTCGTGGCGCGCGCGTCGCAGCCGTCCACCGTGCAGGTGGTGGCGCCGTCCAGGAGTAGATGCTCGGCGTCGGCCGCGCATCGTACGGGATTGGGCAGGCCGCGCAGGAACAGGTGGACCTTCGCCTCCAGCACCGGAGGCCCGTCCGCGCCGTGCGTGCCCGCACCGAGTAGCAGCCAGGCGGCCACTTCGTCATGGACGGCTTGCCGATCCACGCCGGTCCGCTGGGGCACAGTGGCGAGCGTCTCCACCAGTTCGTCGATCGTGGTCGGCGTGGCCAGGCGGGACCGCAGGAGATCGAGGACCGCGCTGTCCTGGGGGTCGCCGAGAAGCTCGCGGAGACGGGCTGGCTCGCCACCGTCGGCCAGCGCCTGCCGCAAGGCTGTGCGATCGGGCGCCGGTCTGATCATGTCCAGAGCGGGGGCGGGCTGTGGAATGGCCGTCTCTTCGACGATCGCGTCGACGTCGAACTCCGAGGCGAACAGCCTGCCGGCGAAATCCGCCGTCCGGCGCAGGTCCGCTTCGTGGTCGCCGCCGGCGCTCACGGTGGCCGACAACCCGACGCACACCAGACCGGCGGTGTCGATGTGGCCGCGAAGTCGACGGACCAGACCCGCGATCTCGGTGCCCAAGGCCCCCTGGTAGGTGTGCACCTCATCGAGGATCAGATGCCGGAGCAGGCCGGAGCCGAACAGCTTCCGATCGTCGCGTCGGGTGAGGATGTACTCCAGCATGGAGTAGTTCGTCAGCAGGATGTCGGGCGGACTGTCCTGCATCCGGGCACGTTCGTGCTGCGCGGTGGCGCCGGTGTAGACGCCATAGGTCAGCCCCAGCGCTTCGCATGCCGTCCGCACACGGTCTTGCTGATCGTTGACCAGCGCGTTCATTGGATACAGGGCGATGGCCTTCACGCCAGGGCGGTGCCGATTGAGATAGGCGTGCGCGACGACGGGGATGAGGAACGCTTCGGTTTTGCCCGACCCGGTGCCGGTCGCGACCAGCGTGTTCTGGCCGTTGTGGATCCGGGTCGCCGCGGTGACCTGGTGGGCGAACAGACGGTCCACCCGTGGGAACGCATTGACGATCTCGGCGGGCAGGCCGATCCGGGTCGCAAGCTCCGAGAGGGTGGCGTCCAACTGGAACCGGGGTTGCACCGATAGGTACGGCCCGCGCCAGAGCAGCGCCTCTTCGTCGACCATGCGCTCCAGCTGTGCATGAAGGCCGGGATCAGCGACGGGATAGGTGGTCCAGGTGAAGCGCCGATAGTCATCACGCAGCCGTTCGGCGAGCTCCAACGGGTTCACGCGATCGCCTCCCGCATCTGTCCCCTGATCTCACCCATGCACGTTGTCAGACGCTCCGAAACCAGAAGGTTACTCAGAGAGCAATGTAACGGCCACCGTCGACAATCACGCGTCATCGGGGGAGATGTCCGCTCACTCGGCCAGGCGTTCGAAATGCTCCCGCACCAACTGTTTGTACTCGTCGTTGGGACGCACGGGGCTGCCCTCGCGGTCGGCGCTCTGTCTGAAGTCGGCCAAGATCAATTCCAACTGGTGCGCGGACAACCCGTACAAGTGCGCGACCCGCGCATCGAGTTCCGCCCGAAGATCGCGTTCTAGCTCCTTGGGCAGCGGACCACACTCCACGTCCAGCACTTCGGCCAACTCGTCGAACTCGGCGGTACGGCACGTCAGCCGACCAGACAACCGAACGATCTCAGCACCCGGGCCATCATCAAGCGGTACGTCCGCCACGGGCAAGGTAGCCATAATCGACTTGGTTACATGAGCGCTGGCTTTACGACGGACGACGAAGTCCCAGACGAGACTATTCAGGAGGGCCACGACATAGACCATCGCCCCAGCTTTGAGGACAGTGCGATAGCCCCTAGCCTGTGAATCCCAAGTCGATCGATAGAAGTAATGAACCGTGTGTGCCAACGATGTGCCGGGAGGAACGATTGCGGCAATTAGCGTGCGCTCGTCTCCCCCTCGTGCTGTCTCGCGAAAACAGGGTCGAAAATGATCAATAGGCGGTTCCAATACTCCGCGCCGGGGTTCTGTTTCAAACAAGGACCGCTCGCCACGATGTCGCGCCAGCCCACGCACATTTTTCCTCTTTGTGCGCTTTCTCGCTCGATTGACTAGCGCCGCGTCCCCGATACCGTGCATCAAGTAGTAGGTAGGCTCCGCGAAGTTATGAGTATATTGATGGATGTGCTTTCCCTCCCGTAGCGGAATCCCAGTCCGATCGGATGCGAACAAGCGGCGATCATCATCCAGATGCAGCTCCCGGCCCCAGTCGATCTGCCAGCCACCTGCCTCCATCTTGTCGAGGAGATAGGGCCGACCAGAGTAGATCGTCGTGAGGAGATCGAGCAGCTCTGGATCGCGTGTGTCGGGGATCGCAAGTGTATCGGGAGCCAGAGCCTCGATGGTCGCCTTAGGGATGAACAGCGTGCGTTGTTCCAGATCAAGCAAATCGTCTAGTTCGGCTATGCCGGCGGTAAACGGTAGGGGGTCAGTTGAGCCGTCAGTCTTGGCTACCAGTAGAAGAAACTGCTCGCTTCGATGGATGGGAAAAATCCCGTTGACATTGTCGCAGAGTACGAATTGCTCTACCATGCACTCTTCGAGAAGCGCCTTGCGATGTTCTGCGGTCGCCGCATCAGAGACTACACCGGAGTCGATCAACAAGCCAATCTGGCCGCTGGACGCGACGAGGGCAAGTTCGCGCTCAAGGAACGTGCGATAGTAGTTGAACGTCGTTCCATGGGAATACAGCATCCGGTAGGTTCCGGAGCTTCCGATGAATCTCTTTACTCCCGCTAGATGTGCATCGGCTGCGGGTCTGGCGGCCTTTACTTCGGGGAGTTCTTCGAGTTCTTCCTGGCGCCGGAGCTTGGCGTCCTTCTTTTTCAGGAGTGAGTATGACGGATCGAAGCGGCCGTAGAACTCGGCGGCCTTGAAGGTGATGCCTTCCCATGGCGGGTTGCCGACCATGGCGTCGAAGCCTGCGTCGGCCCTTCGTTTGCCGTCGGGAGTGAAGAACACTTCGGGGAATTCTATCTCCCAATGGAAGGGGCGGATCCACTCCCTGATGTGGTCGGGGAGACCGGCGAGATGGTCCGGAAGTGGTCGGCCGCGCTCGATCGCGAGCCGGGCCGAAAGCCACTGGGCGCTGTTGCCCCCAAGCTGTTTGGGCACGAAGAAGGGGGCGATCCACCAGTCGCCGAGCGCTTGCAGCCTCGTGTAGTCGTCGCCTTGCAACAGGCGGGTGAAGGACCGTTCCTTGGCGTGGATGTCGAGACGGTCGTCCGAAGGCGCCGTAGCCAGCTTTCGGCGAGTTCGGATCAAGGTGGCGAGGTCGGGTTCCGGGAGGTCGAAGAGCGTGGCCTGCTCCTCGACTTCGGCGGCTGCCGTCTGGTTTCCGCGACCGCCTTGGGCGGGTTTTGGGACGCCTTCCCACGTGTCGATGGCGGCGCCGATGACGGCGTCGCCGCAGCGCAGGTGGGCGTCGAGGAAGGACAAGGGCTTGCCGGCCGAGGCGGTGGCGAGCCAGAGGGAGACCTTGGCCAGTTCGACCGCCATCGGGTTGAGGTCGACCCCATAGATGCAGCGTTCGACGATCAGCCGCCGGTAGGCCGCGCGCTCGGCGTCGTCGAGCTTGTGGTCGAGGGCCTCCCCGGCCCGCGCCAGTGCTTCTCCGTACGCCTCGGTGAGCCGGTGCACAGCGGGCACCAGGAATCCGCCGGAGCCCATCGCCGGGTCGCAGATCCGCAGGTCGAGAATCTGGTCTGGGGTGGCGTCGGCCACCAGAGGGCGCAGCGTCTCGCCCACGACGAAGTGCGCGAGGGGTTTCGCGGTGTAGTAGGAGCCGGATCCCTTGCGCTGTCCGGTTGCCTCAAAGAGATAGAAGGAGCCGGGATCGTAGCGCTCCACTATCTCCGCGTTGTCCGGGAGGGCGTCGGCGTCGAGCACCTGAACGACGGAGGATTGTCCCCGTCCGATGCGAGCGAGGACCTTGGGTGCGTCGCCGATCTGAGGTTCGAACGACAGCAGCCCCTCGTAGATGCTGCCGAGCTGCTCGACGCCGAGCTCACGATAGTTAACGGGACGGCGTCCGACGATGTCTCGCCGGTTGACGCTGCGCACCGCTTCTGTGAACGAGAGGGCGTCGATGACGTCCCTGACGAAGGTGTCGCCGATGGTGAGCGCTTCGTCGTCGAGGAGGCGGCACTTATCCGGATCGAAAAGCCCGCCGTTGAACCCGGTGATCTGGAGTTCTCCCGCATTGACGCCGTCGCGTAGCAGGCTCCATTGCGCGCGCAGCGTGTCCCACAGATAGGTGCCGTCCGGTTCCCACGGAGCGCCGGGGTCGAGGATCTGCCTGCGCAGCGTGCGCAGCGAGTAGCCATGGTCGTAGGCGGGCGTGCCGACCGGCAGCAGGCCGCGGTCCTCGGCGTACGCCACGAACAGCAGCCGATAAGCGATCTTGAGCGCGTCGGAAAACAGGTCGCGTGGGTCGGGGACCGGCTCGCCGCGGCGTCTCCAGTCGGCGAGCGCGCCGTTGGCGATGGCGGTGATCGCGGTGCGCACACCGCCGGAGAGATTCTCGCTGACCGCCGTGGCGGCGTCGGCGCTGGCCGCCTCGACCCGGTCCCAAAGCGTCTGCCCGGCATCGTCGACGACGAACGCCTCCGGCCGCAGCAGTGCCCACAACACCCTCCATTCGTGATCGTCGCCGAGCTCGGCCAGTCCGGCGAGATCGACCGCGAGGTAGCTCGCTTCGCCGCCGAGCCCCGGGTCGCGCCGGATGACGCGAAGCTCGGAACCGTTGCTGAGCAAGACGGCGGGCAGGTTGCCTTCACGGGCGCGGACCTCGGCCTGCCGTTGCGGGCGCAGGCTGCCGGCTCGGCGCCCGCTGGGCGCGGCGTCGAGGTGCTGCCCGGCCGACACGATCAGGACCCACACCAGATCATCGGGTTGATCGGCCGCATGTGCGGCGACCGGCTCGTCGATGCCGGGCAAGGTCGCGGGGTAGCGCCAGCCGAAGGAGCCGAGCCACGACAACATGCGCCGCCGGGTCTGCCCGGGCGTGGTTGTTTCGTCGACGTCGGCGACCAGGCGGCGGAGCTCCCGGCGGGCCGTGCGGATGCCTTCGCCGGCATCCTCCGCGCCGGCTCGGCCCTGCTGCTCTCGGAGAAACAAAGCCGGGTCGGACAGATAGTAGGTGGACAGCGTGGTCCCGGCCACGGTGATGTTCAGCATGCTCAGGCCTCCACGCACACGATGCAGCCCACCGGCTCGGCCGGATCCACCTCGGCGACCTGGAAACCGCGCGACAGGCCCTGCCGGCGGCGGTCGAACTCGGCGTCTACAGCGGCCCGGGCCTCCTCGGGGGTGTGGAATCCGTCGTGACCGTAGTCGGCGAACAAGCCGAGCTGTACGAGGTCGCCCCATCCGGAGGAGAATCGGCGGTTCGCCTCGGCCAGCTCGGCCTCGTGCCACCGGTCCAGATCGTTCCTCAGCCGATCGGCCTCAGCCGCCAGCTGGGACCGTAGCCGGTCCGCGCGTTGCCGGAGACGGCGCGATGCCTCCGCGCGCGCCATATCGGCGGCGGTGTCGAATCCGCTGGCGAACTTCCGCCGTGCACTGTCGAGGACGTCGTTGCGGGCCGGGACGGCGCGCTGTCGCAGTCGCTCGAGATCGGCGGCCTCGTCGTGGCTCGGCTCCGCCGGCCTGACTTCGTCCTCCAGCGGGACGAACACTGGGATGAGCGGCTCCTCGAGCACCCGGCGATCGTCGGACAGGATCCGGCCGACAAAGGTGAACAGCCAGCCCTCTTCGCCGGTGGTGACCGGACGCACCGCCACCCGATCGGCGGCGCGCTCGTCGTACATGCGCGCGCGTACGCGTTGCAGCACGGCCCGCACCAAGGGATGGACGGGGGTCAAGAAGGCCAGGCCTCGGTGGGCCGGGTCAAGCGCGGCCGCCCGGCTGAACGTCGCCTTGAACGGCTCGGCCGGGACGCGGGGATACTGGCTGAGCAGCGGTCCGGGATTGATCTCGATGACTTCGCCCGAGCCGGCCACCCGGCCGCCGCACTGATCGACGACCGAGACCACCAGCTTGCGGAAGTCTTCGAAGTCGGGGAGTAGCCAGCGAGCCTGCTCTCGGGCCACGGCGGTGGCCTGTTCCGCTTCGTCCTCGTTGCGCATGCCCTGCATCAGGGCGAGCGCGCCGGTGCGCTCCAGGTACTCGCGGACCTCCTGGGCGGCTCGTTCCAGCCGCTCCTCCAGCTCCCGCTCCGAGAGGTCCTCCAAGAGCCCGTCGATGACGTCGCTGCGGCCGGCCACGCCGAGCACGTCGCTGCTGGAGCCGAGCTGCTTGGTGATCACTTCGAGCTTTTCGCGCAGGCGTTGCAGGATCTCTTCATCGCGAGTGCCGGCCAGGTAGAGATAGCCGATCTCCACGATGTGCCGCTGCCCGTAGCGGTCCACGCGTCCGTTCCGCTGTTCGAGGCGATTGGGATTCCAGGGGAGCTCGTAGTGGACGACGACGTGGCAGGCGTCCTGGAGGTTGAGTCCTTCACCGGCGGCGTCGGTGGCGAGCAGGATGGCCCCTGGGGTTCCGGAGAAGCGTTCCAGGACGGCCCGCCGCCTGGCCAGCGGGATCGAGCCGTCGATGCGCAGCAACGGCCCCAAGCCCAGGTTTCCTTCCAGGTAGTCGAGGGTGTCGCGGTATTCGGTGAATACGATCACGCGTTCGCCGGGGCGGCCCGCGTGAAATCCCTCCAGCCAGCCGCGCAGCCGCGTCAGCTTGCTGTCGTCGCCGGGACTCAGCCCCTCGACCTGGCGCAGGAGTGTGGTGACGAGACGCTGTTCCTCCCGTAGATCCTCCTCCGGCAGATGGGCGGCCACTCCGCCAAGCGCCAACTCTTCGGTCGTCAGCAACTCGCTTTCGGGCAGCGCGGTGTCACCCCGGTATTGCTGCAGGGCATCGAGCCGTCTCCGTCCGGTGTGGTCCACGGCCGGGACTCCAAGGTTCTCGGCCCTGCGGCGCAGGCTCTGCAGCAGTGCGTACGGGCTGGACAGCGCCCGCTTGCGCAAGACCTCCAACGCGAAGGCCTGTACGTAGTAGGAGTCGGTGTTCCGAAGCGCGCGCAGCACTCGCTTGCTGTGGCCCCTGAGCCGTTGATGAATCTCCTTCTCCCGGCCGGTCGGGCTCACCTCGATCGGCCGTGGCGGGTGCCGGCGGCTGATCGGCTGTGGCGGATTTCCCCGCGCCACATCCTCCTTGAGCCGGCGAACGATGTAGGGGCGGACCAGCAGGGGGTCCAGCCGACCGTCGTCGGCGGCGAGATGCGGAGATAGCAGCTGCAAAATGCTGGCGAACGATTCCTGGTAGCCGTTGTGCGGGGTGGCGGACAGCAACAACAGTTCCCTGCTGTGATCCGCCAGGACTCGCGCCAGCCGGCTCCGGTCGCTGGCGGACGAGCGCCCCTCGCCCGCATACGCCCGCGCCACATGATGAGCTTCATCCACGATCACAACGTCGAACGGCGGCGCGGACTCGATGGCGCTGAGGTTGTTCTTGAGGTAGTCGATGGAGGAGACCGCGTACGGCACTGCCGTCCATGGGCTCACCGTGGTGGGATTATCGCGTCGCAGTTCGAGCCACTTCTTGCTGTCGACCTTGGCGAAGTCCAGATTGAAACGGAAGCCCATCTCATCGACCCACTGGTCCTGAAGACCGGCCGGGCAGGCTATGAGGACGCGGTCCGCACGTCCTCGGCGGGCGAGCTCCAGCAGGACGAGACCGGCCTCGATGGTCTTGCCCAGCCCGACGTCGTCAGCGATCAGCAAACGGACCCGGGGCTGCCGGATACCCGCCAGCACGGGCACGAGCTGGTACGGCTCGACGTCGATGCGGCCGTGCTCGACCGCCAGCAGGTCGCTTCTCCCGTGAGCCATCGTGAGTGCGAGTGCGTCATGGAGCTCGGCGAGCCGCACCGGATTTCCCGGATCAAAACGCAGCCGGGTAGGGGTCTCCACCCGGAGGGTCCGCTCGATTTCGGGATCGGCCAGCACGGTGAGACGCCGAGGTCCTGGACGGCTATCCGCCTGCCGGAGCTCCAGGAAGGTTTCCTTCCCGCCGCCACGGACCGCCTCCACCTCCCAGAGCCGGTCCCGCACTCGTACCCGCATGCCGCGCTCGAACATTCCTGTGCGTGCTCCCAACCTGCTGTGATCGGCAATTGAGAAGGCTATCGTCGTCGGCCTGAAGTGATCATGCAGAGGAGGCAGATCATCAAGACCGCTATCGGCCGATCTATGCCAAACCACGCATGATCCAAACCGGGCCTACTGCGCGCGAAGCGCGGCAACTACCGATAGCCCGGACAGTCCAGACATTTGACCCTAGATATCAACTCGATTGACACGCCGGGCTCTTCGCTCCAAACCAGGTCGACTGTGTCGTAGCATCACACTATGCCAGGGGAAGATCTCCACGTCGCCGGTGCGAACTACACGCGGCGCGCCAAGGTCTGGCTGGAAAGGACGACCCGCGTGCAGGCGTCCTGGATGGTGGGCCAGAGGTTTGGATCTAACAAACTCACCTTCCGGTGGCCATTCGGCGGCCAGCAGTTCTCCTTTGACATCGGGGGCATCCTACGCGGCGATGAGTTCGACGGGCAGTCGTTTCTCGTGGAATCTAAAGGCTACATGTCGCCGAGCGATCAAGGCAGTCACTATCGAGCATACCTCGCAAAATGCTACGCTGCTCGCCAGCAGTTCGAGGCATTTACCGAGAATTTTATGTGGATCACTTGGTGCCCGTTCAATATAGGAAGCTGGCGAGACCTCTGCGGACCTGAGATGGTGAAGAAGAGCGTCCTGGCAGAACGTGAGCGAGTTCTGGGAAAGGCAGATCTGGACGAGGCCGAGGCGCTGCTCGATGAGGGGCTCGTCGATGACGTTGCGAGCCGTCTGTGGATGATCGTGCTGTCGGAGCGCCAGGAGCAGCTGGTGATTTCTCCGAGAGATCTGAGCCAGATCGAGCAAATACGTGTGGAGCGAGGTTGGTCATGAGCGGCGGTAACTTTAGCGAAGCCATCCAAGGTGCCGCCGATCGATCGGTTCCGAGGGATTCGATCCAGGCTGTAAAACAGGCGATCACCAACGAGCTTCGTGCGGCGGATGGGGGACTCGAGGTCGAGCATACGGACTTCTTCAATCATTCCTTCGTGCCGGATCTCATCCTGAGGTGGCCTGGACAGGACGACGTGCGGGAACTGTTCATCAGAACCGATACAACCCCGGCGTATCTCGCCGAAGATATTTCTCTTGTCCCTGACCGCCGGCCGATATTCTTTGGGTTAAGCGCGGTTTCCGAAGCCGCCTCCGGAAGCTCAGCGGTTTCGGAGGCATCGCGTAGCGCGGGTGCGCTGGTGACGGACGCGGACGGAGTCGAGGGGTTCATCGAGCGCAAGCGAGTGAACCCGCTGATGAGCCTGGCGTCCACAGCGGTCCTGCAAGGTGGCCGGGGTGTCTTCGATCGGGAAAACGCCGCCGGAGCGGCGACCGCACTAGAGGAGGGATTCGCCTCTGCCAAGGCGGGTCAGGGTGAGGAAACAGCCAGCACTGCGGCGTTAATTCCCAGGCTGCTAGATGGCAACCGGGCGTCGCGCCTGCTCCATGTCATGCAGGCGCTGTGGGTCAGTTCCGGCGCCTCGGCAGCTGACTTCCCGGCCGCGTTGCAGCCGGGTCGGCTGGATGACACCTCGCTCCTCCACCTGCTAGGGCTCGACCCGATCGATGATGTTGAATTCTGGCGAAACCTGTCAGCAGACCTTACGTTGGAGCAGCTCGCGGGCTTGCGGGTCGAACGCCCCACCCGGAATTTTCAGTTGTTGATCCGGGCCAACCTCGACCGCCTGTACGCCCGTGCGGCTCGTGTCATATCGGCGGAGACCGGTACCGGTGCCACGCGCGATACGGAACCGCGCTGGGTTATAGAGCATGGGGAAGTGGGGCTGAGGATCGACGGGTTCTGCGCGTATGTCTTCGACAGTGCCGACAAGCTCGGCTCGCGATCTGATTCCGAGGGGATCCCCGTAGACGTGTTCTTCCGCCGACTTCAGGGACTGAGGGAAGCTCGAATACCCATCAGCCGTGCTGAACTTTCGGGGGGAGGGCGCAGGGTGACATATGAGTCGGAGAGCATTGAAGATATTACTGAGGATCTCGAGTTCCGAAGGTTTGTCAACGCGATGGAGTCGGCGGCCCAGGTTCGGCGCGTTGTCGCAAAATTGGAAGACGGCAAACAAGTTAAATGCAACTTGACGAACTCGACCGCGACCGGATTCGGCTCGAGCAAATTCCTGCTGACCGAGCTCATCTCTGCTGCATTGCTCGCGCTGGCGGACCTCGGCGCAGCAGAGAGAGGGCGTATGAGCAACGCCTTTGATGGCTGGATGAACGAACTCTACCGTATTCGGAGTATGCAGCTCCAAGAATATGGATTGTTTCCTGTTGCGGCGGCCAAGAGGCCGCCGAGAGGAATTGAAGGTCATTAGCGCCAGGACTGTGTTCAGCCACTCAAGGCGCGACAGCCCAGCCCGCCAATGTCGAACGGCATCGAAGTCATGTGCGTTCGCCTCGGCGGCCCGTGGCCGGCCAAACGTCGGTGTTGTTGCTCCGCCTCGTACGCGCCCGTACGGGTGCCGTAGTCACGTACGAATATTGCGGACGGTCACGGTTTTGAGTTGGTCGCGTGCGTCGCGGACGCTCGGCACGGTGGACCATGTCGCCGACAACGCGAGAACAGCCTGGAGATCTTCATCAAGTCTCGGGGCGTTCACCAGCGGTGCGACGCGAGCAAGGTGCAACATGCGATTGGCGGCAAGCGATACCTGAGAAGTCTTCAAAGCGGCAATGATCTGTTGCGCCAAGAAATGGCTTTGAAGGTCAGGCGCCGAGTTTCCCAAGAGCGCCACCGCCTCGTTGAGAGTCGTTTGAGCTTCCTCGTGCGCACCTAGGTCGTTCAGAGCGAGACCGATGCACCCCGTCATGTCGGCAACGCTCACCGGAGATTGACCAAATCCCCGGGAATCTTGCAATAGCCCACGGACGTTTTCGATCTCGTCCCGCGCTTGTTTTTCCTGTCCACGCACCTGGGCCAGGCTCCATCCTTTGCGGAGCCTCATCCATGCCTGCCTGACGTCTGAAACCTCACGGACCTTCATGCCTTCCCTGGCATACATCAAGGCGCGGTCGGGCTGGCGTTGGGCTTTGTGGCGCTCGATTTTGGTCTGAGCCAAGGCGCCATAGGCTCGCGATTGTACACCGGGGCTCTTGCTGAGCTGCGCCAGTTTCAGTGCGAGTTTACCGATGTTCTCACCCGCGTCGAGCCGACGCGCTTCACTTAATGTCCATACTGTTTGTACCGCAAGTTCGGACGCTGCTTCGTGTAGAGCACGATCCCGGCTGCCCATGGCCGTCGGCACGATGCGTTGGATATGTCTTATCGCCGTAGCGGCAATCGCGCCGCTCCCAAGCGCATACCTACCGGACTGGACGCTCCGGGCCAGTTCGCCCACATAGGCCGGATCTTGATCAGGTCCGACCTTGGGGGACGGGACGAACATTACGGACGCCGCCGCTGCCACGAACTCTCTGCGTTTCACCGGCTCTGAATTCTCCGATTTGGGGCGTATGACCACTTCCCATCCTACGCGGGACAGGATTTTGATCACTCTCGCGAACTCCAGACCGGCCTTGCCTCTGATCACGTTAGAGATCCAAGGCTGACCTTTCTTCAGGTCACGGGCCAGCTGGTTCTGGGAGCAACCTCGCTGCTCCATGATCAGTTTAAGGGCCTCGGGGAGACTGCGGGCTTCCATGGCGGGAGCCTATACAGGTTCCGCATGAGGTGACTAGCGGTAGTCGAGTGATGGCGGAACGATGTTGTGTCACATGACACATACGGGTCGGCGGGGTCAGCGCTGCTCGGGCACCACGCGACCGCGAAGGGAAAGGGCGGAAATGACCTTTGATTCGAGTCGCGGCCAGAAAGAAGACCTGGCGCGGAAGGCGGAGAAGATATCGCGGTTGCAGGAGCTGATCCAGGAATACCCGGCCGAAGCACAGCTCATCATGTCGGCGATCGAAGACGGTCTGACGCTCGGCCCCATTCAGGTCATGGACCGTGCCGTAGCGTCCGCGAGCGGGTTGAGCTGGGCGCAGTAGCGGGTCAATTTCTTTCACGGGTCGCGGGAGGTGAGCAGGCATGACGGAAGCGCGGGCGGACGCGCCGGGTTCCGCTACCACAGGTCGCTGCGGAAACGGCTCGGCGTGTTCTCCGGCCGGGACGGCCGGCGCACCGTCCATGGCCGCCTGCGATGCAGGGGAGATGTCCTGGCGGGTTTGCGGGGAGGCGTGGCCGATCATGTGCCGGCGGCGGGTCTTTCCCGGGACGTCCGAACAGGTGCGCGCCGCCCGCGACTTCATTCGATCGCTGCTGGCGGACCATTCGTGCGCGGACGACATACTCCTGGTGGTTTCCGAACTGGTCTCCAACGCCACGCGGCACAGCAGGAGCGGCCTGCCCGGCGGCCTCGTCGTCATCGAGGTCCGTCGTTGGCGGCGGTGGCTCGCCGTCGCGGTCATTGATCAGGGCGGCCCGAGCGAACCGGTCATGCGGCCGCCGGCCGACCCGTTGTCCGAGGGCGGGCGGGGCCTGCCGACCGTGGACGCCTGCGCGAGGTGGTGGTGCTGGCGCGGCGACACGCGGGGCCGCACCGTGACCGCGTTCTTCCGGGAGTGATGGCGATGCCGCGTCCACCCGCCGAGATCTACGAGCGCGTACGGCTGCGCGTACGCGAGATCATCACCACCGCGATGCGCGCCGATCCCGACCTGACCCGGGTCGCGCTCGCCAATGCCCCGCAACGCTCGGACCGGCGCGACGCCGATTTCGCGCGGAACGCTCGCAGGCTCGTGCTCGCCGCCTCGATCGCGCTGGACGCCGGCCTAGAGGTGCATCGGCGCGTCCCCGGCTCCCGCGGAGCCGAGGTCTGCCGTAGTTGCGGCACCACCGAGATCTGCCCGACCGTACGGCGCATCGCCGACACGCTCGCGGCGTATCTGCCCCGGCCGGTCGCTGTAGACCGGGCGGAGGCCTGGCGGCTCGCGGACGCCTACCTGGACGCGGCCGGCCACGGCCTGCTCGTGGGGATCGACGAGATTCCGGATGGATTCGTGGCCTGCGCCGTGTCCGGTCCCGCTTCGGCAGGTGAAGCCGCGGTCCCCGAGGGCGCGGAGGTCCTGGTCATCGACCGTCGTACCGGCCGCATCACCCGGTGGCCCGCCCTCCCGCTCGACGAACTCGCCACGCACTACGCCCGATACCTCGCCGGCCAAACGACCGGTGCGGGTGCCCGCGGCCGAACGTAGCCGGGCACCCGGAAGAAATGGCGGCACGTCGCGCGCTACGGTGACGCCGTGGATGCCGAGTCATACCTGCTGATCCTGGGCGAGCGCCGGGCGATCGCGTGGGTTCTCCGCGAGCAACGGATGGCGTTCCCTCGCACCGCACGTGCCGAGGTGGATCGCCTGGCCGAGGGTGACGAGCTGTTCATTTACACGACTCGCGGTGCCTTCAACAACCCGACCCGCGACCGCGGACGCGTGATCGGCCGGGCCGTCGTCACGTCGGCGGTGACCGAGTTCGACGAGCCGGTCGAAATCTCCGGCCGTGAGTTTCCGCGGGGATGTGAGATCCGCGTCGAGACATTGGCGCCATGGCGGAGCGGCGTCGATCTGGCGGCGTTCGTCGATCAACTCGAGGCGTTTCCCAACCCCAAACCGTGGAGCATCTACCTGCGCCGTCCGTTGCTGCGTCTGCCCCCGCCCGACGCGCGGCTGCTCGAACACCGGCTCGAGCCGCTCGTTGGGACATTGAACGACAACATCCAGGGCTACCTCGACCGCGCCGGTGCTGATGCATCACGTTGAGCAGGCGGCCAGTATGCCCGTCGGCATCCTTCGTGCGGCCGCCGCGGTTACCTGGACTCCGCTTTCTCCCTGCGTCGTCACTGTTGACGGAGGCGGCGCCATGCTATATCTGGGTGGGGTTTTCCGATCGCGCGGGAGTAGGTTAAATGCGAGCCATTCGACGACTTGGCCAGACCCCTAAAGAACGTGGTGATACCACCGGGGTAAGCGGCTCGCCGGACATTTTAGAGCTCGATGACGGCAGCTTTGCCGTGATTGGCGAGGACATAACAGATCGGCTGGGCCGGGCGCCTCTGGCAGACGCAAGATGCGCTCCAAACGAGCGTATTGTGCGCGTCACTTGAGCCACGCTGGTATCCGCAAAGCGAGATATCCCGGATAATTAGATGCTTCCGCCGCAATGGGTATTGGTGAACAGTCGTCGACTCGACCTCGATGAGTTCGGGGCCTGTTTTGACGAAGCGTGGTCGCGGCTCCACTCGAGATTCCGCAAGCTCGAGTGCCGGCAGGTCTATCAGGAGCGCGAAACGAACAAGTCCCAAGAAGCCTACAATATGGGGCGCATCGAAGAGTCCTGAGCACTCCTGCGAAAGGAGGCGGAGACCGATCGACCCCTTTACGAAGACATCAAACGACGAGGTATCGACTACGCGAGAATTCGTCTTGTGCAAGAGCCGCTGAGCGATTATCTCGAATATGAGCTGATGGCCTACCGCATTCGCGCGGAGATGGGCGATGTCATCGAGGTTGTCAGATGCGCCAACGAGCAAACCTTGCCGAACGAAGACTACTTCGACTTTCTGCTCTTCGATCGGCATACCGCGCTGATCCATGATTACGGCGACGTCGGCCTGCAGGCGGGCGGATGGATCACTCAAGACATCCGCGTCATAAGCTCGTTGGAAACCATCGCCACAGAACTACAAAAGCGCGCGGTCCGGCTAAGCGAGTTTGCAGCGGATAGCGGGCGAATCATCTAGCGGGGCCGGCCGTCCGCTTGCTTGGGACGTAACGATCGGGCGACATCGTGGCCGTTGATATGGTGCCTGTTCGAGTAGGTCGCCTTCGAGTTGGTTTCCGTACGAGCGAAGCCAGGCGTAGCAGGATCTTCGCACGAGCAATTGCCAAACGCCGGGAACGAGCACCGTTGCCTGCGGCGGGGCACTCTGGCTCCGGGATGGGCATCGAACAGCCATTCCCAAGCTGCTCCGGGGCTTTAGGTGGAGGCTTGTCCAGCCCAGTCTGCCACCGACCCAGGCAATCCAAGCAAACCGCAGCGGAGCCACCAGCGTTGGGCGCATGAGTACAGGCTCGGAAGTGGCGGCCTCGCCGCCAGCTTGCCAGGTGGTGGGTCGACGGCAGACGGGATGGACAAGCCCGTGCCGGGCGTTGAGGCCTAAGCGTCAACAGGCCAGAAAGGAGTCACTGGCCGTCAGAGTCTTGGCTAGGCCAATCCTCGTTCCTGAGACGCAACAACGAGACGAGTCCGACCGAGTCGCGACCTGTAAGAGTCCCGTACGTGGCAAGGACGGCGTCCTGCTCCTTCCGTGTTAGTAGCTTGTCTGCGACAACCGCGAGCTCAACATCGGTACAAAACTTCCCCCGTCGAGTGATCAGTTCCCCTAGCTGCACACCAATGATCTTGGGAAGTAGTTTCACCTCATCGGGCCCAGGATGAGCCTTGCCGCGTTCCCAGAGGGATACGGACGATTGTGAAACCCCAAGTCTGCACGCAAGTTCCTGCTGATTAAGGCCGACAGCCTGGCGGCGTTCCCGCAGATACGAACCCAAATTTTCACTCATACTATAATATTAGCTGATATGAGCATCTAATCGCAACCGCTGGTCGACCTGGCATGTTCAGGGCACATGCGCTTGCGGTCACATGCGAAACATCGGGAAATGACAGGCACAACCGTGCAACTTGCAGCCAGACTCGAACTTGAGCAGGTCGCGTACGTAACACGAACCGAAACCCCGGCCTACAGGCCGGCTCGTCCGCCGCCGACCCGTTTACCTGCATCTTTGCTCTTCGGCCGTGTTCCGCTGCTGTTCCGTCCGAGCTCCGGCAAGGAGAGTCTCGATCGCGCCATGGCCGACCTCTTCGTCGTGCGGACACGGCGGGGGTCCGGCCCGGGCCCTTTAGCGGCCGCGGCGCTGGTAGGTGCGGATCGACAGGGGGACGAAGACCAGCAGCAGTGCGGCGGACCAGAGCAGGACGGCGGCCACCGGGTGGGCGAGCGGCCAGGCCACGTCTCCGGTCGGCAGACCCGGGTTGCCGAACAGCTCGCGGGCGGCGGCGGTGAGCGCGCTGACCGGGTTCCAGTCGGCGACGAACCGCAGCCACGCCGGCATGCCTTCGGTCGGGACGAAAGCGTTGGACACCATCGTGAACGGCAGGAACAGGGGCACCAGCTGGTTGACGACCTGTTCGTTCCGCACCGCCAGGCCCACGTAGACGCCCACCCAGCTCAGCGCGTACCGCAGCACGATCATCAGCAGGACCGCCTCGGCCGCGGGCGCCAGGCCGCGGTGCGGTTGCCAGCCCACCAGCAGGCCCGTCCCCGCCATGATGGCCAGGAGCAGCAGACCGGCAAGCAGGTCGGCGCCGGTCTGTCCGAACGGCACGGCCAACCGCGCCATCGGCATGGAGCGGAACCGGTCCATCACGCCGCGGGAGGCGTCAGCGGCCATCCGCACCATGACCCCCTGCGCCGCCGTGAAGGTCACCATCGCGAACAGCCCGGGCATGAGGTACTCGCGGTAGTCGCCGCCGCCCGGCACCTGGATCGCGCTGCCGAAGACGTACCCGAACAGCACCACCATGATGGCGGGGAAGATCAGCGCGGCGGCGAGTTCTCCGGGCTGGTGCCGCAGCCGTCCGAGTTCGCGGCCGACCAGGGTGAGCCCGTCGGTGAACGTCCAGCGCAGGCGCGGGGCGAGGGTGGTCATCGGACCGGCTCCTTCCGGTCGGTGAGGCGCAGGAACACCTCGTCGAGGGTGGGGCGGCGCAGCCGCACGTCGGCCGCGGCGACCCCGGCGCGGTCGAGTTCGCGCACGACGTCGGCGAGCCGGAGGCCGCCGCCGGGCAGGGCGACGCTGAGCCGGTCGGCGTCTGTGGTCGTGGGAGCGGTCCCGGCGAGGGCGGTCAGCACGGTCGCCGCCGGACGCAGCGCGGCGGGGTCTTCGATGGTGACGTCGAGGCGGTCTCCGATGGCGGCCTTCAGCTCGTCGGGCGTGCCCGTGGCGATGACCTTCCCGTGGTCGATGACGGTGATGTGGTCGGCCAGGCGGTCGGCCTCGTCCAGGTACTGCGTGGTGAGCAGCACCGTGGTGCCGTCCGCCGCCAGCTCGCGCACGGTGTCCCAGATCGCGCCGCGGCCGCGCGGATCGAGGCCGGCGGTCGGCTCGTCCAGGAACAGCACCTCGGGGCGCAGGATGAGGCTGGTCATCAGGTCGAGGCGGCGCCGCATGCCGCCGGAGTAGCCGGCGACCTGACGATCGGCGGCGTCCAGCAGACCGAAGCGTTCGAGCAGCTCGTCGGCCCTGCGGTGCGCCTCGCGCCGGGACAGGTGGTAGAGGCGCCCGAACATGCGCAGGTTGCCGCGGCCGGTGAGCTTGTCGTCCACGGCTGCGTACTGGCCCGCGAGCCCGATCCTGGTCCGCACCTCGCCGGCCTCGCGGACGACGTCGTGGCCGGCGATGCGGGCGTGCCCGGCGTCGGGCTCTGACAGGGTCGCCAGGATGCGCACCGCGGTCGTCTTCCCCGCGCCGTTCGGCCCGAGCAGGCCGCAGACCGTGCCTCTCGGGACGCTGAGGTCGAGCCCGCGCAGCGCATGGGTGGCGCCGAAGGACTTGTGCAGCCCCTCGGCCACCACGATCGGATCCGCCATGATCCCTCCACTGGGTACACCGTACGCGGTTATGGCGGCCAGGCTAAGTTACCGCGTACTATGTACGCAAGTGGGGAGTGGAAGGGTGACCGACGCCGAGTACGTGAACATCTGGATGCGGCCCGAGCGCCCGGCCCGCGGGCCGAAGCCGGCCTACAGCCGCGCCCAGATCACCGATGCGGCGATCAGGATCGCCGACGCCGAAGGGCTGGAGGCCGCCACCATGCGGCGGATCGCCGCCGAGATCGGTGCGGGCGCGATGTCGCTGTACCGGTACGTCCCGAGCCGCGACGACCTCATCGAGCTCATGGCCGACCGGCTGCAGGGCGAGATCGACGTCGAGGGCATGCCGTCCGGCGACTGGCGCGCGGACCTCACGCGCTACGCCGACGGAATGCGGGCGATGTGGCTGCGGCACCCGTGGATCGCCACCGTGCACCGGTCGCTTCCCAGCTTCGGCCCCAACCAGTTGCTCCTGATCGAACGGGTGATGGGGGTCCTCGACGCCCACGTCTCCATCGATGAGAACCTCGCCCTCATGGCCATTTTGAACGGCTACGTCGAGGGCGCCGTCCGCGAGGAGGTCAGCTCGGCCGAGGAGGTCCGCCGCAGCGGGCTCAGCGAGCCGGAATGGACGGCGCGTAGCCTCCCGCGCATCCAGCAGGTGCTGGCGAGCGGGGACTACCCGATCTTCACCAAGATCGTGCTGGAGGCGCGCCAGCCCCGCCTCAGCCGCGATGACCAGTTCCGGCACGGGCTCGGCCGCGTCCTCGACTGCATCGCCGCGGCCCTCCCAGCAACGGCCTGACCCCCCTCGTGGTGAGCTCAGCGTCAACACGCACGTGGCTCGATCGATGTTCTTGCGCTGAAACGGACCGCGACGCCCATTCATATGGGGGCGGAATCCGACCGCGGTAGAGTCGGCCGGTGACCGACTCAAATGATTCGGGCAAAGAGCCGACCCAGCCTCCTCCCGATCCGCAACCGTTACCGAAGCCGATGACGGTCGCATGGCGGGTCGGGCTCTGGATGTGGATCGTGACGCTCATGGTCGCGGCATTAGTCCACCTCCCATGGGCGTGGTCGCATACGAGTCGGCTCATAGCGGGAAAAGGAAAGCCACGTCAGGCCAGTTGGCTCGGCATCACGTTCCAGCCCACCGCCGCCTCGTTTCTGATTCTTATCGTTGTCCTGAGCGCGATGATCGGCAGTGCCACGATTCTGGCTCTGAGCCTGGGCCACCGCGCCGGGTATCAAAAGCTGAACAAGGGCTGGGAACTTTGGTATCTGCTCCGGCCGGTCACGGCGATCGGCGTGGGCGTCATTTCCTTCGCGCTGTTGAAGGCCGGTCTGCTCACGGTCGGTACCGCTGACTCGGATCTGTTCGCGGCCGCCGCCATCGGCGGGCTGGCGGGTCTGTTCACCGACCAATTGCTGCAGCGGATGAGTAGAGTTTTCGGACTCAAAGGCGGCATCAACACCCCTGACGATGACGGTAAGCAACTCAAGCGGTAGGGCGACCGGCGTGGCTTTGCCGAGCGCACCAGAGCATCGCGGAAAATGGGGTGACCTGGGCGGGCGGGGCTGGTCACGATGGAAGCATGCTGGTCGATCACTTTCCGCTGCTGGGGCTGCGGCTGACGACGCCGCGCCTGGAGTTGCGGTTGCCCATGCCGGAAGAGCTGGCCGCTCTGGCGGAGGTGGCGGCCGAGGGCATCCACGATCCCGATGAGATGCCGTTCCTCGTGCCGTGGACCGATCAGCGGCCCGCCGAGGTCGCCCTGAGCGTCATCCAGTACTACTGGCTCGGTCTGGGACGTTGGTCTCCGCGGGACTGGTCGCTCAATCTCGCCGTGTTCCGCGGCGGTGACGTCGTGGGGCAGCAGACCATCAGCTCGCGCGACCTCGCCGTCGTCCGCCAGGTGAACACGGGCTCCTGGCTGGGCCGGCGTTATCAGGGGCAGGGGATCGGCACCGAGATGCGCGCCGCCGTGCTGCACCTCGCGTTCGCCGGACTGGGCGCCGAGGAGGCCGTCTCCGGGGCGCTCGAGGGCAATGAGTCGTCGTACGCCGTCTCCCGCAAGCTGGGCTACCACTCGGACGGCGTCAACCGTCACGTCGTCCGCGGCGCCATGGTCGTCGAGCACCGGATGCGTCTCACCCGGGCGGCGTGGGAGACCCACCGCGCCATCTCCGTCACCATCGAGGGTCTCGCGCCGTGCCTGCCCATGTTCGGGATCGGCGAGGGCGGAAATCTTCTTGCGGGGAACGCGACAGAACGCGATATTTGACCGGTTCGCCGTACTCAACTGGCGACTTTTCCCGAGCTTTGACACCCGGTGACAGCGCAGGAGTGGAATCCTGGTGGCCCGAGGCCGGACGGAGGAAGGAAGCGCCGTGTACACGGTGAAGGAGCTGATCGGCGAACTCGGCATCGAGTTGTTCCATGCCCCGACGCACGAGGCGGCGCTCGACCACCTCGACGAGGAGTGCCGATGCCGGTTCCATCAGCTCGCGGCCAACGGTGAGGGCGGACGCATCCGCTACCACTTCGAGATCTATGACGACGCTGGCGCGCTGGTGAACTGCCTGCACACCACGCCGCGTCTCGAAGGGCCGACGCTGCGCGAGATCTACGACATCGTCCAACACGACTCCCCGCGGCGGCGCTTCGAGTAAGGCCCCGCCGCCGCCGGCGGCGGCCGCCGTCGGGCGGCGCGGCCGGTCCCATGCTCGTGTGTCGGTTACCCGGAACAAGGCTCGAGTCGTGGCTCGATTCCGGCCCGGAGCCTCATTTCTGTAATTCATAGTAATGATCCCGACACCGGGCGTAATGTAGCTCGCGCCCATGCAGGACGAGGTGACGTGAGAGGAGGGGGAGCCGAGGTTGTCTGTTCCGGTCGACGCGCGCACCATGACCGTCACACAGATGCGACTGGGCGATCACGCCTTCGCTCACTACGCCGACGATGATGCCCGCTGGGAGCTGTTCGGCGCCTTCTGCGCCCTGGGACTCGCCAACGGAGAGAAAGTCCTCGTGCTGGCCGATCCCGCGGTCCCCGACGACGAGGCCTACCAGCGCCTGTTCCCCGACGGTGGCTTCGCGGAGCAGGCCCTGGCCAGCGGCCAGTTGATGTTCCACAGCATGCGCGCGCTGGTCCATCCCGATCGCCGGTTCACCGCGGAGCGGCAGATCAGCAGGCTGTTCGAGGAGACCGAACGGGCCCGCTGGCAGGGCTATGCGGGCCTGCGGGCGATCATCGACATGATGTGGGTGCCGGAATGGGACACCGACGTCGCGACCGTGCTGCACCGAGAGACGCACGCCGATGCCCTGTTCGCCAGGCGGCAGTACGCCGAGTTGTGCGCCTATGACCGGCGCGTCTTCGAGCCCGAAGTGATCGAGGCGATGCGCGTCGGCCATCCCGTGGCCGTGCTGGAACGGCCGGGAGACCTCGACGCCTACCATTCGATCAACGGCCTCCACCTGATCGGCGACGCCGACATGGCCACTCGCGACCAGTTCGTCGCGGCGCTGGGCAAGGGGCTGGCCGACGCGGCCAAGGTCGGGCGGCTGCTGCTCGACCTGTCCCGGCTCGCGTTCATGTCCGCCGCCTGCGCCGCCGATCTGCTCCGGCTCGTGGCGCAGGCGGACGGGTTCGAGCGGGTCGACGTCCACTGTTCGTACTTCCACGCCAACGTGCTGCGCAGGCTGGGCTCGGCCCGGATCAGGCGGCTGACGGTCACCACCGCGTTGGAGCGGCCATGACCGCGTCGACCGGCTCCGATGCCACGCGCCTGCCCCTGCTCGACCTGAAGTTCGGCGCCGCCGACCACTCACGACTGCGGCTTTGCGTCGAGGCCTGCGCCATCCGGGCCGGGCTGGGCGAACCACACCTCGCCGAGTTCCTGTTGGCCGTCCACGAAGTCGTCGACAACGCGATCCAGCACGGTGGCGGCCGGGGACACCTGCGGCTGCGGCGGCGCAACGGCGCGCTGCACTGTCAGGTCATCGACACCGGGCCGGGCTTCGGCGACCAGGTCGCCATCCCGCCCGGGCAGCCCGACGTCGACGCCGAACGGGGCCGCGGCCTCTGGCTCGTCCATCAGCTGACGGACCGGGTGACCATCACCACCGGCTCCAAGGGCTCCATCGTCAGCCTCACCGTCGCGCTGCGGGACACCGATGGTGCCGACGGCGCGCGGTGCGGCTAGCGGCCGGCGGCGACGCGACGACGCGTTGGGTGCGCCCGGCGGGTTCGTTAGGAGCGGTAGTCGCGGTAGGTGTCCCACTCGTCGCCGCCACGCTGCTGCGGCTGTGGCTGCGTCGACGACTCCGGGTGGTGCCCGTATTCGGAGCCGGGCTGGCTCGACCCGTACGGGGCGCCGCCGTAGCCGCCCGTCGCGTAGTGCTGGCCGCCGGAGTTGCCGGCGGACTGGCCGTAGCCGTGTTCAGGCTGCGGCGTGCCATAGCCCGGGTCGGGCGTGGGGGAGCCGTAGTAGCCGGACGCGGATCCCGAGCCGCCCGCGCCGCCGGACCCCGGTGAGTTGCCGTAGCCGCTCGAGTTGAGCGGGTCGCCGTTGGACCCGGCGCCGTAACTGCTGCTTCCGGTGAAATCGGAATAGCGGCTCGGCTCCTCGACCGCGGGCGGCGGGCTCTGCAGCGGGATCGGCCCGGAGTTGCGGCTCACCGATCCGTACGAGTCGCCGCGGCCGCCGGGCAGGCTCCCATAGCCGCCGAGCGGGTCGTCGTAGCGCGGCGCCTCGCCGTACACCGGCGCCGACGGATAGCCGTCTGTGGTGGCGTAGCCGTCGCCCGTGGATCCGGCGCCGGAGTAACCGCCGCCGCTCGCCGAGCCGTAACCGCCGCCATGGTCGCCGCCCGATGACAGCCCGTTGCCCGACAGCCCGTTACTGGACGCGGACGGCGTGCCGCCGCCGAGCGTGCCGATGCCGAGGGGGTCGGTGGAGTAAGGGGGCGCGGGGGAGTGCGACCCGGAGGACGCGCCATGGCCCGTGCTCGACGGATTCGTGGTGTTCGCCGAGCCCGCCGAACCCGAGGTGCCCGGCGACGACGTCGACCAGGAGCCGCTCGAGCCGTACCCGGGGTCGCTCGAGCCGTACCCGGGGTCGCCGCTCAACGGTCCGCCGGAGCCCAGCGACCCCAGCGAGTGTTGCGGGCCGGTGTTGCTCGACGTGCCGCCGAGGGAGCCGCCCCCGAGGGTGCCGCTGTTCAACGGATCGTTCAACGGGTCGTTCAACGGGTCGCCCGACGGCGTGCTCGTGCCGGAACCCTGCGTGTTGGACTTGCGGCGGTCGGCCTGGATTCGCTGGAGTAGTTCGTCAACGGTGGGCAGCCGGTGCGAGTCGCTGTCGCCCGTTGACCGGGACGAGACCGACGGGATCGAGGAGCCGGACGAGCCACTTGACAGGCCGGGCGACGAATTCGACAGGCCAGGAGAGGTCGACGAGCTCAGTGGTCCCTGCAGGGCGGAGCCGCTGCCGTAGGAGCTCGCCGAGCCGCCGCCGTACGAACCGGGGTTGGTCCCGCCGTAGCCAAGGGGGCCGCCGCCATAGGACGCCTCGCCGTACGACGAGGCCGAGTCGCCCGTGTACACCTGGGTCGACTCCGGGTCGAGCGCGTCCGCGCGTGTTGTCGACACGCCCAGCGGATCGGCGATGCCGAGCGGGTTGCGGCTCAGCGGATCGCTCAGCCGGCCGCCCCCGGAGGACGTGGACGACAGCGGCAGCGACCCGTCGAGCGGATCCATCGGACGCCCCTGCTGGCCGTGCTGGGCCGGCAGGTCCAGCGGGCTCGCCGCCATGGACGGCGCGGCCAGCGGCGTCGGCAGCGCGGCCGCCGGATCGGCCCGCCCCGGCTGCGCGTGCTGCGGAGTCGACTGCTCGGCGGCGAGATGCTCATCGAGCGGGTCGGGCACGTTCGGCGGCCGCTCGCCGCCGTCGTCGTGCTGCCAGGGGAACTTCGGCTTGTCGAAGGTGATGGTCGCCCAGTAGTCGTCGTCGTCGAGCTTCTCCGCGGGGCGGGTGTGACCGCCGCCCGACTGGGCCGGCCCGGGTGGCGGCGGGCTCAGGGGGGCGCCGGCGACGCGCCGGTCGTAGCCGGTGCCGTAGGCGTGGTCGAGCTCGTCTTCTTCGTCGTAGTCGGGGGCGCGCCGGCCGCGGGGCGGGTCTTCCGTGATCCAGTCGTCCTCGTCACGGGACGACCGGCCGGCCCGCAGCCCCAGGGCCACGAGGACCACTACAAGGACGACGACCACGACGAGGCCGAGGACGACGATGTAAGTCATTGCACCCACCCAATGCCTGGTCTAGCGGCCGACAGCGACTTGTCCTGCGGGTTTGCCCCCGGATCTCAGCTGCGTCGTGGCCCCTAGGGACCTCACACGATTGTTGCCGACCGCTATAGCGCTTGTCACACCCTTCGCGGACATCTACCTTCACACGACTCGCACCGATTGGCCAATTCAGGCAATCTGTGCTCTAGACACCGCTTTGTCTGTTATGCCAGCGGTGTCACTTTGTGCCAAACATCCCGGTGAGCCTCCCTCGCCCGATCGTGTGCTTGGCGATCTCGTTGAGCGCGTCGTTGAGCTCGGCACCCTGCCGCAGCGGCAGTTTTTCACTGAGGGCGTAGATGGTGAACCGATAACGGTGCACCTGCCCCTTGGGCGGACACGGCGGCTGGTATCTCGGCGTGCCCGAGGTGTTGATGGCCTCGACCGCACCCTCGGGATGCGCGCCTTCGACCAAGTCGGCCGTCGTCCCGTCGATGTCCGCGATCACCCAGTGTACGTACGAACCGTTGGGCGCGTCCGGGTCATCGACCACGATGGCGTACGCCTGGGTCGCCGGCGGCTGCGGTCCCCCCGACCAGTGCAGCGGCGGCGTCCTGCCCTCGCCGCCGCGGTAGGAGGAGCAGCCGAATCGCACGGGGATCTGCCCGCCTTCGCGGAACGCCGCACTGGTGACGGTGAACCATTCGCCGACGTCGGTGGTGCTCTGGGTCAGCCCGCAGGCGGCGAGCCCGCCGGCCGTCGCCATGGTGACGGCGACCCGGCAGGCGTCGCGCACCACTCCCCGCGTACGGGGCGCGTGGCGCGACAGAGCACGCGAACTCATGCGGCCCACACTAGACGCTGGCGATGTGCGGGCAGGGGCGGATCGAAGCTCTTTGACGGCCCTTTCACTAGCGCCGGTGATACATGTCACGCCGACACGCCGGGGCCACGACGGAGGGACACCGCACGATCACGCCGCGACGAGCGGCTCCGAACCCGCCCGCCCGCGCGACACGGCTCGCAGCCGACCTTAGACGCGCCCGCGCAGCACGCGAACGGCCAGCGGCGCGGCCACCGCGATGATCACGACCGCCCAGATCAGTGACTTGACCGCCGGGCCGGCGATCGGACCGCCCACCAGCATGCCGCGGGTCGCGTCGGCGAGGTTCGAGACGGGATTGACCTTGGCCCATGCCTGCAGCCAGCCCGGCAGCGTCTCGATCCGCACGAACGCGGTGCTGGTGAAGCTCAGCGGGAACACGGTCGTGAACCCGAAGATCATCACCTTCTCCGGCTCGTTCACCACGAGTCCGATCAGCACCGCGACCCATGCGAACGCCAGCGTGAACACCAGCACCAGCGCGAACGCCTCGACCACGCCGAACACGCTGTCCGGCCGGAACCCGATCAGCACTCCGATGGACAGGATCAGCACCATGGACCACGCCTGCTTGGCCGAGTCGGACAGGATCCGGCTCGCCAGCGGCGCCGCCTGCGAGATCGGCAGGCTGCGCAGCCGGTCGAAGACGCCCTTGGTGATGTCGAGGTTCAACCCCATGCCGGTGTTCAAGGTGGCGAACAGGGCGTTCTGCACCATGATCCCGGCGAGCATGTACTGGACGTACGCCTCCGGCGAGCCGGCCATCTGCCCGCCGAAGACGTAAGTGAACAGCAGCACGAACATGATGGGCTGGACGCTGAAGTCCATCAGCTCCATCGGGTTGTGCTTGATCTGCACCAGCACCCGCCAGGTCAGCGTGAGCGTGTGCCGCAGCCCCTCGATCGGGCTGACCCGCCTGGGCAGGGCGGCGGGCGCGGCGTGAGCGACGGCGGTCATGCCACGCTCCCTTCTGTGATGAGTTCATCGTCTTCGCCGGTGGGCTCTTCGGCGCGGTGGCCGGTGAGCGACAAGAACACCTCGTCGAGGCTGGACTTGCGCAGCGAGAGTTCGCCCACGATGACGCCGGCGTCGTCGAGCCGCCGTACGACGGCGGGGAGCACCGCGGGGTCCTTCACCGCGGCGCTGACCAGCCCGCCCTCGACCTGAGGCGGCGACCCGACCAGGTCTCCGACCACCCGGGCCACGGTGACGTTGTCGGCCGCGGTCACCGGGCGGACCTCCAGCACCGAGCCGCCGACCTGGGTCTTCAGCTCGTCCGGGGTTCCCTTGGCGATGGCCTTGCCGTGGTCGATGACGACGATGTCGTCGGCCAGCTGGTCGGCCTCCTCCAGGTACTGCGTGGTGAGCAGCACGGTCACCCCTTCGTCGGTCAGGTCGCGCACGATGTCCCACAGCCCGCCCCGGCTGCGCGGGTCGAGGCCGGTGGTCGGCTCGTCGAGGTAGAGGACGTGCGGGTCCCCGACCAGGCTGGCCGCGAGGTCGAGCCGGCGCCGCATGCCGCCCGAGTAGGTCTTGGCGGCACGGTCGCGCGCGTCCCACAGCTCGAATCGTTCGAGCAGCTCGGCGGCACGGAGTTTGGCCTCGCGGCGCGACCGCCCGAGCAGCCGGCCGATCATCACGAGGTTCTCCGTGCCCGTCAGCATCTCGTCGACGGAGGCGTACTGCCCGGTGAGCCCGATGAGCTGGCGGACCCGGTGGGCGTCGCGCACCACGTCGTGGCCGGCGACCTGGGCCGTGCCCTCGTCGGGGCGCAGCAGGGTCGCGAGGATCCGCACGGCGGTCGTCTTGCCCGCCCCGTTGGGTCCCAGCACGCCGAGGACCGTGCCCTGCCTTGCTTCGAGATCCACCCCGGCCAGCGCCTCGGTCTCCCCGAACCGCTTCACCAGGCCCTCGGCCTGGATCGCGTAAGTCATGAAGGTCTCCCTTGCGGAAAGTGAGGAATCTGTGACGCCGGCCCCGTTGTGAACTGCATTCCAGTTTGTCGGCGTCTCGCCCCTTTCGCGACCGAGTTTTCCGCGAGCCACCGACAGTTCGCCCGTCCACCGGCCGCGTGCCGCCGCTCGGCGGGGGCCTGATGTGTGGCGGTCGCGCCCGGCCCGCCCACGGCCACCTGCGATCTAGACTCCAAGGCGTGACCCCAGGCCCCCGACTTCGACCGCCCGCGCATCGGGTGTCGTCGCGGGCGATCGTGCAATGGGCGGTCGAATACCTCCTCGGCTGGGGGCTCATGCTCGCGATCTCGTGGGGGGCTGCGGCGTGGGCCGACAGCGCGCGATGGGCGGCGCTGCCGCCCGCGGTGCTCGATCGCATCTGGTGGCTGCCCGTCGCCGTCGCCGGATGCGGCGTGGTGAGCGTCGCGGTCGCGCCGGTCTGGCGCTATCACGTGCACCGCTGGGAGGCCGGACGCGATGTCGTCTACACCCGTACGGGCTGGTTCAACCGGCGCTGGCTGCTGGTGCCGGTCAGCCGCATCCAGACCGTCGACACCGAGCAGGGCTGGCTCGAACGGGCGCTCGGCCTCGCCACGCTGAAGATCGCAACAGCTTCGCACGCCGGTTCGTCCGAGCTGGCCGGGCTGCCGGTGGGGGTGGCGACCGGGCTCGCCGAGGAGTTGGCGCGGCGCGCGGACAGCCGCAGAGACGACGCGACGTGACCGCGGTCGACGAACGCGGGAGGGCCCGCCGGCTGAGCCCGCTCACCGTCGTGCTCGGGGCGGCGCGGGAGACGACGGCGCTGCTGCTCGCGGGCGCGGCGGGGCTGGCCGTGGGCGGGCTGACGACCGGCGTCTACTTCGCGCTCGCCGGGGTGACGCTCGGCCTCGTGCACCACGCCGTCCGGTGGCTGACGTTCACCTACCGGGTCTACGACGACCGCATCGTGCTGCGCCGGCAGCTGATCGGCCGGTCCACCAAGACCATCCCGCTCGAGCGCGTCCGCGGCGTCGACGTCAGCGCCGGCCCGGTCCATCGCCTGTTCCGGCTCGCCGTCGTGCACATCGACGCGGCGGCGGGCGGCGGCGGCGCCGACGAGGCCGTGCTCAACGCGATCTCGCAAGACGAGACGACCCGGCTGCGGGACGAACTGCTCGGCGGGCGCGGCGGCGGCGCGCCGCCCGCGGCCGCCGGGGCGAACGGCGCCAGGGCCGCGAACGGTGAGAACGGCGCGGACGTCGCGGACGTCGCGGACGTCGCGTACGACCGCGTACTGGCCGAGCCGATGCCGGACGGCGCGATGCCGATCGAGGCGGTGGCCGTCGACCTGGTCCGCGCGCGCCGCAGGTGGTACATGTACGCGCCGCTCAGCGGGGCGTATCTGCTCACCCCTTTCGCGCTGATCGGCAGCGTGCTGGGCGGCGTCTACAACCTCGGCGACGACCTGGGTCTGATCACCGAGCGGCGCGTGGAGTCGTTCGGCAGGCAGGTGAGCGGCCTGCCGTTGGTGGTCGGCGTGGTCGCGCTGGCCATGGTCGTCCTCGTCTTGCCGGTGGTGTCGGTCGTCGTGTTCGCGCTGTTCAACTGGGACTTCACGCTGAAGTCGCGGGCCGGCGCCATCGTGGCGGAGCGCGGGCTGCTCACCCGGCGCAGCGTGAGCCTCGAGCGGCGGCGGATCCGCGGCGTGGAGCTGCTCGCCAACCCGATGGAGCGGATCGCGGGCGTCGTCCGGCTGCGCGCGCTCGTGACCGGGCTGGCGGACGCGGCGCACCGCGGGACGCTGCTGCCCGTGTCGCCGAACCAGGTGGCCGAGGACATCGCCGGCCGGGTGCTCGGCGCGCCGCCCGCGAGCGTCCCCGCGCCGCTGGTCGGCCATCCGAAGGCGGCGCGGGTCCGCCGGATCGTCCGAGCCGTCGTCCCGCCGCTGCTCGCCGCCGGCCTCGCCGGTCTGGCCGGGCAGGCATGGGCGGTGGCGACCTGCCTCGCGCTGGCGGTGCTCGCGGTGCCGCTCGGCCTCGACCGGTATCGCCAGCTCGGCCACGCGCTCGACGACCTGCACCTGGCCGTGCGGTCGGGCTCGCTGCGCCGGCGGCACGTCATCGTCGAACGGCGTGCGGTGGTCGGCTGGCAGGTGCGGCAGACGGTGTTCCAGCGGCGGCTCGGCCTGGCCACGCTCGTCGCAGCGGTGGGTGCCGGCGACGGTGAGGTCACGGCGATAGATATGGCCGCGGCGGACGCCGTCGCGCTCGCGCGGCTCGCCACACCGGACTGGGTCGTGCCGTTCCTCGACTCGGCCGGGGCTTAGTCGGGACGGCGTGCGCCGAACATGATCTCGTCCCAGGACGGAACGGAGGCCCGCTTGCCGCGCGCGGAGGCCTTGCGGCGCTGACGGTTCGGCTGGGTGGGCGGGCTGGAGGTGGTCTTGGCGGCGGGGACCGCGCCGCCGTTGGCCGCGGCGGCGACGTGCTCGGCGGGGACCTCTTCGGCGGCGGGCTCGGCCGGCCGGGGCTGCTCGGGACGCTCGGCAGGACGTTCGGCGGCAGGACGTTCGGCGGCTGGACGCTCGGTGGTGGGACGTTCGGCGGCGGGACGTTCGGCGGCGGGGCGCTCGGCGGCGGAACGCTCGGCGGGCTCGGCCGCCGGTGGGGTGGTGAGCGGGGACGCGGACGGGCGCTCCATGGTGGACGACCGCTGCTCGTACGCGGTCTCCTCGCGTGCCTCTTCGTCATCGCGGGGCTCGGCCTCGGCGCCGCCCTGGGTGGCCGAGAGGAGCTCCTCGAGATCGTCGGCGGGCGGCGGGGCGGACTCGGCGGCGACGGGCTCGGCCTCCGGGGCCGCGACGGGCTCGCGGACCGGCGGTGCCGGCGGACGCGGCGGACCCGACGCCGTCGCGGTCTCCTCGGGCAAGGTCGAGACGATCTTCATCGCCGCCCGGCGCGGCATGAACGGCGTGACAGTGTCGGCGGCGGCGCTGTCGAGCTCCAGCGACGACAGCCTGGCGGCCTCCTCGTCGAGCGCGGACACGTGCCTGCGGCGCGGGTCGAACATCCACTCCGCGGCGTAGGGACGGCCGTCGAGAAAGAACGACAGCCGTACCCGCCAGGTGCTGTCCTCGCACTTCCACGAATCCCATTCGACCTCTTCGAGGTCGACGCCGCGGCGGCCGAGCCGGTCGGTGACGATCTCGCCGAGCGGCGGGCCCGGGCTCGTCTCGCCCTGCCGGCGCACCACGACGCGCTGGGCCTGCTGAGCCATGTACTCGCGTTCCTGCAGGACCGGGCCCTCGAACCAGCGGACACGCTCGACGGGGATGCCGGCGGTCTCGGCGATCTCCTCTGCCGTCTCCCCGGCTCGGATGCGGGCCTGGATCTCCTTAGGACGCAACGGACTCTCCACTTCGATCTCGAACTGGCCGAGGCGGGAGAAATGCCCGCGAACAGCGGCGCGCAGCCGATCGTCGACGGGCAGCGTGAACCGGGTGCCTCGGCCCGCGGTGGCCAGCACGAGGTACGATCCGTCCTCGCTCACCGCGACGAGGCGCAGCTCCTGCATGCGTGTCCTTTCGTGCCCAGTCCTGCTGCGGCGCCGGAGGGCGCCGAACAACCCACTCCGTTCGCGAGCCCGCCTCCGTGGTCTCGCGAAGGCCGGGACTGTTCAACACCCGCCTAGGGCGCATGCGTGCCCTTCCCCTGGGTTCCCCGAGTCTCTCCTGAGGACACGCCTGCTGCCAGCACCGTACCCGGCATGTCCGAACATCGCCGCTCTCAGCCGGGCACGACCCCGCTGCTGAGCGCTATCTCGACAGCTTGCCGCCCCGGCGGGGGTGGTGGGGCCCGCCTTCCCGATTCTTGTCGATCCCTTTCCGCATCCTCGCCATGCGGCGGCGGAGGGGTTCGCGTGGAACACCGCGCGGGGTTCATAGAGTTGTCACGTACCAGGGCCATTTCGGACGCACGGAAAGGAGGAGCATGTCGAAGCGGGGCGGACTTGAGCTGAGCCCCACACAACTCGTCGCCGGTGGGCTGGCCACCGCAACGGCCACGGTGGCGGCATCTTATCTGGGCGTGGCCGGCACGATCATCGGGGCGGCGTTCATGAGCATCGCCACCACGGCGGGCGGGGCGATCTACCAGTACTACCTCGATCGCGGCAGGCGGCGCTACGCCACGTTGGTGATGACGGACTTCAGGCACCGTCTCGCCGGCGGCGCCGCCGGCGAGCCGCCGCCGGGGGAGATGCCGGAGGGCATGCCGGGGGAACGCGGGCCCGAGGAGCCGAAGAGGCAGGCGGAGCCGGTGCCGGCCTCGGCCGCCGAAGCCGCCGATGCCGACGATGCCGCCGAAGCCGCCGCCACCCGCGCGGAGCCGGTCGTCACCGCGAAGCCGCGGCCGGCACGGCTACCGCGGTGGTACGTCCTCGCGGGCGCCGCATTCGCGATCTTCGCCGTCGTCATCGGGGGCATCACGCTGGTCGAGTCTGCGGCGGACAAGCCGGTGTCGGCCATGCTCGGCAGGTCGGACCGGTCGGGCACGTCGCTGGGCGACACCTTCGGCGATGGCGGCACGCCGCCGACCCGGCATCCCGTCGTACCGACGAGTCCGGGCACCACGCCGACGCCGACGCCGACCACGTCCGTCGACCCGTCGCAGGTCCCGTCCGCGCCCGCGACGGAACCGCTCTCGCCGCCGTCGGCCGATCCGTCCGACACCGCCACCACGCGGCCGCCGGCGCCCACGCCCACGACGCAGAACACCGCGCCCTGACCGGCCGAGCCGGGGACTCCTAGGGACCGAAGATCTTCTTGGTGTAGGGGTTGGCGAAGCGACGCTCGGGGTCGAGGTCGTCGCGCAGTCGCCGGAAGTCGGCGAACCGGGGATAGACGGTTTCGAGTTCGCCGGCGTCGCGCGTGTGCAGCTTGCCCCAGTGCGGCCGGCCGCCCAGCGCGGTCATGATCTCCTCGACCGCTCGGAAGTACTCCTCGTGCGGGGAGCGGTGATAGACGTGGATCGCGATGAACGCGGTCGGCCGTCCGTAGGCCATCGACAGCCACGCGTCCTCCGCCGGCAACAGCCTGACCTCGATCGGGAAGCTGATCCGCCAGTCGCGCTTGTCGAACAGCGAGCGCAGTTCGCGCAGCGCGCCGGCCAGCCGCTCGCGCGGGATCGCGTACTCCTGCTCCTTGAACCGCACCCGGCGCGGGCTGGTGAAGACCTTGTAGGAGGTGTCGGTGTAGGTGCGGGCCGTGAGCGCCTTGGCCGCGACGCCGTTGACCGGCTTGACGGTGGCCGGCGCCAGCCGGTTCAGGCGGTTGGTCAGGTCGAAGACGGTGTTCGACAACAGCTCGTCGTCGATCCAGTGCCGCACCCGCGACAGCGGGGCGGCCGGGCCTTCGGTGCGGTTGTCGCGCTTGGTCAGGCACCCCTGGGTGTGCGGGAACCAGTAGAACTCGAAGTGCTCGTTCGCGGCGTCGAACTCATCGAGCCGCGACAGCACTTCGTCCCACGTCATCGGCTCCTCGCGGGCATGCAGCAGGAAGGCCGGCACCGTACGCCAGGTGATCGCGGTCACCACGCCGAGCGCGCCGACGCTTACCCGGGCGGCGTCGAACAGCTCGGGCCGCTCGGTCCGCGAGCACGTCACGACGCTGCCGTCGGCGAGCACGATCTCCAGGCCGGCGATCTGCGCGGCCAGGCCCGCCACATCGCGTCCCGTGCCGTGTGTGCCGGTCTGCGTGGCGCCGGCCAGAGTCTGCTCCTGGATGTCGCCCATGTTGGCGAGCGCCAGGCCATGGTCGTCGAGCAGTTCGTTGAGCCGCCGCAGCGTCAGCCCGGCCTCCGCGGTGACCAGACCGCTCGCGGTGTCGACCGAGCGCAGCGCGGTCAGGCCGGCCGGGCGCAGCAGCACCCCGGCGGCGAGCGCGGCGCCGGTGAACGAGTGCCCGCTGCCCGTCATGCGCACGGTCAGCCCGTCGTCGGCCGCCTGCCTGACCGCCGCCACGACCTCCTCGGTGGATCGGGGCATGCCCACGCGGACGGGCTCGACGCGCTGGTTCCCCGCCCAGTTGCGCCACGCCGGTCGTCGTCGTGTCCTGAGGGACATGAGGAAACCCTACTGGCGATTGTTTCGGTTGATTGTGCCGAAGCGTGTTGAAGTGCGCCGGGCACGGCGTGCATGGTAAAGCCGCTGGATCACGGAGATCGCCGCCGCCGTGCCGTACCATCCGGTGCCTGAGGAGAACAATTCGGCAACCGAGCGCACGCCACAGTCGTTGGGAAGAGATGTGAGACGTACGGTCCCCGTGGTCGCCGCCATCGCGGTCGCCGTCGGGGCCTCGGTGGTCGGCGGCACCGCGGTCGTCATGTCCGGCGCCCGTGGCGAGCAGGCCGGCTCGGAGCGGGCCCCGGTGCCCTCGGCGCCGCCCGGGCGGTCTGGTTTGTCAGATACGTCCGGTCCGGCCGTCAGCGACGTCCAAGGTCAGGCCGCGCTCGCCCCGCTGCGGCGCGTCGTGCC
This sequence comes from Streptosporangiaceae bacterium, assembly GCA_035765195.1. Classification (GTDB taxonomy): domain Bacteria; phylum Actinomycetota; class Actinomycetes; order Streptosporangiales; family Streptosporangiaceae; genus CALAED01. Next base: position 38,377 of record DASTYC010000036.1, read on the forward strand.
ACCCGACCTGCTCGCGGTCGCGACATCGTCGGTCAGCGACGACACCGCACGCAAGATCGCCAAGCTGCCCAGAGTCCAGGACGTGATCGTCGTCGACGCGGGCGCGGTGCAGTTGCAGGGGCGCAAGATCAACACCTTCGCCGTCGATCCCTCGCGCTTCCGGTCCTGGACGCCCCCGGGCACCGCGAAACGCCAGGCGCTGTGGGGCGCCCTGGCCCAGGACCGGCTGGTCGTCTCCGACCGGGCCAAACGCGCGCTCGGGCTGCTGGAGGGCAGGCAGTATCCCATCGTGGCGCGCAGCTCGCCGTTCGTCACCATGGGCGGCGCCGGACCGCTCGGCCTGCCCGGCGTCGACATGCTGGTCAGCCGCAAGACCGGCGCGCAGATCGGGCTCGTGCCCAACCTCGCGCTCATGGTCAACGCACCCGGCGCGAACCCCGCCAAGCTGGCGCCGTACCTGCGCAAGATCCTCGGCGGGCGCGCCCAGGTACTCAACCTGCACGCCAGGAAGAACCGCGTCGCGCAGGCGGGGAGCTACCTGGAGCTCTACCAGCGGGGCGCACGGCTGTGCCCGGGGCTGTCGTGGTCCGTGCTCGCCGCGATCGGGCAGATCGAAAGCGGCCACGGCCGCAACACCGGGCCCTCGACCGCCGGCGCGCTCGGTCCGATGCAGTTCCTGCCCACGACGTGGCGGGCGTACGGCGTGGACGGCGATCGCGACGGCCGGGCCGACATCATGAACCCCTACGACGCGGTCCCCGCCGCCGCGCGGTACCTGTGCGCCAACGGGGCCGGAGGCGGCGGCCGGCAGCTGTACACGGCGATCTGGCGCTATAACCACGCCGACTGGTACGTCCAGCAGGTGCTGGCGCTCGCCCGCGCCTACGCCCAGCGGTTCGCCTGACACAGACCGGACCCACCCGGTGCCCGCCCGGACCCGCCCGGTGCCGGGTCGGCCGCGAGCCCTGGTTTGATGGTGAGCATGTCGTCCTATGACGCGCTGGTGCTGGTGTCCTTCGGGGGACCGGAAGGTCCCGACGACGTGATCCCGTTCCTGGAGAACGTCACCCGCGGCAGGAACATCCCGCGCGAGCGGCTGACCGCGGTGGGGGAGCACTACTACCGGTTCGGCGGGGTCAGCCCCATCAACCGGCAGTGCCGGGAGCTGAAGGCGGCGATCGAGGCCGACTTCGCGGCGCACGGCCTGGACGTCCCGGTCTATTGGGGCAACCGCAACTGGACGCCGTATCTGGCCGACACCGTCCGGCGCATGCGCGACGACGGCATCCGCCGCGCCGCCGCGTTCGTGACCTCGGCGTACAGCTGCTACTCCTGCTGCCGGCAATACCTTGACGACATCGACAGGGCCCGCGCCGAGGTGCCGGACGCCCCCGTGATCGACAAGCTCAGGGTCTACTGCAACCACCCGGGGTTCGTCGAGCCGTTCGTCGCCGCCACCCGCGTCGCGCTCGCCGGCATGCCGCCGGACGCGCACCTCGTCTTCACCGCCCACAGCGTGCCGCTCGCCCAGCCAGGGCGGGCGCGGTATGTGGCGGAGCTCACCGACGTCGCCCAGGTCGTGGCCGAACGGGCCGCGCCAGGCCGCCCGTGGGCGCTGGTCTACCAGAGCCGCAGCGGGCCGCCGACGCAGCCATGGCTGGAGCCGGACATCGGCGATCACCTGGAGCGGCTGCACGCCGACGGGATCGAGGCCGCGGTGATCGTGCCGATCGGCTTCGTGTCCGACCACATGGAGGTCAAGTACGACCTGGACGTCGAGGCGGACGCGCTCGCCGCGAAGCTGGGCATGCGCCTCGCCCGGGCCGCGACGCCGAGCACCCACCCCCGCTTCGTCGCGATGGTCCGCGAGCTGTTCGTCGAACGCGCCGCCGGTGACGCCGATGGGCGTCCGGTCGTCGGCTCGCTCGGTCCCAGGCCCGACGTCTGCCCCGCCGACTGCTGCCGTAAAGGAGACACGTGACCACGCCGTTCGCCGACCTTCGTGAGTTCATGGCGATCCCGCGCCTGACCGGCATCCGGCTCGCGCCGGCCGGGGACCGCCTCATCGCCACCGTCCAGACGTTGAACGCGAACGGCACGAAGTTCGTCACCGCGCTCTGGCTGCTCGACCCGCGCGGCGAGGCGGCGCCGGCCCGGCTCACCCGGTCGACGCCGGGCGAGACCGGCCCCGCGTTCCTGCCCGACGGGTCGGTGCTGTTCACCTCGCGCCGTCCCGACCCCGACCGGTCGGACGACAAGCCCGAGGACGAAGGGCCGGCGCTGTGGCTGCTGCCCGCCGGCGGGGGAGAGGCCCGCATGGTGGCCGGGCGGCCGGGCGGCATCTCCGACGTCGTGGTCGCCCAGGACGCGGGCACGGTGGTGTTCGCGTCGGCGACGCTGCCCGGCGCGGCCGACGACGACGCCGAGCGGCGTAAGGCCCGCAAGGACGCCAAGGTGTCGGCGATCCTGCACGAGAGCTACCCGATACGGCACTGGGACCACGATCTGGGTCCCGCCGAGACCAGGCTCTTCGCCGCCGCCGCGCCCGACCCCACCGCCGAGGGGCCGTTGCCCGAGCCGCGCGACCTCACCCCCGAGGCCGGCCGGGCGCTCGACGAGCAGGCGTTCGCGATCACGCCCGATGGCCGTACGGTCGTCACCGGCTGGGCCGTCCCCGAGCCCCGCGGCGACCGCCACATCGAGCTCGTCGCGATCGACGTCGCGACCGGCGCCCGCCGTACGCTGCTCGCCGAACCGGGCACGGCGGACTTCTTCGCGCCGAGTGTGTCGCCCGACGGCCGCATGGCGGTATGCGTGCGGGAGGGGCACGGCGACATGAGCCGACCGCCGGACATGACCTTGTGGCTCGTCCGCCTCGACGCCACAACCGACGCCACGGCCGACGCCACGGCCGACGCCACGGCCGCCGGGACGGCGGGTGGCGAGGAGCGGCGGGCGTGGCACCTGCTGCCCGAGTTCGACCTGTGGCCGGCGCGCCCGGCCTGGTCGCCTGACTCGCGCGGCGTGTACTTCGTCGCCGACCAGCGCGGTCGCCGTCCGGTGTTCCGCGTCGACGTCGAGACCGGCGCGGTCGCCAGGCTGACGGGCGACGACGCCGCGTACGACCAGCTCCAGCCCTCCCCCGACGGGCGATACGTCTACGCGATGCGCTCGGGGGTGACGGCGGCGCCGCGGGCGGTGCGCATCGACGCGGCGACCGGCGAGATCACCCACCTGCCCTGTCCCGGCATCCCGGCGGAGCTGCCGGGCCGCGTCGATGAGGTCGCCGCGACCGCCGACGACGGCGCCGAGGTCCGCGGCTGGCTGGTCCTGCCGGACGAGACGGGCTCGCCCGCGCCGCTGCTGCTGTGGGTCCACGGCGGGCCGCATATGAGCTGGAACGACTGGAACTGGCGGTGGAACCCCTGGGTGATGGCGGCGCGGGGCTATGCCGTCTTGATGCCCGATCCCGCGCTGTCCACCGGATACGGCGAGCACATGATGCGCCGCGGGCACGGCCGGTGGGGGCCGCGGACGTACGCCGACCTCATGACGATCACAGACGCGGTCGTCGCCAGGGACGACATCGACGAGACCCGCACCGCCGCGATGGGCGGCTCGTTCGGCGGCTACATGGCCAACTGGATAGCGGGCCACACCGATCGGTTCCGCGCCATCGTCAGCCATGCCGGGTTGTGGAACCTGCCGCTCGAGGTGACCGCGGACGCCGGTTACTACTTCATCCGCGAGCACGGCGACCCGGCCGACGACATCGAGCCGTGGCACCGCAACTCGCCGCACCTGCGCGCCCGCGAGATCCGTACGCCGATGCTGGTGATCCACGGCGACCGCGACTTCCGCGTGCCGATCGGCAACGCGCTGTGGCAGTGGTTCGACCTCGTGCGCGGTGAGGTGCCGGCGAAGTTCCTCTACTTCCCGGACGAGAACCACTGGATCCTGACGCCCGGCAACGGGGCCGTGTGGTACGAGACGGTGCTCAACTTCCTCGCCCACCACGTGCTGGGCGAGGAGTGGAAACGGCCCGAACTGCTGTGACGAGAGGGCGCCCCGTAGGGTGAAGTGGTGACCGCAGACACGCGCGACAGCCCCGCCGGACTGCTCGATCTCGCCGTCGGCACCGCCCGCGAGGCGGGCCGCATGCTGATCGACAAGCGTCCGGCGGCCGGCCCCGACGTGGTGGAGACCAAGAGCAGCCCCACCGACGTCGTCACCCAGATGGACCAGGCCGCCGAACGGCTCATCGTCGACCGGATCCGCGCCGCGCGGCCGGGCGACGCCTTCCTCGGCGAGGAGGGCGGTTCGAGCACGGGCAGCAGCGGCGTGCGCTGGATCATCGATCCGATCGACGGCACGGTGAACTATCTCTACGATCTGCCGGACTGGGCGGTCAGCATCGCGGCCGAGGTCGCGGGCGAGGTCGTCGCCGGCGTGGTCGAGGTCCCTCATCGCGGCGAAACCTTCACCGCGGTGCGCGGCGAAGGCGCGCTGCTGCACACGACGACCGGGACGAGAGAGTTGCGCTGCCCCACCGGGGTGTCGCTGGATCAGGCGCTCGTGGCGACGGGGTTCGGCTACTTCGCCGCGCGCCGCGCCCATCAGGCTGAGGTGCTGCGCGGCGTGCTGCCGCGGGTACGCGACATCAGACGCGGCGGCTCGTGCTGCGTCGACCTGTGCTCGCTGGCCGCCGGCCGGGTGGACGCGTTCTACGAGCGCGGCAACCAGGAGTGGGACATCGCGGCCGGCGGGCTGATCGTCCGCGAGGCGGGCGGCCGCGTCGAAGGGCTCGCCGGGGCACCCGCCGGCCCCGAGCTCACGATCGCCGCCGCGCCCGACCTGTTCCCCGCGCTGCACGACCTGCTGGCCGGCCTCGACCCCGCGCACGACTAGCCTCGCGTAGCCGCGCCTAGCCGCGCGGCCCCGAGATGGAATCGCCGCGGTGCAGGAACAGTGGGGCGATCAGACCCGGTCGGGGTCCGCCTTCGGATCGATGCCGTGCTCGGTCGCGATGCGCCGTAGATCGTCGATCTCCGACTCACGGGCGTCTACGAGGAACGCGTCGCCTTCGGCGCGAGCTGTGCGTAGCGACTCCGATGCCTCCGCGATCCGCTGCTCGATCATCGCGGCAAGCTCGCCCATGATGTTCCTTCCGCGGGGGGGAAATCCGACCTTCCGGGTCGAGTGCCCTACCCATATCGGCGCCTCGGCTAAACCCGGAGGCCGATGTCTTTCGCGTCTCTTTCATCGCCGGCAGCACGCGCCCGCCCGACGCGCCGGCGTTCGCGACAATGGGCCCGAAGACGCATCCGAAAACGCATCCTTGGACACATCCTTGTCGGAGGGCTTATCAACGGCTTACGTCCGCTGTGGCATAACGGAAGAGCCGGTCCAGCGCGCCGGGCTCGACCGTAGGGCAGGCCCGGCGGGGAGGGACGTGCGTACGTGGCCCGGTCATGCTTGCCGGGCGCGCACGTCTTTGCACCCCGGGGGAGGAGATCGCGTGCGAGTTCTGGTCGTGGAGGACGAGCGAGTGCTCGCCGACGCGATTGCCACCGGCCTGCGTCGCGAGACGCTGGCGGTGGACGTCGCCTACGACGGCGCCGGCGCGCTGGAGCGGACCAGTGTCAACGACTACGACGTGGTCGTGCTCGACCGCGACCTGCCGAAGGTGCACGGCGACGAGGTCTGCCGGCGGCTCGTCGCGGAGCGCAACCCGGCGCGCATCCTCATGCTCACCGCCGCCGGCGACCTCGACGACAAGGTCGAGGGCCTGTCGATCGGCGCCGACGACTATCTGGCCAAACCGTTCGCGTTCGCCGAGCTGATCGCCAGGGTGCGTGCGCTCGGCCGGCGGGCGGCGGTGCCGGTGCCGCCGGTGCTCGAACGGGCCGGAATCTCGCTCGACCCCGCCCGCCGCGCCGTGTCGCGCGACGGCGTGCCGATCGAGCTCACCCGCAAGGAGTTCGCGGTGCTCGAGGTCCTGCTGCGGGCGGACGGCGCCGTGGTCAGCTCCGAGCAACTGCTCGAGAAGGCGTGGGACGAGCACATCGACCCGTTCACCAACGTGGTCAGGGTCACCATGATGACCTTGCGGAAGAAGCTCGGCGAGCCGCCGGTCATCGAGACCGTCCCGGGCGTGGGGTATCGGCTGTGACCGAGTCGCGGCACGACCGCGCCGAGCGGTCCGCCTCGTCCCCGCGGTCCGCCGCGGCCGAACGGCGGCCCGAGCCCGGCGCGCGCCCGCCGCTCGCCCCTCCGGTGCGTCCCGGTCCGCCGCCGCCCGGTCCGCCGCCCGGCTCGCCGCGCGCGGCCATGCCCGGCCGGCCGCCCGGTGGGTCGTTCATCGGCGGCATCAAGGCGTCGCCGGGCCGGATGAGCCTGCGGCTGCGGCTCACGCTGCTGTACGGCGGGATGTTCTTCGTGGCCGGCGCCCTGCTGCTCGTCGTGACGTACGTCATCGTCAGCCAGATCCTCAACTCGGTGCTGCCCAACGGCGTGCGCCTGCAGTTCTTCCCGAGCGGCCGGTCCGTCGACCTCGGGGCCGTCAAGGAACAGACCCTGCACATGATGCTCGGCCGGTCGCTGCTCGCGTTGATCGGCGTCGGCGTGCTCGCGCTCGTGCTCGGCTTCTTCGTGGCCGACCGGGCGCTGGGTCCGTTGCAGAAGGTGACCGCGACGGCGCGCCAGCTCTCGGAGAGCACGCTGCACGAGCGGATCGCGCTGGAGGGGCCCGAGGACGAGGTCAAGGAGCTGGCCGACACGTTCGACGCGATGCTCGAACGGCTCAGCCAGGCGTTCGACTCCCAGCGCCGCTTCGTCGCCAACGCCTCGCACGAGCTGCGCACCCCGCTGGCCATCAACCGGACGCTGCTCGAGGTGGCGCTGACCGATCCGGCCGCGTCCGAAGACCTCAAGGCCGTGGGCCGCACGCTGCTCGCGACCAACGCCAGGCACGAGCGGCTCATCGACGGGCTGTTGCTGCTCGCCCGCACCGAGCGCGAGCTGACCACCCGTACGCCCGTGGACCTGAGCGAGGTGGCCACGACCGTGCTGGAGTCGGTGCGCAAGGGCGACGACGTCCCCGACGTCACCGTCACCACCGAGCTGACGCCGGCCCGCACGATCGGCGACCCCGTGCTGCTGGAGCACCTCGTCGTCAACCTCGTCGAGAACGCGATCAAGCACAACGTCGAGGACGGCGAGGTGTTCGTCCGCACCGGCGTGCTGGACGGGTTCGCCGCCTGCCAGGTCGAGAACACCGGACCCACCATCCCGGTGTACGAGGTGGACCGGTTGTTCGAGCCGTTCCGGCGGCTGAACACCGACCGCATCGAGTCGGCCAAGGGTGCCGGGCTCGGTCTGTCCATCGTCCGGTCGGTGGTGAACGCGCACCGCGGCTCCGTCTTCGCCACCCCGCGGGCCGGCGGCGGCCTGATCGTCACCGTGCGCCTGCCGCCCGCCGCGCCCTGACCGCTCGCCCCAAGGCGGCTCGGGGACGGCAGGGCGCGCGTCACTTCCGCGCGGCGGTGGCCAGGGTGGGGTCGCCGTCGTGGTCGATGTTCAGGCCGGTGAACTCCTTGGTGTCGACCAGCCGGGTCTGCGTGGCGACCCACAGCGGGATGATCGCCATGTCGTCGAGTGCGATCTTCTCGGCCTGCTGGATCAGCTGGTTGCGGCCGGCCTCGTCGCTGGTCTGGATCGCCCGCGCCAGCAGTTCGTCGAACCGCGAGTCGCGCCAATCGGACAGCTCCGATGTCTGCCCGCCGCCGATGAGCGAGTGCAGGAAGTTGTAGGCCGAGGTGTAGTCGCCGAACCACGCGGATCGGCCGAACCCGGTGGCGCCGCCGCCGGTAAGGGCCTTGGTGAAGTCCGGGTACCGGGTGGAGTCGATGCCGCGCCGGTTGACCTTCCAGCCGAGCACCGACTCGATCCGCTGTGCGATGGCGTCGCCGCCCTGGGACGCCGATGCGCTGTTGCGCGACACGAAGGTGACCTCGGTGCCCGGGCCGAGTCCGGCGGCGGCCGCCAGTTGCCTCGCCTTCGCCGGGTCCGGGGTTTCGCATGACGGGCAGATGCCGCCGCGGCGGAAGCCGGGCACGGCCGGCGGCACCAGCCCGGTCGCGGGCGGGCGCGTGCCGCCGTACACGGTGTTGTTGAGGGCGTTGCGGTCGATGGCGTAGGAGAGCGCCTCGCGTGCCTGCTTGGACCGCAGCGGCCCGCGGGCGGTGACGGGGATCAGGAAGTCGATCCCGTTGACGAGCCGCGACTGGAGCTGACCGTCGCCGCGGTGGCGGGCCTTGGCGTTGTTGATGTCGGCGCTGTTCACCTCCGCCCAGTCGTATCGACCGGAGTCGAAGGCGGCCACGGCGCCGCCGCTCGGGACGGTCAGATCGAGCGTGATGCGGTCCAGCTTGGCCCGGCCGGCGAACCACAGATCGTTGCGCACGAGCGTGAGTTTGGAGTCGGCGGTGTAGGACTCCACCCTGAACGGGCCGTTGCCGACGGGACGGTTGTTGTAGGCGGTGTTCTTGACGTCACCGGCCGCGGCGGGCACCGGGAAGAACGGCGCCGCCGCGAGCCGGCGGTCGAACTCGCAGTCCGGCCGGGTGAGGTTGACGCGCAGGCCGTTGGGGAACGACTCCACCCCCGACAGCGACTCGGCCGGGCCGGTGTTCACCTCGCGGTAGCCCTTGATCTCGTCCATGACGAACAACCCGTAGCCGTCCTCCGACTTGGCGGCGCGGTTCCAGCCGCGGGCGAAGGCCTGCGGATCGACCGCCTCGCCATTGCTGAACGTCGTGCCCTGCTTGATGGTGATGGTCCAGGTACGACACGACGCGTCCGGCTGGAGGTCCTCGGCGAGCCGGCGCACCACCCGTCCGTCGGGGGTGATCTCGGTGAGGCCCGTGAACAGCTGCTTGGCGATGAACACATCGGGCCCGAACGTCGCGTTGGACGGGTCGATGGCCTCGGGCGCGTAGGCCGTCGCCATCCGCAGCGTGCCGCCCGATACGCCGCCGGGCCTCGGGGTCGGCGGGGCGCTGTCCGTCCCGATGCGAATCAGGGTGAACGTGCCGATCAGCACCAGGGCCACGAAGCCGGCGGTGCCCGCCCCGGCGAGGACCAGGGGCCTGGTGCGGCGCCGGCGCGGTGGGGTCGAGGCGTACGGACCGGCCGTCGGCCGGTACGGCGGCGGCGCGCTGGGGTGCGTCGGCGCCTGCCGCGCGCCGCTCGGATCGGTGCCGTAGGAGCCATATGCGCCATATGCGCCATAGGAGCCGTGTGCCGGGGCCGGGCCCGGCGGCGGCGCGGCCGCCGGGGGCGCCGGGGGCGCCGGAGACATGTGGGTCGCCGACGGCGGTGGCGGGGATCCGGGGCCGGCCGCCTGCGCGCCCTCGGTGAGCACGGCCGCACTCGGGGAACCCTGCGGCGGCGCGTCGGCATGCCCGAGCAGGCGCAGCAGCACGGTCTGCGCGGCCGGCCGCGCGGACGGGTCCTTGACCAGGCATTCGGACACGAGGTCGTGCAGCGGCGCGTCGAGCATGCTGAGGTCGGGCGGCAGGTTGAGGATGCGGTGCAGCACGGCCGGGATCGAGTCCTGGCCGAACGGCGGCCGCCCGCCCGCGGCGAAGGCGATCGTGCAGCCCCAGGCGAACACGTCCGCCGCCGGGCCGACCAGCGTGCCCGAGATCTGTTCCGGCGACATGTAGGCCGGGGTGCCGACCGTGGTGCTCGACAACGTGCCTGTCGCGTCCAGCGCGCGGGCGATGCCGAAGTCGATCACCCGCGGCCCGTCGGCGGCGAGCAGCACGTTGCTGGGCTTGAGGTCGCGATGGACGACGCCGGCCTGGTGAATGGCGGTGAGTGCGGTGATCGTGCCGATGGCGAGCCGGTGCAGCGCGGTGCCGGCGCGCGGCCCCTCGGCGGTCACGACGTCCTGGAGCGAACTCCCGTCGATGAACTCGCTGACGATGTACGGGGTGTCGCCCTCCACGTCGGCGTCCAGCAGGCGGGCCGTGCAGAACGGGGACACGCGCTGGGCGACGGCCACTTCGGCGGCGAACCGCGAGCGCGCCTTGGCGTCCCCGCTCAGCCGGGCGTGCAGCAACTTGATGGCGACGCGAGCCCCTTCGGCGACCGCCGCGCCGGAGCCGCCGGAGCCGCCGGGGGCGCCGGGGCCGTCGGAGTCAGCGGAGTCGGCGGAGTCGGCGGCGGCGCCCAGGAAGACCGTGCCCTGACCGCCCTCCCCGAGCCGGCCGATGAGTCGGTAGGAGCCCAGGACCTTGGGGTCACCAGGGCGAAGTGGGTCGGCCTGCGGCATGGGGAACCTCGTCGGGCGGCGGGGGCGTTCTTTTTTTCCTCACGTGCGGCGCCGGGGGTCACTGCTTGTAGAGCGTCCCGGTGGCGTTGGGGGACACGGCGTCCTCGGTTTCCGCGTACTGGAACCGCACCGTGGTGTTGCCGGGGGACGACAGCGTCACGTAGCCCGTCGTCGCACACTGCTCCTCGCCCGTGGTGATCGTCTGGCGGAGCACGATCTCCTCCTCTGAGGAGGACACCACGCGGAGCCGCCCCGAGCACGCGGGATAGCGGACGATGCCGGAGCGCAGGCCGCTGACGAGGGTGATCTGCACGCTCCAGTGCGCCACCCGCGGTTTGGACTGATAGCCGGTGCCCTTCCACGTGCCCTGGAAGGGGAGCGTGACCGTGGGATCGGACGACGTGGACGAGGTGGTCGGCGCGGCGCTCGGCGAGTACGCCGGGGAGTACGTCGGCGTCGGGTCATCCGATTGCCCGGCCGCGACCAGCGCGACGACGATGATGATCAGCAGCAGGAACGCGACGGAACAGCCCACCGCCGCGAGCACGGGACCTCTGGTGCCCGACGACATGCGGCTGGGCCGCGGCGGCCGCGGCGGCGCTCCGGCATGCATCGGTATTGGCGTTTGCGGCCCTGACGGCAGCGGCCCCGACGGCAGCGGCGACGCCATCGGCGGCGGCGTGCTCGGGCCGTACCCCAGAGGCGCGCCCGGCATCGGCGGCGCGGCCATGGGCGGCGGCGTCCCCGGCGGCGGGGGGAACGGAGCGGCGGCGCCCGGCATGGGCGGCGGGGTGATGGGCGGCGCCGCCGGGCCGGACTGCGCCGGAGGCGCGGGCGCGGCGGACGCGGCGGCGGGCCGGGCACCGGCCCCCATCGGCGACGAGGACGGCACGGAGGTGCCGGACGCGGGGAACGCGGCGGACGCGATGGGCGGCGGCGCCGGCATTTCGGCGGCGATCCGGGTGCCCTCCTGCAGCGCGTCGTCGTCGCCGGCGGGTGCGGCGCCGGCCTGGGCGAGCAGCTCCTGGAGCAGATGGATGGCGGTGGGACGCCGCCCGGGGTCTTTGCGCAGGCAGCGCTCGACGAGGCCGCGGAGCGGACCGGGCAACGCGGACAAGTCGGGGTGTTCGTTCAGGATCCGGTTGATGATGACCGGCAGGCTGTCGGCGTCGAACGGCGAGCGGCCGGTCGCCGCGAACACCATCGTGGTGCCCCAGGCGAAGATGTCCACTCCCGGTCCGAGCTGGTGTCCGGTCAGCTGCTCGGGCGCGAGGTAGCCGGGGGTGCCCACGACCATCCCGGTCGCGGTGACCGCGCTCTCCTGGGTGTCGAAGTGCCGGGCGATGCCGAAGTCGACCACCCGCGGCCCGTCGTCGGCCAGCAGCACGTTGTTGGGCTTGAAGTCGCGGTGCACGATGCCGGACTCGTGGATCGCGGCGAGCGCCGTGGCGGTGCCGATCGCCAACCGCTCCAGATCGGCCGCGCCGCGCGGGCCGTCGCGCATGACCACGTCGTGCAGGGACGGGCCGTCGATGTACTCGCTGACGATGTAGGGCTGATCGCCGTGCACGTCGTACTCGAGGATCCGCGCCGTACAGAACGGCGCGACCTTCTGCGCCGCCGACACCTCGCGGGCGAACCGGGCCCGGGCCGCGGAGTCGGCGGTCATCTGGGCGTGCAGCAGCTTGATGGCGACCGGCTCACCCTGCGGCGCCCGGCCGAGGTAGACCGCGCCCTGTCCGCCCGCGCCGAGCCGGCCGACCACCTCGTACTGCCCGAGCGACGCCGGATCTCCTCGCTCCAGCGGAGCGGCGTCCGGCATGCTGACCCCCTATGCGATCCGGCCTCTGGCCGGCCTGGCTGACCTGCGCACGGCCCGCGGACGGCGACTACGCTACTGCGAAGTGCGGCCCCTCGCGAGGTGCTCGGCGGGCACAATATCGCGTTAATTCCGACGTTCCAGTGCAATGCCTGGTTCAACGGATCCCCATTCTTCCGCGTACGGAGCCGTCGGGCGGGCAACACATGCTCGTGGCGGGTATGATCCGACGCCGCCCGCCGGAGCGAATTGGACGCGCGACGGCGCGCGGCCGTGACCACAAGCGCTCGAAGCAAGTGACGAGGGTGACAAAAGAGTCCTGTTGCGCCTTGAGTGCCGGAGGTCACGACACGTGACAGAATTTCCCGCCCGGATCGGGCACAAGACGGGCCTCCCGAGCGTTAGACCCGCGCGACGGGGCGCACCAACAGACCGAGGGGGATGGAGATAGCAAGATGGCTACCGATTACGACAGCCCGCGCAAGACCGACGACGATCTCAGCGAGGACAGCCTGCAGGAGCTGCAGGCGCGCCGTGCCGACAAGGCCGCGAGCATCATCGACGAGGACCTGGACGCCGGTGAGGTCACCGAGCTGCCCGGCGCGGACCTATCGAATGAGGAGCTCAGCTTCAAGGTGGTGCCGCGGCAGGCGGACGAGTTCACCTGCTCCCGCTGCTTCCTGGTTCACCACCGCAGCCAACTGGCCACCGAGAGAAACGGACAGTTGATCTGCCGTGAGTGCGCGGCCTGACCGCGCCCGACCGGTGCCTGAGGACGACATCGCCCGCCGCGCGGACGACGGAGATCAAGCCCCCGACCTCCCCGCCGAGATCGGGGAGCTGGTCGGTCGTCTGTCCGGTGAGGAGGAGCTGGACCGCGAGACCCGGGGTCGCCTGCTGGGCAGGCTCGCCCGGCTGCTGTCGGCGAGCGGTCGCCGCGCCGGCGCCGGCGGTCTCGCGAGCGGCCGCTGGCTGGCCGACATCGTGACTCAGGTGACGCCGCACATACCCGTCAGAGACCTGGACACGCTGCGGAGCCATCACCGTGGGCTGCAGGGGGAGCGGCTCGCCGACTCGCTCGTCCGGGCGGCCTCGCTGAGCACGGCCGCCGTCGGAGCGGCGGGCGGCGCGCTGGCCGCGGTCGAGTTCGTCGCCCCGCCCCTGCTGCTGACCGCCCCGGCCCAACTGGTCGCCGAGACCGTGGTCGTCGCGGCGATCGAGGTGAAGCTGATCGCCGAACTGCACGAGGTCTACGGCATACAGGTGCCGGGCAGCGGCACGCAGCGCGCCCTGGTGTTCCTGCAGGCGTGGGTCAGGCGGCGGGGCGTGGACCCCCTCAAGCCCGGATCCGCCACCCTCGCGCTCGGCTTCGCCGCCCGGCAGGCGCTGCGCCGGCGGCTGTTGCGCACGCTCGGCCGTCATCTCAGCACGCTCGGCCCGTTCCTCACCGGAGCGGTCGCCGGCGGGACGCTCAACCGTACGGCCACCCGGCGGCTGGCCGAAGAGATCCGCACCGATCTTCGCCGCGTCATCGGCGCCGCCCCGCCACCCCCGGAACTCGATTGACGCGCTCTGAGCCGCTCTGAGCCGCTCTGAGCCGCTTTTGGGCCCGCTCCCGCGGCGACGTGGCCGCGCTCCTCTCCTTGGCCTTGTCCTTGGCCTTGTACTTGGCTTTGGCTACTTGGCCTTGGCCTTGGCGGTCTTCGCGGCCTTCTCCGCCTTCGCCGCGGCGGCGCGCAGGGGAGCCGGGAGCTCGCCCGTCCCCTTGGCCCAGCGCCTCGCGGCCGCCCGGGTGGCCAGCAGGCGGGCGACCTCCATGCCGACGCCCATGACGACGGCCCAGCCGATCGCCTCGGCGAGATGGGTCTCCGGGGACTCCGGGTTGGTCGGCGGCTCCTTGCCGGTCGTCTTCTTCCACGCGAACGTGATCACCCGGCGGGCCACGAACCCGCTCACGAGGGCGGCCCCCGCCGCCATCACCCGCCAGCCCATGTCACCCTTCTCGGCCATCGCAGCCTCCCCGGCTCCCTCGGCGTGCGCCATCCGGCGTACGCGGCGTCCGCGGCGCGTCCCGCGGCCACGTCTGCCGACGCTATCGGACCGCGACCGCGTGATCTCGCGCTCCCCCTACCCCGCATGTCGCTCGGCATGACGCCGGGCCTGGTGGGGTGTGCCCGGAGTTTCACGGTTTGTAGTGAACGGCGTACGCCGCGTACGGTGACCGGCCGCCGGCGGTGGCCCGAGCAACGGCGCCGAGCCGGTAGGGTCACGCGGAGTGGCCGGAGGGGGAACACCTTGCGCGCGGGCGCGAGCGGAACGAAGGAGCGAACGCATGGGCAAGGTGGACGTGCTGATTCAGCGGCTCGACGCCGAGCTGCCGCTTCCCGTCTACGCTCACCCCGGCGACGCGGGGGCCGACCTCGTCGCCGCGCAGGACGTCGAGCTCCCACCGGGCGAGCGCGCCGTCGTGCCCACCGGCGTGGCGATCGCGCTCCCGGACGGCTACGCGGCCTTCATTCATCCGCGGTCGGGTTTGGGCGCTAAGTTGGGTGTGACAATCGTCAACGCACCAGGGACGGTCGACGCCGGCTACCGCGGTGAGATCAAAGTGACCCTGCTCAATACCGACAAGCGCGACACGGTACGGCTGCGGCGCGGCGACCGCATCGCTCAGATGGTCGTACAGCGTGTCGAGCAGGCCGTCTTCCATGAAGTCACCACGCTTCCCGGTGCCGCCCGCGGAACCGGCGGCTTCGGATCAACGGGCGGCTTCGAGCAGCAGAGCAGTACCTAACATGAAACAAGGGGAGCGTGAGTCGTGTTTCGACGCCGTCGTCATGAAGACGAGGAGTCCGCGGAGCACCTCGAGGTGACCGACGAAGAAGAACTCGACGCCGCCGACTCCGAGGAGGCGGAGGCGGCCGCGGCCGGATCCGCGAGCGGGCCGTGGGACGTCGATGAGTCGGCGCCCGACATGGAGCGCATCGACTTCGGCGCGCTCCAGGTGCCCATCGGCCCCGGCATCGAGGTTCAGGTCAACCTCGAGGCGACCGAGGTCGACGAGGAGGGCAACCCGGTGAGCGGACGTCCGGTGGCCGTCACCGTGGTGCACGGCGACAGCGGCCTCCAGCTGCAGGCGTTCGCGGCCCCCAAGCGCGCCGGCATCTGGGACGAGGTGCGCAAAGAGACCGCCGGGGAGATCGAGCAGGCCGGCGGCCAGACACAGAACGCCTCCGGGCCGTTCGGTCCGGAGCTGCGCGCGATGGTGCCGATCCAGATCCCCGAAGAGGTGATGGACCAGGTGCCCGAGGAGGTCCGCGAACAGGGCTTCGCCTGGCAGCCGCTGCGGTTCCTCGGCGTCGACGGGCCGCGCTGGTTCCTGCGCGGCGTGGTGAGCGGCGCCGCGATCGAGGACGAGGAGCAGTGGCAGGTCCTCGAAGACGTGTTCCGCAACGTGATCGTGGTGCGCGGCGAGCAGCCGATGCCGCCGCGCGAGCTGCTGGAGCTGACGCTGCCCGCGGACGCCGAGGAGGTGGCCGACGAGGGGTCGGCGGACGACTCCGGCGACCAGGACTTCAACCCCTTCCAGCGCGGCCCGGAGATCACCGAGGTCCGCTGACGGTCCGCCCGGAGTTGGCTCATTTCTACGCCATGTCATCGTCTCGTAGCGTAAAGTGAGCACTTGAAGGGTGTGAGACTGGATGTGTGTACGGAGGTGAACCGCCCATGAGCGAGGCGTTCGCGACGCCCGCGTCCTACCACGCCGGTCCATGGACTGTCGACGAGGTGCTCGAGCTCCCCGACAACGGGATGCGCTACGAGCTCGTCGAGGAGCGATTGGTGGTGTCCTCGGTGCCTCCCCCTCGGCATCAAAGAGCAGCCAGGAGACTCGCCAACCTGCTGGAGGCGGAAGCACCCGCGCACCTGGAGAGCTCCATAGAAGTCAACCTACGTATCGGTGTCGAACTCCTGATTCCGGATGTAGTGCTCGTCATGTCGGCGGCGTTGGACGACGCCAAGGTCGTGCACTGCGCCGATGTGCACATAGCGGCCGAGATCTTGAGCCCCGGAAATATCAAGTTCGATCGGGCATGGAAGCCGCGGCGGTACGCCGAGGGCGGCATTCCATATTATTTGGAGGTCGAGCTCGACGGGGTGGGCGCGCCGCGAGTACGGGCCTTCGAACTCCGCGGCATGGGCTATGTGGCCATCGGTGAGGCGCGGGCGGGGGAGACGCTCGCGCTGACCGAGCCGTACGACATCCGGTTCGATCCCGCACAGCTCGCCGGCCGGCGCGGCTGATTTATTTCGTCCGTAATCCCACCTTGGAAAGGCCGCTTTAGGCCACCATTTCGCCGTTGGCGGGCGTAAAAGTACTGATCGACAATTTTGGGATGAACGGGTGGCTCGGGGGCACGCTGAAAGCTGCCGCGGCAATGACTCTTGTTTTCTCTATTGGCGCGTGTGAGGGCACCGGCACCAGTGGTGACTCTGGCGGCAAATCGGCCCAGACCAGTTCGCCGCTTTCGCCCGAGACCTATCGCGCGACGCTGGCGGCGGTCACGGCGCCGATCAACAAGGCCCTGGCCAAGCTGCGTGCGGCCGGGTCGATCAAGGGGCTCGCGGCGCGGGTCACGGCCGTCGAGCAGGCGGCGAATCAGGCCGTGGCGAGGCTCGAACGGTTAGCGCCGCCGCCGGGGCTGGCCGCCGAGCACGCGCGGCTCACCGCCGCGTTGCGCCAGTTCGACGGCGAGCTGCGGGCGGTGGAGAACGAGGTCGCGGGACGAGACCTGTGCGCCTCGTCCTCGGTGCGCGCTCAACTGGGCCGGTCCGGCGCGGCGGCGGCGTTGCGGACCGCCGTCGCGGCGATGGCGGCGAAGGCTCCCGGCGATCGGATCTCCCTCCAGTTGCCCGCCGCCCGGCGGGACACCACGCGCCGGCCGTCCAACGGGCATTTCGTGCGGTCGGGCGGTCGCGGCGGCCGGGGAACTCTCACCATCGACAACACCAGCGGCAGCCCCGACGCCGTCGTCACGCTCGCCAAGGGGAAGCGCTCCATCATCTCCGTGTACGTCCGGAGAAAGCGGAAGTTCAAGGTGACCGGAATCAACGACGGCACCTACAAGGTCTTCTACGTCCGCGGCACGGATTGGGACGACAAGGCTCGTTGGTTCGCCCGCGAGTGCGAATTCCAGCGATTCGACGACACGTTCAAATTCCGGACGATCACCACCGCGACCCAGATCCGCTGGGATACCTGGGAAATCACCTTGCACCCGGTGGTGGGCGGGAAGGCCTCCACGAGCGACGTCGATCCGGGAGACTATCCCGACACCTAACCCGAATCGCGGGCAAACGGCGCGATTGCGCCGTCGGCACCCCCGGGTGCGTCTGCCGCGACGCCCGCGCGGCTGCCGGCCGCGGACCGCATGGGTCGATCGCGCTCAGCGGGTAGGGACACGTACTGGGCCGGCCGCGGGTCCGGTCGCCGGTGTTGCAGCGTTCGGGAGGGTCATGCTGGTCGACGGCGTGCTGCTGGCGGTGAGCTTCGCCATGATGATCGTCGGCGCCTTTGTGTTCACCAACGCGGTGGAATGGGCCGGGGTGCGCATGAACCTCGGTCACGGGGCGGTCGGCAGTGTGCTGGCTGCGGTGGCGACGGCGATGCCCGAGTCGCTGGTCCCCGCGGTGGCGATCATCAAGGGGAGCGAGGGCGGCCAGATCGCGATCGGCGCGATCATCGGTGCGCCGTTCCTGCTGGCCACGTTGGCGATGGTGGTGTGCGGCATCGCCGCGGCGAGCTACCGGGCCCGGCGCGGCCGCAGAACGCTGACGCTCGATCGGCACACGATGACACAGGACCTGCTGGTGTTCGGCGCCGCGCTGTCGGTGGCCATCGTCCTCGGCAGGATCGACGCCCGCTGGGCGCACATCGCCGGTGCGGCGGTCCTGGTCGCCGGCTACGGCGGCTACCTGGTGCGGACCATCCGGCGCGGCAAGGAGCAGGGCGGAGACGAAGAGCCGGGCAGGTTGTTCTTCGACCCCAGCAAGCACGATCCGCCCAACGGCTGGCAGATCATCGTCCAGCTCGTGTTCGGCATCGGCCTGCTGGTCGGGGGCGCCGAACTGTTCGTCACCGTCATCGAGAACCTGGCGCACGAGATCGGTGCCGATCCGCTGGTGCTGACGCTGGTGATCGCGCCGCTCGCCACGGAACTGCCCGAGAAGCTCAACAGCGTGCTGTGGATCCGGGAAGGCAAGGACACCCTCGCCCTGGGCAACATCACCGGCGCCATGGTCTTCCAGTCGATGCTGCCGGTGGCGCTCGGCATGGTGTTCACCGACTGGCGGCTGGCGGGGCCCGCGTCGACGGCGGCGATCATCGCGCTCGCCGGCGCGGGGCTCGCCATGGTCGCGATCCGCCGCGGCGGACGATTCACCGCGCCGTTCATCGGCGGCTGGACCGCCCTCTACGCCGGCGGGATCGTCGCCATCGTCGCGCTCACCTGATCGGCGGCGCGAGAAGCGGTGAGCCCGCCGGCGGGCACCGGGTCAGCGCCGCAGGACCCGGCTGTAGTCGCCGAGCAGTTCCGCGCCCACGACCTCCTGGCGGCGGTCGACGTGCACGGTGAGGCCCTGCATCCCGGCGAGCGGACGCAGGTCGGCGCGGCCGCTGCCGCGCAGGTGCAGGGTCGCGAGGTGCGCGAGCCCGCGCAACGGCGTGAGATCGGGGACCTGCGGGAGATCGTCCAGGCCGAGGTTGGCCAGGCCGGGCATCCGCGCGCACGCGGCGATGTCGGTGATGCTCGTCTCCGACAGCGCGAGCCCGGTGAGGTTCGTCAGCGAGCCGAGCGCCGCGCAGTCGGCGATGCCGGGATTCCCGGCCAGCGAGAGGTGCGACAACATCGCGAATCGCTCCTCAATACCCGAGATGTCCCGGACATCGCACCGGAAGAGGTAGAGCTCCTCCAACTTGACCAGTTGGTCGAACGAGTCGAGCGGCCGCAGGTCCGTCAGCCCGAGACACGACCGGAACGCCAGCGACTTGAGCGGCTGCGTCGGCAGGCACCCGGGCAGGGCTTGGATGTCGAGCTCGTCGAGCGCCAGCGCCTCCAGCGACGCGCAGGACCGTAGCGGGGTGAGGTCTCTGCCGCCCGCCCCCGAAACCGTCAGCCGCCGCAGATGGGGCAGGTCGGGCAGGACGGCGAATTCGACGTCGCCGACGGCGCCCAGCGCGAGATGCGTGATCGATCCGTTGGCCACGAGCGGGCTCAGGTCCGAGAGCATCGGGTCGCGAAAGATCTGCAGGTTCGCCAGCCGCGGCAGTTCCCTGACGAAATCGAGCTTCCCGTAACCGGGATCGATCTCGTATGCCAGGTACTCCAGATCGGGCAGCTCGACCACGGCCGGGATCAGCGCGGCGTCGGTGAGGGTGCCGATCTGCCGCCGATGCTCCGACGGCCGCAGCACCGTGCGCGCGTACTCGAACGGGTCGAAATGCGGCCACGCCCGCATCAGCTCGGCGTGCACGCGGTGGTCGCCGAAATGCGCGCAGCGCGCGATCAGCGACAGCGCGGCCGGGCCGCCGATGCCGGTCGCCGCCCTGATGGTGGCCACGGCCTGGCGCGAGTTGCGGGCCGGGCTGTCGGCGAGCAGATCGAGCACGAACTCGCCCGACTTGGCCAGCGACTCGGCGTCGGCGAGGTTGCGCGGCGGCAGCACCGTCCGGGCGACCTGCCGGATCTTGTCCTGCAGGGTGGTGTCGAGCTGGGCGCACGTCTCCAGGCAGGCGACCGCGAGCACCCGCAGCAGCTTGCTGTTGACGGGGTCGCGTTCGGCGCGGTCGAGCAGGCCCTGCAACAGCTCGGTGCGCTGCCGCGGCTGAGCGTGCCCCGCCGCCAAGATCACGACCTCGCGCCAGTGATCGTCGTGCGCGTTCCGGACGATCGCGCCGATGTCGTCGGCTTCGACGGCGGCCCGCGCCGCCAGATACTCCTGGAACGTCCGGTGCACGAAGTCGACCCGGTCGGCGACGGGCGTACGGATCAGCCCGCTGCGGTCGAGCAGTTGCTTGAGCACCGCGGCCGGGTCGATGTTCGTCCGCGGCATCTGCGCCAGGCACCGGCCGACCTCCGCGACCGCCTGCGCGTAGGGGGCGTCCGACCGGCCGTTGCGGATCAACCAGTACGCGAGGCCCTGCAGGACAAGGGTCTTGTCAGTGCGCGACAGCCCCGAGCCGCCCTCGCTGAGGATGTGGCGCTCGGTGTCGCGCCGCTCCAGCAGCATGTCGAGCGCGATCGAGTACAGCTCCATCCGGTCGCGCGGCAGCTGCATGCGCCGGTCGAGGTGCAGCGCGCACAGCAGCGCGCACAGCAGCGGGTTGGTCGCCAGCGCGCGCAGGTGCCGCCTGTTGTGCAGCGTCTGCAGCAGCGTGGCCTCGTACGACTCCAGCTGCTCGGCCGTGTAGGTGGAGGTGGTGGCCAGCGCCTTGTGCCAGTGCCCGATGAAGAACCGGACGTCCGGCCAGGACATCGGCTGCAGCTCGGCGGTGTCGAAGCCCTCGGCGTCCAGCCAGTCCCGGGCGGCGGCCGTCGGGCGGGAGGTCACGACGTAGCGCGCCTTGGGGAAGGCGGCGAGCAGCTCCCTCAGCCACTCCTTGACCTGGTCGCGCTGGCTCTCTGGCAGCTCGTCGACCCCGTCGATGAGGACGATCGCCTTGCCGCCCCTCAGCTCGCGCTGCACCCAGCCCGGCGGCATCTCATCGGCGATGTGCCGGCCCACCCGGCGCACGAACTCGCGGGGGGTCGGCAGCTCGCGTCCGACGTAGTGCCGCAGCGGGATGAGGAAGGGCACCAGCTCGGCCTTCTGTGCGTTGCGCACCGCGATCCACTGCAGCAGCGTCGTCTTGCCCGACCCGGCGTCGCCGCGCAGGAACAGCCGCGGCGCCCGCTGCACCACCTCGTCGATCCGCCCGGAGACGTCCTCCTCGGCGCGCGGCACGCCCGCGAACCCGGTCGCCGCGGGACTGCCCGCCGCGTTTCCCGGCGCGATGTCGCCGAGCAGCGTCTCGGCGAGCGTACGGGTCGTGATCGCCCGCTTCGACGATGTCACCCACCGGCCGCTCGGCCCGAGCCCGGTCACGTTCAAGCTGATGTAGGCGACGCTCAGCGGGTAGTGCCGGATCGACTCCGACACCGTCACCCCGAACAGCTCCAGCTGGTCGAGCGTCCTGGCGACCTGCTGGAGGTAGGCGGCCAGGAAGACCTCGTCGAGCCCGGAGTCGATGGACGTGCTCGGCAACCGGTCGAGCAGCTCCTTGATGCCGGCCAGCACCTCGCTCTCGCGGTGCAGGATCTCCTTCAGCGCGGTGGGGGCGAACGGCGGCAGCCCGACGATGACCTCGATGACGTAGGCGCAGCAGCGGGCCAGGAGCAGGTCGTACAGCGCGACGGCCCGGGATTCGAGGTCGCGGGTGGCGTCGGGGCTGCTCGCGCGGATGTGCCGTTCGAGGAACAGCGGGTCGAGGTCGGCGGCGAACAGGTCGGCGTCGGTGAGCCGCGCCCGTTCGAAGCTGTCGGCGACCGCCAGGAGTGTGGCCTCGCGCTCGTTGGGCGCCAGCCCGGCGACCTCGTGGCCGATGGAGCTTTCGAGGTTGGCCTGCACCATCTCCTCGAGGTGCTCGACCAGCCGCCGGGCCCGCCTCTTGTCGAGCCTGTCGCTGACCTGTCCCGCGATGACGTCGACCACCGAACCGCCCAGGTCGGCGGCGAGGGGGTCGGCCTTCAGCCAGAGCTTGGCCGCGATCTTGACGACCGCGATCCCGATTCCCAAGAACACATCAGGCACTGACCTGCTCCTCGGCCACCGTCCGCGTCCATGACGGTACGGCGCGGACTAGTCACCCACAGCACAGTAGGTGATCGCCGGTGACCGGGGGTGGATCTCGCCGTGGCGTGCGTGTCGGCACGTTAGGGCTGCTTGAGCAGCTCCTTGACGATCACGCTCTGGTAGGGGCGCGTGGTGTCCGGGCGGTACGACAGGCGCGCGAGCGTGCGTTCGGTCTGGTCGCGGACCTCGAACTGGAAACGCCGCTCCTGGGCGCGCTCGATCTTGGCCATCGCCTGGTCGTGACGCAACCGGCACAGCGTGTCGACCTTGTCGAGCGCGACGTCGAGCGTGGCGGCCTTGGCGACGAAGATGTTCTCGTCGCCGGCCTCCCATATCTGGAACATGTCGGTTCCTGTTGCCGTGGATAGGACGTTTGAGACAAATGAAACAGGCCCTAGCCTACGGGACGGACGAGTCCTTCGTCGCGATCACCGTCCGGGTGCGCGCGGTGACCGTGGCCCGTTCCGTTACGGTCCGGAGCCGGAGCCGGAGCCGGAGCCGGAGCCGGAGCCGGAGCCGGAGCCGGGGGAGGGGAGGCCGACGTGGGCGCGCCGGGCACAGGCCGCCGGTTCGGCGGCGGGCGATGAGCGCCGCGTGAGCGTGGCGCGCTCGCTGCTGCTGTTCGCGGTGGCCGCGGTGGCCGAGATCGGCGGCGCCTGGCTGGTCTGGCAGGGGGTGCGCGAGCACCGCGGCGCGCTGGTGGCCGGCCTCGGCGTGCTGGCGCTCGGCGCGTACGGCTTCGTCGCGACGTTCCAGCCGGACCCGCACTTCGGCCGCGTCCTGGCCGCGTACGGCGGTGTCTTCGTGGCCGGATCGCTGGTGTGGGGAATGGTGCTCGACGGCTTCCGCCCGGATCGGTGGGACGTCATCGGCGCGGCGATCTGCCTGCTCGGCGTCGTCGTCATCATGTACGTCCCCCGCCGCTGACGAAGTCAGCGGACCACCGCGCTGTGGACCTAGCCGGCGGACCGCTCGTCGAGGAAGCGGCTGAGGAGCAGCGTCACGTCGTCTCTGCCCGCTGCGGGGTCGAGGCCGGCGAAGACCGCGTCGCAGATCTCGTCCAGCGACCGGGCCGGGGCCGACAGCGCGGCGCACATGCGGGCCAGCGCCCGGTCGACGTCCGCGTCGTGCAGTCCGGTGAGCCCGTCGGTGCACAGCGCGAGGATGCTGCCGGGAGCGGTGTCGAAGCCGGTGGCCTCGAACCTGCACCCGCCGACGCCGACGGGAGTCCCCGTCGGCAGGTCGAGCACTTCGCCGTGCCCGTCCGGGTGGACGAGTACGGGCGGTATCTGGCCGGCGTTGGCGGCGTGGCAGTGCCCCGTCGCCGGGTCGTAGACCACCATCAGGCAGGTGGCGACGTGATCATCGTCGTGCCGGGAGGCCAGCTCATCGAAGCGCTGGAGCGCCTCGTCGGGCGGCATCCCGAGCAGGACCAGCGTCCGCATGATCGTCTTGCACCGGCTCATCACGATCGCCGCGCGCACCCCGTGGCCCATGACATCACCCATGACGAGCGCGACGCGCCCGCCGGCGAGCGGAATGACATCGAACCAGTCTCCGCCGATCCGGGCGGCGCGACTCGCGGGCAGGTAGCGGTAGCACAGTTCGATGTCGGTGAGCGGCGGCGGCGGATCCGGCGACAACCCCTGCCGCAGTTCGTCGGCGAGCCGGGCGGCCCGCTCGTGGGCGCCGCCGCTGGCGATGCTCAGGGCGGCCCAGCGGGCGACGATCTCGCACGTCGCGACCGTGTCGTCGGCGAAGGGCGGGTGGCCGGGCTCGCGGGTCAGCAACGCGTGGCCCAGCACCTTCGCGTCCGCCTTGAGCGGCACCAACAGGATCGAGCAGTTCCGCAGGGACGCCGCCAGTTCGTGGTCGCCCAGTTCGGTCGCCAGGTGCTCCGCCGTTAACGAGTCGGCGTACCGGACGTGCACGGTCTCCCCGTCGGACAACGAACGCAGCAGCGGGCCGAGGGCCGGCGGCCGCAACCGCCCGCCGGCCGGCGCGAGGGCGTCCGGGCGCACCGCCCTGGGCCCATGGGCGACCGCGACGCGACGCAGGACCATGCCCGCGTGCCGGGCCGCCGCCGCGAACTCCGCGGGGATCGGGCGGCCGGTGGGAGACGTCTCGCCGGGCGGCTCATCGAGCAGATGGACGGCCGCGTGGTCGGCACAGCGAGCGACCAGCGTCTCCGCGAGTTCGGCGGCGGTCTGGGCGGGATCCGCGGAGCGGGCGGACAAGACACTGGCAGCGGGAACGGGGAATCGCTCCCGACGGGTCACCGATACTCCCAGTGCGTGCTTCGGTGTGATAGGCCGCAACCGTCGGCCCTCCCCACTCGCCTGCTGTTTGGATTTTTGGTGACTCCCGTTGTGTATCGGAGACTACAACAGGGGAGATGGGCGGGCTGAAGCGGGTTCGTGGTTACTTTCGAGAAATACCTTGTTGATGCGTAGTGAGGTGATTCGACGAGAAGTTCCTATTTCAAGATAAGTGGAATATTGGCGAATTTTGTCCGTTATGAATAATGATCACGTAGTCTCTCGCCGCTCGTCGAAGGCTGCGCCGGTTTGTGCGGATCGTCCGGTGACATCTCCGGCTCGGTCGCGATCGCACGGCGGACCGCCTGGTCCAGCGTCGACGTCGCGCCGGACCGGAAGACCCGTTCGTACTCCCGCCGGCCGAGCGCCTCGACGGCAAGCCGCTCCGCCGCGTCGTGCGAGGCGCGTACGCCGCCGAACATCGGCGTGCCCAGTTTGCCCCACAGGGTCTCGGCCGCGCCCATGAGATAGGCGCCGTGCCGATGGCGGCCCTGCGCCGCGGCGACCCAGCCGAGCGTTTCCATGCCGCTCGCCACGCCCATCAGGTCATCGATTTCGTGTCTCATGCGCAAGCTGGCCCGCGCCAATTCGGCGCACTGCGCGTATTCGTTCCGCATCCATAGGCCGAAGCACTTCGCGTAGAGGGCATACCCCCTGATACACCGCTCGCCGTCATGGCTGTTCAGCGCGAGCGACTCGTCGCAGGCGGCGATTCCGCGCTCGATCTCGCCGGCCATGCTGTAGCAAAAGCCCAGCTGGAACAGCAGGATCATGACGCCGTCGCGGTTCCCCGCCTTGCGGAGCCTGGCCAGCGCGTCCTCGTACAGAATCAGGCCGCGCTCGCTATCCCCCTGGAACACCGCGATGGAGCCGAGATACTGGTCCGCGTGCGCGATGGCGGACTGGTCTCCGATCCCCTCCGCCAGCGTCCGGCACTGCTCGAGCAGCGGCCTGGCGGTTTCGTAGTCGCTCTGCAGGATCCGGAACCAGCCGCTCAGCCACAGCGCCCGTGCCCGCAGCGACGTAGGGGCGTGGACGAGCCGCAGGGCCTGGTCGAGCCAGTAACGGGCCTCCGAGAACCGCGCCAGGCACAGCCAGTAGCCCCACAGCGCGGTCGCCATGGCGAGCCCCGCCCCGGCCTCGCCCTCCTCGCTGAGGGAGAACTCCATGGCGAGCCGCAGGTTCGGGCTCTCGTCCTGCAGCCGGCGACACCACCGAACCTGGCCCGACCCCAGCCATTCCTCGTCGAACCGCTCCGCCATGGCGGCGAAGTAGTCGCGGTGCCGCCTCCGCAACTCGTGCTCCTCGCGCAGCGCGGCCAGCCAGTCGTGGCCGTACTCGCGGATGCTGTCCAGGAGCCGATACCGGGTCCCCAGCGGGCCTTCCACCCGGATCACGATCGACTTGTCGACCAGCTCGATCAGGTGCGCGAAGATCGTCTGGACCGGAAGATCGCCGCTCGCGCAGATCTCCTCCACCGCCGCGAGGTCGAAGTCGCCGGCGAAGACCGACAACCGGGCCCACAGCAGCCTCTCCTCCGGCGCGCACAGCTCGTGACTCCAGCCGATGGCGGTGCGCAGCGTCTGATGCCGGGGGACCGCGGCAGGCGGCCCCCCGGTGAGCAGCCGGAACCGATCATCGAGCAGCGACGCCATCTGTTCCAGCGACAAGGCGCGCAGCCGTACCACCGCCAGCTCGATGGCCAGCGGGATGCCGTCGAGCCGGCGGCACACCGCGGCGACCGCGGCCCAGTTCGCCTCGGTCAGCACGAACCCCGGCGCCGCCGCCGCCGCGCGCTCGGCGAACAGGCGCACCGCGTCGTAGCTCCCCCCGAACGGCTCCGCGTCCGGTTCGGGAACCGGCAGCGGCGCGATCGGCAGCGTGTGCTCCACCGCGGTGTGAAGGGGCTGGCGGCTGGTGGCCAGCACGCGCAGATCGGGGGCGCCCTCGTGCAGCACGTCGACGAACATCCCGCACGCGTCGATCATGTGCTCGCACGTGTCCAGGATGAGGAGGAGATGCTTGTCCCGCAGGTACTCGACCAAGACGTCGATCGTCGGCCCGGCGGTCTGCTCCGGCAGCCCTAAAGCGGCGGCGGCCGTGTACGCGAGCAGCTCGGGGTCGCGCAGCGCCGACAGCTCGACCAGGCAGACGCCATCGGCGTAGGCGCCCCGCACTTCGGCCGCCACGCGCAACGCGATCCTGGTCTTGCCCACCCCGCCCGAACCGGTGAGCGTCACCAGCCGAGACCGCGACAACAGCCGCTGGACCATCGCGATCTCCGTCTCGCGGCCGACGAAACTCGTCAGCTCGGCGGGCAGATCCCTCCGGGGGTCGGCATCATCGCGCTCCACAACGACCTCACCTTGGAACAGATGGCACGCTCGGCGGACATACTAGGCGCGCGGATCATGTCTCGTCCGACAATGTCCATTCACTCGAGACTCCGGCGGGCCTCGGCGGATCTCGGCGGGCACCCGTATCGGCTGCGCACCGGCTGGTCCGAAAGCGGCTAAGAAGCGGCTACAAGGCGGCTGGAAGCGGTGAAAAATACCGCAAATCGTGATGGTCCCGCTTTCTCCGGCCATGCCGTACGCTGGAAAATCATGGACGAGGTTCCAGCCGAGACGACGGTCGGGGAACCGGAGCAGGCGGACGGCGAGCACAAGGGACTGCGCCGGTTCTTCCGCCGACTGGCCTCCAGCAAGGCCGAGCTGGAAGCCGAGGAGTTGCAGCGGCGTACGGGCGTGGAAGGCGCCACGCCCATCAGCGACTGCGGACCGCGACGGCGCGTCCGCGTCGCGGGTACGCTACGGACCGTGACCCTTCGGCCGCGCGGCGGCGCACCCGCGCTCGAGGCGGAGCTCTACGACGGCACCGACGTGATCAACCTCGTCTGGTTGGGCCGCCGGAAGATCGCCGGCATCGAGCCTGGCCGTCGTCTGCGCGCCGAAGGACTGGTGAGCATCCAGGACGGGCGAAAGGTAATCTTCAACCCCCGGTACGAACTGCGAGGCACACCATGAGCGAACGGGCAGGGGGCGCATGAGCGCGGGTGAGGCGATAGGACGTTCTGGGGCGCGGCCGCACGGCGCCTCCGCCACCGTCGAGGCGATCATTAGGGCGCAGCTGAACAAGACGCTCGGGGGCAAGCGCGGCGTCGTCGAAGGCGCCATCCCGACGATCACCTTTACCGTCTGCTGGATCTCCACCCATGAGCTGAGGCTGTCGCTTTTCCTCGGGGGCGGCGCGGCGCTCGCGCTGCTGATCGTCCGGGCGGTGCAGCGGTCCACGCCGCAGTTCGTGCTCAACAGCCTGATCGGCATCGGGCTCGCGGCCTTCTTCGCGTTGCGTTCGGGCAAGGCGCAAGACGCCTTCCTGCCGGGCATGATGTGGACCGGCGCGGTGAGCGGCATGATGCTGCTGTCCATCCTCACCCGGTGGCCGTTCGTGGGCTTCCTGGTGGGCGCCGCCAACCCCGAGGACCCGCTGGCGTGGCGGCGTGACCCGGCGATGGTCAAGGTGTGCACCCGGTTGTCCTGGCTGCTGTTGATCCCGGGCGTGTTGAAGCTGGCGGTGCAGATCCCGCTCTACCTCTCCGCGCAGGTGGCCTGGCTGGGCGTGAGCAAGGTCGCGCTGGGCTGGCCCGCCTACCTCGGCGCGCTGGGTCTGGCCGCGGTGGTGCTGATGCGCGGCAACACCCCCTACCGGGTCGGCGAATCCGACGGGCTCAAACCCTCCTGATCGCTCAGCGGGCCGACCTGATCGCTCAGCGGGCCGACAAGAGGTCGCCGAGCTCGTCTTCGACATCCTGGCTGGCCACGAACAACAGCTCGTCGCCCGCTTCGAGGGTGTCATCGGCGCTCGGGACCAGCACCCGGCCCTCCCGCAGGATCGCCACCAGCGCGGTGTCGTGCGGCCAGGTCACCGACCCGACGCGCTGACCCGACAGCGGGGCGTCGTCGGGCAGCGTCAGCTCGACGAGGTTGGCCTCGCCCTGGCGGAAGGTCATCAGCCGGACCAGGTCGCCGACGCTGACCGCCTCCTCGACGAGCGCCGACAGCAACCGCGGCGTCGACACCGCGACGTCGACGCCCCACGACTCGTTGAACAGCCACTCGTTCTTGGGGTGGTTGATGCGGGCCACCACCCTGGGCACGCCGTACTCGGTCTTGGCCAGCAGCGACACGACGAGGTTGACCTTGTCGTCGCCGCTGGCGGCGACCGCCACCTGGCAGCGTTCGAGGCCGGCGTCGTCGAGTGCGGCGATCTCGCACGCGTCGGCGAGCAGCCACTCGGCGCGCGGCACCGCCTCGACCTTGATGGCCCGCGGGCTCTTGTCGATGAGCAGCACCTCGTGGCCGTTCTCCAGCAGCTCCTGGGCGATCGAACGCCCCACGGCCCCCGCCCCGGCGATCGCGACCCGCATCAGTGGGCTCCTTCCTCGGCGCGCTTGGAGACGGCCTCGTTGACACGTTCCATATCGGCGGCGAGCGCCATGACGTGGACGACGTCGCCGTCCTGGATGACCGTGTCGGCGCTCGGCACGATGGCGTCGCCCAGCCGGGACAGGAAGGCGACGCGGATCTCGGTCGCCTCCTCCAGTGCACCGATCTTCTCACCGATCCACGAGGAGTCCACCGTCACCTCGGCCAGCACGACCTCGCCGCTCGGGTCGCGCCACATGGGTTCGGAGCCCTCGGGAAGCAGCCGGCGCAGGATCTGGTCGGCGGTCCACCGTACGGTCGCCACCGTGGGGATGCCGAGCCGCTGATAGACCTCCGCCCGGCGCGGGTCGTAGATCCGCGCCACGACGTTTTCGACGCCGAAGGTCTCGCGGGCCACCCGCGCGGAGATGATGTTGGAGTTGTCGCCGCTGCTGACCGCCACGAACGCGGACGTCCGTTCGATGCCGGCATCGACCAGGACATCGCGGTCAAATCCGTAGCCGGTGACGCGGCGACCCTTGAACCCGCCCCGCAGCCGCCGGAACGCCTCCGGGTTCTGGTCGATGATGGCCACGGAATGGCCTTTGTCCTCAAGTATGTGGGCGAGGGTCGAACCGACGCGGCCACACCCCATGATCACGATATGCACGGCCGTCCCTTCCCGGCGTCCGGATCTGTCCTGGGCCGATCCTTGACGGGTTGAACCTATCCATCCGTACGGCCAGGTGATACCCCGGCCTGACCGGCGCCACCACGTCGCCGGCCGCGTCATCCCGCTCAGCTCCCGGCGGCGCGCCTTTTCCGGCGCCCCGCGCGTTAATGATCCGTCAATGCGGAGGGCTAGAGTCTCGTTCCGTGTCGAAGGCCTCGGACCTTGTCAAGCGGCTTGTGGTAGGGCGCGCGCTGCGCAGCGCCCAGGCTCATGAGCAGCTGCTGCCCAAGCGTATAGCGCTGCCTGTGTTCGCCAGCGACGCACTGTCGTCGGTCGCGTACGCTCCGCAGGAGATCTTGCTCGCCCTCGGAGTCGCGGGCCTGGCGACCTACCATTACACCCCCTGGGTGGCCGCCGGGGTCGTGGTCATCCTGCTGACCGTAGTGGCGTCGTACCGCCAGAACGTGCGCGCCTACCAAAGCGGCGGCGGCGATTTCGAGGTCGCCACGACCAACCTGGGCGACCGGTGGGGCGTTGTCGTCGCCAGCGCGCTGCTCGTCGACTACGTCCTCACCGTCGCCGTGTCGGTCTCGTCCGGCGTGGAGAACCTGGGGGCGCTCGTCACGTTCATCCGGCCGCACGAGGTCCTCGTCGCGGTCTTGATCGTGGTGGTCATGACGGTCGCCAACCTGCGCGGGCTCAAGGAGTCGGGCGTCGCCTTCGCCATCCCGACCTATCTGTTCATGTTCAGCATCATCGGCATGCTGGTGTGGGGGTTCGGGCGCATCGCGTTCGGCGCCGACCTCAAGGCCGAGACCGCCGGCTACGACATCACGGGCAACGAGACGGGCATCGCCGGATTCGCGCTGGTCTTCTTGCTGCTGCGGGCCTTCTCCTCCGGCTGCGCGGCGCTCACCGGCGTGGAGGCCATCAGCAACGGGGTCCCGGCGTTCCGCAAGCCCAAGGGCGACAACGCGGCGAGCACCCTCCTGATGCTGGGCCTGGTGGCCATGACCATGTTCGGCGGAGTCACCGCGCTGGCGTACATCTCCGACGCGAAGTTCGCCGACGCCAGCCAGGGCAGCCACCTCATCGATCCGGCGACCGGCGGCGACGTCACCGACTCCGATCCGGTGATCGCGCAGGTGGCGCACACGGTGTTCAGCAACCTCCCGGCCGGGTTCGCCCTCGTCACGGTCATGACGGCGTTGATCTTGTTCCTCGCCGCGAACACCGCGTTCAACGGCTTCCCGGTGCTCGGCTCGGTGCTGGCGCAAAACCGCTACCTGCCGCGGCAGTTGCACACCCGGGGCGATCGGCTCGCGTTCAGCAACGGCATCATCATCTTGGCCACGCTCGCCGGGTTGCTGATCTACGCCTACAGCGCCTCGGTGACGAAGCTGATCCCGCTCTACACCGTCGGCGTGTTCGTGTCGTTCACGGTGAGCCAGACCGGCATGGTGCGGCACTGGAACCGGCTGCTGCGCACCGAGGCCGACCCCGCGCAGCGCCGCCGGATGAAGACGTCGCGCTCCATCAACGCGTTCGGCGCGATCGTCACCGGCATCGTGCTGGTCGTCGTGCTGACGACCAAGTTCCTGCTCGGCGCCTACATCGTCTGCATCGCGATGCCGATGCTGTTCATGCTCATGCTGGCGATCCGCCGGCACTACGACCGGGTGTCGCGCGAGCTCGTGCCCACGGGTGAGGACGTGGCGCTGCCGGCGCGCAACCACGCGATCGTCCTCGTCTCCAAGATCCACAAGCCGACCCTGCGGGCGCTCGCGTACGCCAGGGCGACCCGACCGTCCACGCTGGAGGCGATCACCGTCGCGGTGGACAACGACGAAGCCGCCCGGCTGCAGGAGGAGTGGGACGCCCACAACCTGCCGGTGCCGCTGAAGATCCTCGACTCGCCGTACCGCGAGATCACCAGACCGGTGCTCGACTATGTCAAAAGGGTGCACCGCAAGAGCCCGCGTGACGTCGTCACGGTCTTCATCCCCGAGTACGTCGTCGGCCGCTGGTGGGAGCATCTGCTGCACAACCAGAGCGCGCTGCGGCTCAAGAGCCGGCTGCTGTTCCAGCCGGGCGTCATGGTGACGAGCGTGCCGTGGCAGCTGATCTCCTCCGACCGGATCAAGGGCAGGCCCGAGGCGTTCGGTCCCGGCTCGGCGCGCCGGCCGTACGGGGCCCCGGTCGGCGGTGGCGGTGACGATACGGACGGAAGGCGCCCGGCCGGCGGTATTGTGACCGATCGTGACTGACCCGGACTCCACCGCCTCCCGCGACTCCGACGTTTCCCACGACTCCGCGGCCGCGCCTGGCGCGGCCCTCGGCGATGTGCTGGAGCTGGAGATCGGACCGGTCGCCCATGGCGGCTGGTGTGTGGCGCGCCAGGACGGGCGGGTCGTCTTCGTCCGGCACGCGCTGCCGGGCGAACGGGTCAGGGCCCGGGTGACCGACGTGACCAAGAGCTTCCTGCGCGCGGACGCCGTCGAGGTCCTCAAGGCGTCGCCGGACCGGGTGCCCGCGCCGTGCCCGTTCGCCGGGCCGGGACGATGCGGGGGCTGCGACTGGCAGCACGTGACGCTGCCCGCGCAGCGCAGGCTCAAGGCCGCCGTCATCGAAGAGCAGCTCAGCCGGCTGGCCGGCATCGAGCGTTCGGTGGTCGTCGAGGAGATCCCCATGCCCGACGACGTCCTCACCCCGCCCGGGCTGGGCTGGCGCACCCGCGTCCAGTTCACCGTGCGGCGCGACGGGGCGGTCGGGCTGCGGCGGCATCGTTCCCACGAGATCGAGCCGATCGACGCCTGTCTCATCGCCCATCCGGAAGTCGAACGGCTGGGCATCGAGCGCCGGCGCTGGCCGGGCGTCGCCGGCGTCGCGGCGATCGTTTCCGCGGCGACGGGCGACCGGGTCGTCGTACTGTCCGAACGCGGCGCCCGTGGCGGTGCCCATGGCGGCGGGCGCGGCAGGGGCGGGCGGCCGGCCCGGATCCCGCGCCTCGACGTCCCGGTGCGACTCGTCCGCGGCCGCCCCGAACCCGGCCGCGGGCTGCCGTACGTCCGCGAGGCGGCGGCCGGCCGGCTGTGGCAGGTCAGCGGCGACGGCTTCTGGCAGGTGCACCCGGGCGCGGCGCAACTGCTGGCCGACGCCGTGCTGGCGGCGTTGCGGCCCCGGCCCGGCGACATCGCCGTCGATCTGTACTGCGGGGCCGGGCTGTTCGCCGGCGTGCTGGGCGAGCGGATCGGTCCCGACGGCCTGGTCGTGGGCATCGAGTCCGACGCGCAGGCGGTGCACGACGCGCGCTTCAACCTGCGCGACCTGCCGCAGGTGTCGATCGAGCACGGCAAGGCCGAGGACCTGCTCGATGCCATCGACTTCGGCACGGCAGGCGGCGGCGCGGTCGACCGTGCCGACCTGGTCGTGCTCGACCCGCCTCGTACCGGCGCCGGCCGCACGGTCGTCGATCGCGTCGCCAGGCTCGCCGGCCGCCGGATCGCCTATGTCTCCTGCGACCCGGCCACCCTCGCCCGCGACCTCGCGTACTTCCGCGACCTCGGCTGGACCCTCGACGCGTTGCGCGCGTTCGACGCCTTCCCGATGAGCCACCACGTGGAGATGCTGGCGACGCTGGTCAACGGCGACGGCGGCCGCGCGGGCCTTTGACCAAGAGTTGACGCCACCCGCTGCGACGACACGCTGACGGAGCGTTGGAATTCGCCGTCCCGCAGGCTACAACGGGACCCAATCATGAGATCGACCAGGTCGGGGGACGAATGATCCACTCATCGAGACGCCCGCGCGGCGTCCGAAGCCTCGTCGTGCTGACGGCGGCGGCGCTCCTCGGGGTCGTTCCGCTATTCGGGTCCGGTGACACGGCGCGGGCGGACGGGCCCGTCGGCTCCGGAGGCGAGCGGCACGCCTACAGGGGCGGTGCGCGCGTGGCAAGGCTGGTGGCCACCACGAACGGTCCCGCGGGGCCGATCTTGCCGGGCCAGACCTATTCATGGCCGTTCGCGGTCACCAACAAGGGCGGGTTGAGCGCCAAGAACGTCAAGTTCATCGCGCCGCTGCCCGAGAGCCTGCGGTTCGTGTCCGGGCAGCAGAACTGCGCGTGGCAGGGCACCGTGGCGGTCTGCCAGCTCGGCGCGCTCAAGCGGGGACAGACCAAGACCGGCATGCTGACGGCGAAGGTCGCCGCGAAGGTCCCGCCCGGCCAGACGATCTTCGCCAAGGCGCGGCTGAGCTGGGCTCACTCGCCGAAGGTGAAGCGCGCCGTGGTGACGTTCCCTGCGGTGAAGGTGGCGCAACTGACCGACGTCGCGGTGGCCAAGACCGGCCCCGTGCAGGTCCGGCCGGGGGTGCCGATTCCGTACAAGGTCACGGTGACCAACCGCGGCACCGTCCCGGCGAGGCTGGTCGTGCTCCGCGACACGGCGGCCGTCGCGGCGCGCGGCGCCGGCGCCTGCGCCGCCGGCGCCAGGACCGGGCGCAAGCACAAGCGGGCGGACGCGGCGACCGGCGCCTCGGGCGGTTCGGGTAGCTCGGGCGCCGCGGCGAAGTCCCGGGCCTGCCAGGCCCGCTTCGGACCGCGTGCCGCCGCGCCGCCGATCAAGCTGGTCACGGGCAGCGCGACGTGCAAGCCGGGCGGCGCCGCGGGCGGCCTGGTGTGCGCCCTCGGCACCCTGGCGCCGGGGACGTCGAAGTCGCTGGTGTTCAAGGTGCGGCCGAAGGCCAGGCCGGGCGAGGTCGTCAGGGCTCCCAGCCGGGTCACCACCGCGACGATCGACACCGTGACCGCCAACAACTCGGCCATCGCGAGCACCCAGGTCGCCGCGCCGCGGATCGCGCGGGCGCGCGTGCCCGGCCGGGCGCTGGTCGCCGTGCCGGGACGCGCCCCAGGCAAGGGCCTGACGGAGCTGCCCGCCACGGGCGTGCCCGCCAAGCCCCTCGCCGACGTGGCGCTCGGGCTGATCGGCGTGGGCCTGATCCTCTACCGGCTCGGCCGGTCGCGGCGCGCGCTCGACGGATAGCCGCCAAGGCCCGCTCGGCCCGGCTCCGCGGAGCCGGGCCGAGAGGCCGCCGGAAGGCCCGGGGTGTTGGCGCTCCGGGCTCACGGCGTACCAAGATGGGCCAATGCGTCTACGGATCTTTTCCGAGCCCCAGGAGGGGGCGAGCTACGACACGCTGCTGCGCGTCGCGAAGGCCACCGAGGAGTACGGTTTCGACGCGTTCTTCCGGTCGGACCACTACCGATCCATCATGAGAGAGTCCGGCCCGCCCGGCCCGACCGACTCATGGGTCACGCTCGGCGCGCTCGCCCGTGAGACCAGCCGGATCCGCCTGGGCACCCTCGTGACGGCCGCGACCTTCCGGTTGCCCGGGCCGCTCGCCATCGCCGTGGCGCAGGTCGACCAGATGAGCGGCGGACGCGTGGACTTCGGGCTCGGCACGGGCTGGTACGACGTCGAGCACGCGGCCTACGGCATCCCCTTCCCCAGCTTGAACGAGCGCTTCGAGCGGCTGGCGGAGCAACTGGAGATCATCACCGGCCTGTGGGCCACTCCGGAGGGCTCGACGTACTCCTTCTCCGGCGACCACTACCAGTTGACCGACTCGCCCGCGCTGCCCAAGCCCGCGCAGCGTCCGGGACCGCCCGTCATCGTCGGCGGCTGGGGGACCAAGCGGACGCCGCGGCTCGCGGCCAGGTACGCCGACGAGTACAACGCCGGATTCCAGCCGGTCGAGGGCACGGGAGCGGCGATCGAGCGGGTCCGGGCCGCGTGCGCGGAGGCGGGCCGGACAAAAGAGATGATCTTCTCCGTGGCCCAGGCCGTGTGCTGTGGCCGCGACGACGCCGAGGTCGCGCGGCGCGCCGACGCGATCGGCAAGCCGGTGGACGCGCTGCGCGAGAGCGCGCTGGCCGGCACCCCCGCCGAGATCGTCGACAAGATCGGGAGGTTCGGCGACGTGGGCTGCGACCGGGTCTACCTCCAGTTCCTCGATCTCAGCGACCTCGATCACCTCGAGCTCCTGGCCGGCGAGGTCCTCCCGCAGGTCTGACCCCGGGCCGGCGCCCCGGCGCGGCACGTTTCACCTGGGTTTTCGCAAGATCCGAATCGTTTGTTACGGATCGGTTGCGATGTCGTTGCTGACCCGTATCACCGGCCCTTCGTCCCTATCGTCCGCCGCCGATAGGGAAATACGTTTTGCGCCCAAACAAACCCTTGCCCGGCGGCTCGAGGTCAGGCCGCCGAAGGAGGAGTCGACGTGAAACTCAAGCGCACAGCGTCCATAGCGGCGATCGCGGCGGTCGCCGCCTTCGGCGTCGCCGCGTGCGGCGGTGAAAGCGGTGGTGACAACAGCGCCGCCAGTCCGGGCACCAGCAACGCGGTCAAGGGCAAGGTGGGCGTCATCCTGCCCGACACCAAGTCGTCCGTCCGGTGGGAGACGGCCGACCGGCCGCTGCTCGAGCAGGCGTTCAAGGCCGCCGGCGTGCCGTACGACATCCAGAACGCCGAGGGCGACAAGCAGCGGATGCAGACGATCGCCGACCAGATGATCACGAACGGCGCGACCGTGCTGGCCATCGTGAACCTCGACTCGGAGTCGGGCGCCGCCATCGAGAAGAAGGCCCAGACCCAGGGCGTCAAGACCATCGACTACGACCGGCTCACGCTGAACGGCGTCGCCGACTACTACGTCTCGTTCGACAACGTCCAGGTGGGCCGCGAGCAGGGCAAGGGTCTGGCGAAGTGCCTGGGCGCCAAGCAGGCGAACGTCGCCTACCTGAACGGCTCGCCGACCGACAACAACGCCACGCTGTTCAGCCAGGGCGCGCACGAGGAACTCGACAAGCAGACCAGCTACAAGAAGGTCGCCGAGCAGGCGGTGCCCGACTGGGACAACCAGCAGGCCGCCACGATCTTCGAGCAGATGTGGACCCAGCAGAAGGGCAAGATCGACGGTGTGCTGGCCGCCAACGACGGTCTGGGCAACGCCGCCATCTCGATCCTGAAGAAGAACAACGCCGCCGGGAAGGTTCCGGTCACCGGCCAGGACGCCACCAAGGAGGGCCTGCAGAACATCCTCGACGGCAACCAGTGCATGACGGTCTACAAGCCGATCAAGCAGGAGGCCGACGCGCTGGCCAAGCTGGCGATCTCGCTGACCAAGGGTGAGAAGGGGCAGACCACCGGCACGGTCAAGGACACCAAGTCCGGCCGCGACGTCCCGTCGGTGCTGCTCACCCCGATCGGCATCTTCAAGGACAACGTGAAGCAGGTCGTCGACGACGGCTTCATCAAGAAGGACGAGCTCTGCACCGGCAAGTACGCGAGCAAGTGCGCCGACGCCGGGATCCAGTAACGATGACGGGGTGCCCCGGCCATGGACGGGCACTCCGGGCCGCCCGCTCACGATCCGATCGCCCGGCGGTGCCGCGCGGGCTCGTGAGCGGGCGCGCCCCTGTCAAGGAGGCAGAGTGACCAGCGAAAACGGAACCCCCCTGCTGGAGCTCAAACAGATCAACAAGAGCTTCGGTGCGGTCCACGTACTGCACGACGTCGACTTCGCGGTCTATCCCGGCCAGGTCACCGCCCTGGTCGGCGACAACGGTGCGGGGAAGTCGACCCTCATCAAATGCGTCGCCGGCATCTACCCCGTCGATTCCGGCGGCATCATCTTCGATGGACGTCCGGTCACCGTGAACAGCCCGCGGGACGCGGCCGCGCTCGGCATCGAGGTCGTCTATCAGGACCTCGCGCTCGCCGACAACCTCGACATCGCGCAGAACATGTTCCTGGGGCGTGAGCGCAAGCGAAAGTACCGCCTGCCGCTCGCCGAGAAGCTGTTCCCGCGGACCCTGGACGAGGCCTCGATGGAGGAGGCCGCGCGCGAGACCCTGGCGCGGCTGTCCGTCCGCACCGTCTCTTCGGTCCGCCAGCAGGTCGCCAGCCTGTCCGGCGGCCAGCGGCAGACCGTGGCGATCGCCAAGGCCGTGCTGTGGGAGTCCAAGGTCGTGATCCTCGACGAGCCGACCGCGGCGCTGGGCGTCGCCCAGACCGAGCAGGTGCTCGCCCTGGTTCGCCGGCTCGCCGAGACCGGCCACGGCGTCGTGCTGATCTCGCACAACATGAACGACGTCTTCGAGGTGGCCGACCGGATCACCGCGCTCTATCTGGGCCGGGTGGCCGCGGACGTCAAGGCGTCCGACGTCAGCCGCAGCCAGGTGGTCGAGCTGATCACGGCGGGCCGGTCGGGCGATCTCGGCCTCGCCCCGTCGACCGCCGCAGAGAGCATCTGAACGAGGTTCCCATGTCGACCAAATCCACAAAGCCGTCCGACGTACAGCTCTCTGATACCGCCTTCGCCACCGACCTGGGAGACCAGTCGGTGGGGTCGGCGCTGCGCGACTACGGGATACGACTGCGCTCGGGGGACCTGGGCGCGCTGCCCGCGATCCTCGGCCTCGTCGTGCTCGGCCTGCTGTTCACCGCGCTGCGCCCGGAGACGTTCCTCAGCAATCAGAACATCGCGAACCTCCTGGTGCAGGCGCTGCCCGTCACGATCCTCGCCATGGGCCTGGTCTTCGTGCTGCTGCTCGGCGAGATCGACCTGGCCGCCGGCGTCACCGGCGGCGTGGCGGCAGCGGTGCTGGCGACCCTGCTGAGCGAGCAGAGCCAGCCCTGGTACGTCGCCACGCTCGCCGGCCTGGGCACCGGGCTGCTCATCGGGCTCGTCACCGGGTGGCTGGTGGCCGTGCTCGGCATCCCGTCCTTCGTCGTCACGCTGGCGTTCTTCCTGGGCCTGCAGGGCATCTCGCTCCGGCTCGTCGGCGAGGGCGGCACCGTCCCCATCAACGACGACGTGATCGTGGCCCTGGCCAACAAGAACCTCCCGCTGGCCGCCGGCTGGGTGCTCGCCTGGGTCTGCGTCATCGGGTACGCGGCGGTGGGCCTGTTCGGCTGGTACCGCAAGCAGACCCGCGGCCTGTCCCGGCCTCCGCTGCCGCTGGTGGTAACACGGGTCGTGGTGGTCTCCCTGCTGATCCTCGGCGGCACATCGCTGCTGAGCCAGGACCGCGCCCGCTCGCCGGTGGTCTTCCTCGGCGGCATTCCGTGGGGCGTGCTGCTGGTGGCGGTGCTGCTCATCGTCTGTACGTTCGTCCTCGGGCGCACGGCCTACGGGCGGCACATCTACGCCGTCGGCGGGAACGCCGAGGCGGCCAGGCGGGCCGGCATCAACGTCACCTCGGTGCGCATCTCGGTCTTCGTGATCAGTTCCACGATCGCGGCGATCAGCGGCATCGTGGCGGCGTCCCGGCTCAACTCGGCCACCCCGGACGCGGGCACCCGCACCGAACTGCTGCTCGCCGTGGGAGCGGCGGTCATCGGCGGGACCAGCCTGTTCGGCGGCAAGGGCAAGGCGCGCGACGCGGTGCTCGGCGGCCTGGTGATCGCGGTGATCGCCAACGGCCTCGGCCTGCTCGGCGCCAAGGCCTACGCCCAGTTCCTCATCACCGGCGGCTTCCTGCTCCTCGCGGCGAGCGTCGACGCTCTTGCCCGGCGGCGCCGGTCGGCCACCGGCGGCTAGTCCCGGGGCATGGTCGCGAAACGAGGCGTCCGCGGCTCGACCCAGGACGACGTGCGTCGGCACAACCTGGGGACGCTCCTCACCGAGGTGCACCGGCACGGCCAGCGGTCGCGTGCCCAGCTCACCGCCGAGATGGGGCTCAACCGCAGCACGATCGGCGACCTGGTCGCCGAGCTGGCGGCGGCGGGCCTGGTCCTGGAGCGCTCATCGGGCGCCCGGGGCCGGGCCGGCCGGCCGTCCCTGATGGTGGCGCCCCGCGCGGACGGGGCGTACGTCATCGCCGTCGACCTTGGGGTCCGGCACCTCATCGTGGGGCGGGTCGGGCTCGGCGGAGTGCTGCTCGATCGGGTGGAGCTCCAGTCGCAGGGCGAGTGGAGCGCGCTCGACATCACCATCGACGCGGTGGCGCGGGCCGTCCGCCGGCTGCGCACCGCGGCCCCGGCCGGATCGCGCTGCGTGGGGGTCGGCCTATCGGTGCCGGGGATCGTCAGACACGAGGACGGGCTGCTCAGGTTCGCCCCCAACCTCGGCTGGGCCGAGCTCCCGCTGGGCGGCAAGCTGGCCGAGCGGCTCGGGTCGCCGGTGGTGGTCGGCAACGACGCCGACCTGGCCGCGCTCGCCGAGCACTGGCGCGGGGTGGCCGCCGGGTACGACCACGTGATCGTCCTGTCCGGCGAGGTGGGCGTCGGCGGCGGCATCATCGTCGACGGGCGGCCGCTGCGCGGTCGCGGCGGCTATGCGGGTGAGATCGGCCACCTGCGCGTCAACCCTGCGGGCCGGCGGTGCCGCTGCGGCTCGTGGGGCTGCCTGGAGACCGAGCTGGGCGTCGAGGCCCTGCTGCGCGCGGCGGGACGTCCGGCCGAGACGGGGCTCGCGGGCTACCGCGAGGTGCTCGCGGCGGCGGCCGAAGGCGACGGCGACGCCCGCTACGCGGTCATGCAGGTCGGCCGCTGGCTGGGCACGGCCACAGGAATGCTGACCAACACCTTCAACCCCGACATCGTGGTCTACTGCGGCCCGCTCGGCGACCTGTTCATGGTCGCCGAGCAGTGTGTGCTCGCGGCCTGCACCGAGGCCGCGCTGGTGGCCCCGCGCGAGCAGGTGCGGCTCGCCGCGTCGGCGTTCGGCAAGGACACGCTGCTCGTCGGCGCCGCCGAGGCCGCGTTCGGCCCGCTCCTGGAGGACCCGATCGGGATCATCACCGGCGATCGCCGCGGCTGAGCGAGACAGAACACCTAGGCGAGGTCGATGCGGAAGATCACGTCGCCGCCCGGGCCGGCCGTGCCGCGGCCGTCGGCGTTCGAGGTCGCCAGCCACAACGCGCTCTCCCCTGGCACCTTGATCACCGTGCGCAGCCGTCCGTGCTCGTTGACGTAGAACGCCTGCGGGGTGCCGGTGTTCTCGCCCGTGAGCGGGATCCGCCACAGCCGCTGCCCGCGCAGCGCGGCCATGTAGACGACGTCGCCCGCGATGGCGATCCCGCTGGGCGAGGCCTCGCCCGTCGCCCAGGTCCGCTTGGGGTTGGTCATCCCGGCCACGCCGCAGCTGCCCTCGCAGGTCGGCCAGCCGTAGTTGTTGCCCGCCTGGACCAGGTTGAGCTCGTCGGAGGTGTTCTCGCCCAGCTCGGCCGACCACAGCCGCCCCGCCGAGTCCCAGGCGAGGCCCTGCACGTTGCGGTGCCCGTAGCTGTAGACGAGGTTGCCGAACGGGTTGCCCGGCGCGGGCTGCCCGGTTCGCGTCATCCGCAGGATCTTGCCCGCCAGCGAGTTCGTGTTCTGCGCGTTGGCGGAGTTCTGCGCGTCGCCGGTGCCGGCGTACAGGAAGCCGTCGGGCCCGAACGCCAGCCGGCCGCCCTGGTGGAACGTGGCGCCGCGCGGGATGCCGGACACGATCACCGTGTGGTTGCCGAGCGTGTTGCCGGTCAGCGTCATCCGGACGATCCGGTTGTCCGACGGCGAGGTGTGGTACAGGTACACCTGCTGGTCGGCGGCGAACGTCGGCGAGACGGCCAGGCCCAGCAGCCCGCCCTCGCCGCCTCTCGCCACGTTCGGCACCGTGCCGACCTGGGTGCGCTGGCCCGCGGCGGTGACGCGGAAGACCCCGAACGAGTCGCGCTCGGTGACCAGCGCCGACCCGTCGGGCAGCCAGTCGATGCCCCAGGGCGCGGTCCAGCCGGTCGACACCGTGCGGATACTCGTCGGCGAGCCGGGCCCGCCGCCGGTGCCGGGCTGCGTGCGCGCCACCACCTGGTTGCTCGGCGCGGAGGAGTTGCCCGCCGCGTCCTTGGCCCGCACCGTCAGCGTGTACGGCGTGTCCGCGATCAGGTTGCCGACCGTCGTCTGCGTCCCGGCGACGCCGGCGGCCAGCACGACGTCGCCGTTGAAGACGTCGTACCCGGTCACGCCCACGTCGTCGGTCGAGGCGGTCCAGGCGAGCGAGACGCTCGATGAGGTCGTGCCCGTCACCCGCAGGTTCCCCGGCGCGCTCGGCGGGGTGGTGTCGCTCCCGCCGCCCGATCCCGCGCAGGACTGGCCGTTCAGGGTGCACTGCCCGATGACGGTCCCGCCGCCCGGGCTGCCGATGAAGCCGAAGGAGACCGAGGCGCCGGCCGGGACGGTGTTGGACCACGAGACCCCGGTGAACCGCACGCAGTTTCCGCTCGCGGCCGCCGTCGCCCCCCAAGACTGCGTGATCTGTGTCGTCGCCGGCGTGAAGCAGGCCTCCAGCGTCCAGCCGGAGACCGAGTCCGGCCCGGGGTTGGCGATGACGCACTCGCCCTGGAATCCGCCGCCCCAGTCGCCGGTCACCCGGCAGGACGCCGTGGGCGGCGCCGCCACGGCGGCGCTGGTCAGTCCGGCGGTGGCAAGGACGAGCGTGGCGGCGATGACGGCGGCGCGCAGGCGGGGACGACGCACGGTCCCTCCCTTGGGATGAGCCGGGTGGATCGTGCCCAGAACATAGATCGCACCGCGAAGTCCCGTACAGCCGCCGCCGCACCCGCGCAGGCCGCGCCCGTGAAACCCTGAAAACCGGGAAGCCGGAAACCCGGAAAGCCGGAAACCCGGAAAGTGCGCGGCGCCTGACCGCCGGCACCGCGCGGACGCCGGTCGATTTCGGTCAGCGGACCCCGTACAGATGGTCCAAGGCGAGCTGGTCGAGCCGTTCGAAGGCCATGCCACGGGCGGCCAGCGCGTCGATGTCCGGGGTGAAGTCGCGGACCGACTGCCAGGTCTCGCCGGCGTCGAGCGTCGGCCGGGCCAGTTCGTCCACGCGGGCGTCGCGCAGCGCCTGCTGGACCTCGGGGTCGGCCCGGAACGCCCGTACCTTCTCGCGCAGGATCAGCCAGTTGCGCATGCAGGCGGCGGCCGACACCCAGACCCCGTCGTCGTCCTCGGTGCGCGGGGGCTTGAAGTCGAAGTGGATCGGCCCCGTGTAGTCGGAGCCTTCGATCAGGTCGACCACCCAGAAAGCGCCGCGGGCGTTGCCGGCGCCAAAGCGCAGGTCCTGGTCGTAGCGCGGGCCGGTCTGCCCGTTCAGGTCGATGTGGAACAGCTTGCCGTGCCACAGCGCCTGGGCGATCCCGTGCGCGTAATTGAGCCCGGCCATCTCCTCGTGCCCGATCTCGGGGTTGATTCCGACGATCTCCGGGTGCTCCAGATCGTCGATGAACGCGAGCGCGTGGCCGACGGTCGGCAGCAGGATGTCGCCGCGCGGCTCGTTCGGCTTCGGCTCGATCGCGAACCGCAGGTCGTAGCCCTGCTCGAGGACGTACGAGCCGAGCAGGTCGAATGCCTCCTTGTAGCGGTCGAGGGCGGACCGCACGTCCTTGGCGGCGCCCGACTCGGCGCCCTCCCGGCCGCCCCAGGCGACGTAGACCTTGGCGCCCAGCTCGGCCGCGAGGTCGATGTTGCGCATCGTCTTGGCGAGCGCGAACCGCCGTACGTCGCGGTCGTTGGCCGTGAACGCGCCGTCCTTGAAGATCGGATGAGAGAAGAGGTTGGTGGTGGCCGTGGTGACGACGAGCCCCGTCTCCTCGAGCGCCTTGCGGAACGCGGCGATGCGCTCGTCGCGCTCGGCCGCGGACGCGTCGAAATCGAACACGTCGTTGTCGTGGAAGTTCACCCCGTACGCGCCGATCTCGGCCAGCTTGTGCACGGCGCGCTCGGCGGGCATCGGCGCCCTGGTGCCGGGGCCGAAGACGTCGACCGCCTGCCATCCGACGGTCCAGATCCCGAACGAGAACCTGTCTTCGGGCCGTGGCGTGTAGTCGCTCATCAGATACTCCTCCAGATCCCATGCTCGTCGAGGTCAGGCGATGGCCACCGCATGATCACGACGGGTGTGCCGGTGTGTGCCAGGTCTCGGTGGCGTCGCGCAGCGCGCCGTACTGCTCGCGCACCACGGGGGTGGGCGGCGCCTCGTACTCCTCCGCCCGCGGGCGCGGCCAGGCCGGCGGCCGCGGCGTGCCGGCCAGCGCCCAGGCCGCCTGCCGCGCCGCGCCGAGCGCGACGTACTCGCCGGGCTCGGGCACGCTCACCGGCACGCCGAAGATCGCCGGAGCCAGCTTCCGTACGGCGGTCGAGCGCGCGCCTCCGCCGATGAGCAGGACGCGGCGCAGCCGTACGCCGTGGGCGGTGAGGTGGTCGACGGCGTCGGCGAGCGAGGCGAGCAGTCCCTCGACCGCGGCCCTGGCGAGGTTTTCGCGTGTGGCGTTGCCCGTCGTGAGGCCGCGGACGACGCCCGTGGCGTCCGG
This sequence comes from Streptosporangiaceae bacterium, assembly GCA_035765195.1. Classification (GTDB taxonomy): domain Bacteria; phylum Actinomycetota; class Actinomycetes; order Streptosporangiales; family Streptosporangiaceae; genus CALAED01. The sequence goes on from DASTYC010000036.1 coordinate 82,194, forward strand.
CCGGTTCGGGGTGCGCTCGCCGTCGAGGTAGGGGAGCAGGGTGAGGCCGCCTGCTCCGGGCCGGGCCGCCAGCGCCAGCGCGGACAGTTCGTCGAGCGAGCAGCCGAGCAGGGCGGCGGTCGACGACAGCACGCGCGCCGCGTTGAGCGTGCAGACCAGCGGCAGGAAGCGGCCGGTGGCGTCGGCGAACCCGGCGACCAGCCCGGTGGCGTCGGCCGTGGGTTCGTCGCCGACGGCGAAGGCGGTGCCCGAGGTGCCGATCGAGACCACCACCTCGCCCGGCTCCAGGCCGAGCCCGAGCGCGGCGCCCATGTTGTCTCCGGTGCCCGGCCCCAGCTTCGCCCCGGCGGGGGTCTGCCCCACGACCTCGGCGGGGCCGGCGACGCGGGGGAGCCGGACGTCGTGACCGATCGCGGCCCGGACGATGTCCGGGAGGTAGGCGCCCTCGGCGGGCGACCAGTAGCCGGTCCCGGACGCGTCGCCCCGATCGGTCACCGGCTCGTCCGCGCCGAGCCGCAGCGTCAGCCAGTCGTGGGGGAGCAGCACGGTCTCGGTGCGCTTGGCGTGCTCCGGCTCGTGCTCGGCGAGCCAGCGCAGCTTGGTCACGGTGAAGGAGGCCACCGGCACCGAGCCGGTCCGAGTGGCCCAGGCCCGCGCGCCGAACTCCTCGGTCAGCGCCCGGGCCTGCGGCGCGGATCGGGTGTCGTTCCACAGCAGCGCCGGCCGGATGACCTCGCCGGTGCCGTCGAGCACGACCATGCCGTGCTGCTGGGCGGCGACGGCCACGGCGGCCGCCTGCCGGAGCAGGCCGCCGCCCGCCTTCTCCAGGGCCTCCCACCAGTGTCTGGGATCGCACTCGGTGCCGTCGGGGTGGGGCGCCGCGGCCTGGTCGACCACCACGCCGTCCTCGGCCCGGCACAACACGATCTTTGTGGACTGGGTCGACGAGTCGATCCCCGCGACGAGCACAGCTGCCTCCTCCGCCTCCTCGAATGCGGTCCGCCGCCCGATGGTCCCGCTGTCCAAGATTTTTGTCCAGGGAGGCAACAAATCTACCTAAGTGGGGGGATGTCACAAACGCGAGCACCATCCCGTCTCCCGTGCGACAGGTCTTCACATCGGTCGATCCTCACCAGGATCACGAGGACTTCGAGGAGGCTCAAGATGGCCGTCACGCAACCGACGCTCGAGAGCTTCGAACACCAAAAAACCGTCCTGCTCACCACGTTCAAACGCGACGGGACCCCCGTGGGGACCCCGGTCAGCATCGTCGTGCGGGACGGCCGCGCCTACTTCCGCACCTGGCACACCTCAGGGAAGGCCAAGCGCCTGAACAACAACCCCGAGGTCGAGGTGGCGCCGTTCCGCGACCGGTTCGGGCTGCCGACGGGGCAAGGCACGCAGACCGGCCCGGCCATCCGCGGCAAGGCCCGGCTGCTCGACGACGCCGAGGCCCGGCCGATCCGGCGCGAGCTGGCCCGCAAGTACCCGGTGCTGCAGCGGTGGCTGGTGCCGCTCAACCACAAGATGAAGGGGGTGCGCACCCTGCACTACGAGTTCATCCCGCACTCCTGACGCCGGCGGCGAGGGAGCGGGCGACGGCCTCGGTCAGCCTGGTGGCGGCGGCGACGCAGTCGTAGTCGACGTGCTCGGGAAGATCGGTCGGCAGATGGTAATGCGGCAGCAGCATCTCGTCGTCGATCGACACCAGGCAGGCCGTCGGGTATCCGTGCCGGTTCGGCACGACGCCGTCGGTGCTGTTGCGCGAGCGCAGCCCCCGGCGCACGGGGATCCCCAGCTCGGCCGCGCGGCCGGCGACCAGGTCGCCGAACGCCCTGTCGTACGGCTCCATCCGCAGCGGTCCTTCGGCGTCGAGCAGCACGAGGTTGCCCGAGCCGACGGTGTCGAGGTTGAGAAACCAGGTGCGGTCGGGCGGCAGCGATCCGAAGTGGCGCCGGGCGAACCCGCGGATGCCCTCCTGCAGCGCCTCCTCGGCGCCCGCGGACAACAAGATCACTCGTAGCCCGGATATGGGCCGTTCCCGCAGCGCCCGCGCGAACGCGACGAGCACGGCGACGCCGCTGAGGTTGTCGTTGGCGCCTGGGACCGCCCGCCTGGCCGCGATGTCGGCCATCGCCGCCGCGGTGAGGGCGCTCAGCACGGTCCCGGTGCGGCGCAGCCGCCGCGAGCCGGACGCGGCGCCGAGCGCGACGGCGACCGGGCCGGCCAGGGCCAGCCACCACAGGGGCGGGTTCTCCGTCATCCGCGCGACGATCTCGGGGTGGCGCCGGACGAACCAGCGTTCGAGCCGCTGATCGAAGATCGCCCCGGTGGGCGCCGCGTCGTGATGGGCCGTGACGACCAGCGTGCGCGCGGCCGCGGGGTCGCCGATCTCGGCCACCACGTTGTGGGCCGTCCGGCGTGGGCTCACCAGGCGGCGCGCGTACTGGCGGCCGTAGGAGATCTCGTCGGCGAGGCCGGCCGCCGCCACGGCCGCGCCCGCCGCCCCGGCGATCCGGCCGCCCAGCAGGCCGCTTGCCGCGGCGAGCGCGCTGAGCGCGCCGACCGGCCGGGCGTACGAGGCGTACGCCTGCTCGGCCTCGACTCTGGCGGCGCAGCCGAGCTCGCGCAGCCGCGCCGCGATGAGGTAGGCGGCCTCGCGCTCGCCGTCGGAGCAGGGGAGCCGGTCGATCGGCGCCAGCGACTCGATCGTCGTGCGCAGGTCGGCGTGCAGGTCGGCGCGCAGGTCGGCGTGCAGGTCGGCGGAGGGGTCGACAGGGGTATCGGCGGTCATGCGTGAGAGATTCTCACGTTTGCCCGCGCCGGTCCACGGGGTACCCGCCGGGCCGGCTACCAGGTGCCGGGCCCCCGGCGCCGCCGCCCGCACGGTCCCAACGGTCCGAACCGCCCGAACGGTCCCGGTCCGTGGTGCGCGTACCACCCGTAGCGGTGGCGGCGGCGAAGGTGCACGAAGGCGGCGAGGCCGGCCACCAGCCAGATCAGGAAGATCACCTTGAGCGCGCCGAACAGCCCGCCCATGGCCCCGTGCAGCAGGGTCACCGCCACAAAGACGACCGCGGCGACCGGGAGGATCGCCGGCCCGCGCGGCCCGCGCGGCCCGCGACGGCCCCGGACCGGCCCGGCCGCGGGCGGCTCGGCGGCCACCGGGCCGGCGCCGGGCAGGTCACGCGTGATCTCGCGCAGGTCGCCGTAGGTCTTCGCGGCCAGCGTCGCGTCGAGCCGCTCGTCGAGCTCGTCGCGGGTGAGCCGGCCCTGCGCGAAATGATCGTGCAGGGCCTCGGTCACCCTGGTGCGCTCGGCGTCGCCGACGCGCAGCTCGTCGGGGCCTGTCACGACTCGTCACCCTCGGCCCCGGCGTCCGGGTCGTCGTCGGACAAGATGGTGTACAACCGGCGCCTGGTGTCGGCGAGCACCTGCTGGGCCGCGGCCACCTGCGCGTCGGACCCGGCGTGCACGACCTGCATCACGGCCGCCCCCGTCTGGGCCGCCTGCCGCAGCAGCTCGCCGACGTTGCCGGGGAAGTCGGCCTGCATGGCCTCCCACGGCGCGCGCAGCTCGTCGCCGTGCTCGGCGACGTAGGCCTCGCCCTGCGGGGTCAGGCGGAAGGTCTTCCTGCCGTCGCCCTCCTCGCCGCGGATCAGGCCCTCGTCGGCCAGCTGCTGGAGCGCCGGGTAGACGGCGCCCGGGCTCGGCCGCCACGCGCCGCCGCTGCGCTCGCTGATCTCTTGGATGATCTGGTAGCCGTTGCGGGGCTCCTCGGCGAGCAGCGCCAAGATGGCCGCCCGCACATCGCCGCGCTTTGCCTTGGGCCCACGGGCCCACGGGCCGTGCCGTCCCCATGGGCCCTGCCGGCCCCACGGCCCCGGGCCCCATGGGCCGCCCGGACCGGGCCCGAACGGCCCGAACCCGCGGGACCAGGCCCCGCCGAAGTCGAAGTCCCCGAAGGGACCGCCACGATGACCTGATCTCATGTTCGCCCCCTACTTCCACGTTCGTGCTTAGTACGTTCTCGATAGCCCAACGATATATCGTTACCGGTCGTTGTCAAACCTGCAAACTAGCTTGATATCGAGATAAATTGGGGATAGCTCTACATCGAGAGAAAATCGAGCGAAGTTGAGCCCGCCCCGGTTCGGGGCCTCCGTCCGGCTACGGCAGGATTCAGGGGGGAGGACGCCGTCAAAGAGGGCAGAGGCCGTAGTAAGAGGGCATAGCTGAGGGGAAGACAACCAAATGACGTCCGCGAACAGCTTCGGCAGCCGCGACACGCTGCCGGTAGGCGATAAGTCGTACGAGATCTACCGGCTGGACGCCGTCGACGGCGCGGCCCGCCTCCCGTACAGCCTCAAGGTGCTTCTCGAGAACCTGCTGCGCACCGAGGACGGCGCCGACATCACCGCCGACCACATCCGCGCGCTCGCGTCATGGGATCCCGCGGCCCAGCCCAGCCAGGAGATCCAGTTCACCCCGGCACGCGTGATCATGCAGGACTTCACCGGCGTGCCCTGCGTCGTCGACCTGGCCACCATGCGCGAGGCCGTCCGCGACCTCGGCGGCGACCCGGCCAAGATCAACCCGTTGGCGCCCGCCGAGATGGTCATCGACCACTCGGTGATCGTCGATGTCTTCGGCCGGCCCGACGCCTTCGAGCGCAACGTCGAGTTCGAGTACGGCCGCAACAAGGAGCGCTACCAGTTCCTCAAATGGGGCCAGCAGGGCTTCCGCAACTTCCGCGTCGTCCCGCCAGGCACCGGCATCGTGCACCAGGTCAACATCGAGCATCTGGCGCGGGTGGTCTTCGACCGCGACGGCACGGCCTTCCCCGACACCTGCGTCGGCACCGACTCGCACACCACGATGGAAAACGGCATCGGCGTGCTCGGCTGGGGCGTCGGCGGCATCGAGGCCGAGGCGGCCATGCTCGGCCAGCCGATCTCGATGCTCATCCCGCGGGTCGTCGGCTTCAAGCTGACCGGCGAGCTGCCGGCCGGCACCACGGCCACCGACCTCGTGCTCACGATCACCCAGATGCTGCGGCGGCACGGCGTGGTCGGCAAGTTCGTCGAGTTCTACGGCGACGGCGTCGCCGCCGTGCCGGTCGCCAACCGGGCCACGATCGGCAACATGAGCCCCGAGTTCGGCTCCACCTGCGCCATCTTCCCGATCGACGCCGAGACCATCGCCTACCTGCGGCTGACCGGCCGAAGCGACGAGCAGGTCGCGCTGGTCGAGGCGTACGCCAAGGCGCAGGGGCTGTGGCACGACCCGGGCCACGAGCCGGCGTTCTCCGAGTACCTCGAGCTCGACCTGTCCACGGTCGTGCCGTCGATCGCCGGCCCCAAGCGCCCGCAGGACCGCATCCCGCTGTCGGCCGCCAAGGAGACCTGGCGGCGCGACGTCCGCACCTACGTCCCCGACGGCAACGGCGTCGACGAGGCGGTCGAGGAGAGCTTCCCCGCCTCCGACCCGCCGGCGAGCAACGCGGACGCCACCGGGACGCGCCCGCACAAGCCCACCCCGGTGCGGCTGGAGGACGGCACCGACATCGAGCTCGACCACGGCGCGGTCGTCGTCGCGGCGATCACCTCCTGCACCAACACCTCGAACCCCTACGTCATGATCGGCGCGGCGCTGCTGGCGAAGAACGCGGTGGACAAGGGCCTCACCCGCAAGCCGTGGGTGAAGACCTCGTTGGCCCCCGGATCCCAGGTGGTCACCGGCTACTACGAGCGCGCCGGGCTGACCCCCTACCTCGACAAGCTGGGCTTCAACCTGGTCGGGTACGGCTGCACCACCTGCATCGGCAACTCCGGCCCGCTGCCGCCCGAGATCTCGGCCGCCGTCAACGACGCCGATCTCGCCGTCGCGTCCGTCCTGTCCGGCAACCGCAACTTCGAGGGCCGCATCAACCCGGACGTGAAGATGAACTACCTGGCCTCGCCGCCGCTCGTGGTGGCCTACGCGCTGGCCGGGTCGATGGACGTCGACATCTTGACCGAGCCGCTCGGCACGGGCACGGACGGCGAGCCGGTCTACCTGCGCGACATCTGGCCGTCCAACGAGGAGATCGCCGAGGTCGTCCAGTCCTCGATCGGCCAGGAGATGTTCGTCGCCGACTACGCCGACGTGTTCTCGGGCGACGAGCGCTGGCGCGAGCTGCCGATCCCGACCGGCGACACCTTCGAATGGGACCCCGACTCCACCTACGTCCGCAAGGCGCCGTACTTCGACGGCATGACGATGGAGCCCGACCCGGTCACCGACGTGCACGGCGCCAGGGTGCTGGCCAAGCTGGGCGACTCCGTCACCACCGACCACATCTCCCCGGCCGGTTCGATCAAGGCGGACTCGCCCGCGGGGCGGTATCTGCGAGACCACGGTGTCGCGGTGAAGGACTTCAACTCCTACGGCTCGCGGCGCGGCAACCACGAGGTCATGATCCGCGGCACGTTCGCCAACATCCGCCTCAAGAACCTCCTCCTCGACGGGGTCGAGGGTGGCTTCACCCGCAACTTCTTGGACCCCGACGGACCGGACGGCGGCGTCGTCAGCATCTTCGACGCGTCGCAGGCCTACCAGGCCGCGGGCGTCCCGCTGGTCATCCTCGCCGGCAAGGAGTACGGCTCCGGTTCGTCGCGTGACTGGGCGGCCAAGGGCACCAGCCTGCTCGGGGTCAAGGCCGTCATCGCCGAGAGCTACGAGCGGATCCACCGCTCCAACCTCATCGGCATGGGTGTCGTCCCGCTCCAGTTCCCGGCAGGCCACAACGCCGACTCCCTCGGCCTCGAAGGCACGGAGACCTTCTCGATCACCGGCATCGCGGCGCTCAACGAGGGCACGACGCCGCGCACGGTCAAGGTCGTCGCGACGAAGGAGTCCGGCGAGTCGGTCGAGTTCGACGCCGTCGTGCGCATCGACACCCCCGGCGAGGCCGACTACTACCGCAACGGCGGGATCCTGCAGTACGTGCTTCGCTCGCTCGTGAACGGCTGACCGAACGCCTGACCGGGCTCGGGCCCCGGATGCCGCTGCGCGCGGTGTGCGGGGCCCGACCCGTCCCGGTGGGTTGACGGTTCGGGGCCGTGCGCGGCAGCGGCCGGCGTACGCTGCGGCCATGGGGACTGTGTCGGACCACCTGGACGCCCTCGACCCAGGGGTGAGGAGCGCCGTGGAGCGCGTCTACACCCGCGCGGGCGAGCTCGTGCCCGACCTCGAGGAGGGGGTGAGCTACGGCGTGCCCGCCCTCCTGCACCGTGGCCGCCCGCTCGTGGCGGTGCAGCCGGGCGCGAAGCACCTCTCGCTCTTCCCTTTCAGCTCGACCGTCGTCGAGGCGGTGGCCGCCGACCTCGAGGGGTTCTCCCTGTCCAAGGGCACGATCCGGTTCACACCCGAGCGCCCCGTTCCCGATGCCGTGCTCACCCGAATCATCGAGCTGCGGCGCGGCGAGATCGAGGCCAGGGCCTGACGCTGACGCAGTCCCCGTGCGCGGGAGGCAGACTGGAGGCATGTCGACACACGCTCCACCCGGTTGGCCGGACGGTGTGCCCCCACCGCACACACCGGGATGGGAGGAGCGTGCGGTGCTGTGGATGCTCGACCAGTGCCCACCCGACTACCGGGCGTATGCCGGGTGGCGGCGTCACCCGATCGCGCTCGCGTGGCTCACCGTCCGACACGTCGACGGCCAGGCAGCCGCCCTGCGGGAAGCCTGGCGTGAGGCGCGCGTGGCCATCGGACCGCACGTCCCTCCGGAGGCGCTGACCGAGATCCTGGCCGAGATCGAGGCCGAGGGACTGCGTCTCGTGGCCGCCTCGCGGTCCGCCCGTCTCGTGCACGAGGCCCTCGAGGGGAAGGTCTTCGCGCCCCGCCTGTGAGGGTCGAGCGGGGTGGGGAGCCCCGTGCCGGGGCCGTAGACTCTTCCGAGCACCACAACGAGAGGACGACGCCCGCGTGAGCCTGTTGGAGAAGATCACCAGCCCTGCCAAGCTGAAGGCGGTGCCGGCTACCCGGCTGCCGGAGCTGGCGGAGGAGATCCGGGCGTTCCTCGTCACCGAGGTGTCCAAGACCGGCGGTCACCTCGGGCCCAACCTCGGCGTCGTCGAGCTCACCATCGCGCTGCACCGCGTGTTCGACTCGCCCCACGACGCCATCGTCTTCGACACGGGCCACCAGTCCTACGTGCACAAGCTCCTGACGGGTCGCCACGACTTCAGCAAGCTGAAGAAGCTTGGTGGGCTCTCGGGGTACCCGAGCCGCATCGAGTCCGAGCACGACATCGTCGAGAACTCCCACGCGTCGACGGCCCTGTCCTGGGCCGATGGCATCGCCAAGGGCAGGCGCCTGCGCGGCGAGACCCAGCGGCATACGGTCGCGGTCATCGGCGACGGGGCACTCACCGGCGGGATGGCCTGGGAGGCGATCAACAACATCGCCGTCGACAAGGACCTCCCGCTCGTCATCGTCGTCAATGACAACGAGCGCTCCTACGCCCCCACGATCGGCGGGCTCGCCGAGCACCTCGCCACCCTGCGTACGACGCAGGGCTACGAGCGCTTCCTCGAATGGGGCAAGCGCTCGCTCTCGCGCACGCCCGTGGTGGGCGGTGCCATGTTCGAGGCGCTGCACGGCATGAAGAAGGGCCTCAAGGACATCGTTGCGCCTCAGGGCATGTTCGAGGACCTCGGCCTGAAGTACGTCGGTCCGGTCGACGGTCACGACGAGCAGGCTCTCGAGCGGGCCCTGCGCAACGCGAAGGACTTCGGCGGGCCCGTGCTCGTCCACGTCATCACCCAGAAGGGCCGCGGCTACCAGCCGGCGATGGACGACGACGCCGACCAGTTCCACGGCGTCGGAAAGTTCAACCCGGAGACCGGGCTTCCCTTCGAGGTCGGCGGGCGCATCTGGACCGACGAGTTCAATGACGAGATGGTCGCGATCGGGCGTGATCGTCCCGACGTCGTCGCCATCACCGCGGCCATGCTCATCCCCGTCGGGCTCGACGGCTTCGCGGCCACCTACCCCGACCGCGTCTTCGACGTGGGCATCGCCGAGCAACATGCCGCCACGATGGCCGCCGGCCTGGCGTACTCGGGCCTGCACCCCGTCGTGGCCGTCTACGCCACGTTCCTCAACCGGGCCTTCGACCAGCTGCTGATGGACTGCGCACTGCACAAGGCGGGCGTGACGTTCGTCCTCGACCGGGCCGGTGTCACCGGCAGCGACGGGCCATCGCACAACGGCATGTGGGACATGACGCTCACCTCGGTCGTCCCGGGCCTGCGCCTGGCCGCCCCGCGCGACGGCGACCAGGTCCGCCGTCAGCTCCGCGAGGCGGTCGACGTCTCCGACGGACCCACCGTGATCCGGTTCCCGAAGGGCGACGTGGCCGATCCGGTCCGAGCCGTGCGCACCCACGGTGAGGTCGACGTCCTCTTCGAGACCGGCGAGGGCGAGGTCGACGTGCTCATCGTCGGCGTCGGGGCGTTCGCGGCGATGAGCATCGACGTCGGCGAGAAGATCGCGGCCCACGGCCGGTCGGTGCGCGTCATCGACCCCCGGTGGGTCCTGCCCGTCAGCGACGACGTCGTCGCCCTGGCTCGGGAAGCCGGTGCAGTCGCGGTGGTCGAGGACAACCTGGTGAGCGGCGGCATCGGCTCTGCGGTGACCTTGGCGGCGCGCGGCGCCGGCCTCGAGCTGCCCGTCCACCTCTACGGCATCCCCAAGCGGTTCCTCCACCACGCCTCACGGGGTCAGCTCCTCGAGGAGCTCGGTCTGACCGCGGACTCCGTGGCCGTGGACCTCGAGCGCCGCCTCGGCTGACGTCCCCGCCCGTGTCTCGGCCGCACATGTCCCACCCCGCTTTGTAGTGGGCAGACCCACGATCACCAGTCCATCCGTCAACTAACTTCGCCGAAGGTGGTTGGGCGTCAACGATTCTCGTTGCAGCAATGGCGCGAGCGCCCGCCAGAGGTGGAGGACGACCCGTGTCGAAGCGTTGGACCCTCGCATTCGCGAGCGCAATGATCATCTCCGTCGCCGCGTGCGGGGCCCCGGGCGAGCCCGGCGGAACTGCCGACGGGAGCACCGCCGGATCCCGCAACGCCGGGGCCCCGTACAAGATCGGCTTGGTCTACTCCAAGTCCGGCCCGCTCGCGACGTATGGCCAGCAGTACCGGCAGGGCTTCACCGCCGGCCTCGACTTCGCCACCAAGGGGACCGGCGCGGTCAACGGCCACAAGATCGAGATCTCGGAGCAGGACGACGCCGCGGACCCCGCCAAGGCGGTCGCGTCCGCGACGGACCTCATCGGCCAGGGCAGCAAGATCATCGCCGGCTCGACCTCGTCGGGTGTCGCCCTGCAGGTCGCGCCCCTGGCCAAGGACAACAAGGTGCTGTTCATCTCCGGTCCGGCCGCGGTCGACGCCATCACCGGCGCCAACAAGTACACGTTCCGTTCGGGTCGCCAGACCTACCAGGACGTCGCCACCGCAGGGTCGATGATCGGCGACGTCAAGGGCAAGAAGGTCACCGTCCTCGCGCAGGACAGCGCGTTCGGCAAGGCCAACGTCGCCGCGGTCACGGCCATCCTCGGCGCCAAGGGCGCAACGGTGGATGCCGTGTCCGTCCCGGCGGCTGCCACCGACCTGACGCCGTTCGCGACGAAGGTCAAGGGCGCTGCGCCCGACCTGCTCTTCGTCGCCTGGGCCGGCACGAACGCGCCGACGATGTGGCAGACGCTCACCCAGCAGGGGGTGTTCGACAAGACCACCGTCGTGACGGGCCTCGACATCAAGCCCACGCACGCGCTCTTCGGGGAGGCTGGGACCAAGATCAGCTTCCTGTCGCACTTCTTCGACGGCGCCGCCGACAACGAGGCGTACAAGGCGCTCGACGCCGGTATGAAGAAGCAGGGTGCCAGCGTCGACCTGTTCACCAACGACGGCTTCGTCGCGGCTCTCATGGCCGTGCGTGCCCTCGAGCAGGGCGGGGATGACGTCGACAAGATGGTCGGCGCCCTCGAGGGGTGGAAGTTCGAGGGACCCAAGGGCGCGATGGAGATCCGAGCGCAGGACCACGCCCTGCTCCAGCCGATGTTCACGCTGACGCTCAAGAAGGAGGGCGCGAACGTCACGCCCGTCCTCGACAAGACGCTTGACCCGGCAGCGGTTGCCCCGCCTGTCACGCCGTTCAAGTGATCGCGGCCACCGGGATCGGGTGGCGCGTCGGAGGGGCCCGCATCCTCGAGAATGTGAGCCTGACCGTAGGGGCCGGTGAGCTGCTCGGCATCATCGGCCCCAACGGGGCGGGGAAGTCCTCGCTGGTCAACATCCTCTCCGGGGTCACCCGGGCCAGCGAGGGCCAGATCGTCCTCGCCGACCGGGACGTCACCCGGACGAGCGCGACGCGACGGGCCCGGATGGGCCTGGCGCGGTCCTTCCAGACCTCTGCCCTGTTCGACGGGCTCACGGCGGCCGAGAACGTCCGGCTGGCGGTCCAGGCGGCGGGCAGGGCGCCCTTCTCGCCGTTCCGTCCCGCCGCCGCCGTCGACGGAGGGCGCATCGACGATCTGCTGGCAAGGGTCCGGATGCCCGGCCGGGGCCCGACGCTCGCACGCGACCTGTCGCACGGTGACCGCCGCAAGCTCGAGCTGGCCATGTCCCTCGCCTCGGAGCCGAAGGTGCTGCTCCTCGACGAGCCGATGGCCGGCGTCTCCGCCGAGGACGTCGACGGTCTCACGCAGATCATCGGCGAGGTCCGCGACACGGGGGTGGCGGTGGCCATGGTCGAGCACCACATGCACGTCGTGCTCGGGCTCGCCGACCGCGTCGCGGTCCTGCACCACGGACAGCTCCTCGCCACCGGATCGCCCCACGAGGTGACCTCCGACGAGCGCGTCCAACAGGCCTATCTGGGAGAAGCACTGTGAGTGACACTGTGACTGACACGGCCACGCCGTCGCCGGTCCTCAGGATCGAGGACCTCCACGTCCGCTACGGCGGGTCCCACATCCTTCAAGGGGTGTCCTTCGACGTGCCGGGGCGGGGCGTGACCGCGCTCCTCGGGCGCAACGGTGTCGGCAAGACGACGACGCTCAAGGCGATCATCGGCCTCGCGCCTCGAGCGGGCCGCATCATCGTCGACGGAGAGGAGATCCAGGGTCGTGGCACGACCCGGATCGTGCGGGACGGGATCGCCTACGTTCCCGAGGACCGGGAGGTCTTCGGCGGCCTCACCGTCGACGAGAACCTCAGGCTCGTCGACCCCGACCGTGGAGTGGACGCGCCCATCGTGGCCGAGCTGTTCCCGGACCTCGTCCAGCGGCGCAGCCAGCGGGCCGGGACGCTCTCGGGGGGACAGCAGCAGATGGTCTCGCTCGCGAGGGTCCTGCTGCGCGACAACCGGCTCCTGCTCATCGACGAGCCGACGAAGGGCCTCGCGCCGAAGCTCGTCACCGAGGTCGCGGAGGTCCTCGCCGAGGTCGCGAGGGTGACCCCGATCCTGCTCGTCGAGCAGAACCTGCCACTGGTGCGGCGCATCGCCGACACGGTCGTGGTCCTGGACGCCGGCAAGGTGGTCCATCGGGGCCGCGCAGCGGACCTCATCGCGGATGTCGAGCTGACCCGCGAGCTGCTCGGCGTGTCGATGCGACGGGAGGGCGCGGCATGAGCGACCTGCTGCTCCTTGGTGTCACCGGCCTCGGCCTCGGTGCCCTGTACTTCCTGGCCGCGAGCGGCCTGAGCCTCATCTACGGACTCATGGGGGTCCTCAACTTCGCGCACGGCGCCTTCATGATGGCCGGCTCGTATGCCGGGTGGCTGACTATGACAGGCCTGCCCGGCAGCCTGTCCGTCGGGGCCAGACTGGCCGTCGCGGTCGTGGTGGCGCTCGTGGTGGGGGCACTCATCGGGGTGGTCGTCGAGGTCGTCCTGATCCGGCCGCTCTACCGGCACCACATCCAGCAGGTGCTGGTCACGGTGGGCCTCTCGCTCGCGGCCGTGGCCGCCGCACAAGGGATCTGGGGCGCCGACGCGCACCCGATCGAGAAGCCGACGTGGATGAGCGGCACCACGCAGATCGCCGCCGCCCGACTGCCCAACGACCGCTTCCTGTTCCTCGTCGTGGCGCTGGCGGTCTTCCTCGGCCTCATGGCCCTGCTGCACTTCACGCGACTTGGCCTGATCATCCGCGCCGGCGTGGAGAACCGCACCATGGTCGAGGCGCTGGGGATCAACGTGCACCGGACGTTCACGATCGTCTTCGCGATGGGTGGAGCTGCCGCCGCCCTCGCGGGGATCCTCTACTCCCAGTACGCCGGGTCGGTCTCGCCGGCGCAGGGCGGCTCCCTGCTGATCTTCGCCTTCATCGTCGTCGTCATCGGCGGCATGGGCTCACTCGTCGGCACCGCCGTGGCGTCGGTCGTCGTCGGCCTGGTCCAGCAGCTCGCCAACTACTACGCGGCGAGTGGGGTGGGCGACCTCTCCGTCGTGATGCTGCTCGCGCTGGTGCTCCTGCTACGCCCCGCGTCCATGAAGGGTGCCCACGCATGAAGACCTCATCGCCCCTGCGCCCGTTCGCTCGGGCACTTCCCGGCCTGGCGGTGCTCGCCGTGCTCGTCTACGTGCCCTACATCTCGACCGAGCTGCCCGGGCTCCTGCCGGGGCGGGTCAACGGGCCCGGCTCGCTCCAGCTGCTCGCCACAGGCCTGGTCATCGCCGGGATCGCGCTGAGCTACGACGTCATCTTCGGACGGACGGGCCTGCTGTCCTTCGGCCACGCCCTGTTCGTCGCGGCCGGCAGCTACCTGCTGACGATCTCGCTCTCGACATGGTCGTTGCCCCTGCCCGTCGCGATCCTCGTGGCGCTCACGGCGACGACGCTGCTGGCCCTCTTCGTCGGCGGGATCGCCCTGCGGGTCGGCGGGATCGCCTTCGCCATGGTGACGTTGGCGTTCGCGCAGGCCGCCTCCATCATCGTCATGCGCAACCCGGGGGAGGTGACCGGGGGAGAAGAGGGCAAGGCGCTCAACCGCGATGCCGTGCCGGAGCTGCTCGTCGGCGTCGCCAACGCGTCCTACCGCTACTGGCTGGCGCTCGCCTTCGTCGTCGTCGCCTGGGTCGTGGTCTCCCTGCTCGTGCGCTCACGGGCGGGCCATGCGATGGCCGCCGTGCGAGAGAACGAGGCGCGGGCGGCCGTCCTCGGGCTCGACGTGTACCGGGTCAAGCTCCTCGCGATCGTCGTGGGGTCGTTCCTCGGCGGCTTGGGCGGGGTGGTCCACGCGCTCGTGCTCGGTGGGTCGAACCCGCACCTGACGACGTCGGAGTTCACGCTGGCGCTGCTCGTGATGGTCGTCCTGGGCGGTGCCGGCAGCAAGTGGGGGGCCGTCATCGGGGGCTTCCTCTACCACTACGCCGACGCCCGCCTCGTGGAGCTCAGCGGCTCGTCGGTCTTCCAGACGCTGCCCGACACCCTCGCGAAGGTGCTCGCCCAGCCGTTGTTCATCCTCGGCGTCTTCTTCATCATCGTCGTCTACTTCGCTCCGTCGGGCCTGACCGGCCTCGGCGGTCGACTCATCAGGAAGGCTCGAGCGTCATGACCGACCCAACCTTCGTCATCGAGCTGCCCGAGGGCAGCCTCGCCATCCACGACCTCACGGTGGGCGAGGCCCGCGACGGCGCGCCCGTCGTCATCGCCGTGCACGGCATCACCGCCAACGGCCTGTCCTGGCAGCGGGTCGCCGACGAGGTGGAGCGCCGTCACGGGCCCGGCGCCGTTCGCTTCCTCGCTCCCGACCTGCGCGGTCGCGGCGCCAGCCGGGAGGCGCCGGGCCCGTACGGTCTGGCCACGCACGTGGAGGACCTGACCTCCATCGCCTCCGTCTTCGGTGCCGAGCCGCTCCTCGTCGGCCACTCCATGGGCGCCTTCATCGCGGCGCTCGCGGGCGCGACCCACCCAGAGCGCTTTCGCGGGGTCGTGCTCGTCGACGGAGGACTCGCCCTCGGTGCCCCGCCACGCCAGGACATCGACGCGGCTCTCCAAGCCGTGATCGGCCCCGCCATGGATCGGCTGCGAATGCGCTTCCCGAACGAGGCGGCCTACGTCGAGTTCTGGCAGGCCCATCCCGCCGTGGGCAAGGCACTCGAGGGGGAGGCGGGGGAGGCGGTGCGACGCTACATCCTGCACGACCTCGTGCCGGTCGATGAGCAGGGCCAACAGCTGATGAGCTCCTGCCTGCTCGATGCCGTTCGTGCGGACGGGACCGACGTGCTCGCCGACGAGACGACCCACGCCGCGGTGCGCCGGTGCGTCGAGCTCGGGGTGCCGGTCGAGTTCATCTGGGCCAGCCGCGGCCTGCTCGACGAACCCCAGGGGCTCTACGACGAGGCGCGCATCGCGGCTCTGGGGCTCCCTGAAGAGGTACGCGTGACGCAGGTTGAGGACGCGAATCACTACAGCGTCATCCTCGAACGGGCCGGCACCCGGGCGGTCGCGGATGCCATCGATCGGCGGCTGGGCCTGGGCTCCGCCTGAGCCCGCCTGAGCCCTCCTGAGCCCACTCAGGGCCTCGGGACGCCGGGGCCCGCGCTCCTCCCCGCCGATCCTGGCGCCAAGGGGATCGAGGCTCAGCTCCCGCCCACGAGCTGCCGCAGGCGCAGCGCAAGCTGGATCTCGAGTGCGTGATCCGGCTGCTGCCAGTCATCGCCCAGGAGAGCCGAGATCCGCTCGAGCCGCTGCGAGACGGTGTTGACGTGCACGTGCAGGTCGGTGGCGGCGTGCCGGGGGCTCGAGCCGGCGGCGAAGTACGCGCGGAGCGTGCCGACGAGATCGGTGCCCCGTCGCGCGTCGTAGTCGAGGACGGGACCGAGCACGCGCCGGACGTAGTCGCCGACATCGGGATCAGAGCCGACGATGAGACCGGCGAAGCCGAGCTGCGTCGCGGCCGCACCCTTGCCCCTGTGCCCCAGCGCGACGAGCGCGCGAACCGTGCGTGTCCCCTCCTCGTGGGCCTGGGGCAGGTCGTCCACGCCCTTGAGCGGTCCGACGCCGGCCACCGTGGCCGACGCTCGGCGACCGATCCGGGCCGCCATCTGCTTGGCGAGGGCATCCGGGTCGTTTCCCGGTAGGAGGGCCACGACGTCCTCGTCGTGCTGCCCGACGAGGCCGCCCTCGCCCGCGGCGGTGCTGGCCGAGAGCAGGACGGTGCGCTGCGGCGTGCTCGTGTCCCCGCGGAGGACGAGCAGGCAGTACGGCTGGTGCGGGTCGAAGCCGCTGGTGCGGGCGAGGTGGACCCGGTCATCCAGAGGGCCACGGGCGGTGATGAGGTCGGAGAGGACGCGGTTGCGCGCGCTCTGTCTGGTGTCAGCGGCGTTCCGCTCGAAGAGCAGTACCAACGCGGTGACGACGGCGGCACGCTCGACCGTGCGCCGGTCGGCGTCCGACAGCGAACCCAGCCCGCCGACACACAGCATGCCGAGAGACTCCCTGGCCGCGGTGATCGCCACCGCGTATACCCCGTCGTGCTGGACGAGCCGGCCCTTGTCGGCGCCCTGCACGTCAAGCTCGCGCACGAGGGGATCGACCTCCTCGGCGCTCGGCGCTGGACCTTGCGGGGCGGGTCCGTACGCACTGCGGCGGGTGCCGGACTCGTCGAGCAGGACCGCCCAGCCGCCCAGGAGCTCACCGAGGGCATGCGTGATGTCATCGACCCCACCGCCGTCGAGCACGAGCGAGGCGAAACGGTCGTGTGCTGCGGCGGCCTTCTCGACCCCGGCGGCATACTCGTGAACCTTCTCGTGGGCCATGGTGAGCTGGGCGAACGCGGCTTCCGCGTCCGCTCGCGCCCGGACCTGGACGAGGGTCACGGCGGCCAAGGTGGCGAGGTTGCCCAGGAGGGCCACCTCGTCCCGGGTGAAGGGGCGTGGAGAACGGTTCGCCGCGAAGAGGACTCCGACGAAGTGGTCCTCCACGATGAGCGGCGTGCCGCAGATCGCGATGAGACCCTCCTCGCCGACGGCGTTGTCGATGGTACGGGTGTGCGCGAACCTGGAGTCGGAGGCGTAGTCGGCGGTCCAGTACGGCTTGCGGGTCGAGGCGACGAGGCCGCCCAGGCCGGCGCCGAGGGCGAGCCGGACCGACTGGAAGGTCGCGGACACCGAACCGCTCGTGGCTCGCATGTACGTGTCGCCGGCCTGGGGGTCGGAGAGGGTGAGGTAGGCGACGTCGGCCCTCAGCAGGGTCCGGGCGCGCCGCACGATGGCTTCGAGGACGACTGCAGGATCGCTCTCGCTGGAGAGCTCCCGGGCGGTGTCGAGCAGCGCGCTGAGGGCCGCTTCGCGCTGTCGATGGAGGTCGCGCGTGCTGCCGATGCGCATGGCCAGCTCCCGGGCCGCGGCGGGGGCCTCGACGGCGGCAATCTCCGCCACGGAGGCGTCCGAGGCGAGCAGCTCGAGCAGCTGCAGCGTCGCGTCGCGGGGTTCGGTGGCCACGGGCAGATCCTAGGCGGGAGGGGCGGGGAACGGCGAGCGGGCGGGACGTGCGTGGTCTGCGTGGTCAGAGGGGTCAACTGGGCCCCTTGGGCCCATGCTGCCCCACGCGTTCACCGTCCTCAGTGTGCGGTCCACCCGCCGTCCAGGGCGAAGGACGTCCCGGTGATGGAGGCGGAGGCGGGGCCGCACAGGAAGAGGCTGAGAGCCGCCACCTCCTCGGGCTCGATGAGCCGCTTGACGGCCACTGGGGTGAGCATGACCTTCTCCACGACCTCCGACTCGGGGATCCCGTGGGCCATCGCCTGGTCTGCGATCTGCTTCTCGACGAGAGGAGTCCGCACGTAGGCGGGGTTGATGCAGTTCGAGGTCACCCCGTGCGGTGCGCCCTCGAGGGCCGCGACCTTCGAGAGCCCCTCGAGGCCGTGCTTGGCCGCGACGTAGGCGGACTTGAAGGCGCTGGCCCGCAGCCCGTGGACGCTCGAGATGTTGATGACCCGGCCCCAGCCCTGCCCATACATGTGGGGCAGGCTCTGCCGGATGAGCCTGAAGGGGGAGCGCAGCATGAGGTCGAGGATGAAGTCGAAGCGCTCGACCGGGAAGGCCTCGATCGGGCTCACATGCTGCACGCCCGCGTTGTTCACGAGGATGTCGATGTCGACGGGAAGCGCGCCCAGCGCGTCGAGGTCGGCGAGGTCGGCCACGACGGGGACGACGGACTGGGAGTCGGCGAAGTGCTCGAGCCCGGCCTCGTCGCGGTCAACGGCGTGAACGGTGGCCCCGGAGGCCGCGAAGGTCCGCACGATGGCCGCGCCGATGCCGCTTGCCGCGCCGGTGACGAGCGCCGTCCTGCCGGTGAGATTCACCGGTGCGATGAAGGACAGGGGCTCGGGTGAGAAGGCGGCGTCGACCATGCCCCGAACACTAAGGAGACCCTGTGAGGCGGCTCATGTGCTCCAGAGCCACAATCCGACCAGACCCATGTGCCCTCCGATCATGTGGGGGCACGGCGCTGCTCAGATGTCGCGGAAGACCTCGATGGTGGCTCCCAAGGCGTTGAGTCGTTCCGCGAGGTCCTCGTAGCCGCGGTTGATGACGTAGACGTTGCGCAGCATAGAGGTGCCGGGCGCGGCGAGCATGGCGAGCAGGACGACCACGCCGGGACGGAGCGCCGGCGGGCACACGACCTCGGCCGCCCGCCACTTGGTGGGGCCCTCGATGATGACGCGGTGCGGGTCGAGCAGCTGGACCTTGGCCCCGACCTTCGTCAGCTCGGTCAGGTAGAGCGCGCGGTTCTCGTAGACCCAGTCATGGATCATCGTGCTGCCCTCGGCCACGGCGGCGATGACCGCGAAGAAGGGCAGGTTGTCGATGTTGAGACCCGGGAAGGGCATCGGGTGGATCTTGTCGATCGGGGCGTGGAGGGGGCCCGGGATCGTCGTCAGGTCGACCAGGCGAGTGCGGCCGTTCGCCGATGTGTACTCCTCGGAGAGGCCGTACTCCATGCCCATGCCCTCGAGCGTCGCGAGCTCGATCTCGATGAACTCGATGGGGACGCGGCGAATCGTGATCGCCGAGCCGGTGACGACCGCGGCGGCGACCAGGCTGAAGGCCTCGATCGGGTCCTCGCTCGGGGAGTACTCGACGTCCACGTCGATCGTCCCGACGCCACGCACTGTGAGGGTCGTCGTGCCGATGCCGTCAACCGTGACCCCGAGGCGCTCGAGGAAGAAGCAGAGGTCCTGGACCATGTAGTTGGAGCTGGCGTTGCGGATGACCGTCGTGCCCTCGTAGCGGGCGGCCGCCATGAGGACGTTCTCGGTGACGGTGTCGCCCCGCTCGGTGAGGATGATCGCGCGCTGCGGGTTGACCGTGCGGTCCGACAGCGCCTCGTAGAAGCCGTGGGTCGCGGTGACCTCGAGGCCGAACTGTCGCAGCGCGAAGAGGTGGGGCTCGACGGTGCGCGTGCCGAGGTCGCACCCGCCGGCATACGGCAGCTGGAACTCGGGGTGCTCGTGGAGGAGCGGCCCCAGGAACATGATCACCGTCCGCGTCCGGCGCGCCGCCTCGACGTCGATGCTGGACAGGTCCAGCTTGTCGGGCCGGGTGATCTCGAGGTCGTTGGAGTCGGGCAGCCAGCGGGTGCGCACGCCGATCGACGCGAGGACCTCGAGGATCCTGTTGACCTCCTCGATGCGCGCGAGGTTGCGCAGTGTCGTGCGGCCGCGGTTGAGCAGCGAGGCACAGAGGAGGGCGACGGCGGCGTTCTTCGACGTCTTCACGTCGATCGAGCCGCTCAGCTTGCGCCCACCCACGATGCGCAGGTGCTGCGGGCCAGAGTGGCCGAGGGACACGAACTCGGAGTCGAGCGCGTCGCCGATCTTGGCGAGCATGTCGAGGCTGAGGTTCTGCTTGCCGGCCTCGATGCGTGTCACCGCGCCCTGGGAGGTGCCGAGCAGGTCGGCGAGCTCGGCCTGGGTCATCCCTTGGTGGCGTCGGGCGTCGCGGATCAGGCCGCCGATGCGGGTCAGGTAGGTCGGACTCACGCGTCGAGGCTAACTCATATATGAGTTATGGCAACTTCGGTGGGTCGGCGCGTCCCGTTCCGCCACGAGGTCGCCGGGCGTATGCCGTCGAGTCGCCACCCAGCCCAACGCGTGTTGGGCCTGGCTCGGGTTCCACGGGTCTGGGAACCAGCCCGACGGCATACGTGCGGTGGTGGCGACGTCAGGCGGGGACGCTCGCGACACCCTCGGGGAGGAAGCGATGCCCGGTGACCTTCTCCGAGACGCCGGTGCGGTCGAGCAGGGGCGTGATGCCGCCGTTCCACAACTGGAAGCCGGCGCCCGTGATCATGGCGAGGTCGATGTCCATGGGCGCCTGGGCGACCCCCTCGTCGAGCATCCGGCGCGCCTCGTCGGCGAGCACGGTGAGGACGCGCTCGCGCACCTGCGCCGTGTCGAGAACGACAGGGGTGGCCGGTCTCTCGATGAGGTCGGCGACCTCGGGATCGAGCACCGGTCGGCCCGAGCTGAGGTCGTAGAAGCCCGGCTTCTTCGCCGCGACGAGCCGCTGGAGCGTCGGCGAGGCGTAGAACCGGTCCGGGAACGCACGCACGAGCGTCTCCCCGTTGTGCAGGGCGATGGCGGGACCGACGAGCCCGATCAGGACGAACGGCGGCATCGGGGCGAGGCCGGCGAACGCGCGATCGACGACCTCGATCGGCGTCCCCTCGTCGAGGATCCGGGCCGCCTCGCCCATGAACCGGCCGAGGAGTCGGTTGACGATGAAGGACGGGCGGTCGGCGGCCCTGACGCAGGTCTTCCTGAGGTCCTTGCCGACGGCGAACGCTGTTGCCAGCGTGGCGTCGTCGGTCTTCTCGCCCGGGATGATCTCGAGGAGCTGCATGACTGCCACCGGGTTGAAGAAGTGGAAGCCGACGACGCGCTCGGGATGCTCCAGCCCGCTGGCCATCTCGGCGATCGACAGGCTCGACGTGTTCGTCGCGAAAACGCAGTCGGCGGCCGCAACCCTCTCCAGCTCGGCGAAGACCTGCTGCTTGACCGACATCTGCTCGAACACCGCCTCGATGACGAAGTCGGCGTCGGCAAAGCCGTCCTTGCTCGTCGAGCCCGTGACGAGCGCCTTGTAGCGGTTCAGCTTGTCGGGGCTCAGCCGGCCCTTGCCCGCCTGCTTGTCGAGCTCGCCGTGGACGTACCCGACGCCCTTGGCGACGCGCTCGTCGTCGACGTCCGTGAGGACGACGGGCACCTGAAGGCGCTGGACGAACAGCAGCGCGAGCTGGCTGGCCATGAGGCCCGCGCCGACGATGCCGACCTTGGTCACCGTGCGGGCGAGGCTCTTGTCGGGAGCGCCCGCCGGGCGCTTCGCGCGCTTCTGGAGGAGCTCGAAGGCGTAGAGCCCGGCGCGCAGCTCGTCACTCATGACGAGGTCGGCGAGAACCTCGTCCTCGGCGGCGAAGCCCTCGTCACGCGAGGTCGTGCGGGCGGACGCGACGAGGTCGAGGGCGGCATACGGGCTCCTGGCCTGGCGTCCGGTTCGGACATCGGCGAGGCCGCGCGCGGCGGTGATCGCGGCGCTCCAGCGCTCCTCGTCGCGGTCGACCTCGGCACGCTCCACCTTCGTCTCGCCGCTCACGACGCGGGCGGCCCACGCGATGGACTCCTCGAGGAAGTCCGCGGGCTCGAAGATCGCGTCGGCGATGCCCAGCTGGTAGGCCTCGCTGGCCTTCATCATCCGGTTCTGGTTGAGCGGGTTCTCGATGATGACCTTGAGTGCGCCCTCGACGCCCACGAGGTTGGGCAGCATCCAGCAGCCACCCCAACCGGGGACGAGGCCGAGGAAGACCTCCGAGAGCCCCACAGCCGGCACTCCCGCGCTGATCGTCCGGTAGGTGGTCGACAGGGCGAGCTCGACTCCGCCGCCGATGGCGGCGCCGTTGACGAACGCGAAGGTCGGCACGGGCAGGTCGGAGAGCTTCGCGTATGCCGCGTGTCCGGCCCGCGCGCCCTCGAGGGCCTGCTCACGGCGGGAGATCGCGGCGATGGCGTTGAAGTCGGCGCCCACGGCGAAGGCGAAGGGCTTGCCGGTGATGCCCACGGCCGCGATCTCGCCGGCCTCCGCGCGCTCGCGGAGCCGGTCGAACGTCGCAGCCAGTCCGGTGATCGTCCGCGAGCCCAGCGTGTTGGGCTTCGTGTGGTCGAAGCCGTTGTCGAGCGTGACGAGGGCCAGCGTGCCCACCCCGCCGGGTAGGGGGACGTCGCGCACCAGCGCGTGCGTGACGAGCTCTGACGCGGTCTCGGGGGTCTGGCTCACTGGTCGTTCTCCTTCTGCGCTGCGGTGTCCGCGCCGTAGTCCGCGTGGTGTGGGTTCTCCCAGACGACGGCGCCACCCATGCCGATGCCGATGCACATCGCCGTGAGGCCGTAGCGGACCTCGGGGTGCTGCTCGAACTGTCGGGCGAGCTGGTTCATGAGCCGCACTCCAGAAGAGGCGAGCGGGTGGCCCGTCGCGATGGCGCCGCCGTACTCGTTGACCCTGGGGTCGTCGTCGGCGAGGCCGTAGTGGTCGAGGAAGGCCAGCACCTGCACGGCGAAGGCCTCGTTGAGCTCGAAGAGGCCGATGTCCTCGATCGTCAGGCCGGCCTTGGCGAGTGCCTTCTCGGTCGCGGGAATCGGGCCGACGCCCATGAACTCCGGCTCGACCCCGACGAAGGAGAAGCTCACGAGGCGCATCCGCACGGGGAGGCCGAGCTCCGCAGCGGCGTCCGACGAGGCGAGCAGGCAGGCCGTGGCGCCGTCATTGAGGCCCGCGGCGTTGCCTGCGGTGACGTTGCCGTGCGGGCGGAAGGGGGTCTTGAGGTCGGCGAGGTCCTCGATCGTCGTCCCGGGGCGTGGGGGCTCGTCGACCGTGGCGAGGCCGAAGCCGAGCTCCGCGCTGGGGATGGCCACGGGGACGAGGTCGGGCTGGATCCGGTTGTCCCGGTAGGCCCTCTCGAGCTTGTTCTGACTGGCCACGGCGAACGCGTCCGAACGTGCCCGGGTCAGCTTGGGGAACCGGTCGTGCAGGTTCTCTGCCGTCTTGCCCATCACGAGCGCGTCGGGGTCGACGATGTTCTCGGCGAGGATCCGCGGGTTGGGGTCGACCCCCTCGCCCATGGGGTGCCGGCCCATGTGCTCCACCCCTCCGGCGATGGCGATGTCGTACGCGCCGAAGGCGATCGACGCCGCGGTGTTCGTGACCGCCGTCATCGCGCCGGCGCACATCCGGTCAACGGAGTATCCGGGCGTGCTCTTGGGCAGTCCGGAGAGGAGGGCGGCGGTGCGGCCGAGGGTCAGCCCCTGGTCGCCGATCTGGGTTGTCGCGGCGATCGCCACCTCTTCGACGCGCTCCCTGGGCAGCTCGGGGTTGCGGCGCAACAGCGCGCGGATGCACTTGATCACGAGGTCGTCGGCGCGGGTCTGGGCGTACATACCCTTCTCGCCGGCCTTGCCGAACGGGGTGCGGACGCCGTCGACGAAGACGACGTCACGAAGTGGGCGGGGCACGGGTGCCTCCTGACGAGAGGTTGGTTCACGGGAGCGGTCGTCCTGGCCGGGACCGAGGCACGACCGAGCCGCGCCTAAGCGCGACACCCTCAAGACTACTGCTGGGTAACTTCTAGGCGAAGGTGGCCGGGCGGGTGATGGTCGTCACGGCCGGCCGCCGCCCTGACACGCGGTCAGGGGCAGCTCACGATCACCATGGCTGCCCGTCGGCACAAGGCACCCGCCCGCGGGTGGCTCAGGGCGTGGGGGAGTGCTCGCTGCACGCCAGGGCGATCAGCGGGGCCGCGATCGTGGTCTGCCACTCACGGGCGCCCAGGTCGCGCAGGGCGGCCGCGACGTCCTCGGTGCTGGGGTCGTCTGGCCCTTCCCACAGGAAGCGTCGCAGCAGGTCAGGCGTGAGGAGGTTCTCGACGGGCACATGGAGCTCCTGCGCGACCGAGGCCAGCAGCTCGCGGGATCGGGCGAGCCTGGCCGCGGCGACGGGGTCGCGATCGGCCCAGGACTTCGGCGGAGGAGGGCCGGTCGCAGCGACGGAGAGCGGGGGCAGCTCGTCCTCGGGGATCGCCAGGGCTGCGGCGATGGCCTCGATCAGCTGGCTCTCGTTGCGGCGGACCGACCTCGCGAGGCGCGCCTCGGACGAGCTCAGTGAGCGCGGGACCGTCCGGGCCCGCTGGTGCGCGGTCGCGAGCTCGACGATGGCGGCGTCGGGCAGGACCCGGCCGGGAGAGGTGTCACGCTCGCGGGCGATGCGGTCGCGCATCTCCCACATCTCCCGGACGAGCGCCGTGCCGCGCCGGCTGCGGATGCGGTGCAGGCCGGACGTGCGTCGCCAGGGATCGACGCGGGCGGCGGGTCCGGTGAACCCCAGCAGGCTCGAGAACTCCTCGGCTGCCCAGAGGGCCTTGCCCTGCCGGCTCAGGTCGTCGTGCACGGCCTCCCGCAGGTCGCTCAGCACCTCGACGTCAAGGGCGGCGTAGAGCAGCCACGGGTCGGGCAGGGGCCTCGTCGACCAGTCCACCGCCGAGTGCTCCTTCGCGAGGCTCACGCTGAGGTAGTGCTCGACCATGGCCCCGAGTCCGACGCGGGGTCGACCCGCGAGTCGTCCGCCGAGCTCCGTGTCGAACAGCGCACTCGGTCGCAGGCCGACCTCGGCGAGGCAGGGAAGGTCCTGGGTGGCGGCATGCAGGATCCACTCGTCGTCCCCGATCGCCTCGGCGAGCGGGGACAGGTCGGGGAGGGCGATCGGGTCGATGAGCCAGGTCCCCGCACCTTCGCGCCGGAGCTGGACGAGGTAGGCGCGCTGCCCGTAGCGGTAGCCGGACGCGCGCTCGGCGTCGATGGCGATCGGCCCGTCACCGGAGGCGATCGCGGCGGCCGCCTCGTCGAGGGCCCGTTCCTCGGTGACGACCTCCGGCACGCCCTCAGCCGGCATCGTGAGGGGGGTGAGGTCGACCTCTGCGGTCGACGAGTCCTCTGCCGTCACCGGCGCTGCCCTGGTAGGGGGACGACGCCATCGGGAAGGGGCGGGATTCCGGCAATGGTGCAGAGCATGTCGGTCCATGCTCGCAGGTGACCGGCGACGTCGCCGTCGACGGGGGTCCAGGACGCCCGGATCTCCATCTCGACGCTCGCCCCGCGGTCGGCCAGGCCAGCGAAGCCCTCGCCCACGACCCGGGTCACCGTGCCGGCCTCGGCCGTCCACCGCAGGCCGCGGGCGCCGAGCGAGTCGATGAGCCACGACCAGCCGACGGCGCCGAGCATCGGGTCGCTGGCGAGCTCGGCCTCGAGCTCGGCGCGAGCGAAGGTGACGACGCGCCACTGGCCGCCCCACGTCTCTGGGGTGGACGGGTCGTAGAGGAGCACGAAGCGCCCCGTGCTGAGCTCGGCCTCGGGATCGCCCGGGTCGATGACGTCGGCCGTCAACGCGGCGGCATACGGGGCGATGCGAGTGGGAGCCGGGACCTCGGTGAGCCGGATCTCCGAGCGCAACCGGACATCGCGGAGGGCCGCCTGTGCCCTCGCGAAACCCGCGCCGTGCGAACCCGGCAACGTTCTCGTCTGCACCATGCGAGGGTAAGCCGCACCGGCGCCAAATGTCCGCAGGCCACGCCGAGGGGACCGGTCCGTGCGCCGCTCTGGTGCGTGGCAGGATTGACCGGTGCCGACCTCCCTTCACGCCCCCTCCGTCCAGAGCGACCTCGTGCGCGCCGCCCGCCGCCAACCGGTGACCCGCACGCCTGTCTGGTTCATGCGGCAGGCCGGTCGCTCCCTGCCGGAGTACCGCGCCGTTCGCGAGGGGGTGCCCATGCTCGAGTCGTGCATGCGGCCCGAGCTCGTCACCGAGATCACGCTCCAGCCGGTGCGGCGCCACCACGTCGACGCCGCCATCTTCTTCAGCGACATCGTCGTCCCGCTCAAGGCCGTAGGCGTCGACCTCGACATCGTCTCCGGGGTCGGCCCCGTCGTCGCCCACCCGATCCGCGAGTGGAAGGACCTCGACCAGCTGGTCGAGCTCACACCGCAGCACGTGCCGTACATCACCGAGGCGGTCGGCCAGCTCGTGGCCGAGCTCGGCGAGACGCCGCTCATCGGCTTCGCGGGCGCACCATTCACGCTCGCGTCGTACCTCGTCGAGGGCGGCCCGTCGAAGAACCACGTCAAGACCAAGGCGCTCATGCACGGCAACCCCGAGCTGTGGCACGCCCTCTGCGAGCGCCTCGCCCAGATCTCCGGCGCCTTCCTGCGCGTGCAGGCCACAGCCGGCGCGAGCGCCATCCAGCTGTTCGACTCATGGGTCGGCGCCCTCAACCGCGCCGACTACGTCACGTTCGTCCAGCGCCACTCCGCGGCTGCGCTCGCGGCCGTGGACGAGCTGGGCGTGCCCAAGATCCACTTCGGCGTGGGCACCGGCGAGCTGCTCCGGGTCATGGGGGAGGCGGGCGCCGACGTCGTCGGCGTGGACTACCGCGTCAGCCTGACCGATGCCGTGGCGCGGCTCGGCGACCGGTATGCCGTGCAGGGCAACCTCGATCCCGCCCTGCTCTTCGCCCCCTGGGAGGTCCTCGAGCGCCGGGTGATGGAGATCGTGGAGGAGGGGCGGCACGCTCCAGGACACATCTTCAACCTCGGCCACGGCGTCCTCCCGGACGTCGACCCGGACGTCCTGACCCGAGTGACGGCACTCGTGCACGAGGTCTCGGCCCGCTGATGGCGACCGCGTCGCTCGCCCGGTCGAGCCTCGTCATGGCGACCGGCTCGTTCGCCTCCCGCGTGCTCGGCACGGTCCGGGCCGGCCTGATGACGGCGATCATCGGGGCCCGCCTCGCCGGTGACGCCTTCACCCTGGCCAACACCCTGCCGAACGTCCTCTACATGCTCGCCGCCGGCGGCATCCTCAACGCCGTGCTCATCCCAGCGCTCTCGCGGGCGATGAAGCTCCGGGACGGTGGCCAGGAGTTCACCGACCGTGTCATCACGGTCGCGCTGACGGGCATGCTCGTCGTGACCGGGCTGCTCACGGCTGGAGCAGGTGCCTTCGTGTGGCTCCTCGCACACGACCAGAGCCCGGAGTTCAAGGAGCTCGCGACCGCCTTCGCGCTGATCACGCTGCCGCAGGTCTTCTTCTACGGCCTGTTCGCGCTGCTCGGCCAGATCCTCAACGCACGAGGGAAGTTCGGGGCGTTCGCCTGGGCTCCCTTCATGGCCAACGTTGTCGCCGTGACGGGGCTCGTGCTGTTCATCGTGCTCTTCCCGGCGCCGCGGATCGAGGGACCCAAGGGCGAGCTGCTGCCACGCACGCCCGAGATGTGGACCGGCCCGATGATCTGGCTCTTCGCCGGCGCGGCCACCTTGTCCGTGGTCGTCCAGGCACTCTGGCTCGTCCCCGCCCTGCGCAAGACCGGCTTCCACTACCGACCCCGCTGGGGCGTGCGCGGGGTGGGCCTCGGCGCGGTCAGCCGCCTCGCGCTCTGGGCGTTCGCGGGGCTCGCGGTGTCACAGCTCGGCTTCTTCATCACCCAAGCGGCCCTCAACGAGGCGGCCAGCCACTCCACACCGCGGGAGCCCGTCTTCGGCCCGGCCGTCTACGCCATCGGCTTCACGATCTTCATGCTGCCGCACGCCTTCGTGACCGTCTCGATCATCACCGCGCTCTTCCCCAGGCTGGCGAGTGCCGCGGCCGACGGCGACACCGATCGGCTCAAGACGGACTTCCGACGCGGTCTCGTGCTCCCGCTCGTCGCGAACCTGCCCGCCATGGTGCTCGTCATGGTCGTCGCGCGTCCTCTGGTTGCCTTCCTCAACCCGGGCGTCGACCGCCATGCACTCGACGTCGCGGCCGTCGTGCTCGTCATCATGATCATCGGGATCGTGCCCTTCGGCCTCGACCTGCTCTGCTACCGGCTCTTCTTCGCCCAGGAGGACGGCCGGTCGCCCTTCTGGATGCAGCTCGCACTCACGTCGGTCACGCTGGTCGCAGGTGGCATCAGCCTGCTCGTCGACCCGAAGCTGGCCGTCATGGTGATGGCCTTCGGGCAGACCGCGGGCAACGTCGTCAGCTCGAGCATCGGCCTCACGCTCATCCGCCGCCGGATCGGCCGCCTCGGACTCTTCTCGGTCCTCAGCGCCGCGCTGCGCATCGGCCTCGCCTCCGCGGTGGCCGGGCTCTTCGCCTGGGGGACCCTCTCGGTCCTCTCGCCGATCGTCGGGGCCAGTCAGGACATCGCGAAGACGTCGACGCTCGAACGCCTGATCAGCAACGGCCTCACGCTCGGCCTCGTCGGCACCGTCTTCGTCACCGTGTACCTCCTGCTCGCCCACGCCCTCCATGTCCGCGAGGTACGGGACGTGTCCGACATGGTGCGGCGCAAGGTCGCCCGCTGAGTCCTCGACCCGGTGTGACGTCGAGTGCTCACTTTCTGCCCTCGGCGGGAGGGGCGGATCCTGAGCACTCGACTGTTGGGGGGTCAGTCTTCAGTCAGTCGTCAGTCAGTCGTCAGTCAGTCGGTCGTGGTCGGGCGGCCCCTGCGGCGCAGGATCCGGCGCGCCAGGAGGACAACCAGCAGCACGATGACGAGCCAGGGGAGCATGACCGCGAGCCCGGTGAAGATCACGACGATCGACGAGAGGAAGGCCTCCCACGCTCCGCGCAGGGAGTCGACGAAGTCGTTGTCGTCGACGACGGGCTCGGCCTCGGACGTCCACAGCGTCACGGTGACCTCGGACTGGTCGACACGCTTGTCGAGCTCGGCGAGGCGCGCCTGCAGCGCGTCGAGGTCGGCCTGACGGCGGGTCAGCTCGCTCTCCAGCGTGATGATCTGCTCGAGGCTCGTCGCCCTGGTGAGCAGGGCGCGCAGCCGGTCGACACCGGCCTGCATCGTCTTGATCCGTGCCTCCGTGTCGACGTAGGTGTCGCTGACGTCCTGGCTGCTGCTCGACCGGTAGGAGACCTTCCCGACGCGCTCGAGCTCGGTCAGGACGCCGTCGAGCTTGTCGCTCGGCACCCCGAGCACGAGGCGGGCCTCGCTCGGCCCCACCGGCTCGATCTTCGCGTCCCCGAACCCGCCCGTGACGTCCAGCGGCGAGTCGGTCGTGACGACGTTCTCCGACAGGACCTGTCCTCCCGCTGTCGTGGCGATGGCCCGGACCTTGGCCGCGGACCCCGTGAGGTCCGTGACCTGGATCCCGAGCCAGGCCGTGCGGACGAGCTTGGTCGCGCCCACCGCGGCTGCGGCGTCCGGCGCCGTGGCCTGCGGCGTCGCCACGTCGGGGGCGGCGCCGCCGTCGCGGGACTCCGCGCCGGACCCGACGGCCGGCGACTCGGCTGAGCGGGAATCGAGCGACGTCGGCCCGGCGGGCATCGAGGCATCGCCGGAGCCCTGGCGACCGATGACGGACAGGCCGACGGGGATCGAGAGGGCGAGGACCGCGAGGATGGCGACGGTCCACGCGAGGAGGCGGCGCTGCCGGTCGGTGAGGCTGCTGAGAATGGCCATTGGGGCTCCCGTGCGACATGGCCACCGTCATGGTGACCGTTCACCTGCACAGACACCGGCCCGGCCCCGAACGTTGCACGTCGTGGTGGGAGAGTGGCGGCATGGGTGCACGGGTGGCCGTCGTCGGCGGCGGGATCGCCGGGCTCGCGGCCGCGTGGGAGCTCGCGGGTGCGGCCGACGACCTCGACGTCGTCCTCATCGAGGCCTCCGATCGCGTCGGTGGGAAGCTCTGCCGCGAGGTGGTGGGCGGCACCGCGATCGACGTCGGGGCGGAGTCGGTGCTTGCCAGGCGGCCCGAGGCGCTTCGGCTGATGGACGAGCTCGGGCTCGGCGCCCTGGTGGTCAACCCGGCCCAGGCCGGCGCGTCGATCGTGTCCGGCGGCCGCCGCTGGCCGATGCCCAAGGACACGCTCATGGGGGTGCCCGCCGACCCTGAGTCGGTTCGGGGACTGCTCAGCGACGACGAGGTGGACCGGCTCGTCGCGGAGCGGGTCGGGGCGCCGCTGGCCACAGACGTCGCGGTCGGCCGGTTCGTCGACGACCGGCTCGGCCGAGCGGTTACCGACAAGCTCGTCGAACCGTTGCTCGCAGGCGTGTATGCCGGCGACAGCCGCCAGCTGTCGCTGGAGATGTCCATCCCCGCCCTGTATCTCGC
>DASTYC010000037.1:0-198071 GCA_035765195.1 Streptosporangiaceae bacterium
GATGGTCTTCTCGACACCCAACAGCCGCGCCCATACGCTGCCACCACGCACGCCGTTGCTCCGTCCCTAGTCCCTGACCTTCGACAAGCCAGGAACCTAGACACGAGCACGGCGTGCGCCTCCACGACACGCTCACCCCCCACCCACGGAAGCAGCAGAAGAGCCTCAAATGATCACGTCCACCATGGGTGTTCCCGCCGCACCATGGATGCATGCCTGGTGCGGCGGGAACACGCCTGCCTCGGGATCCGCACGTGCGGGGTGTCAGACGACGGTGAGCGGCAGCAGCGTGCGGCCGGTCGGGCCGGTCTGGATCTCGGTGCCCATCTGCGGGCAGACGCCGCAGTCGAAGCACGGGGTCCAGCGGCAGTCGTCGATCTCGACCTCGTCCAGGGCGTCCTGCCAGTCGTCCCAGAGCCAGTCGCGGTCCAGGCCGGAGTCGAGGTGGTCCCACGGCAGCACCTCGTCGCGGTCACGCTCACGGGTGGTGTACCAGGCGAGGTCGACCGGCTCGCCGGCCAGCGCGCGCTCCGTGCAGTCCACCCAACGCTGATAGGAGAAGTGCTCACCCCAGCCGTCGAAGCGGCCGCCGACCTCCCACACCGCCCTGATGACCCGGCCCACCCGGCGGTCGCCGCGGGACAGCAGGCCCTCGACCATGCTGGGCTTGCCCTCGTGGTAGCGCAGGCCGATCGCCTTGCCGTAGGACCGGTCGGACTTGACCACCTCGCGCAGCTTGCGCAGCCGGGCGTCGACGACCTCGTGATCGGCCTGCGCGGCCCACTGGAACGGTGTGTGCGGCTTCGGCACGAACCCTCCGATGGAGACCGTGCAGCGGATGTCGCCGCGGCCCGACGCCTC
Organism: Streptosporangiaceae bacterium; assembly: GCA_035765195.1. GTDB lineage: Bacteria > Actinomycetota > Actinomycetes > Streptosporangiales > Streptosporangiaceae > CALAED01. Next base: position 862 of record DASTYC010000037.1, read on the forward strand.
GCGGCCGGCCTTGATGACCCGCTTCGCGAGGTCGGCGATGGCCAGCACGTCCTCGTCGGTCTCGGTGGGCAGCCCGCACATGAAGTACAGCTTGACCTGCCGCCAGCCGCTGCCGTAGGCGGTGCTGACGGTGCGGATCAGGTCGTCCTCGCTGACCATCTTGTTGATGACCTTGCGCATCCGCTCGGTGCCGCCTTCGGGCGCGAACGTCAGCCCGGACCGGCGGCCGTTGCGGGACAGTTCGTTGGCCAGCGTGACGTTGAACGCGTCGACCCGCGTGGACGGCAGCGACAAAGACGTGTTGGTGCCCTCGTACCGATCGGCCAGGCCGGCCGCGACCTCGCCGATCTCAGAATGGTCGGCGCTGGACAGCGACAGCAGCCCCACCTCGGTGAATCCGGAGTTCTTCAGGCCGTCCTCGACCATGTTGCCGATGGTCTCGATGGAACGCTCCCGCACCGGCCGGGTGATCATGCCGGCTTGGCAGAACCGGCAGCCGCGGGTGCAGCCGCGGAAGATCTCGACGCTGTAGCGCTCGTGGACGGTCTCGGCCAGCGGCACCAGCGGGTTGCGTGGGTACGGCCACTGGTCGAGGTCCATGACCGTGTGCTTGCGCACCGTGGCCGGCACGCCCGGACGGTTGGGCACGACCCGGGCGATGGCGCCGTCGGGCCGGTACTCGACGTCGTAGAACTTGGGCACGTAGACCCCGCCGCTGGCGGCCAGCCGCAGCAGCAGGCCGTCGCGGCCGCCGGGCCGGTCCTCGGCCTTCCACTCACGCACGACCTCGGTGATGGCGAGCACGACCTCCTCACCGTCGCCGAGGACGGCGGCGTCGAGGAAGTCGGCCACCGGTTCCGGATTGAACGCGGCGTGGCCGCCGGCGATGACGACCGGGTGGTCCAGCGAGCGCTCCGCGGCGATGAGCGGCATGCCGGCGAGGTCGAGGGCAGTGAGCAGGTTCGTGTAGCCCAGCTCGGTGGCGAACGAGACGCCCAGCAGGTCGAACGCGCCGACCGGACGATGGGCGTCGACGGTGAACTGGCCGATGCCGTGCTCGCGCATGAGCCGTTCGAGGTCGGGCCAGACCGCGTAGGTGCGTTCGGCCAGTACGCCGTCCTGCTCGTTGAGCAGCTCGTACAAGATCTGCACGCCCTGATTGGGCAGCCCGACCTCGTAGGCGTCGGGATACATCAGCGCCCAGCGCACCTGGGCGTCGTCCCACGGCTTGACCGTCGCGCCCAGTTCACCGCCGACGTACTGGATGGGCTTGGACACCCGAGCCAGCAGGGGCTCGAGGCGTTCGAACAGCGACTCGACGGGCATGGACGGGCTCGACTCCGCGGACGACGACAACGGTCGCGCCCAGCCTATCGGCCCCCGCGGTACTGTGCGCGGCTCGTGGCACGGACCAGGCGACAGGTAGGGTAACCACCACGAAAACCCCGAGTCTCGGGCACGACCGGAGTGATCGACGTCAGCGACGAAAGGCGAGAGCATGACGGACCACGACGGCGCCCCGCCCGGCGACGGCGTGCAGACGGCGCCCGACGAGGTTCACGTCCTCCCCGACCAGTTCGACGGGCCGTCCGTGGAGACCCGGCCGCTGGAGATCCAGCCCGACCACGGCACCATGCCCGACTTCCACACCCAGCCCGACGACGCGGTCCTTCCCGACCGGCCGGAGATCCAGCTGCCGGAGGCCGAGCTGCCGGACGGCTGCCTCCCCGAGTTCGCCAGCCGGGAGGAACTGGAGATGGCGCTGCGACGGGCCCAGCTGGTCATGGACGACTGCGAGACGCTCCTCGACCCGGCCATCCGGGCGATGGAGGACGGCGCCTGGGTGAGCCGCCTGGCCGACGAGTTCTTCACCGGCCTCACCACGCACGCGCGGCTGGCCGGTACCGTGGCCGGCGGTTGTGTCGACCTCATCCAGGAAGCCCTGGACAGCCGGGGCGACGACGACGTCATCGATGTGAGGCCGATGTGATGAAGGCAGCAGGCGGCCTCGGGCCCGATGCCGGCAAGACCGGCGGCACGCTGGACAAGGACACCCTGCCCGCCGACAACGAGTCCCCGTATGCCAACTACGACCCCTCGACCGACCCGTACGCCTCCGGCGACGGCGGCGGCTCCGGCGGCTCCGGCGACGGCGACGGCGGATCGGGCGGCTACACCGGTGACGACGGCGGCAGCGGCACCGACCACGCCGGCACCGAACCGGACACGGAGACCGACAGCGAGGTCGACGCCGAGACCGACTCTGAGGCCGATGCCGACACCGAGACCGACGCCGACGATCCGGTCCACGCCGAGACGGACCCCGAGGACGACGACTCGCTGGCCCAGATCGACGTCGACGCAGAGCGGCCCACCGTGCCCATCAGCCCCGAGGAACCGCAACCGCCGAACCCCAACCAGGTTTCCATCGACATCGAGGCGATGACGCGGCTGGTGGCGGCCATGGAGCGGGCCGGCGAGCAGATCCAGGCGCTGCGTGAGGAGATGCGCTCCATCCTGTCCGGTGTGCACCTCCCGGTCTCCGAGACCAACCGGTTCGAGGAGGTTTCGGCCTGGATCGCCGACGAGCTGCCCGGCCTGCGCCGCCGGCTGGCGATGGCACAGGACCTCGCCGGCGAGGGTGGTTTCTCCACCCAGCCCGACCGGCCCCAGGTGCCGCGGCCCTACGTCGGCGACGAGTCCCGCCTGCCCGTCTGCCCGCCCAGTGAGTCGTACGAGAACGCCCGCACCACCGCACAGCGGTTCACCTCGCCGCACGACGCCGACTCGTCCCGTCAGCTCGTCGCCGAGCTGAGGGCCGGTCGCCACGACCCGTACTACGCGCGGGAGTTCGCGCACACGACCGACCCGGAGACCCTGGTCCGCGCCATCGTCGCGGCCGGCGACGGCGAGGGATCGGCGGAACTGACCGAGCTCACCGCGTCGACGGTCGCGACCGCGTCCCGCGGCACCGGCGAGCTGTCGCCGCCGGCTGGCTACGAGGAGCAGTGGGCGGCGCTGCGTGAGAGCGACGACCCCGAGGTCGCGGCGGCCGCGGCCCGGCTGCGACCGGCCTGACCCGGCCCTCGAGCAGGCACTCCACAGACCTGACGGTCGCCGTCGCCGACAGGGTCGCGGTCGCGGGCCCTCAACCCGTCGTGCGGGAGAAGCACGCAATGTTCTGGGTCTGAGTCGCATCCTGGGTCTGAGTGCCGCGAAATGCTGAAACCCGGCCCGGAAACGCCACTCAAACCCAGCACGCGACACAAACTCCCGTTGATCTTGGAGTAACCGCGGAATCGATCGGACATTTCGGGCCGCGATTCCGCGGTTACTCCAAGATCAACCGGGGAGCGGCGCGGGCTTCGGGCTCCCAAGGAGTTTTGGCACTGTGTTCCGCGGCCATCGTGATACCCGTGCCGCATCCCCTCCGCCGCCGCCTCGCGGTGGATGTGGTGTCGGTCCTACGTCGTCGTCTCCGGCACTTGCACCAGCTGCCACTGGCCCGCGGCGACGAACAGACCGCGGCCGGGCGGCATGCCGCCGGTGAGCGAGCGCGGCAGCTTGATGCCGAAGTGGTCCCCGTCGGCGGGCGCGCCCGGCGACAGCAGCACGCCGGAGCGTGACTTCTTCAGCACCGCGGCCGGCCCGCGGTAGCTGCTGCCGAGGTCGTCGGTGGTGCCGGCGGCGACGATGGCGCTGCCGGTGTCGCGCAGTTTCGGCAGGTGTTTGGTCATCAGGTCGACCATCCAGCCGTCGACGCCCATCAGTTCGAGGTCGTCGATGACGACGGCGGTCGGCCGGCCGCCCTTCTCCGGCACCATGCCTTCGTACAGCTTGGTGACCTCGTCCTTCTCGGCCTCGAGGTTGATGACCGCCTCGACGCCGTCGCGGCCGGCCAGCGCACTCAGCGGGCTGCGCCGGGGTGTGATGACCAGCAGCTTCCAGCCCCGCTCCAGCATCGACGTCGTCATGGTGAGCAGTGTGGTGCTGCGGCCGGACCGCCGCGGCCCGAGCACGAGGATGCCGGGCCCGTGGTCGATGGCGTCCAGCGTCCGCAACGTCAGGGTGTCGCCACCGACGGCGACCGGCAGCTCGGTGGGCGCCAGCGGCCGTTCGGCCAGCGCCATGGCGTCGGCGTGGGTGATGCGGGTGGGCAGCGGGTCGACCCGGAACGGCAGGTACTTGCGGGGGACGTCGGCGTGCCGTTCCTTGGCATCCCGCGCGATCGCCTGCAACGCGGCCACCTGCGCAGTGCCCTCGGGGTCGTCGACCAGCAGGGCGACTTGGGTCTCCAGTAGGCCCTCGGTGCGGAACGCGCGGCCGGCCGGCATGGACTCGGGGACCTTCTTCGGGCTCATGCCGATCGCACCGAAGTCGGCGTTGTCGGTCATGCGCAGCATGAGTTTGTCTTCCATCAACGCCGAGATGCGCCCGACCAGGGTGGTGCGGTCGGACGCCATGACGACCTTGACCCCGACGCCGGGGCCCTCCTGCATGATCTGCATCCACTGGTCGATGAGCCGGCCGCTGTCGAAGTTCTCGAACGACTGGACGAAGCCTTCCCACCGGTCGAACAGGATGAGGATGTAGGGCAGCCGGGCCTCCGGGGCGGCGTTGGCCCGCTGCTCGCTGAGGTCGGCGAAGCCCTGCTCGGCGAGGATCTGCTGGCGCCGGCCGATCTCGGCGCGGATGCGGGCGGACAGCCGGGACAGCCGGTCCGGCTGGTCGCGGCTGACGACGGCGCCGGTGTGCGGCAGGCCGACCATGGGCAGCAGCGCGTTGTTGCCGCAGTCGATGCCGAACAGGTGGACGTCGCGCGGCGACAGGGTGCGGCCGACGACACCGGCCACCGCGCGCAGCACGGTGGACCGGCCGCTTCGCGGCGCACCGACGATCGACAGGTGCCCGCCCCCGGACAGGTCGTAGGACGCGACGGTGCGACGCTGCTCGCGCGGGACGTCGACGATGCCGAACGGGATACGGATCTCGCGGCCGCGCTCGACCACGCCGGCCGGATCGGCCAGCACCTCGTCCAGGGTCACCGAATCGGCCAGCGGCGGCAGCCACGGCGGCGGCGGCGCGCCGATGCCGGTGCGCTCCGACGCCGCATTGATGGCCGTGACCAGGCTCTCCAGGTCGGTCGGTATGGAAACGTCCTCGTCGGCGTCACTGGACTCGGTGCGCTCCGGGGGCCGGCCCAGGCTCTCCCAGGACAGCTGGCGCAGGTCGACCGAGACCTCGGCGTCCGGAGCCGTCGGCCGCCCGCCCACGCGGGACGACTGGAACGGCACCAGCGACGACGCACCGAGCCGGGCATAGGCGCGGCCCGGCGTGGACTTGGAGATCTCGGCGGCGTCCTTCGCCTCGATGACGTCCTGGCTGTCGTTGCCGTCGGTGACCCGCAGCGCGATGCGCAGGTTGGTGTTCGACTTGATCTCCGCGCTGACCACACCGGCCGGCCGCTGCGTGGCCAGCAGCAGGTGGACCCCGAGCGAACGGCCCCGGCGGGCGATGTCGACCAGGCCCTTCACGAAGTCCGGCAGCTCGGTGACCAGGGCGGCGAACTCGTCGATGATGATCATGAGCCGCGGCATGGGCTCGTCGTCGGGACCCTTGGCGGCCAGGTAGTCCTCGATGTCCTTCTTTCCCGCGCGGGCGAGCTGGTGCTCGCGCCGGTGCAGCTCGGCGGCCAGGCTCTCCAGCGCGCGGGTGGTGAGGTGGCCGTCGAGGTCGGTGACCATGCCGACGGTGTGGGCGAGGTTGTTGCAGTCCTTGAAGGCCGCGCCGCCCTTGTAGTCGACCAGCACGAAGGTCATCTCGTCCGGGCGGTTGGCCACCGCCAGCGACGCGATCAGCGTCTGCAGCAGCTCCGACTTACCCGAACCGGTGGTGCCGGCCACCAGGCCGTGCGGGCCGTCGGCGCGCACGTCGACGGAGAACGGCCCGTCCATGCCCTCGCCGATGATCGCCTTGGTGGTACGCCCGACGGTGGTCCACCACTGCACGATGGCCTCGGGCGTCGGCGGGTCGAGCTTGAGGACGTCGAGCAGCCGGCTGGACATCGGCAGCGACGAGGACAGGTCCTCGGAGCTGACGTCCTTGACCGGCGCGAGCGCCCGGCCGAGCCGTTCGCACCACTCCGGCGGGACGATGTCGAGGCGGATGCCCTCGATGGTCGGTTGCCCGGTGTGGCGGACCGAGGTGGAGGTGGGCCCGACCGAGACGACCGCCCGGCACTCCTCCGGGAGCAGCCGTTCGTCGGCATCGATGCAGAGGAAGAACATGCCCAGCCGGGGACCCTCGCGCAGCAACGTGATGAGGCCCGGCATCAGCCGGATGCGGCGGGCGCCGTCCAACACGACCAGCAGCGGCGGGAAGCTGATGTTGCGCGACGACATCAGACCGCCACCGCGGTCGGCCGCGGCGGCCTTGCGCTGCTCCATGATGGCCATGAGCTCCGCGACCCGCCGGCTGGTGGTCTCGTCGTCGGCACCGATTCCGGCGATGATCTCGGACGCCTCGCCGCGCCGCACGTGCGGGAGCCAGCGCATCCAGTTCCAGGCCGCCCCGCCCTCGGGGTCGGAGAGCACCACCATCTCGATGTCGGCCGGGCTGTGCAGGGCGGCGATCTGCGCCACCATCCAGCCGGCCACCTGGCGCCGGACGTCGTCGTGGCCGGCCACGCCCGTGACCCCGGCCTGCTCGAGCGGCACGCCGACCGGCACGTCCGGCGCGGTCCAGTGCAGCACGCGTTCGTGGTCCTCGCGGCCGGGGTCGGTCAGCGAGACCTCGCTGGGCACGTCAGCCGTGCCGACCCGCACCAGCATCCAGTCCGGGTCGGTGCGCCGGCGCTCCCACAGCCGCGACCGCGGCCCGGTGGCGAACAGCAGCAGCGCGGCCGGGTCGGGAACGTCGCGGCGGCGGGCGGAACGCTCGGCGACCAGGCCCCGATATGCCTGGTTCTCGATGTTGCGCATCCGCTCGACGTACGTCTTCATGTCGGTGGAGAAGCGGGTCTGGCGCTGATGGCGGCTGCTGCGCCAGCGCGAGAGCATCATGATGGGCGACAGCACCATGATCATGAGACTGAACGGCGAACGAGTGAAGTAGAACATCGCGCCGCCCATGATCATCGGCGCCATGGCGATGGCCCAGGGCAACGGCTCCTTGTCCGGCTTGCGCGGCTCGTTGGGCAGCCGGAACTCCGTCTGCCTGGGCGGCGGCAACAGCCGTGGCGGCCGGTTGTAGTCCAGGGTCACACCGCCCGGGCTGGGCGAGAGCGACGCGTCCGGATCGGCCGGCAATGCCAGCTCCAGCACGGTGTCGCCGACGACGACGGCGCCACCCGGCGGCCAGGTGACCGGCCCGTCCAGCGGCACCCGGTCCAGGTGCAGGAACGGACGGTCGGCCTCCGGGTCGACCGTGAGGTTGGGATGCTTGAGGCGGGCCAGCTCCTCCATCCGCTTGTTGAAGCGGCGGGCCTTCTTCTTTTTCTTCTTCGCCGGCTCCGGCTCCTCGTCCTTCGGCACCACGATGGGGCCGTCGAGCGGCCGTTCCCGCGGCGGCGGCGGGAGCATGACCCCGGTCAGGGACGGTTCCGGGGTGACGGTCACGGTGCCGTCGACGGTGACGTCCAACCGCAGCGCGACAGGGGGCGCGTCCTCGCCGCGCAGCCGGACCGCCGCACCTACCCGGCCGCCGACGTCGTGGCTGCCCGCCGACAGGTAGTCGATGTGGCCCGCGCCCGGACCGGAGACGGTGCGCACCTGTACCACGCCGGTGCGTTCGGCGAAGACGTCCGGCAGCGGCACGCCGACACCCACGAGGGCGCCGTTGCGCAGATCGGACTCGGCCACCTTCGTGGCGGGGTCCAGGGGCACGCTGCCGAGGTAGAGCGTGGGCGGCACCCCGGCGGCGTCGCCCGGGCCCTCGTCGAACACGCTCTCGCCGACGACACCCAGGTGCCGGCCGGCGGTGTGCACGATCTGCGCCTGCGGTTGCGGGCGCACGCGAGCAGCGAGCTGCCGGGCGATGTCGGCGATCGTGGCGTCGTCCTCGCAGTCGATGGCGAGGTCGACGATGTCGCCGTCGCCCGCAGCAGTGGCACTCACCAGTAGCCGCACGTCACCGTCTTTCGCTTCGAGCCGGAGATCACCGATCCCCAAGGCATCTTACCGGCGCCGACGACCGTACCCGGCGGTCGCGCCGACCCCGCGGCGCGGCGGTGACGAAACGCATTCACGAAACCCCCACTGCGACCGGGAAAAGGCGGTGGCCCGCATCAGCATGGTGCGGATGCGGGCCACCAGTTGTGACAATGCGATGGACTCAGATGCGGTCCGGCTCGCCAGTCGCCTCGGCGATGTTGTTGTGGTTGATCCGGACATCGTCCGCGGCACCGTTCAGGGCGTCCCGCAGCGTGTCGAGGTTCTGCTTGTAGTCCTCCCACGCCGTGCGGAAGTCGTCGGCGTACCGACCGGTCCACACCGCGTTGGAGACGCCGCCATCGACCTCGGTCTTGATGCCTTCAGCAGCCTCGGCGTTGTTCGTGAACGTCCTGTGGAGCTCGGCAAGGGTACTTAGCTCTGCACCGACACCCATGATTTTTATCTCCCTTGTGAATTCTTCTTGCCTCACCGCATCGGGTGCGGCACGACATCGCAAGAGCCTACCGGTCGCCGATAGCTCGGTGACATTCGGTCAGGCCCACTCTCATGACCCGGCGATTGCTCCGCGACAAGTGCTGACGCGGCCGGTCCGGTGCTTCGTCGACCGTCATCAACGGATCGCCGAATTCACCCAGGCATACCGGAATCGAAATCGCCTACGTTCGTGTCACCTCCGTTCGTCCTACAAGAGCGTCGACTAAGCGAGATCGCGATGTCTCCCTCCCGAGCTGGGCACCAGCTCCTCGAGCAGCGCCTGAGTCTCAGGCGCGAGCTCGATGCCGCCGATGCCCAGGAGGGTCTCGCTCATCTCGCCCTCCACCGCCATGACTCCGTCCCGCCCGTCGACGGCGTGCTGGGCCTGGATCAGGTCGCGCCAGAGCAGTTGCTCCGCGGGCCTGACCCGCAGCCCGGCCCGGGCCGCGGCTGCCGCCGTGGCCGGGTCGCCGCCGTCGCGGGTGATGACGGACAATCGATGCGCGGCGTCGACCAACAGGTCCGACGCCACACGTTCCACCCGGGCCCGCGCGATCCATGCGTACCGGCCCTGCGGACGCTCGCTCAGCACCGGGCCACGGGCCACCCGCAGCGCCCGGCGCAACAGGTCGGACTCCTCCGACGGCCGGCGCACCTGCCGGGCCTGGCTCAGCAGCGCGCACACCACGTCCCAGTCGAGGACGACCGCGTCGCTCAGCTTGAGCCGGCCGTCCTCGGTGGTCAGCAGGTACGGCGAGCCGGTCCGGTCGACGCCGAGCCACTCGCGGACCCGCGCGAACGTGGACTCCCGCACCGCCGCGGTCACGCCGCGCGGCCACACCGCCGACGCCAACACCGTCGGGTGGACCCCGTCGCGGTGCAAGGCCAGGTACGTGACGATCTCGGTCGCCAGCGCCCGCCGCTCCGCCTCGATCTCCTCGCGGGCCTGCACCACCACCGGGCCGAGGATGTAGACCCGCACCGGCGCCGTGGCGAGCTCAGCCTCGGTGACCAGGGCACGCACCTGCGGCACCTCCGGTCGGATCTCCGGCAGCCAGGCCTCGTTGAAGCCGGGGCCCGCCGGATCGGGGTCGTTGCTGCGCTCGGGATCGACCAGGCCCACCAGGGCCTCGATGCTGCGCCACGTCAACCGGTTGGCGCGCACCGACAGGCCCAGCGCCGGCAGCTCGAGCGTCCCGGCGCTGTCCACGGAGATACGCCACCGCGCGCCCGGGATGTCGCCGGCACAGATGACGCCCAGCGGCGACCGCCCGGCCGCGTTGGTCAACGTCATCAGCTGCTCGGCGAGCTCGCCGGTGGGCGGCGTGCCGAGCACCAGGTACTCCGGCATCCAGCTGCCCGCTCCACCGGGCCGGACCCGGCCGGTCAGCACGTCGGTACCGAGGCGGTCCGAACGGCGCGCCGCCAGCTCCGGCAGCAGCGATTCGACCCCGTCGACCAGCCGCAGCCGACCCGGGTCGAAGGCGCTGAGGGCGTCCGGCAGGCCGTCGGCGGTGACCCGCAGATGGTCGGACCACTGGTTGGTCGCCAGTTCCACCGCCAGCGCGGTCACGACCTCGAACGTCACCTCAGGGTCGCCGTCGACGCAGATCGGCCCGCCGGCGGCCTCGAGGTCGACGAGCACGTCGGCCTCGCCGCTTCGGCCCAGCGACACCAGCCCCGGGTACGGAGCCAGCACCCGGCCTCGCAACTCGGTGTCGATCTTCACATCGGCTCGCGCCAGCGTCCAGCGGCGGCCTTCGTCGAGCACCGTCCACGGCATCGGCGCGTCCGCGCGCGCCGGCGCCAGCAGCAGCTCGACCGACGTGCTGTCCACCACGGCCGCGTAGACCGGGGGCAGCGGGCGCCCCTCCTGCTGGCAGCCCGCGGCGAGCGTACGTAGCGCGTAGTCCAGCCAGCGGGCTCGGTCCGGGTCGGCTCCGACGCGCAACGCCACCTCGGCCTCGACCTCGTCGTCGCCGGGCTCCGGAGTCCGCCTGCGCCGCCGCAGGAGCTCCAGAGCCGCCAGCACCCCCGCACCCAGCAGGCCGGCGTCGATGAGGCCGGCGTGCGGGTTCGTGGTGACCTGCTCGGCCTCCGCGGTGGCGGTGTAGTCGGCGAACAGCCCGGCGCCGAGCTCGCCGCCGGTCTCTCCGTGGCCACTGCCGTCCTGCTCCGGCGCCGTCGGCGGCTGCGGTACCGGCGGCGTCTCCGGCGGTGCCGGCGTGTGTGCCGTGACGACGTCGACGCCGGCAGCATCGGCGGGGACGATCAGCAGCCAGTTCGGGTAGATGAGCCGCGCCAGCGACAGCTCGTGACCGTCCGGCTGCTCGCGGCCCCGGTTGAGCTCGAAGATCTCCTGATAGCGGCGGCCGTCACCGAGGGTGCGTTCGGCGATGTCCCAGAGGTTGTCGTGATAGCGGCCGTCGGGCGGCTGGACCACGTACACCTTCTGCCCCAACAGCTCCGCGCCCTCTTCCGGATCGAGGACCAGATCACCGAGGCGGTACTCGACCTCGCCCTGTTCGGCCGCGGCGGCCGGCGCCGGCGCGGCGTCCTCGTGCTGCACGGTGGCCTCGGCCTGGCCGTCGTAGCTGTCCGACACCGAGACGCCGGGAGTCGGTGGGGCCTCCGGGGCGGCGGCCGGCGACGCCGCGGCGGCCTGCCCGACGGCGGCCGTGGCGACCAGCACCGACGCGACCAGCGCCCGCGCGAACCGCTGGGTCGGTCCGGACAACGGCACCCGGCCGGGCAACCCGACGCCGCGCACGGCACTGCGCAGCTCGATCAGCACACAGACGGTGAACTGCAGCCAGGCCAGCCAGACCACCCACAGCAGCACGCCGACCAGCTGCTCGACGCCGATGGTGGCGGTGAGGTCGTCGCGGGTCGGCCACGACGTGGGCACCGGCGGCGGGCCGCCCAGGACCAGCAGCAGCACCGGCACGCCGACGACCAGCAATGCCAGCGCGAAGCCCGCCGCCAGCGCCTGAGGCAGACTGCGTTGCGGCTCCGGGACACCGCGCCGCTGGAAGCGTTGCGGACCGACCTCCCGGGTCGCGCTGGCAGCCGCCACCGCCTCGACCGGCGACACCGGCCGTCCAGTGCGTTCACCGCGCTGCGCCGCCCGGCGGCCACGCTGCCCGCCCGTGTTCATGCTCATGTCGGCTGGTCGCGCTCCCCTTCTCGTATCGCCGCTCATGGCGCCCGGTCGCGCTCCCCTTCTCGTTCGCTCCGCGGGCGACGCTCCTTCGTCACGCCGACCACTCCGCTCACTCGTCGGATCGCCGCTCATGGCGCCTCCCCCGTGATGCCGACCGCAGGACGTGCCGTCGCCTCGCCCGCGATGTCGAAGTCGTCGATGAAGATCAGTTGGAGTAGCGAGGTCCCGACGGTGTCCTCCGCATGCACGTAGACCTGACCCGGACCGACCCGGACGTCGACCTGGCCGGCGTCGTAGCCGCGCGCGGTCATGTACGCCCGCGCCTCCGCGGCCGCCCGGTCGGTGAGCAGTACCACCTCGCCCGTCGAGTAGAGGGTGTCGAGGTCGATCTGGTTGGCGCCGACCCGGGCTGCCTGCTCGGCGTCGTCGAAGATGCGTTGCCGGGCGTTGATGGCGAAGCCGCCGTCGACCACGAGGCCGGCCAGCATGAACAACATCACGATCAGCGTGACGATCATGGCGCTGATGGCGCCACGTTCGTCCGCGGGGCGCAGGGCGAGGCGGGGCCGGCTCACGTCGTCCTCCGCAGTGTGTCGATCGGCGCCGAGCTCTCGCCGGTCATCGTCGCGGTGCCGGGGAAGCCGGCGAAGCCGAGACCGCTGAACGACACCTCGCAGGAGACCTCGACGCTGATGATCTCACCGGGTGCGAAGGTCCCGCCGAGACGGACCGGCTGGCACGTGACGCCCCCAGGGGTGGTGCTGTCGACGATGGCCTGGGCGGCGTTGCGGGCCGACCCGGCATCACGCTCCAGCGACGCCGCACGGACCGCGTCCCGGGCCATCGCCTCGACGTCGCCGGAGCGGTCGACGTAGCGGCCCAGACCGACGATCAGCATCATGACGGCGATGAGGATGGGCGCCAGGATCACGACCTCGATGGCCATGGAACCCGCCTCCCTTCTCGCCGCGCGCGCGACCCGCTGCCAGGTGCTCATAGATCCGGTACGAACTGCTCGATCGGGCCCTCGACGGTCTGCGATACCTGCGGGGCGAGGTTGTTGACGATCTCGGTGGCCCGGCCGGTGACGGTGACCCGGACGTTGTCCCCGAGGTTCACCGCCTCGACCTCGATGACGATGAGGTGGCCGTTGCCGACGGCCTCGGCATACTCGCGTCCGCGTGCCTCGGCGGCGGCCAGCGCCTCCGGCGTCCCGCCCCCGATGCGCGCCTCGCGGGCGGCCTCCCGGGCCGCCGCCGCCGCGATCTGGTTGCCGTGCCAGGTCAGCGTGAACTGCACGATCACGAAGATGATCAAGAACATGATCGGGGTGTACAGGGCGAGCTCGATGGAGCTCGCTCCCCGCTCTGATCTCGACCGTAGCCGTTCGAACCGTGCCAGCACGTCAGGACCCCGATCTACGGGTTTCCGCCGGGAGCGTCCGGGATGTCGATGGAGTCGGCCTCTTCCGTCACGAGGTTGTAGATCACGACGCCGACGGCTGCGGCCAGCGCGACGAGGATCGCCGTGATGATCACGAACTCGATGGCCGACGCACCACGCTCAGGTGCGCGGCGAGCCCGGTCGGTGTGCACCTGCAGGCTCAGCAGCAGCCAGCCGATCGGCGTGGCCGGCGAGAGTTGGGGCTTCATGCTGGGGTCTCCTGGTGATGTGTTTCGGTCGGATCGGGGTCAGTCTCAGCTCTGGTCGAGCACTCCAATCAGGGCGGGGTAGACGAGGAACAGCAGGAAGCCGACACACAGCACCAGCTGCGCGACGAGCATGGACTGCGAGCGCTGCCCGGCCTTGCCCTCGACCTCGGCCAGTTCACGGCGGCGCAACGAGCCGGCGCGTGCCGACAGCGACTCGCGCACCTTGGCGCCGTCCTCGGCCACCAGCGCCAGCGCCGCCGCCAGGTCACGCAGCTCGTCGACGCCCACCTCGTCGCCCAGCTCGCCCAGCGCCGCCCACGGTGTGACGCCGTGCAGCCGCGCGGTGAGCAGGGTGTCGCGGATGCGAACCATCGCCCAGCCGTCGCTGAGCGACGACGCTGCCTGCAGCGCCTCCGGCACGCCCCGGCCACCGGAGAGGTTCATGGCCACCAGGTCGAGGAACGAACCGACGACGTGCCGGAAGTCGCGGCGCCGGTCGGCGGCGCTGGAGCGCGCGGTCAGGGTCGGGATCAACCCGAAGATCAGCGCCAGGAAGATCCCGAGCACCGCCGAGGCCGGCAGGCTGAAACCCGCGTCGGCGAACGACAGGATGGCCGCCAAGACGACCGGCATCAGGAACCCGCCCAGCGCGCAGAGCACGGTGGTGGCCAGGTGCCCTTCCAAGGTGCGGCCCAGCAGCGACAGGTCGCGGCGAATGGATCCGAGGTCGAGCCCGATGCCTTCCAGCGAGCCGCGCAGCTGGCCGCCGAACCTGCGCATCGACGCGGACTCACCGGCCAGCGCCGAGACGCCCGCCGAGCTGTTCACCAGTTGCTCGCGGCGGGCACGCGAACGCTCCGCGTCGAGCCGCGCCAGGGCCGCCGCCGGGTTGACCCGCTGCGTGGAGAGCATGACACCCAGCAGCAGGACGCCGACGCCGACCACCGCGCCGGCCAGCAGGATCATCGTCATGACCGCACCTCGCCGGGCTCGGAGGCGGTGACGAGGAACCGGGCGGGCATCTCGAACTTCGCCAGCCGGCGCATCCAGAGGAAGCCGGCGGCGAAGATCGCGATGACGACGCCGAGCACGATCTGGCCGACCGGGGTGGAGTACGGCGCGACGAAGTCGCGGTTGAGCAGCGACAAGCCGATCATGAAGAACAGGCTGACGCCGACGACGATCTGCACCGAGCGGCGGGTGCTCGCCCGCCCGGCCATGACCCGCTGCCGCATGTCGAGCTCGGCGCGGGCGGAGTCGGCCAGCGACCCGAGTACTTGACGCAGGCCCGGCCCGCGCAGCCGCGCGTTGAGGATGAGCGCCGACACCACGAGGTCGGCGCTGGCGTCGTCGAGGTCGTCGGCGAAACGCTGCAGCGCCTCGGGCATCGGCATCCGGATGCGCAGCCGGTCGGCCAGCAGCCGAAGCTGCGGCTGGATGGCCGGCGACGCGGCGTACACGGTGGCCGGGATGGCCTGCTCGAGGCCGACCGCACCGGCGATGGTGTCGCGCAACGACTCCGTCCAGGCCGCCAGGCCCTCCAGCCGGGCGATGGCCGTGCGCTCCTCGCGGGCGCCGCCGAACAGTGCCGGCCAGAACGCCACCAGCAGCCCGCCGCCGACGGCCGCGACCGGCCACCGAGTCAGGGCCAGGGTGGCGACGCCCGCGCCGATGCCGAACACCGTCTGCCGGCCGAGCTTCTCCACCAGGGAACGACGAGAGGCGTTCGGCCTGGGCGGCTTCGGCTCACTCCCCCGGATCGCGATGATCAGCAGGAGCACCGCCGCCCCGATGGCGGCGCCGATCAACGTGATCAGCAGGATGGTGAGGCTCACGCGATCACCTGGCTCGCGTGCGCGTCGTAGCCGACCGCGATGAGGTCGTCGATGCAGGCGATCGGTGCGGCCGGGACCGCGACGCCGTCCGGGCCGGCGGCGAAGATCTCGCTGGACAGAACCCGGCCGTCGACACCGTTGATCTCGCGGATGCTGGACACGAACCGGCGCAGCCGGCCGCCTTCGGAGAACTCGTTGCGCTTCTCGACGAAGACGACGAAGTCGATGGCGCCCGCGATGAGCATCATGGTGGCGTCGACCGGCAGCCGCTCGACCGACTGGATGGCGTAGGTTGAGATGCGGTTGAACACCTCGATGGAGCTGTTGGCGTGGATGGTGGACAGCGAGCCGTCGTTGCCCTGGCTCATCGCGTTGAGCATGGTGACGATCTCGTCGCCCAGCACCTCGCCGACGATGACCCGGCTGGGGTTCATGCGCAGGCTCCGGCGGACCAGCTCGGCCATGGTGATGGCGCCCTGCCCCTCGGAGTTGGGCAGCCGCTCCTCGAACGCGACGACGTTCGGATGCAGGTCGGCGAACTCGCCGAGGCCGAGCTCCAGCGCCCGCTCGACGGTGATGAGCCGCTCGGCCGGCGGGATCTCGTTGGCCAGCGCACGCAGCATCGTGGTCTTGCCGGCGTTGGTGGCCCCGGCGATCATGATGTTCTTGCGGGCAGCGACGGCAGCGGACAGGAATGCCGCGAGCTCCTCGGTGACCGAGCCGTAGGTCACCAGGTCGTCCAGGTGCACCCGCGACAGCCGGGCACGGCGGATGGAGATGGACGGCCGGGCGCACACGCCCATGACCGCGGAGAGCCGGCTGCCGTCGGGCAGCCGCAGGTCCAGTTGCGGGTTGGCGGAGTCGAACGGCCGGCTGGTGAGGCCGGAGTAGGCACCGAGGATCTGGACCAGCTCGACGAGTTCGTCGTCGCTCTCGGCGACCGGAGCACCGACCACTTCCCGGCCGTCGGCGTACTGGATGAACACCTGGTCGCACCCGTTGATGTCGATGTTCTCGACGTCGAGGTCGTCCAGCAGCGGCTGCAGCCGGCCGACACCGAACAGCGCGGCGTGGATGCCGGAGGAGATCTCCTCCTCTTCCTCCGCCGACGGCGGCGTGCGCCCGGCCGCGATCTCGGTGCGGGCGTGCGCGTCCAGGACGCGGCCGATGACGGCCCGGGCGAACTGCCGCTCGTCCTCCGCGGACATGGGCGGGATGCCGTTGGCGGCGTCGTCGCGCCGCTGCCGCGCGAGAGTGTCGGCGACCTCTTCGCGCAGGGTACGGACGAGGTTCTGATCCATGGTGCGTCAGCTCCCTGCCGAGATCCGCGTCCGGGCCAGGGCCAGTCCGCGGACCGATTCGCTCATCTCGCGTGCCGACCGGATCAACAGTGAACGGTCGATGCGGCGGTTCCAGCGCCCGGCCAGGGCACCGGCCGCCTTGGGGTCGTCGGCGATGCGGCCCAGCACGGTGACCTGATGGCCGTCGTGCTGGAGCAGCCGGTCGAGGTCGCGGGCCGAGGAGCTGTCGGAGCTGTCGGTGATGAGCACGATGCCGACCGGGGTGCTGCCGGCCTTGCCGATCTGCAGCGGCTCGGCCAGCCACCGCAGCCGCTCACGCAGGTGCGCGTAGTACTCCACCCCGGGCCGGACGGCGAACACCACGGCGTCGGCGCCGGTCAGGATGGGCAGCAGCGGGGTGCCCGGCACGATGCGGCCGCAGTCGACCAGGACATCTGCGGACAGCCCATGCAGCATCGTGCTCAACGACGGCCACACCGAGCCGATGCCGGTGAGCTGCTCCGGGCGGACCACCCCGGCCAGCAGGTCCAGGCCGCCGTCCGCGGTCTGCAGGTGCTCGGCCATGGCGGCCTCGGTGACGCCCCGGCGGGCCGCGGCGGCCAGCGACAACAGGCCGCGCTCCGGGTCCAGCGGCTCGCCCTCGACGTTGCGGTGCCGCAGCGCGAGATCCCCGCCTGCGGGGTCGAAATCGGCGACGATGACGTCCGCCGGCCAGATGGCGCCGAGGGCGTTCACCGTCGTCGTCACGCCCGGAGAGCCCTTGGCGGACGCGAACGCGATCAGCACCGGGTCACTCCTCCTCCGCACCGACCGGCGCACCGCGCTCGACCAGCGTGACCACCAGCTGGTTCTGCGCCGCGACGGCGGCGACCTCCGCCTCGTCCTCCCGGTCGACTATGAGCGTGGCGACCACGCCGGTGGCGCCGCTGGTGGCCGACGAACCGTCGGAACTCACCGCGGAGCTCACCCGCGCGTCTTCGACGATGACCTCGCCGGAGCCGGTGGCGATGGAGACGAGGTCGACGACATCGCCCTCCTGTAGCCCGCCGGCCGGCAGGAACCCGGGCGCCAGGGACGCGCCGACGGCGGCGGTGCCGTCGGTCAGCAGCCCGGCGGGCCCCAGCATGGTGGTGTCGATGAGCTGCCCTGAGCGCAGCGAGACCCGCGCGTACTGGCCGACCACCTGGTCCAGCTGCGACTCGGGAATGAGGGTGTCCAGCTCGGACGCGACCTGGGTGGTCTCCAGGTGCTGTTCGGTGATCTGCTGGCCGGCAGCGACGTCGCCGCGCAGCATCAATACCGGGGTCCGTTCGTCGACGCGCATGGCCAGCAGGGCCGCGACCGCGGCGCCACCGGCGATGAGCAGCACCGCCAGAGCGGCCAGCGCCGGGCGGCGCTGGCGGGGCGGCGACGGCAGCCGGCCGGTGTCGGCCTTGGCGCGCTGGCTGCTGCGGATGCCGCGCTGCTCGCGGGCGCGCTGCCGCTCGCCCGCCGCGTCTGTGGTCTGCGTTGTCCCCGCCATGAGCTTGCCTCTACCGCTCCCGCCTCGTCACGTTCCCGGCGACGTCGCGTGGCCGGCCCGAGTGGCTCGGGGCGACCGGGCACAGCTGGGGGCACACGAACACCGCACCCGGCGCGGACCCGCCGGACGCGTCGGGTGTCGAGCCAACCCCGCTGCCCCCTGGACGTTCGGGGGAACCTTACCTTGGATTCACGACCGAGGTCATGCCTCGCCCTGTCCTCCACCTCAACTGTTGACCGAACCACAGGTGCCGGCCATCGTGCGACCACACTCCGGACCGGCGGTCCGGAGTACGGACTGGCCGGACTCTCTTGTGGACTGTACGGCACACCGCTTTCACGTCGCTTTCATCCGTCAGCCACGGTGACACGGTGTCATGCGCCCTCGCCTCCAGCCTTGCGACAGACCCGCCGAAGGTGACCGGTCCGGCCACGGCGGATACTGTCAGCATTCACTGTCTGACCACTCGAACACACAGGAGACCCCGTGTCCGAGCGCACGCTCGTCCTGATCAAGCCCGACGCCGTTCGCCGCGGCCTGATCGGGCAGATTCTGGCCCGCTACGAACGCAAAGGCCTGACCATCGTGGCGATGGACCAGCGCACCATCGACCCCACTCTGTCCGACGCGCACTACGCCGAGCACGTCGAGAAGCCGTTCTACCCGGCGCTGCGCGAGTTCGTCACCGGCGGGCCGCTGGTGGCACTGGTGCTCCAGGGCGACCAGGCCATCGACGTCGTCCGGGCCATGAACGGCGCCACCGACGGGCGCAAGGCCGCACCGGGCACCATCCGCGGCGACCTGTCGCTGTCGAACTCGGAGAACCTCGTGCACGCCTCGGACTCCCCCGAAGCCGCCAAGCGCGAGCTCGACCTCTGGTTCCCCGGCCTCTGACCCTCAAATGATCACGTTCACCATGGGTTCTCCCGCTTCACCACGAATGCTCACCCGGTGAAGCGGGAGAACGCCTGGTGTGGCGGCCGGCCGGGCAAACGGCGGCGTCAGACGTCGCCGGAGTCCCCCGCCGCGGCCTCACGCTCGGCCTTGGCCCGCTCCACCTCCGGGCCGATGCGCAGCAGCACGAACCACATCAGCGCGAAGATGCCGCCGAGAACGAGCATCGCGGGCACGACGATGCCGGTGGCCAGCGCCGCCACCTGGGCCGCCGACCCGACGACGTAACCCGGCCGGCCGCGCCGCACCATGCCGGCGCCCGCGATGCACAGCAACACGACCCCGATGCCGGCCAGCCAGGCCGTGCCGGTGCTCACGTCGGAGATGTTGATGGCCACCGGGACCGCGAGGATGACGACGAACGCCTCGACGGACAGGATGGTCGCGGCGATGCGGTTCACGGCTCACTCCTGGCGAACGCGACTCCGGCGTCCCCGGCGGTGACCACCGAACCGGTGACGACGACGCCGTAGCCGCCGAGCGACCCCTCCCGCTCCGCCAGCCGCAGGCCGGTGTCGATCGCCTCGGGCAGCGGCACCGCCTGGTACACGCGGTCCTGCCCGAACACGTCGATGGCGACGTTCGAGAGGTCCTCGACGGGTAGCCGGCGCGGCGAGGAGTTCTCCGTCACCACCACCGCGTCGACCACCGGCTCCAGCGCCGCCAGAATGCCCTCGGCGTCCTTGTCGCTCAGCACCCCGACGACCGCGACCAGCGCCGTCGCCGCGAACTCCTCGGACAGCGCCGCCGCCAGCGCTTGCGCCCCGGCCGGGTTGTGCGCGGCGTCGGCGATGACCACGGGGCCACGGCGCAGCACCTCGAGCCGCCCCGGCGACGTGACCCGCGCGAACGCCGCCCGGACGAGGTCGGCGTCGAGCGCCTCGCGACCGCCGCCGACGAACGCCTCCACCGCGGCCAGCGCCGCGGCCGCGTTGTGCGCCTGGTACTCGCCGTGCAGTGGCAGGAAGATCTCGTCGTACGGGCCGGTCAGCCCCTGCAGGCCGATGAGCTGCCCGCCGACGGCCATCTCGCGGCTGCGCACGCCGAACTCCACGCCCTGCCGCGCCACCGACGCACCGACCTCCGCCACCCGTGACAACAGCACTTCCGCGGCGACCGGCTGCTGCGGCCCGAGGATGGCGTAGCCGCCGGGCTTGATGATGCCGGCCTTCTCCTGCGCGATCAGCTCGACGGTGTCGCCCAGGTACTCGACGTGGTCGACCGAGACGGGGGTGACCACCGAGACCCGTCCGTCGGCGACGTTCGTGGCGTCCCAGGCACCGCCCATGCCCACCTCGACGACGGCCGCCTCGACCGGGGTGTCGGCGAACGCGGCGTAGGCCAGCGCCGTCAGCACCTCGAAGTAGCCCAGCCGGACGTCGTGCCGGGCGTCGACGAGGTCGAGGTACGGCTCGATCTCGCGGTAGACGGCGGCGAACCGCTCGGCGGTGATCGGCTCGCCGTCGACGACGACCCGCTCGGTGACCGAGCGCAGGTGCGGGCTGGTGTAGCGCCCGGTGCGCAGGTTCAGCTCACGCAGGAGGGTGTCGACCATGCGGGCGGTGGACGTCTTGCCGTTCGTGCCGCCGATGTGGACGACGGGGTACGTCCGCTGCGGGTTGCCCAGGAGGTCGACCAGGTCGCGGATGCGCTCCAGCGACGGCTCGACGTTCGCCTCCGGCCGCCGGGCGACGAGCTCGTCCTCGATCTCGCGCAGCACGTCACCGTTCACGACTCACCTGACTCCTCCGGGTACCTCAGACCCGCCATTCTCCCCCACGCGGTCCGCACCGGCGCGCTCCGCCCCTCCCACTCCCGTTGATCTTGGAGTAACTGCGGAAACGTGGACCGAAATGTCGGATAGATTCCGCGGTTACTCCAAGATCAACGGGGACGGGCTGGGAGAGCGGGGCGGTGAGACGGACGTCCCTCAGCCCTGCGGCAGGCCGGCGAGCTGGGCCTCGAGGCGGGCGATCTCGGCCTCGGCGGTGGTGCGGCGGGCGCGGACCTTGTCCACCTCGGCCTCCGGCGCCTTTGCCAGGAACTGCTCGTTGTCGAGCTTTCGGGTGGCCTGCTCCAGCGCCTTCCGCTCGTTCGCGAGGTCCTTGGTGAGCCGGCGGCGCTCCGCCTCTACGTCGACCGCGCCGGAGAGGTCGACCTCGACGGTGACGGACCCGACCACCACCCGGGCGGTCGCGGTGAACCCGTCCGATGCCGCCTCCAGCCGGGTGAGCGACCGGAACGCGGCCTCGTGACCGGTGAGCACCGAGGCCTCGGCCGGGACGACCAGCCGGGCCGGGACCCGCTGCCCGGGCTTGAGGCCCTGGTCGCTGCGGAACCGGCGGACCTCGGTCACCAGCCGCTGCAGCTCGGCGACCGTCGCCTCGGCCGCGGAGTCGCGCCGAGCCGGGTCGGGCGCCGGCCAGGCAGCCGTCACCAGGGTCTCCTGGCCGGTCAGCGTCGTCCACAGCGTCTCGGTGACGAACGGCGTGACCGGGTGCAGCACCCGGAGCAGGGTGTCCAGCACGTGGCCGAGCACCAGCCGGGTGCGGTCGGCGACGTCGTCGCCGGCGGCCAGCTGCGTCTTGGCCAGCTCGAGGTACCAGTCGCAGAACTCGTCCCAGGCGAAGTGGTAGAGCGCGTCGGTCGCCTTCGCGAATTGGTAGTCCTCGTAGTGGTCGTCGACCTCGGCGAGGACGGCGTTCAGCCGCGACAGGATCCACCGGTCCGGCGCCGTCAGCTCCTGCGACGGCGGCAGCTCGCCCACGCGGGCACCGCTGATGAGCGCGAACCGGGTGGCGTTCCACAGTTTGTTGCAGAAGTTGCGCGACGCCTGCACCCAGTCCTCGCCGATCGGGACGTCCGTGCCCGGGTTGGCGCCGCGGGCCAGCGTGAAGCGCAGCGCATCGGAGCCGTAGGCGTCCATCCAGTCCAGCGGGTCGACGGCGTTGCCGAACGATTTGGACATCTTCTTGCCGCGCTCGTCGCGGACCATGCCGTGCAGCACGATGGTGTTGAAAGGCACGGCCCGCGACGGCTCGGCCGAACCGTGCGCGTACAGCCCGAACATCATCATCCGGGCCACCCAGAAGAACAGGATGTCGTAGCCGGTGACCAGCACCTGGTTCGGGTAGAACTTCTCCAGCGCCGGGGTCTCGTCCGGCCAGCCCAGGGTCGAGAACGGCCACAGCGCCGACGAGAACCACGTGTCCAGCACGTCCTCGTCCTGCCGCCAGCCCTCGCCCGTGGGCGCGGCGTCGTCGGGTCCGACGCACACGACCTCGCCGTCGGGCCCGTACCAGACCGGGATGCGGTGGCCCCACCACAGCTGCCGCGAGATGCACCAGTCATGCATGTCGTCGACCCAGCCGAACCAGCGCGGTTCCATCGACGTCGGGTGGATGGCCACCCGGCCGTCGCGGACGGCGTCGCCGGCGGCCTGCGCCAGCGGCCCGACCTTCACCCACCACTGCAGCGACAGCCGCGGCTCGACGACGGTCTTGCAGCGCGAGCAGTGCCCGACGGCGTGCACGTACGGCCGCTTCTCGGCGACGATGCGTCCGTCGGCACGCAGCGCGGCCACGACCGCCGGCCGGGCTTCGAACCGGTCGAGACCCTGGAACGGGCCGTGCGCGGTGATGACGCCCTGCTCGTCCATGATCGTGAGCATCGGGAGGTCGTGCCGGCGGCCGATCTCGAAGTCGTTGGGGTCGTGCGCGGGGGTCACCTTGACCATGCCGGTGCCGAACGACGGGTCGACGTGCTCGTCGCCGACGATCGGGATGCGCCGGCCGGTCAGCGGCAGCTCGACCTCGGTGCCGATGAGGTGCTTGTAGCGCTCGTCGCCGGGGTGGACCGCCACCGCGGTGTCACCGAGCATCGTCTCCGCGCGGGTGGTGGCCACGACAACGTCGTCGCTGTACCGGATGGAGATCAGCTCGCCGTCGTCGTCGCTGTGCTCGACCTCGATGTCCGACAGCGCGGTGTGGCAGCGCACGCACCAGTTGATGATGCGCTCCGCCCGGTAGATGAGGCCGTCGTCGTAGAGCATCTTGAAGATGGTCTGCACGGCACGCGAGAGGCCGTCGTCCATGGTGAAGCGCTCGCGGCTCCAGGCGACGCCGTCGCCGAGCCGGCGCATCTGCGCGAGGATCTTGCCGCCGGACTCGGCCTTCCACTCCCAGACCTTCTGGATGAACGCCTCGCGTCCCAGGTCGTGGCGCGAGACGCCGTCCTTGGCCAGCTCGCGCTCGACGACGTTCTGGGTGGCGATGCCGGCGTGATCCATGCCCGGCATCCACAGTGCCTCGTAGCCTTGCATACGACGCCGCCGGACCAGCGCGTCGATGAGGGTGTGCTCGAACGCATGGCCCAGGTGCAGCGAGCCGGTGACGTTCGGCGGCGGGATGACGATGCAGTACGGAGGCTTGTCGCTCTTCTCGTCGGCCTCGAAGTACCCCCGCTCGACCCACCGCTCGTAGAGCGGCGCCTCTACCTGCGCCGGATCGAAGACGGGCGGCAGGGCGGGGTCGGGGCGAGTCGTCTCGGTCACGCCGCGGAATTCTACTGCCCGAAGCCCGTGGTTACCGTACGGTCATGGCCTTCGTGATCTATGGAGCCGGCGCGATCGGCGGTCTGCTGGGCGCACGGCTGTTCGATACCGGCGCCGACGTACGCCTGATCGCCCGCGGTGAGCACCTGGCTGCCCTGCGCGAACACGGCCTGCGGGTGGAGTCGGCCGAGGGTGCGTGGACCGTGCCGGTGCCGGCGGCCGGGTCACCCGCCGAGGCGGGCGTCGGCCCCGGCGACGTCGTCGTCCTCGCCATGAAGAGTCAGGACACCGCCGCCGCGCTCGCCGAGCTGCGGACGGTCGCGGGCCCGGGCACGCCGGTGGTCTGCGTCCAGAACGGCGTCGCCAACGAGCGGATGGCGCTGCGGTTGTTCGAGAACGTCTACGCCGTCTGCGTGATGTGCCCGGCGGCGCACGTCAGCCCGGGTGTGGTGCAGGCGCACGCGGCCCCGGTACCGGGGATCCTGGACCTCGGCCGCTATCCCGGCAGCGTCGACGAGACCGCCCGCGAGGTCTCGACGGCGTTCGCCAAGGCCGGCTTCGTGTCCGAGCCACGCACGGACATCATGCGCTGGAAGTACCGCAAGCTGATCATGAACCTGGGCAACGCCGTCGGAGCCCTGTGCGGCCCCGGCGACGGCGCGCAGCCCGTCCTCGACCTCGTGCGCTCCGAGGGCGAGGCCGTGCTGGCCGCGGCCGGGATCGACGTCGTCAGCGAGGAGGATGACCTCGCCCGCCGCGCCGGGGTCCTCCGCTTCCCGCCCTTCGAGGGCCGCGCACCCGGCGGCGGGTCGTCGGTGCAGAGCCTCCTGCGCGGCACCGGCACCATCGAGTCCGACCACCTCAACGGCGAGATCGTGCTCCTCGGCCGGCTGCACGGCGTGCCGACCCCGGCCAACGAGCTGGTTCGCCAGCTGGCCGTCGTCGCCGCGCGCGAGCAGCTGCAGCCCGGCTCGGTGCCGGCGAGCGAGCTGCTGGCGAAGCTCTCGGTCCAGCGGTAGGCGTCCGCTTCACCCGGGCCAGGCGAACTCCTGCCGCACCAGGCATGCATTCATGGTGCGGCGGGAGTACGCATGCCGGACGTGATCATTTACAGGTCGAACCACCTACGGAGGTGTCGGACGAGCCTCATCTCGGGTGCGCGCTCAGGCGACCTCGAGGACGATCTTGCCGCGCAGGTGCCCGCCCTCGCTGAGCCGCTGCGCATCCGCGACCCGTTCGAGCGGAAAGGCCGCGGCGATGGGCAGGCGCACCGCGCCGCGCTCCACCAGCGGCAGGAGCACGTCGAAGACCTCGGGCAGCGGCAGGTCGGCACTCCATGTCGCGCGCACTCCGTAATGGTCGGCGGTGCCGTCGGCAATGGTGACGACCCGCTCCGGACCACCGGCCAGCTCGATCGAGACCGGCAGGACCCCACGGCCGGATGCGTCGAGGACGGCGTCGACCCCGCCGTCGGGCGACACGGCGAGGACCCGCTCGGCCAGCCCGTCGCCGTAGAGCACCGGCTCCACCCCGAGTGCGCGGAGGTGCTCGTGGTTGGCCGCGCCGGCGGTGCCGACGACGAGCGCGCCGCGGGCCACCGCCAGCTGCGCGGCGACCATGCCGACGGCGCCGGCGGCGGCGTGCACGAGCACGGTCTGACCGGCTTGCACATCCAGCAGCCGGATCGCCCGGTACGCCGTCTCGCACGCCACCGGCAACGCTGCGGCCTGCTGGAACGTCAACCAGTCCGGCTTCGCCACCAGGCCCGGCGCCGCGGCCAGGACGTGCGTGGCCGCCGAACCCGCGGCCATCCCGAACACGGGATCGCCCGCCGACCACCCGTTGACGTCCGGACCGACGTCGTCGACGGTCCCGGCGAACTCCAGGCCCACCCGGACCGGCCGGGCCGGCGCGCCCGCGGTGTCGTCGGCGAACAGGCCGCGGCGGGACTTCCAGTCGTACGGGTTGACGCCGGCGGCCCGGACGGCGACCCGCACGTGCCCGGGCCCGGGCGACGGCAGCGGCACGTCGTCGAGACTCAGCACCTCGGGACCGCCGTACCGGCTGTACCGGACCGCGTGCGCGCCCGTCACCAGCTCACGTCCACGGGCATGCCCTCGGTGTAGCCGGAAGCGCTCTGCATCCCGACCACGGCCCGCCCGCGGAACTCGGCGAGAGTGGCCGCGCCGACGTAGGTGAACGCGCTGCGCACGCCCGCCACGATGGTGTCCACCAGGTCCTCCACGCTGGGCCGCGACGCCGACAGGTACATGCGTGCGGTCGACACGCCTTCTTCGAACATGCCCTTGCGGGCGCGCTCGAACGGGGTGTCCTCGGCGGTGCGCAGCTTCACCGCCCGCGCGGACGCCATGCCGAAGCTCTCCTTGTACAGCCGGCCCTCGCCGTCGCGCTGGACGTCGCCGGGCGACTCGTAGGTGCCGGCGAACCAGGAGCCGATCATGACGTTGTCGGCGCCGGCCGCCAGCGCCAGGGCGACGTCGCGGGGGTGCCGGACGCCGCCGTCGGCCCACACGTGCACGCCCAGTTCGCGCGCGCGGGCGGCGCATTCCAGGACGGAGGAGAACTGGGGCCGGCCGACGCCGGTCATCATCCGGGTGGTGCACATGGCGCCCGGCCCGACGCCGACCTTGACGATGTCGGCGCCCGCGTCGACGAGGTCGCTGACGCCCTCGGCGGTGACGACGTTGCCGGCCACCACCGGCACCTGCGGGTCCAAGGAGCGGATCCGGCGCAGCACGTCCAGCATGCGTTCCTGATGGCCGTGCGCGGTGTCCACGACGAGCACGTCGGTGCCTGCCGCGAGCAGTGCCTTGGCCTTCCCCTCGACGTCGCCGTTGATGCCGACCGCGGCGCCGACGCGCAGCCGGCCGTCGCCGTCGAGCGCCGGCTGGTAGAGCGTGGCCCGCAGCGCCCGCTCCCGGGTCAGGATGCCGACGATGCGCCCGTCGCCGTCGACCACCGGGGCCAGCCGGTGCCGTCCGTCGTGCAGCTGGTTGAACGCGTCCTCCGCGGCGATGCCGGCGGGCACCGTCAGCAGCTCGGTGGACATGACGGAGCGCAGTTGGGTGAAGCGGTCGACGTCCTGGCAGTCCGCCTCGGTGACGACGCCGACCGCGCGGCCGTCGTCGACGACGATGACGGCGCCGTGGCCGCGCTTGGGAAGCAGGTTGAAAGCCTCGCCTACGGTGCCCGACGGCGGCATGATGAGCGGGGTGTCGTAGACGACGTGCCGGCGCTTCACCCAGGCGATGACGTCCCCGACGACGTCGGCGGGGATGTCCTGCGGGATGACCGCCAGGCCGCCGCAGCGGGCCAGAGTCTCGGCCATCCGGCGGCCGGACACCGCTGTCATGTTGGCCGCGACCAGCGGGATGGTGGTGCCGCTTCCGTCGTCGGTGGCGAGGTCGACGTCGAGCCGGGACCCGACCCGCGACCGGTTGGGCACCAGGAACACGTCGCTGTAGGTGAGGTCCTGCTCGGGCACCTGGTCGTGAAGGAACCTCATAGGCCCATCTCCCCCTGCTCGTCTCCGTTCAGACTACCCAGCGGCGACCCGCGGTCCGTCGACGACGACGGGTGGCTCGGCCAGGCGGGTGCGGACCGTCTGGTCGGGCACGATCCATGGGGCGTCGGGTGGTCCCGTCGGGTCGGCGCGCCAGCTCCGTGCCACCGTCTCGACGGTGACGGGGTAGATCGTGAGGGCGCCGTCGCGGTCGATGTGCAGGCGCAGGAAGCTCTTGTGGTCGTCGATTCCCAGCCCCGCGTACAGCTCGTTCACGTTGACGTCGGCGTACCGGGCGATCAGCAGGTACGCGCCCACCAGCCAGGCGTCGAGGACACCGATGACCGGCAGGTACACGACGAAGGCCAGCAGGGTGCTCCACGGGTTGGGCAGGTCGTCCAGGGGCAGTGCGGACCACGCCGCCGCCCCGGCGAGGCCCAGCCCGATGTGCGGGAGGGCGTGCGCGACGCCGGCGATCCAGTGCCTGCGGCCGCGGGTGCCCAGCACCATCGCGAACAGCAGCGTCCCGGCGAACACGGCGCCGACACCGGCCACCGTCGCCGGGGTGATCCAGCGGCCCGGCGACGTCACGAACGCGAGCATCAGCAGCGTCTGCATGAGGCCGACCAGGCCGGCGAAGCCGGGGTTGATCCGCGGCAGCCGGGCGAAGATGCCCCACCCGAGCCGCCGGGACGCCCGCTGGGCGGGGTAGGCTGCGGCCAGCTCGTAGCTGCGCGGCGTACTGCGTCCACGGGTGATGGTCTGCTGCGGCGGCACCGTGGTGCGGTCCGGCAGGTGGTCGGTCCCGACGAGGTACGCACCGCCACCGCCGCAGGTGACCAGCTGCCGGCCGCGGCCGTCCGGGCCCTCGCCCGCGTACCGCGCGTAGTGGTGCAGGTCGCCGGCGAGCAGCAGTGGAACGCGGGCACCGGTGGGCTCGACCACGGTCCGGATGAAGTAGTCGAGGCTGTCGTAGGCGTCCGGCGACTCGTGCGTCTTCACCCACGAGGGCTGGGCCGCCATGAGGATGACACGGTTCTGCGGGCCCAGCGTCTCCGCCACCTTGCGGAAGTAGTCCAGCTGCGGCTCGTCGATGTACGCCGACAGCTGGATGTCGACGGCCAGCAGCCACCACCCGTGCGGCAGCGCCAACGCGAAGTAGCTGCGCGCCTGCTCCGTCCGCCAGCCGCCGACGGGCTCGCGCTGGGCGAACAGCCGCAGGAACGCGGTCAGGCCGTCGTACCAGTCGTGGTTGCCGGGCAGCGCGTAGAGGGTGGGGCCGTCGTCGGCAGGCTCCGGGAGCGCGGCGCGGTACGGACCCTTCCAGCGGCTCTCGTAGGCCGGGCTGGACGCCGTGGGATACACCTGGTCGCCACCGAGGATCAGGATCTCGCCGCGGGGCAGGTCCAGCGGGCCGCCGCCGTCGTCCCCTGTGCCGTTGTCCGCCGGTTCGACGGAGAGGCGGCGCTGCGCCAGCAGGTAGGCGACGGTGTACGTGGCGTCGAAGCCGTCGCCGACGTCGGCGGTGTAGTCGAACCACAGCTCGTCGCCGGCGGAGTGATCGAACTCGCGATCCGGCAGTGCTGCCTGGAGCTCGCGTTTGTCCAGGTAGCCGCCGAACAGGTGCGCGAGCATGACCCGCACGGCGGTGCCTGCCAGCAGCCCGGGGTTGAGCCACGCCACCGGTCTCTGCCGAACGAAGCCGAGCTGCGCCGGGCTCAGGTCGCGGGGCCGGGGCGAAGGCATGACGGAGACCTTACGACGGCCCGCCGGCCGGTTCGACCATGGCACGCAGCCGCAGTTCGAGCATCGCCGCGAACCGCGCCTCCGGGTCGTCGAGGTCGAGGCCGGCGATCTGGCCGAGCCGCCGCAGCCGGTACCGGAAGGTGTTCGTGTGCACGTGCATGGCCGCCGCGGCCGCCGTCACGTCGCCGAAGGCGTCCAGCCATGCCGCCAGCGTGTCGACCATGGCCGAGCGGTGCCTGCCGTCGTATTCGGCCAGCCGGGCCACGGCCCCGGACGGGACGCGCCGTTCGGTCGCCATCGCGCCCCCGAGTTCCAGCAGGAACGACGCGATCTGCACGTCCGCGAGCCGCGCCACCCGCGGCCCGGTGGCACCGCGGCGCTGCGTGCGCAGCACCCGCAGTGCGCGGTCGGCGTCGGCGCGCGACCGCGACAGACCGGCGGCGCCGGCCGCCACGTCGCCGATCCCGACGAGGACCCGGCTGCGGCGGCCGATCCGGTTCAGGAACTCCTCGGCGACGGCGACCGCCCGCAGGTTCGCGTCGGCGTCGTCGCCGGACAGCGGCACCACGCCGTACACGACACCGCCGACCAGCGCCACCGCCGAACGCGGGTGGACGGCGGCCAGGTGCAGCGCGAACGCGCCGCTCACCCGCTGCAGGTCTGCCTCGAGGCCGGCGTCGGTGACGGCGTCGGGCCCGCTGCCGCCGGCGTCACCGGCGTCGCCGGACGCGGCGGGCACGCCCAGCGCCAGCACGCAGGCCGGGCCGGCGGCCAGCCCCAGGCGTGTGGCGGCCTCGGGCGCGGCCGGCCCGCCCTCCAGCAGGGTCGCCACCAGTTCGGCGCGCAGCCGGCGCTCGACGTCGGCGCCGGCGCGCTGGCGCAGCAGATGCAGCGCCACCAGCTTGGCGGCGTCGACGAACGCCTGCTCACGTTCGGCCGTCAGCGGTTCACGGACCGCCGCCCACATGGAACCGAGGATCTCATCGCCGGCGCGGACCCGGATCGCGACCCGCGGCAGTTGGGTGCCCTCGATGCCGTCGATGTACACCGGCCGGTCGGAGGCGTAGAGGGCCCGGAAGACGCCTCGTCGCTCCAGTTCGCGCGTGTAGCGCTCCGGCACCTGGCGCCCCAGCACGGTCTCCTTGCGTGATTCGTCGGCGCGTCCCTGGTCGGCGGAGAACGCCAGCACCCGGGAGTTCAGGTCTTCGATGGTCAGCGGCGCGTCGAGGAGCGCCGAGACGGCGGCGGCCAGTGCGAACAGGTCGCCCGCCCCTGCTCCGGCCAGTGTCTCGTCGTCGACGCCGCCGAGATCGTCGACGGCGAGCAGCGACCTCAGCAGCGCCGCCACCTGCGCCCACGACGCGCCCCGCGTCAGGCCGAACACGACCAGCCCTTCGTCGGTCACGGCCTTGCGGACCTCGGCGTCGACGTCGACCGGAAGCCGCAGCACCAGCCCGGCCGCGCCGTCGGCGGCCACCGTGCGCACCACCTCGGCGATCTCTCCGGGACCGGCCAGCCCGACCCCGAGCACGAGCGCGTTGTCCGGCATGGCGGGTGGGTCGAGCGGATCGTGGATGACGACGCCGCCGATCGACCGGCTGGGATCGACCCGGCCGGCGACCACCTCGAGCAGGGTGGATCCGAGATCGTCGAGCACGCGCCCCAGGGTGGCCCTGGCTCGTAGGGTCATGCGCAACACTCCTGAACCCAAGCACGGCGGTCGTCGCCGTAGGTTCGTCGCATCCTACGAGAGCCAGGCCCGCATTCGTGTGCGCGGACGAAGATCGCGGTCGCCGGCCCGCGCCGTCTCGGCGGCCGCTCGCGGGTAGTGGGACCTCCCTGCGCCTTTTGCAATGGACACCTATACGCACCATCAGGCACCGCCTGCGATGCCGGGCACGGCGCACGGCGCCCGCGATGGCGGGCGCTTTGGTGCGCCTATCACGCCACCGAACCACCCGCCATCGCCGCGCCCGCCAGGCGTTCCGGCCGCCACACCCAGCCGACGCACCCCTACGCCCGACCCTCGGGCCGGGGTGATTCCCGGCAGCGCTCCCGACCGTAGCCGCGCCGAAGTGGTGCGCATAGGTGTCCATTGCAAAAGGAGCGGGAAGGGTCTCCTTCCCGCGACGATCCTCACGCGCCGGCGGGAAGCCAGGTCGTCGACGTCGTCAGCTCGGCAAGCACCGACGGGATCGGGTCGACGCCGAGGCCCGGGCCGGTCGGGACGCGCACGTGCCCGTCCTCCAGCACGAACGGCTCGGTGAGGTCCTGGGCGAAGTAGCGGTCCGACGCGGACGTGTCACCGGGCAGAGTGAAGCCGGGCAGGGCGGCCAGCGCGACGTTGGCGGCCCGGCCGATGCCGGATTCCAGCATGCCGCCGCACCAGACGGCGACGCCGTGGGCCTGGGCGAGGTCGTGGATGCGCTTGGCCTCCAGGTATCCGCCGACCCGGCCGGGCTTGATGTTGATGACCCGGGCGGCACCGAGCATCAGGGCGTCGGCGGCGTCCTTCGCGGATTCGATGGATTCGTCCAGGCAGACCGGCGTGCGGATCAGCTGGGCCAGTGCGGCGTGCTGACGCAGGTCGTCCTCGGCCAGCGGCTGCTCGATGAGCAGCAGGTCGAACTCGTCGAGCGCCGCCAGCACGCGCGCGTCGGCCAGCGTGTAAGCGGCGTTCGCGTCGACCTGCAGCAACAGGTCGTCGCCGAACCGCTCGCGCACGGCGCGCACCGGCTCGACGTCCCAGCCGGGCTCGATCTTCAGCTTGACGCGGACGTACCCCTCGGCGACATAGCCGTCGACGGCGTCCAGGAGCCGCGGGACACTGTCCATGATCCCGACGGAGACCCCGCACGGAACCCGCTCACGGACGGCACCGAGCGCGTGGGCGAACGAGCGCCCCTCGGAACGCAGCTCGGCGTCGAGCACCGCCATCTCCAGCGCCGCCTTGGCCATGCGGTGCCCCTTGAACCTGGCGAGGTGGCCTGCGACGGCGTGGGCATGGAACGGCCCGGCCCCGACGAGGGCGGGAACGAGGAACCGGCGGAGCACGTCGGCCGCGGCGTCGACGTACTCCGAGGAGTAGAGCGGGCTGCTCATCGCCACGGATTCGCCCCAGCCTTCGGCGTCGTCGTCGGTCACGACATGGACGAGAAGGATGTCGCGGGCGGTCTCGGTGCCGAACGAGGTCCGGAACGGCGCCACCAGCGGCATCGCAATGCGCCGCAACTCGACATGGACGAGCTTCACTGAACTCTCCGTACGACGTACCACCCGGCGCGATCGAACCCGTCGATCCGGCCGCCGCCGCCCACGAGCGACGTCAGCGCGTCGCGCACCGCGGTTCGCCAGCGCTGGGCCAGCGCCGGGTCGGCCACCCGCAGGCTTTCGATGTCGCCGGGTACGGCGACGAGGGAGGTCGCGCCGTCGAGCCGTCCGGTGCGAGGACCGCCGTCCGCGGCGACGCTCAGCGCCACGACGGCCCCGCTTTTGATCTCGTCGTCGGCGACCGCGGCGACGCCGTCCCCGGAGCAGGCGCGGACCACGGCGCGCTCGCGCAGCCGCCAGCGCACGAGCAGGCGGTCGGAGTCGTCGTCGCCGTTGAGGGCGTCGGCCATCGCACCGTAGAAGTTCAGGAGGTACTCCGCCGGTCGCGCGGCCAACTTGACGATGTTGAAGTAGGCGTTGCGGGCCGCCAGCGGGTCGAAGGTCCAGGCGATCTCGGAGACCCCGCGCATCAGCGCCCAGGCTCGTTGGTGCAGCTTGAGCGCGAAGCCGACGCCGCGCCCGGAGGCGGCCCTCGAGACACCGGCGATGTGGCTGTGCAGCGCGTCTTCCGCCGGGGCGTGGAAGAAGCCCACGCACGCTCCGAGCAGTCGCTCGCCCTCGAACGCGCCCGCCACATAGTTTCCGGCCTTGGTGAAGGCGCGCAGCAGCTCGAGCGTCATCGGCGGGTTGCCGGAGCGCCCCCAGATGGTGGACAACAGCTCGACGACGGCCTCCAACTCGGACAAGTACGTCAGCTCGCGCACCGACACGCCGGCCGCCCGGGCCGCCGCGTCCGCGGCCCGCACGGCGCGGTCCAGCTCCGGAACCGCGGCATGCCGCGCCATGCTCACATCGGTCACGAGGTCCACTCTGCTCAGCTCGTCCGGGGGTGTCATGATCGTCCGACACCAGCCCCGGCGGACCCGATCGTCGAATCCACCAAGAGGTCCTCGACAAGGGCGCGCAGCAGCGCGGTCCGCGCGGGCAGCTCATCGACGAAGACGCACTCGTCATCGGCGTGGGCGCCCGCACCGACCGCTCCGAGACCGTCCAGGGTGGGAGTTCCCACGCCGGCGGTGAGGTTGCCGTCGGACGCGCCGCCGACCGCGGCGCAGGTCGGCTCGGGCAGGCCGAGTCGCGCGGCGATCCGCCGGACTCGCGCGAAGAGCGCCGCCGACGCCGCCGCTTCCATCGGCGGCCGATTGGGCCCGCCCGTCACCTCGACCCGCGCCCCCGGAAGCACCGGCCGCAGGCTCCGCATGGTCCGGTCGACCCGGCCCTGTTCCGCTCGGGTGCGGACCCGTACGTCCACGGCGAACGATCCCTCGGCCGGGACGGTGTTGGCGGTGGTTCCGGCGCGGGCCACGGTCACCGTCACCGTGGTGCCCGCCTCGGAGTCGGCGATCGCGCTGACCGCCAATGCCTGGTGGGCGAGCTCCACGGTGGCGTTCACCCCCCGGCCTGGCTCGAGGCCGGCATGCGCGGCCCGGCCGGTCACCGCGACGTCGTACACGGAGACTCCCTTGCGTTCGGTCTTGAGCGCGCCGGCGTCGGCGGAGGCCTCCAGCACCAGGACGGCGGAGGCCGCGCGCGCCTCCTCCTCGATGAGCGCGCGAGAGGTCGGCGAGCCCAGCTCCTCGTCGCCGGTGACGAGCAGGGTCACGCCGTCGAGGCCGGCGGCGGCGCGGATCGCCATCACCAGACCGGCCTTCATGTCGAAGCAGCCGGGGCCGCGCAGCACCCCGTTTTCGAGCGTGCACGGATGGGTGGCCAGCGATCCCAGCGGCCAGACCGTGTCGTGGTGGCCCAGCAGCAGCACCCGCGACGGGCCGTCGCCCAGCCGCCACCGCAGATGCGTGCACCCGTCCAGCACGATCCGCTGGGGTGCGACGCCGAGGCGGGCGGCGCCGACCCGTGCCACGACCTCGGCGGAGCGCGCGACGGCGGCCAGGTCCCCGGAGGGCGACTCGCATTCGACCAGCGCGCGCACCTCGTCGACCAGCGCGCGCACCTCGTCGATCGGCTTCCGCGGATCGGCCATCGGCTTCCGCGGATCGGCCATCGGCTTCCGGAGGTCGGCCATCAGCGGACCCTCGGGGTCGCGCGCGCCCCGAAGTGCACATAGCGCTCCCCCGTCGGCAGCTCGTAGAAGGTAACCGGCATCCACATCCCCGCCTCGGCCGGCTTGACGGCGAACAGTCCGGGACCGACCGGGACCATCGGATACTCCTGGACGGGATCGGGAGCGAGCTCGGCGAGCGGGCCGGTGATGGTCGTCCGCAGCAGCGGTCCGTCCGGGCCGCTCTCGACCTCCATCCGCACCGAGCTCCGCTCATAGACGCCGGCGTACGGCGCGATGTCGACCTCGATAGGTTGCTCGGGCGGCGCGAACGGGGGCGGCATCGTCACGCCCGCGACCTCCTCGAAGATCTCACGGAAGAGGTCCTCGTAGAGGTTGCGAGAGTGGCCGCCGTTGGTGAGCAGGGCGACGGCCAGGCCCTGGTCGGGCAGCACCCGGAGGAACGCCGCCTGGCCGAGCGTGTTGCCGTCGTGGCCGATCAGCCGATGCCCGTCCCAGCCGAACCGGATCCAGCCCAGGCCCCAGGAGTCCCCGAGGACGTACGTGTCGGGCAGCTCGGCCTGGTGCGCTGCCATGGCGGCCGCGCTCTGCTCGCCGAGGACCCGGGTGCCGTCGGCGGCGACGCCGCCGGTCAGGTGCAGCCGCGCGAAGGCCAGCACGTCGGCGACGGTCGAGGTGATCAGCCCGGCGGGGCCGATCGAGCGCGGCAGCGTCCAGGCCGGCGCCGGGGCGAGTTCGCCGTCGTGCTCGTCGTGGCCGACGGCCGCGGCGAACATCAGCGCCTCCTCCGGCAAGGTCACCGTGTGCGTCAGGCCGAGCGGGGTGAACAGCCGTTCCCGCAGCGCCTGGTCCCAGCTCTTCCCGGTGACCTTCTCGATGACCCTGCCCAGCAACGCGTACCCGGAGTTGCAGTAGGACCAGGTGGCGCCGGGCGGATGGTTCTGCCCCGCCTCGCCGAGAACGTCGACGTACTTTTCCAGGCAGTCGTCCCCGCGGCCGGTGTCGGTGAACACGTCACCGTCGATGCCGCTGGTGTGGTTGAGCAGGTGTCGAAGGGTGACCGACTTCGTGACGTCCGGATCGGCGAGCCGCAGCTCGGGCAGCACGTCGGCGACAGGGGCGTCCAGCCCGAGCAGCCCCTCGTCGACCAGGGCCATCACCACGGTCGCAGTCCACACCTTGGTGATCGAGCCGATCTGAAACAGCGCGTCGCCGTCCACCGGGGCACCGGTGCGGACGTGGAGCACGCCGTACGCCGCCTCGGCATGCTCGTCGTCCGCCTGTTCCGTTCCCAGCCGCAGGATGCCGAGCTGTGCGCCGGGCACCCGGTGCCGTTCGGCGAGCCACGCGAGCCGTTGCCGCCAGTGCGTCGCGTCGAGGGGCGGCCGGCCGGCCCGGGTCGTGTGCCGTTCCAGCCAGCCGAGCACCCGATGGTTGAAGTCGAGTCGCTGTGAGGGCCGGCCAAGGAGGATGAACAGGTGGGAGGCGTCGGGGTAGACCACCAGCTGGGTCGGCACGCCGAGCTCACGCAGCGCGGTGTGCCACTGCTGGGCCTGGCCGACCGGGCAGGTCAGGTCGGCGGCGCCGTGGATGACCAGGGTCGGCGTGCGGACGTCCGCGACACGGGTGAGGGGCGACATGGCGGCGTACCGCCGCGGCTCTTGCCACGGTGTCCCGCCGAGCTCGTAGGCGCTCAGGAAATGACCATCGTCGCTGGCGCCGCCCATGCTGACGAGGTCGCTGACGGTGCCGCCGGCGACCGCGGCGGCGAACCGCCGATCGTGGCCGGTCAGCCAGCAGGCCATGAAGCCGCCGTAGCTGTAGCCCGCGACCGCCAGCCGGTCCGGGTCGGCCAGCCCGTCGGCGACGAGCCGGTCGAGCGGCTCCAGGAAGTCGCCCGCGTCCCGCACCCCCCAGCCGCCGTGGACGCCGGTATAGAAGTCCGCACCGTAGCCGTCGCTGCCGCGCGGGTTGACGAGCAGCACCGCCCAGCCGCGGCCGACCAGCTCCTGGTGGTAGAGGTGGATCTCGTCGGCCGCGGCGTTCCACGCGTTGTGCGGGCCACCGTGGACGTCGAGCAGCAATGGCCGGGGCCCGGCCTGTCCGGGGTCGTGCACGAGCCAGGCCTGGACCTTGGTGCCGTCGGAGATCGTGAACCACCGCTCCTCGCGCGGGAACAGCTCGATGCCGGCGAGCGCCGCGCCGTGACTCGTCAGGACGGTCTCGGCGCCGGTCGCGAGGTCGACGACCGCGATCTCGCCGTACGACGTCGGGGTGGCCAGCGCGACCGCCGCCCGGCCCGCGGCGACCGACAGCCCGGAAACGACGCGTCCGGCACCGTCGAGCACCGGGCGAGCGTCCGCGCCGGAGGTCGCGACCGACCACAGATGGGTGCAGCCGTGGTCGCGCAGGCAGTACAGCACCCTGCCCTCGTACTCCTGAGGCGGGCCGCCCGGGTATGCGGGCGCGCCGGGCAGCACGTTGCGGTCGAGACCGCCGGAAAGATCGATGATCTCGCCGCCGTCGGCCGTGACCCGGAAGAGGCCGGCGTGACCGACAGGGTCCCCGGGCCAGCCCACCACAAGGAGCGCCGACCCATCGGGGACCCACCCCACGCTGTGGGCCACCCCGTCGGCAAACGCGATCGGGCGCGGACGGGCGTTCGGCTCATCGACGGCCAGCAGGTGCACCGGAGTGCGGAAGCGGAGGTCGCTGTCGGCTCCCGCCCGACAGGTGAAGGCGAGGGTGCCGCCGTCCGGGGACCAGGCCGGGGTGCCGGTGCTCTCGGGTCCGCCGGTGAGCCGGCGGAGCTCACCGGTGTCCACGTCGAGGAGGTGGAGCTGGTGGCGGACGGCGCCGAACATGCCGGCGCCGTCCGCCTGGTAGGCGAGCCCGTCGGAGACCATGGGTCCGGGCGCTCCGCCGGCGGGGTCGACGGGTGCGGTGAACGCGAGTCTTCGGCCGTCCGGGCTCCACCGCGGCGGCCCCGCACCCATCGGCAGATCGGTGACCTGGACGGGCTCGCCCCCCTCGGACGCCACCAGGGTCACCTGGCCGTCACGCAGGAACGCGAGCCGCGAGCCGTCCGGGGACCAGGCCGGCGAGGAGTCCGCCGGCCCGGTGGTGACGCGGCGCGTGTCGGCTGGGCCCGAAGCCCCGCGCTCGGTGCGGGCCAGCCACAGCTCGTCGATGGAGCGGTCCCGCTCGGCATCGAGGGTCCGGAGCACGTAGGCGACCCGAGTGCCGTCCGGCGAGAGCGCCGGCTGGGACGGGACCGCGAGACTCATGAGGTCGTCGATGCGCAGGCGCCTGGTCATGGCCGGCTCCTTCGTCCGGGGACGGCGGCGAGCAGCTCGCGCGTGTACTCGTGGCCGGGCTCGGCGAGCACGCGGCCGGCCGGTCCCTGCTCGACGATTTCGCCGCGGCGCATCACCGCGACGTGCGAGGCGACGTACCGCACCACCGCGAGGTTGTGGGAGATGAACAGGATCGACAGGCCGAGCTCGCGCTGGAGCTCGCGGACCAGGTTGAGCACCGCGCCCTGGATGGAGACGTCGAGCGCGGAGGTGATCTCGTCGGCGATGATCACGCGCGGCCGGCCGGCCAGGGCCCGGGCCAGGGCCACGCGCTGCCGCTGACCACCGGAGAGGCGGGCCGGACGGCTCCGTGCGTGGCCGGGGTCGAGGTGCACCAGTTCCAGCAGCCGCTCCGCCTCGGCGCGTCGCTCCGCGCGTGAGCCACCCGGCGGCATCGCCTCGGCGATGCTCTCGCCCACCGTCATCCGGGGGTCCAGCGACGAGTAGGGGTCCTGGAAGACCATCTGCAGTGGACGGTGCCGGCCGCGGGCGGGGACGGGGCGGCCGTCCAGCATGATGGAGCCGCGGTGCACGGGCGCCAGCCCGACCGCGGCCCTTGCCAGAGTCGACTTGCCGGAGCCGGACTCGCCGACCAGCCCGACCACCTCGCCCTTGGCGACGGTCAGGCTGACCCCGTTCACGGCGATGGTGCGCCCGTAGCGGACGGTCACGTCCTCGAATCGCAGCTCACTCACGGAAGCTCCCGCGCGGGAGGCCGGCCGGGCCGGACGGCGGGGCCGGACGGCGCGGCCGGCAGGCGGGGAAGAACAGCTTCGGCGCGCTGACGGCCACCGGCTCGGCGGACGGTCGCGTCGGGCGGTCCCCCGGGCCCGGGCAGGGGCTCCCCGGCGTGCCAGCAGGCCACCCGGTCGCCGCTGCCGTCGCCGGTCAGCGGCGGGTCTTCGGCGCGGCAGCGTACGTCCGCGAGAGGGCACCGCTTGGCGTAGGCGCAGCCGGGCGGCACCTCCGCGGGGTCCACCGGCCGGCCGGGGATCGTGGCCAGCGGCCGGTCGAGATCGGTGTCCATGTCGGGCACCGCCGCGACCAGGGCCCTGGTGTAGGGGTGGCGGGCCCCGGTGGCCAGTTCGGATGCGCGGAGGTCCTCCACGATCCGGCCCGCGTACATCACGAGCACCCGGTCGCATACCTCGCCGACCACGGTGACGTCGTGGCTGATCAGCATCAAGGCGACGTCATCCGCCCCGCGGATCGCGGCCAGCAGGTCCAGCACCTGCTGCTGCACCGTGACGTCGAGCGCCGTGGTCGGCTCGTCGGCGATGATGAGGGCCGGGGCGCCCATCAGTCCCATCCCGATCATCGCCCGCTGACGCATGCCTCCGGAGAACTCGTGCGGGTACTGCCGGGCCCGGCGGGCGGCGCCCGGAATCCCCGCCGACGCCAGCCGGTCGACGGCACGGGCCATCGCGTCGCGGCGGCTCATGCCCTGGTGATGGGTGGCGACCTCGGCGAGCTGGCGTCCGATCCGGCGCGTCGGGTTGAACGAGGTCATCGGGTCCTGGAACACCATCGCGAGAGCGGTGCCGAGCATCCGCCGCCGCACCGGGGTGTCCCGCGTTCGCAGGTCGTGGCCCAGCAGCTCCAGCCGGGCGGCGTCGACCCGCCCCGAGGCGTCCACCAGGCACGACACCGCGAGGGCCGTGAGCGACTTGCCCGATCCGGACTCGCCGACCAAGCCGACCGCCTCGCCGCGGCGAACCGTGAAGGTGATGCCGCGGACCGGGCGGATCGGGCCGCGGTCGCCGGGGAAGGTCACCTCGAGGTCGCGCACGTCGAGGACGACATCGGTCGGCTCGCTCTCGGTGCCGGCGGCCTCCGGCGATGAGCGCTCCGCTTCTCCCCTCGCCCCGGTGCCCGGTTCCGGCAAAACGCCGGAGCCGGTGCCGGCGCCGGCTCTGGAGCCGGAGCCGGCGCCGGTGAGGACGGCGACGCCGAAGCCCTTGGCCACCGACTCCCCGAGGAGGTTGAACGCCAGGCCGGCGAGCAGGATGGCGGCGCCTGGCGCGAGCGCGGCGGCGGGATTGACGTACAGGTTGGCGACGCCGTCGAAAAGCAGCCGCCCCCAGTCATACGAAGGAGACTGGACGCCCAGGCCGAGGAAGGACAGGCCGGCGAAGGCGAGCAACGCGCTCCCGGCACCGACGGTGGCGTTGACCGCCAGCGGCTCGGCGATGTTCGGCAGCACATGCCGCAACAGGATCCGTATCCGGCCGACACCCGCCACCCGGGCCGCCGCCACAAAGTCCATGGCCGCCACGCCGGCCACCAGCGTCTGGGTGAGCCTGGCGAAGACCGGGGCGCCGGACAGTCCGATCGCCAGGACCGCCCCCTTGGCGCCGACGCCGAACACGACGGCGAAGAAGAGCGCGAGCAGCAGGCCCGGGAAGGCGACCGCGACATTGACGCCGGCCGCGACGAGCCGAGCGGTCCGGCGGCCGAGCAGACACGACGCCGAGCCGAGCAGCAGCCCCACGAGGACGGCGATGGCGGTGGCCGCGAGCGCCAGCTCCACCGAAAGCCGGGAGGCGACCAGGACCCGGAACACGATGTCCCGGCCCAGGTTGTCGGTGCCCGCCCAGTGCTGACCGGAAGGCCCGGCCAGGATGATGCCGGTGTGCACCGCGTTCGCGCGGTCGGCCCACAGCGGCGGCGCCAGCACGGCAAGGGCCAGCACCAAGGCGGCCAGCGCGCCGGCGCCGAGACCGAGCGGACTGCGCAGAACGCGAAGCCATCGTCGGTCCACCCTCAGGCCTCCCGGATCATTGAGCGCGGATCGAGCAGGGCCAGGATGATGTCGACGGCGGTGTTGGTCAGCAGCACGCCGATGCCGTAGATCAGCACGATCGCCTGCACCACGGGGTAGTCCTTGGTGAGGATCGATTGCACGATCGTTCGGCCCAGCCCCGGCAAGGCGAACACGTTCTCGACGAGGACGGTGCCGGCGACCATGGCGCTGAGGATCAGCCCGCCGATGGTGAGCGCCGCGGTGACCGCGTTCGGCAGCGCGTGCCCGAGATAGATCGTCCGGGCCGGCAGCCGCTTGGCGCGGGCGGTGCGCACGAAGTCGGCCTCGAGCACGCGGACCATCTCGACACGGACGATCCGGGCGAGGATCGCGCCGGGGCCGATGGCCAGGGCGATCACCGGCAGCACGTACCCGGACGGGGTGTCGCCGCCCGCGACCGGCAGCCAGCCGAGCTGAACCCCGAACACGTAGACCAGCCCTACGCCGATGAGGAAGTCGGGCACGATCGCCGGCACCACGCTGGTGGCGGTGAAGGCGAGCTCGGTGCGCCGCCCGTGGCCCCGCCGCGTGAGCACGCCCATCACGACGCCGAGCGGGATGCCCACCGACGCCGCGAGGAGAAAGGCCGGCACGGCGAGGGTCAACGTGGTCGGGAGCCGCTGTGCGATGACGTCGGTGACCGGCAGCTGCGAGGACAGCGAGGTGCCGAGGTCGCCCGTGAAAAGTCCCTCCAGGAAGTGCCAGTACTGGGCGAGGACCGGGGTGTCCAGCCCCAGCGCATGCCGACGGGCCTCGACCAGGGCCGCCGGCGCGGTGGGACCGAGCGCTCCGCGCACCGGATCGCCGGGGATGAGGTGGATCATCGCGAACGAGGCGGTCACCAGCACCCAAACGGACACCAGCAGCCGGCCGAAGCGCCGCACCCCGAACCGGACCCAGGGCCGTGCCCAGAGCCGGTGCGGGGTGACGTCCGCCCCCGCGGTCGCGGCGATCGAGATCTCGCTCATGCGTGCGCCACTACTTCGCCAGCATCCGGATGCTCGTCGGGATCAACTGCCCCGGAGTCTGGAACCGGGCGTCCTTCCCGAAGGTCCGCACCAGGTTGTTGGCGAACGGCACGACGTCGGCCTTGGCGATCAGCGCGGACTCGGCCTTGAGCCAGTCACGGCATCCGGCCGTGCCGGGCGCCGCGATCGCCGCCACGGCCGCGTCGTAGCCCGGCTCGGAGATGGCCGCGAAGTTGGTGCCCTTGGGAGCCGCCGGGCCGGAGAAGAACGGCACCAGCTGGTCGGGGCTGTTGACGTTGACCGCCACCCACACGACATCCCAGTTGCCCGCACCGAAGATCGTCCCGGTCAGCGTCGTCTCATTCGCGCTCTTGGCTGTGGCCTGGACGCCGACGGCCTTCCACTGCTGGACGGCGAGCTCGGCCGCGGCGTCACCGCCGCTTCCGTTGTTGTTCTGGTAGAGGAAGGTCAACTTCAGGGGTCGGCCGTTCTTGGTGCGCACGCCGTTGCCACCGAGGGTCCAGCCCGCTTCGTCGAGCAGGGCGCCGGCCGCCTTGGCATCACTGGCCGGCAGCGCGCCCGAGACAGAGTCGCCGGGACATGCGGCGGGCTCGAGCGCGGCCAGCGTGGTGGCCGCGCCGCCCTGGCCGGAGGTGAGGATCTGCCGCAGCTGGCCGAGGTTGAGCGCCTGGGTGAGCGCCATCCGGACCTTTGGGTCGCCGGCGACCCGGCCCTTGGCCTGGTTGTACCACTGCTCGCCGACGATGGCGGGGGTCTTCGCGACGAACAGCCCGGACTTCTCGAGGCGTTGTGCGTCCGGCCCGGTGACCTGGGCCGCGTTCAGACCGCCGGAGAGCAGTAGGTTGGCCGTCGTTGTCTCGTTCCCGACCACCTTGACGACAACCTTCGCCGGCATCCCCTTGGTCGCTGTGGTCGCGCCGCCGGGTCCCCAGGTGTAGCCCTTGCGGAGCACGTAGGTGTAGTGGTCGTCAGGCGCCGCCTCGGTGAGCTGATAGGGGCCGGTGCCGGCCGTGCCGGTCTTCAGCGAGGAACGGTTCTTCATGCCGCTCGGGCAGACCATTGGCAGGCTGGCGAGCCCGTTGAGGACGAAGGGCGCCGGCTTGGCCAGCGTGATCGTGACGGTGGCCGCGGCGTTGTCGCCGGTCGCCTTGGCGCCCGGCGGGAGGAAGGTCCCGAGGAAGGGGCTCTGGTTCTTCGGATCGGCGATGAAGCTCAGGTTGTCGGCGACGTCCGTGGCGGTGAGTCTGGCGCCGTCGGAGCAGGTGATGCCCTTGGCCAGCGTGAGGGAGACCGTCGTGTCCCGGACCTGCCAGCTCTGGGCCAGCGCGGACTGGATCTTGCCGGTCTTGCCCTCGACACTGAGCAAGTTGTCGTAGGCGAACTGGGTGACGGCGTACAACGAGCTGCCGGCGCCCATCTGCGGGTCGAGGTTGCCCGGGTCCGAGGACAGCCCGAGGGCAAAGGTGGCGCCGTCGACGAACTCCTTGGCGCCGGCGTCCGAGCCGTCGCGACCACCGCCTCCGCAGCCGGCGAGGACGGCGGCGACCAGGCAGAGGGCCAGGCTGTAGGTTCCCACTGTGGATGGCCTCATGACGGCCCCGCTTTCTTCCGGTAGGTCCTCGTGGTGCCGGCTGGTGTGGTTCAGGCCCCGGCGCGTCGCACGGCCCGGCCGAGATGCAAGTAGAGGGAATGCCCGTGGCCGTCGTCGCCCAGGAAGGCGTGCGGCATGTGCATCCCGCGGTCGGCTTCGACGGGGATGAGCATGTCGCCGCGGTAGTGCACGAGTTCCGTCCGCTCGACCTTCCCGCCCATCTCCGCGAAGATCCCCTTGGGGGTCTGCTCGATCCAGATCCGGCCGTCCGCGTCCTGGCTGACGGCGAGGTCGACAACCGCCGCCGAGTAGACGCCGGCGTACCGGGCCGCGTCGATCCGTTTGGGGTTCGCGGGCGGCACGGGCAGCGCGGGCAGGCTGACGCCGGTGAGCTCGCCCAGCACATGACCCACGACGTCGTGGTAGAGCGGAGCGACGTCGCCGCCGTTGGTGAGCAGCGCCACGGCCACCCCGGACTCCGGCACCATCCGCAGGAAGGCGCCCTGCCCGATAGTGCTGCCGTCATGACCTAGGATCACGCCGGCCGGCGTGTCGAACCGCTCGAATCCAAGGCCCCACGACGACCCCATCAGTCCGAGCTCAGGCAGGTCGACCTCTCGGGCGTGCATCCGCGCGGCCGTTCCCGGCGCCAGCACCTGGGTGCCGTCCGGGGCCCGGCCGTCCTCCAGGTGCATCCGAGCGAACGCGACCAGGTCTCGGGGCCGCATCGCCAGCATCGAGCCGGCCGGCGCGTTGGACCGCGCCAGCGCCCAGACCGGCGCCGGCACATATCCGGCGCCCGGCTCCATCTCGACGTGGCCCACCGCCGCGCGGAACATGATCGCCTCGTACGGGCTCGTCGCCGTGTGGGTCAGTCCCAGCGGGCCCGCGAGGTGCTCGCGCAGGCACACGTCGAACGGCTTCTCGCGCAGCACCTCGACGAGCCGGCCGAGCAGGCAGTACCCCGCGTTGTTGTAGGAGAACCGCTCACCGGGCGGGAAGAGCTGCGGCACGCCGTTCAGGGTGGCTACGTACTT
Organism: Streptosporangiaceae bacterium; assembly: GCA_035765195.1. Classification (GTDB taxonomy): domain Bacteria; phylum Actinomycetota; class Actinomycetes; order Streptosporangiales; family Streptosporangiaceae; genus CALAED01. Next base: position 44,881 of record DASTYC010000037.1, read on the forward strand.
CTTCAGGCAGTCGTCGCCGACTCCGGTGTCGGTGAAGATGTCGCCCTCGAAGCCGGCTGTGTGGTTCAACAGCCGCCGAACGGTGACCCGCTCGGCCGCGTCCTCGTCGGCGATGCGGAACTCGGGCAGGTAGTCCCGGACGGGCGCGTCAAGATCGACCTTGCCGTCGTCGACCAACTGCATGACCAGCGTGCTCGTCCACAGCTTCGTGATCGAGCCGATCTGGAAGACCGAGTCGGTCGTCGCCTCCACCCCGGTCGTCTTGCTGAGCAAGCCGGCGGCCCCATCGACCACCTGATCTCCCTGAAGCACCGCCCATGCGGCGCCCGGAACCTCGTACTCCTGGAGCAACGACGGAAGCCGGCTCTCAAGCGTGGCCTGAACATCGGCGAGCTCGCTCATACGCGATTACGTTAGGGACGCCCCAAACGGAAGTCTTCGTCGTCTCCGACAACTCGGTACCGAGGAGTTGGTCGACTCGAACGAGACATCTGCCCGGCCGCGCTAGCCTGGCGGGACCTGCTCGCTCTCGGGTTTGCGGGCTGCGACCAGCTCGACCAAGCCCGCTTTCAGCCGCCTGACCTCGTCGATCTCGAAACCCTCGGCCGTCAGGTGGTCGAGCGGCTCGCGCAGCAGGTTGTCGCCGGCGAGGGGGTGGGCGAGGGGCTGCAGGATCCGCTGGATCGCGCGGACGATCGGGTTCGGGCTGCGGACGTGCTCGGCGAGCACGAGGCGACCGCCGGGGCGCAGAACCCGCTTTGCCTCGCGCACCGCGGCCGCGTCGTCGGGGATCGTGCAGAGGCCGTAGGTGCAGACGACCGTGTCGAACCGCTCGTCGGGGAAGGGCAGCGCCTCGGCGTCGCCGACGCGCAGGTCGATCTCGCGTCCGAGCTCCTCGGCGCGGCGGCGACCCAGCTCGGCCATCTTGGGGCTGAGTTCGATGCCAGTGACCCTGGCGTCGGCCGGATAGAACGGGAGGTTCCTGGCGGTGCCTGCGGCGAGGTCGAGAATCTCACCGCCGGCGCGCTCGCAGACCCACTCGCGATTGCCGGCGAACAGCCGACGCTCGAAGCGGAACATGCTCTTGTCGTACTTCGGCGCCTGCTTGTCGAAGATGCGGCGAATCCGCTCGGTCTCGCCGGGCGGCATCGGGCAAGAGTCGTTCCGGCGGAAGCGGCCGGCGATCCGGTAGATCGCGCGGCGAGTCGGACCCGGGGCCGACGCCGGGCCGTCCGGGTCGAGAATCCGCTTGCGCTGCCGGAGGGCGAGCGTCAGCCCGCGGCGCGGCCCGAGCTGGCGCAGCAACTCCATCGTGTCGTTCACCGCCCAGTCCTCGATGATCCGCCCGTCCTCGAACCGGCTGATGACGATTCCGCGAAGCTCGACCTCCCGGCCCCGGTGGGTCCCGCGCAGGGTCCACCGCGAGGCGACCTTGTCGCCCTCGCTGACCTGGTCGTCGACCGTGAAACGGAGGTCGGGGAAGAGCCGCACGTAGAGCGCCACCGACCGCCGTACCCCCTCGTGGCCGCGATAGGTGAGGCGGTTGACGTGATCGACGAAGTCGGGGTGGTAGTCGCGAGGAACGCCCTCGGGGTCCCTGTTCGAGCACACCTCCTCGAGGGCGCGGCGGGCGATCTCGGCGTGGTCGGCGGCGGTCGCGGCCGGCATGGCTCCACCTCACTCAGATATTGGTCACTATCTGAATAGCGTATATTATTTCGAACATGGCGCAAGGGCTGACGCGTAAGCAGAGCCAGGAGCGGACGCGGGGGCGGATCGTCGAAGCTGCGGCGAAGGTGTTCGCGCGGCGCGGCTATCACCGTGCCACCGTCGATGAGATCTCCTCCGAGGCCGGCTTCACGATCGGGGCGCTCTACTCGAACTTCGCGGGCAAGGAAGAGCTCTTCCTCGCGATCGCCGACCGCCAGGTCGCCGAGCGCGTCGCCGAGATCGAGGCGATCGCCGACGCCGCCGAGGGCGAGGAGCCTGGCGAGGCCGCGGCCAGGCGCCTCCGCACCTTCCTCGAGCGCGATCCCGAGTGGCCGCTCCTCTTCTACGAGTTCTGGTCGCTCAGCGTTCGCAATCCCGAACTGCACGGCGAACTCGCGAAGCGACGCGACGCGATCCGCGACGCGCTCGCCAGAGCGCTCGAACGAGTCGCGGGCCGCCACGGATTCCAACTCCGCTTCCCGGCGCCCGTGCTCGCGACGGCGATCGCCGCGTCGCTGAACGGCCTCGCTTTCGAGCGGGCCGCGGATCCGGAGGCGCTACCCGAAGAGGTCTTCGCCGAATTCGTCACCGCAGTGCTGGGCTGTGCGATCGCCGCGCCGACCGGCCCCGCGGCCGCGGGTGAGTGAGCGCGGCCGGAGGTCGCCGCCGGATCCGACAGCACCGCTCCCCGTGCTCGGCCAGAGCACGGCCGCACCGTCGCGACGATCACGTGGCCTCGGCCGCGGATCTGAAGGCCGTGGTGATCCGCGACAGATCCTGATCGTTGATGATGTAGGGCGGCATGGTGTAGATGAGGTTCCGGAAGGGACGGACCCAGACTCCATGCCGGGCCGCCGCCCGGGTGGCCGCGTCCGTGTCGACCTCGTGGTCGAGCTCGACGACTCCGATCGCGCCGAGCACCCGTACGTCGGTGACGCCGGGCAACTCGGCCAACGGGGCCAGGCCGTTGCGCAGGCCCGTCTCGATCCGCTTGACGTGGGCGCTCCAGTCGTCGGCCAGGAGCAGTTCGATCGAGGCGTGGGCCACGGCGGAGGCCAACGGGTTGCCCATGAACGTCGGACCGTGCGCCAGGACCGGCACCTCGCCCTGAGAGATGCCGTCGGCGACGCGACTTGTGCACAGGGTGGCGGCCATGGACAGGTATCCGCCCGTCAGGCTCTTGCCCACGCACATAATGTCGGGGCTCACCCCGGCGTGGTCGGCGGCGAACAGCTTCCCGGACCGGCCGAACCCGGTGGCGATCTCGTCGAAGATGAGCAGCACGTCATGGGCGTCGGCCAGGTCGCGCAACACCCGCAGGTAGCCGGGATTGTGGAAGACCATGCCGCCGGCCCCTTGTACGACGGGCTCGACGATGATCGCCGCGATTTCATGTCCGTGCCGTTCGAGCAACCCGGCAAGGCTTGCGACGTAATGCTCGACGATTGGTGTGTCGAATCCCCGCGGCGGTGCGTCAGCGAACAGCTGCCGCGGCAACACGCCGGACCAGATATGGTGCATGCCGCCCACCGGGTCACAGACGGTCATCGGGTGGAACGTATCCCCGTGGTAGCCGCCGCGCCAGGTCGCGAGCCGGTGCTTGCCCGGCCGCCCGAGCGAACGCCAGTACTGCAACGCCATCTTGGCCGCCACCTCGACCGACACCGAGCCCGAGTCGCACAGGAACACATGCCGCAGCGGCGCCGGAGTGATCTCGACGAGCTTGGCGGCCAGCCGGACGGCCGGCTCGTGTGTCAGCCCGCCGAACATGACGTGGCTCATCCTGCCGAGCTGGTCGCGGATCGCCTCGTCCAGCACGGGGTGCCGGTAGCCGTGGATCACCGACCACCAGGACGACATCGCGTCGATCAGTTCGGCCGACCCTTCGAACGGTTCGGCGAGCCGCAGTCGTACACCGGTGGCAGACTCGACCACGAGCGAGTCACGGACACCCGGCATAGGCGCATAAGGGTGCCAAACATGAGCACGATCGAGTGCTGTCACCTGTCGCAATGGGTTCACCAAACCACCATATTGTCCCTGCCCGACGACTCATGGTACGGAGCATGACCGATGGGCAATCCGCACCATGGGGTCAATGCCGCTGCCGACGGCGCCATGGCAAAGGTCCATGTTGATTCGCCAACTCGGCGAAACGCGGTATTTCTAGATAGCCGTCATTGCCGGATGGATTCGTCGCGTCACGTGTTGGCCGGGCGCTCGGTGCCGAGGCCGCGCCGGCGGACAACGACGAGATCGTGGCGTGCGGCCGGAAGCGTCTGCTCACCGGCGCCCTCGACCACGAACCCCGCGTCGGCGATCATCCGCAGGTCGTCGGCACCGGGCTGACCCTCACTGGTGAGGTAGTCGCCGAGGAACATGGAGTTGACCACGTGCAGGGCCAACGGCTGCAGGCCGCGCAGGTGGATCTCTCTGCCCCCCGCCAGCCGCACTTCCACGTCGGGGAAGACGAACCGGAACATCGCCAGGATGCGCAGGCAACGCAGCGGCGTCAGTTCCCATCGGCCGGCGAGTGGCGTGCCCTCGAACGGGATCAGGAAGTTGACCGGGACCGAATCCGGGTCCACTTCTCGGAGCGCGAACGCGGTGTCGACGATCTGTTCATCGGACTCGCCCATCCCGAAGATGGCGCCCGAACAGGGCGACATGCCGACGCGCTTGACCTCTTCGACAGTCTGGACACGATCGCCGAACGTGTGCGTCGAGCAGATCGCGGCGTAGTGACTCTCGCTCGTGTTGAGGTTGTGGTTGTAGGCGTCCGCCCCGACGTCGCGGAGCTGCTCGGCCTGACCAGGTCGCAGCAGACCGAGGCAGACGCACACCTCCACATCGGGCGCCGCCTTCTTGATCATGGTGACGGTGTCGCCCACCCGCGTGACGTCCCGATCGGAGGGGCCGCGGCCGCTCGCCACCAGGCAGATCCGCTTCGCGCCGGCCGCGACCGCCCGCACGGCGCTGTCCGCCGCCTCCTCGTGATCGACCCAGGAGTACTTGAGGATCTCCGAGGTGGAGCCCAGCCGCTGGGAGCAGTAGGAACAGTCCTCGGGACACAGCCCGCTCTTCATGTTGACCAAGTAGTTCAGCTTGACCCGACGGCCGAAGAAGGCGCGGCGAACCCGGGCGGCGGCGGCGATCACGTCGAGGGTGTCCTCGTCACCGGCGCCCAGCACCGCCAGGGCCTCCTCACGGGTGGGTGGCTCTCCCTTGAGCGCCTTGTCGGCCAGCGACGTGAGGTACTCACTCAAAGAGGGTTGTGTCATGCGTGCCATCCTGCGGGGGTGCCGTCGGGCGGCACAAGCCTGGCACCCACAAGATTGTCAGGGAAACATTTGTGCCGGCCATGGTTCCAGGCCGCGATATATGCGACTCGGGGCGCCGAGGATATCGGTGGATTTCATCGGGCGAGGCGATAGCGGGTCACCGTCGCTTTCCCATTGAAGCCGTATAGAAGAGTGTCGTCGAGGTGTTTCTTGCGGACGGCGAACTCTTGTCGTGCGGGTGGTCAGTCCAGTTCGAGTCCGGGGTACAGCGGGTGGACCTTCAGCAACTCGGCCACGGCGGAGCGGGTCTTGTCGGCCACGTCGTCGGCCAGTTCGTACTTCGCCTTGGAGGTGCGGCCGTCGGCCTCGGCCGCGGGGGTGGTGGCGGACAGCACGCCGGTGATGAGTTCCGCGATCCGGTCGAAGTCGTCGGCGCAAAAGCCGCGGGAGGTGAGCGCGGGCGACCCGATGCGCACGCCGGAGGTGTACCAGGCGCCGTTCGGGTCGCGCGGGATCGAGTTGCGGTTCGTGACGATGCCGCAGTCCAGCAGCGCCGACTCGGCCTGCCTGCCGGTGAGGCCGAAGGACGTGACGTCCAGCAGGACCTGGTGGTTGTCGGTGCCGCCGGTCACCAGCCGGCCGCCCCGGCGCAGCAGCCCCTCGGCGAGCGCGACCGCGTTGTCGACGACGGCCCGGGCGTAGGCGGCGAACGACGGCCGGCGCGCCTCGGCCAAGGCGACGGCCTTGGCCGCCATCACGTGCCCGAGCGGGCCGCCCAGCACCATCGGACAGCCGCGGTCGACCGTGTCGGCGAACTCCCGCTGACACAGCACCATGCCGCCGCGCGGGCCGCGTAGCGTCTTGTGCGTCGTGGTGGTCGTGATATGCGCGTGCGGCACCGGGTCGAAGTCGCCGGTGAAGACCTTGCCCGCGACCAGTCCCGCGAAGTGCGCCATGTCGACCATCAAGGTCGCGCCGACCTCGTCGGCGATCTCTCGCATGATCGCGAAGTTCACCCGGCGCGGGTAGGCGGAGTAGCCCGCGATCAGAACGAGAGGCTTGAACTCGCGAGCGGCGGTGCGGACCGCGTCGTAGTCGAGCAGGCCGGTCTCGGGATCGGTGCCGTAGGACCGTTGGTGGAACATCTTGCCCGAGATGTTGGGGCGGAAGCCGTGGGTCAGGTGACCGCCCGCGTCCAGCGACATGCCCAGCGCACGTTGATCGCCTAGGGCTCTGCGAAGCCGTTCCCAGTCGTTTTCGGAAAGCTCGTTGACGTTCTTGGCCCCGGCGGCGGCGAGGGCCGGCACCTCGACCCGCTGAGCGAGAATGCTCCAGAACGCCACCAGATTCGCGTCGATGCCCGAGTGCGGCTGGACATAGGCGTGCGGGGCCCCGAAGAGGGCCTCGGCGTGGTCGGCGGCAAGCTGTTCGACGGCGTCGATGTTCTGGCAGCCGGCGTAGTAGCGGTGGCCGATCCGCCCCTCGGCGTATTTGTCGGAAAGCCAGGTGCCCATGGTGAGCAAGACCGCCGGAGAGGCGTAGTTCTCGCTCGCGATGAGCTTGAGCGACTCGCGCTGATCGGCGAGCTCACCGCGGATCGCGCGTACGACGTTCGGCTCCACGGAAGCGATCACGCCTAGCGCGTCGCGGTAGATCGAAGAGACGGTTTCGGCGTCCCATGGCTGCGGCCGGCGGTCTTCGGACATCGACTTCTCCCAGGTCGATCAAGCTGAAGACACCCAGGCGCGCGGCGATGCGGATTGGGCCGCTCCCCAGTGGTCGAGTCCACCTTACGTTCACGCCAGTCACGGCCCGAGTCTGACTCTACGGTCAGCGTCCGGCGCTCCGCAATGGATCGCGAGAAGCGCCGGCGGCTTTCAAACCAGAACGCCGTACAAAGCGCAGGATGTCTTCATCGCGCATCTGGGGAGTGGTTCACGTTCGGCTGCCGCTTCCTCATCACGCCGGCCGCCGGCCGGGCGAAGAAGTGGACAGATGCCGGAAAAGGGTCGTCGAATTGGCCAGGATGTCTGGCATCGTCGAATCGGCGGGTGCGTCGATGGACGAGGGGGAGGGACCCGATGGATCTGCCTCAATCGCTTCCGGGGCGCATGTACTTGCTCGCCTACAACCCCGGACGGCGGCGCATGACCGCGGGGGCGCAACTCGGGTACGTGCTGCGCGCCGCCGCCCTGGCCGACCTCCTGCTCGCCGGTGCGATCGCCGATGTCTCCGGCAAGGCCGGCGCGCAACCCGGCCAGGTGGTGGCGGACCCGTTGGTGGACGTCGTACTTCAGCAGATCGCGTCGTCCCGGCCGCGGTCGTGGCGGTCGTGGGTGAGCAAGGGCGCCGCCCCGATGAAACGGGACGTACGCGAGCAGTTGGTCACAGAAGGATGGATCCAGGTGGAGCCGCGCCGGATACTCGGCCTGTTCCCGGTGGCCGAGGTGACGGTTACGGACACGCGCGTGGTGGACCTGCTGGCCGGCTCGGTGGCGGCGGCACTGCGCGACCCGATCGACGAGGTCGATCCCAGGGATGCCGCGCTCGTCGCGCTCGCCGCGGCCGGTGAGATCAAGACCGCGCTCCCCCGCGCCCGGCGGCGCGAGCACAAGGAGCGGATCGCGCGGCTGAGCGAAGTCATCGGGCCGGTCGCCAAGGCCCTGCGGAAGGTGGTGCAGGCGCAGCAGGCCGCCGCGGCATCCTCCGCGTCGTCACCGACCTAGAGCCGGTCTCAAAGACCCGCGCCGCGGTTCCTGCCGAGCGGCGCGCGGTCATTGTGTGAGCGTAAACCGCCGCGCGCCCGGCTACGACCAATGCCGCCCGGTCGATGGGATCCGGTAGAGGATCCGCTCGCTAATTCCGGAGGAAACTTGTTGCCAATGTGTCGCACGAAATCGCGCGACACAGGTTGCCGCGGAATACCTCGCGTGCGCTTTCGCGTCGGCGCGGGGCCCAGGGCGGCCACACGGCGGTGACCTGCGCGGGCGCGGCGGCGCGCGGCCACCGGCCGGCGGCGATGGACGGCCGCACGCCGGAAATCTTGACTCGGTTCGTTCACTGATTCACAGCAAGCCGTAAATAGGGATGCGGGCCGTCCTAACCCACCCTGCCACGGAAGTACCTCGCACATTGGCCAGAGGCCTTTCAGGAAGGCGCGTCCGTTTCGTGCCTCTTGGTTGCCCTGTTGCGCTGGAGGGGTTATCGAAGCTTCGACGCTGTTTGTATCCGTCTCGGAGAGGAGACATCAACGATGACTCAGCGTAGGCGGCTTTTCACCTTCGCCGTGGCCATGGGGGCCGCGGGAACAGTCATCGCCGGCGGAAGCGCGGCAACCGCCAGCAATGGTTCACACTCGGTGCCCGTCAACGTGCACGAGCAGCTCAGCGGCTACGAAGAAACTCCACTCGCGGTTTCCACGACAGGCACCGGGCGGTTCCGCGCGCAGATCAACGAAGGCAAGCAGCAAATCAGGTACACCCTCAGCTACTCCGGCCTGGAAGGAACTGTCACTCAGGCGCACATTCACTTCGGGTCGGAATCGCAGACCGGCGGAATCAGCGTCTTCTTGTGCTCCAACCTTGGCAACGGCCCCGAGGGTACGCAGGCTTGTCCGGCCGCGCCGGGCACCGTGTCGGGCACCGTCACGCCCGCCAACGTCATCGGCCCCAGCGCGCAAGGCATAGCGGCCGGAGAATTCGCTGAGCTCCTCAGGGCCCTCCGCGCCGGCGCCACGTACGTGAACGTCCACAGCACGCTGTACCCGGTGGGCGAGATCAGAGGCCAGATCGACCATCACTGACGGGTCGCGTGGCCGGTGGCGGCTGGGGAGCCGCTGGCCACCGATGGCGAAACCGCCGGGGCTCCGCTCAGCGGAGGACTCCGGCACCAGTGCGATCACTCGGGCAGGGCACGCGTCGCGCCCTGCCCGAGGTGTTTGATCGCGGATGCGCGTTCGTCAGTTGACGGTCAGGGTCTCAGCCACCGGCCGTGGCTCGTTGGGTGTGCACGGTACGGTCACATTGCCGAGTAGGGCGACGTTCGCGTTGATCGTGACGTTGCCGCCCTGGAACTGGTCGGTGCCGGCGGTCGTGGGGGTCCATTCGCCGGCGAGGTCGCCGCTTATCGACTGATTCGCCGGGACGGCACCGCCGCTGCCCGTCAGCTGGAACGTGGCCGTCTCGGCCCCGCTGGCGTCGATGTCGGCGGTGGCGCTCCACGAATTGATGTCCACCGGAGCCGACAGGCTGCTGGAGAAATGCAGCTGGAAGCTGGTGGGGGTGTTCACGGTCGCCGGGTTGGGGGAAGCGGTCAGGGAGCCGGTGATGGTGACGTTCTGGTCGCCCTGAAGGGGAAGGGTGCAGGTGTAGTCGGCCGAGAAGTCGGCGGCGTGTGCCGGCACTTGCATCGCGATCGCGCCGACGGCGCCCATTGTCGCCACTGTCGACGCAATGGCGACGCGTCTGGCGAGGGACCTGATCATCGTGGTGCTCCTTCCCGGCCCGAGGAGCGGGGTGGGTTGACTCGGGCCGCTTACCCATTGGTAACAAGCACTCGACGAAGGTCAACTTACTTCCGAGAAACTTTCATGTTCTCCCCAGAGGTCCACCGCCCGGCCCACCGCGAGGGCGGGTGGGACAACCCCACCGGCCTCGCGAGGCGGCGCCGGCAAGTACTGGCTGAACAAGGGGTAGCCGGGCGCGACCCGGGCGCGACCCGGGCGCGCCAACTCACATCGCGGCGGTGAGTGCGCCCAGCCGGGCTCCGGGGGCCCGGTCGGGCGCACTTACTTGCGTGGCGACGGTGCGTCGGCTGTGCTGAGGGCGTGTCCCACGATCTTGCCCAACTGCAGGAGCGGTCGTTCGCTGGCGGCAACGCCGCGGTGCGATCGTCGCTGGCCGCCGAGCGACGGCTGACGGGCGAGGAGATCGCCCGTTTCCTCGACGAACATCGCTTCGCCACCGTCGCCACCACCCGGCCGGACGGCCGGCCGCATGCCGCGATGAGCTCCTACCTGCGGTCGGAGACGACGTTCTGGCTGCCCACCATGGCCGGTACGGCGCGCGTGCGCAATGTGGCCGCGCGGCCGTGGCTGTGCATGGTCGTCGCCGAAGGCGAGGACGACGAGCACGTCGCCGTCACCCTGGAAGGTCCGGCCGAGGTCGTCTCGCTCGAGGCGGCGCCCGCCGGTCTTATCGACCGGATGCGGGACCCCTCGTGGGTGCGCTGCTGGCTGCGGCTCACGCCGGAGCGGCTGTTCTCCTACGCCGCTCCCGGCGCGGCCCTGGTGCGGCGACGGGCGGCGAACTGAGGGCCGTCGAAATCGCCGGCGGGTGTCATTCAACTCAAGGCAGTCGGCCGGGACAACGGCGGAAGAAGACAGTGGGAATTTGATGGTGACGCTGTATTGAATTCCGCTCTATGGAACTGACATCCGAGGCAGGGTGCGGAACCCGCCCCGGAACAAATGTGCAGCCCCGACGGGAGTAGGCGGCGGCGGGATGGCCTGGCACGATCGCGACTGGGCGGCACAGCTACCTTCTTCGGTGGTTGACAGCGGCCGTTCTCGGCAAGCCAGGAGTTGTCATGCAGCCTTCACCAATGTCAGCATGACCGTAAACATATCCGATTGGCTCAGGGGCTCGAGATTCGACCTCCGTGATTGAGCGCGGATGACTGAACTTCCGACCCCCAGGAACGTTGTCTAGACACGTTCACCATTGTCAGCACGACCGTAAACGCCCCATTTAACCTAACAGGATGGCACTCCTTACTTCGCATACCGTACATATCACCCTATAAGTCACCCCATTACTTGTTGCTGCTGATTCGCCGTGGCAAACTACGGGTAATTCGCTACCGATCAATAGCGCACATATCGTGATCAATAGTCTCCCGGGCGGGCGGCCGGGGTATTGGACCGCGCTGTGCCAATATCCGGTCGGCGATATCGACCGTGGAGGCAACGTGCCCAACAGATACGCCGGACGCCCGCGGACATTCGAAATGCCCACTCCAGCGGCGCGGTATTCCTCCTGGGATATAACCGACCGCGCCTCGGGGGAGGCGGATCGACGAAGCCTCCCGCCCCGGATCCGGCGTTCCGTCGGCACGTCCGCTCGCGAACGCGCGCCGCGGCTCGCTCGCACACCGAAGCTCTCGCGCAGGGTGCCGGCCGCCGCGGACCCGATCGGAACGCGAACAACCCGCCACCACTCCAGGGCCGCCGCAGGGGCGGCCCGCCGACTCCCCTGCCGTCAGGAGGTGGGCGTGTGCTGAGATACATCGCGCGCCGGCTGGCCCTCGGTGTTCTCACCATGTGGGCCATTTCGGTGCTGTCGTTCGTCATCATCCAACTGCCGCCCGGTGACTTCGTCACTACCTATATCGCGCGGTTGTCCGAATCGGGCGGTTCCGCGGCGCTCGGCGAGGTGGCGCAGCTGCGCGCCCAGTACGGCCTCGACCAGCCGATCTACGTGCAATACCTGAAGTGGATGGGACAGGTCGTGCACGGCAACCTCGGCATGTCGCTGGACTGGAACCGCCCCGTCTCCGAGCTGCTCGGCGAGCGCCTGGCGCTCACGATGGTGGTCTCGGCCGCCGCGATCATCTTCACCTGGGCGATCGCGCTGCCCATCGGGATCTACTCGGCGCTGCGCAAGTACTCGATCGGCGACTACGTGCTGACCTTCCTCGGCTTCCTCGGGCTCGGCATCCCCAGCTTCCTTCTCGCGCTGGTGCTCATGTACGTCGGGTTCCAGTTCTTCGGCGTCAGCGTCGGAGGCCTGTTCTCACCGGGCCTCGAGACCGCCAGCTGGAGCATGACGAAGGTGGTGGACCTGCTCAAGCACCTCATCATCCCGGCGATCGTGCTCGGGCTGGCCGGCACGGCCCATCTGATCCGCATCATGCGCGCGAACCTGCTCGACGAGCTCGGCAAGCCTTACGTGGTGACGGCTCGGGCGAAGGGCCTCACCGAGCGCCGGGCCGTCATGAAATATCCCGTCCGGGTGGCGCTGAACCCCTTCGCCAGCTCGATCGGCTTCCTTTTTCCGCAGGTCGTCTCCGGCACGATCATCGTCTCGGTAGTGCTCAGCCTGCCCACGGTCGGACCGCTTCTGCTCACCTCGCTCCAGGCCCAGGACATGTTCCTCGCGGGCAGCATCGTCCTGCTCCTCGGCGCGCTGACCATTGTCGGAACCTTGATCTCCGACCTCACCCTCGTATGGCTCGATCCGCGAATTCGGCTCGCCGGCTAGGAGTTCGGACGCTTTCATGAGTTCAGTTCAAGACCCTACGGGCACCACTCAGCAGACAGCTCCCGCGGGCCTGCCAGGCGTGGTAGCGGAACCGGCCGCCGCTCAGGGAGGACCCGACAGCGAGAAGCGAATATTCGTCGCGACGCAACGCCAGCTCATCTGGTGGCGCTTTCGGAAGCACAAGCTCGCGATGGTGGGTCTCATCGTCATCGCGATGTTCTATCTGGTCGCGATATTCGCGGACTTCCTGGCGTACTCCGACCCGCAGGACACCAGTTCGCAACGGGTGTTCGTGCCGCCGCATGCGGTCAGCGTCTTCGACGGCTGGCGACCCTCACTGGGCACGCATCCGCTCACCAGCCAGCGCGACCCCGTCACGTTCGAGCGTCAGTACGTCGTGGACGAGAACACCCGGATCCCCATCGGCTTCTTCGTACACGGCTACGACTACAAGCTCTTCGGGGTCATTCCGACCGACATCCACCTGATCGGCGCCAAGGGAGCCCGTACGGAGGACTCCGTCTTCCTGCTCGGCACCGACGAGCTCGGCAGAGACATCTTCTCGCGGCTACTCGTCGCGACCCGTACGTCGTTGTTCATCGGTCTCGCCGGAGTCTCGTTGAGCATCGCGCTGGGCGTCGTCTTGGGGGGCATATCAGGGTTTTACGGCGGCATCACGGATACCATCATCCAGCGCGTCATCGAAATCCTGCGCTCGATACCCACGATTCCGCTCTGGATGGGCATCGCGGCGGCGATGCCGAAGACCTGGAGCGTCGAACGGGTCTATTTCGCCATCACATTGATCATCTCGGTCATCGGCTGGACGGAACTCGCCAGAGTCGTCCGCGGCAGGGTCCTCCAAATACGCGACGAGGACTTCGTCACGGCCGCTGAGCTGGCCGGCAGCCGTCCCCGGCGCATCATTTTCTCCCACATCGTGCCGCTGTTCACAAGCCATATCATCGCCGCCACCACCCTGGCCCTGCCGCTGATGATCATCGCGGAGACGTCGCTCAGCTTCCTGAATCTCGGGCTGCGACCACCGGCCATTTCATGGGGTGTGATGCTGCAACAGGCCCAAAACATTCAAACGGTCGCGCTCTCGCCGTGGATGATGGTGCCGGTCATCCCCGTCGTCGTGGCGATCCTGGCGTTCAACTTCTTGGGTGACGGGCTGCGGGACGCCGCGGACCCCTATTCTTAAAGGCGGGACCTCAATGAATCAGCCGCTGCTTTCGATTCGTGGGCTGAAGACGCACTTTTTCGGTGACGAAGGAATCACTCGCGCGGTCAACGGCATCTCGCTCGACGTCCTCCCTGGCCAGGCCGTGGGCATCGTCGGCGAGTCGGGCTGCGGAAAGAGCGTGATGGCCCGCTCGATCCTGCGCATCGTCGAAAAGCCGGGACGCATCGTCGACGGTGAGATCATCTTGCGCCGGCCCGGCGGAGCCTCCGCCAACGGCAGGAACGGCCGGAACGGCCGGAACGGCAACGGTGGCGGCGCCCGTAAGGAGCGCGTCGCCGCGACCACCGCCGCCGCGGCGGCGGGGAGCGCGACGGCGGCCGATGTCGCCGACATCGCCGCGGCCGCGGGGGCCTTGGGAACCGAGGAGATCGACCTCGCTCAGCTCCCCGACAATTCCCCCGTCATGCGCTCGATCCGCGGCGGCGACATCTCGCTCGTCTTCCAGGAGCCGATGACGTCGTTCAGCCCCGTGCACACGATCGGCAACCAGCTCATCGAGGCGCTCCGGCTGCACAAGCAGCTCACCCCGAAGGAAGCCGCCGATCGCGCCGTCGAGCTGCTCACCATGGTGGACCTGCCCAGGCCGGAGGAGATCCTCTCCAGCTACGCCTGGCAGCTGTCCGGCGGGCTGCGCCAGCGCGCGATGATCGCGATGGCGCTGGCCGGCGAGCCGCGCCTGCTCATCGCGGACGAGCCGACGACCGCCCTCGACGTCACCACCCAGGCACAGATCCTCGACCTGCTCCGCAACCTCAAGCGCGACACCGGCATGGCGCTCATGCTGATCACGCATGACCTCGCCGTCGTCGCGGGCATGGCGGACTACGTCGTGGTGATGTACCTCGGCGAGGTCGTGGAGAAGGGGCCGGTGGAGGACATCTTCGCCGCCCCGCAACACCCGTACACCCAGGCGCTGCTCCGCTCGATCCCGAGCATCACCGCGCCGGCGCGGGCCCGGCTGCGCACCATCGCCGGGTCGGTGCCGCACCCGTTCAACCGTCCGTCCGGGTGCCCCTTCCACCCCCGCTGCACCGTCGCGATCGAGGGGAAGTGCGACCGCGAGGACCCGCCGCTGCGCGTGCTGGGCGGCGGCCGCGAGGCGAGCTGCCACCTGATCGACGGACAGCCGGCGGCCGCGGCGAAGGAACGGGCCTTCCTCACCCTGTTGTCGCAGGAGGAGCAGGAGGCGACGCCGACGGCGGCGCCCACGCCGGGCGAGACCATGCTCGAGGTGCGCGGCCTGCGCAAGTCCTTCCAGGTCAAGGCCTCGGGGTTGGGGAAGAACGGCGCCCGGATGCGCGCCGTCGACGACGTCAACTTCGAGCTGCGCGCCGGGGAGACGCTGGCCCTGGTCGGCGAGAGCGGCTCGGGCAAGACGACCGTGTCCCGCTGCATTCTGCGCGCGCTCCAGCCCGATAGCGGCGAGATGATGTTCCGGGCCGAGTCCGGCGAGCAGGTCGATCTGGCCAAGCTGAAGAAAAAGCAGGTCCGGCCGATGCGCAGCCAGATGCAGATGATCTTCCAGGACCCGTATTCGTCGCTGAACCCGCGCATGACGGTGCTCGACATCATCGCCGAGCCGATGCTGGTCAACGGGATCGACAGCAGGCAGCAACGGGTGGGGCGGGTGCGCGAACTGCTCGAGCTGGTCGGGCTGCCGCAGCAGTACATGCGGCGCTATCCCCACGCGTTCAGCGGCGGCCAGCGACAGCGCATCGGCATCGCCCGCGCCCTGGCGATGCACCCCCGCCTGATCGTCGCCGACGAGCCCGTCTCGGCGCTGGACGTGTCGGTGCAGGCGCAGATCCTCAACCTGCTGCTGGAGCTGCAAGAACAGCTCGGGCTGACGTATCTGTTCGTCTCCCACGACCTCAGCGTCGTCAAGCATGTCAGCGACCGCATCGCCGTCATGTACGCCGGAAATCTCGTCGAGCTGGGAGCGCGCGACGAGATTCTGATGGAGCCGAAACACCCCTACACCTCGACACTTCTCGCCGCGGTGCCGAAGCCGGATCCGAGTGCCAAGAAGGTCTTCGTCCCGCCGATGCGGGGAAACCGGCCGAATCTCGTGGCTCCGCAGGTGGGCTGCTACTTCGAGAGCCGTTGCGCGCACGCCGTCGACATGTGCAAGACGGTGGTCCCCGCCTGGCGGGAGATCAGCCCGGGCCGCTGGGCGCGGTGTCACCGCGCCGAAGAACTCACGCTGCCGGGCGTCGACGCGGCGCTGCCCGCGGGCGCCGTACGAGGCGAGGCGCGCAGCGACCTTTGACGCTCCGCCACGCGCCATCGCGCGTCAACGCGCCGCCCGCGCGTTGACGCGCCGGCGCGCCGAATGCCTTCGGGGGATTGCTGGGGGTTCATTCCTTTCACGACAGGAGCACCGAATCATGACCCACCACCACCTGAGTCGTCGCCGGCTGCTGCAAAACGGCGCATACGCCGGCGCCGGCGCGATCATCCTGTCCGGCTGTACGGACAGCGGGGGCGGAAAGCAGGGCGCCGCGGGCGGCGCCAACGGGGCCCTTCCCCCGATCGAGGGCGCGCAGGTCGTGCTCGATCCCGCGCAGTATCCGAAGAAGTTCGCGGAGTGGCCCGAGTTCGCCAAGCAGGTCTCGGCCGGGCAGCTTCCGCCGGTCGCGGAACGCATCGGCCAGGACCCGCTCGTCCTCAAGCCGGTGCGCGAGGCCGGACGCTACGGCGGGCAGATCCGCCGCGGATTCATCGGCACCACCGACTGGCTGAACGGAGCCAACTTCTGCGGCGGTCCGGACACCCTGCTCTATTGGGACTACCAGGGTGAGAAGGTCAACCCGAACCTCGCGCGCAGCTACGCGCTGAGCGACGGCGACCGGGTCCTCACCTTGCAGTTGCGGCGCGGCATGAAATGGTCGGACGGCAAACCCTTCACCGCCGACGACATCGTCTTTTGGCGCGAGGACATCAACCTGCACCCCGATCTCGGCCGGTCCGGGACCGCGGCACTTCGCGCCGGCGGCAAGAACGTCGAGGTGAAGAAGGTCGACGACTACACCGTGCAGTTCATCTCGTCGGTCCCCAACTCGATTCTCGTCGAGTTGCTCGCGTCGAACGACGACCTGGGCGGCCTGTCGGCCGCGGGGCGGCTGCTCGGCGGCGGCTACGCGCCCAAGCATTACCTGTCGCAGTTCCATCCCAAGTACAGGTCCGAATCCGAGGTGAACAAGGCGGCGAAGGACGCCGGGTTCGACGACTGGACGGCGTACTTCAAAGACCGCATGTCGTGGGAGAGCAACACCAAGCTCCCGGCGCTCACACCATGGATCGTCAGCCGGCCGATCAGCTCGCCGCCCTGGGAGTTCACCGCGAATCCGTACAGCATCTGGGTGGACGACAAGGGCAACCAGCTGCCGTACATCCCCAAGGTGACGTTGAGCAACACGGAAAGCCCGGAAGTGTTCAACCTGCGCGCCGTGGCGGGCCAGTACGACTTCCAGGACCGCAACCTCACCGTGGCCAACCTGCCCGTGCTGCTCAGGAACCAAGAGCGCAGCAAGTACACGATCCACCGGGCGCCCAACGAGGCCATGGAGTTCGGCGTCAGGATCAACCTCGCCTACAACAAGGACAAGACCCTCGGCGATCTGCTGCGGAACGTCGACTTCCGGCGGGCCCTGTCCCTCGGCATCGACCGCAACCAGCTCAACAACACGTACTCGCTGGGCACCTCCAAGCCTTCGGCGACCACGGCGGGCGACACCAACAGGTACTCCCCCGGCCCGGAGTGGCATTCGAAGTGGGCGACCTTCGACCCGGCGCAGGCCAACACCCTGCTCGACAAGGTGGGCCTCACCAAGCGCGACGGCTCGGGCTTCCGTGTCCGGCCGGACGGCAAAGGCCGCATCGTGCTCGACTACCAGTCCGTGCGCGGGCTGGCCGACTTCGTCGGCATGGGCGAGATGATCAAGCGGCAGTGGCAGAAGATCGGCATCGACCTCAACGTGCAGCAGATCGCCCCGCCGCTCGCCGTCCAGCGCGCGGTGGCCAACCAGCTGATGCTGTCGGGGCACTTCGTCGGAACCGATGACCCGTTCCTGCGGCCCGACATCTTCCTGCCCACCAACATCAACAACTACCCGGGAATGATCGGCATCCCGTACGCCCGGTGGTTCGCCACGGGCGGGCGTACCGGAACGGAGCCGCCGCAGTCGCTCGACCTGCTCAAGAAGGCGATGGACCTGTACCAGCAGGGTCTGCGCTCGCCCGAGGCGGAGCGCGTCACCATCGGCAAGCAGCTCTATCAGATGCACGCCGATCAGGTCTGGTCGATCGGTGTCTTCGGGTTCGGGCTGCTGATCTTCGGGATCTATGAGGCCAGCAACCGGCTCGGCAACGTGCCCGGCCGCATCCGCAACACGCTGGTGCAGCGGACGCCGAACAACCTGTTCGCGATGACCTTCTACTACAAGTAGGTCTGCCCCTCCCGGCCCTGGTCCCCGGCGCGGAAGGGGACCAGGGCCGCCGGGCCCAGGCCGGTCAGGCCGCGCGCACGCCGGTCTGGCCGGTCAGGCCAGCGAGAGCGCCATCTGCCGGGCGAAGAACGACAGCAGCGGCGTCCGGTACTCCGCCTCGTCCGCCCAGTCGTGGTCAACGTCCTCCGGCAGCCGCTGCACGGCGACCAGGGACCAGCGGCGATAGTGCCGGACCACCGGGCGCAGATAGCGATCGCCGCGCGGCTCGGCCGGCTCCGCGGTACGGTCCGCCACGTCCCCGAGCAAGTCGGGGGAGTCGGGGGCGCCCGCCTCCTCGCCGTACTCCAGGCTGACCGTGAAGTAGCGGTCGGCGCCGCCGAAGAGACTGTCGTGCACGTAGTCCACGGGCATCTCCTCGTAGTAGCGCGCCAGCCTCGCGTTCGGCGCCACCACGATCAGGTCGCACAGTACGGCGTAGCGCTGGAACAGGCCCGGGCTCCGGTTGACGCGGTCCAGCACGGCGGCCGTCAGGCTCTCCGCGTCGGCCGACAGCTCCCGATACGGCCACTCGATCCCCTCGTACTTGCGGTCGAGCATCCGCCGCAGCGCACGCATGCAGTAGCGCAGCCCGTGGACCGCGGAGCCGCCCCGGTCGGCGCCGGCCCCGACCCGGGCCAGCGCGCCGGCGAAGTACAGGTCGGGCACGTTGACCGACTCCCACTCCGAGGTCAGCGCCGGAAGCCGCCCGTTGAGCGCCGGCTCGGGACGGCAGGAGGGGTCGAAGATCGAAGGGTCCATCTGGAAGCCGGTGCAGGCGATCACCCGGTCATAGCGGAGCTGGGCCATGCGCATCCGTCCGCTGCCCGCCTGCCGGGCGCCGCTCAGCGTCACCACGAACTCCCCCGCACCGTCCGGCCCCGCGGGCCCAGCGGGCCCCGCGGCCGGCCCGCGCCGGCCGCCCCATCCGTGCTCTGCGTGCTGTCCGTGCTGTCCGCGCTGCCCGTCCGGCTCGTCCATCCGAAAACCGCTCACCCCGCCCCAGGTGTCGGCCCGCTCGATCCTCCGGATCGTCGCGTCCAGCACCGCATCGCGGGCGGCCCGCCGCCGCGGCGCGATGAAGATCTCGTTGCTCGCCCAGCGGCGGCCGGTCAGGTCGTTGAGCCGGGCGATCCGGGTGGCGGAGGCCGCACGCGGGCCGACGACGTGTACGACCGCCGCCCGCTCCGCCAGCCTGCGTGCGGTCGCGAACGCGGCGTCGCCCCTGCCGATGATGAGCACTCGCTGGTCCGCGAAGTCGGCCGGCTCCGCCTCGGCCTCGTCGTACCGCTCCGCGCTCTCGATTCCAGGGATCGACGGGAGGTACGGCCGGCCGAGCCCGGTCGCCACGATCACCCGCTTCGGCCGGTAGACGCGGCCGCTCTGGTCGGTGACCATGAACCGCCGCTCATGGTCGCCGTCGCCGCCGCGGGCCACCCGGATGACCCGGGCGTGGTATTGGATGTTCAGCTCGTGTGTGACGGCGAAATCGGCCAGATGGCGCGCGAAGTCGGCGGGATCGAAGACGTCGCCGCCCGCCGCCTCCGGTGCGCGCCGCCGCGGAAACCTCCGGTAGGTCGTGCCCGGCGTGGCGCCCGCTTCGAGGATCAGATAATCCCGACCGGCTTGATGGAGAAAATAGCCGAAGCGCAGCCCGGCGGGACCGGCGCCGATCACCAGATAGTCCATGCCCGCCCCCTCCGTCTCCGACGGGCCAACTTCCGGCCGGGGCGGTCCCGCCGGGCTGTCTCGTGCGCTCGCTTGTTGTACGGATCCCGACCGGCGTTCGGATTCATCGGCCGCCGGCCGCATGGCGCCGTCGGCGGACGCCGTCCCGCGGCGGCCGTCCCGCGGCGGCCTGTCCACAGCCGCACCGGATCGGGCCGAGCCTCGCGAATTTTCGGCAAGATGGCCGATGTGACGGCACCACGACAGAGTGCGCGCCCGGCCCCACGCGAGCTCGAGGCAGTGCTCGAGCGATTCACCTATGTCAACGAAGAGACCGGATACACAGTCGCGCGCGTGGCCGCCGAGCGGTCGGGGGGCGGTCCCGCGGGCGATCTGCTCACCGTCGTGGGCCCGCTGCTGGGCGCCCAGGTCGGCGAGAGCCTGCGCCTGACCGGCTGGTGGACGTCACATCCGAAGTACGGGCGGCAGTTCGAGGTGCACGGCTACACGACGGTGCTGCCGGCCACGATCCAAGGCATCCGCCGCTATCTGGGCTCAGGGCTCATCAAGGGCATCGGCCCGGTGATGGCCGAGCGCATGGTCGACCATTTCGGCACCGACATCCTGCGCGTCATCGAAGAGGAGCCCGGCCGCCTCACCGAGGTCTACGGGCTCGGCCCCAAGCGCTCGAAGAAGATCGCCGCCGCCTGGGAGGAGCAAAAGGCCATCAAGGAGGTGATGGTCTTCTTGCAGGGGCACGGCGTGTCCACCTCGCTCGCGGTGCGGATCTACAAGCAGTACGGCGACGCGTCCATCGACGTCGTCAAGGACGACCCGTACCGGCTGGCCGCCGACGTCTGGGGCATCGGCTTCAAGACCGCCGACACGATCGCCCGGGCCATCGGCATCCCGCACGACAGTCCGGCGCGGATCAAGGCCGGCCTGCAGTACACCTTGTCCGAGGCGGCCGACGACGGCCACTGCTACCTGCCCGAGCCCAACCTCGTCAGCGACGCGGCCAAGATCCTCGAGGTGCCGCCCGGGCCGGTCGGCGCCTGCCTCGGCGAGCTGATCGCCGCGGCCGGGGCTGACGGCCGAGACGGCCGAGACGAGCGGGTCGTGCGCGAGCCCGTGCCGGCCGCCATCGGCGGCGCCGGGGGCACCGACGGCGCCGGCGAGGTGCCGGCGGTCTATCTGGTGCCGTTCCATCGCGCCGAGCGCTCGCTGGCGACCGGCCTGCTCGAGTTGCTGCACGCGCCGGCCGACCGGCTGTCCGCCTTCCGTGACGTCGACTGGGACGCGGCGCTCGGCTGGCTGCGCCGGCGCACCACCGCCGACCTCGCGCCCGAGCAGGAACAGGCCGTCCGGCTGGCGCTCACCGCGAAGGTCGCGGTGCTGACCGGCGGTCCCGGCTGCGGCAAGAGCTTCACCGTACGATCGATCGTCGAGCTGGCCAGGGCCAGGCACGCCAAGATCGTGCTGGTGGCGCCGACCGGGCGGGCCGCCAAGCGGCTGGCCGAGCTGACCGGCCACGAGGCGGCGACCGTGCACCGCCTGCTGCAGCTGCAGCCGGGCGGCGATCCCAAGTTCGATCGCGACAACCCGCTCGACGCCGACTTGGTCGTGGTCGACGAGACGTCCATGGTCGACGTGATCCTCGCCAACAAGCTGGTGAAGGCGATCCCGCGCGGCGCGCACCTGCTGCTGGTCGGCGACGTCGATCAGCTCCCGTCGGTGGGCGCCGGCGAGGTGCTGCGCGACCTGCTCGCAGCCGAGCCCATCCCGCGCGTCCGGCTCACCAAGATCTTCCGCCAGGCGCGGCAGTCCGGCATCGTCGTCAACGCGCACCGCGTCAACGCCGGTCAGTACCCACAGGTCCAGGGGTTCCCCGACTTCTTCCTGTTCCCGTGCGAGGAGAGCGAGGCGGCCGCCGAGCTGACCGTCGACGTCGTCGTCAACCGGATCCCGCGCCGCTTCGGTTTCGAGCCGCGCCGCGACGTGCAGGTCCTCACGCCCATGCACCGCGGCCCGGCCGGCGCCGGCAACCTCAACGCGTTGCTGCAAGAAGCGCTCACCCCGCACCGCGAGGGGCAGCCCGAGCGCCGCTACGGCGGGCGGGTGTTCCGGGTCGGCGACAAGGTCACGCAGCTGCGCAACAACTACGACAAGGGCGTGGCCGGGGTCTTCAACGGCACGGTCGGCGTGGTCACCGACCTGTCCGTGGAAGACCAGACGCTCACCGTCCGGACCGATGAGGACGAGAGCGTCCGTTACGACTTCGCCGAGCTCGACGAGCTGGCCCACGCGTACGCCGTGACCATCCACCGTTCGCAGGGCAGCGAGTACCCGGCGGTGGTGATCCCGATCACCACGAGCTCGTGGATGATGCTCCAGCGCAACCTGCTCTACACGGCGGTCACGCGGGCCAAGCGGCTGGTCGTCGTCGTCGGCTCCCGGCGCGCGCTCGCGGCCGCGGTCCGCACGGCCGGCGCCGGCCGCCGCCACACCGCCCTCGCCTACCGCCTCGGCGCCGCCGGCCCCGGCCCGCCCGCCGCCGGCCGGTAGCCGCCGGCCGGCATCGGTTCTTCCTGGCGGTTGCCCGACTTTGTGACAATCAGTGCAGTGGCTTCGCTCTAACGAGGTGATCGATCGCCATGGTCCTTGCCGCCCCCGTGGGCCGGAAAGGCGCGAAGGCAGAGCTGTGAGCGTCTCAGCGCAGATGTGGGAGCAGCTTCTCGCCGCCGGTGTCGCACGGAGATTCCGCAGGGGCGAGGTGATGCTTCGTCAAGGAGACCCGCCTTCTCATGTGCTGCTGCTGGTTTCCGGGCGGGTGAAGGTGTTGCTGGCGCTCCCTTCGGACCAGATCCTGCTGGCCGTGCGCGGGCCGGGTGAGTTGCTCGGCGACATCGCGGTGCTCGGCGGCGACGACGACGAGGGACGGTCGGCGACCGTCATCGCGATCGACCCGTGTGTCACGAGCGTGCTGCCCGCCGCGCGGTTCCGCACGCTGGTCCGTTCGGCGGGGCTCGGCGACGAGCTGTTGCGAAGCGCGATGCGGCGCCTGCGCGAGGGGGAGAGGTGGCGCGCGGAGACGGCGGTGCTGCCGGCCGGCCCGCGGGTGGCGCGGGCCCTGATGCGGCTGTCGGCACCGGGAGCGGGTGAGCCGGTCGAGGTGGCTCTCGGCCAAGCGGAGATCGGCCAGGCGGTCGGGCTGTCCCGAGGGGTCGTCGCCGCCGAGCTGTCCCGGCTTCGCGAGCAGGGCGTCGTGGTGACGAGCCGCAGCCGGATCGTCATCACCGACCCGCCGCGGTTGCGCGCGTTGGCCGAATCAGAACTCGGCAGTGTCTGATTTCAGACAGTGGCATCTCAGGCACGGCTGCATGCTGAAGAGGTCCCGCCTTCCAAAAGGATGGTCGTTCATGGCAGCCTTTCGCGTGCTTCTCGTGGTCGATGCGGAGAAATTCAGCGTCCGCCGCGACGCGGAATTGCATGACCATCACCTGACGATCCGTGAAGTTCTTGACGAAGCCCTCAAAGCCAGCGACCTCGTCCAGACCTGGCAGGCCGCGCGGTTCGTGGAAAACACCGGAGACGGGATTCTCGCGGTGCTGCCGGCCGAGTCGGCGCCCCGGCTCGTGGACCATTTCCCGCGATGCCTGCAGCAGAAGCTGGCCGAACGAGCGCGACAGCCGCGGGCACAGGGGCGGCGGCTGCGGCTGAGAGCCGCGTTGCACGTCGGGATCGTGGACGAGTACGCCGTCGCGCCGTTCTCCACCGCAGCCATCGACGTCAATCGGCTCCTCGACGCCGAGCCGCTGCACGCCGCCCTGAGAGACAGCGACCCCGACGTCACCTACGCCGCCTTCATCGTCTCGGCCAGGCTGTTCGACACCTATGTCGCGGGCGGGTGGACCCGGCTTCGAGAGAGCCAGTTCACCGAGGTTCGGGTCGAGGCGAAGCAGGACATGGGGTCGGCTTATCTCCATGTACCGATCGCATCGCCAGGCGGGGCGCCCGCCGAGCGAGACTCTCCCCACCAGCCCGCGCCGGTTCCCGACGGACCGTTCCTGATCGGGTTCGGCCTCCGCGGGAACGCCCCCCCACGCGCGATCGACGACATCGTCGGGCGCGACTCCAGCCGGCGGCGATCGTGACCGCGGCCGGACGTGCGACGGGGTCTAGCGCGGGTCGGCGCCGCGCCACATCAGCTCGTAGGCGTGCATGGGTTCGGCCAGTCCCTTTCCGGGCACCATGCCGTACTCCCTGAACTCACACTGGGAGCGGCCCTGCGAGAGCAGGCACACCAGATCGGTACAGAGCACTTGATCGCCGTGCGCTGCGACGAGCAGCCGGGCCGCTTCGACGGGGGGCAGGCCCGCGATGTCGTCCTCTCCCCAACGGACGTCACCCGCACTGAGCGCGGCACGAATGGCGGTCCGCTCGGCCGCGACCCGATTCTCGCGGGCCAGTGCCCGCTCGATCGCGATGATCGCCTCGAGACCGGCCGTGGCCGAAGGGAACACCGCCATGATCCCGTCGCCCCGGCTCCTGACGAACGTGGAGCCCCGCTCGTAGGTCATGGTCCGCAGCAGCTGCTGGTGGCCGGCGAGGAGACGGTCGGCGCGTACCTCGCCGAGCCGCCCGCGGATGTCGGCCGAGGCGACGACCTCGGTACACAGGATGGTGACCGTGGTCACCGTTCCGGGTGCTCGGATGTCACTCACCCGCTTTCCCTGGCCAACCGGCGTTCGAGCAGCAGCGCTCCATACCCGTTCAGCACATCCGCGCAGCGCCGCCGCAGCGCCGCCGGATCCGGTCCATCGGCACGCGTCCGGTCCATGAGCAGGGCCCAGTCGAGGAGCGACTCGGCCATCAGCAGCGGGGCGCCGCAGCGCTCGTGGACGCGGGCGGCGGCCGCGAAATGGTCGATCGCCCGCGCGGCCGCTCCCGAGGCGGCGGACAGCAGGGCGAGGTAGTGGTGACCGCAGTGGTGCGCGACCGCGGAGATCCCGAATGTCTCGGCCTGCGGCACGAGCGCCTCGTACAGCGGCTCCATGAGCTCGCGGCGCCCCAGCCGGCACGCGGCCACCGCCAGGTTGTCCAGCGCCGAGCGCTGCGCCATGTTCTCCGGCGGCATGAGTCCCCGCTCATCGAGGATCCGGTCGAGCAGCGGCCCGGCCGCTTCGTCGTCCAGCTCGCACAGGTAGCGAAGCACGGCATGGACTGGATCGAGCCGCGGGCCCGGAGCGCTTTGGCGCAGCCGGCCGCGCAACTCCCCCAGCCGCCCTTGCAGCCGCCGGATCTCCCCGATCTGCTCGGCGTAGAAGGCCAGCGCCTCAAGCCCGCGGCCGATCGCCTTGCCCATCTCCAGCATCTCGCCGGACGTGCGTTCCGCGACGGCGATGTCGCCGCGCATGATCATCAGGCCGGTACGGCACATCTTGACCAGCCAGACGAAGTGCGGCCGGGCCAGCCGCTGCGCCAGTTCGTCGGCCTGTTCCAGCGACTGGGCGACGCGCTCGAAGTCGCCGGTGTCCAGCGCCACCGGGATGAGCTGAAACGTCGCGTGGAAGAGCGCGAGGTCGTCTCCCGTTCGCTGGGCGGCCTCGAGCAGTTCCTTCCCGTACTGGATGCGCCGCTCGAGCGGTTCGGCGGGAATGACCGTGAAACTGCGCAACCCCAGCACGCTGACGATGGTCCGCGGATCGGCCGACCTGCGTGCCAGCCCGACCGCCTCGTCGCTCAACTCGAAGCGGCGATGACTGTCGTCGGGGGCCCAGGTGAGCTCCGCCGCCAGCTGGGCGGTCAGCAACGCCCTGGTCCGAACGTCGGCGGGGTCGACCAGTTGTCTGGCCCGGGTCAACAGGTCGATGCGCCGCGGATCGGCGCGCGCGGTCATGCTGTAGAACCCGCGGTCGCCGGCGAGCGCCGCCTCCACGATCAGGTCCTGGCGGTCGCTGCCCTCGGCGAGCTCCGCCGCTCGGACGAGGGTCGCCCTGGCCTGGGGGTCCCCGGCCAGCCACATGGCCCTGCCGCACCGCACCAGCGCCTCGGCGAGCCGTTCGGGCGAAGCGGCCGGTCCGTCCTCGAGGAGCCGGACGAGGTGCCGGTACCACACGACCGCCTCGCCGTGCGCCAGCCGGTCGATCGCGTCTTCCGCCGCGCGTTCCACCGCCACGACGGCCTCGGCGGTCCGATCGGGGTCATGGTCGCGCTCCGCAGCGGCCAGCAGGTGGGTCGCCACGACGTACGGGCGGGTCTCCATGATCTGCGGTTCCGACGTGCGAAACGCGTCGGCCACCCGTCCGTGCAGGAGACTGGCTCGCGGGGACGACAGGCCATCGTAGATCGCCGTCCTGGTCAGCTCGTGCGAGAACTGACACCAGCCGGTGGGCGGCATGCTCACCAGACCGGTCGCCAGCACCTCTTCCGCCGCGGTGAGGAATCTGAGGTGGTCGACGTCCATGGCGGTGCGCAGCGCCGCCGACGTCAGCTGCTCCCCGACCGCCAGGACGTGGAGCAGGTGCCGGGCGTCGCGGCTCAGCCGGGACAGGCGCTCGCGCACCATGCGGGTCACCGAGTCGGGCACGGTCACCTCGCCGAGGGTCCCGCCGCCCGCCAGATCCCGGATCACCTCGGCGACCAGGTAGGCGTTTCCGCCGGTCTTCTGATGCAGCCGGGCCGCCTCTTCCATGGCGACCCTTACGGCGGCACCGGTGACCGACGCCAGCGCCGCCGCGACGTCGTCGAGCCCGAAGGGCGGGACGGACACGACGCGGCTTTCCGCCTGCAGCTCGTGCAGCTCGAGCACGCCCGGGTCCGCTTCGGCCGAGTCCGGCAGATCGGGGATGGGACGGGAGGTGGCGACGATGAGGAGCGGCAGCTTTTCTGTGTCCCACAGCAACGCGCGCAGCAGCTGCAGCGACTCGGTCGTCGCCGCGTGCAGATCGTCGATGATGAGCAGCACCGGCCGTACGTTGGTGAGCCGCTCGAAGAACGTGCGCGTCGCGGCCACCAGTTGCTGGCGTTCGGAGACCGCCGTCAGCCGGTGGTTGGACACCGGCTCGGGGACGGTCGGGACCGACAACGACAACGGCGGCGCCGACAGCGATGGGGCGAGCCGGACGAGCTGCCCGCACTCCTGGCCCACCTCGGCCCGCAGCAGCAGATCGGGCGAGGTGTGGGCCAGCCGCTCGATGGCGGCGGCCATCGGTTCGTAGGGCAGCCGCGCCGGATCGGTACAACGACCGGCCAGCACCGTGAACCCCTTGTTGCTCGCCCGCTGCGCCACGACGGACACCAGCCGGGTCTTCCCGACCCCGGGGTCACCCTGGAGGATCACCAGGCTGGTGCCGGACTGGGTCGCCTCCAGCGCGCCGTCGAGGATGGCGAGCTCCGCCTCCCGCCCGACGAAGGGGAGGATGTGGCTGCCGGCCAGCCACGGAGCCAGCCATTCGGAGCGGTCGTCCGCGTGCTGCCACAACAGCTCGCACGTACGCGGGGTCGCCGGCAGCCCCTCGGCGTCCGGCCCGCTCAGGTCGCGGAACTCGTGCCGGCCGCGATCCCGCGCGAGTCGCCGGACGACGTCGGTGCACAGCACCTGCCCGCCCGCGGCCAGCTCGACCAGCTGGGCCGCCTGGACGACGGGCCGGCCACTGATGTCGTCCTCCTGCCAGCTGATGTCACCGGCGCTCAAGGCGGCGTGGATGCTCGTAGGCTCCTTCGCCCAGCTGTTGTCCGCGATCAACGCCCGCTCGACCGCGGTGACCGCGTCGAGTCCGGCGGAGGCCGATTCGAAAACCGCCATCAAACCGTCGCCGAGGCTCTTGGTGAAAATGGCCCCGCCTGCCTCGACCACGCCGCGCAGCAGCTTGTAGGCGCGTTCGAAATGCCGATCGGCGAGTTCCTCGCCCAGCCGAGACCTGGTCGCGGTGGAATTGACGATGTCGGTGAACAGGACGGTGGCCGTGGTCAGCGTCCCCGGCGGAGGTTGCGTCATTACGCCCGTCGTGCCTCCATTCCTGGTCGCAGGTGCCGCAAGTTCCCCCGTACGGCTCGCCTCGCCCGGCCGCGCGCCAGCCTGGCCCGGCGCGCCGCGGGGATCTGGCGGATCTTCCAATCGCGCGCCAGCTCGGCGGGAATCCAGAAGGGCGCCCGCCCGTCCGAATAGCGATCGGCGTAAGAGCTGATGATGACGCGCCCGGCCTTGCGCACCAGCAGGCGGATCGCGGGGCGCAACGGATCGGGCACCCACGTGAAGCGCTGCGCCATCCGGGCCGTGACGAACAGGGGCGTCGACCACCACGCGCCTTTCGGCACCGCGAGGAGGTCGGGCACCCGGTGCACTCCAAAGTCGGCTTCGCGGAAGAGCCACCGAATCAGGCTGCGCGGCAGCTTGCGCCACCCGAGCGGCATGAACTCTTCCATCTCCGTGAGCAGCGCTCGCATGAGCGCACGGCCCTCGTCGCTCGCCTCGAGCATGGAGCCGAAGTGAGCGCAGACGGGATCGGCGTCATCCAGGGTGAGCGGTCGATCCCGGCAGGTCATCAGGCCCATCAGGTGGCCGAAGACGCTCCAGACGTAGAGGTTCGCCGCGCGGTCGTCGCGGCTCAGCTCGAGGCCCATCCGCTGCATCGCCCCCCAGATCACGACGGAGAAGTCGAAGAGCGTGGCCAGCAAGAGCTCCTGGTTGGCCGGCGGTCCGTCCGCTTCGACCTTCCATCGGTGTGCCGGGTCCAGCATGAGCGCCCGGACGGCGGAATGCAGTGCCCGCACGCCGATGGCCGTGGTGTAACCGGCGCCGCCCGGCTTGAGGCTTTCCGGATCACGAAGCCCCATCACGTCGATGAGCATCTGCCCGGTCTCCGCGACCCGGCGCGTCAGTTTCCCGTCCCGGTCGGCGAGATCCGAGACGGCGTACAAGACCTTGGCGCTGGCGGGCAGCGCATACCCGAGCGGCAGGCTGACGAAGAACAGCGCCACGGCCTGATAGAGGCCATTGTCGGCGAATACCGCCTGCCCCTTTTTAATGCGAGATTCGTCGTATCCCCACGCCGGCAGGGTGGTCTTGACGCCGAGTTCGTCCAAGAGGCCGAGCGGCGCATATTCCTTGTTTTCCGACGCGGCCGATCCGGCCGCCCGCGCTCTTTTCTTGGCGTCGGCCAACTCTCGTACCATCGCCTGCACCATGCCGCGGGCATCGTGCGTCTCCGGATGGTCGTGCCGGTAGCGGGCCACCTTCTCGTCGAGATCAGGGTCGCCCAGCCGTCGGAGTCGCAGGAACTTCTCGTCCGTCCAGCTCATGGCCGGCTCCCCTGGGTCCGGAGGAAATCATGGGGAAGTAAAATGCGCATATTCTAACGCCCTCCGTTCGGCATCACGCCGATATCGCCAAGCGGCCGAACACCACCCTTTTGCGGCCGTGTCGAATCCGGCTTAGTGACCGTCCTTTAGCCGCCTCGGCCCGCGCGGGAATGACCGGACGGCGCAAAATCCGAAGGCTCTTC
Source organism: Streptosporangiaceae bacterium (assembly GCA_035765195.1). Classification (GTDB taxonomy): domain Bacteria; phylum Actinomycetota; class Actinomycetes; order Streptosporangiales; family Streptosporangiaceae; genus CALAED01. The sequence goes on from DASTYC010000037.1 coordinate 74,038, forward strand.
ATGGATAGTTACACAGGCGGCGCAGCCCGCTGGCATCTCGGAGCACGATGGTGCGTCCCTTCATGGCGATAAAGCCGCGAGAGTTGAGCCGTTGCAACGCCCGATTCACCGCCGGTCTCGATCCACCGATCAACGCCGCGAGGTCGGACTGCGTGAGCCCTCGGTCGAGGACGGCGCCATTCGGTTCGCCGTGCTTGCTCGCCAGTTGAAGGAGAAGTTTGGCAAGCCGGCCGGTGAGGTCGAGGAACGCCGAGTCCGCGGCTCGCTCGGTGAGTCCGCGGACCAGCCGTCCCAGCGTGTGCAAGAACTCGTCGATCAACGCCGGATGCTTCTGCATCAGCCCGATGACCTGTGCTCTCGACAATGAGAAGAGCCGGGTCGGCTCCACCGCGACGATCGAAGCGGATCGAGGTGCCCGGTCGAGCAGCGCGGTCTCACCGAACGTCGCGGCGCGCCCCAGCGTGTTGAGCACGATCTCATCCCCGCGCTCGGTGGCGAAGACGACCTTGACCAGACCGTCGATCACCGCATAGAGGCGATCGCCGGGATCGCCTTGGTGAAAGACGAAATGGCCGGGTCGATACCGGCGAACGAGACCGGTTCGCGCCGTGGCCGCGATGCCCTGGTGGCCGAGCATGCGGAACAGCGAGGTCTCCGCCAGAACATCGACGATCGGCTGGATGTCTCGTGAAGACGGCTGGGGGGCCGTGACGCCGTCCATGACCGCACTGTAGGCCAGGTTGCCATTGGCTCTGTATGGCTGATGACACGTGCGGTGTGACCGCGGGCACAGCGAGACCGCGCGGCTTCGCGCATCGTCAGGGCAGGCGGCCCGAATCGGTTCCCGACCGTCCGGTTCCGGCCGGCAGGAGGGCACGATGCACACGCGGATCTCCCAGCCGCCCCGCGACGAGGTGGCCGGGCTGGTGACCGCGGCCCGCCGGGGTGACGCCGATGCCTGGGCCCGGCTGGTCGAGATCTACAACGGCATGCTGCTGGCGCGGATCCGGGTCTTGGGGGTGGGCCCCGATGATGCCTGGGATGTGCTGCAGAACACCTGGCTGCTGGCCCTGCAGAACCTGCGGCACCTGCGGAACGCCGGCAAGGTGGGCAGCTGGCTGACGACGATCGCCACCCGGGAGAGCGTCAGGCTCGGCCGGCGGTCCAAAGAGACATGCACCGCCGATCCCACGACCGTCACCGGACGATCGAATGCCGACGTACAGAGCGGCGTGCCGGGCGGCGTGGTCGACAACATCGCGGACGCGCAGCGCGCGTGCGCGAGGACGAGCTTCCGGCGCATCCTGGACGAGGTGGTCGGCGGGCTGCCCGCCGACCAACGGGATCTGTTCCGGGCGCTCACCGAACAGCCGCGGCCGCACTACGTCGACGTGGCCCGCAAGCTCGGCCGGCCGGTCGGCAGCATCGGGCCCTCCCGCGCCCGCTGCTTCGGCAGGGTCCGGATGCTGCTCGAGGACCGCGGCGTCACCGCCGACTTCCTGGACTGACCGGCTCCGCGCCGCTGACCGGCTCCGCGCCGCTGACCGGCTCCGCGCCGGCGACCGGCGGCGCGGAGCCGTCGGGCGAACGGCCTTCATGGCTCTCGGCCCACGCGGGCGGTGTACGGCCGCTCGTCGATGAAGTCCGTGAGATCGAGACCGGCGAGATCCGCCGCGTCGGGATCGCAGGCCAACGGGGACCGGTACAGCTGCCGCCGAACGAATCCGCGCACTCCGCGGCGCGCGGCCTTGGACTCGTAGGCGCCGATCTTCCTCTCGTACCACTCCCGCACGGGTCGCTGGACCTCCCCGCGCCACATGTCGGCCTCGAGCTCCTCGGACAGCGGCGCCGCGAACGGCGGGTCGAGGAGCTCGGGGGCGGCGTGGTACATGCGGAAGAAGGTCACGATGTAGCGCATCCGCTCTCGATAGTCGAGCCAGTCGGTCACCCCCGCCGTGGCGCGCTCCTTGTCGGGGACGAAGCCGTCGACGAGCCGGCGCACTTCGGGGTGCTGGATCGGGGCCCGGATCAGATCGGGGTCGACCCCGCGCGGCGGCCGCAGCGGCCTGCCCAGCCGGACGGTGCCGACCGGCGTCCGCATGGACATCACATGCTTGGTGTACATCCTGGCCCAGGTCCGCTCGGCCCACCGCACGGGCGCGGGCTGACTGTCGTGCGGCGCCGTGTAGATCCAAAAGCGCCGGAAGCGCCGCCCGGTCAGCCGGCCGCGCAGCGAGCGCCACGACACCCGGAACAGCCACCGCACCGGCCGGTAGAACACCAGCTGGAGCAGCGGCTGGCAGCGACTTTGCTCGTAGGCGACCAGGGCCACGTTGGCCCCCAGGATCAGCTCGGCACGACGCGCCCTGTCGTCTGTGTGCTTCGCCTCCGTGAGCAGCCTGACGACGGTGTCGAGGTGGTTCTCCTTGGCGGGCCCGAGCAGGCCGCACAGAAACGCCGGGCGGCGCGCCTCGACCGGCAGCCCGTCGTCGGCCAGGACGTTGTGGAACGGCCGCTCACGGCTCGGTGACGTCCGCACCTGCAAGCGGTAGTCGCCGGCGTCGCGCCAAAGGTCCGCCCCCAGACTCGCGGTCTCGAGGAAGATCGCCCGGTTGGCCAGCGAGAGCCCGAGCTGGAAACTGTCCCCCAGCAGCGTGAGCGCAAGCCGGCGCAGGGGTCTCCTGAATCGCCGCGGCACCTTCAGCCTGTCGCAGACGTCGGTCCAGAAGGGGGAACGGCGGGTGAGGTCGAGTTGCTCGCCGACGGCCTTCGAACCCCAGGTCGCGAAGCCGTAGAAGGTGTTGACGTCTCTGCCCAGGTGCGCGGCGAGATCCTTGGCGAGCTGGTGGTAGCCGAGGGCAACGACCTTCGCCTCGTGATCGGGGCGGCGATCCTTGTAGGTCGCGATGCGGACGACGTCATCCGTCGTGAGCGTACGGTGGATCTCCGGCGACTCGTGGTGATCCCGATGTGCGTGTACAAGCCCCATATCGCACCTCCGAACTCGGCCTGGCTCGACGTGCCCTTGCCCTCCGGACGGCTCGGGCGCCGCTTTGGCCATGGGCAATCGGGCGTCGATTCATAGAGGGCCCGGCACCGCCGCCAGATACATGAACGAACGAAATCTCGTCACGGCGGACGGTCAACGCCGTCGGCAGCGCCAGGGACAACCCGTCCAGGGGTCGATTTCCGCGGATGACCATGCGATGGTTCCCACGTTCCCACTCGGGACGGAACGGGAGACAGCATGACGATCGTCACCGAACTGGAGCTTCCGGTCTTCGATCTCACGGCGGCCGACCTCACCGGCGAGGTCTATCACCAGCGGCTCGCCCGGCTGCGCGAACAGGGCTGGCTCGCCGGCTCGCCGCTGTCGTACATCGTGCTGGACCGGGAGTCGGGCGAGTTCTTCCTCCGCAACCGCGCGACGGCCTTTCCCGGCCGGCAGATCGCCGAGATCTTCGGCATCACCGGCGGCCCGCTGTGGGAGCAGATCGACGCCAACATCCTCAACCTGACCGGCCCCGATCACCGCAGGTTGCGCTCGCTCGTGGGTCCGGCGTTCACCCCGCGCGCCGCCGACAGGTGGCGGCCCGCGATGCGCGGGTTCCTCGAACGCCTCTGGCATGACATCGACCCGGCCGGGACGTGCGAGTTCGTCGCGGCCGTGGCCAAGCCGTATCCCTCGCTCACCATCGCCGCGGTGCTCGGCGCCCCGCTCGACGACGCCCCGCGCCTGCACGAGTGGTCCAACTGGGTGCAGCGGCAGTTCGACATCCGGGCGCTGGCGAACGAACGCCCCCGGGTCGAGCGCGCCGTCACCGAGGCCTACGACTACATCGAGACGCTGTTGCGGCGGCGCCGCGCAGGGAGTACGGCCGGCCGCCCATCGGGCGGGGCCGACGGCGACGCCGACCTGATCGACACCCTGCTGGCGGCCGAGGTGGACGGCGACCGGTTGACGCACGCCGAGTGCGTCAACCTGGTGATGAACGTGCTCGCGGGCGGGGTCGACACCACGCAGAGTCAGCTCGCGCACGGCCTGCGGCTGTTCGCCGAGCACCCCGAGCAGTGGGCGCTGCTGGCGGAGCGGCCCGAGCTGGTTCCGCGGGCCGTCGACGAGATACTCCGCGTCGAACCGATCACGCCCTTCACCGCGCGGATCTGCGTCGAGCCGATCGAGTACCGCGGCGTCACGTTCCCGGCCGGCACGATCATCGCGGTCTGCGCCGAGCGCGCCAACCGTGAGCCGGGGGCGGGCGACGGCCCGGGCGACGGAACGGGCGACGGGAACGGCGACAGGAAGGGCGAGGAGTTCGACATCACGGCCGAGCGCGACGGCCGCCTGCTCACCTTCGGGGCCGGCGCGCACTACTGCCTCGGCGCCAACCTGGCCCGCGCGGAGCTGGAGGAGGCGCTGTCGTTCCTCGCCCCGCGGATGCCCGGCCTGTCGTTCGCCGGGCCACCCCGGCTGGGCGGGATCGAGGGCATCTACGGGATCGAGGAGCTCCCTCTCACCTGGCGGTCCGTCCACACCGCCCGGTAGCGGTGTCATCAGTGATCACGCGATGGCTCCGGGGTGCTGGAGGAACCATCGCGTGATCACGACTGGGCGCCAGTCGGGCGGTGCCGAGGTCAGGAGCTGGTGCAGCCCGGCAGGGTGGGCAGCTGGGTGTTGCCGGCCGGCCGGCTCGCCTGGAAGCCCCAGGTCGTGCTCTGGTTCGGGCCGAGCGTGCCGTTGTAGGAAAGGTTCTGTGCCGTCACCGACTGCCCGCTCGTGGTGAGCGCGGCGCCCCAGCCGCCGGCGAGCTGGTGCCCGGACGGCAGCGTGAACGGCACCGACCAGCCGCTGGTCGTCGACCCGCTCGTGTTGGTCACGGTGACGTTGATGACGTACCCGGTGGACCACTGGCTCTGCACGGAGGCGGTGATCGCGCAGGCGCCGCCGCCTGGGCCGGACGGCGTGGTCACGGTGACGGTGTTGGAGACGGGCGAGGTGTTGCCCGCCGCGTCTCTGGCGCGCACCTGGTAGCGGTAGGTGGTGTTCGGCGACAGCCCGGTGCTGGAGAACGACGTACCACTGGCCGTGCCGACCTGGCTGAACGTGCCGCCGCTGGATCCGGTGGCGCGCAGCACGTCGTAGCCGGCGACCCCGACGTTGTCGGTCGACGCGCCCCACGACAGGTTGACCGAAGACGACGTGACGCTCGACGCGCTCAGCGTGCCCGGGGTGCTCGGCGCCGTCGTGTCGTTGCCGCCGCCGCCGATGCTGTAGGTGAAGTTGTTCACGGCGAGGCCCACGCCGCCCACCCACGGCTCGAAGCCGGCCTGCACGCTGGTCAGGTACCACGAGCGCTGGGCGTGCCCGCGGCTGATCGCGTCCGAGTAGAACGTGTTGACCGCGAAGTTGATCGAGGTAGCGGGCGACTGCCGCACGTAGGAGACGACGTTCCAGCCGACGTTGCCGAACCACACGTCCCAGGTGGCCCCGGCGATGTTCGCGGTGCCCACCAGCGAGCCCACCGGCTGGATCGAGCCGACGCGGTTGAGCCAGATCATGATCTCGGCGCCGGTGTTCTGGCCGTCGGTGCGCGGCGTCGGGTCGAACCACAGGTCGTACGACGCGTTGTAGGCGGTCGTGCCGCTCGACGCCGGCGGGAACGTGTACGACACGCTGGTCTGGATCGAGTTGAACTGGCTGCTGCTGGCCTGCAGCGGCAGCCCGCTGCCGGACGAGCAGTTCGCCCAGTGACAGCCGGCGAAGACCGAGGGGTAGGCGCCAGGCGCTCCGTTCGTCGGCTTGTTGTGGCTGGCCGTCGTGACGGAGAAGCCCTGATCGGTGGTGGTGATGCACTGGGTGGTGTCATCGCCCCAGTTGTTGTTCTGGATGACGTACCTGCCGCCCTGCGCGGTGGTGGAACCGAATTTCTCGCAGATCACCGCGGCCTGGGCGGTGCCTGGAGCGATCACGGTCATGGCGACGACCGAGGTGAGAGCCGCAAGGCCCGCCATGGCCGTTCTCAATGCGCGACGACGTCTCATCGGGGAATCCTTCGCGTCGACAGGAGCGCACGGAATGGGAGTGGGAGCGCTCCCGAGGCACTGTAAGTGCGCGGGCCGAGGCGGCTAAGCGTTCGTTTCGCATATCACCTGGCGTGCGGTGCTGCCTGCGGAAACCCGATACGCCGCCGTGAAAGTTTCAGAGGGGAGCCTCAGGGCGTCGCCGTGGGGGCGGGGGCGGCCGCGCCGCCGACCGGCTTGCCGAGGGCGCTGCCCGCCAGCCAGTCGGTCCAGGACTTCGCCCACGGCGTGGGGCCGCTGCCGAACGGCACCTGCCGCGAGGTGCCGCTCACCTGGATGATGTCGCCACGGTTGGTGAAGTGGAAGAACCACTTGGCGTTCTCCGGGCTGGCGTTGACGCAGCCGTGGCTGACGTTGGAGTTGCCCTGCGCTCCGGTCGACCACGGCGCGGCGTGGAAGAACGTGCCGCTGTAGGTCATCCGGACGTTCCACTTGCTCCGGATGCGGTACTCCCCCGGCTTCCCGATCGTCGCCGAGTCCATGATCGTGGAGGCCGACTTCTCCTGGGCGATCATGGTGCCCGAGTAGCTGTCGTCGCCGGGCTTGCCGAGGCTCACCGGGATGGATCGGACGAGCTTGCCGTCGCTGGTGACCTTGGCCTTGTGCGTGCTGGCGCTCACCTTGGTGATGTGCCGCGGGCCGACGGTGAAGTCGAGCGTACGGTCCTTCATCCCCCAAAGGCCCTTACCCGCCCGTACGCCGGTCAGGCGGGCGACGACCCGGACCTTCTCGCCGGTCGGCCAGTACTCACGAGGCCGGAAGTCCACTTCGCGGGGGTTGATCCAGCTCCATGCGCCCTCGACCGGCTTGGACATGCTGACCTCGAGGGCGCGCTCGACCGCGGCCCGGTTGGCCTTGCCGTTGACCTCCTCGGACAAGAACAGCTGCACGGGCATCCCGACTCCCACCGTCTCGCCGTCCAGCGGGGACATGCCGCTCTCCAGCCGGCGCTGCGGCGTCAGGGTGGTGAACGTCGTACGGCTGCTGACCGGCTTGCCGTCCTCGCCGGCGGCCTGCGCGGTCACCGTGTAGGTGGTCGCCGGGCGCAGCGGTCTGCTGCTGCGCCAGGACAGGCCGTCGGCCGCGAGCGCTCCCGCCGCCGGGTCGCCCTTCGCCGGGGTTACGGTCACCCGCGAAAGTTTGCCGCCGGCCACTTTCACGGTGACCGGCAGATTCGGTGCGACTTTCCGCGTGCCGTTGGCAGGACTGATCGTCAGCTGGGCGGCCTTGGCGCCGCCGCCCCCGTCCCCCGGCGCGTCGCCGCCGGACGAACAACCTCCGGCCACGAGCGCCACCAGGGCAATCGCCGTGATCATCGTGCCACGCCGTCTGCTCACCACTGCGATCCCTTCAGTGTTCGTCGTCATGCCCACGGAGCGAACACACCGCATTCCACGTTATGTCAAAGAAGACGCAGATCTTGATGGGGGCGTTCGAATGGAGGCGCCGAAACAACTCCACCAAGATCGTGAGCTCGTGGAACCGCCCACACCCGGTATCGTGCTGACAACCCCGGCGCGGCCTAGGAGACCCCCGGCCCGCGGTGGCCAGAACGACCACTCGGCCTGCCGAGCGCGACTTCCCCCCTCGTACCCATCGCTCGGGCAAGGCGGGTGGTGCGCCTCCGTGGTGTCGTCTGACGGAAGGATGAGCAACGTGCCCGAGCCAAAGGGTGACACGACCGCGGCGGACGCGGCTGAGGTCGAGCAGGCGAACGGCCGCGAGCCCGCGGCGGAGCCGGCGGCCGAAGGCAAGCCCGCCGCCGAAGCGCCCGTGGCCGCCGACAGCGACGCGGACGACGCCGAGACCGAGACCGACACCGAGTCCGAGTCCGACACCGCCGATGCCGATGCTGACGCCGATGCCGATGCCGCCGACGACGGCAAGGCCGATGGCGCCGCGGACGCGTCCGGCGCCGAAACCGACGAGGCGGACGCCGACGACGACGAACCGGCCCCCAACAAGTACGCCAAGACGATCAAGCTGACGCCGGGTGCGACCCTGCCCAAGGCCGACATCCCGACCGGAGAGTTCACCCCGCACGGCATCGGCGGGGCCAAACGGCCGTCACTGAAGAAGACGACCAAGTCGGGCGCGCGGCTGCGGGCGGTGATCGGCACGGTCGCGGCGGTCGCGGTGATCGCCGCCGGCACCGGCGTCTACCTCTACATCCAGGCCAACAAGCCCAAGCTGGAGGCGATCGGCGCCGTCGGCAAGGCGCCCAAGGTCACGATCCCGTCGAAGGAACAGCCCGCCGCCAAGCTGCAGATCAAGAGCCTGGTGCCCGGCAGCGGCCCGGCGATCGTCAAGGGCGACCTGGCGGTCGTCAACTTCGTCGGCTACACGTGGCAGGGGAAGAAGGTCGCCGACACCTACAAGGACGGTCAGCCGCAGCAGTGGACGGTCGGCCAGTTGCTGCCCGGCCTCGACAAGGGCATCACGGGCCAGAAGGCCGGCGGCCGGGTCATGCTGACGATCCCGCCCGGCGAGGCCTTCGGCGCGCAGGGCAACTCCAGCCTCGGGGTGGCGCCGACCGACACGCTCGTGTTCGTCATCGACGTCATCGGCCATTACAACAAGAACTCCGCGGCGCACGGCACCGCCGTACCGCTCGATGACCCGAAGCTGCCCAAGGTGACCGACGCGGGCCCGGGCAAGGCGCCGACCGTCACCGTTCCAAAGAACGACCCGCCGAGCGGCCTGGAGGACAAGACCCTCATCGAGGGCACCGGTCCCGCCGTCCGGAAGGGCCAGGCCCTGGTCGCCCAGTACGAAGGCCGGATCTGGAAGACCGGCAAGGTCTTCGACTCCTCCTGGACCAGGGGCGCGCCCGCCGCGTTCCCCATCGGCACCGGAAAGGTCATCCCCGGCTGGGACAAGGCTCTCGTCGGGAAGAAGGTCGGCAGCAGGGTGCTGCTCGTCGTCCCGCCCAAGGAGGGCTACGGCAAGTCCGGCGCCGCGGGCGCTGGGATCAAGGGCACCGACACCCTGGTGTTCGTGATCGACATCGTGGGCGCCCACTAAGAGATCAACACGCGGACGGCGATCCCCGGGTTGGCACCCGGGGTTCGCCTACCCTCAGTGGGATGACCATGCCGGAGCACATCGCGCGCGCCCGGCTCGCGTCCGCACCCGTCGTACGACTGGCCACAGTCGGCGAAGACGGCCAGCCGCACCTCGTCGTCATGACGTTCTGCGTGTCCGGCGACATGATCTACAGTGCGGTGGACGCGAAGCCGAAGCGCTCGCGCAACCTCAAACGCGTGCGCAACATCCGCGCCGAGCCGCGGGTTGCCGTGCTCGCCGATCATTACGACGCCGACTGGACGCGGTTGTGGTGGGTGCGCGCGGATGGCTGGGCCGAGGTCATCGACAACGTCGAGGCGATGGCGGGGCCCATCCGCCTGCTGCGGGAGCGGTATGAGTCATACCGTCACCATCCGCCCGAGGGCCCGGTCATCGCGATCCGGGTGGATCGCTGGACCGGCTGGTCCGCCCGCCCGATCGCGGTGGAGAACGCGCGCTGAGCCCGCGGTTGGCCGCGATCGGTCGCGGTGGGGGCGCCGGCCTCCATCGTTTGCATGATTCGCGATCGCGGCTCACCCGGCATCGTCTGAGGAATGGACCCCACGCGCGTTCTCATCGTCGACGATCACACCCTGTTCGCCGAGGCCCTGGCCGCCAGGCTGAGCCGGGAGCCCGATCTGGTGATCTTGCCGATAGCGCCCGACGTGCGCCGGGCGTTCGCGCTGGTGACCACGGAGCGGCCGCACGTGCTGGCGCTCGACCTGATGCTGGGCGCGGAGAACGGGCTCGAGGTCCTTGATCACGTACGGGACAAGCATCCCGACATCCGCGTGGTGGTGCTGACCGCGGTGAGCGATATCGACACCATGGCGCAGGCGATCCGGCGCGGCGCGGTCGGCTGGCTGCCCAAGACCGAAAGCGCCGACCTGGTGGCCCGCGTGATCAGGAGCGCCGCGCGGCGTGGTGGCTGGATTCCGCCGGACGTGCTGGGCGAGGTGCTGCGCCGCCTGATCGCGAGCGACCCGCCCAGTACCGGGTCGCGCCTGCTGGCGGCACTGACTCCGCGGGAGCGCGAGGTCCTGCAGTGCATGGTCGACGGGTTCAGCCGCGCGGAGATCGCCGGCCGGCTCACCCTGTCGGCCAACACGGTGCGCACCCACACACAGAACCTGCTGGCCAAGCTGGATCTGCACTCGGCGCTGGAGGCCATCACGCTCGCCATGCGCGCCGGCATGCGCCCGCGGACCGGCGTTCGAACGAATGACCTTGCCTTGCGCACCGAGCAGGACCGAGCCGCCGGGCCGAGGTGAGTCGAGCGGGCCCGGCACGGACGCTGTTCGTGATCCGCACGAAAGACCTGCAAACGACGTAGAGGTCCATCGTCTGGTTGGGTGATCCGGCCTCCGCGGCCGCTCTCTACGCTCGGGCAAGCGCTAGCCGAAGGGATGATCGTGAAGATCGACGAAGTCACGGACGCCCGAGCCGGCATGACCCCCGCCGCCTTCTGGGCGGCGCGACGACGACGCCGGGCCTGACGGTGCTGTCCCGCCTGGGCGGCCGCCGACCCCGCGGCCCGCGTCGCATCCGTCCCCGTCCCGCATATCCCCGGCTGCCGGCCCTCGTCATGGGCGCGGGCGCCGCCGGTCAGGCGCTGCTCCGGGCGCTGCGGCACGACGCCACCGCCGACGTGACGCCGGTGGGCATCCTCGACGACAACGACATTCTCTTCCGGGTCTGCGGGCTGCCGGTGCTCGGCGGCACCGACACGATCGGCCGGGCCGCCGCCCGGACGGGCGCCCGGGTGATGCTGCTGGCCATCCCCTCGCTGCCGCCGACGCGGGCCGCCGATCTCATCGAGCGGTCCTGGGCGGCCGGTCTCGCCGTGCGGACCTTGCACCCGGGCGGCTGTGGCGTCCGGGATCTGCGCGACATGCGACTGTCGCAGGTCCTGGGACGGGACGAGATCGCGGTGGGCGGCAAGACGGCCGGCCGCCTGGTGGCGGACCGGCGCGTGCTCGTCACCGGCGCCGGCGGGGCCATCGGCTCGGCGCTGTGCCGCCGCCTTATGGCGCAGGGCCCGGCGATGCTGTGCATGGTCGATCACGACCCCGCGGCGCTGGACCGGCTCGGACTGGAGATCGGCGGCCTTGGCGGGCCGGCCTCGGAACGCACCATGCTCGTCCGCGCCGACGTACGGGACCGCGACGCCATCACGGCGGTGTTCGAGGAGGTGCGACCCGCGCTGGTGTTCCACGCCGCGCAGCGCGCGAGGCCGGGGGTGCTCGAACGCGACCCCTGTGCGGCAGTGCTCACCAACGTCCGCGGCACCCGGTACGTGGTGGAGGCGGCGGTGCGCTGCGGCGTCGAGCGGCTCACGCTCATCTCCACCGACGCGGCCGCCGACCCCGCGTCGGTGTTCGGCGCCACCAAGCGGCTGGCCGAGTTGGTGACGCAGAGCCATGCCGGCGGAGCGACGCGCTTCGCCGCCGTCCGGCTTGGCGAGGTCGTGGGCGCGCCGGGGTCTCCGATGTCGGCGCTGGCGGGCCGGATGGTCCGGAACCAGGTGATCACTATCGCCCACCCCGACCTCGCCCGGCGCTTCATGACCGTCGAGGAGTCGGCGGGACTCGTTCTCGAGGCGGCCGGGCTCGCCACCGTGGCCGAAACGTTCGCGCTCGACGTGGGCCGCCCGGTGCCCGTGGTCGATGCCGTGCACCGGTACGCGGAGCGGTTGCGGGTGCCCGCGGTGTCCATCAGGTTCGGTGGGCTGGGGCCGGGCGAGCGGCTGGCCGCGAGGCCGTTCGCCGCCGCCGAGCGGCCGCTGCCGACCGCCCACCCCAAGGTGCTGGCGACCGGACCGGCGCCGGTGCCGGCGGCGGCGCCGCTGTCGGGGCCGCTGTCGGGGCCGGCGCCGGCCCCGCTGCCCCGGCTGATGGACTCCCTGTGCCTCGTCGCGGCGCGCGGTGACGAGGAGGCCACCCGCGTGATGCTGCGCCGGCTGTTGCCGGAATATCGTCCGGCGGTCCGGCACGCGTAATAGGCGGCAGCGAGCGAAACATGCGGTAATGAGGCTCGCCCGGCGGTGCCGTTAACCACCGGAGAATATGTCAAAGCCCGGTAAGGTCACCGCATCTCTATGGATTCCGGTGGCATCCGGATTCCAGTCGTCCGATAGTCCGGACGACGCCCGGCCGAGCTCCGCGCGAATAGGTCATCGGCCCACCCTCAAAGCCAGCGCGCAAAATGTATATCCGGCGAGATCTCCGCACTTTCTTTCCGGGTGTTGATCTCAGCGGAGTAGTGGCGAATCGCGCCACCTGAACAACTCCGGCCCCACCGTTAACCAGACGGCCTCCGCGGGCTTGCGGGGTCCGGCGCGGCGCCGTCGGGATCCACTCGATCGCCCACGCCGATAAGGCGATCACGCGTCCTCACCCCCAGGCGAGCGACACGCCTGCGGCCGCCGTGGACGTGACCCCGCGAACAGGGACAATACGGTGATGAGGAAGTCACCGGGGGATATCCCGCCCGGCGCCGGACAACGCGGCCCCGGTAGTACGACGCCGCCGGCGGTTGGCGACGGGCCCGCCGGGCCGTGATCGCATGCCGTTGCCCCGCCCATCGCCGAATGACCGTCGGCACGGCGCCGCGATCCCCTTCCACGCCATTGTCCCGCCACCACGGGAACATGTGCGCCCACCACCCCGCGAGCATGACTTCCTGTCAAATTCTCCGCAATTTCCCCCCTGCCATTGTTGTGACGACGGCACGGCCGGATAACCGCTCACCGGCTAATCGTCGGGCGCCGGACGCATGAAAATTGGGTCGGTTTACGCCACGTATTGGGCTGACCACATCCGGCCAGTTAGCCGGTCGCCGCCCTCAATTGTCTAGACACGTTCGTCATACGGAGCGAACGTCAGGATTGCTGCTGGTTGTGGACGGGGGGTTCAACATGGTGAACGGGCTGTCTCGATCTTCCCTACGGGACGCGCCCGGCACCGCCGCCATAGTCGGAACGGCGCACGCGGGGGGCGTGCCCGCTCCACCCGAGCCCGCGCCGGGCGATTCGGCGCTGTGGCGGCGTCGGCTGCGGCATGACATACGACACGAACTCGGCACCATCATCATGCTCGCCTCGGCGGTCGCCGTCGCCGATGACATCGGCGGCGAAAGCAGGCAACGGATCGAACAGCTGCTCGGCGAGACGCGCTGGCTGAACAACCTGCTGCGGCGCCTGGACGACGACGATGACGACGGCCAGGTGGCGCCGGGCCCGGAGCGCGTCCGGGTCGACGAGGTGGCCGGTGAGATCGTGGCCGGGCTGCGGCTCGCCAGCCGGCACCGGCTCGGGTTCACCGCCACGGCGGCCTGGGCGCACATCGACTCCATCGCGCTGTGGCGGGCGCTGCGGAACGTGCTCGACAACGCCTGCCGCGTCGCGACCGGCCATGTGGACACGTGCGTGTCGCAGGACCGCGGCTGGGTGGTCATCCAGGTCGACGACGATGGCCCCGGCTTCGGCGCCGGCTCGGCCGGGCTCGGCTCGCTGGGCCTCGGCATCGTTCACGACCTGGTCGCCGCCCATGGCGGCAGCCTCGAGATCACGCATCGCGGGGCGGGCGGGGCCCGCGTGCGCATCCTGCTTCCGGCGGCCCCGCCGCCGGCTGCGGGACGAGGGTGAGATGCGCGTTCTGATCTGTGACGACCATGCGGTGTTCGCCGATTCGCTCGCCCTCGTGCTGGCGGACGCGGGCCACAGCGTCGCCGGTGTCACCTACACCCTCGACGACGCGATCGCCGTACTGCGACGGCGTCCGGTCGACGTCTGCCTGGTCGACCTGCGCTTTCCCGGGGGCAGCGCGCTGAGCCGGCTCCCCGAGCTACGGGCCGCCGCGCCCACCACCCAGTTCGTCGTGGTGTCCGGCTTCGTCGATCAGCAGATCGTCGAAGCCGGGCTGCGCGCCGGCGTACGCGGGTTCGCGCACAAGGGCCAGCAGGCCCGCGAGATCCTCGCCCTGCTCCAGCGGGTGCACGCCGGCGAACAGGTGATCGGCCGCCGGGCCGTTCGGCACCGTGACTCGCCGCGGCCGCGCAGCCAGGCGCACCGCGTCGCGCGGTTCCTCACCCCGCGCGAGCGCGAAGTGCTCACCCGGCTGGCCCGCGGCGAGTCCACGACCACACTCGCCAAGGCGATGGGCGTCACCCGCAGCACCGCCCGCAGTCACGTGCAGAGCGTCCTCACCAAGCTGGGCGTGCACTCTCAGCGCGAGGCCGTCATCGAGGCGGCCAGATACGGCCTGGTCAGCGTCGAGACCGGGGAGTGGCTGGTCTCCTGACCGGGCCGTACGGGCCCAGCGCGGCACGCGGATGTTTGGCGTTCTCCACGCGGGTACGCGAGACGGCATGCGGAAGGGCACACCGGGGCCGGGAGGGCGCGGTTCGCCGTCCTCCCACCAGGGCCGTCGCGGTCACGTCAGCACGTGACCGCGTGGCCTGCCGAGACGTGCGGGCCGGCCGTCCCACCGCCGTTGTGAGCGGTCCATAACCGGCGGTGCGGGGCCGGCCCGTGCCGTCCCCCCTCTTGTCTCCCCTCTTCCCTCCCCTCTCGCCTTTCTCCTTCTCCCCGCGGGCCGGGGCCGGGCTACTCTCGCCGGAGTACGGCACATCGCTCCCACCGCATGATGGCGAGGCGCCCGCCGTGCCCTACCGTGCGAGATGTGAGCAGTCCCGCGTTCGATGACATGGCGCCGCGCTGGCCTCGCCCGAGCGAGTGGCCGGTGTGGGCGGTGCCGCTGCTCATCGGGGTGCTCTCGCTCGGCGGGTCGATGGGAGCCAACTGGCGGGCGACCCATGGCCATGAGGCGATCACGCCGCTGGACCCGTTCGGCGTGCTGCTGCTGCTGGCCGGGCCCGTCCTGCTGTTGGCGCGGCGGCGCCATCCGGTGCTCGTGCTCTGCGCCGTCAACGTGACAACGCTGCTGTTCCTGCTGCGCGGCTACGCGTTGGGGCCGATGTTCCTCTCACTGGTCGTCGCGATCGTGACGGCCGTGACGGCCGGGCACCGGCTCGTCACCTGGCTGATCGCGGCTGTCGAGCACGCCGCCTTCTTCGGGATCTCGGCGGTGCTGCACGCGTTCGACGTACGGGCCTTTCCGTCCTGGCCGCTGACGGTGACGCAGGCTCTGACCTCGCTCGCGTGGACGCTGGTCATCTTGGGCGGCGCGGAGTTCGTCCGCATCCGCAGCGAGCGGACGGCGGAGGCGCGGCACACCCGGGCCGAGGAGCAGCGCCGCAAGGCCAGCGAGGAGCGACTGCGCATCGCCCGGGAGCTGCACGACGTGCTGGCCCACAACATCTCGATGATCAACGTGCAGGCGGGCGTGGCGCTGCATCTGATGGACGAACGGCCCGAGCAGGCGCGCACGGCCCTGGCCGCCATCAAGGAGGCCAGCAAGGAGGCGCTCACCGAGATGCGGTCGGTGATCGACGTCCTGCGGCAGGGCGACGAGGCCGCGCCGCGTGCGCCGACGGCCGGGCTCGACCGCCTCGACGAACTCGTCGCCCGGGCCCGCTCGGCGGGCCTGCACGTGACCTGTTCGGTCGCCGGGACGCGCCGCCCGTTGCCGGGCGGGGTCGACCTGGCCGCCTTCCGGATCGTGCAGGAGGCGCTGACCAACGTGACCAGGCACGCCCGGCGGCCGTCCGGCGGCACGTCCGGCGGCGGCGCGGTGACCGCGTCGATCCAGGTCACCTACGGCGATCACGACATCATCGTTCAGGTCGACGACAACGGCCGGGCCGCGACCGCACCGGCGGCCACCCCCGGCGGCCCGGCGACCGGGCCGCTGACGGGGTCGGCGGCGATGGCGGGCGGGGGCAGCGGCATTCCGGGGATGCGGGAGCGGGCGTACGCGCTCGGCGGCGAGTGCGCCATCGGCCCACTGGCCGGCGGCGGGTTCCGCGTGTGGGCGCGCCTCCCCGTTGCCGCGGAGGCCGAGGCGGCGGGCGGCACCAAGGCCGGCGGCCCCAAGGCCGGCACCGAGCGTACGGAGGGCGAGTCATGATCAGGCTGTTGCTGGCCGACGACCAGGTGCTGGTACGGGCGGGGTTTCGGGCGCTGCTCGACGCGCAGAACGACATCGAGGTGGTCGGCGAGGCGAGCGACGGCGCCGAGGCGGTGCGCGAGGCGAAGCGGCTGCGTCCCGACCTGATCCTCATGGACATCCGCATGCCCGAGCTCGACGGGCTGGCCGCGACCCGGCAGATCGCCGCCGACCCAGATCTCGCCGGAACCCGCATCGTCATCCTCAGCACGTTCGAGCTGGACGAGTACGTCTTCGAGGCGCTGCGCGGCGGCGCGAGCGGCTTCCTGGTCAAGCACACCGAGCCGGTCGAGCTGATCCACGCCGTACGGGTGGTGGCCGCCGGAGAGGCGCTGCTGTCGCCCGGCGTCACCCGCAGGCTGATCGCCGAGTTCGCCACCCGGGCGAAGGATCCCGGGCCCGCGCCCCGGCTCAACGCGCTCACCGACCGCGAACGTGAGGTGATGGCGCTCGTCGGCGCGGGGCTCACCAACGAGGAGATCGCCGAGCGGCTCGTCGTCAGCCCGGCGACGGCCAAGACCCATGTCAGCCGGACCATGGTCAAGCTGGGTGCGCGCGACCGGGCCCAGCTCGTCGTGTTCGCCTACGAATCCGGGCTCGTCAAGCCCGGCTGGCTGGATTGACGCGCGGACCGGCGGACAGGGCGTTGACAGCGCCGAGGCACATCTGAGTCACCGCCGAGTAAGCATTCCATCGTTTCAATCTGGCCCGGTTTCGGCGCCAGGTAGGATCCGACAAGTTCCCAGTTAGCCGGGCAATTCGGATCGCACCGCCGGCCTGGCGTGAGAACGCCCTTCACTGGCCACTCCTACATCACGCGCGGTTTCTTTCTTGACATCTCGTAACGGTCCGAGGCCCTTCTGTCACGATGTCTGCGGGACGGGCTCGACAGGCGACTGTGGATCATAGGTGGTGAACGTGCACCCGACGGCGACGGTTCGCTCGCGATTCCCGGCGAACCTGGCGTCCGCCTCCGCCGCCCGCCGCTTCATCCGCGACGCGCTACGCGAATGGGGAGCCGACGAAGCGATCGACGACGCGGTGCTGCTCACCAGCGAGCTGGTCACCAACGCTGTGGTCCACGCCGGCACCCCGGTCGAGGTCGTCTGCCAGCTGGCGGGCGCCGCGGTCCAAGTGGACATCGTCGACCGCGCCCCCGCGCGCAAGCTCCCCGCCACCGATCAGACGATGGTCGGCGACTGGGTGCGCACCAACGGCCGGGGCCTGCTCCTGCCGTCCGAGCTGGCGGGCACCTGGGGCGTCACGTACGGCAGCGAGACCAAGACGGTGTGGTTCCGGCTCGAGTTGAGCGCCTCCGGCCCGTCGGATTCGGCGAGCGCGCCCGCCGCCGACCCGTTCTATCGGACCGACCGGCTGGTCGCGCCTCGTGATCTTCTCGTCCCGGCACCGGTCCACCAGGCCAACGGCGCTTCCGCGCCGCTCGTCCGGCAGCAGCCGGCGGCGGCGCATCGTACGCATCGCGGCTGGCTGGGCTTCCTGGCCGAGGCGAGCGACCTGCTCGCCGGCTCGCTTGACGAGGAGATGCTGGTCGCGCTCTCCGCGCAGCTCGTCGTGCCGCGGCTCGCCCGGTGGTGCGCCTTTCGGTTGTCGGAGCCGCCGGGTCCGCCTGGCCCGGTGACGCGGCCGGCCGACGACTCCGGCGAGTGGCGCCTCGCCCATGTCTGGCACGCCGACGAGCAGCGTCTCGGCGGCTTGCGCCGGCTGCTCGAACGGCCCGGCGTCCTCGGCGGCGACGAGTCGAGGATCCGCATCTGGCCGACGCCGCAGCAGCGCGCCGAGGGAGATTTCGCCGCGGTGGACGACACGAGGAGCGTCATCGTGTTCCCGCTCGCCGCGCGCGGCCGCCGGCTCGGGATGCTCATCCTCGGCCGCGCCGAAGAGGCCGGACATGCCGGCGATGTGATGTGGCTCGTCGAGGACATGGGGCGGCGGATCGCCTTGTGCCTCGACAACGCCCGGATGTACTCGCGGCAGCTCGCCGTCAGCCGGGCGCTGCAACGCGGCCTGCTGCCGCCGGAAACGCCGGACATCCCCTGGATCGATCACAGCGTGGTGTACGAACCGGCCGGCGAGGGCCACGACGTCGGCGGCGACTTCTACGACATCTTCCCCGTCGGCGCCGGCCGGTGGCGGTTCTCCCTCGGCGACGTGTGCGGGACCGGGCCGGAGGCGGCCGCGGTGACCGGGCTGGCCCGCAACACGCTGCGCCTGCTGGCCCGCGAGGGCTATGGCGTGGCCACCGTTCTTGAGCGCCTCAACCAGGCCCTGTTCGACGAAGGTCCGCGCGCCCGGCTGATCACCGTGCTGCACGGCGAGCTGGCGCCGCGTCCGGGCGGTGGCGCGGAGCTCACCGTCGCCGCCGCCGGCCACCCGCTGCCGTTGCTGCTGTCCTCCGCGACGGGGCGCGTGGTCGCGACCGCGACGTCCCAACTGCTGCTCGGCGCGCTGGCCGGCGTCCGCTACTACGAGGAGAAGTTCGATCTCGCCGCGGGCGACATCCTGCTGTGCGTCACCGACGGCGTGACCGAAAGGCGGCTCGACGGGCGGCTGCTCGACGACGACGACGGCCTGGCCCGGCTGCTGTCCGACTGCGGCGGGCTGACCGCCGACGACGTCGCCACCCGGCTCCGCCGCGCCGTCACGGAGTTCGCGCCGACCCCCTCCACCGATGACATCGCCATGCTCGTCCTCCGGGTCCGCGAGCCGGAGTGGAACCCGTCTCTCGTCGCCACCCGGTAGCCGGCACCGCCTCTGCCGCGGGCGACGAGCGGATGCGCGCGCGGCGACGAGCAGCCGGCATCGACTCGGGCGCCCTTGCCGGGCGGACATGATCATGTAACGGGTTCACGGGCGCCGCGGTGTCGATCCCGTCATGCACATCCCGGGGGAGGCCGCTCCCAGGTATCGTTTTGACACCTGAATTCCCGATTGACCCGTCACGCTCCTGGGACCTTTTATCACGGCAGCAGACTCGGCTTCGGTCTGGGCGAAGGGGGAGGTGGCCGCGTTGGAGGAACGCGCCGCGGCCGCGGCCCGGTTGGTCGGGTCGGTCCGCGGGGCGGTGGCCGCCCGGCGTGCTCGCGTACACGACGTGGACGACCATGAGCAGGTGCACTGGCTGGCCGAGCTGCCCGCCGATGTCCCGGTCAACGTCGGTGCCGGACCGGGCGGCGTGCTGTTCAGCATGCCGCCGATCGCGCTCTCCCCGCCCGCTCCGCTCGGCGAGGAGTTCGACAGCTGGCTCATCCTGCGCCGCTGGTACCGCGTGCTGCGGGCCCTCGCCGAGGCGACCGCGGACCCGGGGGCCGACACCGAACTCGTGCTCGCCACCGGGTTGCTCAGCTGGCGGTCCGGCGGCGCGCGGGTACGCGACCATCTCCTGACGACCCCTGTCAGGATCCGGGTCGACGCCACGACAGATCGGGTCGACGTACTGCTCGGCACCGAGACCGCCCTGCGCGACACCGACCTGCTCGGTGCCCAGCCGGGCTTCGCCAAGGCGCGGACGGAATGGGTCGGCGACGCCGTCCGGTCGGGCCAGGGCTTCGGGCTGCGCGCATCGGTCGCCGACGTGCTCCGCAAGTGGTGCGAGCTCGCCTTCGACGAGCCCGCCGTCTTCCGGGAGGATTGGGCGGCGCTCGCGGACGGCGGCTACCAGGGCACCTCGCCGCGCGTCCGGCTGGCTCCGGCGCTGGTGCTCCGCAAGCGGGAGCGTCTCGGCGTGCTCGGCTACTTCGACGCCATCCTCGCCGACCTGGCCCGGCCGGGGGCGGGCGCGCCGGCGGGGCTGATGTGGCTCATCGACGGCCGGCCGGCGCCGCCGCGGCCCGTCCGCGAGCCGTTGTTCCCGCTCCCGCCCGAAGGGGCGGAGCGCCAGATCATGGCGGGTCTGAGGGACGCGCTGGCGGTCGAGGGCCGGCTCACCACCCGGTCGCTGGCCAACCTCGGCGCCGCCCTCCTCGCCGAGGGCCGCCGCGTGCTCTTCGTCACGCCCAGGAACGTGCGAGACGCGCTGCCGTCGGAGCTGGCCGAGCTGTTCGAGCACGCGCCCCCGTCACGGGGCCTCGACGCGGCCCAGCACAAGCGGATCGAGGCGGTGCTGGCCGGGCAGGTGGCGGCCGCCCGGCGCGAGGTCGCCGAGCTGCGGGACAGCGCCGCCGTGGCCTCCGGTCGAAACGACCTGGCGCCCGACTACCAGGGCACGGTCGCGGAGATCAACGCGCGGGTCGCCGCCGGCGCCGAGGCGTACTCATGGCTGCCGGCCGGACTCCCCCCGTCCCCGCCGATCACCGCCGCCGAGGCGCGTGAGCTGTACGACCTGCTCGCCGGCCAGACGCCGGAGCGCGTCGCTCGCACCGCCCAGCGGCTGCCGGCAGAGTCGGACCTGCCCGCGGTGGAAGAGGTCCACGAGGTGATCGCGGTGGACCAGGCCGCGAAGGACCGGCAACGGCGATCCGAGACCGAACTTTCGCGCCGGCTGTGGAAATGCGAGCTGGCCACCCGCGCCGGGCTCAGCCGCTGCGCGATCGCCATCCGGCGCGGCCTGCGCGAGCTCGGGCAGGCGGCGAGCGAGTGGGACACCCGCGACTGGGCGGTGCGGGCGCTCGCCGAGGGGCTGGCCGGCCGCAACACCGGGGCGTGGGAGCAGATCGCGGCCAACGCGCCGCTGGTCACCGAGGCCGACCGGGCGGTGCGCGCGGTGGGCTTCCAGAGTGTACGGCTGCCGGCCGAGTTGTCCCCCGAGCTGCTCACGACCGCCCGGAGACTGCGCAGCTTCCTCGTCGCCGGCGGCCGGCTCAAGCGCGGGCCGATGAAGCCGGAGGAGCAGCGGCGCGCCGAGCCGCTGCTGAACGTGGCCCGCGTCGACGGCGAAGTGCCGACCACGGCCGTCCTGCTCGACGTCGTGATCGCCGAAATGGCGGGCCGGATGGCGTGCCGGCGGCTGGCGGAATGCTGGGCCGCGGTCGGAGTGGGCTTTTCCGGTACGTCCCTGGCCGCCGTCGTGGATCAGATCGCCGCCGCGTACGCGCGGTTGAGCCACGTCCAGGCGGCCTTGGCCGCGGTCAGGGAAACGGCCGGTCTGCTGGCCGACGCCGGCGTGCCGGTGGCGCTGTCCAGCGGCCCGGAGCTGCTCGCCTACCTCGCGGCGCTGGACTCGCTGCGGTTCGCCGCCGAGGCCGCCCGCGCCGACGCGGGCGTCACCGAGGTGGCTGATCGGCTGGGTCGCCTGGCCGGCGACGACGACGCGCCGCCGGAGCTGAACGCGGCCATCGCCGCCGTCACCGCCAGGGACGCCGACGGGTACGCACGCTGTCGCGCCTCTCTGATCGACGCCCATCGAGAGCGGAGCGAGCAGGCGCGTTGTGACGAGCTGATGGCGCGGCTGCCGGAGGCCGTGGGCTCGGTGCTGGCGGCGGCCGCCGGCCCCGGCGGCGATGCCGCCAGGTGGGCGGAGCGGCTCACCGGCTGGGACGCGGCGTGGGCGTGGTCGGCGGCGGCGGGGTTCCTCGCCAGGCTGGAGGAACGGGATTCGACGGATCTGGCGGAGGCGACGGCCAGGGAGCGCGCCGCCGTCGCCGAGCTGATCGCCGCCCGTGCCCGCCGCCTGCCCGGCGGCCCGCCGGTACGGGCGGTTCTGCTGGACGAGGTCACGTCCGTGGTCGAGCCGATCAGGGACGCGTTCGACCTGGTGATCGTCGACGAGGCCGACGCGACCGATGTGTCCGCGCTGTACCTGCTCTGGCTGGCGCCCCGGGTGATCGCCATCGGCTTCCCCGATCCGGCGGCGGACGGCTCGCCGCTGCGGGGCAGCCTCTTCGACGTCCTGGCGGCCCGCTGCGGACCGCCCCTGCGGCTGACCCGCGACGAACCGCCTCCCCTTCCCGCTGCCGGCGTCTCGTCCGGCCCCAAGCCGGGACTCAAGCCAACCCCGAAGCCCGGCCTCAAGACCGGGGCGAAGCCGGGGCTCAAACCGACCCCCAACCTCGACGCCAAGCCGCCCCCCGAGCCGGCAGCCAAGCCGGGACTGCGGCCGGGCCCGTTGTTCGGCCCACCGGCCGCGCGTGCGTCCACGTCGTTCCCTTCCCCGTCGCCGTCGCCGTCGCCGTCGGCGCCGGTGCCCCCGTCGGCGCCTGCGCGGCCCGCGTCCCCCGGGCCGGCCGCGGCCGCGCCTCCGGCTCGCCCCGCTTCCCCCGCTCCGCCGGCCGTGCCGGCTCCGCCGGCGCCTCCCGTACGTCCCGTCCTCGACGTGCCGG
The DNA here is from genome assembly GCA_035765195.1 of Streptosporangiaceae bacterium. Taxonomy (GTDB): domain Bacteria; phylum Actinomycetota; class Actinomycetes; order Streptosporangiales; family Streptosporangiaceae; genus CALAED01. The sequence continues at coordinate 96,527 of DASTYC010000037.1, forward strand.
CCGAGCCGGTGCCGCCGCGCGAGCCGGCGGGGCCGAGCGAGCCCGCCGGACCCGTCGAGGCGCCCGGGCCGTCCGAACCCGATGGGCCGCGCTCGATCGCCACGTACAAGCGGGCCGAGCTGGTGGAGATCGTTGCCCGGGCGGCGGCCGACGGGGTGCCGCGCGACGACGACGAACTCGTCGAGGCCGCGCGCGCCCTGCTCAATTGCCCGCCCGACGAGGAGTTGCTCGTCGGGGCCCGCCTGCACTACGCCGTCGCCGCCTTCCGGGCCGGGCAGTCACCGGGCTGACGCGATTTCGACGAAGCGTTGCGCCACCTTTGCCCTAGCTGTCTTGTTCATCCCTTTCGTCCGGTGGAACGGTCAGATGTAGGTCCAAAAAGGGGGTTATTCGTGATCGAAGTAAAGACCGTCGACAAGCCGGACGAGCGCCGCGACTTCCCGCACGGGCACGTCGAACTGCTCTACATGACGGGGCTGGATTTCGCCATCCTCACCTTGGAACCGGGGTGGCGCTGGTCGGAGTCGATCGCTCCCGTCGCCGGCACGCCGAGCTGTCAGGTCCACCACAACGGGTACTGCCTCGCCGGCCGCATGCGGGTCCTGATGGACGATGGCGTCGAGGCCGAGGTGGGCGCCGGCGACGTCTTCGTCATCACGCCCGGACACGACGCGTGGGTGGTCGGCGACGAGGCCTTCATCGCCTACGACTTCGCCGGCGGCATGACCCAGTACGCGCGGATCTGACCCGGACGTCGCAGGTCCTGGCCGGAGCCGCCGGCCAGGACCTGATCACGCCGTCGAGGGCGCAGCTTCAGACCGCTGTGGTGACGGCCGCGGCAGCGCCGTCTGGCCCGGTGCCGGCATCGGACCCGGAGCCGGGAGCAGGGGCCGGCATCTCGTCGGGCCGCGCCGCGCCGATGGGGCGTACGTGCCGGAGCAGGATCGCGAGGAGCACGGTGACGCCGGCCAGCAGCACCGCGCTGACCGCGGCGATGGCGTGCAGGCCCGAGGTGAACGCCTCCTGCGCGGGCCCGAGCAGCGCCTCTGCGGCGCGCGCCGGCAGGTGCTGAGCCGCGCCGACGGCGCCGGTGAGGCTGTCGTGCGCGGCCCGGATCGCGTCGGCGGGGACGCCGTCGCGGGCGGTGTCGGGGGCGGCGCCGGCGAACCGGGCGCGGTAGACGGCCGTGCCGAGGCTGCCCAGCGCGGCGATGCCGAACGCGAAGCCGAACTCACCCGCGGTCTGGTTCAGCGCCGCGGCGGAGCCCGCCCTTTCCGGCGGGGCCGAGCCGACGACCAGGTCGGAGCCCAAGGCCACGAGCGGCCCCGAGCCGAGGTTGATGAGCGCGAAGCCGGTCACCACGGCGGGCAATCCGGAGGTCGCGCCTGCCCGCGCGATCACCAGCAGGCCGGTCACCGTGATCGCCAGCCCGACGCAGATGAGCAGCGCCGGGCGGAACCGGCGCGCGAGCAGCGGCGCCGCCTGGCAGCTCACCATCATCGCCGCCACCGTCGGCAGCATCCACAGACCCGCACGCAGCGGCGACAGACCCCGCACGAGCTGGAAGTACTGCGTGATGAACACCATGATGGCGCCGCCCAGCAGCGTGCAGGCCAGCATGCCGGCCAGCGCGGCGCTGAACGAGGCGCTGCGGAACAGCCGCAGGTCGAGCAGCGGATCGGCCAGCCGGCGCTGCCTGCGGACGAACGCGACGCCGACGGCGCAGCCGGTCGCGGCGGCGGCGACCGACCCGGCACGCCAGCCGTCCTTGGCAAGCTCCTTGAGGCCGTAGATGATCGGCAGGATGGCTGCCAGCGACAACATGACGCTGGTGATGTCCACCCGGCCGGTGCCGGGAGCGCGGTACTCGGGCAGCAGGAACGGGCCCACCACGAGCAACAGCACCATCGCCGGAACGCCGAGCAGGAACACCGAGCCCCACCAGAAGCGCTCGAGCATCGCCCCGCCGGCCAGCGGGCCGATGGCGGCGCCCGACATGAAGCACGCCAGCCAGACCCCGATGGCGGTGGCGCGCTGCCGGGGGTCGCGGAACATGTTGCTGATCAACGCCAAGGTGGAGGGGGCCAGCGTGGCGCCGGCGATGCCCAGCACGGCGCGGGCGGCGATCAGCAGCTGCGGGCTGGTCGCGTACGCGGCCAACACCGAGGCGGCGCCGAAGGCGGCGGCACCGATCAGGAGCAGCCTTCTGCGGCCGATCCGGTCGCCCAGCGTGCCCATGGTGACCAGGAACCCGGCGATCATGAACCCGTAGATGTCCATGATCCACAAGGTCTGGGTGCTGCTCGCGCCGAGGGCCTCGCTCAGGTGCGGCAGCGCCAGCAGCATCACGAAAACGTCGATGGATACGAGCAGCGTTGGCAGCGCCAGCACGGCAAGGCCGATCCACTCGCGCCGTCCGGCCCGGGCGGGTGTCTCGTCGGTCGGCGCGGCCGGGGTCGCGGTGTCGGCGGTGTCGGTCCCCATGGGAGGTTCTCCTCGTCGGTCTCTACGCGGCGTCTCCGCCTGGGCGTCCTGCGTGGCGTCTCTGCGTGGCGTCTCTGCGTGGTTTCGGCGCCCCTTGTGGGCGCCTCTCGCCGATAGGTCGGAGCCGGAACGGGGTCCTCGACATGTCGCGCGAACCGATTTCGGATTTATTCGTGCGCGGGGTCCGCGACGCCGCCAGGACGAACATCCGGGCCATCCGGACGCATCACCGGCGGCCCGGTGAGCGGATTCAACAGGCACTCTCCATGGCCGGTAAGGTCGCGTATATGCCGAACGTCGCGAGCGGCGGGGACGACCCTGCCCAGTCCCCCGAGCCGGGCGACGGCCGGCTACTGGCGCAGCGTTACCGGCTGCTGACCGCGGTCGGAACTGGCGGCATGGGCACTGTGTGGCACGCCCACGACGAGGTGCTGGGCCGCGACGTCGCGGTGAAAGAGGTCATCCTGCCCTACGGGATGACCCAAGAGGAGCGCGAGGTCCATCACAAGCGGACCTTCCGGGAGGCCAGGACGGCGGCGCGGCTCGCCCATCCGGGCGTGGTCACGGTGTACGACGTCGTCGAGGAAGACGGCCGGCCCTGGATCATCATGGAGCTGATCAAGGCTCCGTCGCTCGACCAGGTCATCAGGAACAGCGGCAGGCTGCCACCGCGACGCGCCGCCGAGATCGCCCGCCAGATGCTGGGCGCGCTGCACACCGCGCACGAGGCCGGCGTGCTGCATCGCGACGTCAAGCCGAGCAACGTGCTGGTGGCGCCGGGCGACAGGGTGGTGCTCACCGACTTCGGCATCGCCACCGCCGCCGGCGACGTCACCCTCACCCAGACCGGGCTGGTCATGGGCTCGCCGGCCTACATCGCGCCGGAGCGGGCGCGCGGTCGTACGGCGGGTCCCGCCAGCGATCTGTGGGCGCTCGGCATCACGATGTACGCGATGGTCGAAGGCGGCTCGTCTCCGTACGATCGGTCCGAGCCGATGGCCTCACTCATCGCGGTCATCTCCGAAGACCCCGAACCTCCGGCGCACGCCGGGCCGTTGCGCCCGGTCATCGACGGGCTGCTGCGCAAGGATCCCGACGAACGGCTGTCCGCGCTGGAGACCGCCGCCATGCTCGATCAGGTCGTCCGCGGGCTGGCCGCGACGCGACGCAACACCCTGCCCTTGACGCAGGTGTCCGACGACAGCCCGCCCACTTCGGCCTTGGACGCCGTCCCGGCCGAGGAAGACGTGCCTGCCGTACCGGTCGTACCGGATATCTCGGAGATGCCGGCCGAGCCCGCGGCCGACCCCGCGGCCGACCGCCGCACCGACACCGGCGACAACGAAGCCGCCGCAGCCGCCGCAGCCGCCGCAGCCGCCGAAGGCGACGTGCGCGCCGCCGCTGCGCCCGCCACCGAGACGCCCGCCGCCGACTCTCCTGCAGCCCCGCCCGAGCCTTCGGCCCCGGAGGCCGCGGCCCCGCCGCCCGCCGGTCGGGACGAACCGGCCGCCACCGAACCGGCCGCCGCGCGTACCGGCACGGAGACCACCGACCGGGCCACGACCGCCGCCGACCCGGCCGCCACCGCGCCGGGAGCGCCCACGGCGGCGGCGCCGACGATTCCGCCCACGGCGGGACCCACCGGCCCCATGCGCCCGTCATCCGCGGGCAGGACCGCGCTGGTCATCACTGCGATCGCCCTCGTCGCGCTGCTGACCCTCGGGGTGTGGGCGTGGGTGAGCCGCGACTCCGACAACAAGCCCTCGGGTGCGGCGCAGCCGACGCGGCAGTCCGCCTCGTCCTCCGCGTCGGCGTCCGCCTCACCGTCACCGTCGGCGTCGGCCACGCAGGGGGGCAGGCGCTCCGCTTCGCCCGGCGTACCGGCCGGCTTCCGCGAATACACCGACTCGACGGGCTTTTCGCTCGCCGTGCCGAGCGACTGGACCGGCCCCGAGCGCAGGTCGCCCAGCGTCTTCTTCTACGCGCCCGACCGCCGGTCGTACGTGCAGATCGACCAGACGGACAACCCGAACCCGAGCGCGCTCGACGACTGGCGCAGGCAGGAAAGCAGCGCTCCGGACAGGTTCTCCAATTACCGGCGGATCAAGCTGGGGCCGACCGGCGACCAGCCGCCCGTGCCCGACACCGGCGACGGCAGCAAGTCCGCCGACTGGGAGTTCACCTGGGGCACCGGCTCGGCGCAAAAGCACGTGCTGGACCGCGGGTTCGTGACGAGCGGGCACGGTTACGCGATTCTCATCTCCGCACCCGCCGGCGACTGGACGGCGACCATCGAGCGGCTACAGCCGGTCTTCACATCGTTCCGGCCCGCCAGGTAAGCAAGTAGAGTTGCCGTACGGGGGTCGGGGATGCGGGGTTTACGCGGCGGCCGGTGAAACCCATGGCCGCCCCCTCACGTTGCCCTAGGCAGGGTCACTGGCTTCGGAGACCATCGAGGATATGACTGAGGGTCAAGGTCGAGGTCGGCTCGTCGGTGGTCGCTATCGGCTCACGGCGGTGGTCGGCCGCGGCGGCATGGGCACGGTGTGGCGGGCACACGACGAGCTGCTCGACCGTGATGTCGCGGTCAAAGAGGTGCTGTTGCCGCCCGGCCTGGAGTCGGCCGAACGCGACATCCTGTACCAGCGGACCTTCCGCGAGGCCCGGGCCTCGGCGCGGCTGAGCCACCCCGGCGTGGTGACCATCCACGACGTCGTACGCGAGGACGGCCGGCCGTGGATCATCATGGAGTTCGTCCGGGCCCGCCCGCTGCAGGAGATCGTCGATCAGGACGGCCCGCTGCCGCCGCGCCGAGTCGCCGAGATCGGCCTGCAGGTGCTCGAAGCACTCAACCACGCGCACGCCGCGGGCATCCTGCACCGCGACGTCAAGCCCAGCAACGTCATGATCACCGCTGAGGGCCGGGCCGTGCTCACCGACTTCGGCATCGCCCAGATGCCCGGCGAGGTGACACTGACCCAGACCGGCCTCGTCATGGGTTCCCCCGCCTACATCGCCCCCGAACGCGCCCAGGGCGACAAGGCCATGCCCGCCTCCGACCTGTGGGCGCTCGGCGCGACCCTCTACACCGCCGTCGAGGGCCGCTCCCCCTACGAGCGCGGCGACGCGATGGCCGCGCTGGCCGCCACGCTCACCGAGGACCCGCCGCCGCCGCGCCGCGCCGACCGGCTGGGCCCCATCATCCAGGGCCTGCTGGTGCGCGATCCGGCACGCCGCATGCCCGCCGCCGCGGCGCTGCCGCTGCTCGCCGACGTCGCCTCCGGCGATCCCGTCCGCTATCCGCCGTCGACCGCAGGCCCCCCGTACGGCGGCGACTGGGCCGACGAGACCCACATCGATCGGCCCCCGTTCACGCCGGCACCGGCGTTCGGTCCCCCGCCGTTCGACCCTGGATCGGCCGACACGGTCAACGACCCGCCCTCGCTCGAAGGCGCGGCGCGGCTCGAAGACCGGCCCGGCGTGGGCCCCTACGGGCATGGCCCCGGCCGGTACGCCGCGGTTCCCTCCAGCGCGTTCGAACAGACCTGGGTCGCCCACCCCCACGGCGGGCCCTCCCCAGCCGAGGCCGCCTCCCACGCCGACACGGTGGACACCGCCGACGAGGATTCCCGGCGCGCCGCCCCAGAGCGGCCGGCCGGCAGCCGCCGCATCAAGAACAGAAGGCTCCTGCTCGGGGGCATCACGTTCGCGGTCGGCCTCACCCTCGTCGTCGGCGCGTTCGTGGTGTGGCCGCTGCTCCGCGGAGACTCGGGCGGCGGCACGACGGCCTCACCGTCGCCGGCCACGGCGCCGCCCGGTTACACGATGGTCAGCGGGCCGGGCTTCTCATTGGCCGCGCCGACCGGCTGGTCGCGCAGCCAAGACGGCAACAACACGTTCTGGATGGCACCCGACGGCTCCAGCTTCATCCAGATCGACACGACCGCCTGGGCGGGTTCTCCCAACCAGCAGGCGCTCCGCGCCGAGAGCGACGCCAAGCGGCGCGCCGACGCGTTCGGCGACTACAGCCAACGGCGGATCGAGGACCTCACCTACCAGGGCCAGCCCGCGACCGACTGGGAGTTCACCTTCACCGCGAACAACCGGAAGATCCACGCCCAGGACCGTTTCGTGCGGCTCGGCGGCCGGTCGTTCGCGATCTACTTCCGCGCCCCCGACAGCGCCTGGCTGTCGTCGTCCGACCGCGTCAACGTGCTCTACCAAACCTTCCGCGCGGGCGGCTGAGGAGTGTCGGCATGGCCGGGCGGCGGGCAGACCGTTACAGGGATGCGGTCGGCAGACCATCACGGGCATTGATAGGCGTCGGGCCCCGATACCAGCCCAGTGGCTGACCGGATCGGTCGTTGACTTCGCGAGCGCGATCTGGGGTCCATCCGTTCAGGCGGAATCCTCCACGCCCCTCGCCAATCACCTGCCGGATGGCGTTGAGGACGAGGAGCGGACACGCTTCCAGCGCTCGATCGAGCATGGTTTCCAATGGAACGGCGTCCGGGCTGGCGTCCACATCGAGATGACGGGTCCAGCTCGCGGGTTCGTAGCGGGCCAGCATGGAAAGCGCGAAGAGGGCCGCCCACCAGGCGAGGAACGGTTGAATCTGCCGGTCGGCGCCACCGAGCGTGGGATAAGCCGACCTGTCCACCTGGGTGAGATAGGGCTCGGTCCGCTCCCAGGCGAAATGCGCCCCGAGCAGGTCGTCGGGCAGCGGCGCGTCGGAGACCGGCCATGCTCTGGCCATCTCAAGCACATCTCCCGGCATTCTGAGGACAGCGCCAGGGGGGATGGAAGAGGGGGGCATCCATTCCTTCGGACATGTCTCACTCGCGCCCAGGGTGGGATACGACCTGAAGAAATCCGCCACATCGGCCGCCGACAAGTCACGGTGCGTGAACCACTCGGGCAGGCTCGCCACGAAGCCGGTCATTCTTGCCGCCTCCGGATTCCGCTTGACTTCCACTCCTCGCACCCGAAGCGGCGGCTTCCAACCGGTGTCGTGATGGTCGGGCGGTGGGCAGAGCAGGTTGGGTATAGCGGCCCAGACCTGGCCCAATGTCGCGCCTTTTGGCAGCGACCCAGAGTCCAGCATCGCCGCAAGCTGCGTGAAGGCTCCCTTCCCTTTGTCGATCAGCGTGAGGCGATGCAACGGCGGGCGCTGATCCAAGTCGGCCACATGCAGGCCGTGCCCAGTGAGCCGGTACTGCTCGTTGCCGGTGGCGACGGACACCGCGGCTACCGCCCGACCGGCCTGGCTCCAAGCGTAGAAAAGCAAGATCGGCCGCGAAGCGTAGCCGACGGCTCTTGCGGCCCGGACCAACTGCTCGCACTGCTCCAGCGCGGAGCCGAACACCCGCCGCCGCTCCCCCTTTGCCGCTCGACCGGGTGGCTGCGACCGGAGCGACCGAAGCCGTTGCCAAGCAGCATCGATATCGACGCCATTGGACAGCACGTCGTCATTTTTCCACCGGTCCCGCCCGTACGGAATGATTCCCGGCCGGCCAGATCAGCGACAGAGCCGGGAAACTCATCCCAGAACCGCCAAGATCACCTTAAGAAGCAGAGGCGTTGGCCGCCTGGTCGAGCAGCGAACGGAACGCGCGACGACTGAGCGTCAGGCGAGGACCATCGGGATTCTTGCTATCCCGTATGCCAACAGCACCGGACGGGAAGACGCCGACCTCGACACATTCGCCTTGGTCGTTGCTGTGGCTGCTCTTGCGCCACCGCGGCGGGGGGGTTTCGGTCACAGACTCTCCAAGCTCGTCTTGAGCAGGTTTAGGGATTCCTCCTGGGACAACGCCGACGCCCTAATCAGTTGGAACCTCTCTCCGCAATTTTCCACAGCCGCGGCCTCTTCGACCAACTGCCCACCAGCATGATTTTCGAAGTAGACGGCGTCGGGGCCTTCTTCGAAGCTGAGGATCGTTATCGGCCCGGTAAGCCCGAGATAGGCGCCCCGGCCGTCGGGGACGATCTGAAGGGTGACGTTGGGCCGCTGGGCGAGCTCGATGAGGTAGGTAATCTGGCCCTTCATGATCTCGGGACCGCCGACGCCGGTGCGGAGCGCCTTCTCATCGAGGACGACCCACAGTCTGGGGGGCGTGTCGCGCGTCAGGATCTCCTGGCGCTTCATGCGGGTGGCGAGGAGCTGGTCGAGCTTTTCCGGTGTCTGGCCGGTGCGAAAGATCTCGCTTGCGTAGTCCTCGGTCTGAAGGAGTCCGGGAATGAGGACGAGACCGAAGGTGTGCATGGTGGTGGCTTCGGCCTCCAGGTCGGGGTAGGGGCGGAACCAGTCGGGCAGCGTCTCCTTGTTGACCAGGTGCCAGAGCTCTTGGAAGTACTCGCCGGTGCCGAAGAGGCGGTCGAACGCGGCGGCCATCTGCTGGGAGGGGCTGCGGACGGCGAGCTCGATCTTGCTGATCAGATCGCCGGTGCAGAACACCTTCTCCCCCAGTTGGTCTTGAGACCATCCCTGTGCCTCACGGTGCTTGCGGACCTTGGCGCCGAAGAGGGCGGCGGCAGAGGCGGTCGGATCGAACTTTCGGGGGCGGCGACCCATGATGACCTCCGATATCGACAGTTGGAGGGTGCGGAGGAGAACGGCACTACACCATGTGATTGTTCGGCGACAGGCTAAGCCCGCCGAGATGCCGTCGCCGATCCGTTGCACATCGTCATCATTTCGTTACCGAAGGTCATCTAGGTCGGTTCGCTCGGGAGGCCGGTGGCCACTTCGAACGCCGGAGCAACTGTTCCATGAACCACAGCGCGGTCAGAACTGCGATCGACCACGCGTCAGCGTCCGAGCGCGCGCGCTGTTTTCTCAGGCGTTCCCGGTCGCCGCGGCTCGGGTCCGTACGGCGTCGAAATCGGGGAAGCGATGGGAGATGTCGCTGCCGCTCGGGGTGCCGGTCCAACCCCGCGGATCACGGAAGAACCGAATGACGGTGAAGTCCGGCAGCGGGCCCGCGTCGACCCAGTGGGTCGCGCCCTGGGGCACCCGGACGAGATCGCCGGCCGTGGCGTGCACGGCGTGCACCTTCCCCTGGAGGTGCAGGTAGAACGCGGTGGAACCACGCACGATGAAGCGGACCTCGGAGTCGGCGTGGGTATGTTCGTCGATGAACTGGGCGCGCATCGCCTTGGCCCGATCGGGCCAGTCCGGATCGTCGCGGGGATGCATGTTGATCGCGTCGACCGCGACGAAGCCCTCCGCCGCGCTGATCTCGTCGATCACGTCGCGATAGACCGCGAGCACGGTGTCCTGGTCGGCGTCGTGGCCGACCCCGGGCCGCGCCGGTTGGTGCTCGAAACCGCAGCCGAGCCGTTCGAGCGCGGCACTGATCTCGTCCCTGTCGGCGGTCTGCCGCAGCGTGGTCGACGGATCGTCGTCACGCCAGACCACGAGCAACGACACGGCCGGCTCCTCTCCGAGTCCGAGCTCGCCTCGAGGCAGGCTCGTCCGGATTACACCGCGCATGATGCGCCACGTCCAGAGACATCCGCGTTTGTCCACCTCCCTGAACAAGGGCGCGCCAATGATCCAGCCGGCTCGGCGGACGGGCCGGCTAGCGCGCCACGCGGTAGCGGAGGTAGACGACTTTCGAGCTGAAGGTGCGGGTCTCGACGAGTTCGAGGTCCACCCGGCGCTCGCGCTGGGGAAAGAACGGAATGCCCCCGCCGACCAACACCGGATAGACCCTGGCCCGGTACTCGTCGATCAGATCCAACGCGGCCGCCTCGGCGGCGAGCGTCGCGCCGCCGATCGCGATGTCGCCCTCCCCCGGCTCGGCTCGCAACCGCTCGATCTCCTCCGCCAGGCCGCCGGACGCCAGGCGGGCGTTGCCCTGTACCGCCGACAGCGTGGTGGAGAACACCACCTTTGGGAGCGGCTTCCAAAGCGCGGCCCACTCCAGCATTGCGTCGTCGAGCGACGGATCCTGGTCGGCGGTCTCCCAGTACAACATCGTCTCGTACAGCCGTCGTCCCAGCAGGTGGGCGCCGACCTGTCGTATCTCGTCGATCCAGGAGCGAAAGACCTCCTTGTCGGGCTCCGTCCAGTTGAAGTCGCCGTCCGGCCCGACGATGTAGCCGTCGAACGAGACGTTCATCGAATAAGTCACGCCGCGCATCAGAAGTCCTCCCCGGTAACGGGTTCGACAGTACGACCGCCGGACGCCGCAGGACCCATCGCGGCTCGGGAGATCCTGGACGACTGCCACCGCCTCGGGCTGCCGCGCGAGGCCGGCCCACGGGCCGGTTGTGGACGTTGCGTGCACGGTATGCCGGGCAGTGGTCACGATAATGGCCATGCGAAACGGCAGGGGCCGGTGGCCATGGGCGGTCGCCGGGACCGGGCTGGCTGGACTGACGGTCCTGCTCGTGGTGACGGTGGTCCCGTTAGGCGGTAGGGACGGGCTGCAGAAGTCGGCCGGCATCGGGCAGATCACCGGATTGGTGATCGCCGTGGGAACGGCGGCGGTCGCGCTGGTGGTATGGGCCTGGCGGACCGCCTGGGCAGCTCGAGACACGGCCATCCCCGTCACCGACGTGTTGGAGCGCGCCAAGGACTTACTGGCAGGCGCGGTAGCGCAGCAGTGGAAGGACGAGGCGCGGCTGCGGTCGCTGGATAATCCCGACCCGATTCCAGTGCGGTGGCGAACTCCCGAACAGGCCGCAGTCATGGATCACCCGGCCAACATCCAGCACGGTGCGAGCCGGCGAGTGTCGTGGACGGCTTCCAGCGCCGACATCGGCGCACTGGCCGACCAGTTCCGCCGCACCCGCCGGCGCCGACTCGTCATCTTGGGCGGCCCCGGATCGGGCAAGACCACCCTGGCGATGCAACTGCTGCTGCACCTGCTGGCCGCCCGCAACCGGCACCACGATGAGCCGGTCCCGGTGCTGCTGCCGGTGGCCGGCTGGGACACCGAGCGGTTCCCCCGGCTGCATGACTGGCTGGCCGACCGGCTCCCACGTGACTACCCGGCGCTCCGCTCGCCCGGACTGGGCGTCGGCATCGCACAGGCACTGACTGGACGCGGGCACATCCTGCCGGTCCTCGACGGGCTGGACGAGATGCCCCCTCCGGCCCAGGCCAAAGTGATCACCGCGCTGAACCGATCCCTGGGCGGCGACGACCAGCTCATCCTCACCAGCCGCACCACCGAATTCACCGCCGCCGTCACCGCGGCCGGCGATGTGCTCACCTCCGCCGCCGTGTTGGAACCGCTTCCGCTGGATCCCGCGTCCGCCGCCGACTACCTCACCCGGTGCCTGCCCACCAGCCCCGGACCGGCCTGGCAGCACGTCCTCATCGAACTCCGCAACGCCTCCCCGCCCGGCAATGCGGCAAGCCCACCGGGCGCGGTGCTGGCCGACGTCGCCGCGACGCCGCTGGGCCTGTGGCTCCTACGCACCGTCTACACCGCACCCGCCGCCGACCCCACCGCACTGACGGACCCAGTCAGCTTCCCCGCCCCCGCCGCACTGTGGGCGCACCTGTTCGACCAGCTCATCCCCGCCGTGATCGCCGCCCGCGAGCCCAGCAACGACCCTGCCGAGCCGTTCCGGCCCCGCCACCGCCATGACCCTGACGACACCCGCCGCTGGCTGGCCTACCTGGCCCATCACCTCACTAGCCAACACGGCCCTGCCGACGGCGGCCAGGCAACCCACGACTTCGCCTGGTGGAGGCTGGCCGCAACCACCCACGCCGTCACCCGGACCACCGCAACCACCATTGCGCTGCTCCCCGGGCTCACCGCCGCGCTCATCGCCGCGCTCATCGCCGGGCTCACGTCCGGGCCCATCGCCGGGCTCCTCGCCGGGGTCACGACCGGGCTCATGGCCGTGCTCATGCTCGGGCTCATGGCCGGGCGTCTGTTCGGGCATCGGATTAGGTCCGAAGTAAGGAGTTGGGGACTGGAATCACCCGGGTATGCCGACCTGCGCATCCGTGACCGCAGGACCGAACTCCTGCGCCGGCTCGCGCTCGGGCTCGTGACCGCGCTCCTGACCGGGCTCCCGCTCGGGCTCGTGGCCGGACTCACGACCGGGCTCACGACCGGGCTCGCCGTCGGGCTTCCGGGCGCGATAGCGCTCGGGCTAGCGGGCACGTTCACCGATTGGGCGGAGACACCGGCACAGGTCTCCCACGCCACAACACCGATGGGCAATTGGCGCGCCGACCGGACCTTGAATCTGCTTCGGATCAGCACCATCGGGCCCGCGAGCGGCCTGATGTTCGGGCTCATGGCCGGGCATTTGTTCGGGTTCCAGTTCGGGTTCGCGGGCGGGTTCGCGGCCGGGTTCGTGGGCGCGCTCGTGTCCGGGAAACATCGGGCCTGGGCGGCGTACCTGATCGCCACCCGGCGGCTGGCCCGCGCCGGCCTGCTGCCGCGCCGACTGATGCCGTTTCTGGACGACTGCCACCGCCTCGGACTACTGCGCGCGGTCGGGCCCCTCTACCAGTTCCGTCACGCCGAACTCCAAGCCCACCTGGCCGCCGCCTATCCCTCCGCCCGGTCGCAGCGGTGATCGTGAGGGTGCCGCCGTCGAACTCAGGGCGCGATCGCGGTCACGCTCAACGTCCTTCTCCGTCCGTACTGGTGCCGGTCCACTCGGGCATCGACGAATCCGTGATCAAGACATCGCTGCGCGAACTCTGCCGCCTGTGCGTCGGTCCAGCCGTGGCTCGCGAGGCCTCGGGCGCCCGGCTGCGTTCGCCGTTCGATCGCCACCAGCCGGCCGGCCGGTCCCAGGACGCGCCGTGACTCTCGCAGACCCGCGTCGAGATCGGTCCAGTGGTGCACGGAGGCGATCGTCCACACCACCGAGGCCGACTCGTCGGGCAGCGGAAGTGCCTCCGCACCGGCCCGCAGGTAGCGCACGGACAGCGAGGATCTGGTCAGGAGGCGGGCCACGCGCAGCATCACCGAGGCCGGATCGACCCCGACCGCCGACGCGCCGAGTCGCGCCGCATGGCGCACGGCGACGCCCGGCCCGCACCCGACGTCCACAACCGTGTCGCCCGCCCCAAGGCCGCTGAGGCGTGCGGCGAGACGGGCGTCACCCCCACGGCCCGGGACCATGGTCACCGCGGCGACGAACCCGGTCAGCCCGGAGAAGCCGCGGTGGTGGGCGTGGTGGTTGGGGGCGCTGGGGTGCTCCGTGGTCATGGCTGTAACCTTCGCACTTGAACCCTGCTTCAAGTCAATGAGGCGGTGCCGTGTCCGAACTCCTCACCATTGGCGAGGTGGCCGCGCAAGCCCACGTGGCCACCTCCACGATCCGCTACTACGAGCGCCGTGGCCTGCTGAACCCCGACGCCCGGCAGTCGGGGCGGCGCCGCTACCGGACCGAGACGCTGCGCCGACTCGTCTTCATCGGCATGCTGCAGGACGCCGGGCTGAGTCTCGACGACATCGACGGCATCCTGAACGCCGCCACGGTGGCGGAGTGGAAGGCCATCGGCGGCCGCCGACTCGAGAGCCTCGACGAACAGATCCGCAAGCTCCAGCACGCCCGCGAATTCCTTGCCCTCGCCCTGCTGTGCAGGTTCGACCACCCCGCGACCGACTGCAAGATCATGGGCGCCGAGATCGACCGCCGCCTCAACGCCCCGGCCCTCTAGCCCACCCCATGCCTCGACGACACAAACCCATGCCCGCGTCGCCAAGCCATCGACGCCCTTGCCGAAGGTGGACCGGAACTTGGCCGACCGTTAGTCGCGATCACCGGGATATGTGCGCTGGCGCGACATCCGTGCCGAGCACGTCGAGCGCGCCGGTGGCGAAGAGGCCGTCGAGGCCGGCAACAACAACTCCTCGCCCAGGTCCTTGGCCATCGGCTCGCCGAGATCCGACGCACCCGCGGCCTGTCGCAAAGCGACGTCGCCGCTGGTGACAACCCCCTGGAGCGGACAGCCGCTTTTCTGTCCGGCTGTCCGGCTGTCCGGCTGTCCGGTGGGTTGTGCGTCCTTGTGGCCAGCTGTACCGGGATCATGACGGGCCTTTCCGGCGGACGTGCTCGACGCTTTCTTTGGTGGCGGCCTCGCCCGCGAGTTCGGCGAAGGTGAGGAAGGCCCGGAGCCGCGCCGTGGTGTGCCAGATCCCGTCGCGGTCCCTGCCGAAGATCTTCCCCAGCTGCTGGAAGCCGACGAAGTCGCATTCCTCGAAGTCGTTGTTGGGGATCCGCGCCCGCAGCTCGCGTTGCGGGAGGTCGACACGCGCGAAGCCGATGAGCGCGGAGTTCAGGTGGTTCTCCAGCGCGATGCCCAGCCAACGTGTCTCCGCGATGTCCTCGGGTTCGATGTCAAGCTCGTTGATCAGCCCTATGTGCAGCGCCGCGTCCAGATCCAGGCGGCCAGACGCGTCTGCCTTGTCCCACCTGATCCCTTCCTCCAGCGTGCAACTCCAGCCTCGGCCCGCTCGCCGGGAGTCGGAGCCGCCCGTCTGCGCCGACTTCTTGACCAGCATCAGCTCCTGGTCGCGGGTGACAAGGGCGACTTCGACGAACAAGGAGCTGGGGCCGGGCAGGGAGAAGCCGCGCCGTTGCGTCCTCCAGGACCGGAGGATCTCGGCACGGCAGTCTTCATACAGCCGCCGCAGCCGAGGGTCGTTCGCCAGGTCTGTGATGATCCGCCGGTTGAACTGTGCTTCGATCCAGAACGACAGAGGAGCGACGCGTAAGGTCAGCGGCAGACCGAGGCGAGGGGTCTCGTAGGAAACCGACCGGAGTCCGATCTTCGGATAGAAATCGGTGTCACGGTCGAGCCCAACGCGCGCATACAGGTATTCGGCGAAGCGCAGGTCAACGTCGGCGTCCTCGATGGCCGCCCGCAAATCTTCCGGGCTCGGTCTCCGGAGAATCTGCGCGTCCGGGCGCCGCCCACCGAAGTCGAGCGCGATCTCCCTTATCGAACGCGGCGGGAACTTGTGCAACAAAAACGCGTCGTCGACGACCAGCGGACGAAAATCCCCGAACTCGGCCAGCGCCTGCTTGATGTGCGGTGAAGTCGGCAAGGTATCGGACTCACGTCGAAAGAACAGGGCCGGGCCGAGCATACTGCCCACGACCAGTGAGATTCCGGCGAAGGCGATCGGCCAGTTCCACGCGTCGGGGACGGCCTGGTGAATGAAACCCAGAATCACCACCGCGGATCCCGCGGTGAATCCCGCCCCTGCCGTGAGCGCCCGCAGCCGCCTGCTGATTCTCATCTGATCCCGGCCTTCACCAGTAAGTGGGCATCCAAAGACACCTGAAGCGGATCTACCCGAGCCGGGCCGAGATCGATCACGGGCTGCGGCCGGGGGTGCCGGTGGCGATGAGGACGTCGAGGGTGCGGGGGCCGTGCACGCCCTCGACGCGGTCGAGTTCGATGTCGCTCGTGGCCGACGGCCCGCTGATCCAGGTGAGCGGGCGGGCCGGGTCGAGCCGGCGCAGCGCCTCGGCGACGGTCCGCACGATCTGGTCGTCCCTGATCACGCACACGTGATGGTCGGGCACCAGGGTGAGCGCCCGCCGGCCCTGGTCGGCGCCGCCGTCGAGGACGATGGTGCCGGTCTCGGCGATGGCGACCGCGCATCCGGTGACCACGACGTCCACCTGGTCCAGGTCGTACGGGGTCGGCGGCGGCTCGTCGCGGACGACGGCGGCGGCTCCGGCCAGCCACGCGTCGGGGACACCGGAGGGGGCCGCGACCCGCCGCTCGCGCACCGCCGCCGCGACCTCGCCTGGGAGGTCGTCGCCCGGGATCACGCGCACCCGGGCCCGGTAGTCGACGAGCCGGTCGACCAGGGTCTCGATGGGGTCGAAATCCCTGGTGAGGTCGTAGGACCTGGGGACGTCCTCGTCGGCCTCACCGATGTCGGCGAGCGCGGCGCGCACCCGGCCAAGGACCTGGTCGCGTGAGCTCATCGGTTCGCCCTCCACCAGTCGCGGAACGATTCGGGCGGCGGCGCCGGCACCTCGCGGGTGTCCGACCAGGCCGACAGCGGCCGCGGCAGCCGGCGCGGGGTGAGCCGGCGCAGCCGCCCCGCCGTGCGCTGCACCGCCGCCAGCCGCCGCGGGGAGCCGAACACCCAGCCCGCCGCCCGCATCGCCGCGCGTTCGGCGGCGTGCTTACGGCCGGCGTCCCCGGCCACCTTGTCCCGCAGGTGCAACAGCACCTCCGGGATGTTGATCGCGACCGGGCAGACGTCGTAGCAGGCGCCGCACAGCGTGGACGCGTACGGCAGCGAGGCAGGCGTCCAGCGCGGACAGGTCACGCGGCCGCGACCCGGCGCCGTGCAGCTGCGGCGGGAGGATGGCGCCGATCGGCCCCGGATAGACCGAGCCGTAGGCGTGCCCGCCGGCCCGCTCGTACACCGGGCACACGTTGAGACAGGCCGAGCAGCGGATGCAGCGCAGCGCCTGCCGGCCGACCTGGTCGGCCAGCACGTCGCTGCGCCCGTTGTCCAGCAGCACCAGATGGAAGGTCTGGCCCTCGGTCGCGCCGGTCCACATGGAGGTGTAGGGGTTCATCCGCTCGCCCGTGGACGAGCGCGGCAGCAACTGCATGAAGACCTCGAGATCGCGCCACGTCGGCACCAGCTTCTCGATGCCGACGACGGAGATCAGGGTCTCGGGCAGCGACAGGCACATCCGGCCGTTGCCCTCCGACTCCAGCACGACCAGCGTGCCGGTCTCGGCGACGGCGAAGTTGGCGCCGGAGATGCCGACCTTCGCCCGCAGGAAGCGCTCGCGCAGGTGCAGCCTGGCCGCCTCGGCCAGCGCGCGCGGCTCGTCCGGCAGGTCGGCCGGTGCGGGCCGCCCCCAGCTCGCCATCTGTGACAGGAAGATCTCGCGGATCTCGGCGCGGTTGCGGTGGATCGCCGGCACCAGGATGTGCGAGGGCCAGTCGTCGCCGAGCTGCACGATGAGCTCGGCCAGGTCGGTCTCGTACGCCGTGATCCCGGCCGCGGCCAGCGCCTCGTTGAGCCCGATCTCCTGAGTGGCGATCGACTTGACCTTGACGACCTCGGACTCGCCGGTGGCCCGGACGAGGCCGGTGACGATGCGGTTCGCCTCATCGGCGTCCGCGGCCCAGTGCACATGGCCGCCCGCCGCCGTCACCGCGGCCTCGAGCCGCTCCAGATGGCGGTCGAGGTGCCGGAGCGTACGGTCCTTGATCGCTTTGCCGGCGGCCCGCAGCTCGGCCCAGTCAGGCAGCTCCGCCACCACCCGGGCCCGCTTGCCCCGGATCGTATGGGTCGCTTTGCGAAGGTTGTGCCGCAGCTGGGCGTCGCCGACGGCCGCCTCCGCCGCCTTCGGGAACGACGGCATGCCGATGAACGCCCCGCTCCGCGGATCCCGTTCGGCGTCGTGGCGGCGTTCCGCGGCCTCGCTCGCCGGCGGCGGCGTCCGGTGTGCGCTCATACGGGGTCCTCCTCGGTGGCGGCGAGGATCTCGGCGAGGTGCAGGACGCGGACACCGGTCCGCTGCCGCGCCAACGCTCCGCCGATGTGCATCAGGCAGGAGTTGTCGGCCGCGCACAGCACCTCGGCGCCGGTGCCGGCGACGTTCCTCACCTTGTCGGCGCACATCGCCGCCGAGACCGCCGGGTTCTTCAGCGCGAACGTGCCGCCGAACCCGCAGCACTCGTCGGACGACGGCAGCTCGGCCAGATCGAGCCCGCGCACCCGCGACAGCAGCCGCGCCGGGCGGTCGCCGAGCCGCAGCGTGCGCAGCGAATGGCAGGTCGGGTGGTAGGTCACCCGGTGCGGGAAGTACGCGCCCACGTCCTCGACACCCAGCACGTCGACGAGGAACTCCGTCAGTTCGTACGCCGACGGCACCGGCACGTCCAGGCTCGGATACCACTCGCGGACCATCGCCGCGCACGAGCCCGACGGCACCACCACCGCCTCATAGGAGGAGAACGTCTCGGCGAACCGGCGGGCCAGCCGCCGCGCGTCGGCGCGGTAGCCGGTGTTGAAGTGCATCTGCCCGCAGCACGTCTGGTCGAGCGGGAACTCGACCGTGCAGCCGAGCCGCTCCAGCAGGCGCACGACGGCCCGCCCCGTCCGCGGATACAGCGTGTCGTTGACGCAGGTGACGAACAAGCCGACGCGCACGTCGCCTCTCCTCCTTCCACTCCCTCCCGGTCACGCCGCTGTGCTCAGCGATCAGGTACGGGATCGGTGGTCGCCAGGTCGGCCCACAGCGCTTCGGGGACGTCGCGGGCGAACATCGTAACGTTGTCGTCGACCTCGTCCGGCGTACGGCAGCCGACGAGCACGCTCGCCACCGCGGGGTGCCGCAGCGGGAATCGCAGCGCCGCCGCCCGCAGCGGCACGCCGTACGCGGCGCACACGTCGCGCAGCCCGCGCGCCCGGGCGAGCAGCGGCCCGGCCGCGGGGACGTAGTCGAACCTCGCCCCGGGCCGCGGATCGGCGAGCAGCCCCGAGTTGTACACCCCGCCGATCACCACGGACACGCCGCGCCGCAGGCAGGCGGGCAGCAGGTCGCGTTCGGCCGAGCGGTCGAGCAGCGTGTAGCGGCCGGCGCACAGCACCACGTCGAGGTCGAGCCGCTCGACGAACCGGGTGAGCATCGCGGTCTGGTTCATCCCGGCGCCGATGGCCCCGACCACGCCCTCGTCGCGCAGCGCGGCCAGCGCCGGGTACGCGGTCGCGTAGACCTGGTCCTCGTGGTCGTCCGGATCGTGCAGGTAGACGATGTCGACGCGATCGAGCCCGAGCCGGCCGAGCGAGGCGTCGAGCGAGCGCATGATGCCGTCGCGGCTCCAGTCCCAGCGACGTTTG
The DNA here is from genome assembly GCA_035765195.1 of Streptosporangiaceae bacterium. Lineage (GTDB taxonomy): Bacteria > Actinomycetota > Actinomycetes > Streptosporangiales > Streptosporangiaceae > CALAED01. The sequence continues at coordinate 115,834 of DASTYC010000037.1, forward strand.
TACGGGGGCGGGTCGGCGAAGCCCATCGGTTCCGGCGGCTCGCCGGGACCCAGCGGCACCAGCACCCGGCCGACCTTGGTGGACACGACGTACGACGCGCGCGGGATTCCTGCCAGCGCCCGGCCCAGCCGTCGCTCGCCGCGGCCGAGGCCGTAGTGCGGCGCGGTGTCGACGTACCGCATGCCGTGCTCCAGCGCCCGCCGGACCGTGGCCAGCGCGGTCTGTTCCCGGACGGGTTCGTAGAGGCCGCCGATCGCCGCGCCGCCCAGCGACAGCGCGGTGACCTCGACCTCGCCGCGCCCCAGCCTGTTCGTCTCCACGTGCCGCGCCCGCCGTGTCCGCTCTCGTGCCCGCTCGTCGTGCCGCTAGTTCTGCGCCTGCCCGGACGTGATCCTGCTGATGATCAGGGCTACGAGGATGATCGCACCGTTCAGCGCGCCGATCCATTGCGCGGGGACGCCGCCCAGCGTCAGCACGTTCTGGATGAGATACAGCAGCAGGATGCCGGTGAACGCGCCGAAGATCGTGCCGCGGCCGCCGCTGAGCGAGACGCCGCCGATGACCGCCGCCGCGAACACCGTGAAGATCGCGCCGCTGCCCTGGGCGGCCGCCACCGACGCGAGCCGCCCGGTGAGCAGCAGTCCGCCCAGCGCGGCGAGCAGGCTCGCGACCGCGAGCGTCGTCCACAGCACCCGGTCGACCCGGATGCCCGCGGCGCGCGCGGCGTCCGCGTTGCCGCCGATCGCGTACAGCGAGCGGCCGAACCTCGTGTAGCCGGTGACGACGATGGCCACCGCATAGAGGATGACGCAGATCCAGATGGACGCGGGCAGGCCCAGCCACACCGCGTTGCCCAGATAGATCATCGACTCGGGCAGGTTGAAGAAGGTCTTGCCGCCGCTGATCCCGGTCAGCAGGCCGCGCAGCACGATCAGCATGCCGAGCGTCACGATGAACCCGTTGAGCCCGAACCGTACGATCAGCAGCCCGTTGGTCAACCCGATGGCGAGCCCCACCGCCAGCGTGATCGGGATCGCCCAGCCCGCGGGCAGCCAGCCCAGCCCGTGCGCGACGCCGGGGGCCAGCACGAGCCAGGCCGCGATTCCCGGCGCCAGCCCGAACGTCGACTCCAGCGACAGATCCATCCGCCCGGTCAGCAGCACCAGCGCCTCGGCCAGCACCAGCAGCGACACCTCCGACTGCTGCTGGAGGACGTTCTGCAGGTTCGTCCAGTGCAGGAACGCGGGGCTGACGATCCAGCCGACGACCATCATGCCGAGGATGGCCGGGACCAGCGCGAGGTCGCGCAGCCGGGCGATCCGCAGCCCGGCGGCCCGCCGCACGATCGCCGGAGCCGCCGGCCGTACGTCAGTGCTCATTGGTGCTCATGTCGCGATTCCTTCCATGGCCGCGATGAGGTCGTGGTCGCGCCAGCCGCGGGGGCGCTCCCCCACGACCGCGCCCTTGAACATGACGACCACCCGGTCGCAGCGCCGCAGGTCGTCGAGGTCGTCGGAGACGATCAGCACGCCGGCCCCGGCCCCGGCCGCGTCCTCGGCCGCGGCGAGCAGCGTCTCCTTGGCCTTCACGTCCACCCCGGCGGTGGGCTGCAGCAGCACCAGCGCCTTCGGGTCGCCGGCCAGTGCCCGCGCCATCACGACCTTCTGCTGGTTGCCCCCCGACAGCGCGGCCACCGGCTGGGCCGGGCCGGACGCCTTGATGGCCAGGTCGTCGATCGACCGCGCGCCGAGCGCGTCGCGCCGCCGCGGGGCGATGAAGCCGTACCGGCCGATGCGGTCCGGGATCGTCATGGTCACGTTCTCGGCGATCGACAGGGCCGGCACGAGCCCCTGCCGGTGCCGGTCCTGCGGCACGAACCCGACGCCCGCGCCGAGCGCCGCGGCGACGTCGCCCGGCCGTGGCCGGGTGCCCGCGATCTCGACCGTGCCGGCCTCGGCCCGGCGCAGCCCGACCACGCACTCGGCGAGCGCCATCTTCCCCGAGCCGCCGGCCCCGGCGAGCCCGACGATCTCGCCCCGGCCGACGGCGAACGACACGTCCGCGAACAGGCCGGGCAGGCCGAGCCCGCCGACCCGCAGCGCGGGGGCGACGGCCGCCCGTGCGGCGACCGCGGCCGCCTCGGCCGCGGTCGAGCGGCCGACGGGTGCCGCGATCAACCCGGTCGCCGCGCCCGTCATGGCGGCGACGAGATCGCGCCGGCTCAGTTCGGCCGCCGGCGCGGTGACCACGTGCCGGGCGTCGCGCAGCACGGTGACGATGTCGCAGACCTCGTACACCTCTTCCAGGTGGTGGCTGATGAACAGGAACGTGACGCCCTGGTCGCGCAGTGCCCGCATGCGCTGGAAGAGTCGTTCGATCGCCTGCCCGTCGAGCTGGGCGGTCGGCTCGTCGAGGATGATGAAGCGCGAACCGTGCGACAGCGCCCGGGCGATCTCGACCAGCTGCCGCTGCTCGACCGTCAGCCGCTCCACCGGCTGCTCGACGTCGACGTCGACCTCCCACGCCCGCAGCAGCTCGCGGGCCCGGCGCCGTACCGACCGCCACGAGATCAGCGGGAGCGGGGCGCGCCGCCGGTCCTGCCGGTTGAGGAAGACGTTCTCGGCCACCGACAGCGCGGGGATGACGGTCGACTTCTGGTAGACGCAGGCCACCCGGCGCCGCCACGCCTCCCGGTCGGCGACCGGCGGGGCCGGCGCCCCGCCGAACGTCACCGCCCCCGCGTCCGGCGCCAGCAGACCCGTCAGCAGCGCCACCAGCGTCGACTTGCCTGCGCCGTTGCGGCCGACCAGCGCGTGGATCTCCCCCGGCCGTACGGTCAGCGACACATCGTCGAGCGCCACCGTGCCGCCGAACCGCTTGGTGACCCCATGCGCCGCCGCCACGGCATCGGTCGCTCGCTCGGGCACCGCGCTCATGGGTCCCTCACTCGGCGCTCGCGTTCACGGCTCATGTGACCTGGTTGCCCCAGAGCTTGGGATCGTCGGCCCGGAGCGACCCCTGGGCCGCGCCGTCCTTGGTGACCAGCGGCGCGGGCAGCTGATCTTCGAGCAGGCCGGGGCGCACCTGGACGATCGTGGAGCCGTGATCGGTCGGGCCCGGCTGGAACGTCTTTCCGTCGATCGCGGCCTTCACATAGAACAGGCCGTACCTGGCGTACAGGTCGGCGGGCTGCGACACGGTCGCGTCGATCTGGCCGGCGGCGATGGCGCGCAGCTCCTCGGGGATGCCGTCGTTGGACACGATGAAGATGTGCTTGGGGTCGTCCGGCGGCACGATCAGGTTCTTCTGTTTGAGCAGCTGCATGGTCGGGGCGAGGAACGCGCCACCGGCCTGCATGTAGATCCCGTTGATGTCGGGATTGGCGGCGAGCACGGTCTGCAGCTTGTTGGCCGCGACGTCGCCTTTCCACTCGGTGGCCAGGCCAAAGACCCTGATATTCGGATATTTCTGCTTCATGCAGGCGTTGAACGCCTCGGTGCGGTCGCGGCCGTTGACCGAGGCGAGGTCGCCTTCGAACATGACGACCTTGCCTTTGCCCTTGAGCCGGTCGCCGAGGAACTCGCACGCCTTCTGGCCGTACGCGCGGTTGTCGGCCCGGACGACCATGTAGACGTCGCCCTTGTCGGGCCGGGTGTCGATCGTGACGACGGGGATCTTCTTCTGCTCGAGCTGGTCGAGCGTGGGCGCGACCGCCGCCGTGTCCTGCGGCGCCAGCACGACGCCCTTGGCGCCCTGGCCGATCAGCGTCTGCACGTTGGCGGTGAGCTTGGCGACGTCGTTGTCGGAGTTGGTGGTCTTGAGGTCCAGCCCCAGCTCGCGGCCGTACCGCGGCACATAGCCGATGTAGGAGTTCCAAAAGTCGGTGTCCGAGCGCGGGTAGTCGACGCCGACGATCCCGCCCTGACCGCCGCCGCCGCCCGCCGTCGCGCTTTCGCTGTCGCCGCCCCGGTTGCAGCCGGCCAGCAGCGCGGCGACCGTGACCAGTGCCGCCGCCGAGGTGAGGGTCCTTCTCATCGTCCGCTCCTTGGGGGTGGGTCAGGTGGGAGGTCTGGGCCGCAGCCCCTGCATGCCGCCGTCCACGGCCAGCGACGAGCCCGTCGTGGCCGTGGCGAGCGGACTCGCCAGGTAGGCGATGGCTGCGGCCACCTCGTCCGCGCTCACCAGCCGCCCCATCGGCTGGCGGGCCTCGAGCGCGGTGCGCTCGGCCGCCGGGTCGTCGGCGGCCGCGAGCAGCCTGCCGATCCACGGCGTGTCGGCGGTGCCCGGGTTCACGCAGTTGACCCGGATGCCGTCCCGGAGGTGGTCGGCCGCCATCGCCCGCGTGAGCGACAGCACCGCGCCCTTGGTCGCCGAATACAGCGCCCGGTCGGGCAGGCCGGCGGTGGCCGCGATCGAGCAGGTGTTGACGATCGCGGCGTGCCGCGACCCGCGCAGGTACGGCAGCGCCGCGCGGGCCACCCGGACCATGCCGAACACGTTGACGTCGAAGACATGCCGCCACTCGTCGTCGTCGTTGTCCTCGACGGTGCCCCGCGCGCCGATCCCCGCGTTGTTGACGACGACGTCGAGGCCGCCGAGGTGGCCGGCCGCCCGCCCCACGGCCTCGCGTACGGCGACGTCGTCGGTGACATCGGCGATCACCCCGTACAGCGGCGCGGGCGGCTTGTCGAGGTCGAGACAGGCCACGGCGGCGCCGCGTGCCGCGAGCAGCCGGGCGGTGGCCAGCCCGATCCCCGACGCGCCGCCCGTCACCAGCGCCCTGATCCCGTCGAACTCAGCGTCCATGTGCCCGCTCCGCTCGCTGCTCGCGGGCGCTCCGACGACGCTCCGACGCGGCGCGTCGCCGGCTCGCTCGGTCATGACTCCCTCCAGGCGGGTCCGTCGGGGAAGGCGTAGGCGGCCCGCGACTCGGGCCGCATCTCGGTCGACAGACCGGGCCGTTCGGGGACCTGGTAGCGGCCGCGCACGAGGCGGACCGGGTCGGCGAAGTGCTCGTGCAGGTGGTCCACGTACTCCACGGTCCGGTCGGCCAGTTCGCCGCTGACCGCGACGTAGTCGAACATCGCCAGGTGCTGGACCACCTCGCACAGGCCCACGCCGCCCGCGTGCGGGCACACCGGCACGCCGTACGCCGCGGCCAACAGCAAGATCGCGACGTTCTCCGTGACGCCGGCGACCCGGCAGGCGTCCAGTTGCAGGAAGTCGATCGCGCCCGCCTGCAGGAACTGCTTGAAGATCACCCGATTGGCGGCATGCTCGCCCGAGGCCACCTTGACCGGGGCGACCGCGCTGCGGATCGCGGCGTGCCCGAGCACGTCGTCGGGGCTGGTGGGCTCCTCGATCCACCACGGATCGTACGGTCGCAGCGCGCGCACCCACTCGACCGCCTCCGGCACGTCCCAGCGCTGGTTGGCGTCGACGGCGATGCGCACGTCCGGGCCGACGGCCGCGCGGGCGAGCGCCAGCCGACGGCGGTCGTCGTCGATGTCGCCGCCGACCTTCAACTTGATCTGGGTGAAGCCGTGCCGTACGGCTTCGCGCGCCAGCCGTACCAGCTTGTCGTCGGAGTAGCCGAGCCAGCCGGGTGAGGTGGTGTACGCGGGGTAACCGCCGGCCCGCAGCGCCGCCTCCCGCTCGGCCTTGCCGGGCGCGGCGGCGCGCAGCAGGTCGGCCGCCGCGTCCGCGGTGAGCGCGTCGGACAGGTACCGCCAGTCGGCGAGATCGACCACCTGCTCCGGGGTCAGGTCGGCGAGCAGCTTCCACACCGGCGTGCCGGCGACCTTGCCGGCCAGGTCGAAGGCGGCGTTGATGATCGCTCCGGCGGCCATGTGGACGGCGCCCTTCTCCGGCCCGAGCCAGCGCAGCTGCGAGTCGCGCAGCAGCCGCCGGGCGAAGCCGCCCAGGTCGGCGAGGTCGATGTCGTGGCCGGCGACGAGCGGCTCGTGCGCCCTGATCGCGGCCACGCACACCTCGTTGCCCCGGCCGATCGTGAAGCAGAACCCGTGCCCGTCGTAGCCGTCGTCGGTGTGCAGCACGACGTACGCGGCGCTGTAGTCGGGGTCCGGGTTCATCGCGTCCGAGCCGTCCAGCCGCCGCGACGTGGGGAACCGAACGTCGTAGGCGGCCAGGGAAGTGATCTTCATGCCCCGGCGAGGCGCTGCCGCTGCCTGCCGAGGCCGTCGATCGTCAGCTCGACGAGGTCGCCCGGGCGCAGGTAGGGGTGGTCGGGGCGGCCAAGCGCCACCCCGGCCGGGGTGCCGGTGTTGATCACGTCGCCCGGCTCGAGCGCCATGAACCGGCTGATGTACGCCACGGTCTCGTACACGCCGAAGATCATGTCTTTGGTGTCGCCGTCCTGGCGCAGGTCGCCGTTGACCCACAGCTTCATGCCGAGCGCCTGCGGCTCGGGCACCTCGTCGGCGGTGACCAGGTAGGGGCCGAGCGGGTTGAACGTCTCGCACGACTTGCCCTTGTCCCAGGTGCCGCCGCGCTCCAGCTGGAACTCGCGCTCGGAGACGTCGTTGCTGACGGCGTAGCCCGCGATCACGTCCCTGGCCTGCTCGGGCCCGTCGAGGTAACGCGCCGGGCGGCCGATGACGACGGCGAGCTCGACCTCGTAGTCGGTCTTCTCGCTGCCGCGCGGGATGAGGACGTCGTCGTCGGGCCCGACGACGGTGTACGGCGCCTTCATGAACAAGATCGGCTCGGCCGGCGCCTCGGCGCCGGTCTCGGCGGCGTGGTCGCGGTAGTTCAACCCGAGGCACACGACCTTGCCGGGGCGGGCGACCGGGGGGCCGACGCGTCCCGGGGAATCGAGCGGCGGCAGGTCGTCCGCCGCGGCGGCGGCGCGGACCCGGTCGAGTCCGTCACCGGACAGAAAGTCGCCGTCGATGTCGCTGATCAGCCCGGACAGGTCGCGCAGCGTGCCGTCCGCGGCCAGCAACGCCGGCCGCTCGGCGCCCGCGGATCCCACGCGGAGAAGCTTCACGGGGGGCAACCTCTCGAATTCGTCGGATCTCTCGCCTCTTCATCAGATCATTGCCCCCCTGGACAGCGGCAATAGCCGTGACGTAGTCGTTATCTCCTGATATTGGTAGGACCTACTGTGGCGGCCGCATCGCGAGGTCCCGCCGGAACTGGTGCCCGTGGCCTGGCGGCTCACCTGAGCCGCTCCCCGAGCGCTCATCAGGGCATTCGGGCATTGTCGCGTCCCGACCTTAGTGATCTACTCGGGTGAGGCTTATCGGGGGCGTCCCTCCAGCCCAAGCGAGGTGCCGCGTTGTCCACGGTCGAGCAGTTCGGTTACCAGCAGGAGCTCAAGCGATCTCTGTCGTTCTGGGATCTGCTGATCTATGGCCTGATCTTCATGGTCCCGATCGCGCCGTTCGGGATCTTCGGCACCGTCTTCAACGCCAGCGGCGGCATGGTGGCGCTCGCCTACGCGGTCGGCGCCGTCGGCATGGTGTTCACGGCGATCTCCTACGCGCAGATGGCCAAGGCCTTCCCGCTGGCCGGATCGGTGTACGCCTACGCGGGGCGGGGCATCGCGCCGCCCGTCGGCTTCATCGCCGGCTGGCAGATCCTGCTCGACTACATCCTGGTCCCGGCGCTGCTCTACATCGTTTCCGGGATCGCGATGCATTCGTTCGTGCCCGCGATCCCGGTGTGGGCGTGGGTGGTCGGGTTCATCCTGTTGAACACGGCCATCAACTACTTCGGCATCGAGATGACGGCCCGCACCAACCGCATCATGTTGGTCGGCGAGCTGATCGTGCTGGCCATCTTCCTCGTGATCGGGCTCATCGCGCTGGCGGACGGCAAGCGCACCGGGGGCGTGCTGACGCCGTTCTACAACGCCGACACGTTCTCCATCGGGCTGGTCTTCGGCGCGGTCTCGGTGGCCGCGCTCAGCTTCCTCGGGTTCGACGCCATCTCGACCCTGTCGGAGGAGCATCGGGAGGAGGCGCGCAAGATCGGCCGCGCCACGATCGCGTCGCTGCTCCTGGTCGCCGTGCTGTTCGTCGTGCAGACCTGGGTGGCGGCGCTGCTCGTGCCCGACCGGCAGGCCCTCCTCACCGAGGGCGATCCGGAGGGCACCGCGTTCTACCAGGCGGCCGAGCACGCCGGCGGGCACTGGCTCAACGTGGTCACGGCCGTGGCGACCGCGATCGCGTGGGGCTTCGCCGACGCCATGGTCGCGCAGGCCGCGACCTCACGCGTGCTGTACTCCATGGCCCGTGACCGTCAGTTGCCGCGCTTCCTCGCCAAGATCCACCCTCGCTACCGCGTCCCGGAGTACGCGACGTTCGTGGTCGCGGCCGCGTCGCTCGTGGTGGGCGTGGGCCTGACCTTCCGCTCCGACAACGGGCTCAGCCTGCTGACCACGCTCGTGAACTTCGGCGCGCTCACCGCCTTCATCCTGTTGCACCTGTCGGTGATCACGCACTACATGGTGCGGCGCGGCAGCCGCGACATCCTCCGGCACGTCGTGGTGCCGGTCTGCGGCATCGCCATCCTCGGCTACGTGGTCTACAAGGCCGACGTCGCGGCGCAGCGGCTCGGCCTCGCCTGGCTCGGCGTGGGCCTGCTCCTGGTCATCTGGCTCATCGTCAGCGGCCGCACCCCCGACCTGTCCGGCATCGGCTACCCCGCCCCCGACGACTCCTCCTCCGCGGAGCCCACCCGCCAGTGACGGCGCTACCCGGGCAGGCCGTCCATATCGATGTCGATCGGGAACGGCACCGGAACCGCCAGCCGAGCGTGGTGGATCCCAGTGAGGGCATACGCCTTGGTGGCAGGGTCCAGCTCGTAGACGTACACGACGGGCTTGCCCCCGTGCTCCTCCACCCGCCAAAAGTGCGCGATCCCCGCATCGGCATAACGCGGCGGCTTCGTCTTCCGGTCGCGGTCCTCTGATTCGGGCGAGACCACCTCGACGACCAAGTGGACCTCGTCGGGAAGGTAGAAGGTGCGGTCGTCGTCCTGAGCCGCGGCAGCGTCAATCACGAGTACGTCCGGACATGGGCGCATGCGGTGGCCCAGCTTGACGTCCATCTGCGCAAGCGCGACGAGGTGGTCCGGGGCCTGGGCGTTGAGGCTGACTCTGAAGCCATGGATCACTCGCTCGTGGAAGCGTTTCTGGGGGGACATGAAGACGAGGGCTCCATCGATCAGCTCGACGCGCTTGAAGAAGTCGGGTTCGCCGTTGGGGCCCTCGGCCGGAAGCCGGTCAAGGTCGTCGGCGGTCCATCCCCAAGGGGGCGGGGACGGCCAGTACTCGAGTGCGCTGGTCACGTCGTGCATGCTAGGGCCATCCCCGCTACCACATGTAGTCATTCGAACGTTTTCTGCTATCACTCTCGCCTCTACTTCAATCCTCCTCGCCTTTTCGACCGAAAGGAAGTTCGTTCGGTCAGGGCCGATCGTGAGGACTTACCGCGGAGAGTAGTTCCCGCAGGTCGGGTACGTGGAGAGAGAATCGTCCAGCTCGGGCGTTGGAGGGGGACATGTTCGAGATCGAGGACATCCGCGCGTGGCGGGGGCACCCTGTCGTGGACGTCGAGGGCAAGAAAATCGGCGAACTCGAGGCGATCTACGTCGACACGGGCACCGACCAGCCGTCGTTCGCCACCATCAAGGTCGGTATGCCAGGGCGGCAACGGCTGGTGTTCGTTCCGCTCAGCGGCTCGACGGTCGGACCTGGATACCTGCGCGTCACGTACGACAAAAAGCAGGTCAAGTCCGCCCCGCCGATCGACACCGACGGGGAGTTGCGCGCCGGCGCCGAAGGGGCGGTCTTCGCCTACTACGAACTGCCCTATCACGCGGCTCCGGACGAACGCCGGCTGGCCCGCCGCTGACCCCGGGCCTCGGCACACCGATAGGGGGTACCGGTCATGGCATTCGTGGCCCTGTTCTTGTTCCTTGTCATCGTGGCGATCGCGTTGGGCATCGTCGGCGTGGTGGTCAAGGGCCTGTTCTTTCTCTTGATCATCGGCATCGTGGTGTTCCTGGCCGACCTGGTCCTCGGCGGCATCGCCTTGGGGCGGCGGGGGTCCCGGCCGGCCCGTTGAGCCGTCACACCGGGTCAGTAGCGGTGGGCGGCGTACTTCTCCTCGCTGGGCATCATGATCCAGAGGATGATGTAGGCGACGAACTGCGGGCCCGGCAGCAGGCAGGACAGCACCGCGACGAGGCGGACCATGCCCACGCTCAGGCCGAAGCGCCGGGCAAGTCCGGCACAGACTCCGGCGATCATGCGGCCGTCGCGCGGCCGGTAGAGACCATTCATGGTGATGACATCCCTGGTGAGTTCGGTTGTGTAGTTGTCTGCTACCCACGCTACGAAAGGGGATGCGGACGGCGAATCGCGCCAAGGGACCGTTCTGGCCTCATACCAGCGGCGTAAGGGACAACCCCTAAGGGGCAGCGAGCCCGTTGTGGCGGGCCACCAGGGCGGGAAGTTCGGCGAGCGAGTCCAGCCGGAACAGGCAGCGGGCGAGGGCCTCCTCGTCGCGCATGATGTAGCCCCACGGGCCGCGACGCAGGTGGGCGACCTGCAGGCCGCACGCGAGGGCGGGCCGTACGTCGTTGTCGATGCGGTCGCCGACGTACAGGACGGCGCCCGGCGCGCACCCCGCCGCGGCGACGCAGCGGGCGAAGAACCTGGGGTCGGGCTTCTCGACGCCCCACAGGTCGGAGATGCCGACCACGTCGACGTCGAGGCCGAGCGTCGCGAAGTGCTCGGCGGCCGCGGCCGGCTGGTTGCCGGCCGCGCCAACGAACAGGCCCTGCCCGCGCAGGGCCGCCAGGCACTCGCGCGCGTCGGGGTAGAGGTCGGCGGGGCCGAAGCCGTTCGGGACGCCGGCCACGGCCCGGCGCCGCTCTTCGGTCGTCAGGTCGAAGCCGGGCCGGAAGAGCGTGAAGAGATCCAGATGAGAGCCGCCCGAGGCGAGGACGGCCCCCATCGTGGCGAGGAAGGTATGCCGGGGCACGCCCAGCCAGTCGGCCCACCTGCCATAGATCTCGCCCTCGTTGACGAGCGTGTCGCCGATGTCGAAGAAGACGGCCTCGATCGGGGTCAAAGGTCGAGCGTCTCGCCCGGGGCCAGCCTGCGGAAGTCCTTGCCCTGCTGCTTGCCCTCACCGCCGAGGTTGCCGTCGATCAGCATGAGCCCGATGTCGTTGACGAGCCCATCGTGGACGGAGTACGCCCGCTCCGGCGCGACCTCGCGCAGGTAGCCGATCATCTCGGTGTTCTTCATCCATGGGGCGTTCGTCGGCACCAGCAGGGTGGGGACGGGCCGCCCCGGCACGGTGAAGGCGTCGCCCGGGTGGAAGACGGTGTCGTCGACGAAGAAGCCGATGTTCTCGACCGGGGGCACGTCGGGGTGAACGACCTCGTGCCGTTGCCCGACGACCGCGACCTCGAAGCCAGCGATCGTCACCGCGTCGCCGTCGCCGAGCACGCGGGCGGAGACGCCGGACAACTGGTCGGCGACGGCCCGGCACGTGTAGATCTCCAGGCCGGGCCGCTCGCTCGCCGCCCTGCGCAGCCGATCGGCGTCGAGGTGATCCATGTGCTCGTGGGTGATGAGGATGGCGTCGGCGCCGTCCAGCGCGTCGGCCTCCTTGGTCAGCCCACCGGGGTCGATGACGAGGGCCCGGTCGTCCTTTTGCAGTCGTACACACGCGTGAGTCAGCTTCGTCAGGCGCATGACCCGATCTTTTCATTCGGGTCCGCCCCGCCGCCAAGGGTGGTGGTAGCCCCACCATGAACTGGGGCGCTGGCACCGCTGCCCGAGCGGGCCCGTGGCGCGATCCTCGAAGGGTGCTGACCGCCGTACTCGTGCCCGTCATCGTCGTCTGGGCCTACGCCGCCGTCGAACTGCACGCGCTGGCCTGCCGCCGCGGCCGCCGCGGCGTGCGGTCGAGCGCGCTGCGCGCCAGGGCCGCCCTGATCGTCGGGACGCTGTTCGCCGGCGCCGCCGCGGTCGCCACCGCCATCGACGCCGGGCACGGCCGGCCGGCGCCGCTGCTCCTGCTGCCCGCCGCGGCCGCCGTTCGCCTCACGCTGCCCCGCCTGAGCGGGCTGATCCAGCGGCTGTACGCCGATCCGTGGGGGCCGAGCGACCCGCCGATCAGGCGGGCCGCCGCGTCGCCCGCGCTCGCGGTGCCGGCGCGATCGGCGCTGCTCGGTGCGCTCGTCGCCGGGCTCACCCCGACCTGGACGGCCGCCGCCGCGGTGTACGCGGGCGCGGCCGCGGCCGCCGGCGGGATGGTGCTGGACGCCCGGCGCCGCCGGGCCCGGCTGGCGCGGCGGCGGACCGGCACGCTGGCGCGGGTCCTGGTCGGCGCGCCCGCGCCGCCGGTGTTGACGGACCCCGCGGCCGTTGGTAGAACACGTTTCACCTCCGGTGTCACCGGGCGCCGGCCCGCACCGGCGGGGAGGCGGCCATGCCCGTACCGGACCAGCGCGACCCACAGCTCACCCGCGACCTCCTGACCGGCTGGCTGTCCCAGCACCTGCCCGGCGTGCGCATCCCGCTGCTGAAGACGCCCACGACGACGGGGTTCTCCAGCGAGACGCTGATCTTCGACGCCGAGTGGGGCGAGCGGCGCGAGGCGTTCGTGGCCCGCGTCGCGCCGATCCAGTTCCAGATCTTTCCCGAGCCGAGGTTCGCCGAGCAGTACCGCCTGATGCGGCTCCTCGACGAGCGCACCGACATCCCGGTGCCGCCGATCCACTGGTACGAGCCGTCGGCAGAGCCGCTCGGCGCGCCCTTCTTCGTCATGGGCCGGATCGATGGCGACGTGCCCACGGACATGCCGCCCTACCACCAGGACGGCTGGGTGACCGCCATCCCGCCGGCGGAGCGGGCGGCCATGTGGTGGTCGACGCTGGAGATCATGGCGCGGCTGCACGCGCTCGACCCCGCCGACTACGCCTTCCTCGATCAGCCGGCCTACGGGAGGACGGGGATCGGGCAGCGGCTCGGCTACTACGAGCACTACCTCGCGTGGGCGTATCCGGGCCCGCAGCCGACCGCGACGCGGGCGCTGGAATGGCTGCGGGCGCACCAACCCGACGACGGGGCTCCGGAGCCGACCGCGGTGCTGTGGGGCGACGCCCGCATCGGCAACGTCATCTTCCAGGCCGGCGTGCCGCGGGCCGTCCTCGACTGGGAGACCGCGACGCTCGGCGCGCCGGAGGAGGACCTCGCGTGGTTCTGCTACCTCGACCGGCACCACTCCGAAGGCGTCGGCGCGCCGCGTCTGCCCGGCTTCCCCACCGTCGAGGAGACCTACGAACGCTACGCCGAACTGCTCGGCAGGCCGCTGCGGGACATGTTCTATTACGAGGTGCTGTCGGCCTTCAAGTTCGCCGTGATCATGGCCCGGATCGGCAAGGCGTTCATCGATTATGAGCTGATCCCGGACGACAGCGACTTCCCGTACAACAACACCGCGAGCACGCTGCTCGCGCGGATGCTCGACCTGCCGGACCCCGGCTCGCCGCCCGCCGATCCGTTTGGAGGTCAAGGGTGACGCTCTCGCCGCTCGACGACTACCCCGTCCACCAGGTGCCGCAGGTGATGCGGCACGTCGGCACCTCGGACCGCAACTTCTACGACCGCTACTACTTCAACTGCCATCCCGTTCCCGCCGCCGGCGGCACGCCCGAGCTCATGTTGATCATCGGTCTCGGGCAGTATCCGAACCTCGGCGTGACCGACGCGTTCGCGCTCGTCAAAAGGGGCCCGCTGCACCGGGCCGTGCGGGCGTCGCGCGAGCTGGGCGCGGACCGGATGAACACCACGGTCGGACCGTTCCGCGTCACGGTCCTGGCCGGGCTGCGGCGGCTGCGGGTCGTGCTGGCCGACAACCCGCACGGGCTGTCGTTCGACCTGACCTGGGAGGGCGCGATCCCCGCCCAGCTCGAACCCCGGCACCTGCTGCGCTGGCAGGAGCGCGTCGTGTTCGACTCGATGCGGCTGGCGCAGACCGGCCGGTGGAGCGGGTCCATCACCATCGACGGCGAGGCGATCGACGTCACGCCGAACCGCTGGTGGGGATCGCGCGACCGGTCCTGGGGCGTCCGTCCGGTCGGCGAGCCGGAGCCGCCGGGCATCCAGGCGAAGAACCCGGCCACCTTCTACTGGCTGTACGCGCCCATCCAGTTCCCCGACCACTCGATCCTGTGCATCGTGCAGGAGGACGCCCAGGGCCGCCGGCTGCTGGAGGAGGCCGTACGGGTGTGGCCGGACGAGGCGCGCGAGCCCGAGTACCTCGGCCGCCCCGACTACCGGCCCGTGTACGCCCCCGGCACCCGCGACGTGGAGACCGCGACGATCTCCTTCGGCCCGCCCGGCGGCAAGCCCTTCGACGTGCGGGTCACTCCTCTCCTGCCCGTCCACATGATGGTCGGCACAGGGTACGGCCTGGAGTCCGACTGGCGGCACGGCATGTACCAGGGGCCCGAACTCGTAGTGCAGGGCGTCTCGTACGACACGCGCGACGAGGCCGACGCCGCCCGCATGTGGGGCATGGTCGACGCGGTCGCCCGCTTCGAGTACGAGGGAAACGTCGGCTACGGCCTGTTCGAGTACTGGGCGCTCGGCCCGCACCCCTCCTTCGGGCAGATTGCATGATCACGACGGAAGGAGAAGACTCCGTCCATGGGTAAGTGGGTGGGCAAGACCGCGACCGAGATCGCCGCAGCCGTACGGGCGGGTGAGGTGACCGCGCGCGAGGTGACGCGGGAGCATCTCGACCGCATCGCGGCCCTCGACGGCGAGCTCGGCGCGTTCGTCCGGGTGCGCGCCGACGCGGCGCTCGATGAGGCCGCGGCGATCGACGACCGCGCCGACCGCGCCGACCTGCCGCTGGCCGGCGTGCCGGTCGCGATCAAGGACAATGTGCCGGTCGCCGGCGAGCCGATGCGCAGCGGCTCGGACGCGAGCCCCGACGAGCCGCAGGAGAAGGACGACCCCCTGGTGGCCCGGCTGCGCGCCGGCGGCGCGATCGTCGTCGGCATCACCAATCTGCCCGAGCTGGGCATCTATCCCTTCACCGACAACGTTTACGGGATCGCGCGCAACCCGTGGGACACCGGGCGGACCGCGGGCGGCTCGTCCGGCGGTTCGGCGGCGGCCGTGGCGTCGGGCATGGTGCCGATCGCGCACGGCAACGACGGGGGCGGATCGATCCGCATCCCGGCGGCCAACTGCGGACTTTTCGGGATCAAGCCGGGCCCCGGCGTCGTCCCCGCCAACATCGGCGAGGACAACTGGGGCGGCCTGGCGGAGAACGGCCCGCTCGCCACCTCGGTCGCCGACGCCGCGCTCATGCTCTCCGTCATGGCCGACGACCCCGCGCTCGCCGAGGTCGCCGAGCCGGAGCCGGTCCGGATCGGCGTGTCGACCAAGCCGCCGACGCCGGGGATCACCATCGCCAAGGACTTCCAGCGCACCGTGCGGGCGACCGGCGCCGAGCTCACCGCGCTCGGTCACACCGTCGAGGCCGACGATCTGCGCGTCCCGTTCTGGGCGGTCAACGCGTTCATGGTGCGCTGGCTGTACTTCCCCGGCCTCGACGCCGAGCCCTACCTCGCCGATCCCGCCACCGCGAGCCGCCTGCAGCCCCGGACCCGCCGACACGTCCGGGTGGGGCGCGTCGCCGCCAGGCTGCGCCCGCCGAAGGACACCGACCGCGAGCGGCTGCGCCAGGCGGTCGCGCCGTTCTTCGCGCGGCACGACGTGCTCGTCACGCCGACGATCGCCCACCCGGCGCCGCGCGCCAGACACGGCGAGAACGCCTGGCTGCGGAGCTTCGGCGCGTCGGTGCGCTACGCGCCGATGACCGGCGCCTGGAACCTCGCCGGCTATCCGGCGATCTCCGTGCCGGCGGGCGTCAGCGAGTCGGGCCTGCCGCTGGCCGTCCAGCTCGTCGCCACGCCGGGCAAGGAGGCGCTGCTGCTCGGCCTCGCCGCGCAGCTGGAGCGCCGGCGCCCCTGGCCCCGCTTCGCCCCGGCGTACGACCCCGTGGTGGCCTAGACCCGGCCGGGCGGCCGTGGCGGCCGAGCGGCCGGGGCGGCCGGGCGGCCGTCAGCCGTGCAAAGACGCGACGAGCCGGCGTATGCCGGCCAGCCAGCGGTCGCGGTCGGCGCCCTTGCGGCGGGCGTACTCCGCGACCTCGGGGTGCGGCAAGATCAGGAACCGCTCCGCGGCGAGGCCGGTCACGACCGCGTCCGCGACCTCCTCGGGCGCGAGCACCTTGCCGGCGGCGGCGACCACGCGGGCGGCCTCGTGGCTTTCGCCGAGGCCGCTGTCGAGCATCGCGGTCCGCACGCCCTGCGGGCACAGCGCGCTGACCTTGATGCCCTGATCGCCGTAGGTGACGGCCAGCCATTCGGCGAACGCGACCGCGGCGTTCTTGGTGACCGCGTACGGCGCGTCGCCGGGCTGGGTGAGCAACCCGGCGGCCGAGCAGGTGTTGAGCAGATAGCCGCCGCCCCGCGCGAGCATGTGCGGGACGACGGCGCGGGCCGCGTAGACATGGGCCAGCACGTTCACCGACCAGGTCCGCGCCCAGACGTCGTCGGGCGCCTCCAGGCCCTGTCCGGTGGCGACGCCGGCGTTGGAGCAGAACAGGTCGATCGGGCCGAGCTCGGCGATGGTCCGGTCGATCATCGCCTGGACCTGCGTCTCGTCGGCGACGTCCGTCGGCGTCGCCAGCACGCGAAGGCCGGACCCGGCGGCCTTGCGCAGGTCGGCGACCAGCTCGGTCAGCGCGGGCTCGGCGATGTCGGCCAGGCACAGACCGGCGACGCCCTCGGCGGCGAACCTGCGGGCCATGGCCGCGCCGATGCCACCGCTCGCGCCGGTGATGACCGCAACTGTGCCGGAGAGCCGCATGATGGCAACATACCGACCAGTCGGTAGGCATCGCTATATTTCGTGATCTTGCGATCCATTAAGGTGGGCCGAGCAGAAAGGGTGAGGTCACATGCGGACCGGACTGGCAGGAAAGACCGCGCTCGTCACCGGAGCGTCCCGGGGCATCGGCATGGCCATCGCCCAGGAGCTCGCCGCGGAGGGCGCCAACGTCGTGCTCGCCTCGCGCAAGCAGGAGGCGCTGGACGAGGTCGCCGAGCGGATCCGCGCCGACCACCCCGGCGTCGGAGTGCTGGCGAAGGCCGCGCACGTCGCGCGCGGGGATCAGGCCCAGGCGTGCGTCGACGCGGCGGTGGCCGAGTTCGGCGGCATCGACGTGCTCGTCAACAACGCGGGCACGAACCCCTACTTCGGCCCGATGGTCGACATCGACGAGGCCCGGGCGACCAAGATCGTCGAGATCAACCAGTTCAGCATCGTCCGCTGGACCCAGCTCGCGTGGAAGGCGTCGATGGCCGAGCGCGGCGGCTCGATCATCAACATCGCCTCGGTCGGCGGCCTGTCGACCGAGATCGGGATCGGCTACTACAACGTGACCAAGGCGGCGGTCATCCACCTGACCCGCCAGTTCGCCATGGAACTGGCCCCGCACGTCAGGGTGAACGGCATCGCGCCCGGGATCGTGCGCACCCAGCTCGCCCGCGCGCTGTGGGAGAACAACGAAGAGGCCATCAGCAAGTACATGCCGCTGGGCCGCATCGGCGAGCCGGCCGACATCGCCCACGCCGCGGTCTTCCTGGCCGGCGACACGGCCTCCTGGATCACCGGCCAGACGCTCGTCATCGACGGCGGCTCCCGCGTCCGTGCCTCCATCTCCTGACCAGGGCGGGCTCTCATGACGGCTCGATGGGGACTGACCATTCCGCTGCAGGGCATGACGCTGCCGGCACAGCGCAAGATCATCGAAGAGCTGCCGGACCTCGGGTACACCGACGCCTGGTCGGCGGAGACCAACGCGACCGACGCCTTCACGCCGCTCGCGCTGGCGTCCCAGTGGGCGCCGGAGCTGCGGCTCGGCCCGGCGATCGTGCCGGTCTACACCCGCGGCCCCGCGCTGCTGGCCCAGCAGGCCGCCACCGTGGCGCAGCTGGCGCCGGGCCGGTTCGTCATGGGCATCGGCACGTCGTCGCCGGCGATCGTGACCCGCTGGAACGGCATCCCGTTCGACGAGCCGTACCGCCGCGCCCGCGACACGCTGCGCTTCCTGCGCCGGGCGCTGGCCGGCGAGAAGATCACCGAGGACTACGAGACGTTCTCCGTACGGGGCTTCAAGCTCGACATCCCGCCGGATCCGGCGCCGCCCATCGTGCTCGCCGCGCTCCGGCCCGGCATGCTGCGGCTCGCCGCCCGCGAGGCCGACGGCGCCATCACCAACTGGCTCGCGCCCCGCGACGTCCCCACCGTGCGGGCGGCGTTCGGCTCGGACAAGGAACTGATCGCGCGCATCTTCGTGTGCCCGACGGAGGACGCCGACGAGGCGCGGCGGCTCGGCCGGTGGATGATCGCCGCCTACCTGACCGTGCCGGTGTACGCGGCGTTCCATCAGTGGCTGGGGCGCGGCGACGCGCTCGCGCCCATGCACGAGGCGTGGGCGGCCGGCGATCGCCAGGAGGCCCTCGCCCGCGTGCCCGACGAGGTCGTCGACGACCTGATCGTCCACGGCTCGCCGGACCGCTGCCGCGCCCGCGTCCAGGAGTACGTCGACAACGGGCTGAGCACCCCGGTGATCGCGATTTTGCCTGGTGGGGGCCTATCCCCGGCCGACGCGGCCCGCGCCCTGGCACCCGGCGCCGGCTGAGGCAAAACACCAGAGTCGCTGGTTTACGGCCGCCCCCGATGGGCAGGGTGGGCAAGGTCCGATACCCAGAGTAAGGGAGCAGGTCGTGCTCACGCTGACCGAAGGTGCCGTCCAAGTGATCCGCACCGTCACGTCACAGCCGCAACTGCCCGACGAGACCGGGATCCGGATCGTGGCCCAGGACACGGCGGGCTCGCTGAGCCTCTCGGTGACCGAAGGGCCGCAAGAGGGAGACCAGGTCGTGGAGGCCGACGGCGCGCGCGTCTTCCTGGAGTCGGGCGCCGCGATGGCGTTGGACGACAAGACGCTCGACGCCGAGATCGACGACAAGGGCGATGTGTCCTTCCTGATCGGCCAGCAGCCGGCGTAACACTTCGGCCGCGCCGGCTTTCCCCATTCCCCGGGAAGTAGAACGTGTTATAGATTTGAGCGGTCGCTTGGTCAAGTACGGGAGGAGCATCCGTTGGCCAAGGAGCGCCGCCCAGCCGTTGACGGCTGGTTCACGACCGATCCCGCCGGCATTCGGCTGATCGGGACGCGCTGTACCGCTTGCCGCACACCGTATTTCCCGCGCAACGACCTGGCCTGCCGCAATCCCGCCTGCACCGGGCCCAGGGACGGCTCGGAGCTCGTCGAGTGCCGGCTCGGCGACCGGGGGCGGGTCTGGTCGTACGCGGGGGCCCGTTACCAGCCGCCGCCGCCGTACGTGCCGGTCACCGACCCGTTCCGGCCGTACGCCATCGCCGCGGTCGAACTGGCCGACGAGCGCATGGTCGTGCTCGGCCAGGTCGTCCCGGAGGCCGGGGTCGACGACCTCGCCGTCGGCATGGAGATGGAGCTGACGGTGGGCACGCTCTACGAGGACGACGAGGCCGAATACCTCATCTGGAAATGGCGGCCGCGTGGCTAGCCGGGGGGCCAGGCCCGGGGACGTGGCCGTCCTCGGCGTGGGCATGCACCCGTGGGGCAAGTGGGGGCACGACTTCGTGACCTACGGGCTGGCCGCGGCGCGCGCCGCGCTGGCCGACGCGGGACTTTCGTGGCCGGACGTCCAGTACGTCGCCGGGGCCGACACGATCCGCAACGGCTATCCGGGGTTCGTGGCCGGGGCGACGTTCGCCCAGGCGCTCGGATGGACCGGGGCGCGGGTGGCCAGCACGTACGCGGCGTGCGCGTCGGGCGCGCAGGCGCTCGACGTGGCGCGGGCGCAGATCCTCGCCGGGCGCTGCGAGGTCGCCTTGGTGGTGGGCGCCGACGCCGCGCCCAAGGGCTTCTTCGCGCCCGTGGGCGGGGACCGGCCAAGCGACCCCGACTGGCTGCGCTTCCGGCTGCTCGGCGCGACCAACCCGATCTACTTCGCGCTGTACGCCCGGCGCCGGATGGCGACGTACGGGGCGACCCTCGACGACTTCGCCGCGGTCAAGGTCAAGAACGCGCGGCACGGCGCGGCCAATCCCAACGCGCGCTACCGCAAGGAGGTCACGCTCGCCGACGTGGCGGCCTCCCCGGTCGTCGCCGACCCGCTGCGGCTGCTCGACATCTGCGCGACCAGCGACGGCGGCGCGGCTGTCGTGCTGTCGTCGGTGGACTACGCCAGGTCCCGTTCGGACGGCGGGGCGGCACCGGTGCGAATCTCCGCGATCTCCACGGTGACGCCGACGTTCCCCAAGACCGTGCTCGACCTGCCCGACTTCGCCACCGACTCGGCGGCGACCGTGCCGGCCCCAGAACGCCCGTTCCGGTCGGCGATCGCGCACGCCGCCTACGAGGAGGCCGGCATCGGGCCGGAGGATCTGTCGTTCGCCGAGGTCTACGACCTGTCGACCGCGCTGGAACTCGACTGGTACGAGGACATCGGCCTGTGCGACGCCGGGCAGGCCGAGGAACTGCTGCGCTCGGGCGCCACCGCGCTGGGCGGCCGGGTGCCGGTGAACCCCAGTGGCGGGCTCGCGAGCTTCGGGGAGGCCGTCCCGGCGCAGGCGATCGCCCAGGTCTGCGAGCTGACCTGGCAGCTGCGCGGGCAGGCGGACGGCCGCCAGGTCCCCGCCGCGCGCGCCGGCATCGCCGTCAACCAGGGGTTGTTCGGTCACGGCTCGGCCGTCATCGCCGTCCGCTAGCTCGGCCCCACGGCACTCAGCGGTCGCGGACGGGAAGGTCGTAACAGCGGCGGACGCTGGAGCCGATCCGGGAGATGTCGGTGCCGTAGATGTGGATCGACATGGCCACCTCGGTGCCCGCGTTGCGTACGCGGTGGATGTCGCCGGGCGGCGCGAAGCCGCTGACCTCGCCGACGCGGTTGATGTTCTCCCCGGCCCGCACCAGGCCGGTGCCGTCGTCGCTCAGCGTGTAGAGCTCCTCGTACTCCGCCCCTTGAACGACGCCGAACGCGCACCAGGTGACGTGGTCGTGGATCGGCGTCACGTGCCCGGGCCGCCATACGATGCCGAGCACGGAAAACGCCCCGTCCGGCTCGACGTGCAGCAGGTGCGAGGAATAGCCCGAGGGGTCGCCCAGCCGTTGGTCGGCGGTGAACACATCGGGCGTCGGCAGGTTCGCCGCGAGCACCTCGGCCACCCGCGTCGCCGTCTCCCGCCACGGCTCGTGCCGGTCGACGGCGGCGCGCACGCCGGTGACGAGGGCCGGGTCGATCATGGTCTGCGTCAACATCGTCCCCTCCAAGGGCCTCCTCTTCGGTGACAGGCCGTGGCGACCATGACTTCAGCCTGCATGAGGCTCATCCATAGGTCTAATGCGTAATGCCTTTCAAACTCATAGACGGCGTATATACATTGGCCGCATGCTGGACCTCACCCGGCTCCGCGTCCTGGTCGCGGTGGCCCGCACCGGCTCGGTGACGGCCGCCGCCCGCGAGCTCCACTACTCACAGCCATCGGTCAGCCACCATCTGGCCAGGCTGGAGACCGAAACCGGCGCCAAGCTGGTGCAGCGGGCGGGCCGCGGCGTCCGGCTCACCGACGCGGGGCGTCAGCTGGCCGAGCGCGGGGCCGAGATCCTGGGCCGACTGGAGGCGGCGGAGACCGAGCTAGCCGCGCACGTCGGACTGCGTCAGGGCCGGGTGCGGCTGGCCGCGTTTCCCTCCGCCCTCGGCACGTTCGTGCCGGCGGCGGCCGCCCGCCTGGCCGCCGACCACCCCGGCCTGGAGCTGCGGCTGACCGAGGCCGAGCCGCCCGAGGCCGTACGCATGTTGCGCGCCGGCCACATCGACGTCGCGGTGATCTTCCGGTACGACGACAGCGTCCCGGAGGACGACGGCATCGTGATGCGGCGCCTGCTGCAGGACCCGACGTACCTGGTGGCCGCCGAGCCGCCCACCACCGAGCTGGCGGCCTACGCGGACGGCCCGTGGATCGCCGGCTGCGACCGGTGCCGGATGCATCTGCTCGAGCTGTGCGCCCGGACCGGCTTCGAGCCGAGCATCGCCTTCACCACCGACGACTTCGTGGCCGTGCAGGCGATGGTCGCGGCGGGGCTCGGGGTGGCCACGCTGCCCGGCCTCGCACTGCGCGCCGCCCGGCATCCCGGCGTGCGCGTCGTCGCGCTGCCCGACTCGCCGCGCTACGTGCTGGCCGCGACGTACGGGTCGCCGCCGCACCCGCCGGCGACCGGCGCGCTGCTCGCCGCGCTCACCGAGGCGGCGGGAGGCTGACGGCCCGGCTCAGGGCAGCGCCTGCACCTGCTTGATGATGTCGGGCATCGCGTCGTTGTTGCCGCGGGCGAACTCCAGCAGCGTGCGCAGCTGCTCGTCGCTGTACCCGGCGAAGCGGGCGTGGACGGAGGCGGCGATCGGCTCGAAGTACTCCGCGATCCGCGCGGTCGCCTCGGGAACCAGCTCGACGATCACCCGGCGCCGGTCGTGCGGGTCGCGGCAGCGCCGCACGTAACCCGCCTTCTCCAGCCGGTCGACGACCGCGGTGATGGCGCCGCCCGTGGTGATGCCCATCGCCTGGGCCAGCCCTCCCGGGGTCACCGGTCCGTCGAGGGACAGCAGGTTGAGGCACTGGAGGTCGGTGACGTTGAGGCCCGCCTTGCTGGCCACCGTGTGATGCAGCAGGACCGTCCACATCGTGCCGCGCTGCATGACCTGCGCCAGCTCGGCTGCGAGCCGCCGGCGCTCCTCGGTCGACATGCTTCTCGCCCTCTTTTCAACCTCTCCTATTCCGAGAGACTATCCGCTCGTGCGAGCGTCTTCCAGGTGACCGAGCTGTCGTCCGCCGACGATGCGCGGGCGATCCGGCGTGCACGACAACCGGCACTCTGGGCTACCGCCTGACTCCGGTCGGTCCCCCTGCGGTCGGCGGTCTGCGAGACTGGCGGCTGAGAAAGCAGGAGCATCGCTGATGGAGAAGTACTTCAACACCGCCGGACCGTGTTTTCCTGAGTGGCATTACATGCTGCCGCCGGAGCCGCGGCTGCCCGAGGCTCGCCAGCTCATCGATCGGGGTCAGTACTTCGTGGTGCACGCACCGCGGCAGACCGGCAAGACCACCACACTGCTGGCCTTGGCCGAGCGGCTGACCGCCGAGGGTCGGTACGCGGCGCTGTATTTCTCGTGCGAGCGGGCCGAAGCGGCCGGGGACGATGACGTCCGCGCCCAGTTGGATCTCTTGGATGCCATCCGGGAGGCGACGCGATTCCAATCATGGCCGCCGGAGTTGCTGCCGTCGGATCCGTGGCCCGAGGCGGCGCCCGGCTCGCGACTGTCGGCGGGGCTGAGCGCGTGGGCGCAGAGGTGTCCACGTCCGCTGGTGTTGTTCTTCGACGAGATCGACGCGCTACGCGGCACGAGCCTGATCAGTGTGCTGCGACAGCTGCGCGGCGGCTACACCGGCCGGCGGCACGACTTTCCGTACTCGGTGGTGCTATGCGGGTTGCGGGACGTGCGGGACTACAAGGCGGCGGCCGGCGGTGACCCGAACCGGCTGGGGACCGCCAGCCCGTTCAATGTCAAGGCCGAGTCGTTCCGGCTTGGTGACTTCACCTTCGAACAGATGGTGGAGCTGTACGGGCAGCACACCGCCGTCACCGGTCAGGAGTTCACCCCGGCGGCCCTGCAACGGGCGTTCCACGCCAGTCAGGGACAGCCGTGGCTGGTCAACGCCCTCGCCGCCGAAGTGATCGACAAGATGCGCATCGAACCGCCCGAGCCGATCACCGACGACCACATGGACCAGGCGGTGGAGCGGCTGATCATCGCCCGGGCCACCCACCTCGACTCCCTCGCCGCCCGGCTGCACGAGCCCCGGGTGAAACGCGTCATCGAACCGTTGATCGCCGGGGTACTGCCGGAGATCGACGGGACGTACAACGACGACCTGGCCTACCTGCGTGACCTCGGTCTGATCGCCCGCGGTAAGACCGTGCACGTCGCCAACCCGATCTACCAGGAAGTCATCCTCCGAGTCCTCGGCGAGCACACCGAGAGCGTGATCGAGACCGACGAGCGCTCGTTCGTGACCGCCGAAGGACGGCTCGACCTGCCGAAGCTCCTGGAGGAGTTCCTCGCGTTCTGGCGGTTGCACGGCGACATCCTCGCCACCAAGCAGACCTACCACGAGGCCGCCTGCCAGCTGGTGTTCATGGGCTTCCTGCACCGTGTGGTGAACGGCGGCGGCTACATCGACCGCGAGTACGGCGTCGGCCGCGGCCGGATCGACCTGCTCATCCGCTGGCCGCACACCGACCAGGACGGCAAGCCCGCCCAGCAGTGGGAGGCGATCGAGCTCAAGGTCCGCCACGACGGCCGACCCGACCCCCTCCCAGACGGTCTCGAGCAACTCGACCGCTACCTCGACCGGCTCGGCCTGGACGCCGGCACCCTCATCGTCTTCGACCGCCGTCCAGAAGCGCCCCCGGTGCACGAACGGACGAGCATCAGCGAAACGCACACCGCTTCTGGGAGGAAGATCACCCTGGTGCGGGCCTGAGACCGGGGCGGGGTCAGGCCGATTTGACGATTTCGGCGAGGAGCTCGACCTGCTCGGGGTCGGCGAGGGCGGTCCCGACGCCGGCGACGCGCGCCCCGGCGGCCAGGAAGTCGGGCGCGGTGTGGGCGTCGATACCGCCGGTGGCCACCATCTTGAGCTGGGGGAACGGGCCCGTCATGGTCGTGAACCACGCGGGCCCGAGTGCGATCGCCGGGAAGCACTTGAGCCACTCGACGCCATGTCGCAGCGCCACCTGGATCTCGCTCGGCGTGGAGACCCCCGGCAGGTGCGGCAGGCCGGCGGCGAGGGATGCCGCCAGGACCGCCGGGTCGAGCCCCGGCGCCACGGTGAAGGTCGCGCCGGCCTCGGCGACCGCGGCCACCTGCTCCAGCGAGATGACCGTGCCGGCGCCGACGCCGCGGCCGCGCTCGGCACCGGCGGCGATGGCGGCGCGCAGCGATGGCAGCGCGTCGGGGGTCTGCACCGGCACCTCGACCAGGTCGATGCCGAGATCCCAGGCGCGGGAGGCCAGCTCGACCGTCTCTCGCTCCGGCATGCCGCGCAGGATCGCGATGATCCGCTGCTTGCCGATGATCTCGTCGAAGCCCTGGGACATGGTGTCTTTCTCCATTCTCGCGTCGGTCGCGGGTCTCGGGTCGGGTGTCTGCTCGATGGTCTGCCCCGTCGATGGCTCGGTCAGTCGGCGGCCGCGGGGGCGGCGGACAGGCTCAGGCTCGGCCATACCTCGTCGGCCGCCGCGAGCAGCCGGTCGCGGGTCGCGGCCGGGGGGAAGGCGGCGAGGTCGCCCATGCAGCACAGCGCGGCGGCGGCGGTGATGTGCCCGAGCCGGAGCCGGTCGCGGGCCGGGCGGCCGGCGAGAAGGCCGGACAAGAACCCGGCGGCGAAGGCGTCGCCGGCCCCGACCGGCTCGACCACGTCGATCCGCAGCGCGGGCACGAACGTGCGCTCGTCGCCCTCGTAGCAGGTGGCGCCGTGCTCGGCGTCCTTGACCACGAGGCACGGCACGTCGGGCAGCAGCGCCCGGATGTCGTCGGGCGCGGCCGCGCCCCACAGCGTCTCCGCCTCGTCGCGCCCGGCGAACACCACGTCGGCGCGGCGCGCCAGCGGCAGCAGCGTCGCGCCCGCCCGCGCGGGCTCCCACAGCGCCGGACGGTAGTTGACGTCGAAGCTCAGCAGCGGCCCTCCCGGCGCGCGCGGCCCGGACAGCAGGCGTTCGACGAGCGCCGCGCAACCGGGCGAGAGCACCGGCGTGATGCCGGACAGATGGACGAGGCGCGCCCCGCGGCCGCGGATGACTTCGGCGAACGCGGGTCCCATGGCGGCGGCCGCCGAGCCCTTCCGGTAGTAGTGCACGGTCGACCGCTCGATGCCCGGGTCCTTGAGATACAGCCCGGTGGGCCGCGCCGGGTCGATCTCGACGTCGCCGACGTCCACCCCGTGCACGGTGAGCGTGCGGAGGATGATCTGCCCGAACGGGTCGGCACCGAGGCGGCTCAGCCACGCCGCGTGATGCCCGAGCTGTGCCATGCCGCAGGCCACGTTGGACTCGGCGCCGCCGACCTCCATCGTCAGCCGCGGCCGGTCGACCAGCGGCGCGGGCTCGACCGGGGTCAGCATCACCATGGTCTCGCCGACGCACATCACATCGGGTCGCCCCTGCCGGTCACCGGGCATGAGTCTCCTCCGCGGAGGAAGATTACGGCCGAATCGCACCATACCCGGCAGGGCGCCGAATCAGCGTGACTGCTCGGCGACCTCGCGGGCCCAGCGGTAGTCGGCCTTGCCGGCCGGGGAGCGGAGGATCTCCTCGACGAAGGCGTACGTCCGAGGCACCTTGTAGCCGGACAGGCTCTTGCGGCAGAACGCGTCCAGGTCGGCGGCCGACGGCGCGGACCCGCCGGCGCCGAGGCCGTACGGCTGGACGACCGCGGCCACCTGGCTGCCCCACCGCTCATCCGGGATGCCGGTCACGACGGCGTCGAAGACGTCGGGGTGGCCCTTGAGGACGGCCTCCACCTCCTCGGGGTAGACCTTCTCCCCGCCGGTGTTGATGCACTGCGACCCGCGGCCGAAGACCGCGATCGTGCCGTCGGCCTCCACGGTCGCGATGTCGCCGGTGAGCAGCCAGCGCTCGCCGTCGATCACCGGGAACGTACGCGCGGTCTTCTCCGGGTCGTTGTAGTAGCCGAACGCGATGTGCCCGCGCTTGGCGACCTGCCCGATCACCCCGGACCCCGGCTCCACCCGCCGCAACGACTCATCGAGCACGGCGAGCCGGTCGTTGACCGGCCGGTACCGCAGCCCGAGCTCAGGCGTGGAGCCCTCGACGCCGGAGGCGGTGAACCCCGACTCGCTCGACCCGAAGTTGTCGAGGATCATGACGTTCGGCAGCAGCTCGCGCAGCCGGTCCCGCACCGAGCCGGACAGGATGGCGCCGGTGGAGCCGATCACCGCGAGCGACGACATGTCATAGCCCCCGGTCGCGAGCTCCTCGGCCAGCGGCCGCGCCATCGCGTCGCCCGTGATGTTGACGCTCAGCACCCGCTCGCGCTCGATGGTCCGCAGCACCTCTGCCGCGTCGAACCGGCGCGTGTAGACGATCGCCGCGCCGATCCACCAGCCGATGAACGTGGCCATCTGCGCCGCCCCGTGCATCAGCGGCGTGGCCGGCATCATCGCGATCGGGCCCGACGAGCGCGCCGTCTCGATCACCTGCTCGGGCCGCGAGTGCGGCTCCCCCATCGGGTTGCCGCCGCCGAAGGCCATGAACAGATCCTTGGTGCGCCACATCACCCCTTTGGGCATGCCGGTCGTCCCGCCGGTGTAGATGATGTAGACGTCGTCGGCCGAGCGCTCGGCGAAGCCCCTGTCGTCAGAGCCGGCCGCCAGCGCGTCCGCGTAGTCGATGGCGCCGGGCACCGCGCTCGGCCCGCCGGCCGCGATCAGGTGCCGAAGCGCCGGCGCCCGCGGCGCGACCGCCGCGACGCGGGCGTCGAACTCCACGTCGTAGACGAGGGCGACGATGTCGGAGTCGCGATACAGGTAGAGCAGCTCGGCCTCGACGTACCGGTAGTTGACGTTCACCGGGACGGCGCGGATCTTCAGCGCCGCCAGCATCGCGGCGACGTACTCGACGCCGTTGTAGAGCTGGATGCCGACGTGCTGCCCGGGCCCCACCCCGGCGCCGAGCAGGTGGTGCGCCAGCCGGTTGGCGTGCGCGTCCAGCTCGGCGTACGTCAGCCGGTCGTCCCCGCAGACGATCGCCACGCGGTCGCCGATCACGTCCACGAGCCCTTCGAACAGATCAGCGTGGTTGAACTCCATCGCGGGACCTCCGAAGGTCGTATCCACAAGATCGAGGATCAGGGTTTGGCCGAGCCGACGATCCACATGGCGAAGAACTGGGCGCCGCCGCCGTAGGCGTGGCCGAGCGCCCGGCGCGCGCCGTCGACCTGATGTTCGCCCGCCAGGCCCCGCACCTGCAAGGCCGCCTCGGCGAACCTGATCAAGCCGGACGCGCCGATCGGGTTGGACGAGAGCACGCCGCCCGAAGGGTTCCACGGGATGTCGCCGTCCAGCGCGGTGGCCCCGGCCTCGGTCAGCTTCCAGCCCGCGCCCTCCCCGCAAAAACCGAGGTTCTCCAGCCACATCGGCTCATACCAGCTGAACGGCACGTACACCTCGGCGCAGTCGAGCTGGCCGCGCGGCTCGGTGATGCCGGCCTGCCCGTAGACGTCGGCCGCGCAGTCGCGGCCCGCCCGCGGGTTCACGGTGTCGCGGCCGGCGAAGAAGATCGGCTCGGAGCGCATGGCCGCGCCGTGCACCCAGGCCGGCGGGTTGGGCGCCCGCCGCGCCGCCGTTTCCGAGGCGAGCACCATCGCGCACGCGCCGTCGGAGCTGGGGCAGGTCTCCAGGTAGCGGATCGGCTCCCACAGCATGGGGGTGGACTCGACCATCTCCCGGGAGATGCCGGGGATCCGCAGATGGGCGTAGGGGTTCTTCAGCGCGTTCTGCCTGTCCTTGACCGCGACCAGCGTGCCGATGTGGTCCGGCGCCCCCGAGCGCCTGATGTAGGCCCTGATGTGCGGCGCGAAGTAGCCGCCCGCGCCGACGACGAGCGAGGCGTTGTACGGCGGGTGCGTGGTCAGCGCCCACGTGGCGTTGGACTCCGACTGCTTTTCCCAGGCCACGACCAGCACCCGGTCGTGCACCCCGGCGTTGATCAGGCTCGCCGCGACGACGCCGGTCGAGCCGCCGACCGAGCCGGCGGTGTGCACGCGCATCACCGGCTTGCCGCGCGCGCCCAGCGCGTCGGCGAGGTAGGCCTCCGGCATCATCACGCCCTCGAACAGGTCCGGGGCCTTGCCGATGACGACGGCGTCGATGTCGGCGAAGGTCAACCCGGCGTCCTCCAGCGCCCGCAGCGCCGCCTCGCGAACCAGCCCGGCGATCGAGACGTCGAGTCGCTTGGTGCGGTACCGGGTCTGCCCCACCCCGATGACCGCGCACGGGTTACCCATCGACGGCTCCCTCCAGGACGCAGACGAGGTTCTGCTGGAGACAGGGGCCCGAAGCGGCGTGTGCGAGCGCGCGACGGGCCGTGCCGTCGAAGACGCGCGCGGCCGCCTCGCCGATCCGGATCAGGCCGGTCGCCATCACCGGGTTGGCCGCCAGCGCACCGCCCGAAGGGTTGACGGTCACGTCGTCGCCCAGTTCCAGCGCCTCGCGCAGCATCAGCTCCTCGTGGCTGAACTGCGCGTGCAGTTCGGCCACCTCGATGCCCGCCGCGGCCGCCGCGGAGGTCGCGGCGGTCGCGCCCGCCCGTTCGCCGGCGAGCCGGGCCGACTCGGCGCGGGACAGGTCGCGGGCGCCGAGCGCGTGCGCGTCGGCGCGGTGGTCGATGCCGCGGATCCACGCCGGGCGGTCGCACAGCTCCCGGGCGCGCTCGCCCGCCGCCAGCACGATCGCGGCGGCCCCGTCGGTGATCGGCGCGATGTCGTACGTGCGCAGCGGCGCGATCTCGTACGGGTCGTCCGCGGCGGGCTCGGGCAGGTCGGGGACGCGGGGGTTGGCGCGCCCGGCGGCCCGCGACCTGGTGGCGACGGCCCGCAGATCGTCTTCCTTGGCGCCCGATCGCCGCAGGTACGCCTGGGCCTGCAGCGCGGCCAGCGACACCTGGTCGGGGCCGAGCGGGGCCAGGTAGTACGGGTCGAGCTGGAGGGTCATGATCTGCCGCAGGTCGCCTTGCGACGACTTGCCGAAGCCGTACACCAGCGCGGTGTCGACGTCGCCGTGCTGGAGCCGAACCCACGCCTCGTACAGCGCCCAGGCGGCGTCCATCTCGACGTGGCTCTCGGAGATCGGCGGCCACGCGCCCACGGCGTCCAGCGCGGACACGAACGAGAAGGGCGCCCCGGCCAGGTAGTCGCACGACCCCGAGCAGGTGAAGCCGAACCGCTGGAGGCCGGTGCGCTCCTTGATCTCGTGGATCACCGGGGCCAGCAGCTCGACCTCGGACAGCCCCGAGTCCTCGGCCATGTGGTCTGTCTGCGCGAACGCCACCACGGCGACGTCTCTCATTCGCCCGCTCCGCTCACAGGTAGTCCCTGATCTCGTCGAAGGGGACGTCGGGCTCGCCCGTCGGCTCGAACCACTTGATGTTCTGCATGGTCGGTCCCCACTCCTCGCGCGGCCGCCAGACGGCCTTGACCCGCATGCCCATCCGCACCTGGTCGGCCGGCACCCCGGCGACGAGCGCCACCATCGCGATGTCGGCGCCGTCGAGCAGGATGTAGGCGGACACGAACGGCACGTCCGGCGCCCGCGGGTCCGGAATGTTGTTGACCGCGTACGTCGTGATCGTGCCGGTGTCCGGCACCTCCACCTCCTCGGTGGTGGGCACCCCGTCGGCCGGGCACATGCCCTTCATCGGCACGTAGACCTTGCCGCACACGTGGCACCGGTGCCCGAGGAAGCGACCCTCGGCGATGCCCTCCAGGAACCGGCCGAGCGCCCGGCCCGGCCGCAGCCGGTACTCGGCCCGGCTCGGGTCGTTGATCATCGTGACGTCGGGCCGGAAGTACTCGATGTCGCGAACGCCGCCCGTCCGGTCCGCGCGCCACTTGGGCCGCACCCGCAGCCCGGTCGCGAGCGTGCGCGGCGGCGGCGCGCCGGGCTCGAAGTCACCGAGGTCGAGAGCGTGCAGCAGCGCGGTGTCCGCGCCGTCCAGCCTGATCAGCGCCCACGCGAACGGCCGCGACAGCGGATGGCCGGGACGCGGCCGCGGGACCCAGCACCACGTCTCCACCGTGCCCGCGGGCCCCACCTCGACGTACTCGTCGGTGACCGGTCCGCCGTCGGCCGGGTCGTACTCGGTCGGCGGCACGAGCACCCGCCCGCCGGTCGTGCGCACCCCCACCAGCCGGGCGTCGCGCAGCTCGGTGAGGAACCGCCCGATGACCGGCCCGACGGACCGCGTGTACCCGCCGGGGAACTCGAGGACGTGGTTGACGTCGTCAGATGGCACGGGCGCGGTCCTTCCAGTAAGGGTCGCGCAGCTTGCGCTTGAGCAGCTTGCCGTTGGGCTCGCGCGGCATGTGCTCGATGAAGTCGATCGACTTCGGGTGCTTCATGCGCGCCAGCCGGCCGTCGAGGGAGGCCAGGATCTCGGCCGCGAGGTCCGGCCCCGGTGCCACGCCCGCGGCCGGCTCGACCACCGCCTTGATCTGCTCGCCCCATTCGTCGTCCGGAATGCCGAAGACCGCGACGTCGGCGACCTTGGGGTGGACGAGGATCTCGTTCTCGATCTCGGCGGGGTAGATGTTGGCGCCGCCGGAGATGATCATGTCGGCCTTGCGGTCGGACAGGAACAGGAAGCCGTCCTCGGAGAAATAGCCGATGTCGCCGACCGTGAAAAAGTCCTTGAGGCGGTTGGCCTCGGTCTTGGCCTTGTCGCCCTTGTACTCGAACCGCATGGCGCCCATCTTCATGTAGATGGTCCCGGGGGTCCCGGGAGGCACCTCGTTGCCGTCCTCGTCGACGATCATCAGCTCGCTGATCGGCCACGGCTTGCCGACCGTGCCCGGGTGCGCGCGCCAGTCCTGCGGGGCGGCGATGGTCCCGCCGCCTTCCGTCGCCGCGTAGTACTCCCAGATGCAGTCGCCCCACCAGTCGAGCATCGCCTGCTTGATCGGGACGGGGCACGGCGCGGCGGCGTGGATCGCCCACTTCATCGAGCTCACGTCGTAGGCCCGCTTGACCTCGTCGGGGAGCGAGAGCAGGCGCTTGAAGTGGGTGGGGACCATGTGGGTGCTGGTGATGCGATGCCGCTCGATGAGACGCAGTGTCTCCTCGGCGTCCCATCGGTCCATGAAGACCAGCGTGTGACCCATGTGCAGGTGGGCGCCGCCGAACTGGCTGACCGCGGTGTGGTAGTTCGGCGAGGTCACCAGGTGCGCGTTCGGCCGCCCGGGGGTGACGCCGAACATCGCCGGCAGGAACGTCTGGAGCTCGCCGCTGTCGTCGGGGTCGATGCCGGTGAGCGGCCGCCGGACTCCCTTCGGCCGCCCGGTCGTGCCCGACGTGTAGTGCATGGTGGCGCCGTTGGTGCGACCCTCGGGCGGCGTGGCGGGGTGCCCGGCGACGAGTTCCTCCTGCGGCCGGAAGCCCTCGACGCCGCCCTCGCGCCCGATGGAGAACCGGCGCCGCGGGTCCAGCTTGGCCTCGTCGGCGCCGCGTGCCCCCTCGGCGGCGTACCGCTCGTGCAGGAAGAACGCCTTGGCCTCGCTGTCGGCCACGATGTAGCCGATCTCGGGGCCGGTCAGGTGCCAGTTGATCGGCGTGTAGTACCAGCCCGCCTGGAACGCGGCCAGATAGAGCACGAGGCCGTCGACGCCGTTCGGCACCAGCCCGCAGATGCCGTCGCCCACCTCCAGGCCCAGCGCGCGCAGGCCGTGGACGAGCCGGTTCGAGCGGGCGGCGACCTCGGCCGCCGTGTACTCGGTGCCGTCCGGGTCGACGGCCGCGATCCAGTCCGGGTCCTGTTGCGCGAGCCGCCAAAACCCCAGCGAGCCCATGGTTCTCCCTCGCCCGTCGTACGGTCTGACTCTTACGGCGACACAACCCCCGGACCCGATAGTAGATCACGTTCTCGTTTTACTCGGCAAGACCTGTCCAGCCCGAGGTCTACTAACTAGAATCTGTTCTCATTTGTCGGCTCGGAACCGGGAGGTCACCGATGGCGGAACGACTGCCCATCAGCACCCCGCACTGCGACATCGAGCGGGACGGGCAGGTGCTCGTCGTCACCATGAACCGGCCGGAGGCGCGCAACGCGCTGAGCACCGACATGCTCATCGGGCTCGCCGAGGCGTGGGCGTACCTGTCCGCCGAGCCGGACCTGCGCGTCGGGATCTTGACCGGGGCCGCCGGCCACTTCTGCGCCGGCGCGGACCTCAAGGCGATGGGGACCCCCTCCGACGACGAGCACGTGCGGCGGCGCGCGGCCGAGATCCCGAACTTCCACTGGAAGGGCCTGCTGCGCGACACCCGGCCGACCAAGCCGCTGATCGCCGCCGTCGAGGGGTACGCGGTCGCGGGCGGCACCGAGTTGCTGGTCGGCACCGACCTGCGCGTGGTGGCGGAGACGGCGACGCTCGGACTGTACGAGGCCAGGCGCGGGCTGTTCCCGATGGGCGGCTCGGCGATCCGGCTGCCCCGCCAGATCCCCTACGCGCTGGCGATGGAGATCCTGCTCACGGGCCGGTCCGTGACGCCGGACGAGGCGGTGCGCATGGGCCTGGTGAACCGGGTCGTCCCCGAGGGCTCGGCGCTGCGGGCGGCCCGCGAACTCGCCGCCGAGATCGCCGCCTGCGGGCCGCTGGCCGTGCAGGCCATCCTGCGGGCCTACCGCGAGACCGAGCACCTGCCGGAGGAGGCGGCGCTGCCGATATCCGACGAGATCGGCTGGCCGGTGATCGGGTCGGCGGACGCCAAGGAGGGTGCGCGCGCCTTCAAGGAGAAGCGCCCCGCCGTCTTCACCGGCCAGTGAGGTCACGCGTTCTCACCCGGCCATGACCGTACGTAGTCGGCCCAGGTGGACCGCCCGAACGGTTTAGGACGCCGTCCCCGTGGGACAAGCCGAGGCATCGAAGTGCCACGGGAGGACCAACCATGGTCACGCATATATGGCGGCGACGCCGAGCGGAGGCGGCGCCAGACGACACGCGGACGGCCGAGCCGGCGGAACCGGCCGCACCCTCCGGCAGACAGGCCAGGCTGCGTCGCATCGTCACCGGGCGGCGCCCGGTCGAGGCGGTGCCGCAGACCGTCCTGGTCGACCGGCGAACGGCCCGCCGCTGGCGCGGCCACCGGCACAACCCCGTCAGCTCCGCCATCTGGGCGGCCGCCTGGGCCGCCGCCGTGGTTCTCGGGCTCGGCATCCTGCTGACGTGGGCGAACGCCAATCCGGCCAATGACGTGGTGCAGCCCGTCATGCGGATGGCGCAGTGGCTGGGCTCGCCGTTCAACGACGCCTTCCTCAACCCCGATCCCAAGCAGCGGCTGTACGCCGAATGGGGCGTGGCCGCCGGCGCCTACCTCCTGATCGGCCGGGTGCTCTCCTGGCTCACCCGCTGGTGAGGGATCCTTCGCCGAGATCCCGGAGCCCCGGTCGGTGACATCTTGGCAGCCGTTGTCGGCAGCCCTCGGTACGCTTTCGGATATGAGCGCTGAGCCGGTCGAGTCCGCCCTGAGCAATGGGGGCGCGGAGCCATACGAGGTGATCCACCTAGGCGGCGAGGCCGCCGCCGTGGTGCCTCTGCATGATCTTCGACGGTTGCGTGCGCTTGAGCGAGCCGCGACTCCTGAAGCGCTGGACCACGCCGCGGCCGCGGCCGCCGCCGCTGAGCTGGACGAGTGGGAGGCGGCCGGCCGGCCGGGCGCGAAGTCGCATGAAGAGTTCATGGCGGAGCTCTTCGGCGATATTTGATGAAGATCGAGTGGTCGCCTTCGGCGCAGCGAACGATGCGTCGTTTCATGGCGGACCAGGCAGGGATGCACGCGATCGCGACAGCTGTGGCCAAGCTGGCCGATACGCCGGCGCCTCGGAGGCATTCCGCTGGGGGCACGAAGGCGATTACCGGCTGCGCATCGGCCGCTACCGCGTGATGTACCGAGTCGGTACGGACGTGATCACGATTGGCCGAGTGGACTTCGTCTCCGACAAATGATTCAGGTGCTCTCCTGGCTCACCCGTTGGTGACCTCCGCTTTCTGGCGCCGTTTCTGACGTTTTCGTGGCAGAAAGCGGGATATTCGCTTTCAGTCGCCTAACCGGCGTTGTTAGCGTCACGGGCGTGAGCGAAGATCTCCACCAACTCCACGACTTCATCGACGCCCTGCCCAAGGTGGAGCTCCATCTCCACCACGTCGGGTCCGCCTCCCCGCGCACCGTGCTCGAACTGGCCGCCCGTCATCCGGACACCCGGTTGCCGAAGACCGAGGAGGAGCTGCGCGCCTTCTTCGACTTCCGCGACTTCTCGGAGTTCGTCGAGGCGTACGACGCCGTCACCGATGTCGTGCGCACGCCGGAGGACGTGGCGGCGCTCGTCGTCGGCGCCGCCCGCGACCTGGCCGCGCAGAACGGCCGGTACGTCGAGCTCACGGTCACGCCGTACGCGCAGGTACGCCGGGGCCTGCCGATGCCGGCGGTCACCGAGGCCCTCGACCTCGCCGCGAAGGAGGCGGAGGCGTACGGCGTCCGCGTCGCCTACATCTTCGACATCCCCGGCGAGCTCGGCGCCCCGGCGGCGCGGGCCACCATCGACCACGCGCTGAGCCATCCGCCGCGGGCACTCGTCGGGTTCGGGCTGGCCGGCATCGAAGACCGCCGCGCGGCCTACCGTGACGACTTCCGCGACGCGTTCCGCGCGGCCACCGCGGCCGGCCTGCACAGCGTGCCGCACGCCGGGGAGACGACCGGCCCCGAGACGATCTGGGAGGCCCTCGACGGGCTCGGCGCCGAGCGCATCGCGCACGGCATCCGCTGCCTGGACGACCCGCGGCTGGTGGCGCGGCTGCGGGCCGAGCGGATTCCGCTGGACGTCTGCCCCACCTCCAACGTCCGCACCGGCCAGGTCCCCGATCTCGCCGCCCACCCGCTGCCCCGGCTGCTCGCGGAGGGCCTGGTGGTCACGCTGAACAGCGACGACCCGCCGATGTTCGGCACCTCGCTGACGCAGGAGTACCGCGCGGCGGCCGACGTGTTCGGTCTTGGCCGCGCCGAGCTGGCCGGGCTGGCCCGGGCCGCGGTGCACGCGTCCTTTCTCGACGAGGCGGCCAAACAGGAGATCCTCGCCGAGATGCCCGCCGTGTGAGGGCGATCCGCCGCGAGGTCAGCCCTCGGGGTCGTCCTCGGTGATGGCGCCCAGGCGGTCGACGGCCTCGACGTACTCCTCGATCAGGTCGTAGACCACCTGCGCCGCGGGCTTGACCTGGCTCATGGAGCCGACGATCTGGCCGACGGGGTAGGTGGTCAGCTCGCCGTCGCCGGAGCGGCCGATCCGGCGCAGCGCGTCGGAGATCAGCATGAACTGCATCGGCATCGGGAGGGTGCCGGGTGACCGTTCGCTCTCCCACGCGTCGGTCCAGGCGGTCTTCAGCAGCCGGGCCGGCTTCCCGGTCCAGGAGCGGGACCGCACGGTGTCGCGCGACGACGCGGCCAGCAGCTTGCCGCGGGCGGCCTCGGGGGTGTCGGCCTCGTCGACGGTGAGCCAGATCGAGCCGGTCCAGACGCCTTCGGCGCCGAGGGCCAGCCCGGCGGCGATCTGCCGGCCGCGGCCGATGCCGCCCGCCGCGAGCACGATCGCGGAGTCGCCCACCGCGTCGACCACCTCGGGGATCAGCACCATCGTCGACACGTCGCCGGTGTGGCCGCCGGCCTCCGTGCCCTGGGCGACGATGATGTCGACGCCGACCTCCACCTGCTTGCGCGCGTGCCGCGCGTTGGAGGCCAGCCCGGCCATGGTGACGCCGTGCTCGTGCGCCTGCTCGACCACGTCGGCGGGGGGTGGCCCGAGCGCGTTGGCGAGCAGCGCGATCGGGTGTTTCAGCGCCACCTCCACCTGCGGGCGCGCCGTGGCGTCCGTCCAGCCCAGCAGGTAGCGGCCCGCGCCCTCCTCCGACAGCGGCTCGACGCCGTGCTCGGCGAGCAGCTCGTCGACGAACCGCCGGTGCTCCTCGGGGATCATCCCCTGCAGCTTGGTCATCAGCTCCTGGGCGTCGCCCAGGCCGGCACCTTCGTACTTCGCCGGCATCACGACGTCGACGCCGTACGGCCGGCCCCCGACGTGCTCGTCGATCCACTTGAGCTCCAGCTCGAGCTCTTCGGGAGTGAAGTAGAGGGCGCCGAGGACGCCCATGCCGCCGGCCCGGCTCACCGCCGCGACCACGTCGCGGCAGTGGCTGAACGCGAAGATCGGGTACTCGATGCCGAACTTTTCCGTTACGCGGGTTCGCACGCCCTCGACTGTAGGCGCACCGAGCGGCAAACTGCAACACGTTCTAGTTAAGCCCGCGCCCGGGTTACCCTGCGGTAGGCTCGCGGCAATCCCGCGAGGAGGACGCAGGCACATGGGCGAGCAGGCGACCCGGCAGGACGCCGCCGACGCCGGGGCCGACGCCGGGGCGCATGGCGCGGACGGCGGCGCGGCGCGGCCGCACCGCGCGACGCTCGGCCGCTCGGTGCGGCTGCTGCGCGCCTTCCGGCTCGAACAGACCGACCCCGACCACTTCTACGGGCTGCTGGCCGACGACACCGTTTCCCAGCTGACCACGTACATCCCGCTGGCCGGGGCCACGGTCGCCGACGTCGGCAGCGGGGCCGGCTACTTCACCGAGGCGCTCGCCGCCGCCGGCGCCCGGTGCGTGGGCGTGGAGTGCGACGCCGGCGAGCTGACCGCGCAGGGCCCGCCGGCGCCCGGCAGCGTGCTCGGCAGCGCGCTGGCGCTGCCGCTGCGCACCGGCAGCATCGACGTGTGTTTCTCGTCGAACGTACTGGAACACGTATCAGCTCCATGGCGGATGGCCGACGAGATGGTACGGGTGACCCGGCCCGGCGGCATCGTCTTCCTGTCGTTCACGAACTGGCTGTCTCCGTGGGGCGGGCACGAGACCTCGCCCTGGCACTACCTCGGCGGGGACCGCGCCGCCGAGCGCTACACACGCCGCTATGGCAAGCCGCCGAAGAACCGGTTCGGCGAGAGTCTCTTCGCGGTCTCGGTGCGCGACGCGCTCGCCTGGGCGCGGTCCCGCACGGACGCCGACCTCGTCGACGCCCTGCCGCGTTACCACCCGCGCTGGGCCAAGGCGGTGGTCCGCATTCCGGCCGTCCGCGAAATCGTCACCTGGAATCTCGTCCTCGTGCTCCGCAAACCCCCTCGCCGATCTTGATGTGAGAGTTCCGTCGCGTGTGGGGATAGAACGCTCACATCAAGATCGGCGGGCGGTGGGGGGTCAGCCGATGCGCCAGTCGGTGTCGATGGGGGGCGGTGAGGTCAGGGTCCGCATCACCACGCAGTAGCGTTCGGCTCGCTCCTTGAGCCTGTCCAGGCGGTCGGCGGGCACGCCCGGCGCGGTGAGGTCGAACGACACGCGGATCGCGCTGAACCCGACGGGGGCGTCCTGGTCGACCCCGAGTGTGCCCCGCAGGTCCAGGTCGCCCTCGACGGTCACTTCGATCGTGTCGAGTTCGATGCCCATCGAGGTCGCGACCATCTGGCAGGTGAGCTGGGCGCAGGCGGCGAGCGCGCCGAGCAGCAGGTCGCCGGAGCAGGCGGCGGTGCCGGCCCCGCCGACGCCGGTGTGCGCCTGCGCGGCGTAGATCGCCCGGCCGATGTCCACCGAGCAGGCCAGGGGCGTGTCCTCCCGCGCGCCGCGCGCGGTCAGCGTGATCCGGGCCGTTTCCGGATCGTCGCGGTAGCCCTCCTTGAGCGGGCGCTGAATCTCTCTCAGGTCCACACCGATCACCGGCCCATCGCCTGCGTACGGCCGGTCGCCGGGGGCAACCGGCCGTGCGGTTCAAGATCAGTTGATGAGGTTGTCGAAATCCCCATCCTTCGCGCCCATAATGAGCGCCTCGATCTCCATGCGAGTGTAGATGAGAGCGGGCCCCTCGGGATGTCGCGAGTTCCTGACCGCGATCCATCCGTCCGGAAGTTCGGCCAACTCGACGCAATTCCCTTGAGAATTGCTCCGGTCGGCCTTCTGCCAAGTGACCCCATGTAGTTTCGCGGCAGAAATTCCATTATAGGATTGGTACATCTATATCTCTCTGAGAAATCCACCGATAATCTCAAGGGTGCCGTCCGGCGTTGCGCTGTCGACGCACAGGCGCTCCATGGCCTGCATGTAGGTGTCGACGTCATCGCGCTTGTCCAGATAGAGCGCGCCAGTGAGATTCTCGACGTACACCACATCCGGCAGATCCGGTTCCGGAAATCGCAGGATGCTGAACGCTCCGCCCTCGGCGGCATGACCGCCGAACTGGAATGGCATCACTTGGAGAGTGACGTTGGGCATCTTCGAGACCGTGATCAGATGTTCCAACTGACCGCGCATCACCTCGGGTCCGCCGATGGGCCGGCGCAGCGCCGCCTCATCGAGCACCGCCCATAGCCGGGGAGCGTCGGGACCCTTGAGCCGCTGCTGCCGATGCATGCGCAACTCGACCCGTTGCTCGATCTCGGCCTCCGCCGCGTCGGCGTTCCCCAGCCGGAAGACCGCTCTGGCGTAGTCCTCGGTCTGCAGCAGGCCGGGCACGAACTGAAGTTCGTATGTCCGGATCAGCCCCGCCGCCTCTTCCAGACCCACGTAGGTCTGGAACCAGCCGGGCAGCACCTCGCTGTAGCGATGCCACCAACCGGGAGTATTGGCCTCCCGGGCCAACTGCAGCAACGCTTCCCGCTCTTGTTCGTCGTTCACGCCGTACAACGTGAGCAGATCGGCGACGTCCCGCTCCTTGAAGCTGACCCGGCCCAACTCCAGGCGGCTGATCTTCGACTCCGAGGCACGGATCACGTACCCGGCGTCCTGCCTGCTCACTCCACGTTCCTCACGGAGCCGGCGGAGCTGAGAGCCCAGCAGGATACGCCGCACCGTCGAGCCGCTACCCGGCGGTTCCAGAGCCACGTCTCCTCCCAAGGCGATGGGTGGTCAGCGCACAGTGTGCCACTCTTCCTACTACTTGCGTCTACCTCCATTCGCCTAGTTCTTCCAGCCCCTTTTGGTCCCTCGCGTCGCCTCCGTAATCTGGGCGCCCGCTACGGCCGGCCGCCTGGGGGGCGGGGGCAGGGGCATGCACGCTCCAAATGCACGTGCATCGGGCCTTGCATTCGCACGCTACGATGCGCAGGATAACGCACGAGACCTTTGGGCCACGGCAACACAACCGAGATCTTGAGCGGGAGTGGGCATGACATCACGCCGTGTAAGCGACGACACGTTGGACAACTCCGTGTCCGACGTGTCCTCCGCCGACGGCGCGCCGGTCAGCCCCTTTCTCGCGGCCGCGGTGAAGCGGCTGGCGAAGGCCGGCGGGACCACCGCCACGTTCGCGGTCGAGCCGGATCCCGAATCGGTGACCGCGGCCCGTCATTTCGCCATGGCCACGCTCAGGGCGTGGGGGCTGGCCCGGCTATGCGACGACGTCGGCCTCGTCGCCTCGGAGCTCGTCACCAACGCGCTGCGCCACAGCCTGCCGGCCTGCCCTGAGCAGAGCACCAGTCCCTCCATCCGGTTGCGCCTGCTGCGGGCGGCGCCGTACCTCCTGTGCGGCGTCGTGGACTCCGGGTCGGCCGTTCCCCGGCGCCGCGAGCCCGACTACATCGCCGAATCCGGGCGCGGCCTGCACATCGTCGAGTGCTTCAGCGACCGGTGGGGCTGGAGCCCGCTCGAGCCGGCCGGAAAGATCGTCTGGGCCCTCTTCGAGCTTCCGCGCTGAGAATTTTCTGAAAAGACGCCTTGAGCGCCTTCTGGATGGCATCAATTTCAAAACATGGCCGGATGTGGCAAAACGGGCAGTCGGCTCGTTGACACTCGGACACGGCGACGAAACGCTGACGCGATCCCTGTCTCTTTGACCATGCGGTTTGCCAGGAGGCGCGATGAAGCGCAGGTCCGTGTCCATCGTCGCCGCGGGGGCGCTCCTGATCGGAATGCTCGGCGCGGCGCCCGCAGATGCGAGTCCGAGCCCACCAGGCCCGGGCAAGGGCCTTCCCGACGTCTATATCGGCGATTTGACCGCCGACCAGTTGAAGTTGCTCAACTCCGTGGGCATCGATCGCGAGGAAGACGTCGCGACCGGACAGACGAAGGCGGGCAAGACCCACGTCGAGATCGTCATGGGCGGCACGGAGGCCGCGGCGCTCACCGCCCGCGGCGTGCCGCTGCGGCTCAAGAAGATCGACGGCAAGTCGGCGGCGCAGCTCGCCGCCGAGGCCACGTTCAACGTCTTCCGGCCCTACAGCGGACCGGGCAACATCCGCGAGGAGATCGTCAAGGCGGCCGCCGACCACCCGAACATCGCCAAGGCCGTCGACTTCGGCACCTCGGTCCAAGGCAAGCCGATGACCGCCATCCGGGTCAGCAGGGGCGTCGCCGCCCTCCCGGTGGGCAGGCGTCCCGTGGTCGTCTACCAGGCGACCCAGCACGCCCGGGAGTGGATCACC
The DNA here is from genome assembly GCA_035765195.1 of Streptosporangiaceae bacterium. GTDB lineage: Bacteria > Actinomycetota > Actinomycetes > Streptosporangiales > Streptosporangiaceae > CALAED01. The sequence goes on from DASTYC010000037.1 coordinate 157,296, forward strand.
CCGGAGACGGTCCGCCGACTGCTGCACCACTTCCTCGACAACTACGGCAAGAACGCCGAGATCACCAGGCTGGTCGACACCACCGACCTGTGGTTCATCCCGGTCGTCAACGTCGACGGCTACGACCTGACCTTCCAGGACGGGTTCCGGCTGTGGCGCAAGAACGCCCGCGACAACAACGGTGACGGCCAGATCACCGGCGGGGACGGCGTCGACCCCAACCGCAACTTCCCCTACAAGTGGGGCTACGACAACGAGGGCTCGTCGCAGAATCCGGCCAGTGAGACCTACCGGGGCAGCGGGCCGGCCTCCGAGCCCGAGACGCGGGCCCAGATGGCGCTCTACCAGCGGATCAGGCCGAAGTACCTGGTCAACTACCACTCCGCGGCCGAGCTGCTGCTCCACGGCGTGGGCTGGCAGACGCTCACCCGCAGCCCCGACGACGCGATCCACGACGCGCTGCTCGGCGACATCGACCATCCGGCAGTCCCCGGTTCGACCCCCGAGCTGGGCGCGCAGCTGTACACGACGAACGGCGAGACCGACGGCCACACGGACAACACCTACGGCACGCTGAGCATCACGCCGGAGATGGCGACGTGCAGGACGGCGGCCGGCTACGACCCCGACGACGCCTTCGAGCCCGGAGACTGCGGCAGCGTCTTCGAGTTCCCCGACGACGAGGCGCTGGTCCAGCGGGAGTTCTCCCAGAACGTGCCGTTCGCGCTGTCCGTCGCCAAGTCGGCGCACACTCCCGACAACCCGGTGTCCGTGGTCGGCCGCACCTCGCCCGACTTCGAGACCGACGCGTTCACCACGTCCTTCGGCGGCAGCCAGCAGGCGTCGTCGGTGATCCGCCGGTCGATCGCCGACAAGCGCCTCAACTACAAGATCAACGGCGGTCGCACCCGTACCGCGGACGTGTCCGAGTGGCGCGGCGGCGAGCGGTTCGGCGACGAGAACGACACCTACTACGCCGAATACCGAGGCCGGATCGAGAACCAGCGGCCGGGCGACAAGGTCGAGGTCTGGTTCAGCGGCAGGAAGGGCGCCGCCAGGGTCGCCGGGCCGCACTTCACCTACACGGTGCGCGACCAGCGCGGCGCGCGAGTGCTCGTGGTCGCCGACGAGGACTACACGGGCGTCAACCCGACCTACCCGGCCGGGACCAACGCGCCCAAGTACGCCCAGCAGTACGTCGACGCGCTCCGCGCCAACGGCGTCAGGTCCCTGGTCTGGGACATGGACAAGGACGGCGTCCCGCACGACCTCGGCGTGCTCGGGCACTTCAGGGGCGTGGTCTGGTACCTGGGCGACAACCGGCTCACCCAGGACGCCGCCGACGAGCCGACCAGGGTCGGCGGCGGCACCATGCCCGACGCCCAGGTCGCCGACCGCGAGAAGGACCTGGTGCTGAACATCCGGTCCTACCTCAACGAAGGCGGCAAGCTCCTCTACACCGGCGAGACGGCGGACTACTTCGGGCCGCTCTACCGGGCCAACGGCGGCGGCATCTACTTCGGGCTCAAGGGACACCCCGAGCGGCCGTGCGCAGTCACCCGCAGCTTCCGGGACGACTGCGAGCTGCTGTCGGACGACTTCAACCAGTACTGGCTGGGCGCCTTCGACCGGACCGCGATCAACACGCCGACCGGTTTCACCGGCGCCGGTCCGTTCGCGGGCCAGAACGCCGCCCTGACCGGCACGGCGAGCAACCCGCTCAACGAGGCAGGCGGCCTGCAGGTCACCAGCACGGTGCTCCCACCCGCGCAGTTCCCGCAGTTCACCAGCACCAAGGCGGGTGACTACTCGGGTGCGACCTCGGCGTTCGAGCCGGTCGAAGGAGGGGTCTACGTCGCCGGGACCCATCAGGACGAGCTGTACCGGCGGCTGACCCGCACCGTCGACCTGACCGGGGTCACCGCGGCGCAGGCGCCCAAGCTGCAGGCCCAGCTTTCCTACAGCACCGAGACCGGGTTCGACCACGTGATCGTCGAGGCCCACACCGTCGGCGCCGAGGACTGGACCACGCTGCCCGAGGCGTCCGGCCGGACCAGCACCACGGTGCCGACCGAGTGCGAGCAGGGCTACCTGCTCGACATGCACCCGTTCCTGCTGCACTACCTGAGCGGCGGAAACCCCTGCGGCAACACCGGCACGAGCGGGCAGTGGAACTCGCTCACCGGCAACTCCAACGGCTGGGTTCCGGCGACCTACGATCTGTCCTCGTACGCCGGCAAGCAGGTCTCGGTGTCGATCACCTATGTGAGCGACCCCGGCTCGGGCGGCACCGGCCTGTTCGTCGACGACACCAAGGTCACGACGACCGCCGGCACCGTCGACGCCGAGGGATTCGAGTCCGGGCTCGGCCCGTGGACCATCGAGGGCGCACCGGCCGGCAGCCCGGGCAACGGCGGCGAGTTCGTACGCACCGAGGCGCTGATCGACTCCGTGTCGGCCGTCGCCACGAACGACACGTTGATCTGGGGCTTCGGCCTCGAACAGGCGGGCTCGGCGGCCGAGCGCAACGCGCTCATGGGCAGGGCGATGCGCCACCTGTTCGGCTCGCTCGGCTGAGCCGGGCCGGACTCACAACCGAATAGGCGAGATCGACCCTCCGCCCCTCCCCGGCATCACGCCGGAGAGGGGCGGAGGTGTTGCATCAGCTGCCGGTAGCGCTGCCAGCCGTCCTGGGAGCGGCCGTCGCCCAGGTCGTACCAGAGCGTCGGAGACTGCATGTCGCCGATCTGCTGGCCGGGGATGCCCGGCGCGACGCGGCCCACGTCGCCGCCGACGGCCATGCCGATGGGCGCGGGCGAGCCGACCCACCGCGGCTCGGTGGTGAGATCGGGCCTGCCCGGGGTCAGCTGGGCGAACAGCGACAGCAGCCGCTGCTCCACGGCCAGGACGCCGATCAACGTCGGCAGCGCCGCCACCGGCGGGCGGTCGTCGGGCGGATAGCCGACCACCAGCGTCACGGTCTCCTCCACCCCGCCGCGCGCCGGGGCGAGGAGCATCGTGCCGAGCGCGGCGCGCCGGCCGCCGCCGACCACGGTCAGCCAGGTGGCCCGGGGGGCGCGGCGCTGGTAGAGCCCGGCGACATCGTCGCGCCGCCACAGGCTGGCCGCCGGCTCTGCGGTGCCCCAGCCCGCCGGCTCCTGCCCCGTCAGCGACAGGCACAGCTGCTCGACCGCCGCTCCGATCGCTCCCGTATGCTCCTGGCGCACCTGGAAGGTCAGCGTCAGCTGGGCGCCGATCAGGTCGCGGGGGCGGGTGGTGTACGCGGGCGCGTAGTCGCGGGCGTCCTGGATCGGGACGAAGGCGGCGCCGTCCCAGTGCAGCGGGACGCCGGTCAGCCCGTCGTAGTAACCCGCCGTGTCATCGTCGCGCACGACCCAGCGGGAGTTCGGGCCGGTGAGGACCAGCCGCAGCGGCATCGACAGCCGCGAGTACAGGGGCGTGACGATCTGGAGGCCGCGGCCGCTCTCGGTGCACACGCGCAGCGCGTCGGCGAGCCACTGGCTGAACGGCACAACGACACGATCTTGGATCACGACCATCGCCTTGGCCGTGATCGCGTCAACGGCGGGGTGCATGCTCACCGTGTCCCCCGCACAGCCCTCGGCCCGCTCTGCGCCTCGGGCGCGCTCACATGGGCCCCCCGCACAGCCCTCGGCCCGCTCTGCGCGCTCATTGGACGACCTCGCCGTGGGTCCCGGCGGAACCGGTCCACACGGCTCCCCCTTGCCAGTGGACGAGGTCGTCGGCGAACTTCTTGGCGATCCGCTCGGCGTCGGGCAGGCCGGCCGCGGCCCTGATGTCGACCCACCACAGCGGCGGCTCGACGCGCGCCGCCTGATCGGAACCGAGCAGCCTGGCCACCTCGCCGGGCACCGTCACCAACACCGGCATCTCGACGGAGACCAGCAGCCGGCCGGCCGGATCGTACAGGTGGGTGACGCCGCCGGCGGCATCCCGCGGCTCGACCCGCTCACCGAAGGCCACCATGCCTTCGACCACGGTGCGGACGTCGGGCTGATTGCGCACAAGAGCGACGATGTCGCACGTCATCCGCTCCACCTCCGTCACTCAGCGGCCGCAGTCTAGTGCGGGAAGTCGTCAAGCCGACGCGGCCCGGCTGAAGACCTCGGCCGCGATTCGAGTCGCCGCGTTCCGCGCCGCCTCGCCCGTCATCGGCAGATCGATGGGGGTCCCGCCGGCGAGGTGCCGGTCGTAGGGCACGTGGACCACCGGGATGCCGCCGGCGCTGAGCATGTGCTGGGCCCGTTCGAGGTCGGCGTCCTCGTGCGGCGTATGCGTCACCAGGGTGACGACGGTACGCGGCAGCAGCGCGCCGAAGCCGTTTCCGGCCATCCAGTCGAGCGCCCCGCGCGCGCTGAGCGCCCCGTCGACGGTCGCGGGTGTCACCAGCACCTGGGCGTGCGCCTCGGTGAGGATGCCGCGCTGCAGCTCGGGCAGCAGCCCGGCCCCGCAGTCGATCACGATGGCCGAGAAGTAGCGGCTCATCTCGCCGGTCGCCGCCCGGAACGTGTCGATCTCGAGCTCGGCGCCGATGCGGCCACGCGAGGTGTTGGCCAGCACCCAGAGCCCGTCGGTGCTGCGCGCGAGGAAGCGGGCGGCATCTTCCCACGAGCGCGGACGCGCCCGCGCCAGGTCCTGGAGCGACAGCTCAGTGCGCACGCCCATACGAAGCGGTAGCGAGCCGAGCCCGGAGTCGGCGTCGGCGGCGAGCACCCGGTCCTGGCGGATCTGCGTGATCATGGTCGCCATGAGCCCGGCCACCGTGGTCTTGCCCGCGCCGCCTCGGATGCTGGTGACGGCGATGCGCCGGCAGGTCGGCACCGGCAGCCGGATGCGGCCCACGAGGTCGGCGTTCTCTCGGGCGTCCTGTGCCGCCGACGCGCCGACGGCCATCCGCAGGCCGCGTCCCATCCGCCGCATGAACGGGTCACCGTGGCGCTTGTTGGGCATCAGGTCTTCGCCGTACGCGCCGGGACCGCCCGGGCCCCACTGCTCGGGTTGCTGTTGCTCCGGCTGGGCAGGGGGCTGCTGGACCGGCTGCCCACCGGGCTGCGGGCCCGTCTCGGGGGCCGGTTGCGGGCCTGGCGGTGCGGGCGGGGCCTGCGGCTCGACCGGGGACAGCCCGAGGCTCGGGTGAGCGAGGTCGGGGAAGGCCAGGTCGGGATGAGCGAGATCCGGGTAGGGCTGCTGCTCGACCTGCTCGACCGGCTGAACCGGCTGAACCGGCTGAACCGGCTGAACCGGCTGCTCGGGTCGCACCGGTTCCGCGGGTTGCCACGGTTGCTCGGGTTGCCAGGTTTGCTCGGCCGGCTGCGGCGGCGGTTGCTGGTCGGTCGGGGGCGGAAGGGGCTGCTGGACCGGCCGACGCTCGGGTGCGACGACATCCGGGCGGATCGCCGGGTACGCCTCGGGCTGCCGCCCGTTCTCGGCCGGCAGCGGCGCCGGCGGCGGCTGCTGCTGCTCCTCGGCCGGAGCCGCCGGCTGCCGCGGCGGGGGCTCCGCGGGCTGCGGCGACAGCACGGGAACGGCCTCGGGGGGCAAGTCCTGCGGATCGCCGGCCCGCGTGGTCTCGGCGGCCCGCGCCGCCGTCACCAGACCGGTGCGCGGGAGGCCCAGGTCCTGGAGTACGGCTTGCTGCCAGCCCTGGTCGGACACCGATCTCCCTTCTGCGCGCATCGGGGCCGCGGGCACAGGCCAATGGATGCTGCCACTGATCCTATCGGCGGACACGCCATACCGTGCCGGTCGAAGGAGTATCCACGGGGCGTCACCACATCCCAAGGCAAAGCCCGAATAGGATGCCTTTGCCCGGGTAGCTCGCAGCCCGGGGAAACCGATTGGGAGGGGCGAAAAGGGAGGGGCGTTTGTGACCAAAACGGTAGCTGAGGTCATGACGAAGGACCCGGTCGCGGTCCACCTCGAAGTCATGCTGACGGAGGCCGCCAAGATCATGCGAGACCACGCGATCGGCGACGTTCTCGTGACCTCCAACGGTCACCTGTGCGGCATGCTGACCGATCGCGACATCGTGGTCCGGGCGGTCGCCGAGAACCGCGATCCGCATCGTACGACGGTGGGAGACGTGTGCTCGGCCGACATCGCCGCCGTCGAGCCCGACGCGGACGCCGACGACGCCGTCGCGCTGATGCGGGCCCGGGCGGTCCGCCGCGTGCCCGTGGTCACCGATGGCGAGCCCGTCGGCATTGTCTCCATGGGAGATCTGGCGAGGGAGCACGACGAGACATCGGTTCTCGCGGACATCAGCCAGGCGCCTCCCAGCCAGTGATGACGTCTTTCGGCCACGGCCGGAAGACGTCCTTACCGCGGTTTACGCGGCTGTAGCGGTCCCCGGCCGGGAAGCGTCAGACCATCTGGGGACGCGGGGTAGTGTGAGCAGTGTGTCCGGCCCCGACATCCGCACCGGTATCACCGATGAGCTCGCCGTTGAGATCGCCAAGCTCGGGATGGTCCGCGAGTCGTCCGAGATGGGCGCACTCGGCAGACTCACCGAGCTGGCCGCCCGAGCTGTGCCGGGCTGCGCCGGCGCCACCACCATACGCTGGGCCCTGACCGACCCGCCCAAGATGATCGCCACCGCGGCGAGCCACCCCGATCTGGCCGAGCTGACCGAGGTGCAGCTGGCCCGTCGCGAGGGTCCGAGCTTCACGGCCGTCCGCGAGCGCGAGTCGGTGAGCTGCGACGATACACTGGTCGAGACGCGTTGGCCCGACTACGTCGACGCGGCACTGCGGCGAGGTGTGCGCTGCTTCGCCGCCACCCTGTACGAAAATGATCAGGTCCTCCTGACTCTCGGCCTATACGGCGTGCTGCCGCGGGCGCTCGATTCGAGCCGGCTCGCGGTCGCGGCGCTGCTGGTGGCCCAGAGCGGAGCCGCGGTCACCAACACCCGCGAATACGACGACGTCCATCGCACGGCGATGCAGCTACGCCAGGCCGTCGAGGCCCGCGCGGTGGTCGACCAGGCGAAGGGCATCCTCATCCATGCCATGGGCTGCGACGCGGAAACGGCCTTCGCCGAGCTCAGGCGGATCTCCCAGACCCGCCACGTGAAGCTGACCGCCGTTGCCAGGCGCATCGTGGCCGGCGAAGGGAACATTTAGCGGGGCCTCGATGACCCGTGCGCGTAGCGCGACGGGCGGCCGAGGTCCTGCACATCACGTGACACGAGGCGCGACGCGGCGCGTGACGGAAGCTGACCGATCCAGTCGGAGAAAAGGGCGAATGAAGGCTGTGGAGCGACGGCGACACCACACGGCGGGGCCCGATCAGGCGGCCGCGGCGCGGTGGCCCACGCCCCTGGCCAGGCCCCAGATCCCGGCGGTCGCCACCCACCCAGGTCGCCCCGGCGTAGCATGCCGAAACAGCGGTGAGCACTTGCGCAAACCGCCTCAGCGCAAGGAGCCCGGGCATGGCCGATCAGCTTGAACCGCAGGGGCTCCTGCGCGAGATCGCCGATCTCGGTGAACGCCTGAACGAGCTCAAACAGGCCGCGTCGATGCCGCAGTCCGATCTCCGTATGACGCTCGACGCGACGCTCGTCGAACTCGAACTCGCGGTGGCCGCGCTCCACACCGTGAGCGCCGGCCAGACGGCCGAGGACGGCAAGTCGACGGCGAGCGACTCCGAACGCCGGGTGCTGCGCACGGTCTTCCAGGAAGCGCCGGTCCCGCTGTTCCTGCTCGACCGGGCGGGCACCATACGCCGGGTCAACCGGCAGGCGGCGGCGCTGCTGGACACCACGCCCGGGTATGTGGCCGGCAAGCCGTTCACGGTCTTTTGCGACCTCCCCACCAGGGCGGCGCTGCGCTCGCAGCTGGCGGGCGTCGTCCGCACCGGCCGGCGGCGCCACGCCGAGGTGCGCTTCTTGAGCAAGCAGGCCATCGTCGCCGCCACGGTCACCTTGGCCAGGGTGTGGATCAAGGGGGAACCCGACCCCCTGGTCGTCGCGGTCGCCGCCCCGCTCGAGGGCGAGACCTGGGGGGCGCCGCCCGCCGAAGAGCCGCGCGAGGCCGGCGACGCGGTCGCCCGCGTCGTCCACCGCATGGACGTGCTGTCCACCGCCATCGAGCTGCTGCTCGACGAGCCGGCGTTCAGCGAGACGGTGGCCACCAGGAGGTGCGCCCGGCTGCTCGCCGCCGAACTGGCCGAGTGGGTCGTCGTGGACCTCGACCACGACGGCGAACTGCGCCGTCAGGTCGTCCTCGGCCCCGACGACGAACGCGGCCGCGAGGTCGCCAGATCCGTCGAGTCCGTCGATCCTCAGCCCGGCTCGCTGCCCGACTCGGTGCACCGCACCAGGGAGACGGCGTTGGTGGCGCACGTCGAAGACCTGGACGCGCTGGGGCTCACGCAGGACGGCATGTCGGTGTGCGGGCTGCTGGGCGCCACCTCGATCATGACCGTGCCGGTCGACGACGGCGAACACACCTACGGCGTGATCACCCTCACCGGGACCGGCGAGCACGGCCCGTTCGACCTCATGGACCTCGGCGTCGTCCAGCGGCTGGCCCGCTACCTGGCTCTGATCATCCGGGCCTCCCGGCAATACCACAGGCGCGCGGCCGTGGCCGACACGCTGCAGGCCAGCCTGCTGCCCAAGCGGCTGCCGGCCATCCCCGGCGTGGCGCTCGACGCCCGCTACGTGGCCGCGACCCGCGGGATGGAGGTCGGCGGCGACTTCTACGACGTCTACCGCACCTCCGACGGCTGGGGCTTCGTGCTCGGCGACGTGTGCGGCAAGGGCGAGGAGGCGGCCGCCGTCACCGCGGTGGCCCGGCACGGCATCCGCCTGCTGTCGCGGTGGCAGGCCAAGCCGGCCGAGGTGCTCGGCATGGTCAACGACGTGCTGCTCGACGAAGATCGCTTCGTCACCGCCGTGATCGCGTGCGTCGAAACGCGCGATCGCGGCCTCGGCGTCACGCTCGGCACTGCCGGCCACCAGCCCGCGATCGTGATCCGCCGCGACGGCGTCATCAGGAGCATGAGCGGCGGCGGGCTGCCGATGGGGCTGTTCGAGGATTTCGAGCCGGCCATCGAGTCGGTCGACCTGGACGAGGGCGACACTCTCATCCTGCACTCCGACGGGGTGCTCGACGCCTGCGACATCACCCGTGAGCGGTTCGGCCACGAGCGGCTGATCGAGGTGCTCGCCCAGCACAGCACGCGGCCGTTGAACGAGATCCTGATCGCCGTCGAGCAGTCCCTGATGGACTTCTGTGACGGCGACGTGGGCGACGACATCTCGATTCTCGCGCTGCGGGTGCTCCCCGAGACGCTCGACTGAGCCCGGAGTCCCGCAGGTCAGAAGCTTTTTCGGAGCCGGGTGTTTGGATGCCCGATTCACCGGAAAAGCGAAGTAGTAACAGTGCCTACGACGCAGGCACAGCTTCGTTCGACAGGTTGAACCTGTCCGATCCCCCCGGAGTTGTGCGTGCGTACCCAGGACCCGGCATTTTTCGGCGGTCGTCTTCGGCCGCTGTGCGGGTCACGTCTTGGTGCACGACGCCGCTCCGCGCACTCCCTCGGTAATCGACACCGGCCGGGCGCGGACGCGCCTCGCGGGCATTCCCGCCCCCCGGCCGGGCTCCACCTCGGACCGCTAGACCGTCCGGCACCGGCGCCGCCAGATCTCGTGGACCCCTCGCGGGTCACCGCGAGGTCAGCGGCTCCCCTGTGCCGGGCGTTCTGAAGGAGCCCCGATGAAAATAGCAATGATCTCGGCCACCGCCAGCCCCCTCGCCGCGCCCACCGGCACCGACGGAGGCCAGGACGTGCACGTCGCGGAACTCGCGCGCGAGCTGGGCGCGCAGGGCCATCACATCACCGTCTACACCCACAAGGACGCTCCCGATCTGCGGGACCGTGCCCGGTTGAGCCCCGGCGTCGTGGTCGAGCACGTTCCGGCCGGACCCGCCAGTCCGCTGTCGGCGCAAGAACTCGCCAAGCACACGCTGGAGTTCGGCAGCCACCTCGCCGACCGGCTGACTCGTGACATGCCCGACGTGCTGCACGCGCACGGGTGGGTGAGCGGCCTCGTCGCGGTCGCCGCCCAGCAGGCCTCGGCGGGTCCGAGCGAGATCCCGCTCGTGCAGAGCCTGTATTCGCTGAGCCGCAGGCCCGGCGCCCGCCGGCGGCTGGAGACGGCGCTGGCCCGTTCGGCGGCCGCCGTGACGACCGGCGGCACCCCCGAAGCCGACCTGCTGATCCACAACGGCGTCCCGCGCCGGTCGATCTACATCGTCCCCGACGGTGTGGACGTGGAGAGGTTCACCCCGGAGGGCCCGGCCTACGCCCGAAGCGAGGCGCCGCGGCTGCTCGCGCCGAACCTGTCCCCGCCCGCGGTGGCCGCCGCCACGGCGGCGCTCGCCCTGATCCCGGACGCCGAGTTCGTGGTCGCCGGCGGGCCGCCGCGCGAGGACCTCGAAACCGATCCCCAGGTGCACCGCCTCCGCCAGCTCGCCAAGCAGGCCGGGGTCAACGACCGCGTCACCTTCCTGGGGCGGGTCGTCCGCAAGGATCTGCCACGGCTGCTGCGCTCGGCGGATCTCGTGGTCTGCGCGCCCCCCGAAGGGCCCACGGACCGCGCGCCGCTCGAGGCCATGGCCTGCGGCGTACCGGTCGTCATCTCGCCCAGCAGCGGCCAGGCCGAAATGGTCATCGACAAGGTCACCGGCGTGCACGTCACGCCCAGCAAGCCGGCCGACATGGCCCGCCGGGTGCGGGACCTGCTCGCCGACTCGACGCTGCGCACGGCGTACGGCATCGCCGCCGCCGACCGCGCCCGGTCGCGCTACTCGTGGGACCGCATCTGCCGCGAGACGCTGCGCGTGTACGAACGGGTGACCGACACGGCCGCGCCCGAGAGCGAGGAGCCCGAGGCGCTGGAGGAAGTGCTCGCGACCTCCGTGTGAGCCTGGTGCGACCGCCCGGGACCAGCGCCCCGGAAACGAACGCCTAGTAAGAGCGCCCGAAGATGAGGCGTTTGCCGTAGGCGCTCGGGCGGTCGCACCGGACACAGTCGCCGGTCTCCGCCGGCCCGTCCGACGGGACGCACCGCGGCGTGGCCGCGGTGTCGGCCTTGATGTCGTCCTCGCACTCCGGACGCCCGCAGTGGAAGGCCACCGCCCACCCTTCCGACACCTGGGCGGCGAAGTCGTCCCAGCTGTCGACCGTACGGGTGTGCTCGTCGCGGAACGTCTCGGCGCGCGCGTACAGGAAGGCCTGGAAGTCCTCCAGGATGCCCGGGAGCAGTTCGGCGGCGCGCGCCAGCGGCAGCGGCTCCTTGCCCTGGCCCTCGGCCGTGGGCAGCCGCCTGGCGAGCGTCGCCGCCTCGGCCTCGAGGTCGCGCGGACCCAGCTCCAGCCGGATCGGCACGCCGCGCATCTCCCAGTCGTTGAACTTGAACCCCGGCGACAGCTGGGGCCGATTGTCGTCCACGTGCACCCGGATGCCCGCCGCCTTGAGGGTGGCGCCGAGCTCGCGGGCGGCGGCGATCGTGCGCTCACCCTGCTCGCCGCGGCCGATCGGCACGATCACGACCTGGTACGGCGCGACCCGCGGCGGCAGCACCAGACCCTTGTCGTCGCCGTGGGTCATGATGATGCCGCCGATCAGCCGGGTGCTCAGCCCCCACGACGTGGTGTGGGCGTGCGTGAGCCGTCCCGACTCGTCTTGGTACTGGATCTCGAAGGCCTTGGCGAAGTTGGTGCCGAGATAATGCGAGGTGCCGCTCTGCAGCGCACGCCCGTCGCGCATCATCGCCTCGATGGTGTAGGTGCGCACCGCGCCGGCGAACCGCTCCCCCGCGGTCTTCTCGCCCTCGACCACGGGCATCGCGCCGATCTCTCGGGCGACCGCCGCGTAGGCGTCGAGCGCCCACATCGTCTCGCGCATCGCGTCGGCCTCGTCGACGTGCGCTGTGTGGCCCTCCTGCCACAGGAACTCGGTCGTGCGCAGGAACATGCGCGGCCGCATCTCCCAGCGCACGACGTTGGCCCACTGGTTGAGCAGCAGCGGCAGGTCACGGTGTGAGTCGATCCACCGGGCCATGTACTCGCCGATGACGGTCTCGGAGGTCGGCCGTACGATCAGCGGCTCCTCCAGCTCCTTGCCGCCGGCGACGGTCACCACGGCCAGCTCGGGCGAGAAGCCCTCGACGTGCTCGGCCTCGCGCTTGAGGTACGACTCCGGGATGAACAGGGGGAAGCAGGCGTTCTGGTGGCCCGCCTCCTTGATGCGCCCGTCCAGGTCGGCCTGGATGAGCTCCCAGATCCGGTAGCCGTAGGGCCGGATGACCATCGTGCCCCGCACCGGCCCGCGGTCGACGAGCTCGGCCTTGATGACGACCTCGTTGTACCAGGCGGAGAAATCTTCGCTCTGCGGCGTTACGCCTTCCCGACTCACGCAGGCGAGGGTACCCCGAGGTCGAAGGCGATCTCGACCTCGTCGGCGAGCTTGAGGGCCCCGAAGAACGCCGAATAGGGCTTGATGCCGAACTGTGACTGCACGATGGTGGTGCCGCCCCGGATCCGGTCGCCGGACTCGACCGAGCCGCGCACCGTCACCGGACGGGTCCGGTCGAGGATGGTCAGCTCTCCTTCGATCGCGAACTCCTCGGCGGTGCCGGTGACCCGCGTCGACTGAAACGTGATCGAGGGGTGCCGGTCCGTGCGGAGGATCTCGCGCTGCAACGTGCGCTTGATCTCGGCCCGGTCGCCGTCGGTCAGCGGTTTGACGCCGCCGGCGCCCTCGCGTATCGCGAAGGAGTCGACGTCGGCCGTCACGGTGACCGACGAGGCGCCGGGGTCCGCCGGGTCGATGGTGGCCGTCGCCTCCCACTGGGTGACCTCGATGGTCAGGTCATGCCCCGCCCGCCTGCCGAGGCCCGTACGGCCGGTCTTGACGAGCAGGCGGCCGGTTGCCGGGCCGAGCTTGTAGCTTCCCGCGCGCATATCCCCTCCACCCCATCAGACCCATGGGCGGGCTCGGTGGGCTCACGTTATCTCAGCAGCCCTACCCGTCCGTTCCGGCGGCGACACCGTCGTCGTCGGCGGGGGCCACGTCAGAACCCATGTGACGGCGTGGCGGGCCCGCCTCGATAGCCTTGATTCGGCATCGGCCACGAGCGCGGACGGGGCCGGCGGGGTCCCGAGCGCTGAGAAGATCGAGTAAGGCGAGGCACATGTGGCGGAACGTCCCTGACACCGCGTCGTCTGCAATAGGCTCTCCGACATGAGTCACCCGGAACGGCTCAGCCCGGCGGGTGGCGGGCCGGCCAGCACGGCATCCAAGCCCCCACGCATCAACGGGAACGGTGACGCCCAGTCAGGCCCGCCCGGCCCGTCGCTGGCCGAGTTCGCCATCCAGCGTGGGCTGAGCCAAAGCGCGGCGCGTCCACCGCTCAGGCAGTACATCAGGCAGCTGTGGCAGCGCCGTCATTTCGTGTGGACGTTCGCCTCGTCCAAGAGCATCTCGCTGTACACGACGGCCCGGCTGGGACAGCTGTGGCAGGTGCTCACGCCGCTGCTCAACGCCGCGGTCTATTACCTGATCTTCGGGGTGCTGCTCAAGACCAGCCGCGGCATCCCCGACTTCATCCCGTTCCTGGTGACGGGCGTCTTCGTCTTCACCTTCACCCAGCGTTCCGTCAACACCGGGGCCAAGTCGGTCGGCGACAACCTGTCGCTGATCCGCGCGCTGCACTTCCCGCGGGCGTCGCTGCCCTTCGCCTACGTCATCCTCGAACTCCAGCAGCTGATGATGTCGCTGGTCGTGTTGTTCGTCATCGTGCTGGTGATGGGCGAGCCGCTGACCGCGCACTGGCTGCTGCTCATTCCCGTGATCTTGATGCAGCTGGCCTTCAACATCGGGATCAGCCTGGTGGTGGCCCGGCTGGGCGCCTTCGCCCGCGACATCACTCAGCTGCTGCCGTTCGTGCTGCGCACCTGGTTCTACTTCTCCGGGGTCATCTTCAGCGTCGCCCACCTCCAAAGCACCTTCAAGGATCACCCATGGGTGGTGAAGTTGCTCGAGATCAACCCGGGGTACGTCTATGTGGAGCTGAGCCGACACGCCCTGCTGGCGAAGTACCGAGGCTTCGTCGAAGACCTGCACCATCCGACCGGGCACCTCTGGTGGTACGCGATCATCTGGGCCGTGGTGATATTCGTCGGGGGATTCCTGTTCTTCTACAGGGCAGAGGAAAGGTACGGCCGTGGTTGACGTCAAGGAGAAGACCGAGTCCGTGCCCGCCCAAGCCGATCCCGAAGTCGTCATCGACTCCACCAGGGAGCCGATCGTCGTCGTCGACGGCCTGCACATCATTTACCGCATCTATGGCGGGGGCGGCGACAAGGGCACGGCGGCCACCGCGCTGCTCCGCATGGTGCGCAGGCAGAACCGGCCACAGATGAAGGAAGTACACGCCATCAGAGGCATCTCCTTCATCGCCTACCGCGGCGACGCTATCGGCATCATCGGCAGCAACGGCTCGGGCAAGTCGACCCTGCTGCGCGCGATCGCCGGGCTGCTGCCGCCCGAACGCGGCGCCGTCTACACCGACGGGCAGCCGTCGCTGCTGGGCGTCAACGCCGCGCTGATGCGCGATCTGACCGGTGAGCGCAACATCGTGCTCGGCTGTCTGGCGATGGGCCTCTCGCTCGAGGAGACCAAGGCCAAATATCAGGAAATTGTTGACTTTTCCGGGCTCAAGCCGGAGTTCATCCACCTGCCGATGCGGGCGTACTCCTCCGGCATGGGCGCGCGGCTGCGGTTCGCCATCGCCGCGGCCAAGACGCACGATGTGCTGCTCGTCGACGAGGCGCTGGCCACCGGCGACGCCAGGTTCAAGCGCAAGAGCAAGGCCAAGATCGACGAGCTGCGCAAGAACGCGGGCGCGGTGTTCCTCGTCGCCCACAACCTCGAGGTGATCGAGCAGACCTGCAACCGGGTCATCTGGATCGAGGACGGCGTGATCCGGATGGACGGCGACCCCGAGACGGTCATCGCCGCCTACACCGAGGCAACGGACAAGTGACCGGATCGGAGCCCCTTGTCCTGGCCCTCAATGGGCGAGCCACCCGTAAACACACATAGCACCTAACACGCGCATGTAGTACCTGTAGCCACAGGCACGGCAGCCGAAGGAGGTAGCCATGGCCGGTCAGCCACCGCTTCCGTACGAGTTCCTGCCGGAGGTCCCATCGTTCACCGTCACGAGCGACGATGTCGCCGACGGCGAGCAGATGAGCCAGGCGCACGTCTTCGACGACTGGGGGTTCTCCGGGCAGAACCGCTCACCGCACCTGAGCTGGTCGGGCTTTCCACAGGAGACCAAGAGCTTCGCCGTCACCTGCTTCGACCCCGACGCGCCCACCGGCAGCGGGTTTTGGCACTGGGTGCTGTTCGACATCCCCGCCGAGGTGACCGAGCTGCCCGGCGGCGCCGGCACGGCCGACGGCGACGTGGGCACGCACGCGCGCAACGACTACGGGATCAAGGCGTTCGGCGGCGCCGCGCCGCCGCCCGGTACCCCGCACCGCTACGCGTTCGCCGTGCACGCCCTCGGCACCGAGAAGCTGGGCGTGGACTCCGACGCCAGCCCGGCCGTGGTCGGCTTCTACCTCACCCAGCACACCCTCGCCCGCGCCTTGATCGTCCCCGTCTACGGCCACTAGAGCCCGTTTCCGGGCGCCCCCCTCGGGGGCTGCTTCATGGGCCCCGACCGTTCTGAGCGGCCGTTCGGAGGCGGATAAAAGCGACCGGGGCCGCGCCCCTCGACGCGGCCCCGGAACAGCCCCCGCAGCGCACCCTGCGGGAACAAGGTGACGGCGGATCCGGCCTCGGCCCGTTGGTTCCCCGTTCCCCCGGGGCCGCGACCCGCTCGCCACGCTGCGCTCGGCCCCCGAGGCGTCGCAGCCGCACTGGAGGTCCTCTGGACCCGAGTGCTTTCCCACTATGCGGGGTGCCGCTATCGACTCGCTATCGGTCCGCTACCCGTCCCGTCACACGGTGGGTCCGCTGGCGACCAGGTCGTGCGCGGACGAGCCCGCGTCGAGCGGCGGCATCGCCCCCTCGAACGGGAACCTGTCGGCGAAGGCGGGACGCAGGTCGGTCAGCCACTTCGCGTCGGGGTCGAACTTCGCGAAGAACGGCCGGTTCACCAGCTCGGGGTCGCGGCTTTGGATGAAGTGCAGCACGAAGACCTTCTCGCCGTACAGTTCGGCGATCCCGTCGACGCACACCTTGCCGGGCGTGGCCGACATGGAGGGACCCCGGACGGTGCGGCACAGCCCCGACACGTCCTTGTAGGCGGTGCGGAAGATCTCGTACGCCTCCGCGAGCGGCACCGCGAAGTAGTCCTGCGGCCCGGTGTCGCGCTCCACGAACATGTAGTACGGGATCATGCCGAGCCGCTGCTGCTCGCGCCACATCCGGCCCCAGACCTCGGGCGAGTCGTTGATCGTCCGGATCAGCGGAGCCTGGGTCCGGATGACGGCGCCGGTGTCTCTGATCCGGCGGACCGCCTCGTGCACGACCATCGGATCGAGCTCGCGGGGATGGGTGAAGTGCGCCATGAACGCGAGGTTCTTGCCGGTCTCGCTGACCTCCGAGAACAGCCGGAGCATGTCGTCGGCGTCGGGATCGGTCACGAACTTGTTCGGCCAGTACGCCAGCGACTTGGTGCCGATGCGGATGGACTCGAGCTGGTCGAGCTCGAGCAGCGGCTCGATGTAGCGGCGCATGACCGACTCACCCATGATCATGGGATCGCCGCCGGTGAACAGCACGCTGGTCACCTCGGGATGCTCGAGCAGGTACGTCCTCAGCCGCTCGATGTCGCTGGCGGCCATCTTCAGATCGGGCTCGCCGACGAACTGGGCCCAGCGGAAGCAGTACGTGCAGTAGGCATGACAGGTCTGTCCCTGTTTAGGGAAGAACAGCACTGTCTCGTGGTACTTATGTTGAACTCCCGGCAGTTGCTCGCTGTGCAGCCTCGGCACGTTGAGCTGGAGCTGACCGGCAGGATGAGGATTGAGTTTCATGCGCACTTCGTGCGCGACCGCGTCGATCTCGGCTTTCGGCGCCTCGCGGCGCAGCAGGTCGACGATGCGGGCCACGTCTTCTGGCGGAAGCATGTCCTCCTGGGGGAAGACCAGCCGGTACATCGGGTCGTCGGGGACGGCGGACCAGTCGATCAGCTCCTCGACGACGTAGCTATTGGTCCGAAACGGCAGGACCGTCGCCACCGCCCGGATGGCGAGTCGCTGGTCAGGCGATAGCCCGGCGCGAGCGGTGAGCTCATCCAGGTGCTTCACCGTGAAGGCGCGGAACTTGCGGCCGGCGGACTGCACGGGGGCCGGCGCCGCGTCATTGACCAAAGTCACGTTGGCTGTACTCCTTGAGATCGGTAGAAAGCGCGCGTCCGTGTGCGTCATCCATGACGTACCGTGATCACTCGCCTCAGATGTGCGCTTGCTCCCGGGGATACTCCTCCTCACCGCATGTGGGGCTACAACGGTTGGCTCCGTTCGAGCGCTCGCGCGCTCCCCCGCCCCAATGGATCCGTTAGATCACTGTTCTCACCGATGACATACCCGCTCCGGTATGCGTCGATACGATGCATTCTGATCTCGATAGTCGCACGACACGCAAGTATCACGCTCCTGCACGGATGAATCCACGACAGGCACAAGGATCTCTTTGCTTCCCGTTGGCGCCGTGGCCGTTGTGAGCGCGGCGTGTCCGGTACCCGGGCCCTGACCGGCCGGCGGAATATGGCCTCCTGGCCGTTGTTTTGACTAACGGGTCCCGGGCGGACGGGCTCGGGCGGACGAGGCGGGGCGCGCGACGGAGATGAAGCATGCACCCTGGTCACGGCGGCCGCGGCCCGGCCGCGGCGTGAGCTCGCCATGAGACCGCCGTGAGCCCCCTGTGAGGCCCCTGTGAACCCGCTTGTGAGCCCGCCTGTGACGCTCCCCGGCCAGCTGATCTCGGTGGCCGGCCAACGGTCGCACGTGGTCGTCGACGGCCCCGCGGACGCCCCGCCCGTCCTGCTGAGCAACGGTCTCGGCGGCGCCTGGTTCGACTGGCAGCCCACGGTCGACCTGCTGCGCGACCGGCACCGGGTCATCCGATTCGATCGTCCCGGGCTCGGCGGCAGCCCGCCGCTGCGGGCGGCGCCCACCCTCCCGGCCGAGGCCGCACGCCTCGCCGCGCTGGCCCGGTGGGCGGGCCGGCCGGTCATCGTGGCCGCGCACTCCTACGCGGCGTTCCATGCCGAGGCGCTGGCGCGGACGCGCCCCGGCCTCGTGGCGGGAATGATCCTCGTCGATCCGAGCTGCGAGAGCGCGGCGCGGCCACGGCCGCACCTGTCCCGGCCGGCGACGCCCCTGCTCGGCGCCGTCGGGTGGCTGGCGGGGGCGACGGGCGCCGCCCGGCTGCTCGGCCCCTGGGCCCGGAGCCGGTACATGCGGCGGATCAGCCATCATGACCCTGTCCCGCGCGCCCTCGTCCGCGCGGTCTACGGGCGGGGCTCCGTCGCCGCGGCGGCGCTCACGGAGAACGTGGCCTACGGCGAGATGGCCGGCGACCTGATCGCGTTGCGCCGGGTCAGGCCCTTCCCCGAGATCCCGGTCACGGTGCTGACGGCCCTCGGCGGGATGCGCTCGCCCGGCCGGCGGCGGGCCTGGACAGCGTCTCACCGGCGGCTGGCCGCGATGAGCCCGTACGGCCGCCAGATCACCCTCGCCGACGCCCGTCACCTGGTGCAGACCGACCGGCCGGACGCCGTGGCCGAGGCGATCACGGAGCTGGGATCGCGGCAATAAGCCGGGGCCACCGCCCGCGTCCCCGACACCCGCGGGAGCTCCCCGGACTCGAGGGGTCTCGGGGATAGGGGCGGCCACGACGCCGGGCAAAGTTCCGGTAAAACCACGTCCGCGGCGGGCCACGTACCGTAGCGAAGTGGGGACGCTACGCACGTGAAGATATTCATTCGTGTCGGCATCCCCTGCATCGTCGTCGCCGTGGGCCTCGGCATCGGTCTCGGCGTCCTGCTGCTCGGCTCGCACAAAGAGCTCAAATACCGTACGCAGGCCGCGCTGCTCAGGGCCGTCCCGGTCACGGCCGCCGATGAGCTGCGGGCGCGCGGCGTCCGGCTGACGGCGCCGCTCCGGTGCGTGTCCATGCCCGAGGCGACCAAGCAGAAGATGCGGGTCGCCTGCACCGGCGCGGCCCAGGGCCATCGACGGATCCAGGTCGTCGCCGCCGGCGAGACCAAGACCCAGGAGCACTACTACACCATCCTGGTGGGCGGCAGGCCGGTCGTGCAGAACGCCGGCTGCATGGGCGCTGACTGCCGGCACAAGGACTGATCGGGGCGGGGCCTACCATGCGGTAGCGGGGCGCTATCGTCATGGTCATCGTCCCGCCAGGTCCATCGGATCGCCGCCGGCGACGGGCGAGATCCAGCCGAACCCCCGAGGAGCCCCGCCATGCCCGACCTTCCGCTCGGGCCGGTGGCCTTGGACACGATGGGCGGCGATCGCGGCCCGGCGGCGGTCGTGGCCGGCGCGGTCGCGGCGGCGCGGTCGCACGGCGTTCGGCTGATCCTGGTGGGCGACGGCCCGACGATCTATGACCTGCTGACCAAGCACGGCGCCGCGGGCGAGATGCCGATCGCGCACGCCGACGAGACCTTGTCCATGGACGAGGGCGCGCTCGCCAGCTGGCGCAAGCCGCGATCGTCGATCGCCATCTGCTGCCGGCTGATCCGCAGCGGGCAGGCGTCCGCCATGGTCTCGGCCGGCACCACGGCGGGCGTGGTGTCGACAGCGCGACTGCGGCTGCGCGCTCAGCACGGCGTCATGCGCCCGGCCATCGCCGTCATGCTGCCCACCAGGCCTCGCCCGGCCGTGCTGTTGGACGCCGGGGCCACGACCGACGCCAAGCCCGAGATGCTGGTCCAGTTCGCGGCGCTCGGCACCGCCTACGCCCAGGTGGCGCTCGACGTGCCCGAGCCGCGCGTCGGGCTGCTGACCATCGGCGCGGAGCCCGCCAAGGGCAACAGGCTGACCCGCCGGGCCCACGAGCTGCTCGCGGCGACGCCGCTCCACTTCGCCGGCAACGTCGAGGGCGACGAGTTGCTGAGCGGCAGGGTCGACGTCATCGTGACAGACGGCTTCACCGGCAATGTGGCGCTCAAGTCGATGGAGGGCGCGGTGCGGCTGGCCGTCGCCGAGGTGCAGGCCGCGCTGACGGCGACCCGTACCGCCTCGCTGGCCGCCCTGCCGCACCGGCGGCGGCTGCGGGAGCTGGGTGAGCGGCTCGACTCCGAGACGTACGGCGGCGGGGTGCTGCTCGGGCTGAACGGCACCGTGGTGATCGCGCACGGCGACTCGAACGCCAAGGCCATCGCCTCGGCGTGCGGGCTGGCCCGTGACCTTTGCGCCGGCGACATCGTCGAACGGATCAAGGAACGGGTGGGCGCCACCCGGCTGCCGCGCTTCGGCCGTCGCGATCGAGGCGACGCCGCCGAACCGCCGCGGCCGAACCGGCCCGACTGAGGGCCCTGCCCCGGCCGGCCGGCCCTGTCGATCGGCCGGGATTATTGTCCCGGGCCGCGTCGCGGCGCCGATAGCCTTGAAGCATGCCCGATCCGCAGCTCGTCCTCGCCGACCGCGTCCAAGCCGCGCTGGGCGCCGCGTTCGGCCAGGAGTACAGCGGCGAAGACCCGGTGATCCGGCCTTCGCAGTTCGCCGACTTCCAGGCCAACGTGGCGCTGCCCCTCGCCAAGAGGCTGGGCAGCAAGCCGCGCGATGTGGCGAGTGAGCTGGCGCGGCACCTTGATGTGGCCGACGTCTGCGCCGAAGTCGAGGTCAGCGGCCCCGGGTTCATCAACATGACGTTGCGCGACGACTGGATCGCCGCACGGACCGAGGCCATGCTCGCCGACGAACGGCTGGGCGTGCCGCGCGTCGACCGGCCGCTGATCATGCCCGTCGACTACTCGGCGCCCAACGTCGCCAAGGAGATGCACGTCGGCCACCTGCGCACCACCGTGGTCGGCGACGCGTTCAGCCGTACGGCCGAGTTCCGGGGCCATACGGTGATCCGGCAAAACCACGTCGGCGACTGGGGTACCCAGTTCGGCATGCTCATCGAGCATCTGCTCGACGTGGGCGAGGACTCGCCGGAGGCCGAGCGGTCCAAGACCGAACCGAACGTGTTCTACCAGGCCGCACGGGCCAAGTTCGACGCCGACCCGGCCTTCGCCGAGCGCGCCAGGGGGCGGGTGGTGCTGCTCCAGGGCGGCGATGCCGACACTCTGCGGCTCTGGCGCGAGCTCGTCGACCTGTCCACGTCGTACTTCGAGCGGGTCTACGACCGGATCGGGATCACGCTGACCGAGGACGACCTCGCCGGCGAGAGCATGTACAAGGACATGCTCGGCGACGTGTGCGACGAGCTGGAGCGCAAGGGCATCGCGACGATGAGCGAGGGCGCGCTGTGCGTGTTCCTCGACGGGTTCACCGGGCGCGAGGGCAAACCGGTCCCGCTGATCATCCGCAAGAGCGACGGCGGCTACGGCTATGCCACCACCGACCTCGCCGCGCTCCGCTACCGGGCGCTGACCTTGCACGCCGACCGCGTCATCTACGTGATCGGGGCGGCGCAGGCCCTGCACCTGCGGATGGTGTTCGAGACGGCGCGCAGGGCGGGGTGGCTGGCCGACGGCACCGAGCCCTTCCACGCGGCGATCGGCAACGTGCTGGGCGCCGACGGCAAGCTCCTGCGGACCCGGTCGGGCGAGTCGGTCAAGCTGAGCGCGCTGGTCGACGAAGCGATCGAACGCGCCGAGAAGGTCATCGCCGACCGCGACTACGACGACGCCGCCCGCAGGGAGATCGCCCAGGCGGTGGGCATCGGCGCGATGAAGTACGCCGACCTGTCCGTGGCGCGCGACAGCGAGTACGTCTTCGACTGGGACCGGATGCTGGCCCTCCAGGGCAACACCGGCCCCTACCTGCAGTACGCGGTGGCCAGGATCCGGTCGATCTTCCGCCGCGCCGGGCTCGCCGACGCCGAGGCCGGCGCCGACGCCGGCGCCGATGTGGACGCCGCCGTGACCGGGCCGATCGTCATCGGACACCCGGCTGAGCGGGCGCTGGCCCTGCACCTGCTCGGTTTCGGCGGCGCGATCGACGCGCTCATCGCCGACGTCACGCCGCACAAACTATGCGCGTACATCTTCGCGCTGGCCGACGCGTTCACCACGTTCTACGAGAACTGCCCGGTGCTGCGGGCCCCGGACGAGCCGACCCGGGCCTCCAGGCTGGCGCTGTGCGCGGTGACGCTGCGCACGCTCGTGACCGGTCTGGGCCTGTTGGGGGTCCCCACCCCAGAACGTCTGTAATCTCCCGCCGGCCCTACTGGAGATAGCCCTCGACCTCGCCGGGGGGCCGCGCCGACGCGGCATCGGGGTCCTCCCCCGCCTCCCGGCGGGCCCGCCGCTGGCGCAGCAGGTCCCAGCACTGGTCGAGCGACTCCTCGAGCGAGCGGAGCCGAGCTTGCTCGTCGGCGGGGGCCGGCTTGGTCTGGCCCATCCGCTCGCGCAGGTCGTGCTCCTCGGCCACGAGTGCCTTGATCTGCGACAGGATCTCGGTGTCGTCCATGGTGACCCCCAACTCCGCCGCCGCGCGGCCTGTTCCCTACACATCGTGCACCCGTTCCCGCGGTGTGCGGGAACGGGTGCACGATCCGGTCATGGCCGGGTCAAGGAGTGCGCAGCAGGCCCGACAGGACTCCGCCGTCGCTTTGCGTGGAGTGCTGGATGGGCGCCGGCATACCCGTGGGCTCGGCCATCGGCGTCGGACGCGGCGTCCGTGGCTTCGCCCGGCGGGCCGTGGCCTTGGCCGCCGTCGCCCTGGCGCGGGTGGTGGCGGCCCGGCGGGCCGTGACCGTCCTGCGAGCCGCGGGCTTGCGGGCCGAGCTGGACCGGGTGGTCCTGGCCCGGCTCGTCGTCGTCGCCCGCCTGCCGGTGGCCTTCGGCCGGGACGCCCGTGTCGTGGCGCGCGGCCGGGACCTGCTGGCGGCGGACGTCCGGCGCGCCGTGGAGCGTGCCGTGGAGCGTGCCGGTGATCGGCGTGTCGTCGAGCGTGCCGCCGGCCGCGAACCCGACCGTGCGGTCGAGCGCGTGGTGGAACGTCCCGCCGACCGCGTAGACCGGGTGGTGGAGCGAGTCGAACGCGCGGTAGAGCGAGTCGAACGCGCGGTGGAACGAGTCGAACGCGCGGTGGAACGCGTGCCGGCACGTGAGCCGGCGCGTGAGCCGGCACGTGAGCCGGCGCGTGAGCCGGACCGGGCACCCGAACGCGCCGTTCGCGCCGTTCGCGAACCCGACCGCGTGGTCGAGCGTGAGCTGGACCTGGCGGCCGCCGGCTTGGCGGACGACAACGTCTTCGCCGCCGTGGTCAGGGCCTTGGCGGCCGTGTTCATGGCCTTGGTCGCCGCGGCCATGGAGCGCATGGCCGTGGACATGGTCCGGGCCGACGCCGTCGCCTTGGTCGCCGCGGAGGTCACCTTGGTGGCCGCCGACGAGACTCTCGTCGCCGCGGACGACACGCGCGTCGCGGCGGCGGTGGACGAGCCCGACGTGGTCCGCCGTGCGGTGGACCGTCTGGTCGCCGAGCCGCGGCTCGCGGAGCTTCTGCTCGTCGACCTTCTGGCCGCCGAACTTCTGCTCGCCGAGCTTCTGCTCGCCGGACTTCTACCGGCGGTCTTGCGGGCCGCCGGCTTTCTGGTGGTAGTGGTACGCCGCCGCGCGGCCGGCTTGCGCACGCTGACGCGTGCCGTCGTTCGCGAGGTGGACTTCGCGGCCGCCGGCCTCCTGGTCGTGCGGCGCTTGGTGGTCGTTGACTTGGTACGGCCTCTGCTCGCCGAACTACGGCGCGCGGCGGCCGCAGGAGTCGCGGTCTTCGTAGGCACTGATCTGTTCCCCCCGTAGTGATCAGTTACGGAGAGATCTATTCCACGACTGACAACGATCTACACACAATGTGTTCAGACGCCCACCGGATGCCACACGGTTTTGGTCTCGAGGAACGCGGTCAACCGTGTCGTTCCGGGGTCGGCCGTCCAGTCGACGGCGGCCGCCGGACGCAGCACCCGCTTGAGGTTCTCCGCCGCCGATTCGGCGCACGACAGCGCCAGTTCCGCCGGTGCGCCGGCCAGGTCGATGGCGTTGACGTCCATGTGCGACGCGAGCCAGGGAGCGAGCTCCTCTCGATGACCGGTGAGGATGTTGACAACGCCGCCCGGCAGGTCCGAGGTGGCGAACACCTCGGCCAGCGTGATGGCCGCCAGCGGTTGCGCGGCCACCACGACGCAGGTGTTGCCGGTCACGATCACGGGCGCGACGACCGAGACCAGGCCCAGCAGCGCCGAGTCAGGCGCCACGATCCCGACCACCCCCGTCGGCTCCGGTGTCGAGAAGTTGAAGAACGGCCCGGCGACAGGGTTCGCCGCCCCCGCCACCGCGGCGACCTTGTCGGCCCAGCCGGCGTACCAGACCCAACGGTCGATCGCGGCGTCCACCTCCGCCTCCGCCGCCGCCTTGCCCGCGCCGCCGGCCCGTACCTCGTCGGCGAACTGGCCCCGGCGGCCCTCCATCATCTCGGCGACCCGGTAGAGGATCTGCCCGCGGTTGTAGGGGGTGCGCCCCGACCAGCCGCCGAACGCCTTGCGCGCGGCGGTCACGGCGTCGCGGACATCCTTGCGGGAGGCGCGCGCGGCGTTGGCGACAAAGCCGCCCTTGCCGTCGCGCACCTCATAGGACCGGCCCGACTCCGATCGCGGGAACGCGCCCCCGATGAACAGCTTGTACGTCTTCCGAACCGCCAACCTGTCTGTGCCCATCGCCTCTCGCCTCGCTCCCGCTCGCCGCTCAGACATCGAGGTAGGCGGCCAGGCCGTGGCGGCCGCCCTCACGGCCGAAGCCGGACTCCTTGTAGCCGCCGAACGGCGCGGCCGGGTCGAACTTGTTGAACGTGTTGGCCCAGACCACCCCGGCGCGCAGCCGCTCGGCCATCCACAAGATCCGCGAGCCCTTCTCGGTCCAGACCCCGGCGGACAGGCCGTACGGCGAGTTGTTGGCCTTCTCCACCGCCTCGGCCGGGGTACGGAAGGTCAGCACGGACAGCACCGGCCCGAAGATCTCCTCGCGGGCGATCCGGTGCGACTGGGCGACATCGGTGAACAACGTCGGCGCGAACCAGAACCCGCGGGACGGCAGCTCGCACGGCGGCGACCAGCGCGCCGCGCCCTCCCGCTCCCCGATCTCCGACAGCATCCGGATCTTCTCCAGCTGCGCCGCCGAGTTGATCGCGCCGACGTCGGTGTTCTTGTCCAGCGGGTCGCCGATCCGCAGCGTCGCCATCCGGGCCTTCAGCTTCGCGAGCAGCTCGTCGGCGATCGACTCCTGGACGAGCAGCCGGGAGCCCGCGCAGCACACGTGGCCCTGGTTGAAGAAGATCCCGTTGACGATGCCCTCGATGGCCTGATCCAGCGGCGCGTCCTCGAAGATCACGTTGGCGGCCTTGCCGCCCAGCTCCAACGTGAGCCGCTTGCCCGTACGCGCCGCGCTCCGCGCGATCTGCCGCCCCACCTCGGTCGATCCGGTGAAGGCCACCTTGTCGACGTCGGGGTGTGCGACGAGCGCCTGGCCCGTCTCGCCCGCGCCGGTGATGATGTTCACCACGCCGGGCGGCAGCTCGGCCTGCAGGCAGATCTCGGCGAACGCCAACGCGGTGAGCGGCGTCGTCTCCGCGGGCTTGAGCACGACGGTGTTGCCGCACGCCAGCGCCGGGGCGATCTTCCAGGCGAGCGTGAGCAGCGGGAAGTTCCAGGGGATGACCTGCCCGGCCACGCCAATCGGCCGGGGGCGGGCGCCGAACCCCGCGTAGGCCAGCTTGTCGGCCCAGCCCGCGTAGTAGAAGAAGTGCGCCGCCACCAGGGGCAGGTCGACGTCGCGCGACTCACGGATCGGCTTGCCGTTGTCGATCGACTCCAGCACCGCCAGCTCGCGCGAGCGCTCCTGCAGGATGCGGGCGATGCGGTACAGGTATTTGGCCCGGTCGCGGCCCGGCAGGCCGCCCCATACCGACTCGTACGCCTGTCGCGCCGCCCGCACCGCGCGATCGACGTCCTGCGGCGCGGCGCAGGCGATCTCCGCCAGCGTCTCCTCGGAGGCCGGATTGATCGACTTGAACGACTCACCCTGGCCGTCGGCGAACTCGCCGTTGATGAACAGCCCGTACGAGGGCTTGATATCGACGATGTCGCGCGACTCGGGCGCCGGTGCGTACTCGAACACCCCACCAGCGTAAAGCGGGATCACAACCCTCGCGGGACGCCCTAGTCCAGCGTGAAGTAGTCGGGCCCCGCGTAGACGCCGGTGGTCAGCTTCTGCCGCTGCATCAGCAGGTCGTTGAGCAGGGACGACGCCCCCAGCCTGAAGTGATCGGCGTGCAGCCAGTCGGCCCCGGCGGTCTCGTTGACCAGCACCAGGTATTTGATCGCGTCCTTGGTCGTACGGATGCCGCCCGCCGGCTTGACGCCCACCTGGCGGCCGGTCCGCGCCCGGAAGTCGCGTACGGCCTCCAGCATGATCAGGGTGACGGGGAGCGTTGCCGCGGGGGCCACCTTGCCGGTCGAGGTCTTGATGAAGTCGGCGCCGGCGAGCATGGCCAGCCACGCGGCGCGGCGTACGTTGTCGTACGTCATCAGCTCACCGGTTTCCAAGATCACCTTTAGGTGAGCCCGGTCGCAGGCCTCCTTGACCGCGACGATCTCGTCGAACACCTTCCGGTAGTCGCCCGACAGGAAGGCCCCGCGATCGATCACCATGTCGATCTCGGTGGCTCCGTCGGTCACCGCCCGCCGGGTATCGGCCAGCTTGGCCTCCAGCGGCGCCCGCCCGGAAGGGAAAGCGGTCGCCACGCTGGCCACCCCGACACCGCTGCCCTTGAGGTGGGCGACGGCCTCGGCCACCAGGTCGGAGTAGACGCAGACCGCGGCGACCTTGGGCACCGACGGGTCGCTCGGATCGGGGTGCACGGCCTTCGCGCACAGCGCCCGCACCTTGCCACGGGTGTCGGCCCCCTCCAGCGTCGTCAGGTCGACCATCGAGATGGCCAGATCGATGGCCTGCGCCTTGGCCGTCGTCTTGATCGAGCGCGTGGCCAGCCGCGCGGCCCGCTCCTCTGCCCCGACCTGATCGACCCCGGGAAGCCCGTGCAAGAAGGCGCCGAGCGACGCCGCGTCGGTAAGAGTCTCCACGTACCAAGCATCACCTATGGCGCGGACCGCACAAACCCCGGCTGAGACGACCCGGCCTGGGCGCGGCGCGCCGCCCGGCGCCGGAGACGTCCGCTGGCCTGCGCATCCGATAATGTGCGGACTTCGGGACCCCAGAGCTACGATCATTCCGAGATGTCCGTGTGCGGGGCTGAGTGACACGGGAGGGCGTGATGTCCCATCAAGGATGGGTTCCACCGGGGATCGACCCGACAAAGCCCAACATCGCCCGTGTCTACGACTTCCAGCTCGGCGGCAAGGACAACTACGCCGTCGACCGCCAGGTGGGCCGCGAAATCCAGGATCTCGTGCCGGAGGCCCCGGCGATAGCGCGTACCAACCGGGCGTTCTTGCGGCGGGCCGTGCGCTTCATGATCGACGAGGCCGGCATCCGGCAGTTCATCGACATCGGATCCGGCCTGCCCACCCAGGGCAACGTGCACGAGGTCGCCGAGGACGCGCACCCGGGGACGCGGGTCGTGTATATCGACAACGACCCCGTCGTGCTCGTGCACGCCCGGGCGCTGCTCGACACCAGCGACGCGACCAAGGTCATCAAGGCCGACCTGCGGCGGCCCGACGAGCTCCTCGACGACCCCGTGCTGCGGGAGTTCATCGACTTCGACCAGCCGGTCGGGCTGTTGCTGATCGCCATCTTGCATCACCTCAACGACGACGAGCGGCCCGCGGAGGTCACCGCGCGCCTGAGTGCCGGACTTGCCTCCGGCAGCCACCTGGCCATCTCCCACTTCCACAACCCGGGCAGCGCCATGCCCGAAGAGGCCGCGCTCGCCGAGGCGAGCGAGAAGCTCCTCAACGACAAGTTCGGCAGCGGACGGTTTCGCAGCCTCGAAGAGATCCGCGCGCTTTTCGGCGACTTCGAGCTGCTCGAGCCCGGCCTGGTGCCGCTGCCGCTGTGGCGCCCGGAGGGCGGCGAGCCGCCCGAGCTGGTCACCGGCGACCGCCGGCTGATCGGCGGCGTCGCCCGCAAGCCCTAGTACGGAGACGGGCCGCCGAACATCTCCGACAGGCGCGGGGCGAGCTCGAAGTCGCCGCGGATCTTCATGCGGCCGTCCACGAGGAGCTTGGCCGGGCTGGCGAGTCCGGCGAGCACGCGCAAGAAGTCGGCGGCCGAGGTCTCGATCGTCAGCGCCGCGGCACGGGCGGGGCCGATCCGGACGCGGGCACGCCCGTCGCGCACCTCGATCGTCCACGCCGTGGCGGGGCCGTCGGCACGGCTCAGCCGGAACTCCAGCTCGCCCGCGAAGCCGGGGCGGGCGTCCGGATCGTACGAGCGGGCCATGCCGCCGAACAGGACGCGCTGCATCGGCAGGCCGAAGTGCCGCTCGATCTCCGCGTCGGACCGGCCCTCCACCATCAGCGCCAGCCGGCGCAGGCCCCGGCGGAGGGCGGCGGCGCGGGCGTCCCGCCGCACCGCGGACAGCGACGCCTTCACGCCGGCCGGACCGCGGCGGGCGCGCCGGGCCCGCAGCAGCTCGGCCTCCTCGTCGATGCGGTAACCGGCGGACAGCTCGCGCGGCGGCTCGCGACGGGCCAGCGCGGCCTCGATCGCCGGGGCCAGCCGGGCCGACTTGGCCTGTTCGCGCTCGGCACGGCGGTCGGCGAACTCCGGGATGACCTTCCTGCCGATGAGCTCGAGGCTTTCGCAGATGTGCTCGTGCTTGTTCGGCCCCGCCTGCAGCACGAAGATGACCTGGTCGACGCCGGCGGCCTCATAGCGCCGCACCAGCTCGCTCACCTGGGCGGGGGTGCCGACGGCGCCGCGCAGCGAGCCGATGTTGACCCCGAGGGGGCCCTTGTCAGCGGCGATCGCCGCCCGGTCGAAGCCCCGCTGGGCGCGGTTGCGGAGGAACTCCTCCCACACGTTCGTACGGCCGGGATCGTGCGGCGTGTTGCCGTAATAGTGCGCGAGCGCGAATCCGAAGAAGTGCGCGCCGTCGATGCCGCGCTCGATGGCGATCCGCTCGTCCTCGTGCACCATCATCGGCAGCACCACGGCGACGTTCGGGTTCACCGTGAAGCCGGCGGGCACGCACTCCGCCGACTCCAGCAGCCGGTAGTAGTCGCCCACCCACGCGGCGGCGTCCTCGAGCTCGACGAAGGAGAACGACAGCGCGCCGATGCCGTTGCGGGCGGCGAAGTGGATCGTCTCGCGGCGCGAGCAGGCCACCCACAGCGGCGGATGCGGCCGCTGCACGGGCTTGGGGACCACGTTGCGCGGCGGCATCTGGATGTACGGCGAGTTCCAGCCGGCGAACGGCTCCTCGACGAACATGCGGGTGACCGCGTCGATCGCGTCCTGCCACATGGCGCGCTTCTCGGTGCGCCGCACGCCGAATCCGCCGAGCTCGGCGCCGGCGCTGCCCTCGCCGGTGCCGAAGTCGACCCGGCCGTCGGAGACGATGTCGAGGGTGGCGACGCGCTCGGCGATCCGGGCCGGATGGTTGACGTTGGGCGGCAGCTGGATGATGCCGTGCCCGAGCCGGATCCGGCTGGTGCGCTGGCTGGCCGCCGCGAGGAAGACCTCGGGTGCGCTGGAGTGGCTGTATTCCTCCAGGAAGTGGTGCTCGACCTCCCACACGTAGTCGAACCCCACCCGGTCGGCGAGCTCGATCTGCTCGAGCGCGTCGAGATACAGGCGCCGCTCCTCACCGTGATCCCACGGACGCGGCAGCTGGTGCTCGTAAAAGATTGCGAACCGCATCTCAACGCCTCCCGTCCCCGATCTGCACCGACACCCGTCAACCTGACCGCACCCGGCCAAGCGTCTCTCCGAATCAGACCTACCGTCAAACAGGCCTGCCCGGGGTTCAAATGCCGGGTATCGACGCATCTTGGAGCCCCCACCTTCCCCCCTAGAGGCGGAAGGATCAGCATGAGGGTTCGGCGCGGCAGCACAGGGGCCCAGGCCCACGGGGGTTTAGGGCGTACGGCGCAACGACGGTGCCCTGGCGTGCAGGGGCGGGGGCCGGCTGGACGTCGCTCAAGTTACCGATGGCCAAGCTAGGTGTATAAACTCTACGCGTACATGCAATGACCTATTGTGAGCCGCGTAGACCCGTTGAGAGGTATCGTGATTAGGTGTGAGCTGCGGGGCAAAATCCGCCGTTTGACTGCAGGAGGACCGAGAAGTGCCCCTTCCCCCATTTGCTCTTGATGAAGTTGCTGTAGTTCTGCGAGGGCATTTCAATCCGGCGATCTTCTCTCCAGCATGGTTGTTGGCTGAAGGATTGATAAGCAAGACTGCATATGCCGAAGCGGAGTTGCGGGTTATTTCTTCAGAAATAGCAATTTTCGAGACAGGTTGGCTAAAATGTAACATCACTAGGGACCTATTGCAGATATCAACGTCGGAAGAGAGCGACTTCGAGCGTGTGCGTGACGTCGCGGTAGGCATTTTGCGTGCATTGCCACAGACGCCCGTCGGCGCGCTCGGAATCAACCGCGAAATGCATTTTTTGGTGCAGTCTCTGGATCAATGGCACAGAATAGGTGATACACTTGCTCCTAAAGAGGTATGGGAGAGTGTCCTAAAGCTTCCTGGAATGAGGGGTGTAAATATATGGGGCGTTCGCCCCGACAATTTTGCCGGACGCATTCAGGTCGATGTCCAGCCATCGCTACGCGTAAGCCTTGGAATCTATATTAGACATAATGATCATTATGGCTTGTCGGTTGTCGATGCTCAGCCAACAACACGGGCGAAGATCTTTCCCGGCGATGAGCAGCTAGAGGCAAGTATAGAAAAGAACCCACTTGCAGTAAAGATTCTTATTGATAACTTTGAGACATCAATGCGCAGCAGCCGACTAGTTACTGAACGTATAGCAAAACTAGCGGAGGGATAACATTGGCATCCGTAACTCCGACATTCACCGCTGAGCTTAATCCTACTAATATCATCACCTACTCCCAGGAAGAGTTCCATCCCACGAGAATCGATTCTCTCACGCAAAATTCTACAGTTGCCCGCGTTCCCAGTTCAACCGATACAAGCCTAGCTTCCCCCCTCGTCGAAACCTCACCTGCTTCGGATCCTCAGCCAACTGATATCCAAGATCTCCTGCGCCGGACTTCTGTAAGGCCCGACATAATTTCGAGTAAAACTCCGAAGGTCACTGGCATACAGAAGTGGGAGGGCCGAATTCTGGAAGTCGATGGAGACGTTTTTACCGCTGAACTGACACCAATGGATGAGAATGCTCCCACAATCGTGGGAGATTTCGAGGTAGCACTGCTCGACAACGATCCAGATGAAGAGGTCGTCGCCGGAGATACCTTCTATTTGACGGTGCGTACCGTACGGGATCGAGGAGCTCCTACACGCACATCTTCACTGCGACGTCGCCGTCTAGGGAGGTGGTCGGAAGAAGAGTTGAGTAATGTTCGGGCGCGTGCACGGAAGCGATTGGAATCATTCAAGGACTATGCTGACTGACTATCCTGGCACTGATATTGTAGAGATATCTATTTTTGGCCCAGGAAAGGGTGAATCCATAGTCGCGCATCTTGGTGCGGACAACTGGGTGATTGTTGACTCCTGCGTTGATCAATCGGACGGAACGTTGCCAGCGCTGCGCTATCTGGAGAGCATTGGTGTCGACGCATCAAGGGCCGTTAAGATGATCGTTGCAACCCATGCCCATGATGATCATATAGCAGGGATATCGAGGCTGTTCGACGCGTGCAAGTCCGCATTCTTTGTCTGCTCGCAGGCTGTAACATCCGAAGAGTTCCTTTCTGTGATCGAAGTTGACAGAGAGATCGAGAGCCTACTTCGAAAGAGTTCGCATTCTGAGTATCGCAGCGTATTTGATATGGTCGAGCTGAGAGGAAGATCGGAACTTGGAATTAAGCCTTTGAAACGCGCACTTGAGGGTCTTGAAATCCTAGCGGTCAGGAGTGACAGCGGGCCTAACGCGCGTGTTGTCGCACTTTCGCCTTCACATGAGGCTGTTACACGCTCGCAGAGGCTCCTCGCAAGAGGTCTCGCGCATGCGGGTAGTCGTCGTAAACTGTCGTCGGCAGACCCTAACGAATTTGCGATTGCACTTTGGGTAGAAGTCGAGAATATGGCGATACTTCTGGGTGCCGATTTGCTTAAGGGTCCTGCTGGCTGTGGATGGCAGGCTGTCTTGGCAACCTTCAACCCGGAGTTGCAGGCATCGCTATTTAAAATCTCCCATCATGGTGCGCCTAATGCACACCATGATGGGGTATGGGAGAAATTGCTAATCGAGTCTCCTGTAGCCATCCTTGCCCCTTACAGAGCTGGGAGAACCCCCCGCCCCGCACCGTCTGATCGCACCCGTATATGCACGCTCACCCCACATGCTCATATATGTGCTTCGCCTGATAAGACCGCACAATCGCGTGCAGTTAATAAGGCCGCCGCCTCAATGAGTCAGCTGGCAAGAAACGTGCGCGAACCCTGGGGGAAGCCAGGCCAGGTTAGGGCGAGAGCAAAAATAGGTAGCGATAGCTGGACAGTGGATATGATTCCGCCCGCTCGACGGCTGTGTAATTAATAGAATTAATCAGAGTATGACTTCCCGGGCCAACGGTGGATTCTGGACAATCTGGGGTGATCTTAGATTCGCGCCGCGGGGGGATCAGGCGGTCTCACGTCGCTAGGAGCGCGTATGACTCGGATAGCCTTTTCCCAGAAGTGCGCCCTCAGTTCGTCCTGTAGCGAGGTCGTGAGTTCGAGAAGTGCGCGGTGTGGCGGGTGCCATTCGTCTTCAATGATCGCCAGGGCTTCGAGCATGGCGATGCGGGGGTGTAGATAGCAGCCGGTCACTTCGGCTCTGCGCCAGTGCCCCCCGCAGTCGTCAGATGCTTCGATGATCCACGGCATGAGCGTACTGGGGCCTGGTGTTGGGGTGGAGGGAGTGGAAGGTGGCGATGGCCGCATCCAGGGCTTCGGGGGTGGCGGCGCTGAGCAGGGCGTAAGGGGTGTGCACCCACAGGGCCAGTGCCCAGTACTGCCTGGTCTGGGCGCCGTACCAAATCAGCCACCAGGCGCGGTGCCGGTGCTGGAGGTGGCGGGCCATGTCCTGGGGACTAGGAAGCGTGCGGTTCTCAGCTGGGAATGTCATAGGGATCCATCACTTGGCTGGGGCCCGAGTGCGAGCCTCTCTTCGAATGTCGCTCTGAGGAGTTGTGCTGCCGGATACTCCTCGATCAACTTCGGCCAATGATTTGGAGCTCGGCTGCCGTTGAAGCTCAGTGTCGACGGCTTGTGGTGGTGGGCTGGTGTGCGGGCGGTGCTGCCTCGTGGCCTCTTCAGAGCTGTCTGGCGGTATCGCCACCTACCAGAGCGCCGGCTACCTTGTTGAGCGCGTCGGTGATTCGGATCGCGGCCATCTTGTAGGCCATCGCTTGGGCCTGGTGGTCTGCGTGGCGGAGGGGGTCATTGCCGGAGGCCCATGTGGCGCACCGATACGCCGCACCGATCAGGTCGAGGGCGCCGATCTGGTCGACGACGGCGGCCAGCATCGCGCGGAGGGGAGCCGCGTCGGTTCCTTCGGATGGCATCGGTGGCTCGGGTATAGGCCCGTGGAGGAAGACCTCTTGGAGGTTCGCCTGTTCATAGATGATCCGTGCCAGCCGGGGGTCAACCTCGATGCAGAGGTCGTCGAATGTGGGCGACGAATCGTCTGGGCTTGCCACGCCCAGCAACTCGGCGACCCGAAGTGCGGGGAGAAGACCCCAATGGTGCTCCTCGTCGAGGTCCAGTCGGCCGGCCGCCAGCTCCTCATCGGTCACCTCGACGAAATCAGAGTCATCACCTTCTTGGATCCTGCGGGTCCGCTCCTGGATCAGTCGAGCGATAGTGCCCCGTTTTTCTACAGTCACGGTCACTCCCGCCGATCCGTCCTGTGGTTCTGCGACGGCTTCTATCGGGGTTTCACTCGAATCCATCACGTGCATAGGACCGAGCGTCAATCCATCTTCGTAGGCTGCCATGATGAGCTGCGCCTCGGCTGGATATTTCTGGATGAGGTCGGCCATATCTTGCAGCTCTGAGGCTGTAGCCTGCAGTCGCTCGCGACTGTCACAGCCAGATGGAACCACCATAAGGTGTCACTCCTTTCAGCTTCGGGATCTCCGGAAGGTCAGGCCGACTCCTCATAGAGCTGTCCCGCAATAGTCTGTGCGGCCCTCGATATATCCCTAATACGGCAGATTCGTCTCAGCTCAGTGTGGACGCATTCGAAGCAGTTGCAGGGCGTGAAGGATCGCCACTCGAACCACCACTCAAGGCTTTGACTATTGGCCCGCCAGGGGGTGGCGCAAAGAGCGTGGCTCAGCTGTCCGTGTTCAGGATGTTCGACGTACAGTCGCGGCATCACGATGCCGTCTATTCCTGGCCGCTGGTACCGGGTGCGAATCCCAACTGATCGTAAGGCCGTTTCCAGCTCTTGGAGGTACTGACTGGATAGATACAAAGACGGCCAGACGTCAGTGGCAATAGTGTTGTCATACATGAGGACTGCCCTCATGCGTTTGCGCTTTTATGGGAAATTCACACCAGACGACCTGATCCCTATCGTGATTCAGGTACCTGCCACAACGAGCGGAAAGCGCTGCTACGATCATTAAACCGTGACCCTCTTCTGTCACTGTGTTGGAGGTCACGTGCGGGAAAGTATCTCCAGGACCATCATTGGTGACTTCAAGCTGTGCCGTGGTAAGGGTCAGATAGGCCGCCACCGAGATTACTCCGTCTTGCCGCCCGTGCTTGCGGCCGTTATCGACCATCTCGTCGGCACAGAGGGAGAGATCGTAGAGAGTGTCATCGTCGACAACGTCCGCGAAGATTGTCCGCACCCAATTCCTTGCGAGTGACACATGTCGTTTAGTGGCCGCGTAATTGCTTGCTCCCAGCAGAGATCGTTGGTCTGCCGCCGCTGGACGACCTGTCACCATCTGAGGCATCGATGGGAGCGGAAACGGTTGGACCTGGTCTGGGGTGACTTCGACCGTGTTCGCTGACGGGCGTATGCGCCCTTCCGCTCCGGCACCGTGCATCTTCGATCCCTGCTAGCTCGACGCCCCGAGTGGGGGGTTCGTATGTGAACATGCCAGGAGACAGAGTGCCGCTATCCGGATACGTTGTCGCGTATCCGGATACAAAAAATACAGCGGAGATGTGAGATGAGCGTCCGTGAGTCGATTGATCCCAAGGCTTCGCTGTGGGACTGGCTGGCGTATGACCTGTGGTTTTACCGTACGAAGCGCGGTCTCTCGCTGGCCCAGGTCGCAGCGATCATGGATTGCACTCGCGGGACTGTATCCAACATCGAGGCCGGCCGACTCAAGCTCAACGATAAGCAGGCAAAAGCACTAGATGCGGCGTGGGAGACTGGTGGCCACTTCGAGCGGCTTCTCTGGTTCGCTCGGACGGGACATGATCCGGACTGGTTCAAGCAGTACACGCGCTACGCGGCAGAGGCATGGATGATCAAGATCTATCACGGTCAGCTCATACCGAGCCCTTTCCAGATCGCGGCGTACGCGCGTGCCCTGCTCGCCCCGAGGGGTGAGAAGGATCTCGACAAGTTGCTGGAGGCGCGGCTCGCCCGACAGGCAGAGGTTATGGAGCGGGACACTCCCCCGAAGCTGTGGCTACTCCTCGATGA
Organism: Streptosporangiaceae bacterium; assembly: GCA_035765195.1. GTDB lineage: Bacteria > Actinomycetota > Actinomycetes > Streptosporangiales > Streptosporangiaceae > CALAED01. Next base: position 193,379 of record DASTYC010000037.1, read on the forward strand.
GGGAGCCCTCGAACGGGCCGTTGGTGGCCCCGAGGTCATGAGGGAGCAACTCGGCTACCTGCTCCACGTCGCGGATCAGCCCAACGTTACCGTTCGCGTCAACCTCAAGTCGTCGGGCGCACATCCAGGGCTTGACGGCCCGTTCCAGATTTTCGGCCTGGCCGGGAGGGAAGCGGCCTACGCCGGTGCGCAGATAGGCGGACGGCTGATCGAAGCCGGCTCAGAGGTCCGGACGCTGTCGATAGAGTACGACCAAATAGGGGCAGAGTCCTTGCCCCAAAGCTCCTCCCGAGGCCTGATCAGGCAGTTGATGGAGATATACCAGTGACCGAGTGGCGCAAGAGTTCTCATAGCGGCGGAGTGAACGACGAAGCCTGCGTCGAGTTGGGTCGGATGACCGATGCGGCCATCGGCATTAGGGATAGCAAGGATCCCCACGGCCCCAAATTGGCGCTTCCCGCGAGGACGGTTGCGGAGCTGTTTGCGCGAGTCAAGTCCAGTGAATTCGATTTGTAGTTCAAGGCAAGGCACGATGCGAGCGGGGTCTACTCGATGTTGGTCCGATAGTGGAATTCGTACCGGTCGGCACGGTGGGTGATCTTCGCTGCTTCGACGGCGACGTCTCCGGCCCAGAACGTCTGCCAGATCACAATAACCGGCACACCGGGTGGGGCCTTGAGGCGTATGGCCTCGTGCGGTTCGGGCATCCGCGCGTGCAGAAATTCCTCTTTGACGTCGACGTGTAGGCCTATGGCGTCGAACCGCGGAACAATCCCTCTTCCTGCGTGGGGACCTTCGTGCGGGAACTCGATCTCGGTCCCTCCAGTGATCGCGAGGGGCTCCCAGCACACACTGAAGGAGACAGGCTCACCGTCCATGTCGATCTTGTAGACGGTTTCCGTTACGGGATCTCCCTCTTCGATTCCCAGCCGCTCAGCGGCCTCCGCCGGCGCCTCGACACGCTCCGTCGAGTGCTCCGCATGGACCGCCACGCCAGAACGCTCGCCCTCGCGATGGAAGGTCTGCCGCGTGGCGTCTCGCGGATAGCGATCCGGGCTGACCCGGACCAACGGAGGTCGCTTGGAGACAAACGCGCCCTTGCCCTTGAGCGTGTAGATCAACCCCTCGCTGCGCAGGGCGGTCATCGCATGCCGGGCGGTAATGGCCGAGCAGTCCCATCGCTCGCAAAGTTCCCGCTCGCTCGGCAACCGGGTATCGGCCTTCAACTCTCCACTCTTGATCCTGGCCCGAAGATCGTCGGCAATGACCAGGTACAGAGGTTTATACAGGTCGCGCTCAGCCACTCGGCAATCGTCTCATATTCTCATACGCACATACGAAGGCTGCACGCAGGTATATATAGAAACGCAACCTAGTATGTCAACATACCCGTATACGAAGCAGTCCGTGGCTAGGATGGAGCAAAGCCGTTCTTAGGGGATTCTGCTCAATGGCCACTCTTGGCAGCAAAGGTAATATGCAGGCGATGACCTTGATTCGCTGACGCCAGCGTAAGTTGGACCTCCCGTTCTAGATAGACCTCAGCGTCGGACGAACGATGGACCCGCCACCGGCTTCTACCCTAATGTCAAAGCCGGAGGTGGTGATGAAATGTCGCTTACAGTCTCGCCCGAACTGTTGGAGAAGGCCAGGGCAGGCAAGGTAGAACACGACGACTTCGTTAAATGTATCGCCGACTCTCTCCCATACGCATGGGATATGGTCACGCGGCTGGTGAATGAGCTTAACCACGGCGACGCCGACAGCGCTCAGAACACTATGGTGCCGGAGACCGAGGAACAATGGGGTCAAATGTTCCGAATGTTCTCCAGCGATTCAATGCGCAACGCAATCGAACGGCACTTCGGGGTACGGCTGGCGTTCCAAAACTGCTGCAAACCGGCAGTGTTCCGGCCTCACGCCAAGGACGCCTACGAACAGTTCACCTCACCAGAAGCGCAATTGCTGAACCAGAATCCATCGCTGGTCAACTGCTGACCATCCGGCCTGGCGTTGCCCCCGAAGCGGCTTCGTCGTCGGGGGCAGCGTCATGGCGATACCTACTCGCCGGTTTTCGGCTCGTCCACAGTAATTGGGTATTCCAGTTCGAACTGATCGCCAGCGAGTACGAGGTCGGCCGTCTCGACGGGTCCGGGGCCGGCGATAGTCACACGGACGATGACTATCACGGGCACGCCCGGTCTCAGTTCCAGTCGCGCGGTCTCGGACGGACGCGGCATCCGCGACCGGAGTCTTTCAATCACACGGACTGGCCGAAGCCCGATCGACGTGAACCGGTCGATCACGCCGGCTCCGAGCAACGGCCCTTCCTCTGGGAGCATGATCGGCGTTCCGCGTGTGAGCGCCAGAGGCTCGTAGGACGTGACGATCATGTTCGGTCGATCATCGGCGCGAAAGAGGTACTCGGTCACCATGACCCCGTCCCCGACCCCGATATTCAAGCGACGGGCAATCTCGACGCCTGCCCGATCTTCATGTGATTCGTGGCTATAGCGGGGAATCCGATCGGCACCGATCGATTCCTCTGCATAAGGAGCACCCGGATCGTGCCGGTAGTGGAGGGTGGCCCGGCGAACCAGCGGACGATAATCGCGTACGACCCTTCCTGAGCCCTCATCGCGATCGACAAGACCTTCGCCCTCGAGCATCTCCAGGGCTTGGCGGGCGACCACTTGTCTCACCTCGAACTGAGAGCTGAGTTCGTCCTGCGTCGGAAGCCGATCGCCCGGACGCAGCACGCCGCTCAAGATCTGTTCGCGCAATACGACTGCGATGCGCTCATACATATGCTCCGACATACGATGATTCTCCATCATCCTTGCGCTGATGCTGGGCTGCACACGGCATTTCGTCGAGTCCCGTTGTCCTGATATAGCGAGATCGCGATCCCGGGTGAAGCACGCATGCCGACAACCATTGACGAGGTGGGGGCCTAGACGGACAGGCGCACGGTGTCATTGTGGCCGACGTGTTTCGCTCTCTCGTTCGGCAGCGATCTTGGCTTCTTCCTCACGGGCGGCGCGTATGGCTGCCGCTCTCGCGCGCCACGGTAGAGCGGTCAGTTGCCAGATGATGACCTCGACGTCTCGAAGCCGGCCAAGGCCTACGTCGGAAGAATTCGGGTGCGGGTCCCCGCTTCGGCCCAGCTCGATGTCGAGCCCCTCGAATTTCCGAGTCTGCTCGCCCTGGCGGCGCCCTCCGAGTTGGGCGGAGTCGAAGCCGGAGCGATTCGTTGAGTCACTTGTCGGGTGACCTCGCGGACCAGTCGAGACGTGGCCGCGTGTTCCTTCCGCGCGGGCATAGCCCGCGTTCACCAGCTCGGAGAGGACCTTGCGGGCCGTGGTGGTGCTGACGGTCCACTTGACCGTGATCTCGCGTACGGACGGCAGGAGGGCCCCGGGGGGGTAGGCGCGACCCGACGTGATGTCGTCGATGAGCTGGTCGCGGATGATCTCGTAGAGCTTCTGGCCACCCGTCCCAGCGTCATCGCTCACAGTCTCTCCTTTCTGATCAAGGTCGCCAGGCTTCTCCGCAGCGTAGCGCGCATGTCTGTAGGCGTCTAACTGTACGCGTCCGGCCCGACGCCTCTAGGCGAACGTGTACAACTTAACGCGTACATCTTGACGTGTACAGCTTAACGCGCACATACTGAGGTCCGGTCGCGCTCCTGGAGCGCGAAAGAAGAAAGAAGTGCGAAGGGAGTGATCTTGATGACCTACTCCGACCCAGCCCGCCGCCCCCTCGTCATCGCCGGACTCCATGATCTGGCGGAGTTTCTAGAGGCCAACCCAGATCTGCCCGTCCCGTACTCCGTCGAGGTCGCCGTGTTCGTCCCCAGGGCCGCTGACCGGGCGATACGGGCTGAGGTGGATCGGGTCGCGACTCTGCTCGGTACCGAGATCGATCCAGTGCACGTCCCGTACGGCCACTACGACACGGGCTTAACGTTCGGCGCGGTCCAGTACCGGCTGAGCGGCATCCTCGCCCAGGCCCGCGCCAGGCACGCGGCCTGGTCCTCCTACCACGGGGTCGTTACCCCTGACGCGCTCGACATGGAGGACTGAACGGTGTCCGCACTCTTCGTTCTGCTCGTCGCCGTGTTCATCGGCGGGTGCGCCGTGGGCGCGTTCGCGGTGCTGGTCCTTGGCATCCGCTCGGAGGAACGGCACATGACCGTTCATCGTCACGATGCTCCGCGCAGCGTGGCAGGTGCGTCGACGCGTCGCGTCCTCGGGCACGTCAGCCGACCCGATGACGACATCACCAGATTCGCGATCTGAGGAGAGCTCTACTTGCGCAATCTTCCGCTCAGCCTGTTCGGCCGGTCCTGCCCGTGCGGAGCCCAGATCGACATGGGCAACAAGTGCTGCCGAAAGTGCCGCAGCCGCGCCCACTGGCACCGCCGCAAGTCTCCGCGCGATGGCCTCCCGGAAGGAGAGTTCTGATGACGCCAACGCCGTCCAGCGACACTGCGCAGCGCAAAGACACCGTTGATAAGGACTGGTGGGTGATGGCCGGGATGGCGGTGGCTGCCGCCTCGGCGGCGCTGGCCAGCTTCTCCGGCCTGCGCGGGATCGCCATTATCGCCGGATGGCCCAACCGGCTCGCCTGGCTGCTCCCCCTCACCATCGACGCGCACGCCATGACCTCAGCCCGAGTATGGCTCGCCGCA